>NZ_JAWLRZ010000007.1:0-405356 GCF_033142425.1 Rhodococcus sp. IEGM 1366
ACCAATTTCTTCGCCGAAACCGAACAGATCGCCTTCCACCCAGGGCACCTCGTGCCCGGTATCGACGTCACCGACGATCCGCTACTGCAGGCCCGCCTGTTCTCTTACCTGGACACCCAGATCAGCCGGCTGGGTGGGCCCAACTTCGGTCAGATCCCGATCAATCGTCCACATGCACCGGTCAACGACATGTTCCGGGACGGAATGCACCAGAGCACAGTACATTCCGGTGTCGCCCCCTACAAGCCGAACTCCCTCGACGGGGGTTGTCCCTTCATGGCCGGCGCAGAGTCCGGGGCGTTCGTCGAAGTACCGGTAGCGCTCGAGGCCGGTACAAAACTTCGCGGCGCGCCAGCCACTTTTGACGACCATTACTCGCAGGCGCGTCTGTTTTACAGCAGTCTCACTGTCATCGAACAAGACCATGTGGCACAGGCGTACACCTTCGAACTAGGAAAGTGCTACGAACAAACGATCAAAGAACGAGCCCTCGGTGTGATCGCCAACATCGATCCCGACCTGTGCGCGAGAGTCGCCGCCGGGCTCGGCCTGCCGGCCCCGCAGCCGTCCGTCCCGTTCGACGACGCACCGATGCCTAGCTCTGCCCTGTCCCAGATCGGCGCGCAGTGGCCGGTTGCCGGCCGGGTGATCGGCATCGTGGCCGATGAGAACTCCGATCTCGCCGCGGTCACCGCAGCGGTGTCAGCTATAGCAGCCGACGCAATGGTGCCATTGGTGATCGGCCCCCACGGCGGTGAATTGGTCTCGGACTCGGTCACTGTTCCCGTCTCGCGCACCTTCGATACCGCACGATCGATCGAATTCGACGCTCTCCTGCTCGCCGGGGCACCGGCAGACCCACGAGTGAATATCCTCCTGTCGGAAATGTTCCGGCACGGCAAGGCCATCGGGGGCTGGAACGACGGGATAACACTACTCGGCAACGCTGGCATCGCTGATTCGGACGGCGTCGTGACCGGGGAGGACGGACCGTCGGCGCTCGAACAGGTAGTGACGCTGCTCGCATCGCATCGAGTCTGGAGTCGCCTCTGAGCAACGGCCGGTGAGTGGGCAGTTCCGATCGGCACCGCGGACTGGAAACTACCCACTCACCGCGCCCGCGACGGTGTCGTCGCGGGCCAGCGAACAAAAGTCGAAAGCGTCAAGATTTCAGCTCGAAGTCACGATCGATGGGTAAGTGACTGAATCTGAGTGGCGGCACGGCCACAGTTCTGAGTAGCGGCACAGCCACAGTGAAGACAGGATGACCCTTGCAGAAGCGACGCGCCTCACAGTCGGTGAACCTGAACGAGACTGAACAGTCCGACAAGAACGGACAGCGAAACATTCTCGCCCGGGCCATAACTGGGCCACTTCTTTTCATCTTCATACTCGGCGACGTTCTGGGCGCCGGAATCTATGCACTGGTCGGTGTCATCGCCGGTGAGGTCGGGGGCGCGGTCTGGGTGCCGCTCCTGGTAGCCCTGGCGATGGCGTTGCTGACAGCGACGTCGTATGCCGAATTGGTGACGAAGTATCCGCGCGCGGGCGGTGCCGCGGTGTTCGCGCAACGAGCGTTCCGTAAACCTCTCGTCTCGTTTCTCGTCGGCTTCTCGATGTTGGCGGCGGGAGTGACGAGCGCAGCGGGACTTGCACTGGCATTCTCCGGCGACTATCTCAAAGCCTTCGTTGACGTGCCCACTGTTCCGGCTGCACTCGTGTTCCTGTTACTCGTGGGCCTTCTCAACGCGCGAGGCATCAAGGAGTCGATGCGCGCAAATGTTGTCATGACAGTCGTCGAGGTCACCGGTCTGGTGCTGGTCGTCGTCCTCGCGTGCGTCGTGCTGGGGCGCGGTGACGGAAACTTGACTCGCCTCGTCGAGTTCGACGACAGCCGTTCCCCGGCATTAGGGGTGCTGGCTGCTGCGCTGCTTGCGTACTACTCGTTTGTCGGCTTCGAAACGTCCGCGAACGTTGCCGAAGAGGTGAAGAACGTGAGCAAGGTCTACCCCCGTGCCCTGTTCGGAGCTTTGGTGACGGCAGGCGTCGCCTACGTGCTCGTGGGATTCTCGGCTTCGGTAGTTCTGCCCGCCGATGAACTGGCCGAGTCGTCCGGCCCGCTGCTGGCAGTAGTGTCGGCGGCCGACGTCGGTTTTCCACCTCGACTGTTCAGCCTGATAGCGCTCGTCGCCGTCGCCAACGGTGCGCTGCTGACGATGATCATGGCTAGTCGGCTCACTTATGGAATGGCATCCGAAGGGTTGCTTCCCTCATCGTTTGCGAAAGTACTTCCGCAGCGACGCACCCCGTGGTTGGCAATTGTCGCCACCACTGTTGTCGCCATGGGTTTGTGTCTGACCGGGTCGCTGTCTGCATTGGCTGAGACGGTGGTGTTGCTATTGCTGGTCGTCTTTATCAGCACAAATATCGCCGTACTCGTTTTGCGTCGTGATGTGGTGAAGCACAGCCACTTCCGAGCGCCGACCATCTTCCCGATCCTTGCTCTTCTCACCTGCGTCGCGTTGCTCACGCAGCAGAGCGCGGCGACTTGGCTACGCGCCGCAGCGCTACTGGCGGTCGGGATAGTTCTCTACGCCCTCTCACACCGCGCCACGAAAAATGACACAACGAGCTCCAACGCGTAACCATAGGACGAGGTTTTCTGCTACCGCCGCGCTCCCGCGAGGAGGCTAGATTGGTGTAGCGGGTCCTGGCAACTACAGGAACGACGAATATTCCGACCGAGGAGTTTAAATGGCGAAGACGGATCGCAGCGACAAAACCCCGAAGGCTGGACATCCCGGCCCCAAAGACAAGGGCGAGGGCGGTGGTATGGCTACGCGCGAGCAAGCCGCGGAGTCTGCTCCGAACTCAACTGATGAAAAGAAAAAGCGTCAGTCATAGTCCTGATTGATCAATCGCTTTGGATCAGGACTTTCCCTGAGTCGGTGCCCAACGAACCGTCGACTGTAACCGATGTCGCGCGCGAAAATGCGAGGTACATGATTGATCGTCGAGTTGTCGTACAACTCCCACGAAGAATTCGTTGAGCGCCCGGAGTGGGTTGATCAGGCGTGGTAATCGCGCCGTTCGAATAGTGCGTTTCTCTGCCTATGGCGGCTGCTGGGCATCGATCGTAGCGCCGTTCGAAGCCCGGTCCGCAGTCGTGGGGCCGACGTCTCGGACTTGGACAAGATGGTGCGGAATTTCAGTTCGGAAGCAGTCTCAGGGGCGTCGTCGGCTGTCGCACGGAGAAATCGGTCGGGCAGAGACAGTTTGTGAATGGTGCGTAGGGTTAGAAGATACTGCCGTGCAAGGGAACCCGTGGTGTAGGGCAGATCATATTTTTCGCACAGCGCACGGACCTGGGTGGAGATTTCCGCGTAGCGGTTGCTGGGCAGGTCTGGAAATAGGTGATGTTCGATCTGGTAGCAGAGGTTGCCGCTCAGGAACGCCATCACCGTCCCGGCACGGAAGTTAGCTGAGCCGAGCATCTGTCGCAGGTACCATTCCCCGCGAGTCTCGTTCTCGAGTTCGGCGACGGTGAACTTCTCGGCGCCGTCGGGGAAATGCCCGCAGAAAATCACCACATATGCCCATACGTTCCTAAGCAGATTCGCGGCCAGATTCGCCGTCAAAGTCCGTCGCCACCGACGTCCGCTGAGGGCGGGGAAGAACAAATAGTCCTTGCCCATTTGCCGGGCGATCTTGCCGACCAAGGCTCGTGTATCGGCAGATTTTTCGGAGTCGGTGTCGGCGTGGTCCTGTTCGGAATACAGGCTGTGCAGGGCGATACCCCATTCGAACGTCGCCGCTAGCAACAGATTCCGCAGCGGCTGAAAGAGATTCCCCGGACGCCACGGCTGGTCCCGGGTGATGCGAAGCACGCCGTAGCCGAGGTCATCGTCCATCCCCACGACGTTGCTGAACACGTGGTGGCGATAGTTGTGGGAATAGCGCCACTGCGAGGAGAGCCCAACCATGTCCCACTCCCATGTGCCGGAGTGAATTTCAGGGTCGTTCATCCAGTCCCATTGACCGTGGGAGACGTTGTGCCCGATCTCCATGTTCTCGACGCTCTTGGCCACCCCGAGAGCCGTTGCCCCGATTACCCACGCCGGCGTGGTTCTGGTGCCGTGGATCAACAGCCGTGCAATGACATCGAGTACTCGCTGAAACGCGATGGTGCGGCGGATGTATGAGGCGTCCGCTCCGCCGAGCGATTCGGCGACTGCTCGGCGGATGTCGTTCAGTTCGTCGCTGAGCGACTCGACGTCTGCTGCGGCGAGGTGCGCGTATTCCTTGATGTCGGAAATGGCCATCAGTGTGTTCCTGCAGTGGTTCCCGCGGGTGTTGCTGTCGTGACACAGCCGCATACGGGGAGGCTGTCAGTAGTAGTGGCGCCGACCGGCCACTGCGTGGCCCATCGAGCCCATAATCTCCAGCACCGCTCCGATGACGACGAGTGCGATCCCGACATACAACAGGACAGGGACGCTGATCACCACGCCGACGATGGCGAGGATGATACCGAGAATAATCATGATGATTACCTGATTTCGGAGTTGAAGGAAGGTACGGTGCTCTGCACGACATGCACGGCGGGAATCTTCTTCCTCTAGGGCGCTTCGTCGGTGCCGACACAGCGCGTTGTCGATGATTCGATGACGTGCCGTCCGATCATTGTGTGATGCTGCGCCTAGCCGTAGCCCCAGATGTTCGACGGCCAAAAGGAATTCGACGGTCGAAAGAGACCACAGGTGGTCTTTCAAGGCTCACCGGGGCCCTCCTGGCCACTACGTTCAATGTCCAGTGAACGCCGTGTTTCCCCAGCTGTCAACGCTGTATATCTACGCTTCCGGCCTACAGTGTTAGGTAGTCGAAAGGAGACGGCGATGGCGAAGTCCCCTGCACGTGGCAGCAGCCGTTCCGTCGACGACGGCTCAGACGGTAGCGCACTCACCAAAGAGCGAATCCTGGTGTCGGCACTCGAAATTCTCGATCGTGACGGCATCGACGGACTTTCGATGCGACGCCTCGGAAAGGCACTCGGACGGGATCCGATGACTCTGTACCGACATGCACCCAACAAAGCAGCACTCCTCGACGGGGTTGCCGAGAAGGTCCTCGAACAGCTTGTCGTCGACACCGACGACAACGACTGGATGACCCAGCTTCGCTCGATCGCCCGGCACTTTCGTCGCTTGGCGCTCGCGCATCCTCACGTGGTCCCCTTACTGGTCACCCGGCCCCTTGCGACACCTCTGGGAATGCGACCGCCAGGAACCCTGCGTCCATTCGAAGACATCCTGAGTTTGCTCAGCCGAGCGGGTTTCAGCGCTACCGACGCGTTACGCGTCTACCGGGCGTTGTTCGGTTTCCTTTTCGGACATATCCTCCAAGAGCTGCAGGAGCTCGTCGAACGACCCGACGAAACCGACAACTTACTTCGCCTGGGGCTGAATCGGCTACCGATCGGGGAATTCCCGTTGGTGCGTGCACTCGCACCGGTTCTTGCGTCCTACGACGGCGCCGCCGAACTCGAACGGGGCCTCGATATCCTCTTCTCCGGTCTGACCTCCACACTGACCTCCCCGGAAGGACGGACAGATACCAATTAATCGACAGTGGTTCGATGCGCGGCCCGCGCATCGGAATTCCTGTCCTATGACTCCTGACCTCAGGTGTCGTTGGACTGGCTATTCGTTGGACAGCAGCGGTCCCAGCGGTCCGAGGTCGATGTTGAGGTCTTCGGGTGTGAGACCGAAATGCTCCCTCAATTCGGCCATTCGATCCTCGAGCAGCATCAAAGTCGTGCCGATGCGCTCGATCTGTTCGTCGCTGAGATCTCCGTGCTCGACACGGCGCAGCGCCTGGCGCTCCATGAGTTGACGCAGGAGTTCGACGAGCGTGAGAACCAGGGTGACCAAACCACGTTCGACTGATTCGGGGTCTGCGTCGATCCGCTGCGGTAGAACGCGGCGGCCGAGGTCTGGGTTCGCATCCGAGTCGAAGGCCCCCGGTTCAGTCATCGGTGATGTCCGGTTCTGTTGGATCAGGAACGAGCGCGCTAACCGACGCGATCAGGGTTCGAAGCGAGATCCGCACCATGTCGACATCTGCCAGCGAGAGAGTGATCTCGCCGGTGACGACAACTCCCCCGCCGAGCACCCGGTCGAGCAGGTCTACGAGAGCGATGCGACGAGTATCGTCGGCCGGGACCATCTCGCTCATCGAGTCACCATGTCGATCCCGGAAAATGAGTACGGGGGCCACGGTCCGGTCAGTTCCACTGTGATGCCCTCACGTTCGGCGTCGAGCGTCGCAACGAAGGTTGTGAAGTCGTCGACCCGATCGTCGTCCACAAGGTAGGTACCGTTGAAGATCATCCAGGCGCGTTTTCCGGACAGGACAGGATCGGTGACAGGCCGCCGGAGACCGTCGACGGCGCGTTGGAGTAGCGCAGCATGTAAGTCGTCTGCCTCGGCCGCTGCGCGGCGTTCCACGTTCTGTTGCGCAGTCAACTCGGCCCGGCGTCGAAGCAGATAAGCTGTTCCCTTTCCAGTCGGACTGGGCTCGGGTTGTTTCTCGGGTGATGTCTGCGCCAGCGCACGTGCATCGCCATAACCCTTGACTCCCCATTCGCTTCGCCCGGCCACGGAACGTAATGCGGCGCAGAACTTTTCACGCCCGACCTCGAGCAAACTGCGAATTCGGTCGTCGTCTAGGTACAGGGTGGCCAAGCGCAGCGGAATCGTGGGACCGCAGCGCAGCACGGCAGACACGACGCGCTCATGGGCTCGCGCGGTTGCTGCCAGCCAGTCGAGATCTTCGAGGTGCCGTCGCAGTGGAACCTCGCCGAATTCGTCGAGATCAACCGAGCCCACTACCGCCGCCAGGTCGGTCGAATGCACCACCCGCACAGCCTCACCCGCCACGCCGAGGACCCCGCTCAGGGACACGCCGTCGAGACTCTCGGACGTGATGGCGTAGAGCCACACGCCTTCATTTCCTGTCATCGTCTTCGTCCCAGCGCCGCGTCTCCACCTCGATCGGCTCGTCCGAGGTAAGTGCGGACTTCACTGACCTGTCGGCCTCGAGTTCGGCGATCCGTTCCCGCAAGCGTGTGTTCTCCAGTTCGACGTTGTTGTTCTTTCCGGTAAGCCAGGGATCGTGCTCCCACCAATCGATGCCCACCTCCTTCGCCGTTTCCAGCGAAGCGATCACGAGTCGCACCTTGATCGTCAGTAATTCGATGTCGAGCAGGTTTACCTGAATGTCCCCGGCGATCACCAGACCTTTGTCGAGCACCCGTTCGAGAATGTCCCCAAGGTTGGTCGACTGGCGCCCACCGCCCATGCCGCCACCTGAGACCTGTGGCAGGTTGCTCGAACCGCCGCCGGCGACGGTCATGACCGTCCGCCCATACCGTCACCCGCACCGCGGGCATAGCGGCGGGTTCTGCGATAGGACAGCAACTCTCCGTCCATATCCAACACCACCTCATATAGTGCGAGCATGTCCGTCGACGACGGGACGCGCCGATCCTCGACCACCTCCACTTCCACAGTCCAGCCTTCGTCGGTCGGCATCACCGACGTCGCACCCAACGGCTTCTTTCCAGTCAACTGCGTGATGTCGCGCAATGCGAGTTCGGCGACGTCATGTGCAGGCAGGGGCGGTGGCTCCTCTTCCACCATTGCGCATCACTCCTCCTCCTGAGTGATCGTCTGTCGAGTTGCAGCCATGTCGTCGAGGATGACCTGCTGCGCTTGTTGTTCCTCTTCCGCCGTGATCTCGCCCGCAGCCCGCGCTTCCTCCAACTCCTCGAGAGCGCGGCGTGCGCTGGCGGGATTGTGCAGTTCGTCCTCGACCTGTTGTTGAATCAACTCGGCCAGCGAGATCACCCCGCGCACCGGGGCGAGTGGCAACGTGACGATGAAGGAGAGCAAACCCATCGGTCAGCCCTCCGGTTTCTGTGTCACCACAAAGTCGTAGGCCGCGAGCGGGCCGAGCAACCGCATCTCGACCCGGCCGTCCCATTGCTGCGCCAACTCGCCGACAATGTTCTCGAGTTCGTCTTGTCGTGCGACCTCGACGAGCACCGCCACTTGCGCGGCTTCCTCCTCGTGCGTGGGTTCCCGCACATTGAGGAAGTCGGTCAGCGCTGTGAGCGCATCGACCACCGCGCGAGTGTCTTCCTCTCGCTTGGCCACGATGGCGTTGCTCACGATCTCACCGAGGGCCATCCGCGCGTCACGAGTGACCTCTTCGGGCTGATCACGGATAGTGTCCCGCAGCCTGCTCGCCTGTTCGTTCTCTTCGATAACTTCCCGTAGGATCGCCTTTTCGACGTAGCGCCCCTTCACGATGTACTGCGCGAGTCCTTCGAGTTCTGCCAATGCTGCGGCGAACTCGTCGGCGTGTGCTGTGAGTAATTCGTCCTTCACCGCGTCCGTGTCGGTGAGGACCGCCCCGAACCTCAGGGGAAGAACGGGTGCCACGCGAGCAGTTCCGTTCAACAAATTCGCGTGGGCTTGTAGGTCCTCGGGCTTACCCAGCCGTCTGTCTACCGAGATTTCGCTGACGAGCGCGGCAATGTCGCCGTGTGTGACTATGCTGACCGCTTCGTCACACACGCCGACTGCGTCCTCTCCGGCCTCCACATCCGCAGGCACGATGCCGTACACGTAGATCCCACTGGTTCGAGGCTCCTGGCGCGTGTCGGCAGCTTGGTTCGACGTAGACGTATTCGACGTGGACATCATCAGTCACCTCGGCTCGACTTGCGTGAAACTCGTTCGCGCTCAGGCTCTTCCTCGCCACCGCCGAGGATTCCGCCGAGCTTCTCGCCAGCTGCTTCGAGCGCGCCCTTGGTTTTCGATTTGGCACCGCTCTCGGTGACATCCCCAACCAAATCCGTCAGTCCCTTGGGTTCGTCGCCGATCTCGAGCCGATTCACCGCCTCCGCGAACCGCAGGTAGGTATCGACACTGGCGACGACTACGCGTGCATCAATGGTCAGCAGTTCGATACCGACCAGGGAGACACGCACGTAGGCGTCGATGACCAGGCCCTTGTCGAGGATGGTGTCGATGACGTCGGCGAGGCTACTCGAACTAGGCCCGCCGCCGACTGCGCCGCCACCACCTCCCGCGGGTTGTATCGACGTCATCGCCGTGCTCCCTGCTTCGCGCCCGGGGACTTTGCTGCCGCGGTCTTGCGTGGGCGGCCTCTCCGTGCCGGCGCCTTGTCCTCACTCGCGGGCGCAGTTTTGCGGGGGCGTCCTCGGCGTACCGGCGGAGACGGTGGCTCCTCCTCAGGTTCCTCGTCCTCGTCTGTTTCCTCAGGTTCCTCGTCCTCGGGCTCTTCCTCAGGTTCCTCGTCCTCGTCTGTTTCCTCGGGCTCCTCGTACTCGTCTGTTTCGTCGGGCTCCTCGCCCTCATCCAGTTGTGTTTCGTCCTCCTCGGCCTCCACGACCTGGCCGTCCCGGATTTCTCCGCGCCAGCCCTCGATATCATCGGGATGGAGAATGGCCTGCGTCATGACGTGACGTTGAAAGTGCTTGAGTTCCAACCGTGCTCGCCGTCCAGGTGCGCGCCACAGATTTCCCGTCTTCTCGAAGAAACCCTTCGGTTGATATTCGAGGATCACGAGGATGCGGGTGAGATCGGGCGTTACCTCGTGGAACGTCACCGCACCGTCGACGTAACCTTTGGCACCCTTCGAACGCCACACGATCCGTTCGTCGGGAACCTGTTCGAGGATCGTCGATTCCCACGTTCGGTGCGACAGGAAGACCTGGGCCTTCCACTCGAGTTTCTCGTCCGATTCCTGCTCCACTCGTTCGACCTTCTTCATGAACGACGGAAAGTCGGTGAACTGAGTCCATTGGTTGTAAGCCAGTTCAATAGGGACCCCGACATCGATCGATTCGATGATGTTGGTCAACTTGAGCTTCTTGCCCTTGCCTCCGCTCTTTGCGCCGTCCTTGCCTCCACCGTCACCCCCGCCGGTGACCGCGTCCTTGACGTCGGAAGCCCTGTCCTTGACCATCTGCTTGGCGCCCTCCCAACCACCGCTCACGGCAGACTTGAGGGGTGACTCACCGTCATCCGATTTCTCGGAACCGGTAACAGCGGCGAGCAACCCGCCGCCACCGCCCTCGGCGTAGTCGTTGAGCCTTTCCGAGGTGTTCGACACAGTTTCCGAGACCGACGACAAGGCACGTTCAGCCACCGCACCGAGTAGCTTCTGGAACGAGTCCTGCAACACGCTCGACGCACTGTGTCCGTCACCCGGTATAGCTTCTTGTAGTTTGTTCGCGGCGTTCGTCATCGTCATCATCTCCGTGAGCGTCGGACGGGCGCAGCGTCCGTTGCGGTTTTAGCTCGTGTTCTCTGACTGCTTTCGGTAGCCTCGTCACCTTCCTCGTCCTTGTCGGACTTGGTCTTCCGCGCCGTACTACTGGATCGGGTGCTGCTGGTGCTCGAGGTGCGGCGGCGCGTCGCCGGACGCTTGCGTGGAGTCGACTCCTCTTCGTCAGGTGCCTCGTCTTCTTCATCGTCACGCGTGTCGTCGTGCGAGTGAGCGCTTTTCTTGCGGCCGAGCCTCCGTACCCCGGCGACGTCACCGACAGTGTCGGAAACATCATTGACAGTGCCCGATACAGGGTTGCCGCCGGCCAACAACCGGTTACTCAGAGAATCGATGCGTTGACTGGCCGCCGTGACTGCTGCGGCCTTCGCTGCGCTGACCAATTCTTCCTTGACCACGCCGCCGATCTTGGCGGCCTCCGGCGATTTTGCCAGCATCTTGGTGCCGCGTTCCAGCAAGTCACGCGGTCCGCCGGGGAAGCGGCCAGTCGCGCCCGCGGCCGCGAGCATCAACGCCATCTTCATTCTGCGGGTGCGGCCTAGCATGTACCCCGCACCAACCGCCAATGCCACTTGGCCTTTAGCTTTCATTGTCGAACCCCTTCGCCGAGTAGTCATAGCGCACCTCTTGCCAATCGTCGGCAATGTGTCGCAGGACGGTCCTCGGGGTGGGCTGCACAACCGTGTGCGGCAAAGGTGCGCTTTTCGACTACCCTGCCCGTAGGACACTCAATCATCAGCAGAACACTGGATTCGGCCGATTGTTGCTTCCCGTTTCTGCACTAGGCGGCCATCGCCGAAATATGTGAGTCGTGCGTGATCACCTCCGCGATTGTGCCGATGGGACTGACGGGTGCGTTGTTGTTCAACAGCTTTCGACGGTAGTGGCCTATTTGGCGGCGGCTCGCACCGCTGCGATCACCCCCGCGACAATGAGCGCCAGCAGGAGGACGACGAGCAGCACCGGCCCGAGCAGGAGCGCGAGGACAAACAGGAGGATGACCATGGCTTTCGTCTTTAGGCTCAGTCCCGACACCATGCCTTTGACCGCGGGCAATACTGGATTCTTACCCGTCAGAACTGCCTGGACACCTGCGAGCCCCGCTGATACGCCCGGCCCGTGGGGTGTTGCCCCTTCGACAAAGGTCTTCGTCCTCTCCTGGAGCTTGCTCGTCACCGCCCCTACCCGATCCCGCACCGAATCAGCAAGGTGAGTCTGGGTTTTCAACCACTCGAGAGCGGCCTCGACCGACCGCCACACCGGACCACGATCAGTGCCGGTCGAGACGTCTTCGGGGGCAACCGTGGCACCTTGCTGTGATTGCCGCGGCTTTGATCGTCGTGTCGGCTCCGCGCGCTTTGATCGTCGTGTCGGCTCTTCGCGCCGTGGTAAGCCGCGACGAGATGCGACGGTGGTCGAATCCGCAGTCGCCTGCCGCGCCGCCAGGGCTTGCGAAGATCCCCACCCCAACCTTGGTGAAGCCTTCGACGTCCGCGCCGAACGCGACGTGGCGGACACACCTCGCGTGGCACTGCCACCGGCTCTACTGCTGCGTGCCGTGCCTGTAGTGGGTGTCGCGCCCGTACGTCGCGTCGCGGCCGGTGCAGCCCGTCCTCTCGTATTCTGTTGTGCACTCATACTTCTCGCCTACTCTCGCGTGCACAGGCACCTCGCAGCGCGATCCTGACGTGCACCAGGATTGATTGCTTATTACCCCAACTAATGACGGTGCGGGACCAAGTCAGTGCTTGAAGATGTGTTTGACCTTCTGGCCCGCCTCCTTGAGCTTGTCGCCGGCTTGTTTGGCCTGGCCCTTGGCCTGGTCTGCGCTTCCCTCGGCCTCCATCCTTTCATTTCCCAGGCTTTTTCCGACAGTCTTCTTGGTAGCGCCCCCGGCAGTTTCGGCCTTGTGTCGGATCTTCTTCACGATGCTCATGGCGTTTCTTTCTCTACGGCGATCGGCGGCCGAACGGTTTTGCCCAGTCGTCTTCCCCTGGATCGCCCATGGTGATCGACGTCGTAACTGCAGACTCCGAAGTTGCCCGCTATCGGATGTGCATGACTGCAGTTGCTCAACGGGCGCGCGACTGCAGCGGTCGCCGCGAAAACCAGGACGACCAGTCCGAAGACGATGAGCATGACGGCCTCCCGGCCATGGCGTAATGCCTAGTCAACGCCGCATTCTGCAGCGCGTCAACACCGTAGGTCTCGCTGATGGCCCCGGGGTGAACCGTCCGCGACACCAGGTCACTCAATTACGTTGATCAGCAGCGCGATTCCGTCATTTGTCCGGAGCGCGCAACAATGCGCGGACCCTCCGTATGAAGCGCCCCAAGTTTGCTACGCGTGAAATTTCGTTCGCTACATTTTGCGAACGCAGCGAGGATCGCCTCGGAAGTCTTGGTCCAGACGAAAGGTTTCGGGTTCTCCCATCTCCGCCGCGAGTGCTCACAGCTTCCGTACGCGCGATCCGGAACGCGCCCGCGGCGGACGCGCGTCGAGATAGGTCGCGCAGTAGGTGGTCACTGTGTGCGGCATTCGCCCGCCTCACAGACTCACCCGGGGGGCGTTTCCGGCCTCAGGAGCATACACCAGCATGAGACGCGAAAGTTACTGCACTACAATATGATATCAATCTAGTCGCGAAATACCTGCGGCGTTTCCGGAAGGTGCCGGCATGCACCTCGACATTGCGACAGGATCTTCACGATGATGTTGTCGACCCCTGCACCGGGCGGATTGTCGATCCTGACAGGGGCTGCGCTCGCCGTACGTCTCGGTGGCTTCACAACGAGAGGTCCCCCGCCCGGCGCCCCGGTAAACCCAGGAAGCAGCTAAACCATGCGTCACAACGTATATATGGGTTCGACTGCTTTCCTGGATAGGCTGACCAGTATCATCCCGCTTCGACGGACCGTCCCGTGTCAGGCGGTCGGTGGTACCTCGAAGCGCTCCCATACCCGGTGCGTCTTCAAGAGCTGGGCGACTGCGGCCAGAGCCGCTTCTGCATCCGCATCAACTCCGACGCCTGGTGCAGCCTCGTCGATACCGGCAGCAGCGAGCACACCCGTGTTCTCACCCCAAACGCCAATCGCCTTGCAATGTCTGTACATTTCGTTGAGAAGCGTGTCAACACGGGGATCCAGCTTGTCTTCGTCGATCCTGAACGCGTCACCGCTCAACAGGATTGCGTCGAACTCGATCGAACGCGCTGTGAGATACGTCCTCTGCACGGTCACCGCGTGCTTCCCCTCTCCGATCGTCCCTCCGTGCGGTCCGAGGACAAGCGGCACCATACCGGCGTCGACGATCTTCTCGCGCACAGAGGCGACGGTATCCAGATCGGAGTTCTCGTCGACGGCCAGCGCGATAATCCTGCCGTCGACGGGCCATTCCGCGCCCACTTGCGAGAGCGCTGGGCTCGGCTCCGAATCCTCCAGTGGCTCTGTAGGTTCGGGGACCTCGAGCCCGAGCCCCCTCGCCACCGTCTTGGCGAGCACTGGGTCGATGTTCGCCAAAATCTCCAGATTCCGAATCTTGATGTTCTCCTCGAAGCACTTCCCCAATTCGAAGGTATATGCCCCTGCGACGTGCTCCTGCTCGATCGGAGACAGACTGCGGTAGAACAGACGCGCCTGCGAGAAGTGATCGTCGAACGTCGCCGGTGCCTGACGCACCTTACGGCCTGAAACTTCTTCGGGCACTTCGATGTAGGCGGCGCTCTCTGCCGAGGCCAGAAACGGGCAACCCCCATCGAGCGAATTGGGATGGTACGGCGCTACCCCGGTGTGGACCCCGTCCTGGTGGAAGCCGTCGCGAAGCATGTCGTTGACGGGTACATGAGGACGGTTGATCGGGATCTGATCGAAGTTGGGACCGCCGAGACGCGTGATCTGAGTATCGAGATACGAGAATAAACGTGCCTGCAGCAGAGAATCATTGGTGATGTCGATACCTGGCACCAAATGGCCCGGATGGAATGCAACTTGTTCGGTCTCGGCGAAGAAATTGGTGGGGTTGGCGTCGAGTGTCATCGTTCCGATGATCTGAACCGGCGCAATCTCCTCCGGAACGATCTTCGTGGGGTCCAGCAGATCGATGCCTTCGAACATTTCGTCTTCGGTATCCGGAAACACCTGAACCCCGAGATCCCAGGACGGATACGCGCCGGCTTCGATGGCATCCGCGAGGTCGCGGCGATGGAAGTCCGGGTCTACCCCACCTGCTATCTGAGCTTCCTCCCACACCAGCGAGTGAACGCCTGCCGCCGGTTTCCAATGGAACTTGACCAAATTCGTTTCACCGTCGGGGTTCACGAGTCGGAACGTGTGGATGCCGAAGCCCTCCATCATGCGATACGAGCGGGGGATGCCTCGATCGGACATATTCCACAACGTGTGAGCGGTCGCCTCGGTGTGAAGGGAAACGAAATCCCAGAACGTATCGTGCGCGCTCTGTGCTTGCGGGATCTCACGATCCGGGTGAGGTTTCGCAGCATGAATGATGTCGGGAAACTTGATTCCGTCTTGAATGAAGAAAACCGGAATGTTGTTGCCTACCAAGTCGAAAACACCTTCGTCGGTGTAGAACTTAGTGGCAAAGCCGCGTGTGTCTCGCACGGTGTCCGCAGAACCTCGAGAACCCAGCACCGTCGAGAATCTCACGAATACCGGGGTCCTTGCGCCCGATGCGAACATGGCTGCTTTGCAAATACTTTCGGCTGCCCCATTAGCCAGGAACGTTCCGTGTGCAGCGGCACCACGTGCATGCACAACCCTCTCAGGAATTCTCTCGTGATCGAAGTGAGTGATCTTCTCGCGAAGGTGGTGGTCTTGAAGGAGGGTCGGCCCCCGCTCACCTGCAGTGAGTGAGTGGTCGGTCTCGTACAGTCGTGTCCCCGTTGCGGTAGTGAGATATTCACCCCTCTGCCCGCGGCCGTTACCCTTCACCTTCTCTTCTGCGCCCGCAACAGTGCGCACCTCAGGCTGTCTCTGGTCGTCCTTGGGAGGCAGCGGTTGGCGGGGCTTGACAGGCTCGCGCAGGTCCGGCGTTTGCGAGGATGGTGCGCCTGGGACGGATTCAGGTGACGGCATTGAACAACTCCTCTTGATTACAGGATGGATCGAGCAACCGAGCACTTCGGCTCAGGTACGCCCCGAACCGAGGGTGACGAGTGGGCCTCGACTATTGCTCGGACCGTTGTCGTGCTTGGTCCGCGGCCGCTTCCGCGCGAGCTTTCTCGGCTGCTGCTTCATTCTCGGCGACTTCCGCTGGCTCTCGGCCTTCTCCCGCTAGGCTCGTCCTTCCCGAGACAAGCTGTCGTTACCGCTGACCACACCAGAAGCTTCCTTCGCCTTGCCCTTGACGCCTTCGACGCCTACGCAGGGACTGCTCCTGTCCTCCGGCATGTGAATCCTCCAGTTTCGGTACGGAGACATATGTTGCGATTCATACACTCAAGGCACTACCCGAAGCTCGATCTGACAAACATCGGTGTCAGTCAAGGGATCGGCGCCGATGGCTTCTCTGAAGAATGATCATGACGAACTCCCATTGCACGAGCCTCACAAGATCCGGCGTTATCGGCATACCTCCAGATAGGCGCCTCAAACGCTGATGGTGCGCCAATGTGCACGCCATGCGGCCCGATTGACGTCACTCGACAAGACGATAGCCACGCTTGACGTGCTTTCCTTAATCGCCGAACGGCCACAATGGAGGATCGCCTGAGGCCAAGTAGATACGTGCGAGAATGCCTCATTCGACTCGATCGGGTCGGTATTGATCGGCCTCGGCGGTTCGATGCGCGTTCGGTTTTGCGGGTGGCGGGCGGGGTCGGTTGTTGGGCGGTGGCACCGCGAACGTTCAGGACGTTCGGGATCTCCATACGGGAAGCAATCTCAGAACATCGAGAGGCATTCGTACACATCAGCTTTCCCATTGCGACACGGTGGGATCAGCCCCGCAACGATGAAGATCGCTGGTATCGGAATTGTTTGCTCATACCGATTCCCCGCTCAGGGCCGTTTCAGTCAATTGCAGTGGGGGCCAGTCGTCGACGTCGCGAAGAAGTTGGCGATCGTGGGTGGAGAGAACGACCGCGGCGTAGGTCGCGGCCAATGCCTCGGTGAGTTCGTCGACGAGGGCGACTGAGAGGTGGTTCGTCGGCTCGTCGAGTAGGAGCACATGCGGCTTGCCGGCTAGTACCATCGCGAGGTCGAGACGACGTTGTTGTCCCATCGACAGTTCACCGATCCGCTTGCTCGACTCACGCGCGCGCAGGAGGCCGAGGTGCGAGAGCCCGATTGCATCGGACGGCTCGAGTGTCCCCGCTGCAATGAGCGCGTCGAGGTGAGCGGCATATACCTCACCCGCCCGCCTGTGCAGGGGCAGATCGGTTTCCTGACGGAGGTACCCGAGACGGGTGCCCTGCGACCTCCGGACGGAACCCGTACTCGGTTGCAGTTCACCGGCTATCACGCTCAACAGCGTCGACTTCCCGGCACCGTTGGGGCCGGCTACGACGAGGCGATCGCGGCGAGAGAGTGTAAAGGAAACCTGGCAGCCCAAGCGCGCCGCTACGCAGACCCGATCCGCACTCACCAACACCTGACCGGCTGTTGCTGCTAGTTCAGGGAACCGAAATTGCTGGGGTGGTTCCGGCACCGTCACCGCGTGCGCTTCGAGCTGCTCCTGGCGGCGATGAACGCTCTGCACGAGCCCGCCCGCGCGCGTCGCGCGACCGTGCTTGTTCGTTCCCTTCTCCGGTCGCCATCCAGATTGGAGACGGTTCTGCGCTGAGCTGAGACTGTCTTTCAGTCGGGCATGTTCGGCTTGTTGGTGGTCGTACTTCTGTTCCCAGAGTGTACGTTCGGCGAGGCGGCCCTCGCGGTAGCCGGCGTAGCCGTTGCCGTACAGGCGGATCCGGTCATCGGGTGAGGGGTCGAGGTCCACGATGGTCTCCGCAACATCGGAGAGCAGTGCGCGATCGTGGGTGACGACAACGACGCCTCCCTGGCGCTCTCGGAGCCGTACAGTCAGGAATTCGAGACCACTTCGGTCGAGGTGGTTTGTGGGCTCGTCGAGTAGCAGAAAATCGTCATCGGCACCCAGAAGGCAGGCCAAACGTACGCGGTATCGCTGCCCAACGGAGAGAGTGTCAAGCAACCGGTCAGGATCGGTTTCTGCGTCGAGCGCTTCGAGGGCTATGTGCACCCGTCGCTCGGCATCCCAAGCGTTCAGCACTTCGGCATATTCCAATGCGGCCGAGTATCGCTGCGCGCCGTCGGCGGTTCCATCGGATATCGCGAGTATGGCGGCGTCGAGTGACGCCAGCGCCGCGATCGATTCGGCTATCGCCTCCGCGACGGCTTGACCGACTGTTCGATCGTCGTGTGCCGGCATCTCCTGCTCCGCGACACCAAGTGTTCCGATGCGTTGCACCGTGCCGGAGTCAGGAGTGAGGGTTCCGTCGAGCACGTGGAGGAGGGTGGATTTCCCTCGCCCGTTCTCTCCCACAATGGCGATACGCGATGTAGGAGTGACATTGAGGTCGACGTGGTTCAAGACCGGGTTCGCACCGCGCATCACCGATACGTCGGAAGCGATCAGCTGGGCGCGTTGGCGCATGGATTGAGGGTTCGTAGAAGTGAGCATTCGGATCCTTAGAGAAGGCCCACCGGCTGCCAATGGCAAACAGGTACGCCGAAGACGGCGACCCCACGCAGGGGTCGATAACGAGCGGCCGCCGCAAGCTCGGATGACTCGACGAGCGCGGAAGGCCTTACTCAGCCGTCTTAGAGAAAGTACAAATGCACGTCCCAAAGGTAAATGTATTAAGAACCTTTTGCAAACGATTTAGGCGGTTCCGGCTTGGGCACAAGGGGACGCCGGCGGCTGGATGTCGTCTATTCCACTCGACCGAACGAGCACCGTCCCAAGGACAGAGTGCAAACCGAGGTTTCTGCCTCGAATCGCTTTGCGTGTCAATCGAACTCCTCGGCTGCGGCCGTGGTGAATACCTGTGAGTGCAAGTCGAGTTCGGCATCGATGGGTAGATGTGGAATGTGCACGGCGAAAAGCTTGACCTCGTCCGCTCTGATCGGTTGGTCGGGTCCGAGTGGCAACGGGTACCACCTGAAATCCTGGATGCTTGGGCCGCAATACTATTCACACCCACCTTGATCTGCGCCATCTACTGCATGAACTTCGACACCATGCCAGAGCTGCACTGGACGTTCGGATACCCGCTCGCCTTCGGTCTGATGCTGCTCGTCGCCCCGAGTGGAAATCTCGGCCTCGGTGAACACCGATAAATCTGTTGGCGAAGACGACGGCCACTGCTATTCTCTCCTCGAAGCCGTGCGAGAGAACGAGGAGGTGGTACCCGTGAACGTATCGACGTGGGTGCTCCTTCTCAGGGTCACGGTCGGGCGATAGGTCGTCCGGGAGCGCCGTTCAACGAGCACTCCCGAAAGGCACGACCATGCACTTCACTACCGAACGGCGCCTCGAAAACGGCAGCCTCGAACGCGATTTCACCCTCGGCGAGATCCCCGGCACCCTGTGGACGCCCACCTCTTCGCCGGCGCCACTGATCCTGCTCGGACACCCCGGCGGACTCCGCAAAATGTACCCCCGGCTGGCGGGACGAGCCCAGCACTGCGTGGCGAACGGCTTCGCCGCGGCCACCATCGAGCTCCCCGGGAGCGGTGCCCGGCCCCGATCAACCGAAGCCGAGCAGGCCCGCGCCGATCTACATCGGGCGCTGACGGCCGGCGAGCCGGTTGACGAGAAGATCATCGACCGACTGGTCCTCCCGCTGGTCGAGAAGGCGGTCCCGGAGTGGCAGACCACCCTGGACGCCCTGCTTGCACTACCCGAGATCAGTGGCCCGGTCGGGTACTCGGGTGGGGTGATCGCTATCGGTATCCGGCTGGCGGTGGTCGAACCGCGAATCGTGGCCGCCGGTCTCTTCGCCGGGAGTTTCGTGCCCCGCGTCATGTTCGACGAAGCCCGTCAGGTCACGATTCCGCTGCACGTTCTGTTGCAGTGGGACGACGAAGGAAACGACCGACAGTTGGCACTGGACTTGTTCGACGCCTTCGGATCCCAAGAGAAAACGCTGCAGGCCAACATGGGTGGGCATACTGGCGTCCCGCAGTTCGCGGGGGACGATGCCGGCCGGTTCTTCCTCCGCCACCTCCAGTGAGGCCTGAAGTGCCTACGCGAGTACACCGCCCGATCTCGAAAACCGTCTCGCTGCTCAATTCAGTTGTCGGGATCGACCGTGAGTGTGGGCACTCGAACAGCGAGTTGGCGGAGAATCCCATTGAGTGTGTCGGTAGCGTCAATCAACAGCAATTCTGCGGCATCGGGTGTTCGCCCGCGAGCTGTCAAGGTCATTCCAGAGCGATCAGGTGCCCGAGTCACGGTCAATGCTTTCGAGTAGTCGGATACTGTGCCACCGTGTGCGGCCGCGAGCCGATTACTCATCATCCCAACCAGTTCCGAAGAGTCGAAGCTCTCGTAGGCAATGTATCTGGATTGATACGTATCGACTACATGCGCAGACGGAGGAGGAACACTGAACTCTACGAACGCGGTCTTCGTGAAGGTGATCGCCTTTGTCCACCAGAGAAGTCCGAAGACGACTACCACAACAGCGATGAGCGCCAGCAGTACCGGGCGGAGTCGCTGCGAGTGAAATATTCCCATCGGTCAGTTGTACCGGTCTCCGTCATGGACGACGCTTTAGCGTGGACACCCTGGCACTCCGGCCATGTCGCATCGAACCATGTTATTGCCCGCCTCCATAGACCAAGACGGGCGGACAGCCCAGAGTCGGAACAATCGCAGATCAGGTGAAGTCGGCTGCCCCAGCGAGCCATTCGGTATGGTCCAGAGATGATAGTGCTTGGTGTGATCTTACTGATCGTTGCAACAGGTTTGAACTGGCTGTACGCAGTGCGGTTGTCGACGATCAATGCCGGGCGTCGGCTGCCGATCGTCACGGGGCAATACCCCATCAGGCCGCCTCTGCGTGTATCCGCTCTTCGAGGCGTCGGTGCCGGTGTTTCGATACTAGGTGCATTGATACTGGCACAAGAACTTTGGTTCGATCGGCCCCTACTTGGATCGCTTCTCTGTGCAGTCCTCGCGGTATCAGCCATTGTGGTTCCCGCACTGATCGGTACCGTTGCACACAACGGGCCCCTTCGTGCGCGGCCACAAACTAAAGCCTAGAGTTCTGCAGACTCCGCCCAACACAGAGAGATCCAGGCAGTAACAGGCCGGGGCGGGCACTGGGTAGCGTCGTCGGCATGAACCCGCTGAATGTCGCAGGACGCGCTCGCACGATTGTCATGCAGATCGACTAACGCATCAAGAGAACTTCACGTACGCATCGGAGTCACGTTCCCACGACAATAACCATGCCAGGTGCATACTCCTATAATGACCGTCGATTCCGAATTTGCTCTACCGCAGTTTCTTTGGATGGTGCTCATCTTCGTCGGAGTGCCCACGATGATCAGTGCAGGCATCATCTCGTCAATCTGGCGATCAGAGCGAACTAGACCCGAGCAATCGTCGAACCGATCCGCAGCTACGCAGCCAGCCGGCGGGGGTCCGCTGGGGCTGTGGACTACCGGCCTGGTCGCGTTCTTGCTGGGACTTCTGTCCTGTGTGGGCTGGCTGAGCTGGTCCGTCGACTATCGGGGCGAGTTCCGTCGGCCCGGCCTGCCGGCACCGACCCAGTTCCCCACTTGGCAGGTGGTCGCCTGCGGAATAACCGTGATTCTGGCATGTTTCGTCGCTGCACATTTCTCGCGTTGGACCACGGCAGGTGGTTTCGCCGCCGCTGTAGGTACGACAGCAGGATTCACGACCGCATTCAGCGTTGCAGCCAGTACTGATGCCACCGGCCAAGCAGGCGTAGGCGTGGTGCTGTCCGCGCTTGGATGGGGCGCTTGCCTAAGCGTGCTCATGCTCCTGCGTGGTATCTGGGTAAACCGACAACGCGACTAGAGATCCTATCCGGAGGTATTTGTTTACGGCGCAGGTCTTTCCAGCCCTTCCTCGATATGGTTGACGCCGTAGCCCGCAGATTCTCGTACAGCGAACCTGAGTCAAGTCAGCAGCGAAGGCAAATCATGCTTGCCCGACGCGGGTTCGGCCCGTTTCCCGGGAGTTGGCCACAAGCGGAAACGCATATGCTGCCATTTCGGCTTGATAATCAGCGACCGCTTCAACCAGCGACGCGTGAGGGCTCCTGGCTTCACAGAGCGTCCGGGTCAACTCGGACGCGTCCCGCATCGCGGTGTTTGCTCCCATCGCAAGTACCGGACTCATCGCGTGGATCGCATCGCCGATTAGCGTGACGCGACTCGGTTCCCAGTCGCGTACAGGCGCCGCGGTGGAGATCCGAAGAGGCAGAAGCGATTCGGTTTCCCAGAGCGCCAGGAGCTGGTGTATTTCCGGGTGCCAATTGTTGTCGATCAACTGTTCGGCCACATTGCGCAGGGCTCGGTGGTCAAGTTGGCGTAGCGCAGTGGCCGTCGGCATGGCGGGATGATCTGCGGGAGCGCCGACCATGAATGCGAGGTAGTCGTCGACGGAGGTCAGTTCGACGGGCGGGTTGCTGTTCATCCCCGCCACATCAGGCCGCTGTTGAAATTGCACCGGCCCCATCCCGATGTGGGGTTGGCCCGGCCCTCCGGTGACCACAGTGAAGATGCTCTCGAATACCCACTGGGGCAACATATCCGACATATCAGCGTTCAACGGTATCTTGCCGTAGATCAGGCGCAGCCCAGCGTCCTCGACTTCGGCATCCGGGAGCAGAAGCTTGCGCACCGAAGATCCGACACCATCGGCCCCGACCAACAGATCGGCACTCGCGACCCGGCCATCAGCAAACCGGGCAGTGACAGTGTCATCCGATTCCTGATAGCTCACCATGCGTGCCCCGTAATGCACGCTCTCGGCAAGGCTCGACAACAGGATCTGCCTCAGAGTGGAGCGATTGAACGACAGAGGACCAGTAGCGCCTGCGGAGCGACTCTGTGCGGCTGCAGCAGGATCGGACAGCACATCGAGATGGCGATTTCGAACAGTAACTCGCGGTGGCGGAGATCCCGCGGTGGCCAGCGACAACTCGAACAGATACGGGGGCAAACAGTCCTGCAAGCCGCTCAGACCGGGCTCGTCGAGC
This sequence comes from Rhodococcus sp. IEGM 1366, assembly GCF_033142425.1. Lineage (NCBI taxonomy): Bacteria > Bacillati > Actinomycetota > Actinomycetes > Mycobacteriales > Nocardiaceae > Rhodococcus > Rhodococcus sp. IEGM 1366. The sequence goes on from NZ_JAWLRZ010000007.1 coordinate 22,592, forward strand.
TGGATGCGGTATCCCTGCGAACGGGCACCCGGATGCGAGTCTCGTTCGTACACTGCGACATCAAAGCCGCACCTGATCAGGCCGTGTGCGAGCACGAGACCACCGAGTCCGGCGCCGATAATCATGACACGATTTTTTTGCATAGTCCTGCCTTCGTTTCTTTCTCACGAAGGAAGCACTGGATTCCACGGAGGGAATGACGCCACAAGGGCGCAGCTCTGAAGGACCATTCTGGAGCTATTTTTTGCGCGTTCCAATTAACGTGGACAGGTTAGCACCCGACGCACCCAGCACGTCAACACCAGAGCCACCCAGCCGCACGAACACCGATAATCGCGTCCAGCCCCACCGGCCCGCGCGCAGTTCCGCACGAATCACGATGGGCGCGAACGCCCTCCATCGACAATCAACGTTGTCCGAAACTGCCGCACAGAATCTGACAAGTCCTCCCACTTAGGCAACTACTGCCGACTGCCGACGAAATTTCGGCGAAGTCGAGTCTCACGCAGAAGCGAGAGGGTTTGTTCACCATCTCGTAATCGCATGTAACACGGCGATCATTCCTTCAAAGCAGGATTGCAGTCGCGACTCCAGTCGCATTAATGACACCTGACGGAGGATCACATGACCGCGCGCGTTGCTACAGAACTGCACCACGTTCCATCCACGACTCCGATCGAAACAATCGTCGAGTACCTGCGTCGCGACGGATACGTCATCGTCGACAACGTTGTTTCCCCGGAGACGATGGACACAGTGCAGTCCGAACTGGCGCCTTACCTGGACGCCACTCCAAGTGGCTATAACCCGATGATCGGAAAGAAAACGCGTCGTACCGGAGCGCTGATCGCTCGTTCGCCGGAGTGCCGCAACCTGATTCAGCACCCGCTGGCCCTCGGAGTTGCCCGATCTTTCTTGGGCCACGCCAGCGCCGTTCAACTCAACCTCACGCAGGTTATCTCCATCGATCCGGGGGAAAGCGCCCAAGCGCTGCACCGTGATCAGTCGGCGTGGGATTTCTTCCCCTTCCCCGAGGACTACCAGGTCCAGTGCAACACCCTGTGGGCAATGAGCGACTACACGGCAGAGATGGGAGCCACCCGAATCGTTCCGGGCAGCCACCTGCCAGGATCACGGCCCCAGAATCAGTACTCCGACGAAGAATGCGTGCAGGCAGAGATGGAACGTGGCTCTGTCCTGCTGTACAGCGGCAAGATCGTCCACAGCGGCGGCGCCAACCGATCCGTCGACACCCGCGCCGCCATCAACATCAACTACTCCGTCGGTTGGGTTCGACAAGAGGAGAACCAATACCTGTCCGTTCCCCTGGAGGTCGCCCGCACTCTCGATGACGAACTGCTCGGGCTCATGGGATATCAAGAAGGCGCTTTCGCGATGGGATATTTCCGGGACTTCGAGAACCCCTTGCGCGCCGTCCGCGGCGACGACTACGTCGAGTACGGCTTCGATGAGAGCACGCTCGCCGACTCGTCTTCCTCCTCCTTCTCCTACTTCATCGAGAGCAGCAAGTGAGGAGTAGCCATGTCCAATGACGCCATATCCTCAGCGGGCCCAGTCGGTACGAGCGCCACCACCACCCCGAAACGATTGACCGGAAACCTTGGCGTTACCGCCATCGTGTTCATGGTCGTTGCTGCTGCCGCACCGCTCACCGTGGTGGGTGGAACGATGCCCCTCGGATTCGGGCTCGGGAACGGGCTGGGCTTACCGGTCACGTTCGTCATCGCAGCTGTAATCCTGTGCTTGTTCACCGTGGGACTTTCGCGAATGTCGCGGGTGGTGTCGAAACCAGGCGCGTTTTACACGTACATCAGGGAGGGCTTGGGAAACACCGCGGGCACCGCAGCTGCCTTTGTGGCCGTCGTGTCCTACATAGTCGTTCCCCTCGCCACCTCCGCATACGCCGGGGTCCAGCTCAATCTAGCCGTAAGCAGCCTAGGGGGACCTGAAATTCCTTGGTGGATATACAGTCTCGCGACCATCGCAATAATCGGAGTCATCGGGTACCGAAGCATCGACCTCACCTCCAGGGTGCTCGGTGTCCTACTGGTCGGCGAAGTCTTAGTGGTCGCAGTACTGGCGGCGGTAGTCCTCGCGGTCGGTGGTGATGCGGGTATGACGTCCAAGCCCTTCGAACCGTCCAACTTGCTGTCGGGCAACATCGGACTTGCCATGATGTTCGCCATTACCGGATTTATCGGATTCGAGGCGACAGCGGTCTTCCGCGACGAGGCCCGCGATCCAGTGCGCACGGTCCCGCGCGCCACCTACATTTCCGTCACCGTCATCGGGCTGTTCTACACCTTTGCCGCCTACGTGATGATCGTTGCGTGGGGGCCTGACAATGTGGTTTCCCAAGCAATATCCGATCCTGCCGGAATGTTGGTCGGGACCACCGATCGCTATCTCGGAGCAGTCGGAGTGGTCGCGGCGCAGGCACTACTGATCACCAGCATCTTGGCGTGCATCCTGGCGTTCCACAACGTCACCGCACGGTACCTGCACGCCCTGGCCGGAGACGGAATGCTGCCACGAAAGATCAATTCCATCCACGAAGTACATGGATCGCCGGCGCAGAGTTCACTGATCGTCACCGGGGTGAGCATCGCATTCTTGCTGGTGGCAGTGATTCTGGGGCTCGATCCCGTCACACAGGTGTTTTCCTGGTTCAGCAGTCTGATCACGGTGGGAGTAATCATTCTCATGATTGCCACTGGAATCGCGGTGCTGGTGTACTTCGCCAAGAATCGCGCCGACTCCACAATATGGACATGCGTGGGAGTGCCGACACTCAGCGTGCTCGGCCTCGGCATTTCTCTGTTCCTACTGGTGCAGAACTTTCCCATGCTCGTCGGAGGTTCACGGGCGCTCGCGTACACATTGCTCGGGATCTTCCCCATCGCAGCACTCGTCGGCGTCGCCGTCGCAAAACGGAAGACAACAGAACGACACCGAAATCCGCTACGGTTTCTGCAAGCCTCACCCGAAGAAATTCCAGGCACGACATAAATTGCCGGGCTCGCCCGCAGATCTCGTACTCACCAACGGCGATGAGGACGAGATCTGCTGCGTTGTCAATCCGTCGTTCATTGCCATGAGGTAGACAGGCACCCCCAGACGGGAGGGCGCCGCGCCCTATACTCATGCCTGTGAATAGGGCGAACTCTCGAGGGATCCGGTGAGTACGGGACGCCCAAACTTACCCAGTGTTCTACGCAAGCAACCGTTGCAAGAACGATCCAGACTCGCTGTCGAACACCTACTCGACACTGCCAGCGAGATCGTCCTCGAACAGGGCACTAGTGCTTTATCGAGTTCCCCGACGATCCTGCTGGAACGATCAGGAGTCAGCCGCGGGTCTTTGTACGCGTTCTTCGACTCTCCTGAGCGGGTTCTGGACGAACTCGCACGGAGATGCATGATCGACTCGTATGGGCTGATCACCCGTCAGTTCACCAATCGTTCGCGAACGACGTGGACCGAGATTGTCGACATCCTGGTCGGTCACTACAGACAGCAGTACGCAATTCCACTGATTCGCGAACTGTGGGTCGGGCAACATCTGAATGCGAGCATCCGTAGTCTCGACCAGATCTGGTGCGACGAGATAGCTGTTCTCGTCTTCGAGCAGTTCGAAATTCACGCGCCACGCTTCAACCGCTTGTCACACCTACAGTGCGCCATTGCCGTCGAAATTATCGAGCGACTTGCTCAGTACGCCTTCCGGACCAACCCGTCCGGCGACGAGACGGTCCTGGCCGAGTCGCACGACGTACTTCGCGAGTACTTTTCATCCTTTGAATAGGTACCACGCGTACGAGTCGGTCTACGCGCACGAATCAACACGACGACCAGGTTCCGGCGCTTCACCCCTTCGCGGAGAATCCGTCTTGCGCGCAATGCATTTCGCGTCTACTTCCGCGACTGAGTTCAGCAAGCGTTATACAGCAACAGGTCTCACACCCGTGAGCGCCATAAGACGATCGAGCACCGCTTTGAGTCAAACGCAGTGGGCCGCCACTACCCACGAGTTTCCGCTCAGAACCTTGCAGTGAGATCTAGGTTTTGGGGATTCTCGAAGATCCGAACAGCTTCTGCAACAACGGCGTAGGCAAAATCCGGAACTTCAGCTTCAGCCGGCAGGGCTGACAGCTTTTCCTTCGTCAACGGAGAATTGAGCGCCCGAAGTGGTGTCGCGGCTTGCCCCATCCACGGGGCGAACACCTCGACAGCAGTCGTGTCCGTGATACCGAGGCGTCCGATTTCATCGACAACCTTGTCGAATGTGAGCCACACTTGGTCTCCCAATTGCTCGGCAAAGAGTGTGTACGAACCCCATGACCATTGGGCACGTTGGAGATTCGCAGTCAGCCTCACGGCGCCGTCGGCCGCCACGCCTCGTAGTTGCCCGTCTTCCCATACCCAATCGACTTCGAGGTCGGGGTCGATACTTTTTTGCGGCATGGTCATTTCGATCGCGTTCGCTCTCTTCGTTTCCTTGCACTTGCGCATTTGTCGAGGCACCGGTGTACCTCTATTGCTGTGTACCTCTATTGCGTTCCTTGGATCACGACCCATGCAATCACGAATGCCGGCCGCTGTGAACCGAAGTTTCGATGCCTAGCAGGGTTTACATCGAGGTTTGCGCAGGTATACGCACTTTCCGCCGGTTAAAATTGAGACCCGACTGTAACATTCGGACATCGTGGAATCGCTCGCCGATCAAACATATTGCAGCAGAAACACATTAAGGATTCTCTGCGCACAAAGCTGCTCCGCAACTGCGGAGTAGACATGACACATCTCACCGAAGACGGCCGATGCGGAATTCTCTCCGGACCAGTGTGTTGCATTGACTGACGCTGTTTTGCCGATTGGGCCTGTCTTCGGGTCCTGTCTCCAACGAAAGGTTGTGCAATGACCAAGTTGCTGTTTGCCGTCACCTCTGCAGATCACTGGACGCTCAACGACGGGACCGCCCACCCCACCGGATACTGGGCCGAGGAGCTGGTCGAATCTCATAAGGCGTTCGTCGATGCCGGGTACGACATCGTGATTGCAACACCCAGCGGCAAGGTCCCGGTTGTGGATGAAGGAAGCCTTGCCCCCGAGGTCAATGGAGGTCAGGAGGGCGCCGACCGTATGCGCAAGTACATTGCCGATCTGCAGCCGGCGCTGAACTCGCCCCACATTCTCGAAGATATCGACGCCGACACCTTCGACGTGGTCTTTGTTCCGGGCGGGCACGGGCCGATGGAGGATCTCGCAGTGTCCACAGCCTTCGGCGAGCTTCTGGTGAAATTCTTGGACGCAGGCAAGGTTGTCTCGGCAGTCTGTCACGCACCGGCAGCGTTGCTCCCCGCGCGCAGATCCGATGGAAGCTGGCTGTTCGACGGTTACAACCTGACCTCCTTCACCAACGAAGAGGAGAGCCAGGCAGGTTTGGCGGACAAGGCGCCGTGGCTGCTCGAAACGAAGCTACGCGAGCAGGGCGGCAGGTTCTCGAACGCCGAGGCGTGGTCCCCCTACGTCGTAGTGGACCGCAAGCTGTACACCGGACAAAACCCGGCGTCGTCCAAGCCCCTCGCGGAGCGAATCATCGCGGACTTGAGCTGAGCTGTCGAAGTTTGTAGATCTCAACGACGGAGCGAATCCCCTAAACGGAGTGCTACACGTACCCGCTTAGGGAATCGTTCTGTCCGGGAGTGCTTTTCCGTCGGTGCAGAATGATCCAGGTCTGGGCATAAACCGACTTCGCCTTCATTATCCCTCGATGCCGACCACCGAGATACCCACCTTCTCAGATGCTCTCGCGCGAAAGCCTGTGGACGGAATATGCGGCGATAAAGTTACATCGAGTCATGATGCGTTTCCAGTTCGAGCTGGTACCGGTGGACGAGGTCGAACCGTCGAGCCAGATACGCAACCAGGAAGACCCGAGCACCGCACATCTTCGAATCAGCCGGATCTCAATGCTGGACACCACCCGCAAAACCGGAAAAGCAGCGTTCTATGTTGGGGTGCAAAGGTTTTCGGCGATGATTGTCCGTGTTAGATTTGAGCCACGGTCATGAGCACCAGCATCAAGCCCTGGCTTGCTGGTCGGCAACCCTCCCGCGCGGTGGGGTGCTCCAGGTGACGACCCGGCGGCATCTGCAATTGATTCCGCAAGCGCGCAGGGTGAGGGTAGAGCCCGGCGCGTGTCCGCACTCATTCGAAAGGTCCCCGGTCGTGGTTGGATCACCTGGTTTCTTGCACTTGGCAATCGAGTTGGACGGCGCGGGAAGCCATCCCGCTGCATGGCGGGTGTGGGGTCACCCACCCGCCGAGCTACTATCGCCTCGGATTCTTCGGTCTAGCGCAGCGACCGCAGAGGCAGCCGGATTCTCATGCGTCACCTTCGACGACAGGGTGGTGCCGGAGGGCACACTGCACCCGTTGGGCAGGTTGGATGCTGGGGCTCGCGCGGCGTACCTCGCCTCGACGACAGGGCAGGTTGGGCTCGCCCCGACAGTGCAGGCCCTGACAACCGAACCGTTCCACCTCGCCACCCAACTCGCCAGCCTCGACCACGCGTCGAGAGGCCGCGCTGCCTGGGTAGTCGGTGCGGACAACTCCGTCGACGTCAACGAAGCCGTCGGCTTCGAGCCCCGAAGCGCCAAGGCCGCGAGCCGCGAAGTCCGGGACGTCGTGGACCTCGCGCGCCGACTGTGGGATTCGTGGGAGGACGACGCTGTCGTCCGCGACCCCGCGACCGGCCGCTACCTCGATCCGGACAAGGTCCACCACGTCCGGTTCTCCGGCGAGTTCTTCGACGTCGTCGGCCCGCTGATCACTCCACGGTCCCCGCAGGGCCAGATAGTCGTCGTAGGAGACGCCGATCTCGGCGTGTCGGACCTCCTCGACGTCGTGCTGGTGTCGGGCCATGACACGTCCGCGATCGCCGAAGAGGCGGCCCGGCAACAGGGTCTCACCTTCGCCGACATCGAGGTAGTTCTCGACACCCCCGACCAGACGGCACAGTCGCGGCTCGCCGCGCTCGACGAGCATTCGCCGTGGCCCGACCGTGGACGGCTCCGTTTCACCGGTTCGGCACCCGACCTCGTCGATCTGCTGAGTTCCCTTGCCGGCATCGTCGATGGCGTCCGGATCCACCCCGCCGTCGTCACAACCGATCTGAAAGTCCTGCGCGAGAGCGTCGTTCCTACGCTGCAGGAGTTATCGGTGCACCGCGCCCCTCGGATCGGCGCAACCCTGCGCGAAACGCTGGGGCTCGAGCGTCCCGTCAGCCGCTACGCATCGTCCACAACCCGCTAGTTCAGAGCCAGAGGAGTTTCGCCATGACCACTCCGAACACCGGAGCGCCCTACGACGCCGAGGCGCAGGTTCACCTCGGTGTGTTCTATCCGGGGATCGGACCGCAGACCGTATGGGAGGACCCGAAGGCCGCAGATCAAGTCTCCCCCGACACTTTCGTGAAGGTCGCCCAGACTCTCGAGCGCGGGCTGTTCGACGCCTTTTTCCTCGGGGACGGCCAGCGAGTACGGGAGAACCGGGGTGCGGTGCTGTCCACCGACATCGCCGGCCGACCCGACGCCATCACACAACTGGCTGCGCTCGCGGGCGCAACCGACAGGATCGGCCTGGTCGCCACGCAGAACACCACATACAGTCTGCCGATCGATCTGATTCGCAGGCTCGCAAGCCTGGATTTCCTGTCCGACGGACGAGCCGGCTGGAACATCGTCACGACCGACAACGCCTGGACCGGTGAGAACTTCCGGCGAGGCGGGTGGCTCCCCCACGAGCGCCGCTACGAACGAGCCACCCAACTCGTAGAACTGGCCAAGGAGTACTGGGCCGCATGGTCTCTCGGCGACGTCGCATCGAGCGCCGCCTCCGACGCATGGCTGCCGGACGGCCACGCCGGGAATCTCACCCGGACTTCCGACCTGTTGCGCGCCAGCGCAATATCAACCGTTCCGGGCAGTAGGCAGGGGCGGCCGGTGCTGTTCCAGGCCGGCGACTCGGACGGTGGCCGGGAACTGGCGGCGCGCCACGCCGACGTCGTGTTCTCGGCAAACAGCGAGTTCGACGACGCCGCCGCTTACGCCCGCGATCTGCGGTCTCGGCTCGCCGCGCACGGCCGGTCCGCGGATTCGCTCCGCATCCTGCCCGGCGTCACCGTGATCATCGGCGACACCCCGGAGGAAGCCGATGAGAAGGCCCGCTGGCTCCGCGAGAACGCGTACAACCCGCATCGTGCCATCGCCTACCTCGAACACTATTGGGGGCAAGACCTCTCGGCGTACGACCCCGACGGCCCCCTGCCGGACATCGACCCTATCGACGGCGAACTCGATCCGTCTCGCGGCACGATTAAGATCGCGGACCGCACCGGCAAGCTCGACCAGATCTCTCGTTGGCGTGCGCTCGCCGACGAGAAGGGCCTCTCCATCCGGCAACTGGTCCTCGAGGTCGCCCCGAACTCTCGGTACCTCGCCGGGACCGCCGGCGAGATCGCAGACCGCTGGGCGTATTGGGTCCGACACCGAGTGGTCGACGGATTCAACATCAACCCCTACCATCTGACGGATTCGATCGACGACCTGGTCGACAAGCTCGTCCCTGCGCTACAGGACCGTGGCGTGTACCGCACCGAATACACGACCGACACACTCCGCGAGCACCTCGATCTACCTGCGGCATAGGGGATGTCGTCTCCGCCCGGCCTAGTGGTCGCCTTGATGAACCGAAAGTATTGGCGCAGTTGGCGCGTTCGAGGATGCAGGCGAAGATCGAACAACGCGAAGGAACGTTCAGCGGGCACTGCAACGACCACCACATAATTTCCGCAAGAGTCAAATCATTGTTCGCATAACCGCGTGTTGTCACCATGGCTCTATGCCTGCGATACACCCAGCCGCCGTCCGCGTCGCGGATCGCCCCGGTCAATGTGCAAACTGCACTCACCCCTCTCCCTCCCTGGGACGAGGGTTGATCGAACGCTGCCTCAAACTCAAACCGCAGCCCGCTCGGTGCGCCGAGATCGTCGTCATGGACTACTACACGGGGTTGATCGAATTCTGCCGGTGCCGACATCCATTCCATGGATCATGACCTCGACGGTCGATTCCTTTCCACTACGGTGTCCGTCGGATGTTGTCGCCCAACTTGGATGCTCTGTGGATTCCGGCCGGAGCGGGGGTATCACTAGTTGACGCAGAAAACACCCTCCTCAGGCCGCGCTGACGGATCGGCAATCAAGTCGGCACACCGCTCGATACCAGCCGATCCCGTTGCGAAATCCGAAAGCTGCGGACACACATGGACAATCGCGGAATGGATCAAGTATTCGTGGGCGGCGATGTCCGAACGATCGAATTCCAGAGCCTGCACTGATTGCCACAGTCCGGCGGTTCCCTGCTCCGCGATCGAGGTACACGCCCGGCGGCCTAATTCGGCGGCGTGACCACGAAGCTCCCTCAGAGCGATCCCGTTGTACAGGGCGCCGTCCAATTGCGGTAACCCACACACGTCCCGAGCAAAGGCTGCGTCACCCCCAGTCGGCACCGAGTCGTTCACCACGTGTGACCATTCGGCCCGCTTCTGATTCTCCAGGTCCTCGCGAGAGGGAAACGACTGCTCCGGGTAGTGGTTGCGTTGGTCGTCGAAAATGTTCTGCCAATAGATAACCGATTCGTCGACGCTCATGTTCGCGAAGTCTGCATCGAGGCAATGTACGGACGGGTTCATCGGTGCATCGGAGGGCCGTTCGGCAAAGTATCGGGGATTCGGCGTCTGCTCGATTCCGGCGACATCGCGCGAATTCTGGTCAGGAGTGCATGCAACCGCAACAAGTCCGGCGAGAACGACGACCATTCCGGCTAGTGCCGGGACAATCCGAAGACTCACAGCCAACCTCCCGAGAAATCGCGTACCGATTCGACTCACTATGCAGCACCACCGGATTCTTCGACGCTATGACGCTCGTGCCGCTTCACCGAACTGGTCGGGCATGAGGCCTCGGGGTTGCCAACACACCTCCCCAAGTTCTATGGTTCATTACATGAGTAATGAACCAGTGAGCCCCGGGCGTGGATCATCGTGATCGACGACGGACGACCACTGTTCCAGCAGATCGCCGAGCAGATCGAAAGCTCGATCATCGACGGCTCACTGCCCGAAGACGGGCAGGTGCCCTCGACCAATGAACTTGCGGCGTTCCACCGGATCAACCCGGCGACAGCAGCCAAGGGCCTCAATCAGCTCGTATCCGAGGGGATCCTCTACAAGAAACGAGGAATCGGAATGTTCGTCACTCTCGGTGCGCGCGACGCACTCAGGTTCAGACGCCGAGAAGCATTCTCACGTCAGTACATCGAACCGCTCGTCGCAGAAGCCGAACGACTCCAGATTCCCCTCGACGAACTCAAATCCATGCTGGACGACAGGAAGGTGGCCCGATGAACGCGAGCATGACAACGACCGGGACCGACGTCAGGCGTTTCACCGAATCAGAACTCGTCGCCTCGATGCGCTCGGTGAACAGAAGATACGGGGATGTCGACGCGCTCTCCGACGTCACGTTCGAGATCGAGCACAACAAGATCTATGGCCTGCTCGGCCGTAACGGCGCGGGCAAGACGACGATCATGCAGATCCTGACCGGGCAGGACCTGCACACCAGCGGCGAGGTCGAGGTATTCGGCGCCGCCCCGTTCGAAAATTCTGACGTGCTGGCGAACGTGTGCTTCGTCAAGGAAAGCCAGACATACCCCGAAGACCTCCGGGTCAAGCACGTACTCACCGCCGCGAGCCATCTGTTGCCGAAGTGGGACCACACGTTCGCCGAGGCACTGCTCGACGACTTCCAACTTCCTCTGGGCCGCAAGGTAAAGAAGCTTTCGCGCGGTATGCGGTCGGCACTGGGGGTAATAATCGGGCTCGCATCCCGCGCGCCGCTGACGCTCTTCGACGAGCCGTACCTCGGTCTCGATGCCGTTGCACGCCAACTGTTTTACGACCGACTTCTTGCCGACTACGCCGAACATCCACGTACCGTAGTGCTTTCGACTCACCTGATCGACGAGGTAGCCAATCTGCTCGAGCACGTGATCGTCGTCGACCACGGCCGAATCGTGCTCGACGAGGACGCGGACACACTGCGCAGCCGCGCAGTAGTGGCAACCGGTCCCCTCGCTGCTGTAGATGCTTTTGCCGCGTCCGGCACGGTGCTGCACCGTGAGTCCCTCGGCACCCACGCCCGAATCACGGTGCAGGCCGGCGTGACCGATACCGAGCGGAACCGTTTACGGGAGGCTGGGGTCGAACTGGAGCCGGCATCTTTGCAGGAACTTGTCATCGCGACCACCACACAGCGCAGGGAGACCACCGTATGAGCATCACAACGACCGCGCCCCGGACGATTCCGAAGGCGCCCACCCGGTCCCGGATCGGTTCCGTCCTCCAATTGCATACGGTCGCATGGCCGCTGCTGATCGCCTGGCCGGTCGGCATTCTGCTGGTCTCGTTCCTGATCAGCTTCACCATCTACGCGATCGTCGGGAACGAGCAGGGCGAGGGCTTCACCGGCAGCGTGTTCTCCGTCTACGGTTTCGTGCTCGCTTTCTACCTCCAGTCGATGGCCCAGACATTCCCGTTCGCACTCGGACTGAGCGTGACTCGCCGCGAGTTCTTCACCGCCACAACGGTGATGGCGCTGGCACAGTCCGCGGTCTTCGCAATCGCGCTGCAGCTGCTGTCAGTGGTGGAGTCCGCTACCAACGGCTGGGGTGTGCACATGCGCATGTTCGGCATCGCACGCTATTTCACCGACAGCACGGCCGTGCAACTGTTGGCGCTGTTCACAACGCTGCTGCTGACCAGTTCGATCGCGATGCTGACGGGTGCGATCTACCAGCGGTGGCGGATCACCGGTCTGCTTGCCTCCCTCACCGGACTCTTCGGCGCGCTCGGCCTGTCAGCGATCGTAATCACCTGGGCCCGCTGGTGGCCGGCGATCGGTTCGTGGTTTGTCGATGTCCCACGGGTGGTGCCGATGGCGGTGCTCCCTCTCGTCCTGACCATCGCGTGCATCGCCGGCGCCTGGGCGACACTGCGGCGCGCAACGCCGTGACGGCCACGATCAATTAGAGGAGCCGAGGAGCGATGATGGGCAAGGACGTCACAACAGGCACGGGTGATGACGTGCAGGCAGACATACTCGCGATCCATGAGCAGTGGTCCACGGCGATCGTCTCGAACGATGCCGAACGAATCGGCAGATTCATGGCGGACGACTGGGTGATCGTGTCCGATTCGGGCCTCACGTCCAAAGAACAATTCCTGTCTATTATCCAGTCTGGCGAGCTCACCCACTCGACGTTCGACCGGGTCAACGACGCCAGAGTCCGCACCTACGGTGACACCGCGGTTCTGACAGCGCGGTTGACGAACACGGCGCACTACCACGGCCGACAATTCGACGCCGACGAGTGGACTACCGATGTCTTCGTTCGACGGAATGGCCGCTGGCTGTGCGTGTTGAGCCATATCACCGCAGCTGCCACTCCCTGACTTTCGCTCGTGCAGGTCGTCGGCGTCAGCTGATGATGTTGCTAGCTTGGTTACTCCACGCCGGCAGACTGAACAGCTCACCGGCCCCGGAGATGAAGGCACTGTGCGCATGCGCGTCTCCGCGCAAATTGTCCATGTTCCACGCAGTGAGAACACCAAGGAACCCCTGCACTCCGTCGACGCAGCCCGGATCGTTTGCTGGGCAACCGGGTTGACCTTGAATGTCGTTGTGGTTGGGACCGTTCAGAGTCGCGCGCACCTTCGGAACAGAGTCCGGGGTGGCACCGAAATAGCCCTCCGCGGACTGCGCTCCGATCAAGTCCCACGGCAACGGCTGGATCGACTGCGAAATGGGGCTGTTGGAGCCGTTCACGTACAGCACAGAACCTGTGGTCAGCGCCCGCGGATCCGTGCAGACGTTCATCGCCGCATCAGCCTTGGGCAGGCCACACATGTACTGGCCCGGAAGCTCTATGGGGACAGCGGTTTTCAGTTCGCCGCCGGAGCTGATCGCCGCGTTGAGGGCACCGACCGCCCCCTGAGAGTGCCCCATCGCACCGACATTGCCGGTATCCAAACTCTGATAGAAAATGCTCGACGGATCGCTGTCCTCATGTCGGAGGAAATCCACTGCCTCCAGCATTTCCTGACCTGTGCCGGTATTGGTGTTGTCGGCCGCGATCACCACGAACCCCCACGATGCCAGATGGGAGAGCAGATAGTCGTATTGGAAGGGGTGCGCCCACGTCCCGTCACCCCAGGTGATGATCGGGTGCCGATCTCCGTTCGCGCCCAAGTCAGTGGGATACCAGACGTCGAACTTGTTACCGGAGGAATCGCAACAACCGAAACCTTGCTGACTGGTCACCTCCCACGGACCTCGCTCGGAGTACGTGGCGTCGACGGTTCTGCCGTTCGCGACAGGCCCACTGGTTCCACCCGCCTGCGCTGTGGCGCCGGATCCCAGCAGCACCAGAGTTGCAGCAGCGAGGAGCGGGACACTTTTGCTCATCAGACTTTTCATGTGATGCACCCTAGCGACGAGACCTAATCCAACTAAGGCTTTGTAATCTAATCGTTACTACTTCGAGTTCGCTTGCCGGAGAAGCACCTTCGGTATGGACAAGCCATTATATAACGTTTTAGTAACAACACCTATCATTCATTAAGTTTGATGGCACGATGAGCTTCCATCGGACGGGCAACCAACCCACACCATGTCGAAGGAGTGCACATTGCGGGACGAAGCAACTTACGAGGCCGTCGAATCAGCACTCACCAAGCTCGACCTGGATGCGAAGGCACGGCTCCTCCAAGGTCAGGACATGTGGACCCTGCCTGCCCTTCCGCAAATCGGGTTGGGATCGCTGGTGATGTCCGACGGACCAGTAGGCGTGCGAGGCGTCTTCTGGGGACCGGACGATCCGTCAATTCTGCTGGCCTCGCCCACCGCAATGGCCGCGACCTGGGATCCTGACCTGATCGCGCGTGCGGGAGTTCTGCTCGCGCAGGAAGCCAGGCGCAAGGGCGTGCACCTGTTGCTCGCTCCGACCGTGAACATGCACCGCACCCCGGTCGGCGGCCGACACTTCGAGGCCTACTCCGAGGACCCTTTGCTCACCGGCGCAATCGGTTCCGGCTACGTCCGCGGGGTGCAGTCCGGTGGCGTCGGCGCCACCGTCAAGCATTTTGTAGCCAATGACGCCGAGACGGACCGCATGTCCGTCGACAACATTGTGTCCCCGAATGCGCTGCGCGAGATCTACCTTGCGCCCTTCGAGGACATCGTGAAGAACTCCCGACCCTGGGCAATCATGTCCGCGTACAACAGCGTCAACGGCACCACCATGAGCGAGCACAACGAACTTCTGAACGGAGTATTGCGGGGCGAGTGGGGATTTGACGGCTGCGTAGTCTCGGATTGGATGGGAACGCGCTCGACCCTTGGCGCGATTCTGGGTGGCCTCGACATCGCGATGCCCGGTCCCCGCTCCGTCTACGGAGAACTACTGGCCGAGGCAGTCAGGAATGACGAGGTCGACGAGTCGGTAGTCGACGACGCAGTGCGCCGAGTCCTACTGCTCGCGGCGCGCGCGGGCCTCCTCGAGGACGCCAATCCTGCGGTGACCGAACTCCCCGCGCCGGTGGACGGCCGCGCTCTGGCCCACGAGATCGCCAGCCGTTCCTTCGTACTGACCCGCAATGCTCCCATCGGCGGTGAGACGATCCTGCCGATCGACCCGAGCACTACCACCGTCGCACTGATCGGACTGGCCGCCCGCGACGCCCGCGTCCTCGGTGGCGGCTCCGCAATGGTCTTTCCCGAGTCCGTCGTGTCCCCACTCGACGGACTGACGGCAGCACTGCCCGAGGGCTCGCTCAGCTACAGCATCGGCACAACGTTGACCGACCAGATAGGCACGGCCGAAAGAGGATTCGAGTTGCGCGCCCGGTGCTACGACGCTGTGGGAACCCTGCTTCGAGAACTGGACCTACCCAACGGAATGATCACGTGGATGGGAATCCTCCCGGAAGGCCTCGACTTCCAAGCGCTGCACACTGTCGAGGTCCTCGGCACATTCACTCCGCGCGAGAGTGGTTCACATCGCTTCGGCACCAAGGGACTCGGCATGTTTACCCTGACAGTCGGCGGTGAAACTCTGTTCGACGGTGACCAACCCCTGGAAAGCTTCGATCCGTTCGAGCTGTTCTTCGGTGCTCCGAAGGACCGCGGCTCCGTCGAACTGACTGCCGGAGAACCTGTCGAAGTGGTACTGAAGCACACTCCGATGAAAATGGAGGGTTCGCCGATCGACATCCTCAGTTTCAGTCTGGGACACCAGGAGCCGCAACGAGACCCGGAAGAGCTGATGGCCGAGGCGGTCGATGCCGCGAAGTCGGCGGACGTCGCCGTCGTTGTCGTCGCGACAACTGACCAGGTCGAGTCCGAGGGCTTCGACCGCAGCACACTGAAATTGCCGGGGCGTCAAGACGAATTGGTCTCCCGCGTAGCTGCCGCTAACCCGCGAACTGTCGTTGTCGTGAACTCGGGTTCGCCGGTGGAGATGGCCTGGCGGAACGATGTCTCGGCGGTATTGCTGAGCTGGTTCCCCGGCCAGGAAGCCGGCGCCGCACTGGCCGATGTTCTGGTCGGACTGACTGAGCCGGGTGGCCGGCTACCGACCACCTGGCCCGCAACACTTGCGGATTGCCCGGTCACGGATGTCACACCCGTCGACGGCAAGCTCACGTACACCGAGGGCCTGTTCATCGGCTACCGCGCCTGGGACCGAACAGATGTCGCACCCGCGTTCGCGTTCGGACACGGTCTCGGCTACACCACGTGGGAATACGAGAGCGTCGAATGGCAAGGCGACACCGTCACGGTTCGTATCCACAACACTGGATCTAGGCAGGGACGCGAGGTTGTGCAGGTGTATCTCGCTGCCGCCGACATCGACCCGTCCAGACCCGCCCGTGCGCTTGCCGGCTTCGCGAGCGTGGTGGCAGAGGCCGGCGAAACCGCAACGGCAACAATCACTCTGCCGCGTCGTGCGTTCGAGGTCTGGGACGAGCAGAGCCGTAGTTGGTGCTACCGACCCGGTTCGTATGATCTCCACGTCGGTGCCTCGTCGGCCGACTGCCCTCTCACCCTGCGCATCGAGACTCAAAATTGAAGTCCTTGAACACCGTTCGCGTCATCGCGGGGGCCGTCACCTTGGCAATGCTCTGGCGCCGACCCAGAGCCAGGACGCGGGACTGATGGCCGTCATCCTCACCCAGGCGCGATGAGAAACGCTTCCGTCGATAGGCTCATTGCATGACTGAGCGACAACGGGGTGGCCGGGCGGTCAAGGCCGAGGCCCGGCGCGAGGCCATTCTCGACGCGACAATGGCCGAGATCGCGGAGCGCGGATACCGCGGCACCACTCTCGCTGCCGTCGCCGAGCGCGTCGGCCTGACGCAACCCGGACTGCTGCACCACTTTCCCAGCAAGGAACACCTCCTGATCGGAGTGCTCGACGCTCGCGACCGATGGGACGCCGCAGCCCTTCTCGCGAACTCGACGGATGTGCGACTGTCTCACCTCGAACAAATCGTGGAATTCAATGCCGACCGGCCCGGAGTCGTCCAAACCTTCACCGCACTCGCCGCCGAAAGCGCGACCGGGCAGCACCCAGCGCGTGAGTTCTTCACCGAGCGCTATGCGTCCGTGCGAGAGGGCATGGCCGAATTGCTGCGCGCGGAGCTCGGGGACCGATTGGCCGGCGGGCTCACACCCGAGCAAGCTGCACCACTACTCATAGCTGTCATCGACGGCATACAGATCCAGTGGCTCTTGGCGCCGGACGAGGTGGACATGCCTGCCGCATTCCGAAACTTCCTCGCGCTACTGACCGCGATGACGCCTTCCGAGCACCCGACCGCCTGACTGGACGGACTCCTGGTCACTGTGGAGCAGCGACGCATCCGCTACCTACGTCCAAGGCCACAATCAGCACGCTGCGCCGCATTCGACACGGATGGACCGTCCTCACCAGCAACGCGGTGGACATGTCGATGCATGCGAGAATCGGACAATGATCGACACCAGCCGTAGAGTGTTGCACCCGCGCCCAACGCGACTTCTGTGTGTCGGCGTCCTCTTCGCCGCAGGCTTGCTGTGGCCCACTCCCCTCGCCGCGGCCGCACCCGCCGAGGCCGGACCAGCGAGCTGCGTACCGTTCGGGACCGCCCAGCTGCCGCCGGGCGCTCCATCGGGCGGAGGCCGTATCGGTCTGGCCGAACTGCCGACGTTTACCGGCTCGACCGCCCCCACGTCCGTCGAGGTTCGCACTCCGACCACTCAATTCAACCGATTCTGGGACTTCGCGCTTGTCGGCCACGACCTGCTCACTCGGCCCAGGGAAGCCGGCGCGCCTACCGCCGAACCCTGGCGATTCGTACCGATGCCCGAATGCCTGCGCGGCCGGTTGGTCGGGATATCGCTGGACGACGACGAACTCGTCGCGGTCGACGACAACGGCTGGATCTACACGATGGACAACGCGTCCCAGCACCCGCTGGCGTGGAACTGGACTTCCGCGTGGGGGGCACCCCTGTGGAGCGCTCCCGGCCGGCAACTGCCAGGAGACCGTCCGAACGGATGGGCGCTGAGCGTGTCGTCGCCGTGGGACAACCAAACCTTCACCGACATCGCCGGACGAATCCACTTCGTCGGATTTGGCAAGATGACAATGCTCCCCGCGCTGACCGGGGACGGCAGCCGCATCACGTACGCGGACCCGTGGCTACCCAACGACGACAGCTACGAGATCGGCGGGCCGCTCGGCGGGCGGTTCCAGGCCGACTCGTTGTCGGCGGCCGGATCGACCACCTTCGTGATGAACAAGTACGGCGACATGTACACCCGCACATTCGATTTCGACTCGTCGGGATCGGACTCGATCTTCTTCCGCTACAGCTGGGACGACCAGTCGGATAAACCGTCCGCGCCCAACCTCGTCGCCGAAACGCTCGACCGCAGCACCGCCGCAATCCAACTGCCGGCTCCGGACTGGGTGCACCAACCCAAGATTCCCGGCGAGATCACATCCGCGATCAGTGTGCACTCCCTCGGCCCCGGCCCGAATCGGCGCGAGTTGCGCGTGGAGGGCCGCAACGGCACCGAATCCGGTTTCTGGCACAAGGATCTCGTAGGCGGCCTGTGGGAGTTCACACCAACGGGCGCGGACCTCCTCGGCTCGCCGATCGAGAACACGCCGACAGACCGCTCGACAGATACCCTGGCCCCCGCCGCCCCTTGGGACCTGTCCACAACGCTGCCCGCCCGCGACGGCGCCATCGACGGTCAGACACTGATCGACATCGGTTTTCCGTACACCGTGGTGGACCCGCGCATGCTCGACGCGATCGGCCAGCACGCACAGCCTTCTGGCTACCGGTTGGACGTGGACCACTTCGACCCCGTCGCCACTACCCGGACCGCGACAGTCACCGCACCGGACGGCACCTACATTCCAGTCATCCTGCACACCGCCGACGGACTCCGAATGACACCCCGCGGGCCCGGCCTCGACGCCAACCCACGCCACCTCGTCGGGGCAATCGAAATCCCGGCGGACGCGTACGCGACTCGGGAATCGAACCCCGCACTGGACGCGTTCGTCCGAGACTGGATGCGCGGAAACCACATTGCAGCGATCACTCTCAGCGCCACCGACCATGACCTAGTTATTCGCTGACACGAAACCCCGCCGCGCGACCCGTCAAGCGAGCCCAGCTTCGTGCTGACGACGCGACTCGATCACCTCCGGAAGGTGTTTTTGAGACCACTCACAAGCAGCCTGCAGCGGCTGCGTGAGCGTGTATCCGAGTGTGGTCAAAGCGTAGGTGACGTGACGCGGTGATTCCGAATGCACTGTCCGACTGACGAACCCGTCACGCTCCATAGTTCGCAGAGATTCGGTGAGGACTTTCGGCGCAACGTGCCGCATCGGGACTTGTATCTCGGAGAACCGCCGGGCCCCACCGAGGAGGCAGAAGATGATCTGAGCATCCCATTTACCGCCTACCTGCACCGGAGGACGAACCGTCCCGCACGAGGCGAATAGTTCTGAATCCAGAGGTCCAGTCATGCAATCCACACTACGGATGTCGAGTCGCTTACGTTGCGGTAACCGAGGGGGCGCGTTCTACCGTGAACTCGTCCCCGTCGCCATCTCGGTGACGCAGTGAACGGAGGAAAGCATGAGCCGGATTGTGTTGTTCGGAGCTGGCGGCCGCGCGGGTCGTCGAATCTTGGCACAGGCCCGCGCCCGGGGCCACGACGTACTAGCCGTGATGCGCCACCCACATGCGCACCCCGACATCGACGGCGTCACGGGCGACGTCACCGATGTCGCTGACGTACGCCGACTCACGGCAGGGGCCGATGCGGTGATCAATGCCGGCGCTAGCATGGATGCACCACCGGACCAGTTCTTTTCCGCATCCACGCATGCATTGATCGGAGGACTGCAGACCAGGCGTCTACTCGTGATCGGGATCGGAACAACCCTCGAACCGACCCCGGGAATACGACTGGTGGATACCCCTGACTTCCCCGACGACGCGAAGCCGTTCACCGTCGGTCATGCCCTCGAACTCGAACTCCTCCAGCAGAGCCCGAGCGAACTCGACTGGGTGGTAATCACTCCCCCTCCTGTGGTCATCGCAGAGCACGCCGAAACCGGCCCACTGCTAGTCAGCGCCGGCCCGGAACTCTTGCATTCATCCGATCCGACATTCACCTATACCGACCTCGCTGTCGCGACGGTTGACGAGATCGACAATCCGACGCACCACCGAACACAGATCGCCGTGGTCAGAAACTGAATCCCCATTAGGAAACTATTGGCCGTTCTCACGCGATAATCATTGCGCCCCAGGGCATTACTCGGTCCTGAGCATCTCCATGTTCACGCGGTGATGATCACAAATTCGAGACCAGACCGGATCACCCGGGCAGACCACGACGAGGTCGACGTCACCTGACTTCTCCACTTCTGAGGTCGAGACGACCTGGTTCACCTTGATCACTGCAACTTCCTGCCGGACTGATCGCCCATTCGGCGCTCGTCACCACACCGATCCCTACTCGAATTGCCGATCCTGAATCGCCGAGTTGAGGGCCGGCCCATCCTCATCGTCCGCGAGAATCGCTCGGGTGTGGCGTGCGGCAAAGCGCTCCAGTGCGACGGTTGCCTCGGCTTCGCCTTCCCATTGGTCCGGCACAGCAGTGCCGTCACTCGTCGTTCGCGAGACCTGTGCCATGCCGAAATCGATGATGGTACGGGTGAACGAGCACCGCACGAAGTTCGTCGACGCGGAGAACCGCACTGCACCGAAGTTGCAATCGACGAACGAGGTGTCGGAGAACTGCGCACCTGTGAGGTCCGAGTCGTCGAATGTGCACCGATCGAACACGGTGTTGGGCACGGAACGTAGCTTGTGGGCTTTCGCTCCAGTGAAATCGCAATCGACAATCTTCGGCCCGAGCGCCAGACGAGAGAGGGTGGCGCCGCGGAAACTGCATTGTTCGAATCTGCGGTTCAAGCGTGGTTGGCCGGTCAATGCAGCGAAATCGAAGCGACAGTCGAACAATTCGGCTTCGAACGCGGTGAGCGCACCCCGCATGAAACTAAGATCGATACGTTCCAGCGTGACGAATCTGATGTCCAATCCATAGCGACCCACCGTCAGACCACGCAAATCCACCAGCCGTTCATGGGTCGCCGGCCACCGAGAAGTGAGTGTGTGAGGCGGCTTGACAATCCGCGACTGATTGAGCAACTGTTCCCGTAGATTCTCGACATCCTCGCTGGACCAACGGCGGCGCAGAGCGCTGATCTCGGACCTCTTCACGGTCTCAATACTATCGCCGAGATACTCGGAAACTGGTTGTGGCTGCCGAAGAGCCAAACAACGCTCCTTCGACTCCATGACAGGCCCGACCGCAACCATGAAGGCATTCCAACTCACCACACCAAGCGCGCATCGAGTCGGCGACAAATCAATCCAATTCCCGCCGGGATGGCAGGTGCCTGAACGTCACGATCGGGAGTAGCGCCGCCAACCCGAGCACGCAGAGGCTCGCACGCAGCGCAACCAACCTGGATTCGACATTGATCTCCACCGCCCGGTCGAGCTGCGCCGAGGTCAACTCCATTCCCGCGAGGCGGCTTCGGAGGTCGTCGTTTTCGACGAAACTGACCGAACTGGTGGTCACTTCAATTCTGCTGTCCGACAGTAGATCCGATCCGTCGGCGACACGGACCGAGGCGGACTGCGCAAGCACGGACATCAGCACGGCCCCCGCGACGGCGGTACCCGTGCACAGGCCGAGAAAGTTCGCCATTCCCCGAGCGCTGCCGATCTCTCCGGAGAGAGACGGTGGGCTGGTCTCCATGAGCAATGCACTGCCCGCACTCAGTCCCACTCCGATACCGAGGCCCAAGGCGACCTCACTGATCAAAGTCCACGCACCTGACCATTGGTTGGAGATGGTCATTGCCAGCAGTATCACCGACGCGGCAGCCAGCACGTGGGCTGCTGTCAACAGCCAACGGCACGCTATCATTCGCATCAGAACTGGTGTGGCAGCAGCGGAGGCGAGTGCGGCAAGGGAGATCGGTATCAGCATCAGTGCCGTCCCCAGCGGACTCTTGCCAAGCACCATCTGCGTATAGAGCGGCAGCAGGTAGCTCACTCCGGCCATCAACAGGTTCACCGCGACCAGCCCACTCAGGCACGCACGGTTGAGCCCAGAGCCGAACACCTGAGGGGCGAGCAGGGGTGTCCTGTCAGCGTCGAGCAACTCGTGTTGGCGCGCGACAAACGTGTGGAGCACCAGGCCGCCGATCACTACCAACGCGAGCACGGGAGAGAGGCCGAGCACACTCAAGGGAGCACCCTCGGCGGCGAGGACAAGCCCCCACGATCCGATCTGATTGATGGCGGCGACCAACATCAGCACGCCCACGGCCGAAAGCGCGATACTCGTCTTGTCGATGGTCCCTCGGAACGTAGTCCGGGGTAGCCGTAGACGGGACGCGACGACGCTCGTTCCTGCAATTACGACGAGCAGCAGCACGAAGGGTGCTCGCCAACCCCAGGCCTGCACGAGGAATCCACCGACCAGCAAAGCGAGCGCCGCACCGATTCCGGTTGTACCCGCCAGCACCGACACCGCAACGGTGCGCTGCGTGCCGGAATATGTCTGACCGAGAATCGCCAGCGCGTTGGGCACAAGAAGAGCACCGCCGAGTCCGGCGATCGCCTCACCTGCGATAAGAACCGAGACATTCTGTGCCAGAACGCAAGACAGCATTCCCGCGGCGTAGACACTCAAGCCGAGCATCTGAGTGTTTCTAGCACCCAGCACCCCGCTGATCTTGCCGCCCGTGATCGTGAAGGCTGCGACGAACACGCCGTACGCGACGATGGCCAACTGCACGTTTGAGATCGTGGTGTCCAGCCCGTCGACGATCCGACTGATCGCCATTGGCAACACCGTAGCGTTGAATACCGAGACCAAACCGGTGCAGCACACGAGCACGAGCGGCAACCAACTCGCCCTGAGTTGAGCGTCGACCGCACGCTCGGTTGCCACAGGAACGGAAGGCAGCTGATCCGCAGTATCCATATGTACACCCCTCAGGGATCGATGATGTCGCGGCGATGGCATAACCGACGGTGAGCTGACCACCCACGCAGGGAGAGCCGGCTGCTGTCGATCAGGCCGGCAGAGTCAGAAATTGCATAGGCGGTGTTTCCTCGAAGCGGCGAGAGACGTTACCGGCGAGTCCGCCTTCGAGGGACGTGTCGCCCATCAGGTCGAGCTTGCCTGCCTGCGCGCCCACACTGAAGTCCAGCTTGTCGAAGTCCACCCACAAGACATTGGGTCGCGTAGTCGAGTCGAAGACGTACCGCTTGTTGGTCAAATCGGAGACGGTCTGCCAAATCGTCTGCGAGGCATAGGGTTTGTCGGGATCAGGGATCCTGAAGGGTTGCGCAGCATTGCGGATGACGCTGAACATTCCCGCCACCGCCTCGACCTCGCTCTTCGGCTCAGGCAGCCGGCCCACGTAATATGCTGCGCGAGCGAACCGGTCGGACGCAAGCGTGGTCCCCGGTAGCGGCTTGGTGCCACCGAACCCGTCGACCTCTTTGAGAAGTTCGATTTGCTTGTCGAAGGACGGGGAATTGGTCATCACACGGTAGTCACGGTCGTGCCAGACGGTCGCCTTGCCGTCGAGGTACTCGATGATCGCCGAATCGCCGGTCGCGTCGTCCAACGCAAGGTGAACGGCGGGCACCTCGCCAGTCGCCGGATCGCCCAGCGGTACAACCTGGACGTCGGAATCGACGATCCAGGCGGCGGCATCCGCAACAGTGGCAAAGTTGTCCAGGAAGTACTGCAGCCAGATCGCCATGCTCAGACTTGGCTTCGATGTGTCACGACTACCGTAATCCGATTCCGCGAGCCACAAGATATGGCCCGCCAGTCCAGCCTCGTTCATGCCGTCCACCGACATCATGTCGAATGCGCCAGCCACGACGCTGCCGTATTCGGCTGTCCAACTGAGGGAACCGCCGACGCCATCGTTGCGTTCAACCCCCTGGGGAAGCAACCACAGATTTGTCCCGGTGTCGCGGTGATAGTCCATGTTGCGGCCGACGAGAACAGACCCCGCGGCATCAGGCCAAATTACTCTGGTACACATCGTTTCACCTTCTGTAGATTTCGAGAGAACCAGTGTTTGCCGATATTCTTCTGCTACGCACCTGAACTATGAAGACCTTTCCGCGACAGCCGATCCCGGCCACCGACAGCTATTCGTTTGCGAATTCAGTTGGTTGGCTTTTTACGGCGGGTGAGAAGGCCGGCGATCCAGCCGAGTAGGAGGATCACGACGAGGGTGAGCCAGAGCGGTGACTGCACGGATACCCAGAACAGTTTGATCGTGGTTTCGCTCCGGTTCTGGAAGATGAAGATCAGGGTCAGAACCACCAACACCGCAGCGAGGATGTTACGTGGGTGAGTAACGATGGGGCGGAGTCGATCTGGGCGCCTGAACTCATGGGAGCTACCTTTCGTCGCCGCAGTCGGTGAGTAATCGGTCTGCGAGGATGCGTGCTTTCCGAGCGGGAAACTTCGCGTGCGTGAGACTGCCCGCGGTTACGGTTCGCCGACCATTGAGGAATTGATCCAGACATCCGTGTCTACGAGGACGGCTGGTCGGCACAGTCACAAAAACTTGCCCGAGAAATCCGAGCCGGACTCGGCGGGCGCTACGACAAAGATTGGAACAATCGAAATCTAACACGTGAGACGCAGCGCGATGGTCGATTAGGGCGAATTCTTAGACTAACCACCCTCCTTGTCACTGCCTTTGTCCGGCCGGCCGATCGACCACTTGCTACATGCGGCAGGTGCCGTTCGCCTGACACATCATGCGTGTACATCACGCACTAAATCGCGAAATTCACCCACGATTTCACCCCTAGCCAATGTGCCGTATGCCCATGCAAACACGTGACTCGTGATACAAAACAAAGGAGAGTTGCCTGCACACATCTTCTTTCAGACCCTTTGTCAGACGGCAATTCTTGGAACGCGTTGATCCGCGACATACGTCGAAAACGGCAGCGAGGCGCCTGTACACGGAGGTGAAAAGCAGATACCTCATGAAGACCGGCGGGGTAATTCGCGCTGCTGGTCATTGGACTCGATTGTTCACAGCGACTACGGACTATCCACCGATAACGCAGATGAATCGTGCGCTCGCCTGCCGAGTTGCGGACCTCGTGCGCCATAATCGGAGGGCATTCCAATAACCATTGCCTGAGCAGTTGATTCGTCCCACATCTGATCCAGGAAAGGTGAAAGTATGTGCACTCGCGTCATCTGGAATGAACCCGGCGGAGCGGTTCTCGTCGGTCGAAACATGGACTACCACCGGGATACCGCCACGAACCTGTGGGTTATGCCTCGGGGGATCAAACGAGACGACGGCGTCGGCGGCCAACTGTCCTGGGTAGCCCGATACGGCAGCGTCGTGGCAGGCGCGTACGACATGATGACCGTCGACGGGATGAACGAAGTCGGCCTCGCCGGGCATATCCTCTGGCTCTCCGAATCAACGTACGGCGAGCACGACAAAAGCAAACCCGCCTTGAGCATGGCGGTCTGGATGCAGTACTTCCTCGACAACTTCGCAACCGTCGACGAAGCAGTGGCCTGGATCGAGGACACCAGTGTCCAAGTCGTCCCACTGGGAGACCCGAGCACCGGTGAAGTACCCGCGGTGCACCTCGCGTTGGACGATGGGAACGGCGACTCCGTAGTCATCGAGTACATCGACGGAAAGCCCAACGTGTGGCACAGCCGTGACTACCGCGTGATGACCAACTCCCCCACCTACGACAAGCAGATCGAACTATTGAAGCAGGTCCAAGGGTTCGGTGGAGACAGGCCACTTCCCGGAACCACAGTGGCCTCCGATAGGTTCGCGCGCGCAGCGTATTACGTCGGACGCCTTCCCGAACCCAAGACCCAACTCGAGGCAATCGCCGGCATGTTCAGCGTCATCCGTAACACCGCGCAACCGTTCCGCATCCCTGATCCCGACAAGCCGAACGCGTCGCAGACGATTTGGCAGACCGTCTCCGACCTCACCAACAAGCGATACGTCTTCGAGTCGACAACTCGACCCAATGTCGTCTGGGTCGAATTGAGTGAATTGAACTTCGAGGAGGGCGCTCCCGCCGGCAAGCTCGACCTGATCGGGGACACCGCTCTCGAGGGTGGGCTGGCCGGAAATGTCACCGGCCGCTTCGATGAGACCGCACCTTTGAAGTTCCTCGCCCTACCGTCCTGATCGGTACCCGAATTATCGGTGGTTATATGCGCTTGCAAGATATGGGCAGCGCACATAACCGCCGGTATTCGCGCGATCATATCGCGCGATAAACATTGCTAGATCGTGTCTCACGATTCCTCACGTACGCACCGCTGTTTCCTCACGATGATGAAACTGGTGCACTCAGACCGCTTCTGCCATTGCCGACACTGGCCGGGTGCTTTTTCCCAGGAATACCGCGGAGGCGAACAGGAAGAACAACGCACCGACGAAGGTGCCGATATTGGCCATATTGGGATCAAGTGTATTTCCGTCACGGAGTATGAACGATCCGACGGCAGATACGCCGAAAGCAATGGATCCGAATGTGTTGAGCCAGACGCTTTGCCATTCCGTCGATCGCGGCGCCCAGTACGTCTTCGCGCGCCACAGGATAAGCACAGCAAGACCGCTCGAAACGAGGAATGCGATAGAGCCCTCCGCGTTGGGATTCCAGACGAGGTGCATTTCTCCTTGCACGTTGAGGTCGTGCAGAGCTGATCCGGTACTGATGTTGAACAGTATCGTGCCGAGAAGCTGCACTGCTGCCGATAACCACACGGCACGGATTGCAGGCTTACCGGAGTCGGAAGTAGTGGCCGATCCACTGAGTATCAACTGGATAAACGCGGCGCCGGTGAAAAACCAGGACCCGGCGAAAAAGAAAACGTTCGCGAGGGCGGCACCGAAGAGCGACGAAAGGAAGGGTGCCGAACCGAGCGCGAAGAGAGTCGATCCGATCACGAAGCCCCAGGACTGCATCCGTAATGTCGGGTGAATCAGCATGCGCCGCAGTGTAGTTCAACTCCGACATATTATTTCGAGGATCCGAGATTTTGCGCATACCCCCCGTCTACGACGGCATCTCCGGATCGGTTCGCCAGGTCTGATCGTTACCGAATCAATAGGGTGATTTTTCGTTATTTGCCCTCAATGTCCGAATTTCACTGTTAGCGTGCGAGTTATGACAGCCCCTTCAAAAGCTGGACATCGTTTACTGTTCCGCAATGTTCGTATCTTCGACGGCGTCGCTGCGACAGTAGTTTCGGGTGACGTGCTGATTGACGGAGAGACGATTGCGGGAGTCTCGCAATCCCCGATCGGAGACGACCCGAGCCGAGAGACCACCGTCATCGACGGTGGAAATCGAGTCTTGATGCCGGGTATGAGCGACGCTCACGTGCATCTGGTCGGCAACGCCAATTCATACATGGATATGGTGATGGGCAGCGAAGCGCATATCGCGCTCAATGGCCTCGCCGAGGCAAAGAACATGCTCCACCGCGGGTTCACCACGGTCCGGGACATGGCCGGCGACACCAGCAGCATCAAATCGGTGATCGACCGGGGACTGTTCGAGGGGCCTCGAATCTATCCCTCCCAGGCCGCTATTTCGCAGACCAGCGGGCACGGCGACTTCGGATTCGTCTACGAATGCCCCACCGCTTTGGGCGGAAAGCAAAGTCGGGCCGAAGAAATCGGCTTCATGCGCGTCGCAGACGGTCCGGAGCGGGTATTGGCCGCAGTTCGCGAACAACTCAAAAAGGGTGCCTCACAAATCAAGATGATGGTCGGCGGCGGCGCAGCGTCGATGTACGACCCTCTCTACACAGTCCAGTTCACCGATCCCGAACTTCGTGCAGCGGTGAATGCCGCCACCGACTACGGAACCTACGTCGCTACCCACGTCTACAACGTCACCGGCATTCGCCGCGCGATCGATGCCGGCGTGAAATCCATCGAACACGGCCATCTCGCCGACGAGGCGACGATCGCGCTGATGGCCGAGAAGGACATTTGGCTTTCGATGCAGCCCTTCGCCTTGGGCGACCATCACTACCCCGACCCTAGCCGTGCAGAAAAGGACCGCGAGATCTGTACCGGTACCGATGACGTCTACAGCTGGGCCCGCAAACACGGCGTCAAAACAGCCTGGGGCACAGATCTTTTGCTCGAACCGCAGATCGCACCCCGGCAGAGCGAGATGGCCGCCCGACTCGGCGACCATTACAGCAATGTCGACGCCCTTCGGATGCTCACCTCCGGAAATGCCGAGCTCTTCCGGCTCGCCGGCGAGCGGGATCCCTACAGGCAGGCACCACTCGGAGTGATCACCGAGGGCGCGTGGGCGGATGTCCTACTCGTCGACGGAAATCCACTCGAGGACCTCAACCTGCTCGCAGATCCAGGCAAGAGCCTAAGGGTCATCGTCAAGAACGGCCAGGTAGTGAAAGACACTTTGTGACATCTCTCGTCGATGCGTGATCCTCCACGAGACGAACCCACCGGGGACCTCTCGCGTAGCTCCGCGCCGCCGTGCCGCACCAAGGTCGGGAGGCCTCAAATTGGTTGAAACCAGTTCAGAGAGTTGGCAATTACCCGCCGAAGCAGCGGCGGGGACATTGGTCTCCGCTCGGGGCATCGAATTACACGGACCGTGGGGCCACGTGTTCGGTCCACTCGATATGGATATCGACGCAGGCGGTGTGACGGTGCTGGCCGCGCAGGCCGGCGCCGCGCGAACCGCCTTGCTGATGACACTGTGCGGACGAATGCGATTGTCCGCGGGGACATTAGCCGTACTCGGCTACGACAATCCGACAAGAATCTTGGCCATCTCGGCGATCGCATGTCTGAACGAACTCGACGACGTCCGACCGTCGGTGACCGTACGTGACATGGTGACCGAACAACTGCGATGGAATTCTCCGTGGTACAAAATCGTTCCCCGCGCGAGCGAGGTGGAAGTCGCGAACATGTGCGCAGACACGTTCGGTGACATCGAATTACCCCCGCTCAATGCCTTCGTCGACGACCTTCCCGAAATCCAACAATTGTTGTTGCGGATCGCCGTCGCGAACACCAAACGCCCGCCATTGCTCGTTGTCGGGCGCATCGACAAAATCGCCGACGACCTCGAGAGAGCCGCCTTGCTGCAACGGCTTGTTGCACTCGGCGAGCACCAGTCGGTGATCACTGCAGATGTCAACGCACTCCCGCCTGATACCGGCGTCCACGCCGTGGTGAACATGCACGGATTGCTCGGAGCCGGCGATATCGGCGTTATGACCGAAGGAAGGTGACTGATGCTCGCAGGTATATCTCTGGGCAGCGATGTCAAACGCTATTCCCGCGGCACCCTGCCACGAATCGCGATCGTCACCATCATCTTGTTGCCGTTGCTGTACGGCGCGATGTACTTGTGGGCCTTCTGGAACCCCTTCGGCGAGGTGAACAAAATACCCGCTGCGATTGTCAACAACGACTCAGGACGAACATCGACAGGACAACAAGTCGACGCCGGCGATCAAGTCGTCAAATCGCTCATCGCCTCCGGACAACTTGATTTGGCGGAGGTCTCGGATCAAGAAGCCCAAGCCGGGCTCTCCAGCGGCAAGTACTATTTCACGATCACCTTGCCCGAGAACTTCAGCGACGCTGTCGAATCACCCAACGGCGACAACCCCGAGAAGGCCGATCTCACCTTCACCTTCAACGACGCCAATAATTATCTGGCCACCATCATCGGTCAAGACGCCTCCGAACAGGTCATCAACCAGGTCAACTCGACCATCGGCGCCCAAGGCGTCGGCCAGGTCCTGACAGGTCTGCAGACCGCCGGTTCGGGCCTGGGCCAGGCTGCCGACGGAGCAAAGACCCTCGCGACCGGTATCGACACAGCCAAGGCCGGAGCGGATCAACTCAGCTCCGGTGCCGACGAGCTCTCCACGAACATGGTTACCGCACGCGATGGGTCTGCGCAGCTCGCAGCCGGCGCCGGGCAACTCGCCACGGCGATCGACGGTGTCGCGGATCCATTGCTCAACGCCCTCGACGCCGGCAACGTGCCCGACCTCGGAGCCCAAGCGGCACAGCTGAGGCAGTCCCTCACTGCTCTCGGCGATCGCCTCCCCCAGCCGCCACAAGTCACCGTCTCACCAGCGGTCCAGCGGGTGCTCGACCTTCTCGGGCCCAGCACAGATCCTCTCGCACAACAGGCCGTTGCAGCACTCACCCCACTCGCTGCAGCACAACCCCAAAGTGACACTGCCGCACTACAAGCGGAAATCAGTCGCCTCAGCGAAGACGCACGCGCACTCGAATACCAGTTGACGGATCCAACCAGTCCCCTGCAATCCGGACTCGCACTCCTGCAAAACGGTGGACTGGCTTCAGACGTGCGGCAACTACGCAACGGCGCCGACCAGCTCAGTTCCGGAGCCACGACTTTGAACTCCGGACTGATCCAATTGACCGATGGCAGTTTCGCGCTCGCGAGCGGAGCCGATCAGCTCGCTTCGGGAATGGTGGAACTGCAATCGGGCTCGGATGAACTGGCCGACGCACTCGCAAAGGGCGCCGGGCAGGTACCGAGTTGGACTGACGATCAACGCACAGCTACCGCGGACACCCTGTCCACTCCAGTCGCACTCAAGCAGGACTACACGAACGAGGCGCCAACGTTCGGTACGGGATTCGCACCCTTCTTCCTGTCGTTGGCCCTGTTCGTCGGCTGCATTATCACCTGGATGTTGTTGACCCCGTTACAATCCCGCGCAACCATCAGCAATCTTGGCCTGTATCGAACAGTTCTGGCCTCGTACTGGCCGGCACTGCTCATCGGTATCCTCCAAGTGATCACCATGTACGCAGTGGTACACATCGGAGTGGGCCTGGACGTCAAACACGTTCCAGGAACGATCCTGTTCCTGATGCTGGTCTCGGCGACCTATCTGGCGATGATTCAGATGTTCAATGCTCTCTTCGGAGTTGCAGTCGGCCGAGTGGTGACCTTGGCCTTCCTGATGCTGCAGTTGGTCTCCGCCGGCGGAATCTATCCGGTACCGACGACAGCCACGCCATTTCAATACATCCATCCGTTCGACCCGATGACGTATACCGTCAACGGACTCCGGCAACTCATCACCGCCGAACACGTCGATTCGCGACTCTGGACAGCAATCGCCGTCCTTTCCGGCATTCTGCTCGTATCGATGACGATCAGCGCACTCTCGGTACGCCGCAACCGCCGCTACACGATGGAACGTCTGTACCCGTCGATCGAAGTGTAGAGCGCTGCGGCGCTACAACTTCCGACTCGATTCTGGACTGTCCGACTGATCCGCAATCGCTCGTTCGACTATTGGAGGAGAAAGATGTCAGATATTTTTGCAGCTCCCACCGAAACCCTCGCACCTGCGTACACCGGCAGGCTCGGCACGGATCCGATTCCCGCGCTACGACTACCCAAAGCCGAATCCGATCCCGAAGCGGCATACCGGTTCATCCACGACGAGTTGATGCTCGACGGTAGTTCACGACTGAATCTCGCCACTTTTGTCACCACGTGGATGGACCCTCAGGCTGATCGTCTGATGGCCGAAACGTTCGACAAGAACATGATCGACAAGGACGAATATCCAGCAACAGCGGAAATCGAAACTCGTTGCGTCAACATGGTTGCCGACCTCTTTCACGCAGAAGGACTGACATCCGACCCTGCCTCCGCGACCGGGGTCTCCACAGTCGGATCCTCCGAAGCCGTCATGCTCGGTGGACTCGCCCTCAAGTGGCGCTGGCGGCAACGCCGCGAGCAGGAAGGCAAAGACGCTACGAAACCGAATCTCATCCTCGGTAGCAACGTCCAGGTTGTATGGGAAAAGTTCTGCCGATACTTCGACGTCGAACCCAAATACCTGCCAATGGCCAAGGGCCGCTACGTGATCACCCCCGAACAGGTCCGCGACGCTGTCGACGAGAACACCATCGGTGTGGTCGCGATTCTCGGCACCACGTTTACCGGCGAACTCGAACCCGTTGCCGAGATCGCCGCAGCACTCGACGACATCGCGGCCAACGGCGGCCCAGACGTACCGCTGCATGTCGACGCGGCAAGTGGCGGCTTCGTGGTCCCGTTCCTGCACCCGGAACTGAAGTGGGACTTCAAGATTCCACGTGTTGTATCGATCAACGTCAGCGGCCACAAGTACGGCATGACCTATCCGGGCATCGGGTTCGTGGTCTGGCGCTCAAAGGAATATCTACCCGAAGATCTGGTATTCCGCGTCAACTACCTTGGCGGAGACATGCCGACCTTCACCCTGAACTTCTCCCGATCAGGTAATCAGGTCGTCGGGCAGTACTACAACTTCATCCGCCTCGGAGTAGCTGGTTACACCCAGATCATGGAATCTCTACGCGATACCGCACTGATGCTGTCCGCGGCGATCTCGAAAATAGACAACATGCACATCATCACCGACGGCACCGCCATCCCGGTCTTGTCCTTCGAAGTCGTCGACGACCCGGGCTTCACCGTCTTCGACATCTCTCACGAACTGCGAGCACGCGGCTTCCAAGTTCCCGCGTACACGATGCCCGCAGATGCCGAAGATGTCGCCGTCCTGCGCATCGTGTTACGCGAAGGCTTCAGTCAAGACCTCGCATACAAACTGGTAACCGCGATCAACGAAGTCGTCCAACAACTCAGGAACAGCGCAGCCGACCGACCTGCGAGGAAGGCATTCGCACACTGACCGCCACATGCACCCTGAATAGGTCAGGCCGGCCGAAGGTGGCCTGACCTATTCTTCAACATATTCAGTGTGCCAATTCGTCCTTCTTGGCGCGAACCTTTTCGAGTGCTGCCTCCGCACGTTTACGTGCGCGCTTTCCCTGCACCTCGGTTTGTTCGGATACAACCTCGGCCCAGTCGTTGCTCTTCGCGCGTGCAAGTTCTGCGATCTCGGCACTGTGTTTGCGCGTCAAGTCTGCCAGTTCAGCCCGACGCTCGCGCGCGGTCTCGGCGAGTTCGGTGCCACGCTCCAAAGCCGAATCGGCGAGTTCGGAGCCTCGCTCGCGCGCCATCTCTGCCAGTTCGGAGCCACGCTTCTGCGCGACCTCCAAGAGATCCGGCCCACGCTCCTTTGTAGCTTCGCCAAGTTCCGCTGCTCGTTTGCTTGCGATCTCCGCAATCCCCGAACCCCGTTCCTTGGCCAGTTCGATCCAATCCGTACCGTGCGCTTTGGCAGTGTCGCCGAGTTCGGAGCCACGCTCCGATGCCACAGCCATTGCATGTTCGACACGAGAACCAGCGTTATGGCCCTGTGCCGCGACCAGCGGAAGTGCAGCGACAACCGATGCCCGCGCCTTTTTTGCGGCGCGACGTCCGCGCCACCCCAGAGATGGTTTTCCTTCGGTGTCGACGGATGCGATTATCAACCCACCGAGCAAGCTGACATTCTTGAGAAACTGCGTACGCTGCATCGCGCGTACCGAGGGATCGGTCTCGTTCCAAAAATCGTGACCGACGAGCGTGGTGGGCACCAGGCTGCCAGCGAGGGCTATCGACGCAAGGCGGGGCGCTTTGCCGCTGGCCAGCAACACACCACCCCCGATCTGGATTGCAGAGTTGATCTTGACGAGCGTTTCCGGATCAGCAGGGATCTTCTGCTTGACCGCTTCGGGCAACGTCCCGACACATTTGTCGATCAATGGCGCCGCTTGAACTGCTCGCTGGGCAGGATCACGCAGCGCATCGATTCCTCCTGCGATGAAAAACGTAGAGAGCAACGGACGAGCGATTCTGCGTACCAACATGTTTCAAGCCTCCCGATATAGATTCGTAATTCACCACAGCGATCAACGAAAGAATTCGATCCGACTACGTACTCGCCAGGCTCTCGTCGTCGACCGCTCGGTTCGTCGCGCACAGTAAATCTAACCGCCACAATACAGATTTTGTGCGAAGAAGTTGGGCAGTCGAGCCATCACTGGGCGTTCCAGTGGACATTTTCCGCTCAGTTCGGCGTTTCGAGGCCAGTTCAGATGGTTATTTACGATCGCAGTATTGCCAATTATCTATGCTTGCTGGTATAGATTTTGGTAGTTGACAGACAGACAGAAAGACGACGCGTGCGGGTGGCGGGAAGCTGGAGGACACAACCGCGAAAAAATCGGCACCCACTTCACGAAGGAGCCGTACGCCTCGGCTGGCGATGGAGCACGAAAACCTTTGTCTATCAATGAAAGCGAGTCCCACATGCCCGACGAACTCATCGTCCGGCGCGTCATCGGCGCACCCACCTCGTCTATATTCGCCGCGCTGGCGAACCCCGAGGTACAGGCAACGATCGATGGCTCCGACATGCTCAGAGGAGCAATCGATCCGAAGCCGCTGAACGGTGTCGGCGACACGTTCACGATGCAGATGTATCAGCCGGCACTCGGTGAGTACGTCATGGAGAACACCGTATTCGTATACCGCGTCAACGAAGAGATCGGCTGGATTCCGAACCGCCAAGGCATGAAGCCTCGCGGCACGCGTTGGTCGTGGCGGCTCGACGTCGTATCGGAAGGCAGTACCGGCCTCACCCAGGTATACGACTGGTCCGGCGTCAAGGACGCGGAGTTCCGCCAAGCGGCGCAATTCCCAAGGGTCACGGAGGAGCAGATTGCCGCAACGATGAACCGTCTAGCCGACCATCTCGGCGTTCCCGTCGAAGAATGGCAAGAGAAGAGTGAACAGAACTGAAGCGTCGATGCCACCGCAGGGGTGAAATGCACACGAATGCGGTGACACACTCTCACCTCGGGGGCAGCATGACAACCACAGACAATTCATCCGGACACGATGGCGGGCGCGACACCGCAAGCCGAGCCTCGGACGATCGAGCTGATGCTACGCATCGCCCAGAGCTGACAAGCCTTGCCGGTGCGCTTGGAAATTCACATGACCCGGCATACCCCTCTGACGTGTTGTTTGCCAGTTTGTCCGAGATCAACGGGGTCACCGCCCTCTGCGTTCGCGGCGAAATCGACGCAACGTCCCTGGCTTCGTTAGGCGCTCACCTGCAAGACATCAGCGATGAAGGACGCCCCTTTGTCATCGACTGCACCAACTGCCACTTTCGCAGCACTGCTGAACTGTCCATCCTGAGCGCTCTGGCAGCGCGCGTGAACAGACTCGGCATCACCTGGGCGCTCGCAACCGATCACAGGACCATACGGTTACTCGAACTGATGGAATTCGATACCAGGATCGATGTCTTCAGCTCCCTATCGGAAGCTGGAGCTTTCGTATCCGCTTCCGCAACGGAAAGAACTTCCTCATGAACAACATTCGCCAAAATGGCGAGGGCCACGCGGACTTCGTCGTGGTCGCCAACCGCCTACCTGTCGATTTGGAACGCCGTCCCGACGGCACCACATCATGGAGACGAAGTCCTGGCGGTTTGGTGACGGCTTTGGAACCGATTTTGCGAGCAAAAAGTGGTGCGTGGGTGGGCTGGCCCGGAGTGCCGGACGAACACGTCGAGCACTTCACGGAAGACGGCTTGGCGCTGTACCCAGTCTCGTTGTCGTCGCAGGAGGTTGCGGAATACTACGAAGGTTTCTCGAATGACACCCTTTGGCCTCTGTATCACGACGTGTTGGTACCGCCTACCTACGATCGAAACTGGTGGGGTTCGTACTCTGCAGTCAACCGCAGATTTGCCGAGGAAGCTGCACGATGCGCCGCTCCCGGAGCGACGGTCTGGATACAGGATTATCAGCTGCAACTCGTACCGAAGATACTGCGCGAATTGCGCCCCGATCTCGAGATCGGGTTCTTCCTGCACATCCCCTTCCCACCAGTCGAACTGTTCATGCAGCTGCCGTGGCGCCGAGAAATTATCGAAGGCATGCTCGGTGCCGACCTCATCGGTTTTCATCTACCCGGCGGCGCCAACAACTTCCTTTTTCTCGCACACCGACTTCTCGAATTGGAGACCACCCGAACGGAAGTAGGGAGCGTTCTGGGACAGGTCCACACCCACGATCGAATCGTCAATATAGGCGCCTTCCCCATCTCCGTGGATTCACGCGAACTCGAAGCCGCAGCCAAGGACGACACGATTGTTGCTCGCGCCATCGAGCTCCGGCGGGAACTCGGAAACCCCGACAAAATCCTTCTCGGCGTGGACCGGCTGGACTACACCAAAGGCATCGACCTTCGACTCGAAGCGATCAAAGAATTACTCGACGAAGGACGTCTCGATGCCGAGCACACGGTCATGGTGCAACTGGCCACCCCCAGTCGCGAACGCGTGCAGCACTACATCGATCTCCGCGGTGTCATCGAGGAACACGTGGGGCATATCAACGGTGACCATGCTCAGATCGGTCACCCGATCGTGCACTATCTGTATCAACCGGTCTCACGAGACGAGCTGATCGCACTGTTCGTGGCTGCCGACGTCATGCTTGTCACGCCGAAACGCGACGGAATGAACTTGGTTGCCAAGGAGTACGTAGCCTGCCGCGGCGACCTTGGCGGTGCACTCGTTTTGAGTGAGTTCACCGGCGCTGCAATGGAATTGCGACAATCCTACTTGGTAAACCCTCATGATCTCGACGGTGTGAAGAATATGATCATGACGGCGCTCCACCAAGATGCAGAATCAGGACGACGCCGCATGTCCGCCCTGCACCGTCAAGTCATGTCCCACGACGTCCACAGGTGGGCCCACTCATTTCTCACTACGCTCACAGATTCTGCGGCCAACGGCACCGTCCGCGATCTCACCGACACCGAACACGACCTCGCCGTCAATGCATGACGGGCGAACGACCATCCGACGACATCGACGAAAGGCAGGGCTCTCGATCCAGAGCCTGATTAACCGGAAAGCACGCGGAGGTTCAACATGCCTGACCAGTACGCAATGCAGGATCCCACCACTCAATATTCCGCGCCGATACGCGACCGGCAGCCGGAGATAACGCACCCCGGCCTCACGGCTGAGGTGGTCACTACCCCCGACCACGGCGAACACACCTACCGCGGTACCGGACGTCTCGAGGGGCGCCGCGCGATCATCACGGGCTCAGATTCCGGAATCGGGCGAGCAGTAGCGATCGCCTTCGCTCGTGAAGGTGCAGATGTGGTGCTGAGTTATCTCGACGAGGAAGAAGCAGATGCGCGGGAAACAGCCCACTGGGTCGAGCGGGCGGGCCGGAAAGCGGTGGGAGTCCCAGGCGATCTCCGATCCGAAGAGCACTGCGCTGCACTTGTGGAGACTGCCGTCCGCGAACTCGGCGGCCTCGATATCCTGGTGAACAATGCGGCCTTTCAGATGGTGCAGCTCGGCGGGATCGCCGACATCACCACCGAACAATTCGATCGCGTGATGAAAACGAACCTCTACGCACTCTTCTGGCTTTGCAAAAATGCGATTGCCGTGATGAAGCCAGGATCAACGATCGTCAATACATCATCCATCCAAGGCGCCGCTCCCTCGCCTGAGCTCCTTGACTACGCCACCACCAAAGCCGGCATCATCGACTTCACGAAAGGACTAGCCGGCGACGTCGCCAAGAAAGGGATCAGAGTCAATGCCGTTGCTCCAGGGCCGATCTGGACCCCGTTGATTCCGGCGACGATGCCCAAGGAGAAGTTCGAGACATTCGGGGACGACGTACCGCTCGGGCGAGCCGGCCAGCCGGCCGAACTCGCACCGGCCTACGTGTTCCTCGCGTCCGGCGAATCCAGTTACACCACAGGTGAAGTCATCGGAGTTACCGGCGGTAAGCCACTTACCTGACGACCGCCGCCGTTCGCACTCACCTGCCCCCTCTAGTCCCCGCAACGATTCGGTTGCTTGTCGTGATTCGCTGTACGGCGCAGTTCGGCGGCCGATTCCTCGAGATCGGTGTGGCTGATCGACCGACCTATCCAGAGCCCCACTAATGCTCCCAGGACGATCCAAACTACGACAATTCCGACAATCCACCACATAGCTGGAAGTGTGCCACAACCAACCCGAGTTGAAGACCTTGGTCCCGCATATAGGCCGAAAGCGTTCAGACATTCGAGCGAGCGGACTGCAGGGAACGTAGGCCAATGCGCAACTCAGGTGGTCCGCCGACCTCAGGTGTGAACATCTCGTCGGCGGACCAAACCGTAACCGCCCCACCGTGCCTGAACGTAAACGCAGAGTGGTCTAGTTCACATCCGAGCGATGTGCCGACAGCGCCTACCAGGAACTGAAACTGTTTTACCGGCGCAGTTCCAGCCTGTCCGTGACGGCTGTCGTAATTGACCGCGACAGTTACTCATTTCGCCTAGCCGACGTCGAGAGTGCGTCGACACGACCATTGCCAGAGTGGTCGGCGAACTGCTTCCGGTACGAGGAAGGAGTGGTTGCGAACGCGGATACGAAGTTCTGCCGGAAGGTGACAGCGCTCCCGAACCCACACGCGCCTGCAATGGCATCGATACTCCAGTCTGTCGTCTCCAGGAGAACTCGAGCCTCACCCAGTCGTTGTTCTTGAACCCACCGTGCCGGCGTAGTCCCTGTGGCAAGACGAAACTGACGGATGAAGTTTCGCCGACTCATCCGCGCCTGACCCGCGAGGCGTTCGACGGAAAGCGGCTCACCAAGCCGACCGAGCGCCCATTCCAGCACGTCTGCAACAGCTGTGTCGCCGGCAGATTCCGCAAGTGGTCTCTCGATGTACTGAGCCTGGCCACCCTCTCGATGCGGCGCAACAACAAGGTTTCGCGCCACGCGGGTGGCCGCTGCGGATCCGAGGTGTTTCCGCACAAGATGCAAGCACGCATCGACCGAGGACACCGTCCCGGCGGACGTCATAACGTCGCCATGATCGATGTAAAGCACCGATTCGTCCAAGCGGATGCTGGGGTGGCGTTCGGCAAGCGTGGGCATCATGTCCCAGTGCGTGACAGCCGAGCGACCGTCGAGGAGTCCGGCGTCAGCGAGAGCGAAAGCGCCGAGGCACAGACCTACGATCGGTGTACCGCGGGAGTGCGCTCGGGAAAGTTCGGCTCGCAAGAGCTTGCTGATCGGCGAAAGTGGTAGCGGCCATGAGGGAATGATCACGATGTCGGCCCAGTCGAGCGTCCGCAGTCCCGCTACCTCGCCGATCGAGTACCCCTCGGTGGTCCGAACCGCGCCCGCTAGGTCGGACCAAAGCCGGGTTTCCCAGCCGTGTGCAAGTCCGAGGCGACCCACCTCACCGAACACCATCATCGGTGCCGCAAGGTGAAACATCGTGACATCGTCAAACGCGTACACCGCGATTCGCATGGATCTCCCAACGTTGGCGCAAAATCATCGAAAGTATGCACCCGTGCCACTCACGGTGCATACGAACCTACCGAAGAATGGAAGACGAACAACACGGATAACCGATCCGGAACTGAAATCGACCCGCCTTCAGGAGTGATGAACCGTGCCTACACCCCGCCGTGCCCTTATTGTCGTCGACGTCCAGCAGGAGTACTTCGACGGGCCTCTGCAGATCCAGTACCCACCGCGTGAAGAATCGCTGGCCAACATCCTTCGCGCCGTCAAGATTGCCGGTGCGAACGACGTTCCCGTCGTCGTCGTTCAGCACAAGATGCCCGAAGGCGCCCCGGTCTTTGTCGAAGGTACGCCCGGATGGTCACTCCACCCGGAGCTCGAGGGCAATATCGATCCGGCAACCAAGCGAGTGCACAAGCAGTACGCGAGCGTATTCGCCGGCACAGATGTAGCGGAATGGCTGCGCGCGAAAGACATCGACACCATCACGATCGTCGGTTACATGACCAACAACTGCGACCTCGGCACCGCCGTGGAGGCTGAGGCTCTCGGGTTCTCCGCAGAGATTCTTTCCGACGCCAGCGGATCGATCCATCTGGCAAACGAGGCGGGGCAGGTGTCGGCCCAGTCACTGCACGAGACACTCATGGTTCTTTTGCAATCGAACTTCGCAGCGGTCACGACGACAACCGAGTGGGCCGGCGCCGTACATTCCGGGACGAGTCTACCCAAGAGCAATCTTGTGGTCTCGGCGATCCAAGGGCGCGAGTCCGTGACAAGCTGACATCCCAATAGCACAGGGCGGCAATCGGATCGGTGTTTCGACTCCGCACCGGTGCCGACCGAAACCAGGTCGGCACCGGTTCAGTTGTTGATTGCTCGCCAGACACGGTATACGTCCCTCGCCCTCTATGCTCGCCAACTTATGCTGTCACGGACCGGTGAAAAAGCCGTCGCCCATGTCGATCCCGGTTTCCAGCTCCGATATCTCATGGGTGCACGTTTTATTTTTCCACCGCAACGGAATTCCGGTTTCCTCGTCGAACGCAACAGTGGAATCAAGACCCGCCCAGTCCGGCGGCATCTCGAACTCCCACGCGCGCCGCCCATTGACCTCTACTGCACGGCCGGCCGTATCCGGCGGAAGAAGGTCGGCGAATCGAGCGTCCGGCCAAGTCCTGTGTATCTGGAGAAGTTGCGTGATGTGAATATCGAGACTGTAACCACCGCTTCGTACTTCGAGCACACCGTCGGTGCGGAACCATGTCTGCTTCTGCCGGTTCTGCAGAAAGAGCACTCCTTCGTCGTCAGCCAGACGGATACAGGTGCGAGGTTTGAACCAGAATTCGAGTTCCGCGCTGGGGCGACCGCCAGGAGGCCTCTCCTTGAACATCATTCCGTGCAGCGGAATCCGCTCCGCAGCCTTGTAGTGTCGCGCTACCTCGCGCCACTGCGAGGGTGGGTTCTGTATCGGGGCAGCGCGACGATCCACCTGGAGGGTCCGCCCCTCGCCGGGTACAACTGCGACCGTAAATGGTCCTGCCTCAAACAATTCGGCGGTTACAGCCACACCGGTGATCCGCTCGGCCAAAGCAAAAGCGCCTTCCATGGCATGCTCGCCCGGTTCGTTGAGCGCATCGTCGTCGATTCCGATTCCACCGACTTCCCAGATCAGATCCACGACTCGCTCGTCCCCGATCACCGGGCCGGATCCGAACAGTTCGAACGCGGCCACACGTTCGCAGTTCGACCACCAGATGAACTGACTGTCGGCATTGACGCTGAGAGAGTGCGCTACCACCTCGCGATCGGGTAGCAGCGGCCGCATCAGCGCTTCGGTGACAGCGAAGGACCCGCCGTTGAGCTGGATCAACAACGTGTCATCGCCGTCTATCGCTGCAACCGCGATCACGTGTACACCACCGAACCCGACGGCGACGGCCTGGTCCGCGAGATCTAGTTCCACCTCGCCGACCTCGGCAACGCCAACTGCCTCCGATTGCATGTCCGAGTCCGATTCCGAACTCGCGGCACCAAGGAGACTCAGCACCTCCGCCGGAGAGCGACCGGGGATGACGGCAACGCAGTATCCGAAGGCGAATCGCTTGTCCAGGTATGGCTGAAGCCATAAATAGTCGTGATAAGTAGGCACAGTCACACGCTGCCACAACGCCCGTCAAACGACGTACGGTTTCGGCAACGTCACCAACCCGGGGCAGGCCTGAAGGGAGAAGGAATAATCCCCCGCATGAATTGGAATTACAGGCCCACAGAAACCGGGTGGTTCGTCAAAGTTGCCGAAGAAGACTCGATAATAACGATATTCGACCCCACGGGGATTCTGCGCGGCGAGTTGTTTCCGACTCCCGTCGACGGAATCGAGCGCGACACGCTGACGCTCCGCAAAGGCCATCCTGCCGTACTCCGCTTGCCCGACGGCACGATCGGCACATTCCTCGATCAGAAGCCAAAGGCGATGCGCCGGAGAAACAAACGATGTGAAGTCGCGATCGCAGACCGGACGTATCTCTTCGCACACACATCAGGTCGAAAGGCAACGGCGCTGCGTGACGGAATCCCTTTGGCGCGCATGGAACGTGGACGCTGGTCCCGCAGAAACACCGTCACCCGAAAATCGCTCGCGGTAGTGGATGCTCTCGACGAGTGCGTACTGACGATTTTCGAAAAAGTCGTGACACCCGGGCGCACGGGCGCATTTGATCAAGTGATCTCCGATTTCAGCAATATCTGAACTACGTTTCGCCGCCGAGCACGACAGCAGCCGGGCCGTAATGTACGGCCCGGCTGCAGCACTCACGCGCATCTACTGGAACTCTGAATTCGCCTCGCTGCTGAACCAGATGGACGCGATGGACTTACAGGTTGATTACGTCACCAACGAAGATCTGGTCAGGATCAACGATCTGTGGGTTCATGTCCCAGACCGCCTGCCAGGTGAGGCCTCGCTCTGCACCGATCTCGAACAAAGTATCGCCGGCTGCAACAACCACCGATTCGCCCGATACGGGAGCCTCTACCTCCGGAATGCTTTCTACCGGTGCGGGTTCGGATACCTCAGACTCGACAACCGGAGCCGGATCAGCGGCGGGCACGGGTTCCGGTGCAGGCGCGAGTTCCGGTGCAGGCGCGGCCGCGAGTTCCGGTGCAGGCGCGGCCGCGAGTTCCGGTTCCGGTTCTGGTGCGGGTGCAGGCGCAAGTTCAGGTTCGGGTGCAGGTGCAGGTGCAGGTTCGGGTGCAGGTGCAGGTGCACTGCTCACGCCAGTTTCACACGCGCCGACCGAACTCAGGAAGGACATGGGATCGACGGCCCCGCCACTGTGAATGCGGAGATGCAAGTGTGGCCCGGTGGAGCTACCGGTGTTGCCCGTTGCGCCGATCTGGTCGCCGACCGCAACGCGCTCTCCGACACCGACCCACGTTTCGGAGAGGTGACCCATCTGGATCTGCTCGCCCGAATCTGCTTCCAACTGGATGTACGTGCCGTATCCACCTGGATCGTTCGGTCCGGCAACAGAGATCGTGCCCGACGTAGGCGCATGGAGCACCGTGCCGACGTTAACGGCGAAGTCGACGCCGTCGTGCCCTCCGTGGTAGCCCTGCGAGAGTGAGCCATTTACCGGCCACTCCCAGTTACAGCTCGCCGACCAGCTTTGTGCACCGGCCATACCGGAATTCACTACTGCCCCGGCGCCCACGAGAGAGCCCACTCCTGCAGTTACGGCGATGAAACGAATTGTGGTGGAGGTCTTGCGTTTGTTGTGCTTACTCATATTTTCCTTGACTGATGTGGTCGGAGCAGGTGCATGCAGGCGGCACTCAGTGCGTGCTGAGCTGCGCGGCCTTCAGCACCAACCTCGTTGGAATGAACTTGTAAAGATGCGCCGAATTGGCGCAGGCCTCGCCCAGTGGTGCGCCCATCCTGTGGACGCTTTGCGATACCGCGAACCCTCGTCGGGGGGCGTCGAAGCTACGTCACCGAACCGATAGCTTTTCGTCACCGAACCGATAGCTTTTCGACGCTTGTTCAACGGGGCGGGTGCCTACCCAAGTTGTCGGGAATCACGGGGTGAAACATGCAGATCCTTGCGTTGCGGACTGAAGCACTTCATACGATGCCGCGTCCAGAAGCTGCGTGCGACGGCTGAATTACCCAGGCGCATACCTGACTTGGTGATTTCGACCCGACCGGTCGATATCGCGACTCAACGATCGCTCACGACCTCGAACTGAGCACGATTTCTAGGCAAATCCGTGCGATCGGAATACGCAATGCCGGGAGGCCTTTACCACTGCTCCAGCTCACCGTGATACCAATCCGATAACGAAAGCTCCATCAGCTGGGCTCGTTCATAACAGAATCCAAATCTGATGCGTGCCAATTCAATTCGGATGACACCGGGCAGCGACGCCGCGACATAGATGCTACTCGCGGCGAGCAACGCGTTCTGCTCCAAAGACTGCACCCTCGGAAGGCTCGGCGAGTGCCCCGAGTTCGGAAGTCAAGCGAAGACGCCGATTAAAACCCGCTGTTTGGTTTCGTTGCCACTTCACCGCAGCACCGGGTACCTACCCGTACCGGTTGAATTACCCGTTTCGGTACCCGTTTTCAGTTTTGCCGATGCGCGTTGCACGGCCATGGAGGAACCAGTGCGGACAATCGGTTTTTTCTCGAATAGTGCTGTCAACTGCACTTATCTCGCACGACTGGGACGCAGAGGCACGGTTCGTGCGCGGTCTCCAGCTAAAGGTCGTGTGCCGCGCGCCGGTCGCTGGACCTGCCCGTGATCGCTTA
This sequence comes from Rhodococcus sp. IEGM 1366, assembly GCF_033142425.1. Classification (NCBI taxonomy): domain Bacteria; kingdom Bacillati; phylum Actinomycetota; class Actinomycetes; order Mycobacteriales; family Nocardiaceae; genus Rhodococcus; species Rhodococcus sp. IEGM 1366. Next base: position 66,538 of record NZ_JAWLRZ010000007.1, read on the forward strand.
ATCCTGTCCATATCTGTCGATTCCCAGAACTTCACGCCACCAAGACTCGCGTTCGTCGGATTCCGTCCAAACAACTGGATCCATGTCACTCCTATTATTCAACCCACCTTCCCCACTGTTACCCATCCCACAATTCCTGAAACCCTGCACCAACGTGACGGAATGCGTGGATGAACGTCAGAGGACGGGTACAAAGAACGAATCGACGGCAGCGCAACGCTCCCGACCTCGACACAAAAGCTGTAGCAGAGTGGGCGTGAACACATCCACGTTAGCGACCGGCAACCACGGCACGGCCAGATCTCGGACATCGCCGCGAGCTGACCGGCGGCAGTCCGGCGCGGTGTTATTCGGGCGCAGTGCCGGCGTCGTTCTCGGTATGGCGGGCTTGCTGGAGTTCGGCATTGATACGACGCGCTTCGGCAAGTTGATCTTCGAGGATGATGATGCGGCACGCCGAGTCCAGAGCAGTGCCATTGGCGACAAGCTCGTGAGCGCGCGCAGCGATCCGGAGTTGGTAGCGAGAGTAACGGCGATGCCCTCCCTCGGACCGTTGCGGAGCGAGGAGCTTAGCGGCGTCGAGACTGCGTAGGAAAGCTTGCCTGACACCGAGGATATCTGCGGCCTGGCCCATGCTGTAGGCCGGATAGTCCTCGTCGTCGAACTTGTCGGACAGCGCACTGTCAGGGAGCTCAGCCGGAATGAGTGGCCTCTTTCTGTTAACGGACGGGACCCCCGGCGCCGTAGAGGCCGCCGGGGGTCGGGGTTGAACTTCCATTACACAACTGCACTCTTTCGAGCTCCCGGACCCAAACATGCTGTCCGGTAGCCGCTCTCAAGGGGCTGCCGAGGTCGTACACACTGACAACACAACCAACGGCCTCGACGCGACCCTGCCCTGCGGTACCGCTTGCGGGTAGTTCATTTCTCCCGCACTTCTTGGTTCTTTCTTCCTTGCAAGAGAAAACTTACAACGACTTGAACCAAATGTCTACCCTCGTCGCTACAGAAATTTTCCAGTGGCGTCTGGAACAATGCTCCTATGCGAAATACCCCGAAATCCGACTCCTTGCTCCGCGCCCAGTTGGACAGGGAGGAGTTCGAAGCGTCTCAGGAGGGTCTCGACCGTGACGTATCGAGGTCGGATGAGGACTTCACGGGGCCAGGATCGCGAAGTCGCGGTACTACGGTGCGTACCGCACGGGCGGATCTGTCGACGCATGCGCGCGGGGTGGAGAACATGAACGAGGCCTTGCACCCACGACAGGATTGATGTCCGGTATCGCTCTGCGGCAGGGGTGTTGGCATCGGCGATCACCTCCGCCCATGGATCTCGAACATCACCCTTTATCCATCGGCGCGAACCGCCGCGACCAACCCCGTAACAATGAGTGCCAGCAAGAGAACGACGAGCAGCACTGGCCCGAGGATGAGCGCAAGGACAAGCAGGACGATGAGAGTGACTTTCGTTTTTGCGCTCAGTCCGCGCCGCAACGGATGTGCATCTCTCCGTTGCACATGTCGCGTTTGTCGCGAGACCGCACCGCTGAACGAGGAGGTGCGTCTCGTGTTGCACTGGTAGCGATTCGGCTGCTCGTATTCTGCTGTCCACTCATACTTTTCGCCCACTCACAGGTACTCGCACCAGTCGCCTCACCTTCGCACCACTGATGTACCCCGGTAGCAAACTTCGAAAGAGGGGTGGGTCAATGTTTGAAGGCGTCCCTGAACTTTCGTCCCGCCTGTTTGAGCTTGTCGCCGGTCTGTTTTGCCTGGCCTTTGGCCTGTTCAGACCTTCCCTCGGCCTCCATCTTTTCGTTTCCCAAGCTCTTGCCGACGGTCTTCTTGATGACCCCCTCGGCGGTTTCTGCCTTGTGCCTGATTCTCTTCACGATGCTCATGGCGGTTCCTTCTTCTCGATGATCGTCGGTCGAACGGGTTTCGCCAGGCGCCTCCGCCGGAACGTACATGAAGACAATGATCATGTTGGCCTCCCGGCCAGAGAGTAATGCCCAGTCAACGCGGCATTCCGTTGCGCGTCAACACCGTAGATCGAAGCAATGAACCGAGAACGGTGGGCCATAGGTGACAAGCTCGCGACACGAGCGAATGACGACGGCCCGACCACTCGAAGGTGCGCGCTTACATACGCGATTGGGTTGACTTCGCGGCGAGATCGCGTCCAATCCAGTTGGCTGACAAAAGAACCTGCGGCGACAGTGCGTCCAGGTCCGGAAAAGCGGAGACTGGAGACAGGAGGTCATCATGCGTGTGCTCCGTGGTTTGTTCGACGCGCTGCTAGGGATCGTCATGGCTGTGCTCGGCACAGTGCTCGGAATCCTTGCGACCGTGGTGTGGCTTGTCGGTGCCGTACTGTGCGTGACGGTGATTCTGATTCCTCTGGGGATCCCCGTCATCAGGCTCGGTCGCCGACTCTTCACTCTTGCGAGGCAGCTGATGCACCTTCCGTAGGTTTGCCCACACGATTTCCACAAATTGTGTTCATCCTGTGCGATCCCGGGATCATCACCGAATCATCACCGAATCATCTCGGCAACAGGCAACCACCGCATGAAGTTGTCAGGTTCAGAGGAGCGCGGAAAAGGGAGAAAGGGTCTGGATTCATGCCTACTCCCACGTCCGCCGATGTCGACGGCACGTAACCAGCGACCGCGAGACCAAACTACCCACCAATCAGACTGTGCACCAATAATATCCGACTTCCGGGGTGCAACATACGGTCGTTCATCGCTATGGACAGCTTATGCCCGACTGAACAGCTCGATGCCCGACGCCAAGGCCGGGGAGAAGGTCAGATGGGCACTCGCGACGCCTGCCTGAACATCACATCCGGCCACCACATCGGTAGACGTGCTTGCCCGATCAACAGCAACGGCCCCTTGGCATTTCGACCTGCCGCTTGCATCAACGCCCAGGGAGATCACTTCCGACACCTGGACGACCTACACCCGTACTCCCTTCGATCCTGCGCTCCCGGCTCGGGTGACGACCATTACCCGAGCCGGCAACGTCAGTGATACGGACATTCCGAGCCTGTGGTGGGTGTGCGAAATAGACCCGAACCCGTGTTCGTCGTTCAACCAATCGACGACACCGCACTTCGTGACTCTCGCCCTGGCGAAATACCCGTGTCGGTAGTCACTGCGGTTTCGGTTCGCGTCGCGCAAGACCGCGCCCCATTCCCAGTGCAGCTGTGGCGAGACCTAGAACGCAGACAAGCGCTCCCACAACCACATTGGACCAGATCATGGAAGTGCTGGTATCGACACCCGCAACGATCCAAGGCGAGACGATCAGCCAAATCCCGAGTAACGGTGCAACGAATGTCATGCCGTGGGTGCGGCCGTAAGCGGATCCGAAAGCCACCGCAAGCAACCCGATCGCAGCACCACAGATCAAGTTGGTGACACTGAGGTTGGTTTGAGCGGTGAAACCGATGATCCACGCGGACGCCGCTGCGTACAGTCCGGACAACAACATCAGCCCTTCGACAACTTGGGCGGTTGGTTGTTCGGCGGCCTGATCGTAGCGCTCGCGCAGTGCAATGATGTCAGGGTGAGTGTGCATCGGTGCGTGGGTAGATGATGACATGTGATTCATCTCCTCGACCGGAGCGGAGGGCAAAGGTTGCCCTTCCGATCCGTATGTATGTATGGCAGGGGTACAGACGCTTTCCGATTCGGTCGTCACCGGATTGCCTGGCGAGTTCGAGCATTGTCGGTGCCGCCGAAATCGGTGAGTGCACTGGACCACCACATACGTACCCAATCGGGCGTCTGCCAAGCAACAATCGAAGCAAATAATCGAGAAGATGACAGTGCTCTGAGCCTTGCATGCCGAACGGGAGACCAGGGCACGTTCCGGCGTCGGAAACGTGCGCTGATCTCCCGTTCGGTGGTGCTATTGCTTGGTCGGACTACCGCTTCGCTGCGTGATGCGCTGCGATGTAGCCGTAAACCAGTCCCTGGCCGATCGTCGCGCCCGCGCCCGGGTAGGAGTGGCCGAACGCATTCGCGGCGGTGTTGCCGATCGCGTACAGCCCGTCGATGGAGCTGCCGTCCTCGCGCAGGACTCGCGCATGGTCGTCGGCGCGCACGCCGCCGCACGTGCCGAGGTCACTCAATGTCATCTTCACCGCGTAGAGGGCGTTCTTGTCGAGCGGCCTCAGGTTCGGGTTCGGGGACACTGTCGGGTCACCGTAGTACCGGTCGTATGCGCTTCCGCCGCGGCCGAATTCGCCGTCACTACCGGCTGCTGCGGCATCGTTGAACTTCTGGAACGCCTCAGCGAACGCATCTTCGGGCAGACCGGCCTTACGGGCGAGTTCGGTCGGGCTGCTCGCCTGATGCGCGATACCCTCCTCGAAGAACGACGGCGGAAGGGGCTGGCGCGGGAAGATGCCGCCGGCGAACACGTAGCTGTTGCGGTACTCCTGGTCGAAGACGATCCACATGGATTCTGCGGGGTCGCCCGCCTTCTCCCGGTCGAGCACACACTGACCGAACGTCATGTAGTCGGTGGCCTCGTTGACGAAGCGTCGACCGGTGTGGTCGACGATGAACGAGCCAGGCAGCGCACGCTCGGCGAGCATCACCATCGGTGGGCGTCCCTTGATGCTCGCGACCGCCGGGAACCACCACGACTGGTCCATCAAGCCGATGTCTGCGCCCAGTTCCTGCGCGACCTCGATAGCCTCGCCGGTGTTGCCCTCGGCGCCGAGGCTCTCGTGCTCACCGAGGCTCTCCGACTGGTACTTGTGGCGCCACTCCATGTTGTGATCGAAGCCGCCGGCGGCCAGCACGACACCGCGCCGGGCCGTCACAGTCACCTCACGTCCGTCTTGCACGACTACTGCACCGGTTACGCGGTCACCTTCCGTGATCAGCCGAACCAACGACGTTTCCGTCCACACCGGAATGCCTGCCTGAACCACACCGGCAAACAGGCCGGCGGCCAGCGCCTGACCGCCCGCAATGTATTCACGCTTGAGGACGTACTTACCGAAAACGCCCTGCGACAAGCGGCGGATGATGCGCGGGAAAGCCTTGGTGGGCTTCTTCGCCATCAGGTTCATCCACTTGTAGTCCGCACCGGTCACCGGCATCGGCAGCCCGGCTTCCATCAAACCGGGGCGCAGGCGGCCGCGTTCCTCTCCCAGCACCGAAGCGTCGAACGGCTGGCACTCGCAGGTGCGGCCTGCAGCGCTACCGCCCGGCAGTTCGGGGTGGTAGTCGGAGTATTCCTTGGCCCAGAAGAACTTCATGGGCGTCGTGCGGGAGAGCATGTCGATCGTGGCGCCACCATGGTCGACAAATGCCTCGCCACGTTCGGCTGGTGCCGTATCACCGACCACCGCACGCACATACGTCTTCGCGCGCTCAACGGTGTCGCCCGCATTGGCAGCTGCAAGTACCGGGTTGGCAGGCATCCAGAACGCCCCACCGGACCGCGCCGTCGAACCGCCCACGTACTGCGTCTTCTCCACGATCAGCGTGGACAAGCCGAGCTCGTTTGCGGTGAGGGCGGCAGCCATGCCGGTACCGGACCCGATTACCAGCAGGTCGACTGTGATGTCGTCGGCCCGTGTCGCGGGGGGTGCCTGATTCTTAGCCATTGAACAAATCCCTTCACGTGGTTTATCGAGGTAGAACGCTAGGGCAGGCGCAGCGCAAGATGGTCCGGATGCCCAGTCAGCGGGATTTTTTGCGCGGATTGTTAGTGCGTTGCGGCCGTCACAGCCGAATCATGACCTGCATGTCAGCGCTTTTCGTACCTGATCCCGAGAGCAAGAATGATCGTGACGACACACATAGCCACGAGCATCGCGCAGACAGCACCGAGCGCGGCAACTGTCGGTGTCGACGTTCCGGGAACCACGAGAGATGCGAGCAGAACTGTCGTAATCGACGTTCCGACGGCCATCGCTGCAGTTCGCACAACCGACTGACTACCGACGGTCTCGCTGGTGCTGTGTTCGGGAACGAATTCCACGAGGAGATTCGACAACGCCGTGTATGCAAAGGCCGTTGCGATCGAGACGACCACGATCAGCATTGTCATTCCGACTACTGAACCGTGGAACACGAGAAAACCGGAACATGCCCCGAGGAACAACGCGGTTCCGATCAGCAACGCGGTGCGGGCGCCGACCGACGCTGCCAATTTTCCGGCGAGCGGTGTGAACAACATGCCGACCATCGCGCCGATGAACGACAGGAGACCGGCGGTGGTGGGTGAAAGCCCGAGCCCGAACGGTGAGGTTTTCGGAGATTGCATGATGATCGGAATGAGCATGGTGACCACACCGATGGGACCGAGCCCGAGAGCGATCGTGCTGAGCATGGTCAAAGCGATGTTGCGTTCAGCAAGCAAGCGCAAGTTGACAATTGGGGATGCGCAGTTCAACTCCCACCTCACCCACCAGGCAAAGATGACGGCGCCGACGAGCAAGAGGCTGAGTACCCGAAGATCGTCCCAGCCCCACGACTTTCCTTGCGTGAGCCCCAACAAGATTGACGCCACTGCGACGGCTAGCGCCACTGCCCCAGCGAAATCAACGGGCTGTCGATGGTAAGTCCGACGGCGCCACGGCAATACAACTTCGACCAAGATGATGCAGACGACGGCGTAGGCGGCAGTGACGACAAAGATGTACCGCCAATCGCCGAGGTCGATGATCACACCCGCAACGACCAGCGATGCCGCACCGGCGGCAATGGCAGATCCGGCGATCAGCGCAACAGCCATCGCAACCTTCTCCACGGGCAGATGCTCGCGGGCCAAACCGATGCACAGCGGCAGAATCGCCCCCGCGACGCCTTGGATGGCACGCCCGATAATGATGCCCTCGAGCGTTCCGACCGCCATGCTCACAATCGAGCCGACTGTGGCGAATGCCAGTACGACCATCAGCACGCGTTCGCGCCCGTACATATCTCCGAGCCTGCCGCATACCGCAGCAGAGGATGCCGCGACCAGCAGGAACGCGGTGACGGACCATCCCACAGCCGAAGCGTCGGCGTCGAAGATCTCGGCGAAAGTCGGCAGCGCCGCATACATCATCGAAGTCTCGAATGCGCTGATCACCTCGACCGTGATCAGCACGGTCAGTATGAGCCAAACCGGCCGGGACCGTTCGTATCGACGTTCGGCGTAGCCTGCCAGCGGCCTAGTTGGTCTCACCGTTGTCCGCATTCATGCTCCTCTTGGGTCGATATCGCTCGAAAACGGTAACAATGTGACTCTTGATACAACTTTTCCATTCCGATCAGTGAGACTGCCTCGAAGGTGTATACGTCTCGTGCGCGAACGTACCCATTCTGCAGCGGAACAACCGCTCGGATGTGTCGCAGAGTTCGGTCGGCGGCATTACCCGATCCCTTCGCGCTAGCACCGACCAGCACCGATGCTCACGCGTCGTAGGAGTCGTAGAGTCGCGGGCAGAGATCAAGGAGGCGATGACGTTGAGCGCACAGTTCGATGACGAGACGACGACCAATCCCGACAACGAGTCACAGTCGCATAATCCTGCTGACGAACATTCATCCGGCGAGGTAATCACGCCCACCAAACGTGACCGTGAACTGTCCGAATTGGTGGACGGTCTCGAAGAACGTATTGCCGCCGAGCGCGAGGCGGCGGCGGTGCCGGGCAATGCCGCCGAACGGAAACGCACGACACGGACCGATCCCGATGACAAGGCACCGGACTGACTCCGCCGCAACACATTCGCCCTGCGGGGAAATTGGGCAACGTTAAGTCGGGAGGTGAGGTTTTCACCGCCTGCCGTCGAGGGTGAACAAACGGAACACGGTCCGCATGCACAGAACGACGCCTACGAAGCCCAGTACCGCACTCACGAGTGCGTAGCCCGACAGCTGAGGTGTGAGTTGTGGTCCGCCAGGTACGAACAGCAGGATCGCCGCGACAATCAGCGCGGTAACTCCAGCCGCCATCCCCAGGGCGTTGTTCGCCGACCGTCGGAGCCATCGCCTGTCGTCGGGGTGTGCGACAGAACGGGTGCGGAGAGTGAAACTTCCCGACGCGAGCGAGGTTGCGATCTGGTCGAGCTGACCAGGAAGACGCCTGGCTACCGCGGTTGTGACCGCCGTCGTCGACAGGATCGCCTGCGCGGCTGCAGTCGGGCTGGCGACCTGGGTCAACAGTCGGGGAACTTCGGCGCGAACAGCGGCGACGAGGTCGATCTGCGGATCCAGGAGTCGCAGGGCGCGCTCCAATGACGCGAGTGAACGGAATGCGGCGGCGACGTCTCCCGGCACTCCTATTCGATGATCTCGAAGCACGGTGAACATTCGCGCGAACGATGCCATGGAGACATTGGGTTGAACACTGAGCAGAGTGATCTCGCGGCCCACCTGGTGTCGCAGCGCTCCGCGTTCCACATCGACGGGTACGTCGAATGCCATCAACATCGCGTCGACGGTCGCCACCGGGTCTCCGGCCAGGGCAGCGTTCAGGAGTACGGCGAACAGTATCCGTGTCTCCCCGTCCAGCACGCCCACTGCGCCGAAGTCGAGGAGCCCGACCCGGCCGTCATCGAGGATCATGATGTTTCCGGGGTGCAGGTCCGCGTGGAACACCCCGTGGACAAAGATCCCGTCGAGCAGTGACGCAAGAAGTTCGTTGGCAATGCTGCTGCGGGTGTCGCGATCGAGGCCGGTGAGCGCGGCCTCACCGTCGGAAAGTGGTGTGCCGTGAAGACGTTCCATCACGAGCACCCTTCCGCTACTGAGGTCGAGGTAGACGTGCGGAACGACGATATCCGGGCGGTTCGACATGGTGGAAGCAATCGCGCTGGTATTCGCTGCCTCGGTACGGTAGTCGAGCTCTTCGAGCAGCGACGTGACGAGCCCGCCGGCGAGTCGGTGAACGCCGATATCGCGTGCCCAGGGAAAACGGGTCTCCGCGAGGGATGAAACGCGAAGGAAGATATCGCAATCCACGCTCACTTGTGCGCTCGCATCGGGGCGTTGAACCTTCACCACGACATCGACGCCTTCAGTGGTGCGCGCGGAATGTACCTGTGCGACAGAGGCAGCGGCGAATGGTTCCACTTCGAACCACGCGAACACCGCTTCGGGGACGTCTCCAAGTTCCGATGCCAGCAGCTCTGCAATGCGGTCAGGATCAGCCGGCCGAGCCGAACTTTGGAGCGTCGAGAGAGCCCGAGCCAGCTCGGGTGGTACCAGGTCGTCTCGTGTGCCGAGGATCTGTCCCAACTTGACGAAAGTGACACCGCATCGGCTGACGATCTCCACCAACGCGTTCCCGAACTGAGGTGCGGACGGTCCGGCGCGGAGAGCTGACCCGCCTCCCGCTCGCATGAAGATACTCATGATCTGGACGTACCGCTTCGTTCGGCGCCACGATTTTCGGCTGCGCCGCAGCGTTTCTGGCACACCGGGTACGGACCCCGTAGGAATGACAACTTCAAGGAAGACCAACGCAGCCAGGCACGCCGCGAAAACCCAGAGCGCGGCGACTCCGAAGAAGGTGAGCGCAATTCCCTCGCTCACCAGTAGTTGACCGTCCGGGCTCGCAATTCCGGCGAGCGTTGCGACGTAGCTCGCCAGCGAAACACCCACCGAGAGCGCTATCACCGAGACCACCAGTGTTCGCGGCCACCCGACTTTCGCCCCCAGCGTTCGTCGCATGGCGACCGCGAGTGCTGCGGCAAGAATCGGCGTCGCGATAATCCAGACGATCAAGTCCATGGCGGTAGCGTAGAGGTTCACCACCTGCGTTTCATCCGGGAAAACCCCGAGTCCACCAAGTTCGAATTAAGGTGCCGGCGCCGTCGATTCCACCCGCGCCAATACCGGAAGGCTCGGGTACCGAATCGATCGGCCTCACTGCGACACGGGCACTTTAAGCTGATCTCGTGACGACACACTCCGGCTCCGCAATCGTTGACGAAACGCTCGGCACTTTTGTCCGCGGGCATCACATCTTGTCCGACGGCGTGCGATTGGACGACGACTACTTCAGTCTGACCCGCAACATCGACGGGCGGGACGTTGGATTCATCGCCCACTCCGTCGACTCCGACGCCGTACGCGGCATGCTCCCCCGCTTGCACCATGTCTTCGATCAACTCCAACGCCTCCATCGCCAGGCCGCCGAAGCGGTCGTCTACGAGTTCAGCGAGGACCCTACTTCCACGGAAGAACTCGACGACGCACTACGAGACCTGGCACTCGACGCAGTGGAGGTATTTCCCGACAACGAAGTCGTCCTTGATCTGGCAGATACGTGCGGTTCACACTTCATGGACGGATACTGGCCGGCGGTCCGATTCAACGGCGACGACAACGTCGTCAAGGTAACTGTCGAATCCTGAGGGCGACTCGGAACGTCGGAAAAAGTTGGCGTTCACTCGAAATAGGACGCATAGTCGCTGAAAGGAACCTGGCCGGTAGGGCTCGACGTTATCGCGTCGGCAACCGCCGAAGGAATGGGAGCCCACTGGGCAGGCATCGCAGCCGCCAGGGAGGGCTTCAATATGTAGAGCAGCGCAAAGTTCACTATCCAGAGCGGCGGCGCCATCGACATACCGACCTCTGAACTCGCACCGCCCTTGGTGTTGGTCACCAGTTGCGCTGTGCCCGACATCTGTTGCGATGCAAAGCCATAGACCGCTTGCACTGTGTACGCCGACTGATAGAGCGCAACCAGGGTTTGTGTTGCGCCGTTGTTCCTCATCCATGTGCCCACAAATCCGCCTGGAGCGATCAAGGAGTTCACCTGCCTCGTCGGCGCGTCCGCGTTGGCCGGACTCTCCAGCAGCCCAATGGAATTCACGTACAGCCCGTAGCTGGCCAGAACCGACGACGTGACGTTGCCGTCGTCTGTGGAATAGAGCGGACGCCCGTTTGTATTGGTGAGGATCCGGGCGCATTCGTCGATAATCTCGGCGGCCTCGCGACTGCCGCCGACCCCACCGCCCGTGACGAGATCGCTATATTGCTGCTCGGACAACGCATCCTCGCTGTCGAGCCCGATCTGGGCGGCAATCTCGTCCGCCGCTTGCTGACCGAGTGGCTGGTTGAGCTGATCCGGGCTGGTCATCTGCGGCGGTGCCAGGTGCTCGTAGCCAGGGGCCCCGGAAAACGGGATCGTGAACCCGGTGTCGACGGTTCCTGCGGCCGGTTCGCTGCTGGCAGTCTGGGGAACTGCCAGAGAAACGAGGCAGGCTCCGACCAGTGCCAGCACCGAGACGCCCTTGCGGCGGGCTCGCACTCCGCATCGATGTCCCGAACTCGTTAAACCTATGCCATGCATACTCGTTAAACCTGTGCCATGCATGCGACGACCTCCCAGAATACCTTCGGGCGATTCAACACGAGCGTGCGTCTCAGTGAAACGCCGCGACTGACGCTGTGTCAAGGACCACGTCGTCAAGTTGCACGTCGACTCACGCAAGATGCGCGATCGCATAACCCGGACTGCCCGCTGTGCCGCCGTTCTCGGTCGGCGGTAGGTGACGGCACGCACTCCGTTCCCGCCATTCGTCCCATTTCTGGGATAGTCAATACACATTCGGCACAATTGGAACGAGGAATTTTGAGCATTATCGGGAGTATCCCGTCGAAACACGAATACCCGACGCATCGACGACGGCCACCAGCCGATCACCGCTTCCTCGGACTCGACACACGCGTGTTTCCGCACGCAGCCGCAATTCTGGCCGTGTGGCTGCTGTGGGTTGTGATCGTACCGGCCATCGATTCCGCTGTGTCTTCGGAAGATCCGACAGTTGCCGGTGACCGCCTGGCCGTGACCGAGTCGGTGTCGTTCACTGTGCCCGCGGGCTGGAATATCAATAGCGGCTTCCTCATCGACCAACGCAGCGCGTCCGGTTCCGTGCCGAGGGTGGAATTGACCGGTGGCAGCGTGAGTTTCGTCGTCGACGCTGACGACTTCACCGGCACCGCCGACGAACTTCTCTCACAGGTCGACGCCGTAAGTCTTGCGACAAACGGAAGCTCTGTGCTCGCCATCTCCAGCCCACCGCAGCCAGTCACCACCGATGGTGGCTTGACCGGCGTCCAGATTCGCTTCGATACGCCCCGCGCCGCGGGTTCGATGGCGACTTTTGTCGTCGGTGACAAGGGAATTCGGGTGCAAGTGGTCGGTCCGCCCGACCAGATTGCAAGTCACAGTCAAGAAATCGCCGATATGATCGCGTCATTCGGCACCACTGAGGGAGATACCAAGTGAGCGCCGACCTGCTCGAGACACGCTCCCAAGCACTAGAGGCGACGGCGTGGGGCGAGAAGTTCCGGTTTATCCAGCCGCGCAACGTCGTGTTCTGGATATACCTGTGGATGTGCGGCGTCGGCGTGGTCAAAGCCTGGCAGATGTTCGCGCCCTATTCGGGATACTTCGGGCAAGCACTCCTTGTCGCCGGCGTCGTCTCCGTCATCAGTGCTGCGGTGTGGACATGGTGGTTCCGGCACATCGACCGGTACGAACGCCAACCCGTGGGATTGGTACTCACCGGCTTCGTCTGGGGAGCCTCCGCGGCGACGTTCACCATCGCGATCTCCGGTAACTCCGCACTCGGTTCGCTCTACTCGAAGCTGTTCGGACAGGTTTGGGCGGAGGATTGGCATGCCGGACTCTCGGCGCCGTTCGTGGAGGAAACCGCGAAAGGCATCGGCATTGTTGTCCTCCTCGCTCTTGCGCCGCGACTGGTCCGCACCGCAACCGACGGACTGCTACTCGGCGCGTTCATCGGCCTGGGATTTCAAACCAGCGAGGACTTCTTGTACTCGGTTGTCGGTGCGACGCAAGGTTTCGGCGCGCACCAGACCGACGGGCTGATCGGTTCCATTGCGCTTCGCGCATACTCCGACATCGTTTCGCATCCTCTCTTCACCGCACTGTTCTGTGCCGGAGTCATTTATCTGATCGGCACCCCGGCACAACCTCGCAGAATCAGACGCGGGCTGGCGTTGATCGTGGCCCCGATTCTGATTCACGGCGTATGGGACTCGATGCTGGCACTCGCCGGCGGCAACTCATCCATCGTGTTGGTCGTCATGGTCGGCGACATCATCTTCGCCTTGACGGCATTGTGGATCGCATTTGTCTGGGCGCACCCACGCGAGTCCCATTTCGTCCGTGATGTTCTCGCTCCGGAAATCGAATCCGGAGTGTTGACCGAGGACGAAGTTACTGCTGCCGGTGGGTGGCGACAACAGCGCGCTTACGTCAGAGCCGCACAGACCCGCCCCGAGCGACGCCAACGACGTCATATCGTTCGCGCTGCATTGGACCTGTGTGGGGACCTCGCTGTCACCAAGGGCCTCGACAGTCCCGAAGTTGTCGAAGCACGCAACGAGATCACTCGCCTCCGACACGGAATTGCCTCAGGCTCGCAGTCCTCGGTGGGGACTAGCTCCGCGTAAGAACGGCGGGTTGTGCCGCAACAATCTGGGCGCCTGATCGATCACATTGATCAGGCGCCCAGCTCTATCCGCAGGCAGGACCACTGATGTTCTCAATGATGTTCCCTACCAAGTGGATAGCTCCGACGTACACCGAACTCGGCGGCTCGGTAATACCTTGTCCATTCACCGGGACGTAGAAAGACAAATACTCGTCGAGATAGGCCATCGACTCCGACCCCGTCCCGGTCTCCGACATCGACCCCACAGTCGAGCGCTGCCTTGCTACTGTCCGGACCGCAACATCGAATTCGCTGACACGCGTGCATGTACTACCCGAGGTCGGCCGCAACACTAACCACACCAAGGAGACCCGATGACCGATATCACCGCGCTGGTCCACTCACTCCTCGAACGAGTGCAAATACTCGAAGACGAGATTGCGATCCAGAAACTCGTGACGGCATACGGTCCCGCCGTCGACGCCGGAGAGGCGGACAGGGTCGGTGCGATGTGGACTGAGGATGCGGTGTACGACATCGATATTCGTACCCTGAACGGTCGCGCCGAGATCGCCGAGATGGTCCGCACCACACCACACCAGGACTACATCAACACCGGTTGCGGCCATATTCTCGCCCCGCTCAACATCGTCGTCGACGGAGACAAGGCTACTGCGACGGGCCATTCCCAATTGCTACGGCGCAACGAAGGCGAGGATTCCTTCCGCGTGTGGCGTGTCGCGGCGAACCGGTTCGATCTCGTCAAGACGGAGGGCGAGTGGAAGATCAAGCAGCGCACGACCCGGCTACTCGACGGAAGTTCTCCCGCGCGCGACCTGCTTGCCCGAGCCGGCAACTGATCAAAATTCTCGGCTGTCAAAGATAGCGTCGCCACAATGACTGGCACCGCGCTGAGCGGGCGCGTGAAAAGGCTGCCGACGGGTAATGTCCATGCGATGGCTACAGATCCGGCAAGGTCATGGTGGGAGCGATGCAACGACGGCGTCCGCAGCATGCACGAAACCGGCTGGGGCGAGAGCACTTCGGTGCTCTCGCGAGAGATCTGCGAACTACTCGACGATGTCGACGAGCAATTCGCCCTCACCGGCGCACACACTCCTGAGTGGCCGAACCCGTACAAGGATGGCCCCGATCGGGCCGAGGCAGACTACGAGCGTTCCACCAACCCGGAGAAGTACCTGATCGTGGTCGCGAGAGTGCAGGCGTGGACAACGGTTCTCCTCGACCGGGACTGGGCGCGAGAAGCATCACCTGTGCGGTGGGCGCTTCGCCCTTTCGATTCCGGCGGAGCCGACACCGTTCTCGAACCTACCGCCGACGGCGCCGTCCCACTGATTTTGACTACGCACACTCCGGTGGACTCCAACCATCCGTTCAACATCTCGATCAGCGCAGGCGATCCGGCGGTGTGCTTGGCATCGATTCCCGACTGTGCCTGCGACGGGTGTGACAGCGGGTCCGCCACACTGCTCGAGGAAATCGACACATGGGTGCTGTCTGTCGTCGACGGCTCGCTCCACGTCGACGTTGCCGGTAATTACTCCTCAGTTCGCACATCCTTTGGTACCCGAGGCAGCACGGTCCAGAATCTCGACGAACCTACAGAATTCACAGCCGCACCGTGGCCCGCGAACTGGACGGCACGCCCGCTGGCGTCCCAGATCAGGACTGCGCACCCCGAACCCCCATTCCCGCGAACGGTGTTCGGAACTGCTGCCCGGGAGGGCTTCCGTCGACTGTTACGCAAGCCTGGCGTTGCGGGTGCGTCGCAAATCTACTGGCGCACAGACGAATAGAAAAGGAAGATGACCCACCTCGAGTTCGGGGCTCTGGCCCCGGCCCGAATCAGGGTTATTGCATGCGCCCGGATATCGAACACTTCGGCCAGTCCACAGAAGCATGGTCCAATCGCGAACTTCACGCGCGCCTGGGAAGCCTGCGCGGCGCAGGTTTCATCGTCAGCCGAGAAAGCGAAACCAGCATCCCTAGTGGCTTGACCAATTCGCATGCAGCCCAGCATGAATCGCGGCTGACGAAGATCCGTCTCGCTCCACGCGACTCACGGCGGGCAGGCTGTTCAAGTAACGGGAGATTACAAGCCCTGTTCACGTCGGGGTGATGGTGGTGTAGTGGATAGGTGGGGGAACCCGACATGAGGAGCAGACAATCGCCAAGGCATTCAGGGGCGTGGTCAACCTCGACATACGAGACTCCGTCCCGGACTGGGGCCCGTACGAGCAACCTAAAGCACCGCCAGGCTCGCCGAACGTGCTGTACATCGTCCTCGACGACGTCGGATTCGGCGCGCTCGGCTGTTACGGAGGCCCGATTGAGACGCCGAACATCGACAAGATCGCAGCACGCGGACTGCGCTACGGGCAGTGGCACACCACAGCCCTGTGCTCGCCGACTCGGTCCTGCCTACTGACGGGCCGTAATCACACAACCAACGGGATGGCCTGCATCAGTGAAGCGGCCATCGGATTTCCGAGCGCAAACGGGCACATTCCACCGCAGTGCGCCACCCTCGCCGAGGTCCTCGTCGAGCAGGGTTTCAGCACTGCAATGGTAGGCAAGTGGCACCTGTGCGCCGAGGATGAGATGAATCTCGCTTCCACCAAACATAATTGGCCGATCGGCCGCGGCTTCGACCGCTTCTACGGCTTCCTCGGCGCCGAGACCAACCAGTGGTATCCCGACCTGATCCACGACAACCACCCCGTCCAGCAACCGGCCACACCGGAGGAGGGCTACCACTTCAGCGTCGACATCACCGACAAAGCTATTCAGTACTTCGACGACGTCAAGGCAATCGCTCCCGAACGGCCGGTTTTCCTCTACTACGCCCCGGGGTGTGCGCACGCCCCGCACCAAGTACCGCGTGAGTGGGCCGACCGCTATCGGGGCCGGTTCGACGACGGCTACGAGGCGATGCGCGAGCAGATCCTGGCCCGGCAGAAGGAAATGGGCCTTGTCCCCGCCGACACCGAGCTACCGCCCCTCAATCCGATCGGCACTCCCGACTCGCGCACCGGTCCGGACGGACAGCCATTCCCACCACTGGATTTCACCCGCCCCTGGGATACCCTCTCCGCCGACGAGAAGCGACTGTTCGCCCGGATGGCAGAGGTATATGCGGGGTTCCTGTCGCACTGCGACAACCAGATCGGCCGACTACTGGACTACCTCGAACAGGTCGAGCAACTCGACAACACCATCATCATGCTGGTCTCCGACAACGGCGCCAGTGGCGAGGGAGGTCCGAACGGCTCGGTAAACGAGAACAAAATCGCTAATGGCGTGCCGGACGATCTTGCTGAAAACCTCTCCATGCTGGACGAACTCGGCAGTACCAAGACCTACAACCACTACCCGAACGGGTGGGCGATGGGCTTCAATGCCCCGTTCAAGATGTGGAAGCGATACTCGTTCAACGGCGGAACCTGCGACCCGTGCATCATCTCGTGGCCGGCCGGGATTGCCGCCCGAGGGGAAACCCGTGATCAGTACCACCACGCCATCGATCTGGTTCCGACCGTGTTGGACTGCCTCGGACTCGAGCTGCCCGACGCCGTGAAGGGTTACACCCAGCATCCGTTGCAGGGCGTGAGCATGCGCTACAGCTTCGACGCGGCCACGATCCCGACAGCCAAACACACCCAGTTCTACTCGATGCTAGGCACCCGAGGCATCTGGCACGACGGCTGGAAGGCCGTCACCACCCACCCGGCGATCAGTGGCTGGGCCCGGTTCCCCGAGGACACCTGGGAGCTCTACCACACCCAGATCGACAGATCCGAGCTGCACGACCTCGCCGCCGAGGAGCCCGGGAGGCTCGCCGAGCTGGTGGGCCTGTGGTTCCACGAAGCCGGCGCCAACCAGGCATTTCCGCTCGACGACCGCTCGGCTGTCGAGATCCTCACCACCCCTCGCCCGCAGCTCGCGGCGCCGCGCAACCGCTACGTCTACCGGGCGGGTGGCGCCGAGGTCCCCGAGTCCGTTGCCGTCAACATTCGCAACCGCTCCTACTCGATCGGCGCGTTGGTCGATCTCCCGAACCCAGGGGCATCCGGGGTGCTCTTCTCGCACGGCAGCCGCTTCGGCGGCCACTCCCTCTATGTCAAGGACAACCGCCTGCACTACGTCTACAACTTCCTCGGCAGCGAACAGCAGCGGATTGTCGCCGGCGAGGATCTGCCGACCGGCGAGAACCTGATCCTGGCCGCCACCTTCGACAAAGACGGTGAGGATCCGCCCGGCACGGCCCACGGCACCCTCGGCCTGTTCTACGGTGACCGGAAGGTCGGCGAGGGTCGAATCCGAACTCAACCAGGCAAGTTCAGCATCGCAGGCGAAGGTCTCAGTGCCGGCCGCGCCATCGGGGAACCCGTCACCGACGACTACCCGGGCACCGCACCGTGGGCGTTCACCGGAGGCTCCCTGAACCGGATCGTCGTAGACGTCAGTGGAGAACCCTACGTCGACCTCGAACGCGAAGCCGCCGCCATGCTCTCCCGCGAATAGCAGGACCGTCGTGGAGTGGCAACATCGAGGAGGAATCAGGTTATGCCCGAACACGTTCGATCCGATCTGGACACCGGCGGACAGATCGGTGATCCGCTCCCCAGTTGGCACGACGGTCCGAGTAAGCAAGCAATCCTGGAGTTCGTCGGCCGGGTGACAGATGCCGGCGGGCCAGGAGGTGTCTCCGCCGAAGAGCGAATCGCGGTGTTCGACAACGACGGAACGCTGTGGTGCGAGAAACCGATGCCCATTCAGCTCGACTTCATCCTGCGCCGTCTCGTGGCCATGACTGAGGAGGACCCAGCTCTAGGCACCCGCCAACCCTGGCTCGCGGCCGCCACCCGTGACTACGGCTGGTTCAGCGCTGTCATCGCCGATCACTACCGCGGCAACAATAGCGGGGTGAAGGTGTTCGCCAAAGGGGTGTTGATGGCGTACGCCGATATCACCGTGGAAAAGTTCGAGGCCCTGGCTGACCAATTCTTGTGCACGACAGACCATCCCACCCTAGGACGTACCTATCTGACGTGTGGCTACGTGCCGATGATCGAGTTGCTCCGGTACCTCGACGCGAACAAGTTCCACAATTACATCGTCTCCGGCGGTGGGCGTGACTTCATGCGGCCGATCAGCCAGGGCATGTACGGGGTTCCCCGTCAGCGAGTCATCGGCAGCAGTGCGTCGCTGGTATGGAAAGCCGACGGCCGCGGCGGCACGCTCGTCCATAAACCTGCATTGGACGTGTTGGTCGACGGCCCAGAGAAGCCGGTCCGAATCTGGAGCCGTGTCGGGAGACGGCCCATCCTCGCCGCAGGGAACAGCAACGGCGATATCCCGATGTTGCAGTTCTCGGAGCGAGCGGACCTTCCATCGTTGCAAATACTTGTACAGCACGATGATTCACGTCGCGAGTTCGACTATCGGGAGGGTGCCGAGCAGGCATTCGAACTCGCGGATGCCCGGGCTTGGACCACAGTAAGCATCGAAAACGACTGGAGTGTCGTGTTCCCGAGCTGACCGTAGGGCGCTCAACGGCAACAGTTCAGTAGTCGATATCGCCGTTGCGGTTGAAGAACTTTCCGGTGGGTCCACCGGTGCCTAGTTGGGCCAACATCACCGTCGCATCAGTGCCTTCGGTGATGGTCTGGTGTCCACTGTGGCCGTTGAAGTCGGTACTGGTGTAGCCCGGATCGCTGGCATTGATCCGAAATTCCGGCAGGTTCTTCGCGTATTGGAGAGTCAAAGCGATCACAGCCGCCTTCGAGCTCGCGTACGGCACGGCCCGCACAAAGTGCTCATCGGTACCGGGGGTGGCCAGCGAGCGGGCGAAGCCGACTCCGGAGGCGACATTGACGATCACCGGATTCGACGAGCGTCGCAACAACGGAAGCGCGGCCTGCGTAAGACGCACGACACCAAGGACATTCGTGTCGAATACTTCCTGCATGGCGTCGACGTCGAGGTCGTCGACGCTGAAAGACCTGCCGAGGACGCCAGCGTTGTTTACCAGAACGTCGAGCTCGGGCAGCTGCGCGAGCGTCGCCTCGATGCTGCGCTGATCCGTGACGTCGAGTTGGACGGGGTGAGCGCCGAGGTTCTGCACCTCGGCAGCTGAAGCCAGGTCCCGCATCCCGGCGTAGACGGTGTGGCCGGCGTCGATGAGCCGTCGCGCGGTCTCCAGTCCGAGGCTGCGGTTGGCTCCTGAAATAAGTGTCGTAGTCATGTCCACAACGCTCGCTCAACTTCGGTGCGCGCACCAGGCACCGATCGACGGTGGGACCAGCAGTACTACCCACTGCGCGCCCACAGCGAGCAGGATGAGGGCATGGACGAGTTCGCAAGTGTGCTGCGCGCCTGGCGTGACCGTGTGCAGCCTGAGCACGTCGGTCTGCCACCAGGTACAGGCCGTCGATCCAGAGGGCTTCGCCGGGAAGAGCTCGCGATGCTCGCCGGAATCAGCGTCGACTACATCGTGCGGCTCGAGCAGGGCCGTGCGACCAACCCTTCGGCGCAACTGCTCGGTGCGCTCGCGCGGGCATTGCGCCTGACCGACGAAGAGCGCGACCACCTGTATCGAGTCGCCGGAGTCGCTACTCCGACGCCTGCCTCATTGCCGCGCCACGTGGGTCCGAGCGTCCAGCGGATCGTGGACCGTCTCGGTGACGTGCCGGTCGGCGTCTTCAGCGCCGCGCATGACCTCCTGTTGTGGAATCCGCTCTGGGCAGCACTGCTCGGCGATCCCTCACTGTTGGCCGGGTTTCAGCACAATCTTGTCTGGCGGGTTTTCACCGAGGAGAACACACGTGTCACTCATACCGCCGTCGGAGAAGACGAATTCAGAGCAGATCTGGTCGCGGACTTGAGATCCGCAGTGGGGCGCTACCCCGACGACGCACCGCTCAGGGACCTCGTCGACCGCCTCCTTTCCGAATCCGACGAGTTTGCAGCGCATTGGGAGCAAGCGCACGTGGCCGTGCACCGGTCCAGCCGAAAGATCGTACACACCCGAGCTGTTGGCGACATCACCGTTGACTGCGATGTGCTCAGCGCGCCCGGTAGCGGCGACCTGCGGATCGTCGTCTACACAGTCGCGCCCGGATCCGCCGACGCAGCCAAGCTTGATCTGCTTCGTGTCGCCGGATTGCAGGACCTGACGCATCACTGACGAACACGGCGACACACTCATACGTAGGGCAGCACATTACCCCTGAGGTAATCGACGCAGCGCCGTTGCTCCTGCAACACTCGATTCCAGAGCGAATCTAGCTGAATGTTACTGAGAGACAACCGATTAGTTATACACGCGCTCCTCCGAGAGGCAGGAACCAGACATGAGTGAAAGCTACGTAGTTGGCATCCTCAACAACGTCGCCATGGGAGACGACATCACCGAATACCTCCAGCGCATCGACAGCACCCTCACACCGTTCGAGGGCCGCTTCATCATCCACGGAGGCTTGCCTGACGTCCGCGAGGGACAATGGTCGGGCGATCTCATCATCCTCCGATTCCCCACGTCCGCTGCGGCCCAACACTGGTATACATCGGACGCCTACCAAGCTATCGCTCCGCTTCGAATCAATAACTCGACTGGCACGGTGGCTTTTTTCGAAGGCGTAAACCAAAACCACCGAGCAACCGACATTCTCTTCTGACTGAATCTCAAACCCATTCCCCCGCAGACTTACTCGAGGTTCCTCAAGTCGCACACGATGCAAATCGAATGTGCCCGATATGTCTCTTGATTCGAATAGGTGTTCGAGTATAATTGAGGTCACGGGTGGGGAGGCCTTGATGACTACGGTGAACGATTTTGTTTCGGTGGGGGATGTTGTCGCTGGTTCCGCGACGGGTGTGCGGGGCAGGCTGTGGCGATTGCGACCGGCCGAGGTTCGGGATGTTGCTGTCTCCGTTTCTGCGGAAATCCTTCGGCTGGAGGCGATTCGGGTTGCCGCAGTAGATGAGTTGGCGCTCAATCCTGATGAGCAGGTGCTCTGCTACCGCGGTGTGGGGCGCTGGTTGGCGGCGAATACGATGCTGCAGAACGCGGCCGGCAACAAGATCGCCGCACTCGGTGCCGCACTGCGGTCCTTCCCGGATATTGCTGCGCAGTTCGAGGCCGGTGACCTCTCGCTCGATCATGCGGCAATAATCGTCGCCTTCTGTGAATCCCCACCAAAAGGTATGCCTACGACTGCTTTACCGTCCTGCATGAAGACTCTTCTCGCTGCGGCGTCGGGGGTGGAGGCGACCACCACTAAACTCCGCTACGCGATTGCGGTCCTGGAGCGGATTTTCGAATCCGACGACACACCACCCGGTGAGGACGATGATCTCAATGTGTTACGGATTGCTCCGACGCTCAACGGTCGGGTCGCGATCAAGGGCGATTTCGATGCGTTGACTGGTGAAATGTTGTTGTCGGCGCTGTCGGGTTTGTCGATGCCGAAACCGGCTGCCGACGGAACTCCGGATCAGCGGTCGGCAGCCAAACGCACCGCCGACGCCTTCACGGAGTTGATTCGCCGCTATCTGGATAATGCTGTGACCGGGGTGGATGGTGGTCAGCGTCCGCATGTGAATGTGCATATCACTGCGAAAGATCTTGCCGAGCATCGGGAATGCGCCGCCATGCGCAGCGATGTCGCGGTGGATTTCGGTGAGCCTGATGTCGAGGATCTTGATGTCGGGTACATGCCCTGGATGGGACCGCTCAGTGTGAGCCTGACCCGGATGCTCGCCTGCGACTGCGTGCTCTCCACCGTCCTGATGGACGGCAACGGCGCACCGCTCGATGCGACCCCGCACAAACGCCTCGTCACACCCGAACAGCGCACCGCGTTGATTGCCCGGGACAAAGGCTGCGCCTTCCCTAATTGCGACGCCGTACCTGCTTGGTGCGATGCGCACCATATAAAGCCGTGGTCGGTGGGCGGTCTGACGGTAATGGACAACCTCACCCT
This sequence comes from Rhodococcus sp. IEGM 1366, assembly GCF_033142425.1. Classification (NCBI taxonomy): domain Bacteria; kingdom Bacillati; phylum Actinomycetota; class Actinomycetes; order Mycobacteriales; family Nocardiaceae; genus Rhodococcus; species Rhodococcus sp. IEGM 1366. Next base: position 88,981 of record NZ_JAWLRZ010000007.1, read on the forward strand.
CCTCTGCCGCAGCCACCACCGATTGATCCACAGCACCAGCGGATTCCGCGGAATCTGGGAAATCAAAATGGGCGACGACCATCAACCGTGGTTCATCCCACCAGCTGCGATCGATCCGAAACAACGACGCCGCCGCTCCACCACCCGCCAAGGGCCAGTCCATCGAGACTGAATCCGGCCCTGCCGGAACTGAACACTGCGCGTTTGCTTCGCATCACCAGAATGCCGATGCGAAGCCCACACGCATGTCCCGCCCCTACGATCATCGCTAGCGCATTCGCAGCAGGAGTGTCAAAGCCGACCGCGCCGCTTGCACTCGTGACAATACAATCGTCATGCTCCGAGCTGTATCGAAATTCCGGTGCACGCCATCGTTAGCCTGAAACTCTGCCCGGCAGTGCAGTACTACTGCACGGTGTGTGGTCATCGAGCTATGGCCAGGGGTGCGCCGAGGACTTTGTGAATCAGGCGTTGGCGTTCACGGCGTAGGCGGGTGTCGAGTGCGGTGGCAGGTTCGTGTAGGTCGATGTCCTCGACGGTGATCACTTTCGTGTCGTCGAGGACTTGTTCGAGAGTCATGACTCGATCGCGCAGGATCCATAGTTCTTCGGTGAGGGCGGTGACCATACGGGCGAGTTCGTCGTTGGTGGTGTTGTGAAGGTAGGACGGGCTGGCCATGGGAAAGTCCTTCTTTAGGAGTGGTTCTCGGAAGAGGAATGCTCAGGCCGGTTTGACCCCGCGGGTGACCCACGGGTAGTTGCCGGGGCCGACGCCGAACTCTTCGACGTCGACGAAACCGGCGTCGCGCAGCAACTGAGCCCGATCCTGCAGGAGTGCACCGCGCCAGAACGGCTCGTCCCGGTTTTCGGTTTCCCAATCCAGGACCACGCACCGGAACAACGAATCCTGGTAGCGGTAGGGGGCGACATCGGCGATGAGAATTTCCCCGCCTGCCTTGGTGACTCGGAACGATTCGGCGAGGATGTCCTTCGCGGCGGGTACCGGTACCTCGTGCAGCAGGATGAACGCCGTGGTCAGGTCGAAGGTGTTGTCCTCGTACGGGGTGGCCTCGCACGCTGCTTGCCGCAGGTCCCATTCGAAGCCGTTGCGGGCAGCGATCAACTTCGCATGCTCGAGTTCGGTGCGGCCGAGGTCGACACCGGAGATCTTTGCGTCCGGGTAGGCATTTTGGATGGCGCAGGCGTAGCGTCCGGTGCCGATTCCCATTTCCAGGATGCGATCGTAGTGCTCAGCGCGGCCCTGCTGAGCGGCGGTGAACCGCTGATCAGCGAACGACTCACCCGGTTTGACCGCACCGATACCACCGGTGGCGAAGAGCAGGTCGTACACGTAGTCGTGGATCATGAAGCCCATGCGCTCGTGGCCTTCCCAGCCGCCGGGCGCGAGGTGGAACTCGGTCTCGCTCCAGTACTTTGGTGGCACGAGCCTGGGATCGAACACGATCGTTCCACCCTTGTCCGCGTTCGCGGCGTATTCGGCTTCGACGATGTCACAGCCGTCGTCGTACGCTTCTCGAGCGGCGAGGAACTGTCGTTCGCCGGAGAACCGGGTGTAGAAGCGGTCCCAGGTGTAGTTCTGCGACTGCTCGAGCAGTGCGGCGGCGGCGCGGATCCGTTGCTGTTCACCGCCAGGGAGTTCGACGCCGTCGAGGAGGACGTCGAGGTCGTGCGCCGCTTTGGCTTGCAGTTCCTTCCCGCTCCACGCGGCGAGGTCGGCAAGGAAGTTGAAATTGGCGCGGCCACGTTGTTTGAGTCCTGTTGCCATCGGCTCAGACCTTCCCTTCGAAATATGTTGTGGGCAATAGTCGAACGGTGGTGGGATTACCCGCGCAGTTGGTTCATCAACTCGGTCAGGCTGCCACCATGCGCAAGCGCGATGGCCTGCTCCGCGATGATCGAGGCCTGCTCCGCGCCGAGCTTGGAATCGGCGTTGAGCTTGAATTTGGTGACGAGTTCCTCTGCGGAGAGCGGGTTTCCGGGACCACCACGATTGAAGTCCACTCGGACTTCGTGACGGCTTCCATCCGTGGTGACCACGCGCAGCACAGCCGGAAACTGGTAAGGGTAGATTTTGTTGCAGCGCTCGTCCTCGACGCAGGTGACTTTGGCTGCAAGCGCCAGTCGCTGCTCGTCTTGTGCCGCTTCATCAGTGAAATCGTGGTGGCCGACTCCCAGACCGCTACCGCCCGACAGTGCTGCCGCGACGGTGTACGGCCCGCTGAAGGCGGCGTGGTAACCCGACCTGGGACGGGCCTTCTCCTCGACCGGCTGCGCGATCGTGCGCAGGATGGGACCGGAAACACCGAGTTCGATCGACTCTATCTGCTCAGGCAACACTCCCTGTGCGCGAATTTCGAGAGCGGCATCAATACCTGCGTGCGTGAAGTGGTTGCACGGGTACGGCTTGAAGAAAACACCGGGCAATTCCCAATGCTCACCAAGACGATCGACTACCGCAGCGGCATTCGATCGCTCGCCGCAGTAGGCGTAAAGGAATCCGAAGCGACCTTCGATCACCGTTGGCGGCCCCGTCAGTCCATTCTTGGCCAATTCTGCAGCGCTCACACCCGAGTGCGCCGCCCACCCACAGTGTGCGCGCTTGACAGTGCCACCAGTCCTGTTGGCTTCGATGAGGCCGGCACCCATGCTGGCGGCGATGCCCGCCGCATGGGCGATCTGATCGGCAGTAAGACGGTAAACCATGGCGGCTGCAACTGCCGCACCAATGGCGCCACAGATCGAGGTGGCGTGCAGGCCACGCTCGAAGAACTCGGAGTTGCCCAATTCCTCGTCATATCCGCCCATTCCGAGACGAACAGCCACCTCGATACCGACACCGGAGGCGTCGAGCATCGCCTCGGCAGAGGCGCCGATCGCTTCCGCGACGGCGAGCGCTGCGGGAATGACCGAGGCCGAAGGATGCAGGACGGAGGGAAGATGTGTGTCGTCCGAGTCCATCGAGTGTGCCAACGTGCCGTTGACCAAAGCTGCTGCTGCGGCTGGGAATTTGGCGCCGGTACCGATGCCGGTCGCGAACTCGTGGCCGCCCCAGTTCTTGACGACGGCTGTCACGGCCTTGGCCGGTGTTTCGTCACGAGCGGCGACGCTGTTGCCGAGCAGATCCAGCACGCGCCGGGCTACATCTTCACGCAGGTCTTTCGACAATCCGGACTCGGACACGCCGAACGCCAAGGCCGCCAGCTGCTGGACAACGGTCAACTCCGTGTCGATCGCGACGCTCATGCGCTCAGGACCGCGACGGGACGGACCGGGGAGCCGGTACCGCCGACAATACGCAGCGGCGCCATCACGAAGGTGAACTCCGTCAGACCCTGTTCGGACGCATCTTCCATGTTGAGGTGCTCGATGATATGAATACCATTTACCACCAGAAGGATTCGGTGCACGGGAAGAACGCTGTGCCCCGAGCCGGCCGGAATATGCTCATATGCAGTGGTATCGGAACCGGTGGCTACGATGCCGAAGCTTGCCAACCACTGCGCGGCTTCGACATTGGGTCCCGGCACACCGTCGGTCTGCCCGAGATAGACGTCCTGGTCTCCGAAGTGCCGTGCCCAACCGCTGCGCACCAGCACCACGTCGCCCTTCTGCGGAACCACACCGGCTGCCTCAGCAGCGCCCTCGAGGTCCTCCGCCGTGATCGCATATCCGGCAGGCAGAGTATCGACGCCATGCAGCTTTGCTACATCCAGAAGCAGGCCGCGCGTCATCATGAACGGAATCTGCTCGGCGCCTTTGTCTTTGAAACGTCCACCGGCCTGAGCCTCGAACGCGTCGACGTCTCCGTTGAGCTTTCCGCAGTCGCTGACATGCGAAAGCGCATCGACATGGGTACCGACGTGGCCGCCGGTCACAATGATTTCATTAGCAGCGGAACCCCCATCTGGGCGAACCATGTCGCCGTGACGACGAATCAGCGTCATCCGGAAGCCCGGATGATTCGGAGAGCACGGCATCCCGGTGAAATAGGGGTGTCCCAACTCGATCGAACGCACGCCGGTGGAAACCACCCCGAGCAACGGATCTGTGGTGGTGGGTGCTGTCATGACAACTCCTGAGAGATTCTGGGAGGAAATGTGATTCGCCGAGTCTGAATGTCGACTCGGCCGGTGACAAGGTCAGGATGAGACGTGATCGTGCCGGGCGAGCGAGAGAACGACGCGCGCTTGTTCAACGACGGCAGGATCGATAAATCGACCATTTGCGTCAAGCAAGGCGGACGAACCGTCCTCGGCGGCCTGCTGTGCTGCATCGACGATGGCCTGCGCGGCGGCAACCTCGGCGTCGGTAGGGGTGAAAACATCGTTGACGATCGGGATCTGAGTGGGATGAATAACGGTGCGGCCGTGAAAACCACACTCCCGTGAGCGAATACTCGATGCGCGAAGTCCATCCAGATCTCGCACGTGCGTCCACACGCTTTGGGCAGGTGAGGGTAATCCCGCTGCGCGCGCGGCAGTTACGAGCCAACCCCTCGCCCAGTCCAAGCCGCCGGGGCCGACGCGAAGATCCGCCGACAGATCGGCTTCGCCGAGACTGATTCCCACGACGGAAGGATGAGCACGGGCAAGCACCGGCGCTTCGAGCAGTCCGAGTGCTGTCTCGAGAATCAATTGAATCGGGAGCCGAGACGCTTCCGCGATTGCGCGCACCGACTCTACCGATTCCGCTTTGGGCACACGCAGCCCGGCAATTGCAGAACCAGCTAGAGCGGCGACGTCGTCATCATGCCACGGACTTCCCGCTTGGTTGATCCGGACCCAAATCTCCGGCGCATCAACAGCATTCCCACGATCTTTCGCGATCGTGACTGCATTGACTCTGGCCTGGTCCTTCGACTCGGCCGGGACTGCATCCTCGAGGTCGATGATCACGGCGTCGGCACCGCTGCCGAGCGCCTTCGGTATCAATCCCGCCTTATGCCCGGGGACATACAGCCAGGAACGTGCGGGTGCTCTCATAGTTACTTTCTCGCGATCGGGTCAGGGAGACCACCTCGCCATCCGAGTGCGCGGGAAACGCGGTCGGATGCCGCGATGATCATGTCCCGGTGGGACTGGCGGAATTCCTCGGTCATTCTCAGCGCCGGGCCGCAGACCGAGAGCGCGCCGACAACTCGTCCGTCCAGGTCGAAAACCGGGGCTGCCATCGACGCGGCATCTTCCTGTCGCTCGCCGGTCGACTGCGAGTATCCGAAGCGTTGTATCTGTGTCAATACGTCACCGAGAACGGCCGGGTCGGTAATCGTCTGCGAGGTCAGTGCCGAAAGTTCCTGTGCAAGAACTTCTTCGATCTGTTCGGGCGGCAAGAAGGCCAGGATACAACGTCCTGAGCTACCACTGTGAAGCGGGAAGCGGCGCCCCAGTTCCACCGACATCTTGATATCACGCTGACTTTCGATCTGGTCGAGGTATACGCGTCCACCCCCGACCAGCGCTGACAGTGTCGCCGTTTCATCGGTGAGCCGGGCAATGTCCTCGAGCACCGGACGCGCCACTTCGCGTAGCGGCGAGGTGCGAAGTGCACGGGCTCCGAGGGCGGCGGCGGCCGGCCCCAGCGAATAGCCACGGTCAGCGCCACCGGCGACAAGTAGGCCCCGGTCGACAAAGCTGGTGAGCACACGATGCACCACCGCCTTCGACAAATCCAAATCGCGAGCGATCTTGGAAACGCCGAGGGTTTCTTCGCCATCGACGAAGAGCAAGAGAATGTCGGCGGCTCGATCCGCCGAGGTAGTGCCCTGGGTAACCACTGGGCTGCCGCCTTTCAACTGTGCTCGACCGATTGTGCACTTCAATGTATAGCACCGTTTCCATCAGCGGAACACTGACACGCTCAGATGTCGATCCGCTCGATCGCATCGCTAACCCGCACGTAACATTCGTTTTGTAAGATCAACGTTGACCTGCAGTGAAGTACTGTGAAAGAGTCTGAGCATCGATTCCGCGGTATCGTTTCTCTCAGCGGAACATCTGATTGAGGCGAAGGTTCAACGCTTTCACGGCACGTCTACGCTGCGCCGCATGCAGCACGGTAAAAGGAGGCATGGTCCCGCCATGAACGCACCAGCATCGAATTCCGAAGGGCCCGATCTCGTCGTAGCGGGCGCCGGCGGTGGACTGGCCGCAGCACTCCGGGCCGCCCAACTCGGACTCGACGTTCTTGTCGTAGAAGCCAGCGAACATTTCCGTCGCGGTAACAACACATCGATGTCCACAGCGATGATCCCCGGGGCCGGATCACGCTGGCAGGCAACCGAGGGCATAGACGATTCCCCAGAGCAGTTCGTTGCCGACATCATGCGGAAGACAAAAGGCTCCGCAGATGCACGCTTGACCAAAGCCATGGCCGAAGTCAGCGCCCCGTTGGTGGAATGGATGGCCGACCACCTGGCCATTCCTCTGACCCTGGTCACCGACTTCTCTTACCCCGGCCACTCGGCATTTCGCTGCCACACCGTCGAAGGCCGTCACGGCTCGATCCTCCTGGATCATCTTGCACAGGCGGTCTCGACGAACGACAAGATCGACCTCCTCGCTCCTGGCAGGTTGACTGAAGTCCTGCTCGACGACGATCAAGCTGTGCGCGCAGTGGTCATACAGATGCCCGACGGAAGCACCGAGGAAATCACTACTCGTGCAGTAGTTCTGGCGACAAACGGCTATGGCGGAAGCCCCGAACTTGTTCGTGAACTGATTCCCGAGATCGCCGACGCCCGATACCACGGCAGTGAAACCTCGCTCGGTGACGCGCTGCGGATCGGAGCTGAACTCGGCGCGGACTCTGCATTCCTCGATGCATACCAAGGACACGCGGCACTGTCGAAGAAGGCGACCACCCTGGTCGGATGGGCCACGATCATGCACGGCGGTATCGTTCTCGGACAGGACGGTCGACGCTTCGGCGACGAAACCACCGGATACTCCGAATACGCCGCCACATTGGCTGCGCAACCCGGTTCCGAAGGTTGGATCGTCATCGACCAGGCCATCTTCGACAAGTGTTTGGCCTTCACCGACTTTCAGCAGACAGTCGACTCCGGAGCAATCGTCTGGGCAGACACCGCCGATGATCTGGCGCAGGTCACCGGGCTCCCTGCCGAAGCCGTCACACTGGAACTTTCTGATATCGACGCCATCTCGCGCGGTGAGTCCATTGATTCGCACGGCCGAACCTACTTCGCCAATCCACTTGTCGCGCCGTATGCGGCAGTCAAGATTGTCCCCGCACTGTTCCACACCCAGGGCGGACTGGTCGTCGACGAGCACGCCCGCGTACTACGCCCCAACGGCTCCCCCATCACCGGTCTCTACGCCTCAGGTGGCGCGGCAATGGGCATTTCCGGACACGGCGCCTCCGGATACCTGGCGGGCAACGGCTTGCTGCCCGCGTTGGGCCTGGCCTACCTAGCCGCCAATAACATTGCGGCACAAAACCGCTAACTCCACTAAACCTCAATCACCTGAACTGCTCCGGCGGCCGAAATCGGCCGACGACGAAAGGATTCTCATGACGAGCATCTCGCTCCTGATCAAGAACGCTCTGGTCGTGCGCCCGGGCGCCGACGCCCCCGAGAACGGCGAACTGCTCGACATCGCCATCGTCGATGGCAAAATCACCCGCCTCGAAGCAGATATCGCGGTTGAAGGAGCCGAGAAGGTCATCGACGCAGCCGGCAAGGTCGCGTTCCCAGGTGTTGTTGACGGTCACCAGCATTGGGGCATCTACAACCCGCTCGGTGAGGACGCCTCGATCGAGTCCCGCGCGTGCGCTCAGGGCGGCGTCACGACGTCACTGTCGTACATGCGCACCGGGCAGTACTACATGAACAAGGGCGGCGCGTATGCCGACGTGTTCCCCGAGGTTCTCGCGGAGACCGAGGGCAAGCCGTACGTCGACTACGCGTACCACTTGGCTCCGATGTCCAAAGAACAGATCGGCGAAATTCCTTCGCTGATAACCGATCACGGCGTCACGTCGTTCAAGATCTTCATGTTCTACGGCAGCCACGGCCTACACGGTCGTTCGAGCGACCAAAGCGAATTCCTCATGATCCCGAAAGAAGAGCGCTACGACATCGCTCACTTCGAATTCGTGATGCGCGGTATTCAGGCTGCACGGGAGCAACTCGGCGACAAAGCTGATCACATTTCGCTCTCACTTCATTGCGAGACCGCCGAGATCATGAGCGCCTACACCAAGATCGTCGAAGAAGAAGGCACCCTGACCGGGCTGGCCGCGTACAGTGCATCCCGCCCGCCGCACTCCGAAGGCCTGGCCGTCACTATCGCCTCCTTCCTGGCCGACGAGACGCAGCTCCCAAACATCAACCTTCTGCACCTGACCTCACGCAAGGCGCTGACAGCCGCAATGCGCATGGCAAAGGCATTCCCGCACATCAACTTCCGCCGTGAGGTCACCATCGGACACCTGCTCGCCGACATCGACACGGCATACGGCCTCGGTGGCAAGGTCAACCCGCCACTGCGTCCCCGCGAAGACGTCGAAGCGCTGTGGGAGCACCTTGTTGCCGGCGATATCGACTGGGTCGTCTCCGATCACGCGTGCTGCAAGGACGAGAAGAAGTTCGCCGAGGACCGGGGTGACATCTTTGCTGCCAAGTCCGGCTTCGGTGGCGCCGAGTACCTGCTTCCCGGCCTCCTCACCGAAGGACGCAAGCGCGGCCTGAGCCTGCGCCGCATCGCGGAACTGACTGCATCCAACCCGGCCGAACGGTACGGACTGCCAGGCAAGGGACGCATCGAAGTCGGCTTCGACGCTGATATCGCCCTCGTCGATCCCGAACACACCTATACGGTGCGTGCAGAGGATTCCGAATCAGCACAGGAATACACCCCGTTCGAGGGCTTCGAATTGAGTGCCAAGGTCACCGACACATTTGTTCGCGGCAACCACGTATTCGCAGACGGTGCCGTCTCGGGAGATCCGGTCGGCCGCTACCTGCACCGCCCGTACTGATCCCTGCCCCCAGTTGCCCGGCGGGGCGGTCGTGCTTCAAGCCCTGCCCTGCCGGTGCTTCACCCAGCTTTCTGCCTGTAACTGCGCCCCACAGATCTCGAGGAACCGTGACCACTTCATCTGAACCCACCGGCCCACTGAAAGGCATCAGAGTTCTCGATGCCTCGACGATTCTTGCCGGACCCTTGGTCGCCCAAATCCTCGGAGATTTTGGTGCAGACGTCGTCAAGATCGAGCATCCGACTCGGCCAGACGGTATGCGCGGCCACGGTTTGGAGAAAGACGGCCAGCCGCTGTGGTGGAAGATGCTGTCGCGCAACAAGAAGACGCTCACGCTGCATCTGGGCTCCGAGGAGGGTGCCGAGATTTTCAAGAAACTCATCGTCGACGTGGATGTTGTGATCGAGAACTTTCGTCCCGGCACGTTCGAAAAATGGGGACTCGGATACGACGTGCTGTCAAAACTCAATCCAGGTCTGATCATGTTGCGTGTCACCGGCTTCGGTCAGAGCGGGCCTTACTCTAAGCGTCCTGCCTTCGGCACATTGGTGGAATCGATGAGTGGATTCGCGCACCTCACCGGATCGGCCGACGGTCCTCCTACCCTGCCGGCTTTCGGGTTGGCGGATTCGATCGCCGGAGTAGCCGGATCTTCTGCGGTGTCCATGGCGCTCTTCAATCGGACCCGTAACGCGGGCAAAGGGCAGGTCATCGATCTGGACCTCCTGAGCCCCATCATGACCGCGGTCGGCCCGGGCATCATTTACGCAGATCAACTCGGTATCGACCAGAAGCGTTCCGGCAACCGATCAAGCAACAATTCCCCTCGTAACCTGTATCTCACGTCAGATGATCACTGGCTGGCGATTTCTACCAGCGCCAACTCGATCGCCGAACGTGTACTCGAACTCGTCGGGCATCCCGAGGTCATCGCGGAGCCATGGTTCGCCACCGGCCGTGAACGCGCCAAACACGCGGATCTCCTCGACCGCTACGTAGGCGACTGGATTCGAGCCCGCACCCGGGACGAGGTCATCGCGGCATTCGAGGCAGCCGGAGCCGCGGTGGCGCCCGTGTACAAACCCAGCGATCTGCTCACCGACCCCCAAGTTGAGTCCATCGGTATGACCACCACCGTGGACGATGCTGATCTGGGACCGATGCGCATGCAGAACGTCATGTGGCGAATGAGTGAGACACCCGGCAACATCCGGCACACCGGACGCGCTCATGGTGCCGACACCGCCGACATCCTTCACGACTTGGGTTTCGACGAGGCCGGTATTGCTGCGCTACACGCGCGCAACGTGGTCTGACAACGCCCGCGTCGCGTACGCAGATCTCGAGATTTACCGCAAAGTAACAGAACGCCGCGTTTCAGGCGCGCAAGAGTCTCTCGACACCGGATCGTCGACAAATTCCGTATTAGGCGATTCAAATTTCCAGATTTTGCGGCAATACGAGCCCTCTGGAATCTCAATGACCGGCCATAACCCGCATTACGCCCTCTTGTTTTTACACAACGGAAACATCACTCCCGAATCTGCCGAGATTCCCTGCCAGGCAGCACAAATACGGCCTTGACGCAGGGTTCAGCTACCGCCTACAGTCTGCATATCCACACTGTGGCAATCATCTCACCACATAGCGAAATGGACAGTCATGAAGGTCGAACTAAAGCAACGAGGACGTGCGGGACTACAGTTTCTCGGCGCTGTGCAGGAGTTTTCCGGAAAGACCCTCCAATCGGCCGCCGAGGCCGAATACATCGCCGCAGTGCCGAACCCTCCGCTTGACCTGGACGCTCGTCGCGAATCCGTAAACTCCACGTTGGATACGTCCGCATCGTGGAAATTCGATCGCCTTCTCACTCGCTGGGTCGCCGAAGAGATCTACATTCGCGCATTGCCTGCAATCGAGAAGGTTCGCCCCGCAGTTGAAGCCTGGCTCGACGTCAAGGAACCCAGTGGTTCGCTGACCCTCAACTTGGAAATCGAAGCCCCCACATACTGGGAACATGGATTCCATCTCACCCCGGGAGGTTGGGACGGCCACGACCTGATGGGTCCGGCCATCTCGGAACTCGTCTTCAACTATGTTCTAGCCCCCGGCGGCGTGGGCGCAGTGCGCACCGGGTCGAACCCGCTCGATCAGCGTGCGCTGGTCGCCGGCGAAGCACCCCGCGATACTTACAAGCACATCGTCGACTTCGGCGCCGGCACCGGTAGATTCACGTTCGCACTGCGCAGAGCCTTCCCGAACGCCCGTATCACCGGTATCGAACTGTCCCAGTCGGCCCTACGACACGCCTTCGCTCTTGCTTCGCAGCAGCAGATGGATATCGAATGGATACACGCGTCCGCAGAGCAGACCCCCCTCGAATCCGAATCAGCAGACCTGGTCGCGTTCTACACCCTGATGCACGAGGTACCGGTCGCCGCGAACAAATCGATTATCGCCGAGGCCTTCCGCGTGCTCGAGCCCGGCGGGAACCTGCTCATCAGCGAAATCGCACCGTATGACAAACAATCGGCATTCCGCGCGGTTGTACTCGACTGGGAAACCGAGAATCGCGGCGAACCGTATTGGCGCGAAGTAATGGCGACGGATTGGTCTGCAGCCCTTGCCGAAGCAGGCTTCACCGACATTGAAGCCTACGGCGTTGGCGGTGGGGTGTACCCGTGGGTGACCCGGGCTACCAAGCCTTTCTGATCCAGCCTCACCCGACGACACAGCTTCACCCGCCGACACGAGCGCCGATACAGGAGTACGACATGTCCGCAGTAGCCACCCCCGAACGTCCGCAGTACTTGGAATCAGCGAGATTGGACGATCTCGCCCGGATGGTCACCGAGCTGACCTCCGAGCTGTGGATTCTCAAGGACCGCAACATGATTCTGGAAAAGATCCTCGAAGACAACGGTGTGCTGACAGGCAGCGCGGTCGATGAATACCAGCCCGACGCGGCACTCTCAGCAACACTTCTCGACGAGCGTCGTGCACTGGCCGAGCGCATCTTCGGAGCGATTTCGCCGTCCGACGAGCGCGTCGCCCGGGCCCTCACACACTGACCCAGCGGCACGAACGCTGCCCTACATCACTCTCGAAAACCTCACTCGCACAGATCATTCACTCAAGGAGTTCTCGTGGCCCCCCGCAACCCTCTCTCCGGCGTCTCCGTCGACCGCCGACGCTTCCTGCAGTTCGGCGCCATGGGCGCGGGCTTCCTCCTTGCCGGTAGCGCACTGACCGCGTGCTCCGCCGACGCCGCATCCACTGGCACCGTTGCCAGCAGCCTGATCATCGGCACCACGACGTCGATCAACCCCCTGACCGGTCTGAACTCGTCCTACCAGACGTACCAGTACAACGCGTTCGATTCGTTGGTTCGCATGCTTGCCGACGCGACTGAACCCGTAGCTCGAATCGCCACCAGTTGGACCAGCATCGACGATGTCACCACCGACTTCACGATCCGGGACGGCGTCAAGTTTCACGACGGAACTACCCTGACCGCCGAGGATGTAGCGTTCTCGTTCACCGAGAGCATCGAGAAGAAGTTCGTCACTGCATCGATTCTTACCAACATCGTGAGTGTGACTGCGATCGATCCCAGGACCGTGCGCGTTGTCACGAAGACACCCGAGCCGCTCTTGATGAACATCGTCGCGCAGGTCTTCATCGTCCCCAAGGCTGCATTTGTTGCAGCGGGCGGAGCTGACGGCTTTGCCATGAACCCGATCGGCAGTGGCCCGTACAAGATCGCTTCCGGATTCGACATCGATACGTCGGTGACGTTCGAGGCCTTCACCGATTTCTGGGGCACCCCAGCGGCCACCCCCACGGTCGAACTGCGCTACTTCTCCGATTCCAGTGCAATGGCAGCAGCTTTCGAGTCAGGCCAGCTCAGTGTCGCCCACGAATTGCCGGGCAGCGCTCTGCAGACACTCGCCGGAAACAGCGACTTCGAGGTCTCGGCCGCATTCAGCGGTAGCCAGAACATGATGCAGTTCAACACCGCAAAGGCCCCGTTCAACGACATACGAGTTCGCCAGGCCGCAAACGCAGCCATCGATTCCCAGGGTCTGATCGATGCACTCACCTACGGCGCCGGCACGAAGGAAGACGGTCAGCTCCCGATCAAGTCCGTCTTCGGCTACACCGATACGATCACTACGCCCAAGACCGATCAGGACAAGGCACGCAAGCTCCTCGCCGAGGCCGGTGCCACAGGTGCCGCGATCACGATTTCGGGTTTGAACCTGTACAAGCCTCTGCTGGAAGCCATCGGTGGGCAGCTCGCCGCGGTCGGTTTCAAGCCGACTATCCAATCCAACGAAGCTGCCGTCTGGATCAGCCAGTTCCGTGAGGGCACCGACGCGGATCTGTTCTTCCGCGGCGCGTCATACACCGGCGTGTTCGACGCCGATCGACCATTCTCGTTCGTCTCTTCCGGCAACCGTCCGATGGTGTCCGATCCCAAGTGGACCGAACTGTACGCGGCGAGCCGCCGCGAACTCGATCGCGACGCACGCGAGAAGAAGCTCATCGAGTGCAGCGAGTACATCAAGGAACAGTCCTACATCCTCTACACGTACGCTCGTCCGTCCGTCGGCGGCGTGACTGCGGGAACGAAGGGCATCGACTTCTCCACCGGCATCATGCTCCAGTTCGATCAGGCAACCACCACCGCGTGATTCCGACCGGTGCGGGGCCACACATGAGGGGTGGCCCCGCACTCCCACGATTGACCAGCTCGAGATGTTCGGAGAAGGAGTTCCGGTGACCACAACCACGCCACTGCCCAAGGGCGAACTGATCGACCAGCGCGGGCGCTCCGAGCTGGAATTCTTGCAAGCACTCCGAGTCGGTCTAGCCCCACTGCGCACTCAGGTCCGGGAGCGACTCGATGCAACGGGCATTCTCGAAACTCCCTACGAGGACATCTCAGAACTGCGCAACCGCGTCGACAATGAGCTCGAAAGCGTTCAGGTGCAACGCCTTATCGGTGCGGCGCTGTCATGGAGTCGCGGAGTGGCAACGCCGCGCGCAGCTGCCGCATTCGAACGCAGGCGCGGCGAGCTCGAACCGCTCGCCACGCCGATCGCAACAGTGATCGACCACATCGGTGACGACGTTCCCCGCTATTGGGATTACGAGTTCCACGGCACGGCCGGCGGTTGGGACGGTCACCCCCACATGGGCTTCATTCATCACGAGATGATCTACCACTACCTGCTCGAGAAGATCTTCCCCGGCGACCTCTTCGCCCAGCGCGGCGTCATCGCCGCCGCTGCCCCTGCGGACTCGTACACGAATATTGTCGATCTCGGTTGTGGCACAGGACAGTACACGCTCAAACTCGCCGAGACCTACCCCGGCGCAAAGATCACTGCCGTCGATCTCTCCCGCACTCAGGTCCAATACGCATTGCGCCGCGCCGAAGACGCCGGAGTCACTATCACCGGCGTTCATGCTGCTGCCGAGGACACTGGACTTCCCGCCGGTGAAGCAGATCTCGTGACGTCGTTCATCCTTCTGCACGAGGTCCCGCCGCACACGATTCGCAAGTTATTCGTCGAAGCACTTCGACTTTTGAAACCCGGTGGACACGTTCACTTCTCCGACGTCGCCCCGTACTCGCAACGCTCGCCGTACCAAGCCTGGCTCGACGACTGGGATGCCGCCCACGGAAACGAACCCTGGTGGCGTACCGCCGCAACCATCGACCTGGTCAAGGCAGCCGCCGACGCCGGATTCGTCGACATCAACCAAGCAGCCCACGGTCCCCAGTCGTATCCCTGGGTGACGACCGCCCGCAAGCCCGAATGAGGATCCCTGACGTGACCACGCCAACCAGCACCCCGACCTCGTCGGCCGAGCCCCTCGCGCTCTCGTTTCGCGATGTCACAGTCCACCTGCCCCGCGCCAACGACGAGCTGCAGATTCTGCACGGCGTCAGCTTCGAGGTACCGGCCGGACAGGTAGTGGCTCTGGCAGGCGAATCCGGTTCAGGGAAGTCCACCGCAATGCTCGGTGCCATGCGCTTACTGCCTTGGGGCGCCCGGATCGGCGGATCGATCATCGCCGGCGACAAGGACGTCGCGCAGATGACCAAAGCTGAACTACGCGAATTCCGTTCGCGCAAAGCACGTGTCATCCTGCAGGACCCGTGGAGTTCACTGCACCCCATGCACAGTATCGGGTCACAGCTGATCGAATCGGCGCGCTCGGGAGACCCGAAGCTGTCCAAAGCCGACGCCCGTGTCCTCGCTGCGGAAACTCTCGCGCGCGTCGGAATTCCTGACGCCGAGTCGCGCCTGAAGAGTTATCCACACCAGATGTCCGGTGGCCAGCTGCAACGAGTGGTCATCGCAATGGCCTTGGTGGCCAAGCCTTCTCTGTTGCTCTGCGACGAGCCGACCACTGCCCTCGATGTCACCACTCAGGCCCAAATTCTCGAACTGTTACGTGAGCTGAACCGCGAAATGGGCTTGACCATCATCATCGCCACGCACGATCTGGATGTGATCGCCGGTATCGCGGATCGATTGGTCGTGATGTATGCCGGCGCGGTGGTCGAACAGGGTCCGGTCGCCGAGGTCATGAGCAACCCGCAACACCCGTACACCTGGGCGTTACTGCAGACGGCACCCGAGCACAACTCGGGAGCCCGCCTACGCACCATCGAAGGCCGCCCGCCGGCACTCGACAAACTGCCCGCCGGTTGCTCGTTTGCACCTCGGTGTGACTTCGCTGCCGACGAATGCCGAACACACCGGCCCCAGTTGACCGCCCTCGATCCCACTGGCGACCGGATGACGGCCTGCCTGCGCGTGCAAGACGCCCATACCGTCGCCGATCCGTTCGACACCGATCCGATACTGGAAGCGAGTGCACAGCGATGACCTCCCAATCCGAAACCATCCTCGAACTCCAGGATGTCCATCAGCACTTCCCCGGTCCGGGGCGCCAAACCGTCAAGGCCGTCAACGGTGTCTCACTGACAGTCCGCAAGGGTGAGACTGTGGGCTTGGTCGGCGAGTCCGGCAGTGGCAAGACCACCGTCGGCCGCACCGCGCTGCGCCTGTACACGCCTACCTCCGGACAAATTCTGTTCGAGGGTCAGGATGTCAGTAAAGTCAAGGGCCGCAAGCTGTCCCAGATCCTACGTCGGCGTTCGGCGATGGTGTTCCAGAACCCGTCCACCTCACTCAACCCGTTCCTCAAGCTCGAGGATGTATTGACCGAGCCACTGACCGTGCATGGAATCGGGAACAAGGACGCCAGGCGCCGCGCCGCAGCGGACATGCTCGATCGTGTGGGACTGGGCAGCGAGATGGGTGGCCGCTATCCCCATGAACTCTCCGGTGGTCAGCGTCAGCGTGTGGGCATCGCCCGCGCTCTCATGCTCGATCCCACCCTCATCGTCGCCGACGAGCCCACTGCGTCACTCGACGTGTCGGTTCAGGCGCAGGTGGTGAATCTCCTTCAGGACATTCAGGCCGAACGTGGACTGTCGTACCTGTTCATCAGTCACGACCTGTCGCTGGTCAGACACCTTAGCCACCGAATCGCCGTGATGTACCTGGGCCGGATCGTCGAAACCGGAACGTCGGATGAGGTTTTCGACGAGCCGCTGCACCCGTACGCCGCTTCGCTGGCGTCGATGCAGCTCAGCCCCGAGAACCGTATCCTGCCCAGCGGCGACCTCCCGTCGCCCAGTAATCCACCGTCAGGCTGCCCGTTCCACACACGATGCGCTATCGCCCGCGACACCTGCGCGGTGAACGAGCCGGCACTGACCACAGTCCCCAGCACCACCGGAGGAGAGAGCCGTCAGGTCGCCTGCCACTTCCCCGGCGAACTCACCCTGAACTCGAGCGCGCACCGCACCACCGCGCCGCGGTCGCCTTTGCCGCTGACCCTCGAAACGCGCTCTGACGCACTCCTCACCTCCACCCGTAGTTAGGACGAACCCATGCCAGGATTCGCACTGGACGACCCCCGGTACCTCAACGGTGATACCGACAACGACGCGCTGATGCGCATGCTCCTCGAACTTGCTTCCGAGGTGTGGGTACTTCGCGACCGACAGATCCTGCTCGAGAATGCGCTCCGCAAGCACGACGCACTCGGGGTTGACGAGTTGGATGCCCCGATCACCGATCCGGAACTGCGCGAGAAGCTCAAAACCGAACGCGAAGAGATGATTCTACGGATCTTTTCCGCAGCATCGAAGCACTACGTAGTGCCGGCGACGTCATGAAAGTACTCGATTACCTCTGGCGCAAATTGGTTCTTCTTGCCACCGTCATCGTCGGTGTGACGACATTCCTGTTTGTGATTTCCCGGATGTCCGGTGACCCGGCGGTGCTCATGTCGCCACCCGAAGCCACGCAAGACGTCATCGACGCCACTCGCGAACGCCTCGGCCTCGACGCCCCACTGATCGTGCAGTACTTCGATTCGATCAAGGGCGCCTTTACCTTCGACTTCGGCATCTCTTTCGTATCGAAGGTCGATTCTGGGACGTTGGCGATGGATCGTCTCGTCCCGAGCCTTTCCATCGTTGTCCCCAGCATTCTTCTTGCCGCTCTGCTGGCGGCCTGCATCGGCACCTACGCGGCTCTGAACCAGGCGAACAAGCGCGGCCGCGGAATCATGGCCGCCGCCTTCATCCTCGACGGTATCCCCTACTTCATCCTGGCTCTGTTGCTGGTCCTGATCTTTGCCATCACCCTCGGCTGGCTTCCCGCCACCGGATCCAAAGGTGCGATCAGCCTGGTCATTCCGATCGCAGTTCTCACCGTGCAAGGCTTTTCGACGATGACACGTCTGACCCGCGGTCAGTTGATCGACGCACTGGGCCAGGGGCCAGTCACCATGGCCAAGTCGAAAGGCCTCTCGTCGCGCACCGTACTGGTCAAGCATGCAGTCCCACTCGCCATTCCGCCGCTCGTCGCGTTTCTCGGCATTCTGTTCTCGCTGATGATGGGTTCACTGCTGATTCTCGAGCCGCTCCTCAATTACGCCGGACTCGGCCAGTTGCTGGTTCGCAGCGTTTCGTCCCGTGACTTCCCGACGGTCCAGGCCTGCGTGTTCGTCATGGCGGTTCTGATCACGATCGTCAACATCGCGATGGACGCGGTTGTGCGCATTCTCGACCCCCGACTCCGAACGAAGGTGTCCGCATGACGTCGACAGGCCCCACCAAGAAAGCACCGATCACCGATCAAGCCACCGGCACAAAGCCGGCTGCCAAGGCTGAACAGCGCTCCCCCGGGCGCACTCGCGAGGTCTTCGGTAAGGCTTGGTCGAATCCGACCGGCAAGATCGGGTTCGTGATTCTCGGAATCCTGGTTATCGCAGCAGTCTTCGCACCTGTGCTCGCATCCCAGGATCCCGCACTTCAGACTCTCTCCGATGCCAACACCAAACCCTTCTGGCTCGGCGGCGACGGCGGATACCTGTTCGGAACCGACTCGCTGGGCCGCGACGTCTACAGTCGCGTGCTGTACGGGCTGCGACTGAGCCTGGCGGTCGGCATCATCACGGCCACGATCAGCGCCGCCCTCGGTCTGATCCTCGGTATTCTGGCCGGTTACTACGAGCGATTCCTCGGCAGCTTCCTGCTCCGCATCGCCGATATCCAATTCGCGATCCCGTTCATCGCCGTCGGTATCGCACTGACCGCAGTGCTCGGTCCTGGCATCGTCAATCTTGTTGCCGTTCTGGCAGTCTGGGCCTGGACCCTATACGCGAGAACAATCGTCAACTCCGTCTCCCAGGTTCGCCGTCTCGACTTCGTCACCGCTGCACGCACCCTCGGCGCTTCCACACCTCGCATCATGCTGCGCCACATCGCACCCAGCGTCGTGGGGCCGATCGTTGTCCTGTGGTCGACCAGCGTCGGCGTCACCGTACTGGCCGAGAGTGGACTGAGCTTGCTCGGCCTCGGCGTCCAGGCACCGGACTTCTCCCTCGGTTCAATGCTCGCCGACGGCCAGACGGCCTTGCGTCTGTCGTGGTGGTCGGTGGCGTTCCCCGGCTTGGCACTGCTCCTGATCGTTCTGGCGTTCAACATGATCGGTGACGCTCTGCGCGACGGTTTCAACCCCAGCGCCGCTGCCAAGCCGCACAACCCCGAACTCACCTGAGTTCCCCTTCCGACCACGCGTTCCTCGCGCCAGGCCGACACCTGCGCGCTTTCCATCGACGGAGAAAACATGACTGAACCGATGTACCAGGATGTACCCGTCGATCCAGCGCAGTGGTTGGCCGGGCTCGGTCTTCAACAGACTGTAGGCGGCGAGGACTGTCCGCCCGCGTCAACCGTGGACGTGCCGTACCCGGCCACGGAGGAAACGATCACCACTGCACCGTTCGGTGACGCGGCAACCATCGCTGCTGCTGTCCTGGCCGCGCATTCGTCATTCCCGGCCTGGTCCCGTACTTCATGGGAGCAGCGCCGCGAAGCACTCGAAAAGTTCGCCGCAGCACTGGAAGCGGACGTAACCACGTTGTCACTGATTCTGACCGCCGAGACCGGGCGCACCCTTCGCCGCTGCCGGAGCGAAGTATTGAGCGCGGGACGCTTCGTCCGGACAATCGCTGCGACCGGCCCCGACGTGGAGCAGATTCTGCACGACCGGTCATCGGTCCG
Organism: Rhodococcus sp. IEGM 1366; assembly: GCF_033142425.1. Lineage (NCBI taxonomy): Bacteria > Bacillati > Actinomycetota > Actinomycetes > Mycobacteriales > Nocardiaceae > Rhodococcus > Rhodococcus sp. IEGM 1366. The sequence goes on from NZ_JAWLRZ010000007.1 coordinate 108,667, forward strand.
CCGAATCGGACGTCCGCTGGGCGTGGTCGGTGCCATCGCCCCCTGGAATTCCCCGGTACTACTAGCGGTGGTCAAAGTCGCCAACGCACTCCTGTCGGGAAATACACTGGTATTGAAGGCTTCTCCGTTCACACCGCTTGCCGCTCTCCGGTTCGGCCAACTGGCTCGGTCGATCTTTCCAGCCGGTGTCCTCAACGTCGTCAACGGCGACGGCGTCGCAGGGGCGGCGTTGGTCAACGATCCTCGCGTCGCCAAGATCTCGTTTACCGGCTCGACCGCAACCGGCAAGCTCATCGCCGCCTCTGCCGCCCGGCAACTCAAACGGCTGACCCTCGAACTTGGCGGAAACGACGCCGCCATCGTGCTGGCCGACGCAAACCTCGACACGTTTGTCGAGTTCTCATCGCAGATCGGGCTTTTGAACTGTGGCGCTTTTTGCGCCGGAGTGAAGCGGGTATACGTGGAGCGCTCGATTCACGACGAACTCGTCGATCGATATGCTGCGCGCCTACGTGATGTCGTCCTGGGGGACGCTTTCGAACCGGCAACCGACATGGGCCCCATCCAGAATCGTCCACAATTCGAACGTGTTCTGGGACTGCGCAATGCGGCAGTCAAATCCGGCGCAACGCTGCATGAGAGCGTCGGCCCGATCCCCGACCGCGGACTTTTCCTCGCCCCTGCGGCAGTCACCGGGCTCTCACGCAGTCATCCACTTGTTCAGGAAGAACAGTTCGGCCCTCTGCTCCCGATCATCGCGTTCGACGATCCCGCAGAGGCAGTGATCGAAGCGAACAGCGGCCCGTACGGCCTGGGAGGCTCCGTCTGGAGCGCCGACATCGAGCGCGCAGAGTCGTTGGCCGTGCAACTCGATGTCGGTACCGCGTGGGTGAACCAGCACGGCGCTTTCGAACCCGCAGTCCCGATGCCATTTGCCAAGGCATCGGGAATCGGAATCGACTACGGCGGGCTCGGAGTCCACGAGCACAGCCAACCCATGGTCGTCAATGTCCTCCGCCCCTGAGCCTGTTGATCATCCGATATCAGTACTGGTCCAGCAACTCCGAGATTTCCGCCGCCGCGTCTCGGATCAACTCGATCATCCGGTCCCGACGCGTCTGATCCGACCGGAAGATCGGCGCGGCCGTTCCGATGGATGCCACAACGGCGCCGTGAGACGTAATCGCGGCAGCGCAACCCCAGATACCTTCGTCAACCTCTTCGAAGCTTTCTGTCCATCCCTCTGCCTGCGTCCGATCCAACGCCTCGTCGGTGAGCATCGTGATCCGCGCAGAGGGCAGGGTCGGCAGAATCGCGGCCAGATGGGCGGCACGTTCGGAACGCGACATCGATGCCAGCAGGATGCGCGACAGCGAACCGGCGTGCAGCGACATCGCTTGCCCCTTGTCGAACTGAAGTCGCACCGGGCGGCGGGATTCCACCCGGTCGACGCAGTACGCCGCGTCTCCGCCGCGGCGAGCGATGAGAACCGTCTCATCGATCTCGTCTCGGACGCGGGTCATGATCGGCAGCCCGATCTCGGCGAGCGGTGCCTGCGCCGCCTCACATGCCCTAGCGAGACTCAGCACGAGATCCGTTACCCGGTACGAGTTCTGGGCGGCACTGTCGAGCAGGCCGACCTCGCGAAGCAGTGCCACGTACCGGTACGTCGAGGTGACCGAGAGGTCGAGTTCGGTGGCGAGATCGGCCACCGTCCACGTCGGCCGTTCCTCCGTGAAACAGAGCAAGGCAGACAACAGCTTTCGGCTACTGCCGGCACCACTGACCTTGTTATGACTACTCGGAATGGGCAATTCGAGGCCTACTCTTTCTCACAGTACAAAACCAGCTTCTCCCAGAATATGAAGAAGCGTACCCACAATACGACGAATTCGTCACCGGCCCGCTTGCACGCACCGCGACTTGCCATTAATCTCATATCCATAATATGGAAGGAATGAAACCACATGATGGAAATTCTTGATTCAGCACCTCAGGACATCTCTTCCGCTGGACCCACACTCCGAGTGGCGTCCGCACAGTTCTTCTCCGGAACCGACGTGGCCGCGAATGCGCAGATTGTCGTGAACTACTTACGCGCCGCGCACGATGCGGGCGCAAAACTTGTAGTCTTTCCCGAGAACAGCAACCGCGTTCGTGATTACACCGACCGCGAAGAATGCTGGGAGAAGTCCGAGAGGTTGGACGGCGAGTTCGTCACCACCATTTCGGCCGCCTGCGCCGAACTCGGTATGTACGCGGTGGTGGGCGTCGACCTGAGCGACGAGATCAAGCCGAACGTCCGTATCGCCTCGGTTCTGATCGGGCCGTACGGCGACATCGAACATGTACATCACAAGACTGTTTTCTGGGATTACGAATACACCCTCTTCGTTCCCGGCACCAAACCCCTGAAGGTGATCGACACCCCCATCGGCCGCATCGGCCTGCTGATGTGTGCGGACGGCATCGTCCCCGACGTTCCCCGGGTTCTCGGTCTCCTCGGCGCCCAGATCTTCTGCAATTCGCTCAATTCCCGTGGGCCGGACGAGGTACGGGTCCATGTACCACTCCGCACCCTGGAAAACCATGTCTGGCATATCTCCTCCAATACCGTCGGCGGCCCAGCCGACGGTTGGCCGTGGATGGGTGGATCCCAGGTCGTCTCCCCTCGTGGAGAGATCTTGGCCTGCGCCGGCGAGGAATCCGAGGGCCTCATCTGGGCCGACATCGACGTCGACGCTGCCGACGACAAGAACGTGCCCGGCTTCACCGACGTCTTCGGGTGGCGCCGCCCCGATCTCTACGGCGACTTGATGGTCCCCCACGACGAGTTGCCCGTCGCCGACATGCTCGGTGCGCTCTCACCCGACATGCCTGCCAAGCCTGTCGATGTCGCCACCTTGCAGGTCTCCTGGTTCCACAACCAGGAATGGACGATTCAGAGGGCCATCGGGCAGATTGCCCACGCAGCCAAGCAAGGCGCACAGTTGGGCGTACTGCCTGAACTGTTCTGCTTCAAGCCCGGCGAAGTCGATACCGACCCCGCTGCTGCGGCAACCACCTCCGCCGAGGTACTCAGCCGGATTCGCGCCGCAGCCACCGAGCATTCCTTCTGGGTAGCCGTACATCTCGTCGCGCGGGACGGTGACGAGTTCTATTCCACCGCGTACCTGATCGACGCGGACGGCGAGATCGCACTCGAGTATCGCAAGACGCACCTCGATACCGCAGAAAGCCTGTGGGCCACTGCCGGCGACGAGCTCCCGGTCGCACACACCGCACTCGGTTCCATCGCTTTGATGATCGGTAACGAAGTATGGGTCCCCGAAGTCATGCGACTGCTGACGCTTCGAGGCGCCGAACTGGTCCTGCACCCCACCAGTTGGGATCGGCAGGAAGCCCCCGACATGGCGGCCACCGAGCGCACTGAGGAAAACCGCGTACACCTTGTCTCCGTCAATCGGCTCGACAGCCCGGCAAAGGTCGGTAGCCAAATCGTGCGCTCCGATCTCTTCATCCCCGGTCAGCCCATTGCACTCATGAGATACCCCTCGGCGCAGTGGACCCGGTACGGCTTCGAAGAGCAGCTGATACAGCGACTCGACCTTCGCGAATCGCACAGCAAGATGATGGGGCACTACCTCGATCCCGTCGGCACGCGCCAGCCGAACCTCTACGGCCCCCTTCTCGTTGAAAGGACGTCGGTTGATGTCTGATTCCACACTTACCGCCGCCGACGCCGACATGAACACCGTCGTCGTGGTCGGTATGGGCCCGGTCGGCATGGTCGCCGCGCTCAAACTCGGAAAGCTCGGGTACCAGGTCCTCGTCCTCGAGGCCGGCGACGATCTCGCCGAGGAATCCCGTGCCTCCACGTTTCATCCGTCTTCGCTCGAACTGCTCGAGGAACTCGGCGTGGTCGACGAACTTCGCGCCGTCGGCCTCGAAGCACCGGTATTCCAGTACCGCGAACGCGCTGGCGCCGTGCTCTCCGAGATGGACATGAGTCTGCTTGCCGGAGAAACGAAGTACCCGTTCCGACTCCAGAGCGAGCAGAACAATCTCACCCACATCATCCGCCGTCATCTGGAAACGATGCCGAATGTCACGCTTCAATTCTCCAGCCCGGTCGGTCGCGTCGAGCAGGGATTCGAGCATGTGCGCATATTCCTACCCGACACCGACCGCGACCACCCGATACGGGCGCGCTGGGTAGTCGCTGCCGATGGTGCCCAGTCGAATATCCGTAAGAGCCTGGGAATTTCATTCGAGGGTCGGACCTACGACGAGCGTTTCCTGGTTATCTCGACGACTCACGAATTCCGGGACGACTTCCCGGACCTGGCATATGTCTCGTATATTTCCGACCCGGAAGAGTGGGGTGTGCTGCTGCGGACACCGAATCACTGGCGAGCGCTGTTTCCGGTCCAGGACGACGAAAGTGACGAGTCCGCCCTGTCCCCCGACGCGATGGAAGCTCGTTTACAGCGAATTGCGCCGCAGCCCAGCCGATACGACGTACCGCACGCTTCGATCTACAAGGTCAACATGCGCGCAGCTGCCACATTCGCCTCGGGACACATCCTGCTCGCCGGCGATGCAGCACACGTCAACAACCCGCTCGGCGGGATGGGGATGAACAGTGGCATCCACGACGCCTGGGCCGCAGCAGAGGTCATCGATGCCGCGCTGACCGGCACAGATTCCACTCATGCCGCATCTCTCTACAGTGAACTGCGTCGCGACGCCGCTCTCAATCACGTTCAGGCACAAGCGCAGAAGAACTACGACTCGATGAGCGAAGATGACGATGCCGAACGCGAGGCCCGCGCGGACATGCTCTCCGCGATGGACCGCGATCTGCTCGACAAACGCGATCACCTGCGTACGGCCGCCATGTTCACGTCACTGCGCATCACCATGGGCCGCCTCGCCCGCGAACTGCGTGCCGTCCCCGCCGCAACCAGGCCTGCCGGACGACGACTCTCCGAAATGCTTTGCTACGAAACAGTTCTAGCCCCCGGCGCGTACGACGGTGTCTCGGCCAAGGCCCTCGACGCATCCGGTTTCACGGCCGGTTACGTCTCTGGTGCAGCGGTGTCCGCGGCGGCACTAGGCCAACCCGACCTGGGATACCTCGGACTTGCCGAGATGGCCGAACAGGTGCGTCGCATGACCGCGGTCAGTGACATCGCTCTGATCGTGGACGGTGACACCGGTTACGGCGGAGTACTTCAGGTCGGTGAGGCCGTCACCCGTCTCGAACGTGCCGGTGCCGCGGCCATCCAATTCGAGGATCAGGTCGCGCCCAAACGTTGTGGACATCTGACCGGTCGCCAGGTGGTGCCGATCGAGGAAATGGTCGCCAAGATCGAGATCGCCTCCAGTCGCAGAAGATCTGCGCTGATCATCGCCCGCACCGATGCACTCTCGGTCGACGGTATCGACGCGGCACTCACCCGAGTGCGCGCCTATGCCGCGGCCGGCGCCGACCTGGTGTTCGTCGAAGGCGCCTACAGCGAGGAGTTGCTACGCGCCATCCATGACGCGATCCCCGGCACTCCACTGGTGATCAACGTCAGCGAAGCCGGCGACCACTCCGCACTGCCCCATCCGCGGATTCTTCGCGAACTCGGTGTTGCACTGATGATCTACCCCGTAGCACCGATCCTTGCGTCCGCCGAGTCGATCACGGCCATGTACACACAGATCCGCGCCACCCGATCCTCTGGCCTCTCGCAACGGGATTGGGATCGGTTCACTGCACTGACCGGGCAGGATGCGCAACTTGCACAGAGCGCCGGATTCGCTACGTCGGCAGTGACCCACATCAACCCCACACCCTCGAGGAGTCTCGCATGACCGCCACCGCTGGCAGCGTCGCATCCATCAGCAAAGGCAGGCGTTTTGCGCTGATCGTCCCCTCCACCAACACCTCGGTCGAGCGGGAGTTCCACCACATCCGCCCGCAAGACTGCTCCTGGCACACCGGCCGGATCATGATCAAGGCTGCGGCTCTCGATTCCGCGGACGCCTTCGGTCTGTTCCGTGAGGATCTCAACGCTGCGTTGCCGTCGGCACTCGAGATCGTCATGACTGCCAACCCGGACTACATCGTCATGGGAATGTCCGCAGAAACCTTCTGGGGTGGCGTCGCCGGCAACGCTGCGTTCGAACAGAACGTCCGCGAACTCACCGGCCTCGACGTGACCACCGGCGCTACGGCTGCTGCTGAGGCCCTGAAAGCATTCGGCGCCAAGAAGATCGGCATCGTCACCCCTTATCAGCCGGTCGGCGACGAGCAGGTTGTTGCATACTTCACCGAACTCGGATTCGACGTTGCCGGTATCCACGGGCTGAAGTCTGCATCTGCGACGTCCATCGCCGACGAAACACCCGAGGACATCCGGGCCGCGTTCCTGGCTGTCGACGGACCCGATGTCGACGCGCTCATCCAGGCGGGTACCAACCTCGAAGCCATCGCGGTTGCTGCCGAACTCGAAAAGGAACTCGGCAAGCCCGTCATCGCCATCAATCTCGCCACTGTGTGGCATGCGCTGCGCGCCAATGGCATCAACGACAAGATCGCGGGCCACGGCTCACTCCTCGAACGTTTCTGACACTCTCCGCCCGGCACTTGAAAGGATCAACCACGATGTTCCGTCACGTCGGACTTCTCACCTTCAACGACGAGGCCACTACCAACAACCGCGACGGCATCGCCGAGGCACTGCGCGCGTTACCCGGCCAGATCCCCGGGTTGCAGAAGGCAGAGGTATCCATCGATGCCGGTCTGACCGAGGGCAATGCCGACCTGATGTTCACGATGACTTTCGATTCGAAGGCCTCATGGGAGGCATACCGAACGCACGCCGCACACGTCGCGGTGCTGACCGACCACATCAAACCTGTTCTCTCGTCGAAGACGTTTGTACAGATTGACGAAGACTTTCAGTCGTGACCGACCAGATCACCACGATCGCCGGCGCCGATCTCTCCGGGGATTACACCTTCTCCGGATTCGGCGGCTCCCTCCCCCTCGGGTCCCGCCCGGCGCTGGTGATCGTCGATCCTGCCAAGGCATACTCCGAACCGTCATCACCGCTGTATGTCGGTGCCGAAGAAGTGGTTACGCGTATCCGGACACTCCGGGCTGCCGCCTCGGCTGCAGGAATACCGGTCTATCTGACCCAGGTGCTCTACGACGACGACGCGGGCGTTCTCGGCGGCTTGTTCTTCTCCAAGGTTCCGGCATTGCGCCACTTCGTCGCGGGTAACCCCTTCTCGGACTTCATCGACGGACTCGAACCCCAACCTGGCGAGATGGTGATCACCAAGCATTACCCGAGCGCCTTCCACGGCACTTCACTGGCCGCGGCCCTGACAGCCACCAAGATCGACACCGTGCTGATCACCGGGTTCTCCACCAGCGGATGCATTCGCGCCACCACTATCGATTCACTGCAACACGGCTTCGTGCCCGTTGTCGTCTCCAACGCTGTCGGCGATCGCCATCGAGAAGCGCACGATTCGAACCTGCGAGACATCGCGGCCAAGTGCGGAGAAGTGCGGAGTCTCGATCAGGTACTCGCCTATCTTCGTACTCGCAGCGAAGCCTGACGTCGTCACAGAAGAAAGTGCAGTCAGCGCGGCAGCAGCATCGCAGCGTTCGCCATCACCAGTGTTCGGCGCCGTAATCCGCGAGGTCACACTACCGTGCCGGTATGGACACCAAAGCTCACATCCTCGCCGAACGTCGGGAACTGGTCTCGTTACTGGAGACGTTGAGCCCCGACCAGTGGTCAGTCCCGTCACTTTGCGGACACTGGTCGGTGCGCGACGTTGCGATACACGTGTCGATGGATTCCGTTACGATGCCTCGCTATTTCCTTGCAGCGCTGCACAATCTATCCGCTAACCGTGTCAACGAACGCTACGTCACCGCACAGAATGACGTGCCGACAGACATCCTCGTCGATCGTCTCGCAGCTTCCGCGACCACGAGTTGGTTCGCAAGATATGCCCCACGCCTCACCCTTTCCGACCATGTTGTGCACCAGCAGGACATCAGGCGACCGCTCGGGTTACCTCGAACGATCGATCCGGAGCGTCTACGACTTGTACTCGATCGACCCGATCCCTTTGCACAGCCGCGTCGATTCACCAAGGGCCTCCGGTTCACTGCTTCCGATCTCCCCTGGGAACACGGCACCGGACCAGAAGTCCACGGGCGAGCGGAGGCGCTGGCCCTCGCAATGGTCGGGAGGGCATCGGTGCTCGACGATCTTGAAGGCGACGGCGTTGATGTTCTCCGCGCCCGCATGTCTCACAACGGCAACTGACGCTTCAACACCAATGGAGCGTGCTTCAGTCGGCGACAGCGGTGGCATACTCCGGTCGCCCGGTGGGCCGGTAAACCTGAATTGTCACGCCCTTTGACGTGACTCGCGAGTCGACCAGGTCCAGTGCGATATCCGGTCCCGACTCGGGGAATAGCCGCGTGCCCTGGCCGATGATCATGGGATAGATGAGCAGGGTGATCTCGTCGACGAGCCGGTTGTCGAACAGCCAGCGAACGACGTTGCCGCTGCCGTGTACCTGCAACTCACCGCCAGGCTTGGCTTTCAGCTCGCGGATGGCCGTCACAAGGTCGCCGGAGAGAACGGTCGTATTCGCCCAACCCGGTCCGGTGAGCGTTGTCGATGCCACGTACTTGGGCCGCGTGTTCAATGCCTTTGCGATGGGGTTACCCGAATCTTCCATCACTCCCCAGTATCCGGCGAAGATCTCATAGGTTCGCCGTCCGAACAGGAAGGCGTCGGCGCGCTGGTAGACGTCCTTGACGAACGTCGTACCCTCGATGTCTTTGCCGAACAGTGGCAGCGCCCATCCGCCACGCTCGAATCCGCCTCTGCGGTCTTCATCCGCCCCGCCGAGCCCCTGCATAACGCCGTCGAGGGAGACATTAGTGATGGTCGTCAGTTTCATGGCCGCAATTCCCTTCTCCACCATCGAGTGTTCACGGGCATCCTCGAATATCACTGACCTAAGCTTGCTCGGACGAGGTCCAGGGCGTCAATCTGCGACGAGTTGCATCCCATTGATCGCCCGTCCGGCGCCCCGCTCTCGCTGCCGTCCGATGACATAGCGGCCTGGCGCGATACCAGTGGCGCCATGCTCTGGGTGGATGAGATAAGCAGTCACGTGGGTATCAAGGATGCCTAAAGCAAGACCCCGGGAATCTCTCACCGGCGACGACCACGTGCACACACCTTCGTCGGCGACCAGGCTGTGCGGATTCCCGCCCGCCGCACTGCGTAGCAACTCCACTCCGGAGAGTGGTACGTTCACCGACCTCGTCCACGCTGCGGGCGAGACGATCTTGGCGACAAGCGAATACGGGACCACGATGAGATCACCTTGTGCCTGCAAGCCGTCAACGACGGGTATGGATACTTCTCGGTCGAGATAGTCGAAGACATCGAGGCCCGTGAGGGCAGTGAGCGCGGACAAAGTCATGGTCGAATTCATATGAATCACCTGGGAGTTCATAGTTTGATGTTCGGGAATTACGGTTCAGAATTTTGTATTCGCGGCTGGGTCAGGTTCGACGAACGAGTCGGGCGTAATCGGCACCGGCTATGCCGTAGGTCCAGCCTGCAGCGTCCAGGGCTGACGAGAACCATCCGGGGACGTAGAGCCCGTAACGACGACGCCGCCCGTCGCGTTCAGGAGAGCCGTTGACTGCAAGCAGGATTCGACCACTACGTCCCCAGCCGTCGGGCGAAGCATAGAGTTGAAGCGTGTGCCCGGCATTGCCGGGATCATCAGCTTGGTCGACCAGTGCGAGTCCAGCCGTATCGATGTAGGTGTCCCATCCGATGCGCTCGATCGCACAGCGGCGGACCTCGATATTCCGTTCGTCCGCAATGCGTTCGGCCGTCGGATCGAGAACTACCCAGCTGGGAACAATCGTCCCATGCTGAACGTAGACGCGGTGTCCGTCGTCGAATTCAATTGCTGGAGAATCCGAATGATGCAACCGACGTTCGTTGTGCACTCGGCCCGGTGTGGGTTCGGTATGCAGGACGGTGGGCCTTTCCGACATGACGCATATGGTGTCGAACGCCCACCACCATCCGGTTGCACCAGCCAGAGCGGTGTGAATGTCAAGTAGTTCGTCATCGTCGGAATGGAAAGAAGTAAGACCGCATCGACGGTAGGCGTCGTAGTAGGCGATTCGATGAGCTTCCTGCTGTCCGTACCACGTCACGCTTCCCGGGACGGGAGTCGACATCGTCCGTATCGCAGCCGCAACCCCGTCGAATAGTGTGGTGTGCAACGAGTCCCAGACAGCTGCTCTCATGATCCGATCGGGGCTGATTCCCAGCCGAACCGCATCCTCGGGAGACTGAGTACGTGCAGTGTCGATCCCCCAGCGTTCGTTCGGCCAGTCTGATCTTCGACGCTCGATGTGCGCATCCATGCGGCTGCGTAAGTCCGAAAACATGCTCGCAATGCGGGCGGAAGCGCAGCGAAGTCGGTTGCTGTCCAACGACATCGACAAGCCTTCGGCCACAATCAGATCTGATCCAGCTGGGGGCGAAGGAACCCAGAGGAACTCCGGCTCCGGAAATCCTGATCGCCGATACAGTTGCGCGACAGCCCATTCTGCAGTGTCGCGGTCGGAGGGGCGTGCGCAGAGACCGTGTTCCAGCCACTCGTTCCGCACAGCATCAACGTTGCTGGTGAATGATGCTCGGTGTCGCGACACCGAGTACATCGGCGCGGCGCTCACGCGATGGTGGCGGTGTCGGCCTTTCGTGTAGTCATAGTTATCGAGGGTGACACGAGGAAGCGCGGAACGCAAGGCCGGTACCTCATCAGCCGAACACCGACCAGCAGATGTCATTCCGTAGCCGCTGGTCATCAAGTACCAACTCACGAATCGATACCGGGAGCTGGTCGCGCTGCCACTGGCACTCGAGTCGGCCCGCAGCCTCATCGTCTTCCGTCGCAACAGCACGTGCGGCCTTGATCGCGTAGGCGGCAGCACCAAGTTCGTGCGCGGCGACGTGTGCGACGGCTCCGGCCTGTCCGGCAGCGTACGCAGCATGCCGCGCCGGCCCACGCAGGTCCCGAGCCGCGCCCATTGCATGACCGCCCGCAGCGCGAGCTTGCATCATCGTGACCTCACCCCGCACCCAGGCTCGCGCACCCTCGATCGCTTCACGCGGCCGCGGATCCTGCGGCTGAACCGACTCGAAAAGGTGAAGGACGTGCTCGGCGCACGATGCCGCCCAGAGAGCGAGGAGATGGTGATCGGAATCTGTGAGGGTCCCACCACGACGGATCGTCACGAAGCGCGGATCCCGGACCTTCGGGAGGATCATGGTTCGTACGCTCCATCTGCTCGCGGCGGCCAAACACTGCTTCCTGGGGAACTCGGCAGAGACTTTGCCGCCCTTGACAATTACTCGGAGACAATTGCTCGGAGACAATTGCTCGGAGACAATTGCTCGGACGGCTCTACGTTACTTGACCAGGCGAGGTGGATGAATTGCTCGCGCCGTCAGACTCCGTCGTCGGTTCGGCGTCGACGTCAGTGGTACCCAGCCTCGAGAGTTGCGCCGGGTCGCGTCGTGAAAGCCGGATACCGAGAAGCCAACCGACAGCCAGGCTCACAGGCGTGACGGCGACGAGCACCACGTTCACTGCGGTTCCAGCGGCAGTAATCAACTCCATCTGGTCCACGATCAAATACGTTGCATAAGTCAACATCAGAAGAGCGGATACGGGAGCTACGAGCACCCTCCAGACCGAATGCCCGCGACGATCGTTCCAGAAGAATGCGATAACTGCCGCGGCCGCCATGACCTGAAGCACGACGATGCCGACGATACCGGGCGAGTTCACCCACAGCAGGAGCTCGAGGTAAGGGTCGGCGCCGACGACTACGAACACGACGATTACCACCATCGCCAGGAGACTCTGTACCGCGCTGGCCACATAGGGGGACTTGTAGACCGGGTGTAGTTTGCCCAGGAACTGGGGCAATACACGTTCGCGCGAAAGCGCAAAGACGTAGCGGGTGATTGCGTTGTGGAACGCGAGCAGGCTGGCGAGAATGCTCGTGATGATCAACAGCTCCATGAGGGTGCTCGCCCAACCTCCGACGTAGTGCTCGATGGCGTTGAAGTACATACCGGCGGGATCGTTAGCCGCTAGCTCGAGAGCCTGATCCGGTCCGTACGCCTGGATGATGATCCACACCATGAATGCGTAGAAGAGACCCAGGAAGGCCACCGCGATGTAGGTCGCCCGCGGAACCGTCCGAGCGGGATCTTTTGCTTCTTCCCGGTACAGGGCAGTCGCTTCGAATCCGATGAACGCAGCAAAGGCCAGGGTCAGCACCCCACCGAGACCGGGGCTGAATACGTTAGACGGCGCAAAGGAGTCGAGATCAATTCCCACGGCGCCGCCTTGAAAAAGAACGGCGGCTGCGAGCAGCACCAGAATCCCCGTCTCCGCGGTCAGCAACAGGATCAGGAACCGAGCGCCGAGATGTACCGATCGAGATCCGAGGAACCAGACCAAGGCAACCCCGATTAAGGACCACACTCCCCACGGCAGATCCAGCCCAACCAAGTCCGCCATGGTTGACTGCGCGAAATAGCCTAGGGCCCCGAAGATTCCGATCTCGAGGGCGTTGTAGGACACCAGCGCAAGCACCGCTGCGGCCAGGCCCCACCGAGGGCCGAGCCCGACGGAGATATAGGCGTAGAAGGCGCCTGCATTGTGGATGTACTTGCTCATCGCAGTGAAGCCGATTGCAAACACTCCTAGTGCGAGCCCGGCCAAAATGTATCCGCCGGGGGCCCCGATGCCGGCAATGTTCAAGGCCAGAGGCGCAACCCCTGCCATCACCAGTAATGGCGCCGCCGCCGCCACGACAAAGAAGACGATGCCGGCGGTGCCGAGGACGCCTCCTTCCAGCTTCAGAGCGGGTTCGGGTGCAGTTTTCTTCATGAGCAACTTCTCCAGTCAGGGCGAGGGGCGACTATCCGAAACAGGCAGATATGGGTGCAACCAGAATTAATCGAATCAGTTTCGATTATGGTAGATCGTTGTGACTGGCGCCACAAGGGCATAATCGAATGAACTTCGATTTGAGAGGTGGGGGGACGATGGGAAGACCGCGCATCGCACGTCTGGACCGCGAACGAATTGCGGAGGCAGCGCTCGCGCTCGTCGATCGTGACGGCGACTTCAAAATGCCTGATCTTGCAAAACACCTGAATGTGCAGGTGTCATCCATCTATCACCATGCAAAGGGTCGCGCGGCCGTGGTGGAACTCGTTCGAAACCGCGTCGTACGGGAAATCGACGGGTCGGCGTTCGAGCGCCTAACCTGGGACGACGCGTTTACTGCATGGGCTCGATCGTATCGATCCGCGTTCAGTAGACACCCCACCTCGATCCGCCTCCTCGCTACGGAGACGGTGCGTGATCCCACGTCGCTATCGGTCTACTACGCTCCCGCAGAAGGCCTCCGGAAAGCCGGATTCCCGGACGACCACATCTTGGCGGTCATCACCGCTGCCGAGAACTTTCTCCTCGGCGCCGCACTGGATGCAGCGGCACCGGAAGTCATGATCGAAGCGGACTCGACAACACCCGACGACGCTCTGACTCTGGCGCTTGCTGCGGCGCCGCGGGGTCCAGCCAGAGCCGAGCAAGCCTTCGAACTCGGTTGGATGGCTCTGCTGTCAGGCTTTCGACGCCTCCTCGAGGAAGTGCACGAGACATCGGCGCGCCCAGCGTCCTCCTCGTGAGCAGCTGTGGCAGATCCAGGCATGCGCCATGACAAGCAGCGCTCAGTGAACTTGCCTACCTCCCAACCACGTTCGGGAGACAACCAAGTCGCTGAGCTCCTTGGCGGAGCCAAGTTGGCCGGGATCGACGGGAAGCTGGATCATGTCGGCTCGCATTCCCGGCCGAAGGCAACCCCACATGTCCTCTTCGAATCCCTGATAGGCGACGCCCGCCGAGTATGTTGCCAGGGCCCAATCGAGGCCGACGCGTTCGCGAGGTAGCCATCCTTCACTCGGGATACCAGCCGGCGTCTGGCGGTGAATCGCAGTGGCAATTCCCTTGATCGGCTCGAAGGCGGTGATGGGCCAATCGCTGCCGAATGCCACCCGCGCGCCGCGCTCAGCGAGGGTTCCGATGCGATATTGGCGGTCACCACGGTCGGCGCCGATCCGCGGAATGGTCAGCTCCGTCATCAGCGGGTCGAGCTGGGCCCATAGCGGCTGAAAGTTGGCGATCACTCCCAATGACGTGAATCGGTCCAGGTCGTTGCCATCAACCAATTGGAGATGCGCGATAGTGGCGCGTCGATCACGCGGGCCATTACATCGATCGACGTATTCGATTGCATCGAGGGCCATGCGTACACCTGCATCGCCGATGGCATGGATATGAATCTGAAAACCCAACCGGTCCACTTCAGCGGCAGCTCGACCGAGTTCATCGGTTGTCCAATTGCTGATTCCGTGGGAATGCGGGCAATCCGTGTACGGCGCGAGGAGCGCTGCCGTTCCGGCCTCGATGACACCGTCGGCAAAGTACTTCACCGTTCCTGCCTTGACTGCGTCGCCACCCCGTTCTGCGACCTTCTGCCGGGCTTCGACAAACGCCGGCAGGTCGCCCTGCCAACTCTCAGGTGTCGCTCGGAATGCAAGATTTACCCGGGTGGACAGGCGCCCACTTTCAGCGGTGGCCAGCCAGATCTCGACATCGCCTGGTTCGGTCCACGCGTCCTGCACCCAGGTGATACCTGCTGCGGCAAGCATTTTCGATGCTGCCGCAAGCGAATCAACTCCCACATCGAGGGTTACGGCGGGCAATAATGCCAGTACCGGGTTGATCGCTCCCCATTCACGTAGGGTCCCGAGCAACTCACCGTCCGACGTTCGCACGATCTCTCCGCCGACCGGATCCGGCGTATCGCGCGTCAACCCGGCGCTTCGCAGTGCAGCGCTGTTGACCCACGCGGTGTGATAGTCCATCGTGCGCAGGACGACGGGCCTGTCCTCGACCACGCTGTCGAGCCAGCGAGCATCGAACCGACCGCCCGGAGCGAGGGTAGGCGACACGCCCTCACCGAATATGCACTCGGCGTCGGGGTTCTCATCCGCCCAGCGACGCACCTCCTGCAAGACCTCATCGACGCTGTTGCAGTCGCGAATCTTGGCACCACGCATTTCCAGGCCACCCATCAACGGGTGAACATGGCCGTCGCCGAACGAGGGCAGTAGTGCCCCACCCTCCAAATCGATGACTTCGGTTCGCGTCGACTTCAATGCACGAGCCTGCTCCCCCAGTCCAACCACGCGACCGCCGACCACAGCGAGCGCGTCGCTGACCGTCTGCACCGAATCCCCCGTGCGTATCGTGCCTCCGACAAAAAGTAGTTCGGCCTCCACCTACCGCACCTCCATGCATTAATCGAATTTGATTCGATTAATTTAGACGGCAGATTCATCGACGTCAATAGCAGTTTCCACGTTGCGATTTGAGTGCTTTACGGCGATTTCTTCTATAGATGGGTGTGGGTCAAACGCGAGGCAATGCGTCAACGCCACTCAGACAACCGTCCGGTACGGCCTTCCTTGCCGTGATCTACCGGCGCCGCAAATTCACACCACACCCCGACCGCCCCTACGACGCGGTGCGGTCGGATTTGTTTGCAACACAAGCAGTGTCACCAGAAGATGTCGGCGACCTGTCCGACGCGCAGGTCGAACGCATCGGCACCACACTGATGTTACTCGAGGAGAAGATGGAAGAGTTGCGCGAGCATTTTGATCCGACGCCCGAAGACCTCAACATCGATCTCGGCCCCCTCGGACCATTTCTTGCCGACGAATAAGTTTTCAGGGATGTTCGGCTGTCGCCAGCCACGCCGGAGCCAGAAGCCTGTCGCGGGAATCGAAACCCAGCCCTTCGACGATAGCAGCCAAGGGTGAGTTAGCTTGGCGTGCAAACTCTCCGCGGGTGAACGCCGTGGTGTAAGTGGTACGTTCGAGGTGCCGGACGATCCAACCAGCGTCGGCCAGCGTTCGACGCAGATTGTCCTCACTGATTCGATAAGGACCAGGAAATTCCTCTGGAACCTCGTCCGAGAAGCACACCAGGTGAAGCCGGGCTTGGGGTCGGCAGGCTCGTAGTACTGCCTCGGCATACGGTTGGCGCTGATCTTCCGGGAAGCAGTGGTACAGCGCGCTGTCGAGAACAGTGGTGAACCGATTCTCGTACCCATCAAGCGTCATGGCGTCGGCAACATCAAAATCCACTGCCTTCTCGAGTCCCCGCAGACCGGCGCGTTCGCGTGCGATCCCAATCGCCGTAGGTGAGGCGTCGAGTGCACACACCTGGTACCCACGGTCGGCAAGAAACAGAGCGTTTTCACCCAAACCACAACCAATATCAAGGACTTCACTCGCTAACTGGCCGTCGGCTTCGAGTTTCCGAACCACCGGTTGTGCTTCACCGATATCCCATGGCACTCGGTCGAAGTCGAGTTCGTTGCGCTGTGCAGCGTCAGGCAACTCCGTATTGCGCGCAAAGGCATCGAAGTCGCCGCGATACAGCGCATCAAAATCGGCTGAACTCGGTTGGCGAGGCGATTGGGGTCCGTCGGCGGTCACAACCTGCTCCTCCTACGCGTTGGCAACCTGAGCTTTACGGGTAGCCCTGCTCATCCAGCCCTAAACCCTTGCTCGGATTCTTGGCACATGCGTGGGGGGCTTCGCATCGTCTTGACTGGTGATGCGAAGCTTAGGCGCGGTATTTAGTTCCGGCGCAGCCGGATTCAGCCTCGGTGGACCGGGCCTTGGCGGGTTGTGGAGCGGCGGGGTCGTTGTTTCGGGTCGATCGCAACTGGTGGGATGAACCATGGTTTGTGATCATCGCCCATTTTGATTTCCCAGATGCTGCGGAACCCACTGGTGCTGTGGATCAATCGGTGATGATTCCGGCAGAGGAGGGCGAGGTTGTCCATCACCGTCAAGCCTCCGGTTGACCACGGATTTATGTGGTGGGCGTCGCACCAGGCGGGTACCGCATCGCAGTTCGGGAAGGCGCAACCTTTGTCCCGGGCGATCAGCGCCGTTCGTTGTTCTGCTGTGACGAGACGCTTATGTGGAGTCGCATCCAACGGTGCGCCATTGCCGTCCATCAACACGGTCGAGAGCATGCAATCGCAGGCGAGCATCCGGGTGAGGCTAACGCTGAGTGGTCCCATCCAGGGCATGTATCCGACGTCAAGATCTTCGAAATCAGGCTCGTCGTCATCGAATGCACTGCCGTAGAACTCGGCATCGCCGAAATTGGCATCGCTACCTGATGCGGTATCGCTGCGCGTGGTGGCGCATTCCCGATGCTCGGCAAGGTCTTTCGCGGTGATATGCACATTCACATGCGGACGCTGACCACCGTCAACACCGGTCATGGCATTGTCGAGGTACCGACGGATCAGTTCCGTGAAGGCATCCGCGGTGCGTTTGGCAGCTGATCGCTGATCCGGGGTCCCGTCAGCAGCCGGTTTCGGCATCGACAAACCCGAGAGAGCCGACAACAACATTTCGCCGGTCAACGCGTCGAAATCGCCCTTGATAGCGACCCGCCCGTTCAACGTCGGCGAAATCCGCAAGACATTGAGGTCGTCGTCCTCACCGGGTGGGGTGTCGTCGGATTCGAAGATCCGCTCGAGAACCGCAATCGCATACCGCAGTTTGATGGTGGTCGCCTCGACACCCGACGCGGCAGCGAGAAGGGTTGCCATGCAGGACGGTAACGCGTTCTCAGGCATACCTTTTGGTGGTGATTCGCAGAATGCCACGATTATCGCCGCATGATCGAACGAGAGGTCACCGGCCTCGAATTGAGCATTAATGTCCGGAAACCCTCGCAGCGCGGCACCGAGAGCGGCGATCTTGTTACCCGCCGCGTTCTGCAGCATCGTGTTCGCCGCCAACCAGCGCCCCACACCGCGGTAGCAGAGCACCTGCTCGTCCGGATTGAGCGCCAACTCATCCACTGCGGCAACCCGAATCGCTTCCAACCGAAGAATTTCCGCAGATACACAGACTGCAACGTCCCGAACCTCGGCTGGGCGTAACCGCCACAACCTGCCGCGCACACCCACAGCCGAACCAGCAACAACATCCCCCACCAAAGTTGAATCACAAACCGTCGTCATCAAGGCCTCCCCACCCTTGACACAAGTATACTCGAACAAACATTCGATTCAAGGGATATTTCGGGCACATTTCACGCGTAGACACGAACAATCACAACGGCCACCTCTGGCGAAAGAGATTCTCAGCCAGTGACATTGATCAACCGGATCCGGGACAACAACTTTCAGCGCGTCACCGGCGCACTCCAGAGCCCGACGAGCGCGTCGACGATATCCGTCGTGAAATCATCCCAGCTCGAGACCTCTACCGATTCGTCGCCGGCAAGGAGCCTTTCGCGTTCGGCACACATGTGCAGCATCACATACCGCGCCATTTCACCGCGGGCGCGCCGAACATCGTCCGGCATGTCGGGCAGACAAGCGGCGAGCGCGCCGAGCATCTTTTGCAAGAGCTCCGATGACGAAACATCTTCGTAGACAACGGCCCGCAGCGTGGGATCGGCCATCAGCTGAACACTGAACCGCGCATACCACGCGGGTCCGGTCAATTCGTTGTAATGATCAGTGGACGCTCGAACCAGACATGTGATCCAGTCACGGAGATCTGTCGAACCTTTGACGTCGGCCAGCAACTCCTTGCGCTTCTGCTCGATCGGCGCGGCATGTTTGTTCACGATTGCACGGAGTAGATCGATTTTTGTACCGAAGTGATATCCGACGGCGGCGTTGTTGCCCTGCCCAGCGGCCTCGCTCACCTGACGATTCGAGACGGCAAAGATCCCGTGCTCGGCAAACAACCGCTCCGCGACTTCGAGTATCCGCTCACGGGTTGCAACGGAACGAAGAGAGCCCGCTGGGGTACCCGAATCGCTGATCGCATCTTCAGTTCTTGCTGCCACATCTACCGCCACAGTCAGGTGCTCGGCACTATGTGCGCACCGAGACGTTGATCACCATCGACCTCGCAGCGCTTGCGCGAAGTCAGTCAGCTGCTTTAACTTTATTCAATCAGTTGACTTAATTCAAGACTTCTTTACTTTTCTCTGATGGAGCTTTCCAATGTCGATATCCACTTCTGAACCCAGTAAAGCCGCACCGCCGTCAACTACTGCCGTAGTAGCAATTCTGGCGTTTGCCGGCATCGTGGTCTCGCTGATGCAAACGCTGGTCATCCCGATCATTCCGCACCTTCCGGAATACCTGAACGCGTCCGCCTCGGACACAGCCTGGGTAGTGACCGCCACCCTCCTCGCTTCAGCCGTTGCCGTCCCGACGATGGGCCGGTTGGGCGACATGTTCGGCAAACGCCGCCTACTCCTGATCAGCTTGGCACTTCTGGTGGTCGGCTCGATTGTGGGTGCCATGAGTTCGAGCGTTGTCCCACTCGTCTTTGGGCGCGTCCTCCAGGGACTCGCCGCTGGTGTCATCCCTCTAGGTATCAGCATCATGCGTGACGTGCTTCCGCCCAAGAAGCTGGCCGGCGCCGTCGCGATGATGAGCGCAGCCATGGGAGTCGGTGGCGCACTGGGACTTCCGATCGCAGCTATGATCGCCGAATACGCCAACTGGCACGTTCTGTTCTGGGCATCGGCAGTCCTCGGCGCCATCGTGACGGGTCTGATCCTGGTCATCGTGCCTGAATCGACTGTCCGCACCGGCGGCAAATTCGACTTCGTCGGAGCCCTCACACTCTCGGTCGCACTCATCACCCTGCTTCTGGCGATTTCCAAGGGCAATTCCTGGGGATGGGCGAGCGCACTCACAGTCTCGATGCTCGCTGCCGCCGTCATCGCATTCGCCATCTTCGCCTGGTGGGAACTGCGCAACCCGAAGCCACTGGTCAACCTGCGCGTGTCAGCGCGTCGCCAAGTACTACTGACCAATCTCGCTTCCGCCGTCTTCGGATTCGCGATGTTCGCCTCCAGCATGGTGTTCCCCCAGGTTGTCCAACTGCCGGAAGCCACCGGCTTCGGACTCGGCGGGTCGATGCTCATCGCCGGTCTGGTCATGGCCCCATCCGGCATCATCATGATGCTCATCGCGCCGGTCTCCTCCAAGATCACCAACACCCACGGCCCCAAGATCACACTCATGATCGGTGCAGTCGTCGTTGCGATCGGATATCTCATCGGCATCTTCGCGCTGCACTCCATCTGGCAACTCGTCATGATCGCCCTCATCATCGGCGCAGGAACGGGCATGGCTTACGGCGCGATGCCAGCCCTCATCATGGGTGCGGTTCCCGCCTCGGAAACCGGTGCGGCCAACAGCTTGAACACCCTGATGCGCGCACTCGGCACATCGTTCGCCAGCGCAATCGCCGGCGTCGTCCTGGCTCAGATGACAATGACTCTCGGCGACACCACGCTGCCGACCGAGAACGCGTTCCGCGTCATCATGGCCCTGGCCGCGGGATCGGCCCTCATCGCGCTTTTCCTGGCAGCATTCCTGCCGAAGTTCCGTAACCCGGCCCGCGACGTTCCCGACTACGTACCCGCGGAACCCGCAGCGGCTCACTGAACCGACACCGACACAGTGCGAAAGCCGCCGGTACCCCATGGGGTAGCGGCGGCTTTCGTATTTCTTCGCTGCGATATATCTGCAGCATCCGTCACGTCAACATCCCAGAGGCGTCAACGAGCCGAAACCCAACCTACGCAGGGTTTCTGAGAGTCTTCTGAGTGCAGCCGGGGCTGTCTCGGTATTTCCCAGAACACGCAGGCGCTCGAGGTAGGTGCCCATTCCTGACCAAGAGTAAGTAAAGTACCCACGGTCTGCGATCGGCAAACTGGTCGTTCGACCCGTGCGTCGTGCCGCTCATTCAACCCTTTGGAGAAGTCAGATGCGTTTGCCCACCCAGCGGTCTCGCCGCCGCAGCACTGCCGCAGCGGCGCTGGTCGCCGCGACTGTGCTCGGGATCCTCTTGCCCTCGACCGCTCAAGCGCAACTCACCGGATCGGCCGGCTCGTCCGGTGGTGGCGTCAGCGGGACGCAGGCAGCGCCCCGAGCAGCGTTGCCCGGTTGGCGTGAAATCTTTGTCGACGACTTCACGACCGATGCTCCGATCGGTAGCTTCGCAAACGACGAGTGCAACAACCCCGGCAAGATCGTCTACACCGGAACCGAGAACACACGCTGGCGGACGTACCCCGAGTGCTACCTCGACACGTACAACAAGAACCCTTACCGCGCAGACGAAGTAGTGAGCGCACACGACGGCGTACTCGACTACTACCTCCACGACGTCGACGGCCGCCGTGCCGGAGCCAACATGTCCCCCGTCATCAATGGCAGCAGCCAGGCCCAGGTGTACGGGCGCTACTCGGCGCGCATCAAGGTCAGTCATCCGGCGATCACCGGTTACCGGTTGGCGATGCTGCTGTGGCCGGACTCCGAAGGATGGCCGGAAGAAGGCGAAATCAACTTCCCGGAGGGCCCACTGACGGGACCCATCTACGGCTTCCACCACTACGCCGAGGACGGCGCGGACGCGAACTCCCAGGCGCTCTCCGATGTCGACACCTCTACCTACGCGGATTGGCGTGTTGTCACGATCGAATGGACTCCGTCTGTTGTTCGATTCATGCTCGACGACAAGGTCTTGCTCGAGTCCACGCGGGGAATCCCCGATACCGCGATGCGTTGGCAGCTCCAGCTCGAGTCCAGCCTCTACCCGGCTCTTGGCGGCGGCAATTTCCTCGTCGACTGGGTGACAGTGCACGCGTGGGACGGCGCGTAACAATTCCTGACAGCTGGTCGAGGCACAAAGCTGTGCCTCGACCAGCCCAATGGGCGTAGATTCCCGTTTTCGGACCCGATTGCCTAGACTCCCAAAAGTCATCGAAAGTAAGGGAAGGCAAACCTGTGCGCACCGCGGTTACCGGAGGAGCCGGATTCATCGGCTCGACGCTAGTGGATCGCCTGCGCAAGGACGGTCACCAAGTGCTCGTCATAGACGACTTGAGCCGCGGCCGGGTAGACAACCTCGACGCGGCGCTCGCGACCGCAGATGTCGACCTCGAAGTTCTCGACATTCGGGACGACAAGATCGGTCCGCTGTTCGAGACGTTCGCTCCCGAAGTGGTTTTCCATCTCGCAGCGCAAATCGACGTGCGGCACAGCGTCGCCGACCCGATCAACGACGCCGACGCCAATATCCTCGGCACTGTGAAAATCGGATCTGCGGCGATCGCGGCACAAGCTCGCAAGATCGTGTTCATGTCTTCCGGCGGTTCCATCTACGGATCACCGGAACACCTGCCCGTCTCCGAGCACGCTCCGGTCAACCCGCTCTCGCCCTACGCATGCAGCAAGATCAGCGCCGAGAACTACCTCAACTGCTTCCGGCAACTCCACGGTCTGGATTGCTCACACATCGCCCCGGCCAACGTGTACGGACCCCGCCAGGATCCACACGGCGAGGCTGGCGTCGTCGCAATCTTCGCGCGCGAAATGCTTTCCGGCGGAAACACTTTCCTGTTCGGCGACGGTGGAAATACGCGGGACTACGTCTTCGTCGAGGACGTGGTGACGGCGCTGATCGCAGCATCGAGCACCGCGGGCTCGGGACAACGCTTCAATATCGGAACCGGAGTGGAGACGTCCGACCGCGAACTACACGCATTGCTTGCGCACGCCACCGGCGTCGCGGCAGAACCCACGTGGATGCCGGCGCGACTCGGGGATGTTCGCCGGTCCGCGCTCGACGCCGCACTGGCACGCACGGAATTGGGATGGACACCGTCGACGTCACTGTCGGAGGGGATCGCCCGCACCGTCGACTTCTTCCGGAAACTTGATACAACGTCGTCCGATACAGCACCGTCTTCCGATACAGCACCCTCGACGCTCGTCTGAAAAATGCCGCCATCCCCCAAAGCATCTCTTCGCGTCAGCCATCTGGACGTGATGCACAGCCGGACGCGGATCACGTCCGTCATCGGCCCCGTACATCTCCCTGACGACGCCACCATTGCCGCTCGACTTCGCACGATGGCCGAAGCAGGGCCACACACACGCCTCGGACTCAGACCGTCAGCGCACGGCAATCGGTGGACATTCGATCCCGAATCGTGTGCCCCCGAAGTAGTTCGGCTCGATCCGCCGACCTCCCCGATGGACCTGCTCGATACGGCGTCGAACGTCTCGCGAGAGGACCGCCCCACGACCGTCACAGTGGCCGGGAACTATCTCCGCACCGACCACAACCACGGTCTCGGCGAAGTCGCTCTGACGCTCATGATGAACGAAGTCATCCTCGGCATGATCGACCCCGCCGATCCTCGAGTGTGGCAACCGTCGCGTGCCTCGCGCTCGGGGATCACCACTGCCGCGCTACGCACCTACGGTTCGGATCCACGGCGCGGCTGGGCGCTGCGTCGATCACTCGATCGGACGCCGCGTCCCGCACAGTCCGGGCCGGTGGAACCGTGGATTCCCGCCCGCACTGCTGCCGTGGTCACCACTGATCCCGACACCGTTCGGTCGTTGCGCATGTGGCGGGACCAGAATCTTCCGTCGGTGTCGATGTACGCCCTGACCGCTTCGGTGCTGCACCGCGCGCTGGCCGACGCCGGGCTCGCCATCAATCCCGTTGCAACTGTGACCCTCGATGCCAGACGCTACCTTGCGGCAGGTCGAGTTCCGTTGGGAAACTTCGTCTCCGGACTCGAATTCGATCTGGGGGCGAACCCGACGCCCGGCCGCATCCACGAGGCCACGTCCGAGGCGGTGGCAACGGGCCGGCCCGTTGCGAACCTCGCCCTGAACATGATGCGGACCCGAATCGGCTTGCGAATCAACAATTCCGGCGCATATCCGATCAGTCGCCCTCGAGATCCCCAGGCCCAGCTGCTGTTTTCGAGCATCGGCCCGGTGCCGCGACAAGGTCAGGTTCCGTGGCTCACCGACGCGTCACCGTTCTACTCGGCGCACAACGACCCTGTCGGCCCAGAGGGCATAACGCTCACGTGGGCAATCGTGGAAGGTGCGCTCGCGACGACGGCGTCGTTCCACGGAAACGTGTTTCCGCAGGCCCTGGTGACGTCGGCCCTGGAGTGCGCTGCCACCGATCCGATTGCCTATTTGTCTTCTGTTAACTGACCCGATGTGCCCCGATACCATGGGCGTCCGATAACATAGGTAAGGCTGCCCTTCCAGGGGTGGTGTTGCACCCCGCCTAGACCCCGTCGGAGTACGTCTTGACAGCGCAGACCCACCTGGTCCCCGGGATCACCGTATTGATCTGCTGCTACACCCACGACCGTCTGGATCAGCTGTCCACCGGCATCCGCAGCGCCCAGACGCAGCTTCGCCCGGACTCGGACGAACTGATTGTGATCGTGGACCACAACGACGCACTCCGCGCAGATCTGATTTCCGCCTTCCCGAGTGGCATCACCGTGATTCCGAACGCGGCGACCCGTGGCCTGTCCGGCGCCCGCAACACCGGTGTCGCGGCAGCGCGGACTGAGTTGGTCGCGTTCGTCGACGACGACGCGGTGCTCCGACCCGGGGCACTGGACAGCGTTCGCAGCGCCTTCTCTGACGCTTCCGTTATCGCCGTCGGCGGTGCAGTACACGCCAAATGGGAAGCGGGAGCACCACCGTCGTGGTTCCCGGACGAGTTCGGCTGGGTCGTGGGCTGCGACTACCGCGGGCTTGCCGCCGACGGCGCAGAGATCCGCAATCCGATCGGCGCCGCCATGGCTGTCCGCCGTGCCGAATTGCAGAAGATCGGCGGTTTCTCCGACCGCCTGGGCCGCGTCGGAACAGTGCCGGCCGGCTGCGAGGAAACCCTCATGGGAATTGAACTACGACAGCAATTCCCGGGATCCAAGGTTGTGCGGATCGAGGAGTTTGCCGTCGACCACTTTGTTCCCCGCACCCGTAGTACCCTGCGCTACTTCATCAGTCGCTGCCGCCACGAGGGCCGCTCCAAGGCCGTGCTGTCCGACATGGTGGGCGGCAAGGCCGGGCTCGCAGCCGAACGAAGTTTTGTCATTCGTACTCTGACCACCGGGGTTCTCCGCTATCTCCGCGGCGCGGTAACGGGCAACGGCATCAGCGCGGTGTCCCGGATTCTTGTCATGATCCTCGGATTGTTTGTCACCGCATCAGCCACTGCGGCCGCGGCCATTCGCCAAGGCCGTCGCACCACCAGTTCGGAAGTACAAGCGCCAGTGGAAAAACCGGCCGAAGCACCCGTCGCCGCCGACGAGTTGATCACCGTTGTGATTCCCACTGTCGGTCGCGATTCGTTGCTCAACACCGTGCGTACCGTGCTGGCGCAGGACCACCGCAATATCGAACTGCTGGTAGTCGACAACCGTCCCCACCGAAGTGAGGCCGCGCGGATTCTGGCCGACATCGACGACCCCCGCCTGTCAATCCTGGAACAGCCCATCCCCGGTGTCTCGGCGGCCCGAAACAAAGGACATCAGAGCGCCAAGGGCCGCATCGTCGCCTTCACCGACGACGACGCAGTCCCCGATCCCGGGTGGATCTCGGGCATTGTCACCAGCTTCCACGCCGACAACACCAGTTCAGTCGGAGTCGTGACCGGCCGAGTGCTCGGTACAGAATCCAACACCAGGGAGCAAGCCTGGTTCGAGGAAGCAAAGGTCTTCGACAAGGGTGAGGTAGCAACGCTCTGGGCGATGAACTCGCGCGAAGAGACTGCGCTCGGCACAGACGGCACACTCGGCGAATACGGTCCCCACGGTCCGTTCTTCCCCTACACAGCAGGCGAGTGCGGATCGGGCAACAACATGGCGTTCCGATCGACTGCCCTGCACTCGATCGGCGGATTCGACGAGCGCCTCGGCACCGGCACCCCCACCCACGGCGGTGAGGACCTCGACGCTTTCCGCGCCGCACTCCTCGACGGTTGGGCTATTGCCTACAATCCGAACGCCGTTGTGCGGCACTACCACCGTGACAACATGCCGGAACTTCGGGTGCAAAGTTACGGCTACGGCACCGGTATGGCCGCGTCGTTGACCAAGTTCGTCCTGTCCGGATCACCGCGGCCGATCCTCACGCGTATCCCACGGGGTATCCACATGCTGATCTCGCCGACGTCCACGAAGAACATCGACTTCCCGTCCGACTGGCCGCTGCACCTGCGAATCCTCGAAGCCCTGGGTTACCTTGCAGGACCGGTCCTCTTCGTTCGTAGCCACCTGAACGCGCGCCGGGTCGGTGCCGGGCGGTGAGCACCGAAATAGACACCGACACAGACATCATCGATCTCCGGCCGGGTAAGTCCGTGGCATCGCTCCCCCACTACGGGTGGAATCCCCGTATCTGCCTGAGAATCGGCGTGGCAATTGCGGTTGCCATGTTCGTGCTCAACCTCGCCGTGGCAACCGACATCGCCGACTTCGTGCCCGCGCCGATCCGCCTGCTGATCGCGCTTGCCGGTATGACCCTGGTTCCCGGACTGCCCGTCGTTGTTGCGCTGCGCATTCCAGGCCGCGCGCTCTCGGCTGCCCTGATCGTGTCGGTGTCGTTGGCCGTCACTATCCTGGCCAGTCAACTGACGATGGTGGCCTCGTGGTGGAGTCCGCTGCGCACTCAGTTCATCTTGGTGCTCCTCGCACTCGCACTCTGCGCCGGCGCCTCGCGCACTGTGCCGTCCGACTTCCGACTGCCGAACGGCGAACGCCAGCGCCTGCGCTATGTCGACCGGAGCCGGGCAATCGGTTTCGGTGCACTGCTGATCGCCCTCATTCTGTTCCTGGTCGCCGCTGCAAGGTTGGACATCGCGGCTGCCGGCCACTTCGGCATCATCACCGAAATCGGGCCGATCTACGTGCTCGGACTGCTAACGCTCTGCGGCACAATCGTGTACACCCTGCATCGACGCCTGATCGACCACGTGTTGATGGCGGCAAACACCGTCATGCTGATTCTCTACACCACGATGCTCGTGCCGGTTGCCACCGGCGAGACCACCGTACCGGTCGCGTTTGTACATCGTGGTTTCATCAACATTCTGGCTCAGAGCGGCACTCTCCCCAACTCGATCGACGCACGATTCAGTTGGGCCGGATTCTTCTCCGCCGGGGCACATCTGATCACTGTCGCCGATGTTCCCGATGCGACCGTACTGCTTCTGTGGGCGCCGCTGTACATGGGCGCGCTACTGGCGTTTCCGCTGTACGCCATCGCGATTGCCATCACCGGCCGCGTTCGGCTCGCCTGGCTGGCGGTGGTGATCTACCAACTCTTCAACTGGTACCAGCAGGATTACTTCGCCCCGCAGGCTGTCGCGACGATCTTCTACACCACTATCCTGGCGACCCTGTTGTGGCAGCTTCGACGCTCACCACTTCCGGTAATCGGTTCCGGGATCGGCCGATTCATCGTCTCGGCGCCTCGGCGCACCCCCGGGTTCGTTCCCGGTTTCGATTCACTCCGCACACTCGCGGTGGGCGCGGTATTGCTGCTCCTCATCGTCGCCACCACCGTCAGTCACCAGATCACCCCGATCCTGGTCATCGTGGTCCTCGCATCATTCTCACTGTTCGGAGCAACGCGCTACCGGACCATGTGGCTGGCAGCGGGTCTGGTGTTCGCGGCATGGTTCAGCTACGGCGCCACCGACTTCTGGATCGGCCACCTCCAGTCGATCTTCAGCGAGATCGGGCAGGTCGGCAATTCGGTGGGCCGCGGTGTGGGCGAGCGCATCACCGGAGATCCGACGTACCAGCAGATGCAGTACCTGCGTATGGGTGCGTCCGGGATACTCGCGGTGGTGGCCTTTGCAGGTTGGGTGCTCTCACGCCACCGACGAACCTGGCTCGTGGCAGGAGCCGTTGCCGCGGCACCGTTCTCGCTTGTCCTGCTGCAAAGCTACGGCGGCGAGATGATCATCCGTTGCTTCGTTCTCGCCTCCCCGGTCCTGGCTCCCTTTGCCGCCGTCGCCCTCGCGCATGCCGGCAACCAAATCCGCAAGGCACTCAACCCGGTCTCGTCGGCAAATCACACGAGGAGGCGCAAGACACGACCGTCCCACGGGGTTCGGGTGGCCGCTGCAACCGTGGCATTGGTCTCGCTGGGATTGCTCTTGACTACAAACCGCGGACTGAACACCGCATTCGAAGCGTCGACAACCGATCAGGTCACGGTATCGGATCAGTTTATCGCCGCGGTTCCGCCGTCGACCACGATCATGACGTGGAGCCATGCGTCTCACACGAACGGTGTACGACGGACCCTGGACCCGCTCGGGCCGCGAATGATGTTCGTGGACAGCTACGACTGCGCCAACGACCTCAGCGGTTGCGCGTTGGCCCGTAACCCGATGTACGTGTACGTCACGAGCCAGGGCATCGGAATGGCGTTGCTGCAGCAGGGCATGACGCAGGAATATCTCGACGCCGAACTGGCCGCTATCATCGACAGCGGTCTCTACGTCCCGATGATCGAAAAGCCGAGCATCACGATCCTGCGCCGTGTCGACGCACCCGCTATCGAATTCGAGTCCCCATGAGTGTTGCGATCTTCTTCTTCCTGGCCGCCGGCGTTCTCCTGGTCGCCGGTGTGATCCTGCGTGAACGTGAGGTTCCTGCCACCGGCAGCATCGGCCGCGGACACGCGGCCCAACTGATCAGCCTTGCGCTTGCCGTCTGTGTGATCACCGCTGCGACTCTGACTTTCGTGCGACTGATCGCAATGGCTGTATGAGCCGTCGACGGCGGCGCGCTGCCGGAACTATCGCGGCACTCGCCCTCATCGCGTCCTGTACCTCGTGCACGATCGCGACCGATTCGCCGGCCGAAAACCCGTGCGCGCCGGAATCCTCACCTGGTGGCGTGTCACTTCCTCGCGGTGACCTGCAAGGTTGGAAGCAGATCTTCAGCGATGATTTCGACGATTGTGATCTCGGTTCCGACTGGGGTACCTACAGCGGCCAGCCAGGCGGCAATCCGAACAGCACGTGGGATGCGTCGATGGTTCAGGTCGACGACGGTCTGCTCAACCTGAATTCGCAACGAACCGATTCGGGATGGATCACCGGCGGGGTGTCGAATTATCCGGTCACCCAGCAGTACGGGCGCTGGGAGATCCGCATGCGCGCCGACAACAGCGACGACATCTCGTACCACATGCTGCTCTGGCCACAGAACGAGAAGTGGCCACCGGAGATCGATTTCGCGGAAAGCGTCAGCGGCACCCGCGACGAGATGTCCGCCTTCCTGCACTGGGTCGACGACAAAGGCAGCAACGACAAAAAGGGTGTATCCACGGGCGGAGATTTTTCCGAGTGGCACACCGTTGGGGTCGAGTGGGGACCTGGCATCGTCCGCTATCTGCTCGACGGCAAAGTCTGGGCCGAAGCACATTCGGAGACAATGGTTCCGGACGTCCCCATGTGGCTCGGCCTGCAAGCCGAGGCCGGAGCGTGTGAACGTCGTGAGGACTGGGGCATGACACAGTGCTCCGACTTCTCGGAGCAGCGCCCGGACAACGTTGCCGTACAGGTGGACTGGGTCACTGTGTATGCGGCAGACTTCGACGAGTTGGAGAAGATGCAGAAATCCGGTTTCTACGATCCGTCACCGGATGCCATTCAGTTCACAGACTGAGATTCACTCCGCATAACAAGAACAGCACGGGTAAGTGGCACAACAAGGATCACGGCAGACACAGACTCAGCCACGATGTACGCCCAGCCCAACGCGACAAGTCCGTGCTCGTCGATCAATGCCAGACTGAGTCCGAGAATCAGTGCCGCATTGCAGATCTGCACTGCCACCGCCAGGCGTAAGCGGCGACGCACACGGGCAACCGCGGTGTACGCGGCCACTATTGTCGCGGGAACCAGCGCAATCGCAGCCAGGCGGAGCAGCGGAGTTCCCTGCTCCGCGTACGGCTTACCGACAATCTCCAACATCACGGGCGCGATCACGGCAAACAGCAGCACACCACTCGACGCGACAGCACCGAGTATCGCAAAGAATCGAAGGGTCAGACCGTACAGGCGCGTCGGATCACTACTTGCCGACGCGGCAACGTACGGCCCCAGCAGCATGGTCATCAAGACCAGTACGGCGGTGACCAGGGACCAGGAGATTGCAAAGTACGCGTTGGCGTCGGCACCCATTCGCGATACGACGATCAACGGGAGTAGCAGTGGCGCAAGCGCACTGACCACGTAGATGCCGTAGGAACCGGCGAGGTAGTTCCCGATCTCCCGCCGAGGCGGCAACTGCGACGCCGCGCTCTGGTAGTCGGGCGTGCGTAGCCGCCGGGCAACCATCACGCCCAGAACAAGTGCGGCGATCAGCGCCGGTGCCGTCCACGTCCAGATGATGGCGAGGTGTGAAGCGGTAAACGCCAATGCTGCGGCAAGCACCAGCTTCACAATCGCGTGCGCGACGTTCTTCCCTGCGGCCCAACCGGCTTCGCGCAATGCCACCGCGGTGTGGTCGAGCATGGCAAACGTGGAGAACACAACCACAACCACTGGGAAAAGCCAGTACTCGAACGGATGGAGGAACATCTCCGACGTCGGGCCAAGCAGCAGGAATCCGCCGCCCAGGAGAAGACCGCCCACCGCACCGACGGCAAACCCCGCCCCGACAAGCGACTTGGAGCGCTGCCCGGCAAGCGGAAGAAAACGTTCGAAGAGTCCACCGATACCGAAGTTGCCAAAAGCCGAGAGCATGGTTGCCGTGGTGATCACCGCCGCGGCAGCACCTACCTCACGCGCCGGGTAAAGGCGTCCGAGAATCGCCCAGTAGACAAGACCCACAACACCGGTCAAGAGCGCTGAGACAGTGAGCGCCAGACTGTTTCGCT
Organism: Rhodococcus sp. IEGM 1366; assembly: GCF_033142425.1. NCBI lineage: Bacteria > Bacillati > Actinomycetota > Actinomycetes > Mycobacteriales > Nocardiaceae > Rhodococcus > Rhodococcus sp. IEGM 1366. Next base: position 139,688 of record NZ_JAWLRZ010000007.1, read on the forward strand.
CGAGGCTGTGGCCGTTCGTGCTGGAACCCCCAGTACTGGGCCCCTCAGCGCTGGGGTCACCTGCGATTGCCGCCTCCGGCGATACGACGGTGTCGCCGGAGGGGGCGGTCACAGCGTCAGTTCGCGGACGTCAGCCTGTGCGGTCTTCTTCTGGATGGTCTTGGTCTCGCGCCAGTGCTGCCATTCCTGACCGATGGTGCGCAGCACTCGCATGCCGTCGCTGTAGGCGTTGAGGTTACTGCGTCCGTGGATCCGGGGACCCTCGAAGCTGCCGACCTCGACGATGTTGAGGCCGCTCGTGGCAAGACGGACGTTGATGACGGTCTCGATCTCGAACCCGTCGCCCCACTGCGCACGCTGGTACTCGACCGGTGCCAGTTCGAGCAGCGGGATGTGCTTGCGCCAGAAGGCGTTGTAGCCGTAGCAGAGATCGGAGAACTTTGTTCGGAAGATGAGGTTGACCAAACCGTTGAGGCCCTTGTTACCGACGTTGCGCAATCCGGTGATGTCGGAACTTCCACCGCGGCCGACAAATCGGCTTCCCTTGGCGAGGTCGGCCCCGCCGACCAGTGCCTCGACGAAGAAGGGAATCTCAGCGGGGTCGGTCGAACCGTCGGCGTCGATGGTGACGATGATGTCGCCGGTCGATGCCTCGAATCCACAGGCCAGGGCGTTGCCCTTACCGGAACGGGTCTGCACGACAAATGTTGCATCCGGCCACAATTCACGGGCCACAGCTACTGTGTCGTCAGTGGAATGTCCGTCGACGAAGACGATCTGATCGATATCCGTAGGCATCCGCGACGCAACGAACGGCAAATTTTTAGCCTCGTTCATGGCCGGGACGATGACGGAGACGGTCGGACGGTTCCCACCCTTACCGGATGCCGGTTCGGACGGTGTCGCTCCGGTGATGTCGGCAGCCGGGCCACCTGTCGGTATCGAAGTACTCACGACGATCGTCTCCACTCATATTGACAGTCCGATGCCTGGAGAATGTGTTGGCCACTGGCTCACACCCAGACAATGTCCCTCTCCAAGAACTGGATTCGGGAGGTCATGCAGTTCGTCGAACTGCATGCCTTAGAGTAGAAGATAGGCAAGCCTTAGCAAAGCCCTAGAGGCCTTGTGTGTCGACAGTCACATAATATCCAGTGGCCGAGGTGCGGGTGATCCGGTATTGCAACAACGAATACGCTCGAAGACAAACAAAGGAACTTACACGTGCACACTCAGGTTGCGATCATCGGTGCCGGACCCGCCGGACTGACTCTCGCCGCTCTGCTTCACCGACAGGGTATTTCCTCCATCGTCCTCGAACGTCACGACCGCACATACATCGAGACGCGAACCCGAGCGGGAATCCTCGAGCAACCCACCGTCGATCTCATGCACGAAATCGGCGTGGGTGACGGAATCACTCGCGAAGGCATGGTGCACAACGGGTTCTATGTTCGGTTCGACCGAACCACACATCATCTCGACTTCACCAGGCTCGTCGGCGGCCACGCCACCGTCTATCCGCAGCAGAAGCTGGTTGCCGACCTCGTTGCGGACCGGGTCGGGGGCGGCGAGCCTCTACTCTTCGAGGCCTCGGTACGTTCGATCGACACCACCACCGACGGCGCCCGCCTGCAGGTCCAGACACCAGAGGGACTACTCGAGATCACCGCGGACTTCGTCGCCGGCTGCGACGGGTTCCACGGGGTGAGCCGCGCACACCTTCCCGCAGACTCGGTCCGAGAGTTCGAGAGGACCTATCCCGTTGCGTGGCTGGGCATCCTGGCGCACACCACCCCCACCACCCCCGAGGGCATGTACTGCGCGCATGAGAACGGCATCTCGGTGCACAGCATGCGCGGGCCGAACATCACCCGCCAGTACCTGCAGGTTCCCGCGGACACCGACCTGGGCGACTGGTCTGACGAACGCATCTGGGACGAACTGACACTCCGCAGCGCCAGTGACGATTTCCCGGTACTCGAGCGCGGCGAGATCTTCGACAAATCACTGGCCCCGTTGCGCTCGTACGTGTGCGAAACCATGCAACACGGAAGGCTCTTCCTACTCGGCGACGCCGCGCACATTGTTCCCCCCACCGGCGCAAAGGGTCTCAATCTTGCAGTGTCCGACGCAGTCACGCTGTCCTATGCACTCGGTGCGTTTTACCTGACCGGCGGCAGTGAGCACCTCGACGCATACTCGAGCACCTGCCTTCCACGTATCTGGAAGGCACAGCACTTCTCCGCAATGCTTACCGAAACACTGCACTCGCTGTCCGCAGATCCGTTGGATTGGCAGCTGCGACGCGCTCGCCTGACCAGGTGGGTGGAGTCGGAGCACGAGCAGTCCGCACTGGGCGAGGTCTACCTGGGCCTGCCATTCCCCAGTCCCTGGCAGTATCCGGCATAACGGCAGTATCCGGCATAACAGCAGTTACCGGATCCGGTATTTCAGAATCGAGCCGGTCGCGGAAGTTCGGGCAACCGGATGCCGAACTCCGCGGCCAGTACGGCAAGCGCTTCGTCGCCGTCCAGGTCGCGGGCGCTGCGTAGCGCCCCGTCCGTAACGGCTAGCTGGTACTGCTCGTCAGGCCTGCAGGAGAGTGTCTTTCGCACACTGCCCTCGGTCAGGGAGCACACGATTCCGCTGGTGAAGCGGGCCAGCGGGGAGGTGCTGTGCCACCACGCCATTGCCGCGAAATCTGCGAGTGGCCTAGTGGTCGCGTCCGTCAGGTACGACGCACCGGAAGGAAAGCGCACGTCCCATCCGGCGACTGCGCCGGCATCGACCTGGTGCACTATCGCGTCGCCGCCGAACCCGACGTCGACTAACCACGTCTCGCCTGCGAAGCCGACAACGATTGCGACGTGGCCTAGTGGAAGCCCCGGCCCGTTCGGAGTGACGACGGCTGCGCCGACCAACTGTGCGTCGAATCCGACGGTGCGGAGAGCGCGGGCGAGCAGGCCGTTGAGTTCGTAGCAGATTCCACCTCGCTCACGCCGGAGCAGCTTCTCCTCGATCGCAGCTACCGAGACCTCGACCGGGCGTTTGCGGTGAATGTCGAGATTCTCGAACGGGATTCGGGACAACTGAGCGTCGGCGATGCGTCGCAACAAGGACGCGTCGACGGGACTCGTCAGGCTATCGTCGGGCAATGCGACCCTGCGGAGATACGAGTGCATTTCCGCACTCGACATCACGTCGGCGTCGCGGCGCATATGACGCATTTGCGGTGCTAACGACAGTGTTTGTGGTGTAGATCGCAGTACTGCCTCTACCCCGATGAAATCCATTTGTGTAGCCTACCCTAATATTGCGGAGGCACTCGAGAACGTCAGCCGCACGTTCGATGCCCGATTGGAGAACCTCGGTGTTCACATCACCCAACTATGCGAAGTCGCAGTCCTCGGGCGGTAAGTCCATCCGACTCTCCCGGATCAGCGACTACGCTACCGGGCGCACTCTCGTCGTCCCGCTGGATCACTCGGTCACCGTCGGTCCACTCGGCATGGCCGACCACGCCAACTCGTTGGTCCACACTCTTGCGCAGGCCGGAACCAATGCCGTAGTTCTCCATCGCGGCCGCGCCAAACACGTCGACCCTGCCCACTTCGCGCGCATGGGATTGATAGTCCATCTCTCAGCAGGAACCACCCGAAGCATGGACCTCGACTCGAAGGTTCTTGTCGGCGGCGTCGAGGACGCGCTACGCATCGGTGCCGACGCGGTCAGCGTGCACGTCAATATCGGATCGTCCACCGAACGCGAGCAACTCCAGGATTTCGGCAAGGTCTCCCACGAATGCGAAACACTCGGAGTTCCCTTGCTGGCCATGATGTATGCGCGCGGTCCCCTACGTGGTGATCTCCCGTCGGACGCGGCGGAACTGAAGCACCTGGCGGCTATCGCTACCGATCTCGGTGCAGACCTGGTCAAGCTCGACTACAGCGGCACCCCCGAATCCATGCGTGAGGTTGCCGAGTCCTGCCCGCTGCCCATCTGCGTCGCGGGCGGCCCGCCCCTCGAAGACGTCGACGCGCACGCACTCGCGCTCGGCGCCGAAATACTGAGCTCAGGTGTTGCCGGGTTGAGCTTCGGCCGTAATGTATTCGAGGCACGCAATCCGTACGCGGTGGCCTCTGCACTGGCCCGGATGATGCACTCCCCACAGGAATCGGCATCCCGGTCCGAACTCGAGATTGCCTGATCTTCAGTTTTCACCACCTCGCACGCACGCGCGCTTGTTCAACCAACGAAGGGAACGTGTCCAACTATGGACAGCACTATCGTCACCGACCAGATCCTCCCGGCGACGGGGGCCGGCACGGACAGTCGACGGACACCGATCAGCCGCGAAGGCCACTTCGCCTGGCTCGACGTCCGTTCGGTCGAGCAGAGCTTGCTGCCGGCAATTGTGCAAGCCGCATTGCACCATCGCATCGACGGCATCCTCTCGGACAAGATCGAGACCTTCGACGGCCTTCCCCCCACCGTGCGCCGCATCCTGAGCGTCGACGCTCCACTGGCAGAGGACTTCCCGTACGACGGAGTTGACCTCGTCGTGGTCGCCGACCGCGCGGACGCGTTGTCCCACAACATCGGCCACACTCCTGACCGCGGCGTCCACGTTGTCGTTTCCGACGCACCGACCCTGCAGCTGGCGTGCGAGGTTGTCCGTGAGGTGCCGTGGACGCTCCTCACGTTCACCGACCCGACCAAGATCCCCCTCGAGATCGTCATCGCCGCAGCCGAGAACTCCGGCGGACGCACGGTCACCACGGTTACCGACGTCGAAGACGCCGAAATCGTGAAGCTGGTCCTCGAGCACGGCTCCGACGGGCTCTTGCTCGCACCTCGTAGCGCCGACGACGTCGTCCGCATCGCGCGCATCGTCGATCACCAGATCGAGTCGATGGAGCTCTCCGAGCTTGTCGTCACGAAGGTCGAGCACATCGGCATGGGCGATCGTGCCTGCATCGACACCTGCTCGTTGCTCGAGAAGGACGAAGGCTGCCTGATCGGTTCGTTCTCTACCGGAATGTTCCTCTCCTGCAGCGAGACCCACCCGCTGCCGTACATGCCGACGCGTCCCTTCCGCTGGAACGCCGGCGCGGTGCACTCCTACGTCCTCGCTCCGGACAACCGCACGCGCTACGTGAGCGAACTTCAGGCCGGCCAGCCGATCCTCGCGGTCCGTTCCGACGGCAGTGTTCGCGAAGTACGCATCGGCCGCGTCAAGATCGAGAAGCGCCCGCTGATCTCGATCACCGCAGTTGCCCCGAACGGCAAGAACGTCAACGTCATTGCGCAGGACGATTGGCACGTGCGCCTGCTCGGACCCGGTGGCAGCGTCAACAACGTCACCGAACTGGAACCGGGCGACAAGCTGCTCGGCTACGTTCCCACCGAGGCGCGCCACGTCGGCCTGCCGATCACCGAATTCTGCGACGAGCGCTAGGAAAGATGTCCGTTCCCGAGATCCTCTGGTACATCGGAGCTAACGACGGAGAGGTGCCGTGGGATCCGCGGCACCGGTTCGAGCCGTCGTTTTCCGCTCTACGTGAGCAGGCGCGCACTCTCGACCGACTCGGCTACTACGGCGCGTTGACAACGGCCCGCGAGCCGATTTCGCTTGTCGCAGATACCGAACGGCTGCGCTTTGTCGTACCCGAGTATCCCGGAGTCAAACCGCCGGCGCTGCTTGCCGAGGAGGCACAGGTCTTCGATCAGTACTCCGGCGGCCGGTTGATCTACAACCAGGTCAACGGAGCCGATCCGGTGTTGGCGCGTTACGGACGATTTCACTCCAAGGACGAACGCTACGGCGTGTCCGAGGAGTACTGGCCGTTGTTCAAGCGACTCTATCTCGATGAGGCGCAGGCGTTCTCGGGTGAGCACTTCGAGCTCGGTCCGCGATACAAGCCGGCCATCGCCGGACCCCGTCAGCCTGACGGGGTTCCGGTCTGGGGTACCGGGGCCTCCCCTGCCGGAATCTCGCACGCGGCAGAGGTTCTCGACGCCTACCTCATGTTCATGAGCCCGGCTGAAGCGATGTCGACGCTGTTCACGAAGGTCAGGGCAGCAGCATCCGACAAGGGCCGCGAACTGAAGTTCGGAGTATTGGCCAGCGTCATCGTCCGGGAAACGGAAGAGGAGGCCTGGGAGCGGTTCGAATGGCAGCTGTCCCAGACCTCACCGGAATCGGTGCTCAGCACCGCAGACCGCAATCTGACCAGCTTCGGGTTCCCACCGTTGGCGGAACTCACCTCCGACGACGCACAGGTGCAGGCCCGGATCGACGCTCTGCGAGCCGGCCGCCTGCCCACCCGATCGGAACTCGAGTTTGCCCCGAACATGGCTGCCGGACTGACCACGTGGTCCGGCGCCGAACCACCATTCGACGTCGCCGGTAAGGGCACCGGCAATTACCTCGTGGGCAGTGCCGACAACGTGGCCGCGCGCATGCTCGAGATGAGCGAAAGGGTGGGCATCGACATCTGGATCCTGTCCGGGTGGCCACTCATCCGCGAGGCCGAAATCACGGCCGAACTGCTTTTCCCCAGGCTCGGCGTGACAGCTGCATTCGGAGCAACTGCCGGTGTCTGATATTTCGACATTCGAGTCTTTCCTCGCTCCTCGTGGACACGAACCGTTCGCGGTGCCGTGGTCCTCGGTGCGGGAACGGTTCGAATCCGTTGCAACCGCAGTGCCTGACAACATCGCGGTGGTCTGCCGCGGTAGCAGTCTGAGCTATCGGGAGCTCCACTCGCTTGCAGATGCCCACGCTCGGGCCTTGGTGGGTCATCTCGGTAGCGATCGACGCCCCGTTGCGCTCGACACCACCTGCAGCCTCGACTGCGTCGTCGCGCTTGTCTCCGTGCTTCTCTCGGGACATCCGCTGGTGCTGCTCGACTCGCAACTGCCCGAGGATCGGCGCCACAACATTCTCACGCGCTCGGGTGCTGCACGCATTTCCCCGGCAGAGTTGGCTGCATTGCCCCGACATCCCGAACAGCCACTGCCCGCTGTCAGCGAGAGCGACTGCGCAGTACTACTTTTCACATCCGGTTCCACCGGTACACCGAAGGCAGTCCGCCAGGGCCACCGACTGTGGCTCAACCAGGCGGCGGATTTTCACGCCACGCTCGGCATCGGTTCAGGCGATCGGCTGGGAATGGCGTTGCCGATCAGCTTCGGCGGCGGACTCGACGTCGTGTTCAGCGCACTACTCAACGGTGGCGAACTGCATTTTCTCGATCCCCGCGAAGTAGGTATCGAGGAAGTCCCGCAGTGGATTTCGAGCCACATGCTGACCACGCTGCACGCCACCCCCTCACTGCTGCGCGCAGTCATGAAGGTGTGCGCCGGCACCGCCACACTGACCGGTCTCCGCTTGGTCACCACGTGCGGTGAGGCAGTGCACGGCGACGACGTGGCCAGGCTTCGCACCTTGCTCAGTCCGACTGCGTCGTACTGCAATCTGTCGGGTTCCTCCGAGACCGGCAATCTCGCGTTCAACGAATTCCCCCCTGGCCGCGACGTTCCCGACCGGGTACTTCCCGTCGGCGTAGTGGCCGCCAACAAAGTGGTGCGGTTGCTCGGCCCAGACGGCGCCGATGTGGCGCCGGGTGAGGTCGGCGAAATCGTCGTCGAATCGCCCTATCTTTCCGAAGGTTATTTTGTCGAGCGAGACGGCACCGCTACGGCAGAGATCACTAAGTTCGGCCGGGCAGCAGACGGCACACGATCGTTCCGGATGGGCGATCTGGGCCGATTCGACCAGCACGGACTGCTGCACCTGGTCGGCCGGAGCGACGACGCTGTCAAGGTGCGCGGCTACCTGGTTGAGCCGTCGGAAGTGGAGTCGGCACTGCGACGCCTACCTGCTGTCGAAGATGCCGTTGTGCTGGCTCGGCAAACAGACTCAGGCGCCGTGCTGGTCGGATACGTTGCCGTAGATCCCACTACCCGCGCGCCGTCTGCGGCAGACTTGCGACGAGATCTTCGAAAGACTCTGCCTGACTGGATGATTCCTGCCAATCTGATGCTGCTTCCGGCGCTACCGCGCAACGAACGCGGCAAGGTGGACCGCGGCGCTCTTCCAGCGCCCTCCCCCAGGCCCGCCGTAATTCCCCCCGCCGTGGGTGTCGAGTCCGAACTGGCAGCACTGTGGTCTGAGATCCTCGGGATCGAGCAGATCGGCCGGGACGACGACTTCGTCTCTCTCGGGGGCGATTCCCTGCAGACTCAGCAGATGCTCACCCGTGCCGGCCAGAAGTTCGGCGCCGAACTGTCGTCGGCAACCTTGGCCAACTTCCCTACCCTGCACCAGTTTTCCGCACATCTCGAGCAGGCCGCTACAGGTATGACGCTGCGCACCCGTGTGCTGGTTCCGTTGCAGACCGGCGGCACCGGAGACCCGTTATTCGCCTTTGCCGGAGCAGGTTCCACCGCGCTGGCCTTGCTGCCACTGGCGAGGGAACTCGGACCTCAATGGACGGTGCACGGTCTCCAGGCCCACGGACTCGAAGGCCGCGGATTCCCCGATTGGACGGTGCGCTCAGCAGCGAAGCGCTACCTGCGCGAGATCCGCCAGGTACAACCGCACGGCCCGTACACCTTTGTCGGTCACTCACTCGGTGGTGTGATCGCAATGGATGTCGCGCGTCTACTCGAAGCCGAGGGCGAAACCGTCAACGCGGTGATCTGCCTCGACACGATCCTGAGTGGACCACTGGGTTCGGGAATTCTCGATCTGTCTCGCAGTGAGCCGGATTCGGGTGAACAGTCGATCCCTTTGTCCGAACCTGCTCCCACCGATCGTCGCACGCTGTGGAAGACTCGCGCCATGTTACTCACGGCGGGACTGTGGCAGTACCCGGCGCAGACGCAGTGGGATCTATTCCACGATCTGGGTCGACGCGTCGCGCTCATGCACCGTTTGCGGCCGTGGGACGGCGCAGTATCGGTTGTCATGGCAGAAGACAACCCGGATGACCCCGCGTGGTGGACTCGAGTTGCACCCCACGTTGTTTCGGTGGAGCGTGTCTCCGGCGATCATGTCGGCATGCTCCGGCCGCCGTATGTCGCGCACACTGCCGCACTCGTGCGCGAGGCGCTGAAGTGAGCTTCCGGGCCGCAGTTCTGGTCATCGCGCATCACCAGCCAGAAGTCTTTGCCGCACTCGTTGATTCACTGCGCCACCCGTCTATCGACGTCTATGTCCACATCGACGCCAAAGCCGATCTCGCATCGTTCGAGGCCGTGGTGCCGGAAAGTGACGGGGTGACCTATCTGCGCGACCGTCGCTCCGTGAACTGGGGCGGGCTGAGCGTCGTGCACGTGATTCTTCGATTGATCGAGCACGCGCGATCCTCCCGCAACGAGTATCAGCGGTACGCCTTGTTATCGGGTTCCGATCTGATGATCGCGCCGATCGAGGAAGTGCTGGCGGCCTGGCAGAGTTCCACCGAGTTCATCCGAGTTGACTGGCGACTGACCGGCCCCGGTGCGCAGCGCGCCCATCTGGTGGACCGTCGACACTTTCCGGACGACAGGTCCCCGCTTCGCGCGCGACTGTCCGGGCGCATCCCGCGGAAGGTGGATCCGACTGTCGAGCTGTACCAGGGATCAACGTGGTGGGCACTGACAGCCGGCGCAGTGGATCAGGTCACCGGATTCATCGCGGAACATCCGCGATGGCTCGACTTCCATCGGCACACACTGTGTTCCGACGAGATAGTTTTCCATTCGATCCTCAAAGCCGCGCCGCACGCGCGTCGGATCGTTCAGGACGTGGAGCAGTGCGCCGACGTCGACAAGTTCATCGCCGACCCGGTTCATGCGCTTCATCACATCGACTGGTCTGATCGAACTGCGCTGAGCCCGCGGGTACTCGGAATCGACGACGAACCGACACTGCGTGCGTCACGGGCACTGTTCGCCCGCAAGGTCGACACGACCTCGACGGCGCTGATCGACGCTTTTGCCGTGAACTCGGATTCTCTCCCATGAGCCGCTTGCCGACCCGTCGCCTGAGCGCTGGACTCGAGTCCAATGCCGCGGCGCTGATGCTCTCGTCCGTGGCAACAGGTGCACTCGGCCTCGTGTATTGGGCAGTGGCAGAACGCTTCTTCAGCACGGCAGAAGTCGGTCGCGCGTCGGCGGTCATCAGCACGGCAACCATGCTCGCATCGGTGTCCTGCCTGTCGCTCGGCGGTGCATACCAACGTTTCCTTCCCGTCGCCGGACGCGCCTCGACGCGTCTGGTCCTGGGCGGGCTGGCACTGACAGCCACCGTGGCCGTTCTTCTCGGTTGCGGTTTCCTGCTGGTCAATCCGACCAACGAACGCCTCTTCACCAACACGACCGAGCGCGTCGCCTTCCCGATGTTGGTGATGACACTGGCGATCTACGCTCTGACCGACCCGATCCTGACGGGTCTGCGGCTGGCGAAGAGTGTTGCGGCCAAGAACATTGCACTGTCGGTACTCAAGATCGTTCCGATCGTTGCACTGGCGGGCACGGGATCTACTCTGGCCCTCACCGGGTCTTGGGGTGTGCTGGCGTTTGGCGTCACCGCGGTTGCGCTGGTTCACATTCTGCGCACCGGTGTGCGCGGACGAACGACAATCGCGCCTGATCTGCCACCGGTGCGCGAACTGTGGGCATTCCAAGGCGTCTTCTTCACGATGACGCTTGTGCTCACGGTGACTCCCCTTGTGCTGCCACTGATCGTGGTGTCGCAGTTGGGCACCGAACAGAACGCCTATTTCAACGTGGCCTGGACCATGTGCTCGGCAGTGGGATTACTCCGTAGCGGAGTCGGTTCGTCGTTCATCGTCGAAGCCTCCTCGCCCGATGCCGACCGGAAAGCCCTGCTGAGGCGGTTGTTGCGAATGCTCGCGGTGGTGACCGCGGTATCTGCTGCGGGGCTGGCGATCGGTGGACCACTGGTTTTGTACGTGATCAGTCCCGACTACTTCCACGCGGCAACAACACTCGTCCTCGTGATGGCGCTCGATTCGATAGCCGGAGCTGTTGTCGTGGTCTATTTCCTTCTCTCCCAGATCTTGCGACGACTCCGGCTCATGTTGGCGGTCCAGTGCGTCATCGTCGTCACCACAGTGTCGCTGGCACTGGTCTTGATTCCCCGGCTGGGCCTGATCGGGGCCGGACTGGCAACGCTGAGTGCTCAGTTGGTCGCCATAGCAGTGATCGCGGTGCCACTGCGCCGTGCGGTCGTCGACTTCTCGGCCACCCCGGTGGTCGCGAAATCCGACCCCCGTCACCTCAACATTCAGGACCTCGATATTCCGGAACCTGACGTGCTGGATTCTGCAAGAACCTAGTGCGCTGCTCGCACTTTCGCGAGCGTCTCGACTATTTTTCGTCCGGTGAACCGGATGGTCTCGACGCCCGGGCGTCGTATCACCACAGCGGCAGCCGGGCGCGCGATGTCCGCCAACGCCCGCACTGCCGCCACGGGCAACGGCCCCGCCGGTACCTGCGGCCACAGCAGCGCAGTCAGCGCCTCGTCCGAAAGCGGCCGGACGCCAATCGACTCCGCGTACTCGCGAGCGATCCGCTGGTGCGCAATCCGCTGCTGCGACCCGTGCACGGCACTGACCTGGTGGGGGTAGATCCGGTACTCGTATCCGATCATCGCCACGTTGGCGAGACGACCGAACTCCGAGAGTTCCGCGAACATCCGGTAGTCCTCCGCGTGAGCGAACTCGGTCCGGAACTCGAGACCACTGCGGTCCAGGATGGGCTTGCGGATCATGACCGATGCGCCGCAGTGACAACTGCCGAGCAACAACCTCTGCCGGCAGGCCGCATCCGAACGCGGCATCCGAACCCTGCCCGACATTGCCCCGAACAGTTCGTAATCGGTACCGCACGACACTATCGACGGATCAGCCGTCAACACTGCCAATTGGGCGGACAACCGGCCGACACCCATCCTGTCGTCGGCGTCCATCCGCGCCAGGAACTGCCCCCGCGCTTCCGCGAGACCTCGGTTCAGAGCACCGACCAGTCCGGTGTTGTCTTGGCGCACCACTCGCAGTCGCGGATCGGACACCGACGCGAGTACCGCGCCAGTGTTGTCGGTGGACCCGTCGTCGATCACGAGTAGTTCGAAGTCACGGAAATCCTGTGTAAGAACCGAATCCAGCGCCTCGCGCAGGTAGGGGCCGGCGTTGTAGGCGGGGATCAGGACGGTGACCAGCGGTGCGCTCATCGGTGCCCTCATCGGTGCCTCAGAATCGCGGAGTACAGGCCTGGGGTGTACTTCACCATCACCGCGAACACAGCCTCGCGGCGGTGACCGGTGCGTACCAACGGAATCACGTCGTCCGTCGAAATCGACCGACGCACACGGGTTATCGCTTCGTCGTAGAGTTCGGGCCGCGTCGGCGACGCGTGGCGGGCGCGCATGGCCACGTGAGCCACGGACGTCAGCACCTCGCGGTAGCGGAAGGCGCGTATCTCATTGCCCCACGTCGTGCTCAGAGAATGGTCGCCCAGTGCACTGTCGATGTCGCGTTCGACTTTGAACAAGTCCAGCGTACGCGGGGTGAGTGAGGTACTGATCGAGCCCTCACGGTAGAGATACCGGTACAACGGCTCCTCAACCAGGGCAACTCGCTCGGCAGCCAACGACATTCGCAACACGGGCGCCATGTCCTCGTACCCCTGCCCCTCGTCCCATGGGCGCTCCCCCAGTAACTCGCGGCGGAAGAGTTTGGTGCATGCGTAGGCTTTTGCGTCCCCGAGAATCAGGCGTCGCGCAAACTCCTTGCCCGACACCACCATCGCGTCGAACGGCGCCTCGTCGATCTGGATTGCCGTACCGGATTCGTCGACGCGAGTTGTTCTGGTGCAGGCGAAGTCGGCCGACGCAGTGATCAATGCCGACTCGAGTCGCTCGACAAAATCGGGTGCCGCCTCGTCGTCACTGTCGAGGAACCACACCAGATCCTCGGTCACAGCACCCAGACCGGAATTGCGTGCGCGCCCCAAGCCCTCGTTGCGCTCGTGGACCACGGACGTGAAATCGACACCACGTGAACGCAAGTACGACTCTGCACGCGCCATGGACTCGTCGCCACCGCGATCGTCCACCAGAACAATCTGCGTAATCGGACGAGTCTGCTCGAGCACCGAACGAAGGCAATTCTCCACGTACGGCAAGCACCGATACACCGGCACAACCACACTCACACCGGCAGGGTTACGGTTCACCGATCACTCAGGTCTCTCGATAGAAAACACCAACAGAAAGTTAGGATAACCTAGGTTCCGTCAAAATGGGGTGTCACCGTCGCCACCAGACCATGGTGATCCGAACCCTCGATCTCGATCCGCTCGAAGTGCGTCACTGTCGCCCTGTTCGTCACGATGTGGTCGATCCCGATCAACGCCGGATACCACGTGTCGGCGGGGAAAGTCATCACAAACCCCGCGCCCGTCTGCTCTGCGGCATCGGTAAAACCGTCCGTCAGGATCGCACGAAAACGGCTGTGCGAGTATGTCGAATTGAAGTCGCCGCCAACAATCATCGGCTTGCCGTCGGCCGCCTGCTCGTGCAGCAATCCGTTCAACTTGCCCATCTCCGACGCCCACATCCAGGCAGGGGACGGATAAGGCGGCATCGGGTGCACAGAGGCCACCGTCACGCTGCGGCCGTCACCGATATCCGCTGTTGCCACGAGATTGGACATCGCGAAGCGGCCCAACGACTCCTGCTCCGTGAGCGGGAACCGACTGTAGATTCCGGTACCACCGCCGCCGTCCTTCGGCTCGACGAACCGGTACGGCAGCAATGCAGCCAGACCATGCGTGTCCAACTGCTGCACCGCTGAGTCCGTCAGTTCCTGAATGGTGAGTACGTCGATCGAGTCCGAGCGAACCTGATCCACCAACGCATCCGGATCGGCCTCGCCCAGGCGAATATTCGCCTGCATCACCCGGATTCCCTCTCCGGCAACCGTGTCCGGCGTGTTCGAGACAAACAGCGGCGCCTGGGTGAACGCCCCCGCCAACACAACTGCAACCCCAACGGCGAGAGTCCGCCACGATCGCGTTGCTGCCAGTACCAACAGACCCAACAGACCGACACCGAGCATCAACGGAACAAACGACGACGCGATGATCAACGTGTTGGACTCAGGCCCGACATAGAAAACAATCACGCCCAGCGCTGCCACACCGACCGCGGCCGCTCCGGCGAGATATACCGCCCGCCGAACTATCCGGCGGCCGCCGGTCACGGAACTCGTGGTGGACGCTGGGTCGACCTCGCCGCTATTCGGCACCCATTACCTCGAGCCAGGCACCCACCTGCGGGTCCGATGCCAGATCCACGAAATCGATTGCCGCTCCCTCGAATCGCCAGCGCTCGACCAACGACATCAGCCGCACCGAATCCAGGCCAAGGTCGATCAGGCTCACGTCTTCGGTCAACTCGTCAGCGGGGAGGTCGAGGACCTCGGCAAGATCGGAGATAATGCGATCGCGAGTGAATGCAGTGGTCATCGGTGTTCCTTCTCGAGTTCTGTTTCAAGGTCTGGTGTTTGCAGATCTGAGGTCCCGCCGGTTACTCGCCGTAGTGACCCGAGCACCACCGTCGACAGTAAAGCGACGCCGCCGAGGGTCAGGCTGTAAACGACAACAGCCGTCGACGGCAGGAAGGCTGCTCCGAATGCGCCGGCAATCAATGCACCGACCGAGAGTCCGGCAACTTCCTGTGCCGCCCACAATCCGTTGACTCGCCCCAGCAGTGCTGTCGGCGTGTGGGTCTGGATGATCGAATACCGGAGCACTTCCTGAACGGAGGTGACGGCACCCACCACGACCAGCAGGAGAACAGCCACTACCAGTCCTGTGGCCAATCCGACCACGGCTTGCACGGCAAAGGCCGCAACCAGTGCCGTCATCAGCACTCGGCCGGGATGTGCAAGGCGGCCAAGCCAACCGCTGGTGACGGTGGCCAGCACCGCACCGATGGCGCCGGCCGCGTACAACATGCCCACCGCGCGCGAGTCACCCGTGAATCGTTCGTCGACGAACCCGGGAACCAGAACGAGGACACCGCTGCCGAGCATCGCGATCACACCAACTGCCATGACGCCGCCTACCACGCGGTGCCCGAAGATGAAGCCCGTCACGGACACCGGCGGCTCGCCGTGCCCGGACTCGTGGTCGTGGACCGGTGGCATCATGGACGGTAATCCCGCGAGAAGCACGATGGTGATCACGGTTCCGGCGGCCGCAACCCAGTAGTTCCAGGCCACCGACGTTGCCGCGATCAACAATCCGCCGAGTGCCGGGGAAATCACGGCGCCCGCCCGCGCACTGAGCACGTTGAGCGCGCCGACACCCACCAATTGGTCCTTGGGGATAAGACTGGGGATGACGGCAAAGAGCGCTGCGATACTGATCGAACCGATAAGCCCGTTGACAACGGCGAGCACAAAGATTGCCACCGTCGACGGATTCTCGAGCATCGCGTTGAGAGCCAACCCGACAAACGTCAATCCGGATACTGTGCGCGCAAACAGAATCAGGGTCTTCCGGTCGTATTTGTCGGCAAGTATTCCGCCGACCACCATGCCGCCGATGGACGCACCGCCTTCGACGGCTGCCACGAGACCGACCATGAAGGACGATTCCGTGAGCGCGTACATCTGGATCGGCACACCGACCATCAGCATCCCGATACCGAAGATCGAGATGGTACGGGCAATGAAAACTCTCCGGAACGGCGCGCTTTCGCGCAACGGCCGTAGGTCGAGTAGCACTCCGCGTTCGCTCATCGCTAGCCCGCTGCGCCCTTCGCGACCGCGTCGGAGATGAGCGGCATGACCTGGTCGGTAGCCCAGCCGAGCGAGAGCGCCGACGGGAATCCGACGGCGTTGGGCAGACCGGTGTTACGGGCCAGCGACACCACGGCGCCGTCCTGCACGGCAGGCAACGCGTTCCAGCCCTCGAACTTGGTGAGGTAACCCAGGTCTCCGGTGGGTGAGACGACAAACAGCACGTCGGCGTTCATGTCTCCGACATTCTCGTAGGACAGGATGCCGCGACCGTCCGCGTCGACGGGCAGCGTCGTGGCATACGGGCTCAGGACCAATCCGAGCGAGGTGAGGAACTGGCCGATACCGCGTTCGTCGGAGGCCAGCACCGACAACTGGCCGCCGGTGTCGCCGATGATCGCGTTGTACGTCTTGCCCGCGATCGTCGGGTTATCGGCGCGTGCCTTGGCCAGATCCGATTCGGCAGCCGCGATCACCTCTTCAGCCTTGGCCGGGATACCGAGTGCGGCAGCAACTTTACGAGTCGAGTCCTGCCACGGCTCGCCGTTGGCCTTGGTGTCGAAGTGGACCACCGGGAACTGCTTGCTCAGCTGGCCGTACGCAGCCTGGTCGAGTCCCCAGAAACCGGTGGAGACAATGATGTCGGGCTCGAGCACAGCCAGCTGCTCGGTGATGGATCCGGCACCCGTTTCCATGTCGAGGGTTTCGGGTGTCTTTCCGCCGAATGCCTCTACCTGCCACGGCCACACTCCGGAGCCGCCGGTCGCGGCACGGTTCTGTGCATCCACCGGAATCGCGATCGGCGTGACGCCGAGCGAGAGCAGAATGTCTGCGTCCTGCGGGGAAAGCGGCATCGCGCGGGTCGGGGCGGACTCGATGGTCGTCTCACCGAACTTGCCGGACACCGTCACCGGGTACTGGCCGGCGTCGGCGCTCGCCGAGGTGGGCTTGTCGGCGTCGGCGGTACCTGAATCGGACCCGCACGCCGTAACACCGAGCAGAACGGTTGCCGCGGCCAGCGCTGCACCGATCCTGCGATTCCATCGAGAGTTCATACCGCTTCCTTCGTAGTTGGGGCTAGTACTTCTGCCAGTTCGCCCAACGAACCGGCGGCAAAGACCTGGGCGGCCTCCACCTCGCAGCCCGCCTCACGCAGCCTGCTCATCACAGCCATCACGCCGATGCTGTCACAGCCGAGCGCAAAAATGTCGTCGCCGAGTCCCACCTGATCGAGCCCGACATGGTCCGCCACCACCCGGCACAGGATCTTCTCGATCTCCGTCACCGGTTCGCGATACTCCCCGATGGGCGCGATCTCCGGACGGGGCAGGGCCGCTCGATCGATCTTGCCGTTCGGCAACGTCGGTATCTCGTCGAGAACCACAAATGCAGACGGGATCATGTAGTCCGGCAACACCGCGCTCAAGGACCGCCGCAAGCCCGCGCTGTCGGGTTCGATCCCGTCCGCCACCACGTACGCCACGAGCGCCCGGGCACCGATATCATCGCGGACCAATACCAGTGCGGCACCGATTCCTTCGGTAGCGAGCAGCGCGGCCTCGATCTCCGCGGGTTCGATGCGGTAGCCACGAACCTTCACCTGGTCGTCGGTGCGACCGCGATACTGGATGTGCCCCGACGCCGTCCACTTGGCTCGGTCGCCCGTGCGATACATCCGGGTTCCGTCGGCGGCAAATGGGTCTGCCACAAACCTTTCCGCGGTTCGTGCGCGTGCGCCGAGGTACCCGCGCACCACACCGTCGCCCGACAGGTACAACTCGCCTTCGACGCCAACCGGAACGGGGCGCAACCACTCGTCGAGAATACGAGCACGCGTGTTGCCGACGGGCCGACCCGCGACGGGCGACGTGCTGTCCGACACCCGCGCAACCAGCGCGTCGACGGTACTCTCACTCGGTCCGTACAGGTTGTACGCCTCAACTCCGTCTTTCTCGCGCAACAGATTCCACAGCGGCTGCGAGACGGCCTCCCCGCCGAAGCCCAGTGATGCGGGCACGCGGGTCCCGTCAAGCAGACCGTTGTCGATCAGCTGAGCCAGGTGCGACGGCGTCACTTCGACGAAGTCCCATTCCTGCTCTCGCGCTTGTTCGACCATGCGACGCGGATCCCGCTGTGTCGTCTCGTCGACAACGCACAGGGCATGGCCGTCGAGCAGCCACAGCTGAGGCTGCCACGACGCGTCGAACGCAAACGACCACGCGTGTCCTACTCGCAGTCGATCTCGCTGCGCGCGTTCCTGTGTCGGCACGTACAAGTCCACCCGATGGCTGTGGAACAGCGTCACCAGGCCACGATGCGGCGCGACAACGGCTTTCGGTACACCGGTCGATCCGGAGGTGAACACGATGTACGCCGGATGATCCTCTTGCAGCGGTGCGAGTCGATCCGCGTTGGTCACGGGTGCGGAAGACAGCTCGTCGAACTCCAGGCTGTCCATCGCCAGCACCAGCGAGGCAGGAATCCGGTCGACAAAGGCTCCCACCGTCAGAGTCACTGCTGGCGAGACGGTTTCGAAGATCGCGTCCAACCGCCCTGCCGGAGCGTCGGGATCACACGCGACATACGCGCCACCGGCAGTAAGTACCGCAAGGATCGCTACGACGCTCTCCGCCGAGCGCGGCAGCATCAGCGCCACCACAGTCTCGGGGCCGACGCCATGCCCGATCAGCACACGTGCCAATCGGTTGACCCGCGCACCGAGTTCTCCGAACGTCCACGACACGTCGGCGGCCAGCAATGCGGTCTCGTCGATGTAGCGAGCCACCGCCGTGTCGAACAGATCCGCCGCCGTAAGAGTCGGCACCACAATCGGATTGACACCCCACGCAGCCTCGATCAGTTCCTGATCCGCAGCGGGAACAGCCTCGATCTCGGACAACCTGCGTTCGGCGGACAGCGCCGTGAACTCCTTCAGCACCTGCACCAGCCCGTCAGCCAACCGCTGGACTGTGCTGCGGTCGAAGAGTTCCGAGCTGTACTCGATCATGCCGACCACGGTGTCGGTACCCGCGTACTCGACAAAGTCGAACGACAGGTCGAACTTGGCGGTCGCTACCTCGATCGGCTCCGGCGTCATTGCCGCGCCCAGGCTTTCGGCCGGGTTGGGCTCCGTCAGGTAGACGATCATGGTCTGGAACAGCGGATGCATCGATCGAGACCGTTCGCCGCCGCCCAGCACCGAGTCGACTACCTGCTCGAACGGCAAGTCCTGATGCTCGAAAGCACCGAGATCGCTGTCGCGGATTCGATTCAACAGTTCTGCGAGCGTCGGATTGCCCGACAGGTCGGTACGCAGCACCACCGTGTTGAGGAAGAACCCGACCAGATCCTCGAGTTGTGCATCCCCGCGTCCGGAAACCGGGGTTCCCAGCGGAATATCCACGCCCGCACCGGACTTGTGCAGAAGTACTGCCACTGCTGCCTGCGCCAGCATGAACATGCTCACGTTGTGCTCACGGGCCAACGCTCGCAGTCCCACAACCACTTCAGGTTCCCAGGCCAGGTACACAGAGCCCCCGGCGTAGCTCGTCCGGGCAGGCCGCGTCCGGTCGAAGGGCAGTGACAATTCTTCCGGCAAGCCCGCAAGGTTCTTCCGCCAGTAGATCTCCTGTGCTGCGGCAAGACTCTCCGGATCTTCGCGATCTCCGAGAATCTCCCGCTGCCACAGTGTGTAGTCGGCGTACTGAACCGGTAACGGCACCCAGTCCGGGCTCTGGCCGAGCTGGCGCAGCGCATAGGCCGACATCAGGTCACCCAGCAACGCGCGGGTCGACCATTCGTCCGTCGCGATGTGATGGATCAGCAAGAGAACGACGGTGTGTGTCTCCCCCGCGTTGTCGAACTCGAACACCGACACTCGCACGGGAATCTCATGTTCGAGGTCGAAGCTGTACCGCGAGGCGTGCGCAACTTCTTCGGTGACGTCGTCGGCCGACACCATGTGCCGGTGCACCGGCACGTCAACGGCATTCTCCGGCACAACCACCTGGTACGGCTCGCCGTGCTCAGAGTGGAACACCGTGCGGAGCGCTTCGTGTCGAAGAACGACGTCCTGGACTGCCGCCGCCAGCGCGGCAACATCCACCGATGCCGGCACCCGCCACGAGATCGGCACGTTGTACGCGCCGCCGTCCACGCCCAACTGGTCGAGGATCCACATCCGCCGCTGGGCAAACGAGACCGGCACACGTTCCGGGCGCTCCCGACGTCCGAGCGTCGACGAAGTGCTGCTTCCGGCGTCGGCAGCCAGCACGGCCAACTGCGCGACCGTTGGTGCCTCGAACACGCTACGGACGGCAAGCTCGACACCCAGTTCACTGCGCAATGCATTGACCAGACGAATGGCCGTCAACGAGTGGCCGCCGAGCGAGAAGAAATCGTCGTCGATTCCCACCGTTTCCAGCCCGAGCGCCGACGCGAACACCTCGCACACCTGGCGTTCGAAGTCCGTCCGCGGTTCCCGCGAGGAGACAGCGCTCTCGAAACTGGGCCGCGGCAGTGCCTTTCGATCCAGCTTTCCGTTGAAGCTGACCGGGAACTCGTCGACCGGAATCACGATTGCCGGGATCAGGTAATCGGGGACCGAGCCGCTCAGAGCATTACGCAACGTCGTCGCGTCAACCACGACGCCGACCGCCGTCATGACGTAGCCGACCAGTACGGCTTCGCCCTCGGGGTTTCGATGCACCGCGGCGACCGCCCGAGTCACGTCGGGATGTCCCTCGAGGATCGTCTCGACCTCACCGAGTTCGATGCGCAAACCGCGGATCTTGACCTGATCGTCCAAGCGGCCGAGGAATTCGATGGTTCCGTTCTCGGTCCAACGAACCAAGTCACCGGTCCGGTACAGCCGTGAACCAGCATCGCCGTACGGATCGGCCACAAAACGATCCGCGGTGAGCGCGGACCGGCCCAGGTAGCCGTACGCCACCTGCACTCCGCCGATGTACAGCTCGCCTGCCACACCGGCAGGAGTCGGCTGCAGGCTCGAATCCAGAACGTAGAGTTCCACGTTCGATCCCGGGCCACCGATCGAGGAGGATCCGGCGGGGTCGACTTCCAAATCACGAGCAAGGTCTGCTGCCAGGGTGACCTCGACGGCGGCCTCTGTCGGCCCGTACAGATTGTCGAGTCGCACGCCTGGTAGCGCCGCAGCAAATCGTGCGACGGTTCGATTCTGCAGCGCCTCACCGCTGCACACGACACGTCGCAACGACGTCACGGCGGATATCTGCTCGGTGAGTGCCTCTTCGAGCATGGCCGGAACGAAGTGCGCGATGGTCACGTCGTTCTCGCGCAGCAACTGCACCAGCGCCACCGGATCCCGGTGGGTATCCGGTCCCGCGATCACGGTGGTTGCACCGTTCACACTGGGCCAGAACAACTCCCAGACGGAGACGTCGAAGGTGGTCGGCGTCTTGAGGACCACGCGGTCCGTTTGCAGCACCGGCGACTCCGCCTGCACCCAGGCCAAGCGGTTGACCACGGACTGGTGGGACACCAACACGCCCTTGGGGTTTCCGGTGGAGCCGGACGTGTAGATGAGATACACCGGGTGAGCCGCGGTCAGGGCGCTACGACGCTCGGTCACCGCGTCACCACTGAGCGCCTGCAACCGGGTCTGCACTGCCGGTGCGTCGACATCGGTCCGGGCAACACCACCTGGCAGGGTTACGGCACTGGTTGCGAGGACGCGCACCGGCCGAGCGTCATCGAGCATGTACTCGATCCGCGACGGCGGCAATCCCGTGTCGATCGGCAGGTACGCCGCACCGGATTTCACAACCGCGTGGATTGCCACGATCAGATCTGCCGAACGCGGTACCGCAACGGCCACCACGTCACCGGGACCGGCACCATCTTCGATCAGTAGGCGGGCCAAGCGGTTCGAGCGTGCCTCGAGCTGGGCGTAGTCGATCTGATCGCCGAAGGCCGACAGAGCCGTGGCTGTCGGCGACAGCGCCGCCTGCCGCGAGAGAAGGTCACCGATCGTCACGGATTCGACCGCGGCGCGTGGTCCGACGCCCACCGCGAGTCGGTGCGCCCGCTCACCGGCGTCCACCAATTCGACAGCCCCGACTCGTGCGGACGGCGCGGCCGCAACCTGATCGACAAATCGCGACAGGACGGCCAGGATCATCGCCACCCGCTCACGATCGAAAAGGTCTTCGGCATACTCGGCGATGACGGTCACTTCACCGGTATCCGGCGCGTCGACAAAGGTGACGTTGAGATCGAACTTCGCACGCACGTTGGTCAATTGCTCCCAACGAGTGGGCACACCGAGGAAGTCCGGAAGGACTCCGGCGCGTTGGAGGTAGCTCACCATCACCTGGAACAGCGGATTACGGCCTTCGACGCGTGGCGGTGCCAACTCCTCGACCACCCGCTGGAACGGGATGTCCTGGTGGTCCATCGCGCTGAGGTCGGCGTCGCGCGTGCGGTCCACCAGCTCGCCGAACGTCGGATCTCCCGACAGGTCGGTGCGCAGCACAACGGTGTTGACAAAGAACCCGACCAGGTTGTCGAGCGCGCTGTCGGAGCGACCGGATACCGGGCTACCAACCGCAATATCGTTGCCACCGCCCAGTCGCGAGAGCACCGCTGCTGTAGCCGCGTGCAGGACCATGAACATCGTGCCGCGGTGGTCATCGGCAATGCCGCGTAGTTTCTGCACGACTTCAGAGCCCAGGGTGATCTGGACGTTACCTGCAGTGCCAGTGGGCTGAGCGGGGCGCAGTCGGTTGGTCGGCAGGACTATCTCGTCCGGCAGTCCGGCAAGGCTCTCACGCCAGAATCCGAGCTGGCGATCCGACAGGTCACCCGACAGTAGATCGTGTTGCCACAGTGAGTAATCCGCGTACTGCACGGGCAGGGGTTCCCATGCCGGAGCCTGTCCCTGTGTCCGGGACAGGTAGGCGCGGGTGAGGTCACCGAGCAACGGTGCGTCCGACCATTCGTCGGTCGCGATGTGATGGAGCACCAACACAATGATGTATTCGGTGGGCGTGATCCGCACCAGCGTGACGCGCAGCGGTACATCGGTGCGGAGATCGAAGTTGGCCGTCAGCCGCTCGATCACCAAACCCTGCGCAGTCTCCGCATCGGCGCCGACAATCTCGAGACGGGTCGCATCCGAGACATCCACGATCTGCTGGAACGGATTTCCGTCGACGATTCCGATGACGGTGCGCAAACTTTCGTGGCGCCCCACCACGTCCTGCAGAGCCGCTGCCAACGCGGCCTCGTCCAGCGCGCCGTCCAACCGGGCCACGTGCGCGTAGTGGTAACTGAGGCTGTCGTCCTGAAGCTGCGCGAGCATCCAGAGTCGTTCCTGCGCTGCAGACAGCGGCACGAACTCGGGCCGGTTGCCCACGACGATCGACGGTTGTGCACTTGCCGCGCTCGGCAACAGTTCGGCAATCAGCGCCGGCGTGCGGGCCTCGAACAGATCCCGAATCGTCAACTGCACGTCGAACTCC
Organism: Rhodococcus sp. IEGM 1366; assembly: GCF_033142425.1. Classification (NCBI taxonomy): domain Bacteria; kingdom Bacillati; phylum Actinomycetota; class Actinomycetes; order Mycobacteriales; family Nocardiaceae; genus Rhodococcus; species Rhodococcus sp. IEGM 1366. Next base: position 163,014 of record NZ_JAWLRZ010000007.1, read on the forward strand.
GCACGCACCCGCGAGACCACCCGCATCGCGATCATCGAATGCCCACCAAGTTCGAAGAAGTCGTCCTCGGCACCAACCGAATCGAGTTCCAACAGGTCTGCGAAGACGTCGCACAGCGCCTGCTCTGTTGCGTTCTTCGGCGGCCGCGACGACGCCCCGGTGCGAATCTCCGGCATCGGGAGCGCCTTGGCGTCGAGTTTGCCGTTCACCGTCATGGGGATTGCGTCGATGATCTGCAGAGTGCTTGGCACCATGTAGTCGGGCAGCTTTGCTCGCAGGTACGCGAGCACGGTGGCGACGATGTCCGGGTCCGAATCATCCGTCGTCACCATGTATCCGGCAAGACGCTTCATACCGGGGACCAACGGGTCTTCCACCGCAACAACCGCTGCGGACGCCGCCAGAGGATGTGATTCGACGGCCGATTCGATCTCGTGCAGCTCGACGCGGTAACCACGAATCTTGACCTGGTCGTCGATGCGACCGAGGTAGTCGAGGTTTCCGTCGCGCCGCAACCGGACGAAGTCGCCGGTGCGGTACATGCGGTCGCCGCCGAACGGATCGGCAACAAACCGGTCGGCGGTCAGATCGGTGCGCCCCAGGTAGCCGCGCGCCAATCCGACACCGGCGATGTACAACTCGCCGGCAACTCCGTCGACGACGGGACGAAGCCACGCGTCGAGGATGTAGCCCCTGGTCGCACGAATCGGAGTTCCGACGGTGGGTGTGACGCTGTCGTCAGTGCCGGCGCCGAGGGTGTTGATCGTGTACTCGGTCGGCCCGTACAGGTTGTACCCGAGCGTTCCCTCGCTCTCGCGCAAGCGGTTCCAGACCGAGTCCGGGACCGCTTCGCCGCCGAGCAGCACCAGCGGCGGGCGGTGCCCGGTGCGGTTGCCGTCGATCGGTTCGCGGTCGAGCAGGCCCTCTGCCAGCAGAGCCGTTGCGTAGGTTGGTGTCACGTTGACGACGTCGATCTGCTGCCGGTCGCAGTAGTCGACCAGCGCATTGGCATCGCGGCGCAGGTCCTCGTCGCAGATGTGCACCTCGTGGCCCTCAACGAGCCAGAGCAGCTCCTCCCACGACATGTCGAAGGCGAAGGAGACGGTGTGCGCCACCCGAAGTCGACGCCCACCCTCGGCGGCCACAACCGGCTCGAAGATCTTTTCCTGATGGTTGCGCTGCATGTTGGTCAGGCCGCGGTACGGGGTGAGAACGCCCTTGGGCTTGCCGGTCGAACCGGAGGTGTAGATGACGTAGGCGGGGTGATCGAGACGCCCGACGCGACCCGGCGCAAACGCACCGAGCTCCGCCGCAGTCAGCGGGCTGGTATCCCAATCATTGCTTCCACCAAGGAGAATCGACCGATCAGCGGGGAGGCTCAATCGCGCCGCCGCAGCTGCATTGGTCACGAACAGGACCGGCTCGGCGTCTTCGATCACCGTCACGAGGCGGTCGTCCGGCTGGTCGAGTTCGAGCGGCAGGTACGCCGCACCGGCGCGGAGCACCGCAAACAGTGCAACCACCATGTCGACGGTGCGCGGGAGGCCAAGCGCTACTACCGATTCCGGACCGCCGCCGCGAATGATCAGTTGGCGGGCAAGTGCTTCGACTCGGCCGGCGAGTTCCTGATAGGTGACCCGCTCGTCACCGAATACCAGTGCAACCTCGTCCGGAATGGTTGCGGCCCGCTCGATGAGCATCTCGGCGATCGTGACGTCTTCGACAGCGGGTAGCGGCGCGTCCCAGGACAACGCGGCACGCCCCAATTCGGTCGGGGTAAGCGCAGGAACGGCCGCGACCAACCGATCACCGTCGTGTGCAACAGTTTCCAGCAGCGTAATGAACCGATCGTGCAAGGCGTGAGCGCGCACGGCATCCACAATGTCGTGACGGTAGTCGATCTTGACGTGCAGTTGCTCACCGGGCGAGACCACCACGGCCAGCGGGTAATGCGTATGGTCGAGGCTGTCCTCGGCAACGATGTCGTGCCGCGCCGACTGCGCCGCCATCTCGGTCGCGTTCTTGAAGTTCTGCAACACGAACAAGGTGTCGAACAGTTCGGCATGCCCGGTGGCACGCTGAATTTCGCCGAGCCCGAGGTACTCGCATTCCATCCGCTCGACGTACTCGTCCTGCATCCGCCGCAGCAGCTGCGACACGGTTTCCCCTGGCACCAGCGTCACTCGCACGGGCACCGTGTTGAGGAACATGCCGAGCACACTCTCGAGTCCGGCAATCTCGGTCGGCCTACCTGCCACCGTCGAACCGAACACCACATCGGTGCGGCCCGATTCCGCAGACAGCAGTAGTCCCATGACCGCATTCATCAACGCGTTCAACGTCACTCCGCTGCGCCTGGCCTGCTCACGCAGTGCCGCAGTCAGTTCCGCGTCCACATAGGACTCGATACGGGTCGGAACAACCGGGGCGCCGCCCTTGGCGCCGGCTGCGATCAGCGTCGGGTTCTCGAAACCCTCGAAGTTCCGTCGCCACGCCTGCGCTGCAACGCCTGGGTCGCGGGAGTCGAGCCACGTCAGATAGTCGGTGAACTGAGCGCCGGCGGCTGGTACGGCATCACCGGCGTAACGGGCCAGCAATTGGTCGACAAACAGTGCGCCCGACCAGCCGTCCCACAGGATGAACTCACGGTTGATCACCAGACGGTCGATGCCGTCGCCCAGGTGGATGAGCAGCATGCGCCACAACGGTGGTGCGGTGAGGTCGAACGGACGTGCGCGGTCGGCGGCTGCCAACTCCTCGGCACCGGTCTTCTGCTCGGCGGGCGAGAGCATCGACAGGTCGGCTTCGATAAAAGGAACTTCGAGTCCGGTTCCGATGAACTGGACCGGGTCTCCCAGACCGTCGTTGGTGAATCCAGCTCGGACCGTGGGGTTCTCGTCCAGAAGCGAGGCTGCAGCGCCGCGCATCCTGGCCACGTCGATGCGATGGCCGAAGTCCAGTGAGAACTGTGCCGTGTAGATGTCCTGGCCGGAATCGAACACCGACTGGAAGAACAATCCCCGCTGCAACGGCGATAGCGGCCAGATGTCCTCGATCACCACGTCGCTGACGGATTCGACGAGTTCGATCTCGCTCTGGGTGAGTGCTATGTGACGCAGATCGGACGGGGTGAGCCCGGACGTCGCACCACCTTCCGCCAGCGCCACCAACTCGCGCAGCGCATCTCGCCACAAGCCCGCCAGGGTTGCCAATTCCGCGTCGTCGATTCCGAAGTCGGATGCAAACTCAACCGTGGCACCACCGGGCTGGTCGGCATGCACAGCGATGTCGAGGGCGTACCGACCGATACGGTCACCGCCCGTGCGCACCAGTACCTGAGGCTTCGGCAAGGCTGCCAAGGCAGGTCCGGCCTGAACGTTGGCGTAGCGCAGCAGCGGCCAACCGGAACCTCCTGCCGCCCTTGCTCGTTCCTTGGCCGACCGTAGAGCGCTGTGCGCATCGTCGCTCAGCACCAACCGAATCGGAGACGTGTAACCGAGCGGCCCGACGGTACGGCTCAGGTCGACATCGTCGCCGGCTGCCCACTGTTGACGGCCGTCGCGCCACACGTCGACGGTGAGTTCGCCGGCACCGGCGACGCGCTTCGTCCAACGGGACACTGCGAGCGCTGTGGCCGCAGCCCATACATCAGCCGGTTCACCCTTGACCAGGCTCGGCACTCGCGTTGTTGCAGTGTCATATTCAGCGGGTGTCAACAGCTCCGTCCGGGCTGCCGGTGCACCTGCGGTGTCGGTTGCCATCACAAGATTTGCACCCGGCGCCAGCACCGACGTCCAGGTGACCAACTCGGCCAGACGGCTCGGCGATGTCGCTTCCTCGGCAAACCGTCGGGCGTGCGCCTTCAGTGACGTGGGCACCGGCGGCAGCATGACCTTTCGCCCCCTGGACACCGCCCGGAGCGCGGTGGCAAAGTCCTCCGTGACAACCTGCCAAGATACATCGTCGATCAAACCTGCTGCGGCAGTGAGGATCAGGTCGCCATCGGCCGAGCAGGAAACACACAGCCCTCGACCGGATGCGGGGTCCGGAACAACATCATCACCGATCAGTGAATCCGCCTTCACCGCATCGGGTTCCGCTATCGCAAGCATCCACAACACCGGCACGGGCGCAGTAAGAGTCGCTCGCAACCCGTGGTGATGAGTGACAATCGCCTCGACCGTGTCGACCAACTGCTCCCGGGTCAAATTCGCAGGAGCGGCAATACGGTGCTCACGCAGGGTGCTGGCAACAGGCTGTCCGTTGTCACGGCGGGCAGCGAGGCTCGGCAGCAACGTCAGTGGTCCTGCGCCGTCCTCGTCGTGAGGACGATCCGCAGCCGCGACGTCCAGCCCGTCGACGTCGTACGACCACACGGACTCGTCGACTGCCTCGAAGAACGAGTCGATGAAATCTCCGAGACTGTAGGCAATCTCGTTGCAGCGCTGCGCATTGTCCGGGTGACTGCGAAGCCCGATCTCGATCGGTTGGCCCGACTTGTGCAGCAACACGATGAACTCGAGTTCACCGACCGGCCCGGACGCAAGCATCTCCACGTTGGACTCTCGACCGATGGTGAAACGGGAGGTCGAGTTGGGCATGATGTTGATGCCGATGCCCGGCGGCCGCCAATCCGGGTTCCTGGCAGCCAACTCGCGGCCGATCGCCTCGCCCCGGTAACGGCCGTGCTTGAGCAGTTTCCACATCTTCTGCTCGGCGCTCGTTGCGATGTCCGCGAGTCGGGCCTGCTCTCCGACGTCGATGCGCATCGGAAGCACGCTGGCCACCATGCCGGGCACGGCGCGCAATTCACGCGTTCCGCGAGCCGTGGTTGGCAAGCTCAACACTACGTCCGTGGTGCCGGTCGCTCGCGCGACATAGCCGCCGAGCAGCGCAATCACCAACCAGGACAAGCGCAGTCCGTGTGCTTTGCCGTACTCCTCGAGCCGCTGACGGCGTTCGAGGTCGAGCGTGAGGGTCACACTCGTGACGCCGGGCGCCGGTGGGTGGTCGACGGTGATCAAGCGGGGCGACGTCGGAAGATCGCCCAACTCGGAAATCCAGTAGTCGCGATCGTCGTCGATCGTGGTGCCGGAGGTGTATTCGACATCGGTCTCGACGAACCTTGCCAGCGCCCATTCTGCGCTCAAATCCGGTGCGGTGCCCTCGACGTATGCACGCATGATCTTGTTCAGAACCAGCGCGATGCCGTAGCCGTCGTTGATGATGTGGTGGTACTGCTGGTACAGCCGCATCGTGTCACCGTCGATGAGGTGCACGGCAAAGGTGAACAGCAGGTCGGTCGCCAGGTCCACCGGCGATTCCATCCGCTCGCGCATCCACCGCAGTGATGCCTCTCGCGGGTCGGCCTCGGCGCGGAAGTCGATGACGGGCAAGTCCCAGTCGCGGCTCTCGCGCGCAATCTGCACCAGAGCGCCGCGAGCATCCACGTCGAAGTTCACATGCAGCGTCTCGGCCTGATCCAGCACAGAGCGGCAAGCCTCGACCACTCGATCGATGTCGACCTCACCAAGTGTCTCGGTGTAGATACCGGTGTTGTAGAGGTGACCCACCGAGTCCAACTGGTGCCCGAAATAGATGCTGCGTTGGGCCGCTGTCACCGGATATGCCGACTGCACTGTTTTTCTCCAAAACTTCAGGATCCACTGTTGGCTCGCCAGCGTGGACAAACTGCTGGTTAGCCTATCCAAACTACGGAACGGCGCTCAATTCGACCTGCCCGAACGCTGCGGCAATCGCTCGTGCATCGTCTTCACCGAAGAGAGTCGCGTCGAAATCGAACCGGATTTCCACGAGTCTCCCGTCGTCGGTGACGTAAGCCGTCACATCGAGAACGCGCGGGTCGACGCGGCGCTCGTCGCCGGAATTTCCCACACCCCGACTTTCGACATCTCGGATCACCCTGACACTCACTTCCGGCCGTCCCCACATCGCAAAGGCGGGCGCGGTTTGCGCGTTGAGATACCGCAACATGCCGTAGCCCGTGCCTATACCGCCTGGTACGACGCTCAGAGCGGCCGCCGCTGCCGCCAACGCATCTTCTGGGGTGACCGAGACGGGCAGTGCCGGCAACCGAACCGGCACCCCGACAGCAAAGGGGCCCACAGTCGCCGACGGATCCGGTTCGTCCGAACCGGCAATGCGAGCGTCACGCTCGAGTTCGACGGTCAACTCGGCCGGCGCGGCTCGCCACCTCGCCAACCCGTAGATGAGGGCAGCCAGCGCAGCCGTTTCCACATCGCCTTCCCGTCGCGCCTCCAGCGTCGCCCGATATGTCCCCCTCGGGCCACCCGTGAGAATCGCGGGCGCTCCCGGGCGCAACTCAGCTCCCGGTGCCAGAACCTGCGACCAGTGCGTCAGTTCACCCATCAACGCCGGATCCTGCGCCAACTCGTTGAATCGCTCCGCGAACCCGTGCGCGGTCGCGGCGGGACGACGAAGCGACATCACGCTGCCGCCCTCACGCCATATTGTTTCGAGATCTTCTCGCAGCTTCGCCACCGACGCCGGATCTGCCGCCAACCCATGCACGGCAACAACCAGGGTTCCACTGCGGGATTCACCGGCATCGAGCCAGCGTGCCATCACAGTCCGGCCGTTTTCCAGGTCGAGTTCGGCAATCAGCGCCGTGGCCTCCGCCGCGGCACGCACGGCAAGATCGGAATCGCCGAGGTCACTGCAATCGACATGCTGCACGCCTGCAGCCACATCAGCGTCCGTCTCGAGGGACCACAAAACCGACGCAACCCGCGTCAGTCGTAACCGCAACGCATCGTGCGCTTGCAGTAGTGCCGACATGGCTTGCTCGACGTCGCCCACGGTAGTTCCTGCGGGAGTCGAGACAGACAGCGCGATACCCAGACCTGCGGGCGAGATTCCGGATTCGCGGGCGCGATGCACCAACGGTGTCAATGCCAACGAACCCGTCACGTCGCTCGGATCCACCGGCCCGCTGTGGGCGGTCTCAGCGTCGCCTGGCGCGCCGAAATCCACGACCTTGGCCAGCGCCGCGGGCGTGCGCCATTGGAATATCTCCTTGGGCCCGAACGTAATTCCGCGCCGACCGGCCGCGTTCACAACCTGAATCGAGATGATGCTGTCGCCGCCGAGCATGAAGAAATCGTCATCGGCACCCACTGCGTCGACGCTCAGAGCCTCGGCGAACAATTCGCACATCGCGGTCTCTTCGGGACCCTCCGGCGCTCGCCGCTGCGACTCGTCGGGAGCAACCGGCTCCGGCAGAGCCCGACGATCCAGTTTCCCGTTCGGCGTCAGCGGCAGCGCGTCGAGCACAACCATTGCCGTCGGAACCATGTAGTCCGGCAGCAGCGTCGACGCAAAAGCGGCAAGTTCGGCCGGGACAATCGTCGCATCCGGAACCGGGACGACATACGCGTGGATCTGACCGCCTCGCGCCACAACAGCGCATTGAGCCAGCGTCGGATGCGACGTGAGCACGTTCTCGATTTCGCCCAGTTCGACACGCAGCCCACGCAACTTGACCTGACCGTCCGTGCGGCCGAGGTATTCGAGGGCGAGGCCATCGTCGTTGTAATCACGCCACCGCACCAGATCGCCGGTGCGGTACAGTCTTTCGCCGCCCTCTCCGAACGGATCGGCAACAAATCGCTCCGACGTCAATGACGCCCGGTCGTGGTAGCCACGCGCCAACTGCACACCGCCGAGGTACAACTCCCCCGCGACTCCCGGTGCAACGCGCCGCAACCGGGCGTCCAGAACAAGTACGCGGGTATTCCACAGTGGGCGCCCGATTGTCACCCAGTTCGTGTCGACAGCGGGAACGATGTGCGACGCCGTCACGTCCACCGCTGCCTCGGTGGGTCCGTACAGGTTGTGCAATTCCGCATCGACCAACGCATGGAACCGATCCCGATGATCAGGGGTGAGCGCTTCGCCGCTGCACAGCACCCGAGACAACTCCGGGCGAGGATCCGGTTCCACGGCAACGTGATCGAGGAAAGCAGCAAGCATCGACGGCACAAAATGTGCTGTGGTGACGGCACGCCGTTTGACGACGTCGCGCAGGTAGCGCGGATCGCGATGCCCGTCCGGCGCAGCCACCACCAGTGTTGCTCCGGTGATCAAGGGCCAGAAGAACTCCCACACGGACACGTCGAACCCGGCCGGCGTCTTCTGCAACACACGGTCGTCGCTCCCGAGGTGGTATTCGTCTTGCATCCACGACAGCCGGTTGACCACGGCACGATGGCTGACCAGAACACCCTTCGGCCGCCCGGTTGATCCGGACGTGTAGAGCAGGTACGCGGCGCTGTCGGGAAGTACAACCGTGTCCACGGCCGTAGCCGTGTCCGATTGCGTTGTTGCAGTACCGCCCTCGTCTACCTCCAGCATCGGAGCGGGGCAGTCCAACGGTTCGATACCCGGGCCCACCACCAGCAACGACGGCCGTGCGTCCGCGAGCATGTACTCGAGTCGATCCACGGGGTAGCTGTCGTCGAGCGGAAGATAGGCGGCACCGGCCCGGTGGATGGCCAGCAGCGTCACTACCAGTGCGGCACTGCGTCGTACCGCCACGGCGACAACGCCACCGACCGGCACCACACCACGAAGCGTCGCGGCGAGACGCTCGGTTCGCCGATCCAATTCGGTGTAGGTCAGCGACTCCCCGCTCTCGTCGACGATCATGGCGACGGCACCCGGAGTGAGCGCGACCTGGCGAGCGAACATGCCCGGCAAGGTCAGCGAACTGTCAAGCGGCACAATACGGCCCGACTCGGCAGACTCGATCGCCGCCCGGTCTATCCGAGTCATCGAATCAAGCTGGGACAACCGCAGTTCCGGGTTTGCCGCACACTGCCGCAGCACCTGAACCAATCGCCCGGCAAATGCGTCAACCGTGCCCCGATCGAAGAGATCAGTGGCGTACTCGATGCGACCACGGATCCCGCCGTCGGCAGTTTCCGCGAGGTCGAACGTCAAGTCGAATTTGGCCGTTCCGGTTTCGAGGAATACCGGACTCGCGTCGAGTCCCGCCATCTCGATCCGATCCACGGCATCGCGGTACTGCACCAGGATCTGGAACAGCGGCTGGCGGGACAGGGAACGGGCCGGGGCCATCGCCTCGACCAACTGCTCGAACGGAACATCCTGATGCGCATAGGCATCGAGGTCCGTAGCGCGAACTCGCTCCAGGAACTGCGCGAAGGTCGGGTCTCCCGACAGATCGGTGCGCAGCACCAGGGTGTTGACAAAAAAGCCCACCACCCGTTCGAGCGCGGCATCGGAGCGCCCGGCAACCGGTGAACCGACGACGATGTCGTCCCCGGCACCGAGTTCGGCCAACAGGACTGCAACTGCGGCGTGGGTGAGCATGAACATCGTTGCCCCACCGGCAGCGGCGATTGCCGCCAAAGAAGCCCGCACTTGCGGCTCGAGATCGAACGCAACCGCTGATCCCCGGTACGTCGACACCGCGGGGCGCGCCCGATCACGGGGTAGCGCAAGCTCTTCGGGTTGCCCGGCAAGCGCACCCGTCCAATACTCGAGCTGACCGGCCAGCACGGATTCGGGATCGCTTGCCTCGCCGAGGACTTCGGGTTGCCACGCGCTGAAGTCGCGGTACTGCACCGGCAGTGGTTCGGGCATCGCCGCTGTGCCGGACACGAGGTGTGAGTACGCCCGGGTCAGATCGGACACCAATGGACGCGCAGACCATTCGTCGGCCGCGATGTGATGCACCAGCACCATCAGGTGCGCGTCGTCGGTACCGGTGCGAAGCAGAACGGCACGCACAGGCAGTTCGTGCGCGATGTCGAAGGTGTAGGCGGCTTCCCGCGCGAGTGTCGACTCCAGTTGGGCTGGAAGCACGTCGAGAACGTCCAACGGCAGTTTGCACTCGCTGATCGGACGAACCACCTGGTAGCCGATGTGCCCAGCCTCGCCGTCACCGGACTCGGCGGTGAATACCGTGCGCAGTGTTTCGTGTTGGCTCAGAACGTGCGCCAGCGCACCGCGCAACGCATCCAGATCCACTGAACCCTGCAGATGCATGGTGTACGGGATGTTGTAGGTGGAGCTGGGGCCCTCGAGCTGGAACAGGAACCACAGGCGTCCCTGCGCGGCAGACATCGGCACGATTGCCCCGTGATCCCGGCGAACCAGTTCAGGCCGCCTGACCTTCCCGATCTGTGCTGCCCGAGCCAGTTCGGCGGGGGTACGGAGGTCGAACACCTCGCGGATCGTCACGTCGTGACCGGTGCGGGCGCGGATCGCCGACGCCAATCGGGTGGCGAGCAACGAGTTGCCGCCCAGAGCAAAGAAGTCCTCGTCGGGGCCGACGGTGGTGATGCCGAGGAGTTCGGCAAGGAGCTCGCAGTAGATCCGCTCCAGTTCGGATGCCGCCTCGCGCCGTCCCTCGCTGCGTACCGGCGCCGGGAGCGCGTCGCGGTCTACCTTGCCGTTGGGTAGCACGGGAAGGCCGTCGAGAACGACGAATACCGCGGGAATCATGTAGTCGGGCAGCAGGTCCCGAAGATGGGCCCGCAACTGGGAATCGTCCGGCACGGCGGTGTCTGGTGCCCGAACCGCGTACCCGACAAGCTGATCCGACCCAGCCGCGCTCGCGCGCACCACAACCAGTGCTCGTTCGACGGATGGATGGGAAGCCAACGCCGCCTCCACCTCGCCGGGTTCGATCCGGAATCCGTGCAGACTCATCTGAGCGTCGGCGCGAGAAACGAAGTCGAGTTCGCCGGACCGATTGCGACGCACCAGATCTCCGGTGCGGAACAACCGTCCACCGCTGCCCATCGGATCCGCGACAAACCGAGTTGCGGTCAACTCCGGTCGGCCGAGGTAACCGCGGGCAACCTGGATGCCCTCGACATACAGTTCACCTGTCACCCCGTCCGGCACCGGGCGCAGGTATGCGTCGAGTATCCGCGCACCCACTCCGGGAACGGGAGCGCCGATCAGCACTCGGTTGGCGGAAGATGTTGCCGTCCAGAAGGTCACATCACCGGCAACCTCCGAGGATCCGTACGAGTTGATCACCCGTGTGTTCTTCTCGTCGAACAAGTCGATCACTGCGCGAGTGAGCGGTTCACCACTGAGGAACCAACTCGAGACCCGGTGTGCCGATTCTTCTCGGAACTGTGCCAGCGCCGCAGCCAGGCTCGGCACCGCGGTGAGCTGACGCACGCCGTGCCGGTCGATGAGATCTGCGAGTGCGCCGGCATCACGAGACTCCGCGTCATCTGCGAGAACCAACCGGGCACCGGCCAGGAGCCCCGCCAGCAGTTCGGTGGAGCCGTCGATGAAGCTCATCGAACTCTTTGCCAACCGAACGTCCGCCCACCCGTCGGCGCGCACGAGATCACGCTGCCAGACCAGACGATTAGCCAGTGCGCCTGCAGTTCCCATCACACCCTTGGGCTGACCGGTGGAGCCGGAGGTGTAGACGACGTACGCCGCGGCGGCGGGCGACACGACTCTGCCCACCCGGTCGCCGCGCAGCGCAGCAGCGGCGGCCTCGAGTTCTGCGACGGTCGCATCCTCCGAGTCCGGCCGAATCCACTGCGCGGTATCGGCGTCGACGATCACGAGCGCCGGATCGGCGTCGGCGAGCATGTACTCGATGCGCGCACGCGGATACGACGGATCGATCGGCAGGTACGCCGCGCCGGCGGCAATCACGGCGCGGAGCGCAACTACACACTCGATGCTCCGCCCGACGGCGATGCCCACCACCACGTCGGTGCCGATACCACGCTGGATCAGTAACCGCGCCAACCTGTTCGAGCGATCAGCCAGCTCCCGGTACGTGTACTCGTCCGGTCCACAGATCAAGGCCACGTGATCGGCGAACTCATGTTCAGCGTCGTCCAGCAGTTCGGGCAACAGACGGGTTGTGTGACCTTCGACCGACTGGGCATTTCGTTCGGCCGGCAACAGCACGTCCACGCTCTGCAGGCCGGCGCCCGTATCCGTGGCAAAATGCTCGAGGACCGTGCGCAAGCGAACCGCGATGGTCTCTGCCGTCACCCGATCGAAAAGATCCTCCGCGTACTCGATCCGCACGTCGAGTCCGTCGGCAAGTTCCACGAACTCGAAGGTCAGGTCGAACTTCGCGGTGCCCGTGGAAACGTACGACGGGCTGACCGCCAGTCCGGTGAAGCTGGGTACGGAGTGCGGTGTGCGATGCTGAACCATCGTCTGGAACAAGGGATGCCGGGCGAGAGATCGTGTCACGCCCACCGCGTCGACTACCTGCTCGAACGCGACGTCCTGGTGCGCAAACCCGTCGAGGGTGCCGCGTCGCACGCGTGAGAGCACCTCGGTCAGCGAGGGGCGTCCGCTCAGATCGATCCGCTGCGCCACCGTAGTGACAAAAAATCCGACGGTGTCTTCGAAGCTGCCGTCCATCCGGCCTGCGATCGGGGCACCGAGCGTGATGTCCTCACCGGCACCGAGTTTCGACAGCAGAACTGCGACCGCTGCCTGCGCCAGCATGAACATCGTGGTGCCCGACTTCTCGGTCACCGAGCGCAGTCCGGCCACCACGCCTGCGCCGGTGTGGGTCCAGACCTCACCGCCGCGCCACGTCGGAACTGCTGGGCGAGCACGGTCGTACGGCAGTTGCAATTCTTCGGGGGCACCGGAGAAGAGGTCTCGCCAGTAGCCGAGTTGCCGGTCGGTGGACGCGCTCAGGTCAGGATCTGCGGCGCACTCGCCCTGCCAGATAGCGAAGTCCGAGTATTGAATTCGAGGCTGCGCGGCCGGCAACTGCTCCCCGTTGTAGACCGCTGCAAGATCGGTGAGCATCGGTCCGGCCGACCACTCGTCACCCGCGATGTGATGAATGACCAACAGCAGGACTGCGGTGTCGGTGCCGGACCGCACCAGGTGAGCCCGTACCGGAATGTCGTGTTCGAGATCGAACGGCACACAGGCCGCCGTCAGCAGCGCGGACTGCACGTCCGCCTCGGAGACCTCGCTGTCCGTGAACTCCGGCTCCGCATCGAGTACCCGACCGAACCCCACACCGTCGATGTCGACGACAACCGTGCGCAGTACCCGATGCCGGGCGACAACTGCCGCAACCGCATTTTTCAGCGCTGTCGCGTCCACTGCGCCGTTCAGGTGCAGCGCAAACGGAATGTTGTAGGTAGCGGATGGACCCTGCGTCTGGTGAACGAACCACAACGACTGCTGCGCCGACGACAGCGGCACAATGTCGGTCCGCTCGTGCGCCACAATGGCAGGACGAGCCGGCGCAGCGGATTCCACCCGTAGCGCCAGTCCGGCCACCGTCGGCGTATCGAAGACGTCACGCAGCGACAGTTCCACTCCGAGTGCGGATTTGAGACGGGCCACGAGTCTCGTCGCGGAGAGCGACGTGCCGCCGAGCGTGAAGAAGTCCGCATCGACGCCCACTACGGTGAGCCCCAGCAGGTCGGCAAACATGCCGGACAGTGCGATCTCCGCAGCCGTCTCGGCCGAACGCCCTGTGTCCGCATCCCCGAAGTCCGGCGCCGGCAATGCCTTCCGGTCGATCTTGAGGTTGGGGGTAAGCGGGAACTCGTCCAGGACAACAATCGCCGACGGCACCATGTACGCGGGTAGACGATCGGCTATGAATGCTCGCAGTGCCGGAACATCGACGTGAGCGCCCTCCACGGCCGTGACGTAGCCGACCAGATGAACGGTGCCCCTGCCGTCGCTTCGAGCGACCGCGACGCAGGCACCGACTGTGTCGAACTCCCCTGCCACAGTCTCGATCTCGCCGAGTTCGATACGGTGCCCACGCACCTTCACCTGATCGTCGCCGCGGCCGAGGTATTCGAGCTGACCGGATTCGGTCCACCGCACCAGGTCGCCGGTTCGGTACATCCGGCCGCGTCCGAACGGGTCGGCCACAAATCGGGTTGCCGTCAGGTCAGGTCGACCGCGGTAGCCGCGCGCGAGTTGCGTTCCCGCAACGTACAGTTCGCCGATCGCGCCAACATTGACCGGTTGCAGGTAGCGATCCAGGACCACTGCGGCAGTGCCCACGTACGGTCGGCCGATCGAGCCTGTCCATTCGATGTTCGGCAAAACCGGGGTACTGGTGCACCACACCGTGGCCTCGGTGGGTCCGTACATGTTCTGCACCGAACGCGCCAGCTCACTCAACTGCTGCGCCGTCCGGGTGGGCAAGGCTTCACCGCCCACCAGGACGTCGACTCCAGCCAGATCGGTTACGCCGTGTTCGAGCACCGTCCCCCACTGCGAGGGAGTCGCCTGCACCGCCGTGACGGACTCCGAACTCACCAGTGCCGCAATGGCTGCCGGTTCCTTGGCCTGATTCTCGTCGGCGAGGATCACCGATCCGCCCGCGGTGAGCGGGACAAACAGTTCGAGGACCGCAATGTCGAAGGACAGAGTAGTCAGGGCGAGCAACCGCGTGTGCGCGCCGATACTCGTGAGATCCGTGGCCGAGCGGACAAACCGTGCCAGGGCGCGGCGGTCCAGCATCACTCCCTTGGGGTTTCCCGTGGAACCGGAGGTGTAGATGACGTAGGCGGTGTTGGCCGGCGCGACACGCGCCCCGCTCGCCGCGCTGGATGCTGCTGCCGACCAACTGATCTCGCCACCGGCGATTGTTGCGACGGCAGTACCTTCTGGGACCGAAATCCGATCGGTGAAGCCCGCGGTGGTCAGCAGGATCGCCGGCCGAGCGTCGTCAAGCATGTACTCGAGTCGCGACGAGGGGAACTGCGGGTCGAGCGGAATGTACGCACCGCCGCAGCGCAGCACCGCGAGGAGCGCAACCACGGCCGACGCAGATCGTGGCAGAGCCAGCGCGACCAGCGACTCCGGGCCGGCGCCCCGAGAGGACAGCTCGGCTGCCAAAGCGTCGACGCGCGCAGCCAATTCGGCATAGCTCAGCCGTTCAGCGCCGGCAACCAGAGCAAGATCGTCACCGCGCTCGTCTACCTGGGCGTCGAACAGGTCCATGACGTCAGGGCAGTAGTCATCGAAAGCTGCTGCTCGTCCGCCCCATTCGGCGAGGACCTGCAGGGCTTCCGGTTCGAGGAGCGACACCTGAGCAATCGCGGCGCCAGTCCCCTCGGCGGTGACGGATTCGAGCAATTTGGTGAGAGCCGAAGCATGGCGCGCGAGCTCCGCACCCGTGTAGCGGTCTGCGTCGGCGTCGATCTGAATCTCGAGTTCGCCGCTCTCGTCGAGACGACGCACGATGAAAGCGATGTCGTGCACGGGTCCACGGGCAAGAGAGTGGACTGTCGCGCCGGCTCCGTCGAAACGCAGGGTGTCGCCGAACGGCTTGATGTTGACCGTCGGGCCGACGGGGCCGGCGCTGCTCGCGGGCAGTCGCAGGTCCCGGTGGATTGCCTCGGAGCGATACGCGGCGTGCGGGGCCGTGCGCTTTACCGCAGCGCGGACGCCCGCAGCCAGGTCGATGAGATTCGAATTCGGGTCGACCGCGATGCGCAATGGCAGGACGTTGACTGCGGTGGTCAGAACTTTTGCGGCAACGGTGCCCATACGATTCATCGACGGGAATCCGAGCGTCACGTCGAGGCTGCCATTCGAACGTGCCAGGTACGCCGCCACTGCAGCCGTGACGACGTCGGCCCAACTTCCCTCGACAACGCGTCCGGCGGCAGTGATGCGCTCTGCCGATGCTGCGGAGATCAGTGTGGTGTGGGACAGAAGCGTCTGTGCGACCGACGACGCGGGCGGGCCCCCGATCCGGGACAGGCTTACCGATTCCTTGGCTCCGAGCAGTTCGGAAGACCAGAATTCCCGATCGAGGCTCTGAGCGTCGGAATCGGCGCGAGCGGCGTCCTGGTCGAGGATCAACTCGAGTGGGTCGAAGCGACTGGTCGGCGGTTCCTTGCCCTGCGCCACAGCATTGTGAACGGCGGCGATCCTGCGGCCGAGCAAGCTGTACCCGTAGACGTCGATCAACGTGTGGTGGACGCGAAAGAACAACGCGTGGTGCGACGGTCCGAACGTAAGAACGGTCACCACACATCCCGGTCCGGCGCTCGGATCGAGGGGTATCCGGAGCTGTTCACGCATCTCCGTGAGCGCGATCTCAAAGCTCTCACGTGCGACAACATCAGTTCCGGGGTACTCCCAGGCGCCGAGTTCCTGATACACCTCGCCGGAGTCCACGGCGAACCTCGCCATGAGCGACGGGGTTTCCGCGACCACACGATCCACTGCGCGTGCGAGGACGGTCGGGTCGAGCGGGCCGACGATCTCGATGCATTGACCGGTGACAAAAGTGGGGTTCTGCGGGTCGAGTTGTTGCGCGAACCACATCCCTGCCTGCGCAGCCGTCAACGCCAGACGCTTCCTCGACACCACTGGATCTCCTCGCAGTCCTGCAAGCCCTGATCGCTCTCTCGAACGCACCAGGGGTTAGGGTTACCTACCCTACTGGAGAGCGAGTTGGCGCCGTCTGACACCCTGGGTATAGATAGGTCCATTCGCGAGAGGAATTCGCTCATGCCGGTTACCACCCCGTCCCGACGGCTCGACCTGCCGATCGTCCTGCGAGAGCTGACGGTCCTCCGAACTGTCGAGGTCACACCGCGCATGCGCCGAATCACGGTCGGAGGCGAGCAACTGGGAACCTTCCAGTCCGGTGAATTCTCCGTCGCCGAGTTCCGCACCGAGGGTGCCGACGACTACGTGAAGATCTTCCTCCCTGAAGAGGGATCCGCAGCTCCGGTGCTGCCCGAGCAGCATGACGGTCATCTGCACTGGCCGAAGCGCCCGGCGCCGGTTGCCCGCTCCTACACGGTGCGCCGCTTCGACGCCGAGGCCGGCGAACTGGATCTCGACTTCGTGCTGCACGGCCACGGAATTGCCGGCAACTGGGCGCGCAACGCACAGCCCGGCGACACCCTGCACCTGGCCGGCCCGAAGGTGTCGACCATTCCGCCCATCGGCGCCGACTGGTGGCTGCTTGCCGGTGACGAGACTGCGCTACCGGCGATCGCACGTTACGTCGAGGAACACGACGGTTCGGTGCCGCTGTACGTTGCCGTGCTCGTCGACGGTTCCGCCGAGGAACAGCGCGAACTCCCCGGCGTCACGTGGGTGCACCGTCGCGACGGCATCTCGGACGCCCGTCTATTGGCCGATGCTGCCCGCACTCTCGGTCCGAGCACGGGCGCCGGCTGGATGTGGATCGCGGGTGAGGCATCCATCGTGCGCGAATTGCGCGCGACGGCAAAACAACTCGGCGTGACGAAGGATCTCCTCGACGCATCGGGCTACTGGCGGGTGCAGGTCGGCGACGGTCCCCTCGCCCGAGTTCGGACGCTGCGCGACAAAGCTGTGGAGTCGCTCGAAAACCGCAGGCGCGAGCACGCCTGACCCGCTACCGGGGTCAGCGTGAGGCGAGCTGGTCCCGGGCTCCGGGCACCGGCTGCGCCGGGTCCGAGCCCAGTTCCACAATCATGTTCTTCGTATCGACATGGACGACCCGCGGTACCAGCGACTTCGCCTCACGGTCGTCGACGTGGCGGTACGACATGATGATCACCAAGTGCCCGGGCGAGATCAGATGTGCCGCAGCGCCGTTGATGCCGATCACCCCGGAACCTCGTTCGCCGGTGATGGCGTAGGTCTCGAGCCGTGCACCGTTGTCGATGTCGACGATGTGCACCTGCTCACCTTCGAGCAGATCGGCAGCTTCCATCAGGTCCTGGTCGATGGTCACGGATCCGACGTAGTGCAGATCCGCCTGCGTGACGGTGGCACGGTGAATCTTCCCGGAGAGCATGATGCGGTTCACGGTCTTACACTCCACTGAGCTCTGCGACGGATTCGTCCACGCTGATCGCGCCCAGTACGTCGGCCGCGGTGAACACCCGGCCACAACGCTTTGCGACGTATTCCAATCCCATCAGATGCTCGTCGCGCGAGAAGTCTGCTGTGGCATCCGAGACCATGAACGGCTCGACGTCACTCATGAACGCCTCGGCCGCGCTAAGCATGCAGCCCATGTGCGCGTACACGCCGGTCACGATCAACTGATCGCGGCCGACACGGGCGAGGAGCTGACGCAAATCCGTGCGCTGGAATGCCGAGTATCGCCACTTCGTCACCTCGATGTCGGACTCTCCGGGCGTGAGCGCGTCGATCACCTCCGTATCGCGGCCGGTTGTCATACCTTCGCCCCAGAAATCGGCCAGGATGCCTCGCCTGGACGGATGCTGATCACCCGGCTGCATCGTGTAGACAACCGGAATCCCGGCCCGAACACACGCGTCACGAATCGCCACCATGTTTGCGGTCGCGGTGGAGATGGGCTCCTCACCGGCGTTGTAGGCGTCGATGAAGTAACGCTGCATGTCGTGGATCAAGAGCGCGCAGCGCGACGGGTCGAGTTGCCAGTCGACGCGGTCCGCGGATACCTCGTCACGGCGGGGCAGAACGTAGCCGGCAATGGGGGGGATGGCCATCGGGCGCTCCTATTCGGTTCGATCGGTTGTGTATGAGGACTTCACATGTCGAGCGTGGCGCCGCCGTCGACGCGGAGGTCGTGCATCGTGATGTGCCTGGCCGCGTCCGAGCTGAGGAACAACGCCGTGGCGGCGATGTCACCCGGTTGCGCGAGTCGGCCGAGCGGAATCCCGAGGCGATAGGCGTCGGCGTCACCGGCGATCACCCCGGCGGATTGGTCTGTACCGTCCCACATTCCGCGAAGCATGGGAGTGTCCGTCGATCCCGGAGAAATGATGTTGCAGCGGATTCCGTGCGGAGCGATCTCGAGACCCAGGCTCCGCATGTAGGCGGTTGCCGCGGCCTTCGACGCACCGTAGGCAGCCATGTTCGTGCGCGGTGTCGATGCCGCGTTCGACCCCACTGCCGTGATCACGCCAGCACCGGCGGCAACAAAGCGGCGAGCCGCTTCGCGGGCGACGTTCATGGTTCCCGTCGCATTGACGGCCATGCACGCATCCCAGTCGTTGTTGTCCTCGGTCAGCGCAGAACCCGCCCGCAACACGCCCGCAGTGTGCACGAGCACCGACACCGTTCCGATTGCATCGGTTGTCGCGGCAAACGCCTGCTCGACGGACTGACGATCCGTCACGTCGACCGCGAGCGCGAATCCGCCAACGGGTACCGTCGGAGCTGCAAGGTCCCACCGAGCGACCGTGGCTCCGGCCTCTTCGAACAGTGCCGCCGTTGCCGCGCCGATGCCGCCGCCGGCACCGGTAATCACGACAGATCGCCCAGTCACACCCTTCACATCCATGAGCCTAGGCTATCCTTATCGAAATTGTTCACGCCGCCGGGCCACCACCAGTGAAGGAAGACATGCTTTCCGAAGTGTCACCACCTCAGCTCTCCTTCACCCCGTGGCCTGCAGACGACGCCGCCCGATACCGCAGTGAAGGAATCTGGGCCGGAAAGACTTTCGACCAGATTCTGCGCGAGAGCGTAGCCGCCCGTGCCCACTCCATCGCAGTCGTCGACGCCGAGCAGACATGGACGTACGCCGAGCTCGACGCCCGCGTGGACGCCCTCGCTGCCGGACTCGCCGATCTCGGCATCACCGCCCAGCATCCGGTGATGGTCCAACTGCCCAACCAGGCCGAGTTCGTCGCCGTGGTCTTCGCGCTTTTCCGGATCGGCGCAGTACCCGTGTTCTGCCTCCCCGCGCATCGTTCCTCGGAATTGACTGCACTGGCCGCCGCCTCACGCGCCGTCGCCGTCATCACCTCGCACCACATCGACGGATTCGACCACGGCGCTCTGGCACTCGAGGTCGCTTCATCGACCCCGAGCTTGAATACCGTTGTGTGCCTGCCAGATCCCGGATCGGACGCCCCGGCCGGCACCGTGAACTTCGACGCGGTGAGCGCCGTACCGCGCGAATTTGCCGCCGCAGACCCGGGATCCGTGGCGTTTCTGCAGCTGTCCGGCGGCAGCACCGGCATCCCCAAACTGATCCCACGCACCCACGACGACTACCTCTACAGCGTGCTGCGCAGCAATGAAATCTGCGGTGTCACAACATCGACGGTCTATCTGGCGACATTGCCGGTAGCCCATAACTTCCCGATGAGCTCGCCGGGAATCCTGGGAGCTCTCGCCGCCGGTGGAACTGTGGCGTTGACCCCGTCCCCGAGTCCGACTACTGCCTTCGCGATGATCGAACGCGCTGGAGTGACGATGACGGGACTCGTTCCGCCGCTCGCCCGGTTGTGGACCGAAACAGCCGAACGTGGCCACTCACACGACCTCTCGACACTGACAGCTGTACTGGTCGGCGGCGCTCGCTGCCCCGACGAGTTGGCGGCCCGCATCGGCCCCGCGTTGGGCGCACGACTCCAGCAAGTATTCGGAATGGCCGAGGGTCTGGTGTGTTACACCCGCGACGAAGATCCCCTCGACATAGTCCTCACCACGCAGGGCCGCCCCATGTCCCCCTTCGACCAGATCCGGGTGGTCGACGACAACGACAACGACGTACCCGCGGGCACCGAAGGTCAGCTGCTCACCAAGGGCCCGTACACAATTCGCGGCTACTACGACAATCCCGCAGCCAATGCCCGTTCCTTCACCGACGACGGGTGGTACCGCACCGGCGACGTGGTTCGAGTTGATGCGAACGGCAACATCACCGTCTGCGGGCGTGCGGTCGACCGAATCAACCGCGGCGGCGAGAAGGTATCTGCCGAAGAACTCGAAGAACACCTCCTGGCGCACCCCGCGGTGCGCGACGCGATCGTTGTTGCCATTCCCGACGAATACCTCGGCGAACGCACGTGTGCCTTCCTCCTTGCCGCCGACCCGTCGAGTCCGCCGAAAACAGCCCAGATCCGGTCCTTTGTTCGCGAGCGCGGCCTGGCGAGTTGGAAGATCCCCGACCGAGTGCAGGTACTCGAAGAATTCCCGGAGACCGGCGTCGGCAAGACCAGCCGTAAGGATCTGCGTCGAATGCTCGCCGCTCGCTGATCCAACTCAACTCGCTGCGGCCGCGGCAACGGCGCACAGCATCGCCAACGCCCGATGTTGTTCCACCAGAACCTGAGCGCGTGTTCGCCCGAGCACAACTGCAGTGTCGTCGACATCGAGGCCAACGATCAACCTCATGATCAGCACCTCCCGCAGCCGCTCTGGGAGAGCCTCGATCTCGGCGGGCAGTCCTATCCTGGATTTCGATTCCGTTCGGTCGATCAGTCGACGAGTTGTCGAGTGCACCAGACGCACGAGCGAACCATCTGACGCTGCCCGGCCCGGCACCGAATTCACGACGGAACGGCACACGGCGTCGGCTACTAATTCTGCTGCGTGAGGCTCGAGTTCGACGCGAGCACGTCGCACCGCCAACGGCCGGACAGCGCAATACAGCCTCGCCTTCGACGCGGCGCCGCCGTGTCGTGCGGCAACCTCCAGACCATCGAGTGCATCAGGGCGTTGCAACTTCGTCATCGCCTTTCCTTGCTGATTGTTGTGCGCTAGGCCTACGTCTACTGCGCCCGGACCACACTCCCTAGTCAAAGCGCGAACCCTGACGGCCGGCTCCACTGAGTCTGCCAATCACCTGGCAGTCTCAAAGCAGACCGAACCCCTTGAACTGCAACGGAAATACCGACACTCGAATTGGGAACCACCACGAGCGTAGGATCAAAAATGTGCGCAGCGACGGCGATACCTGGGACATTGTCAGCAGTGTCGGCCTGACTGCGCTGGGAGTGGCCGCATTTCGCGCCATAGAATCACGTCGCCCCCACGCCCTGATCGAAGATTCCTACGCGCCGTGGTTTGTCGCGGCCGCGGGCGAACCACACTTCACCGCGCTACTGGACAACCCGTCATCGCTGGAAGACCTCCCACTGTCCGGGTTCATGGGCATTGGCATGGGCATCAGAAGTAAATTCTTCGACGAGTTCTTTCTCGACGCCGCCAGATCAGGAGTCACCCAATCAGTCATCCTGGCAGCAGGATTGGATGCACGGGCCTATCGACTGAACTGGCCCATCGGCACTGCGGTTTTCGAAGTCGATCAGCCGCGGGTACTGGAATTCAAAGATCAGGTGCTCACCGAACACAGAGCGGAACCGAAAGCGGACCGTCACACGGTGGCTGTCGATCTGCGAGAAAACTGGCCCGCCGCTCTCGAAGCGTCAGGATTCGATCGCGCCAAGCCATCGGCATGGTCGGCAGAGGGACTTTTGGCCTATCTTCCCGGCAGCGCACATGACGCACTGTTCGAAAGAATCGACGAACTCTCCTCGCCCGGAAGTCGACTTGCCTTGAACTACTTCCCATCCGGAATGGACGGCAAACGATTCGCCGACATCAGAGCAAAGTACTTCAAGAAAGACCCATTCGGCGGCTTGGACTTGTCCGCATTGTTCTACGACGACCAGCGTGCCGACCCCAAACAGTGGTTGACCGACCGCGGTTGGTCGGTTCAGTGCCGCGACACCCTTGAATTGGCAAACGAGTACGGCCAACCGATCCCGGAACTTCCACCGGAACTTGCCGATTTGTCGAAACGTTCGGGCTATCTGACGGCCACGAAGTAGCTCGAACTCAGAGCGTCTTGATCAAGCCGCCGTCTATGACAAAATCCGCGCCTGTGATGTTTGCGGCGCGGCCTCCGGCAAGAAACACCACCAGGTCCGCGACTTCTTCCGGGTACGTGAATCTGCCCGTCTCCGAGCCTGCGGCTGCACTGTCCACAATGTCTTGGGCGCTGAGTCCGGAGACCCCGGCGAGCGTCGACGCTACCCCGCCCGACCCGAGCCACAAAGCCGTCCGCACAGGTCCTGGGCTCACGGTGTTCACCCGAATACCTTGTGGAGCCAACTCTTTCGACAACGATTTGCACAGGTTACTCAAAGCGGCTTTTGCCGCGCTGTAGTCGATCACCGCTGGGTCCGGAAGGAACGCATTCACCGAACTGACCGTCACGATGCTCCCACCGCCGACCGCCATCGACGGCAGGGCAGCCCGGATCATCCTCACCGCGGACATGAACGTCACGCGCAGCGACGCATCCCAGTCTCCGTCCGTGACGCTGAGAAATCCCTCTGTCCGCGGCGTCACGGCGCCCACGTTGTTGATCAGGATGTCGATACTGCCGCGCTCTGCGGCTGCGGCAGCCAATGCCGGCGGACCGTCCGCACTCGCCAAGTCGACGGCAAAGAACGTGACACCGTCGCCGGTCTCGAGTTTCTCGATTTCTGCCGTGCGAGTTCGTGAACCCGCGATCACATGGGCTCCTTCTTCGACCAATGCCTGGGTGATCGCGAGACCGATGCCCTTGCCGGCACCGGTGACAATCGCGGTCTTCCCGTTGAGCAGTAGATCCATCGAACCGGCTCCCGTCCGACCGGTCGAAATCCGGCTTCGGCCGTAGAGTCTCCACTGCGATCGGCGGATAAACCTTGCGCCCGTAAGGGGCAATCCTCACTTTCGGGACCAAAATCCCAAAGTATGAACTCAGAAATATTTTCTCCGTAAATCGTTGGCAAACACGTCCGATGCGCCGTATTGTTTTCGACGCATGCTCCGGCGTGCTGGGACTCGTTGACGCTCATGGAGATGTTGGCAAGACCAATCGGAGGCAGGTCCTGCACTCCCACAGGGTGTGGGGCCTGTCCTCGATCTGGCGAATATCCCAGCTAAGATCGATCAAGTCGCGCAAATCAGATCAAATCAGCTCAGTACCAGTGCCGTCGGCCACCGACCGCGCGCCCCGTCGAGCCCAGCACGAACAAGATCAGCCCGATCACCAAGAGGACAACACCGATCGTCCACAAGATCGGAATATTCAAGAGAAATCCGATCAGCAGCAGGATAATTCCGAGAATAATCATGGCAGTCTCTTTCGACGACAAGCCCGACACACATACACGCGAAGTGACGGCACTCTACCTTCGAATACCCCGCTCACTTGCGTTTCATACCCCTCCTGACCGGGTATTTCGATAGTCCCCGCGCCACACAGCTGAGGAATCGAGCGGTTCCATGCGACGGATCGTGACTTTTATCGTTTTGATCTGGCTTGTTGTCGGTGCCATCGCGGCCGGCCAGCGAGGCTACTACAGCAACTCTCCATCCAACTGCGCCGGCGTGGGCACCATCGCCGTGACCGTAGTGGCGGGGCCCCTGAACTACTTCGGCGTCAACCCCAAGGTTACGGATTGCACTCTGCCGCAACCTAGTTCCTGACGAGTGCCGCACCCGCCCAAAGCCAGCCAACCCAAAGGCGGTGCCTGACGCTGAAGGCAGTCAGCGCCAGGCACCGGGTTCTGGCGTGGGGGTGATGCAGGCTTCCCACTGCACCATCCCCACGGGGAGCAACACTAGCAAGAATCGAACAAATGTGCGAGTCCAATGGGGAGTTTATTGCGGCGGGCCATAAGCACCCGCACCGAAACCGGAACTGATCAGCATCAACACCATCAGGCCCCACCCTGCCCCCTGCCAAATGGGCCACACCCCACCCCGTTTCCACACCCGATACGTCTGGACAAAGGCAATCAGCCCACCGATCAGGAAGACAGCGGCCGGCGCGAAGGCCAGGGTGCCGAGCCCTGACGACCGGTCGAACAGCAGCAGCGAACACAGAACCGCAAGCGCGAGCCCGATCACCACACCTGTGAAGGTCGCCGCCCTGCGGAACTCCTCCGGATCCGACCACCGCTTCTCGGTATCCATCGCTGCGTTACGGCGCCGGGCCGACATGACCTGCTCCCTTCACTGGAATCTCTCGGGTGAATCTGCGGCCAATCGCATTGGATACCCAGCTCTCGTGTCGAATCAACCTCGAGCGGGTACGCGTGCGGAGAGACGAGCAACAAGATTCGACGACTACTACAGAGAGGAGTCGCCATGCATGCTGCGCGACTGAAGAAGGTCGGTTCGAGCGAAGGACCGTTTGCCTCGGTGTACTTCGAGGACGTCCGCAATCGTGAAAACTCACGTGAGCGCTTCGAGTTGGAGTGGCGTTCGATGCACAATCAATTGTCGAAACAGGGAGCACCAGATGCATTGATCGAACAGTTCGACAGCGTGAAAGACAATCATCACGGAATTTCCGGCCGGGCCGGACGCGCACTGGTGATCACGCCCGATGCCGTTCTGGTCGACGACATCATGCTCGAACCCACGGCCTCGACCGTCGTGACGGTTGGTTCATTGCCCTACCTGATTCCGCTCGTTGCACACGGACACGACACCGAGCCGTTTGTCCTCGCCAAGGTCGATCACACCGGCGCGGATCTGTGTGTGCGCGATGCGCGCGGGCGAGATGTCTACGGCGAATCCGTGGACGGAGACGGGTTCCCGGTACACAAAGCTCGAGTGGGTGGCCCCGACCGCTATATCGACACTCAATCCCTGGCGCAAGAGAACGTGCGAAAGAACTTGACCCAAGCCGCAACTCGCACCGCCGAACTGGCCCGCGAACACAAGGTGCAATTGGTGCTGATCATCGGCGAAGTTCAGTCGCGCACAGCATTCGCGCAGTATCTTCCGGCGTCACTGCGCACTGTCGAGATCGAACGCGGATCACGTGCAGCAGGTTCTTCTCCGACCGAAGTAGCCAAGGCGATACGCGAACTCATCGATACCGAGCGGTTGAGGCGTATGGACACCGAAACCGAGCGCTTCATGGCCGGTCAGGGCCGCGACACCGAACTGTCGGTCGACGGCACTGCCCGTGTGCTCGATGCGCTGGAACAGGGCAAGGTCGAGACTCTGCTCTTCACAGATCCCGATGACAAGGAAGTATCCAGTAATTCACACTTTGCACCCGCGAATCGACTACTACCCTATCTAGCGATCCGAACCGGGGCCGAACTGCTTCAGGTAGACGAACGCCTTACTCTCGCAGACGGATACGGAGCGATATTGAGGCATCCGTGAAGTACTCCGTCACCGTGACGCGTGGCGCCCCTGCGAATCCGGGAAGCCATCGGCGATAGCGGCGACCAACTCGAGATAGGCACGCGCAGTGCGTTTGTTCAACAACTTCAGATCTATGGGCCCGCCCTCCCCGAGATGGTCGTCGTACGGGAGGGTGCAGACCGCCCGAACTCCGCGCTGGGAAAACACTTCCTCGAGCTGGTCCAGATCGAGCGACGACGATCCAGGCCGCGTTGCGTTGATCGCAACCACCGACCGGCTCACGAGGTCGCCGTAACCGTGTTTGGTCAGCCAGCTCAACGTGGCGGCTGCGCTGCGCGCTCCGTCCTGAGCCGTCGGACTGACTACTACCAAGGCGTCAGCCTCGTCGAGGATTCCGTACATCGCCGAGTGCATGATGCCGGTGCCACAGTCGGTGATGAGAATGTTGTAGTGCACCTCGAGGATGCGCAGTGTGTCGAGGTAGTCCTGCTCGTTGAACGACTCCGATGTTTCCGGATCCGCTTCGCTGGCAAGGATTTCCAACCGGCTGTCACCTTGCGACGTGTAGTACCGCACATCACTGTACGTACGAATATTACTGTCTGCCAACAGATCACGAACCGTCAAGTGATGCTCGCGATGTTCTCGATCGGCGAGGGTACCGAGATCAGGATTGGCGTCGATCGCAACAATCCGATCACCACGGATCGACGCAAACGTGGAGCCGACGGTCTTTGCCGCCGTCGTCTTCCCAACCCCACCCTTGAGCGAGATGAAGGCGATCTTGTACACGCCGCGCACCGTCCGATTAGCACGACGGACCAGCGCCTGATGTTCGAGTTCCACCGCCGACTGCCCGGTGTTGATCCGCCCACCCGAAAGCTTGAACAGCAGAGCACCGAAACCGTGTTCGGGCGGACGTTTGGCGCGCTTGATGATGTCCAGGTCGTCGACGGAGGTCATCGCTTGTGGCGTCGAGGTTCGGAAATCGGCCGGCTCGTCGCGTCGCACTTGCCGCATCCGTTGACTCGGAAGCGGTTTGACCGGAACCTCGTCACTCTGCGGTAGATCGAACTGCGGCGTAAAGGTAACGGTTCGAACCGAATTCGCGTAGGTATCGTCAGAGCCGCTCAGCAGATCATCCGTGTCGGCTGTTCCGGAACCGTTCTGTTTGAATCCACCATTCGAACCGTTGTTATCGCTGTGCACCGTTTTCCTAGGTCAAGGTCGAATCAATTCGGACATCACATGTCGGGACGCTATCACTGCCGGGCCGCATCGGCCTGTCGGTGATACCGCAAATGCGGGCCGATTTGTTACACAACACAGTTCGATGACTTTGGTCCTCAAAACTCCCGATCCGCCAGCAAATCAACCGGCATACCAGTTGTCCGGTACGTATTGCGACAGAACGCATCCGAAATCGCCTGCCGCAATGTGTGGGCAAAGAAGACGGGCACTCAACCGAACAAATGTCCAACTTCGGCGCACCTACTAACCGTGGTAGTAGGTGCCTGTATCCTTTGCACCTATGACCTCCCGCCTCGCTGATGTCGCGCAGTTGCGCGGCGGATTTGTCGGCGGCACGTCCGGAGCGGTATCCCTCGCCGCCCACGCACTCGGCGGCGGAGGCATGGCGCCGTCGCAAAGTGCGGTGGTCCTGTTGATCCTCGCCTGCGCGAGCGTCGGCGCTGTCGTTGCGTCCATCGATACTCGTCGCTCGCCCACCGTGGCCTTGGCTCTCATGCTTGCTGCCGGGCAGGCAATCGGCCACACAACACTGACCATTGCCTCGGACCACCAGCACGGCGTTGTTCCGTCGCTCCCGATGCTCGCGGCTCATATCGCTGCGATCGGAGTCTGCGCGGTGGCGATCCGCGGCGCCGAACGCGGCTACGTCGTTGCGGCGTCCACGCTGGCAACAATCGTTGCAGTCCTGCTGCGCCCCTGGGCGCCGCAGCACTCACCCCTCACCGCCCACACTCGCTACCGCGCCAAAGTTGTTCTCCGGCAACTTCTCACCTCCGGTCTGAGCACTCGCGGCCCGCCGGCATTCGTGTAACTCACTTTCCATTCCCTTTCCTTTCTGCGCACGAAATCCGGTGCGCCCCATTGCTGTGCGCCTTTATCAACCGCCGACGGTTAAGAAAGGCGCACAGCGGGATCGAGTACACGCATGTCCGCACCCGAAATGGAGCGCGCGCAGCCGCACGCTTCCAACGACAGTTCCCCTCCGAAGAAGAATGCCGGCGGCGCCAGACCCCTGATCCTGCGCCTGCATTTCTACGCCGGAATTCTCATCGGACCGTTCATCCTCATCGCGGCGTTGAGCGGTGGCCTCTACGCGGTGGCACCCACCATCGAGAAATTTGTCTACAGCGACTACCTGCAAACCGACAGCACAGGACAGCTCGCATCACTGAACGATCAGATCCGCTCCGCTCAGCAGTACCGCCCGGACTTGACGGTCTCAGCGGTCCGCCCGTCTCCTGCCGCCGGCGAAACCACCCGAGTTCTGTTCACCGATCCGTCTCTCGGCGAGTCCGAGAGACTCGCGGTATTTGTCGACCCGGTGCTCGCTCAACCGGTCGGCGAGTTGACCGTGTACGGCAGTAGCGGCTCGCTGCCGGTCCGAACCTGGATTTCCCAGCTCCACCGCAACCTTCATCTCGGCGAACCGGGACGCCTGTACAGCGAGCTGGCCGCGTCGTGGATGTGGGTGGTTGCCCTCGGCGGTGTCTACCTGTGGTTCCGCCGGTACCGAACCTCTCGCAACGCCCGTCTGCTCACCCTGGATCGAACGTCCGCCGGGCGTAACCGAACCCTGAACTGGCACGGAGTTGTCGGCATCTGGATCGCAGTGGCACTGGTGTTTCTCTCGGCAACCGGGCTCACGTGGTCGACATACGCCGGTGAGAACGTCAGCAACATGAGAACCGCACTGAGTTGGACCACCCCTTCGGTGGTCAAGACACTTGGCGGCGCTCCCGCGCAGCCGTCCGGCGGACACGACGGTCACGACATGGCCCCAATCGCCACCGGGACTCTGACGGACACGAACGTCGGACGGGTCGACGCGGTCCTCGGCATCGCCAGGTATCACGGCATCACCGGCCCCGTCGAGGTGTCGATCCCAGCTGATGCACACACCGCTTTCACCGTCGCCCAGACGCGTCAGCCCTGGGTTATGAGCAACAACACCATTGCAATCGACGGAGCAACACAGAAGGTCACCGACGAGCTGTGGTTCGCGGATTGGCCTATCGCGGCAAAACTCTCGGCCTGGGGAATCCAGCTGCACATGGGACTCCTCTTCGGTCTCGCCAATCAGATCGCGCTCGCCGCACTCGCCGTTGCGTTGGCGAGCATCGTCATTCGCGGCTACATCATGTGGTGGCGTCGACGACCCATCCGAGGATCCGAGTGGGCTGTAGGCCGAGCACCCACACGCGGTGGCATCCGAAAACTCGCTCCGATCAGCGTTGTTGCACTGATCGCCTGCACCGCCCTGATCGGCTGGTTCGTTCCGCTGCTCGGCCTCAGTCTGATCGCATTCCTCCTGATCGACCTTTCCGTCGCGGCACTCCGACGCCGCGCAACCACCTGATACTCGAACTACGGAGATACACATGTCTGTTCCCACCACACTGTTCACCGCCGCCGCGTTGGCAGCAGCCCTGACGCTGACCGGTTGTTCATCGGAGTCCGGCAAGGAAACCGAAGCGGCACAATCCATCACGATCGAGGATCAATGGGTCAAGGCCGCCCCGGACGGCATGAGCGCGGCCTTTGCCGAGCTCGTTAATTCCAGCGACACAGACGTACGCGTCGTCTCGGCGACCAGTCCGGCGTCCGCTCGCGTCGAACTGCACGAAGTTGTGACCGGCGACGGCGGAACAATGACCATGCGCCCCAAGGACGGTGGGTTCCGGGTTCCCGCGAACAGTTCCGCCAGCCTTGCGCCAGGCGGCGATCATCTGATGTTCATGGAACTCGCCGGCCCGCTCCTCCCCGGCGCCGAAACCGACGTCACCCTGATCTACGACGACGGGTCCAGTTCCACCTTCACAGCCCAGATCCGCGACTTCTCCGGTAACCAGGAGAACTACGACCCCAATCACGGTGGCTGAGAACAGCAACCTGCGACTGAGCCGGCGGCGTCTCCTCGGAGGTGGCGCCGCCGCGCTTGCGGTCGCGGGAACAACGTGGGGTGCAGCAACTCTGGCACAGGCCGATGAACCGTCTCCGGGTAAAGCCGTCGTTCCGTTCCATGGCGTTCATCAGGGAGGCGTCAGCACCCCGCCGCAAGCACACGCCACCTTTGTCGGCTTCGATCTGCGACCAGGAGTCGACCGGGCCGCCGTCATCGGAATCATGAAGATGTGGACAGCCGACGCTGCTCGCCTCACTGCGGGCATGCCCGCTCTGGCCGATACCGAGAAGGAACTGGCGGTTGATCCGTCGAGGCTGACGATCACCGTCGGCTACGGGCCCGGACTGTTCATCGCTCTGGGGTTACAGGATCGGGCACCAGCGTGGTGCGCTCCGCTACCGAGCTACCCGATCGACCGACTCGAAGATCGCTGGGGCGCAACGGATCTTCTCCTTCAGATCTGCAGCGACGATCCCGTCACCGTCGCGCATGCGGTACGGGTACTGACCAAGAACGCCCGCTCACTGACCTCAATTCGGTGGACGCAGAAAGGGTTTCGCAGCGCACGGGGAACCGCGCCCGAGGGAACAACTATGCGTAACCTCATGGGCCAGGTCGACGGTACCGTCAACCCGGCGCCGGGAACCACGGATTTCGACTCCCTCGTATGGAGCGACGGCGCCGATCAGCCGTGGTTAGCCGGGGGAACGTCGTTGGTGCTTCGGAGAATTCGCATGGAAATGGATACGTGGGACGAACTGGATCGACCGGCGCGTGAACTCACGATGGGTCGCACGTTGTCGAACGGCGCTCCGTTGACCGGCACCGACGAGTTCGACGAGGCTGATTTCACCGCTACCGACAGGTTCGGTATCCCGGTCATTCCGCCGGGATCACACATCGCACGCTCGCATCGAATGCACGAGGGAGAGCAGTTCTTCCGTCGTGCCTACAACTACGACGACCCACCGGAAGGCGAGGAAACTTCCAACTCCGGGCTGATCTTCGCGGCGTTCCAGCGGGACATCGCGGCGCAGTATCTGCCCGTTCAGCAGCGACTGAGTGACTTCGACGCACTCAACGAGTGGACAACGCCGATCGGTTCGGCCGTCTATCTCATTCCGCCCGGATGCGAGGAAAACGACTACCTCGGCAGTGGACTACTGAAATAGACAGGGGTTGGGCTCCGAAAACTCCGGAGCCCAACCCCTCGTCTTACTTCTTACGCGGACCCGGCATTGCCGCACCGGGGCGAGCGGTGGTCAGTCGGGTAACCCAACCGCTGACCGGCCACTTCTTGAGTCCGACGTTGTGCGGTGTGATTTCGGTGCCGACGTACTTGGCCGCCAGCTCCTCGTCGACGTCGCCGGTGAAGCGCCACAGCATGCTGCCGTCGGCGTTACGAGTGGACACCTCCCACGACTGCGCTCGGAAAGCGCCACGAATGATGCTGTCCGCGAAGACGAGTACAGGAATCCCGGCTTCGGCACGCACTGCGGCGCCGGCCGCCCATTCCTGGCGGGCGAGTTCGTAGATCTCTTCTGCGGTGGCGCCGGCGCGAGCAGAACCCGGAACGTGCAGCACCACACTGGGTGTCGGCAATTCCGGTGCCGGGTCTGCCGAATAGCGAAGGGCGATTTCCTCGACGCGGGTTGCCCGCAGATCCTTGTCAGTGACCTCACCCGCAAGGTTGGTCAGGTTCTCGCCCGCCTCACTGATCCGCAGCGTCTCCACGATGCCGCTGACCACGGCGTCTGCCGTGCCGCTTGCATCCGCCCCGGATACGCTGCGGATGAGAACGTAGTGCTCGACTGCCGAACCGGCGTCGTAGATCTCGCGAATACGTGAAATTTTTGCAGCGGTCACTCCGGGTGTATCCGCTGCCCCGGAGGCTCCTTCGAGGTTGTCGAGTTCACCGAGTGCCTCAAAAACCGAAGCGAATACCTGGTTTCCGGTGCCGTGGCCGACATGGAACACCTGGTTGTTACGCGGGTCACGCAACGCGAACACATACTCTCCCAAGCGCTTTCCGACCTTCTCGGAGAACGGTTGTGGAGCCGGCTTACGGACGAGCACCTCGGTGGACAGCGTCCGCATCACCGCGAGCCGGAGCGCATCGGGCACACTCGACGATGCTGCGGCGCCCGAGAAGATGGCTGCCGACGCCGAACTGATCGACGTGAACGTGCGACCGACCTGCTTCTCGAGCGAGGCACACACAATGCCGACCGCGCTCAGCCTCGAGTCGAGGGTGCCTTCGCCCTCGGCGAGAAACTCCTTGATCAACGGTGCTACGAGCAGGGTGGGGCTGATACCACGCGGAACTGTCCAGACAATAGCCATGCCACGAGCCTAGGCGATCACAAGCAGGCCCGAGGTCAGTCGCACGTCATCGGGACATTTCCGGCCAGCGGGACTGCCCGATACGGACCCGGCGCTACCGCCACAGAATCGGTGCATGAACAGATTTGTAGGCAAGGTAGCGATCGTCACCGGCGGTTCGCAGGGAATGGGAGAAGCAACCGCCCGACTCCTCGCAGCAGAAGGCGCGACGGTTGTCATCGGCGACGTGCTCGACGAGAAGGGCGCCGCAGTCGCTGCCGACATCGGCGGCGTCTTCCACCATCTTGATGTCAGCAGCGAATCCGATTGGGTGAGCCTCGTCGAAGACACGACTTCCCAGTTCGGCAGTGTGGACGTCCTGATCAACAATGCGGGCATGCTTGCCTTTGCCGCTGTCGAGGACATCGACGTCGCGGCCGTCGAAAAGTTGTTCTCCGTCAACGTCATCGGCGCAATGTTGGGCGCGAAGGCTGTTGTTCCCGTGATGAAGAAGGCCGCGCGCGGCGTGATCGTCAACATTTCGTCCGTTGACGGCTTGCGCGGAGTGAACGGCCTGAGCGCCTACACCGCCAGCAAATGGGCGGTCCGTGGACTCACCAAAACTCAGGCACTCGAACTCGGACCGTCGGGCATCCGCGTCTGCTCGGTGCATCCCGGTGGCGTCGATACCCAGCTGGGCAACCCGATGGGCCGCACGGGCGACGACCTGCAGAAGCCGTACGGTCAGGTTCCGCTACGGCGAATCGGGCTCCCCGACGAGGTCGCCCGGGTAACGGCCTTCGCTGCCAGCGACGACGCAAGTTACATGTCAGGAGCCGAGCTGGCCGTCGACGGCGGTTGGTCGGCAGGCACCTACTACCCTGGGTTGCCCGGCAGCTGACGCACTGATATCCGACGCACTAACATCAGTGGTTCCTCGTACATCCGAAAAAAGGAACCGGCACTTCCATCATGACCTTGCTCGTGCGCGGTATCGAATGGTCGGATCCGGCAGCTCCTCGTATCCGCCTCGTCGACGACACAACCGGCGACACCACGTTCTTCACGCACACGTCGGTATTCCGGTTTTCTGTGGACGAGCGACAGGGACGGCGGTGCCTCGGGTGGCGCGACATGACGGCCGACGGACCCGGTTACCTCCCGTGCGATCGAGGCGCGAAGGTGACCAGCGGACGCCAATGTGACCGGTGCAGAAATCGCGAAGGATTCACAAGCGTCCACCAGGCTCACGTGAACGGTGCGCACATTCACCCGAATGTGCGCACCTACCTCACCCAGCCACAATGGCTGTATATCGACATCTTCGCCGGTGGCCGGATGAAGGTGGGGACGGCGTCGCAGTTCCGCAAGTACCCGCGCGTCGCGGAGCAAGGCGCCGCAGCCGCCCTGTACGTCGCCGGTTCGACGGACGGTTACAACATTCGAACTCTCGAAGCTGACGTGTCGAGGCAGTTTCACCTGAGCCAGGCGATCCGCACATCCCGCAAACTCGAGGCACTGACAAACAGAATCGACACCGCTGCGTTGCGCAACGAGTTGCAACAGTTCATTGTCTCGAACCGAGAAGAGTTGTCCTACATCGGATCCGGGATCGAGGGCATCGAGATTTTCGAACAGCCCGAGGTCTGGACACCACCGGCCTGCTCGCAGATCGTTTTCGACGCCACCCCGGCGCTGATGTATCCCCATTCCTTCGAATCGGGCGAGCACTCTCTATACCTCGAAGGCCTGACCGGGCCGGCGGCACTGTTCCGTACCGATACCGACCCGGAATCCCCTCACTTTGTCGCAGACATCTCGGCACTGGTCGGACGTACCGTCACGGTGGGCAACTTCGACTCGCCAGGCGTCGCAATTCAGGAATCACTGTTCTGACGGTCGTGTGAAGGTTGCCTTCAGCAGCTTCCGGCGACCGCTGCGTCGAATCCGCGCGTTACCTCGGCCTGCTCGTCGGCGGACAGAGTCGACCATTCCGGGTAAGCCTGGATCGACGTCAGCATGTCGTTCGCCAGCGACTCACGGGTCAGTCCGATGTCGTCGCCTGATTCGTCGATCGCCTGCTGATATCCGTCGAGAAACTTGAGGACGTCGTTGCAGGCTTGCTCGTACGTGCGCGGAAGCCCCGCTACCGCGGTGCCATCGGTCGCGGTAACGCCATCTGTATCGGTCGCCGGCGCGGTGGACGTCAGAGTCCCCACTTCGGTCGGCGTCCCGCCGTCGGAACCGCAGGCCACCAGCGCTATCAATGAACAGGCTCCGATGAACCCGACAATCGTTTTCTTCATCTCTTCAGAATGCCAGAGCTGACTGGGCAGCCGAGCCGCAGAGCCCCGGCCCCGATCGCGACACCGTGATAGTCTTACATAGCTGCAAGGTAACTAGGGGCGGGTTTCCGCAGTCTCCTACTCGATTCGAGCGGGATGTACCGTAGAAGAGATTCGTCTCAAAAGGGGTAGAGGCTTGTGGGACTCTTTCGTAAGCGCGGATCCCGAGAAGAAGACGACGATCGTGAGGCGAGCCTCGATCGCGAAGACCCAGGGTATGCCGTGTGGTTCTCGAACGTATCCGATTCGGAGGGCCAACCCATCCCGTACAAACGGCCACTGACGTCCCCGGTTTATCCGCAACTTCAGCCGCCCCCGCTCGACCCACCGACAGTGGTTCCGCCACCCCTTTCCGGTTCCGCCGGCGAGTGGCTGACCGCCGATCGTATCGGTGAGGCCGAAACAATAAATGTGTCTCTATCTGCGCATTACGGACCTATTTCGCAAAACTCGCAAGCAGGACAAACCCCTCGCGCGCTGGACCCCACCCGCCCTCAATCCCCGCCGAAGAATGTACCGATGACTTCGCCGCCGAAGCATCAACTGGAGTCGCAGCGCTCGCCTGCGCCCTACCCCGCACCCCACAAAGGAGAAGCAATGAGCAACATCGACAAGGTCCTCGGCGAACTGATGCGTATCGACGGCGCCACAGGTGCAGCCGTCGTCGACGCCGACAGCGGCATGGTTCTCGGCATGGCCGGAAACCCGTCCTTCAGCCTCGAATACGCCGGTGCCGGAAACTCCGAAGTTGTGCGCGCAAAGCTCCGCACGATGAGTAACCTGGGAATTACCGACACCCTCGAAGACATCCTGATCACCCTGACCACCCAGTACCATCTCATCCGCGTGATCGAGACGCCCGGAATGTCCACACTCTTCGTGTATCTCGTCCTCGAACGCACACGCGCGAACCTGGCACTGGCTCGCCACAAGCTGGGTGAGCAGACTCCCAAGATCGAGATCTGAACAAACTCGTTCCACAGGCCCGGAAGTCGATACCGACTTCCGGGCCTTTGTGTTGCTTCGGCGCTCCGCCCGACTCCCTGTTTCAGAGCGAACGTACCTCTCGGCGCATCCAAGGCGACGAAAGGTACGTTCGCTCGGTCTGTTTCGGTCCACTTCGTCCGCTTCAGACCGAAATGTCGCGAATGACATACTTGTAGTTCGTCTCTAAACAGAAATGAGCTCTCGACACATGTCACGCACGGCAATCAGCAGGCGCAGCGCAGCTGCTGTTTCGATCGGCTTTGTTGCCGCACTGATCCTCGGAGGGTGTTCCAGCTCGTCAGCCGCCGAAACCGGCAGTCTCGGTTCAGGTATCGGCTCCGGTGTCACCACCAGCTCGTCGGCGCTCACGAGCGACAATGCTGCTGTATCCGCCGCTTCCGCACTGTTGGCGCAAATTCCGATCAAGGGACGCGCCCCCAAAACCGGATACGACCGCGCGTTGTTCGGCACGGCCTGGACCGACGATGTCGACGTCGAATTCGGCCACAACGGCTGCGACACCCGTAACGACATCCTGGCCCGCGACCTGACTGCCCTCACATACAAGGACGGTAACCGGTGCTCGGTGCAGACCGGAACGCTCGAGGATCAGTACACCAACACCACGATTGCCTTCACCCGTGGTCAGGACACGTCGTCAGCAGTCCAGATCGACCACGTCGTAGCGCTGTCCGACGCCTGGCAGAAGGGCGCTCAACAACTCGACACGCAGACGCGCACCAACCTCGCTAACGACCCACGCAACCTGCGAGCCGTCGACGGTCCCGCCAACCAACAAAAATCCGATTCCGACGCCTCGTCGTGGCTGCCGCCCAACCGGGGATACCGCTGCCAGTACGTCGCTGCGCAGGTCGAAGTAAAAGCCGCGTACGGATTGTGGGTGACCCAGGCCGAACACGACACCATCGCCGGAATCCTCCAGGACTGCACGGGAACTGCTCCGGTGCAACCCGCCACATCCCCGCCACTTGTAACGTCCAAGCCGATTGTCACCTCGGCTCCGGCAGCGGCGGTGACCACGCCGTTCAAGAACTGCGCAGCGGCCAAAGCTGCGGGCGCAGCTCCCGTACGTATCGGTGACCCCGGCTACGGTGCCCACCTCGACGGCGACGGCGACGGCGTGGCCTGTGAGAAGTAACCGCCTGCGAGAAGTAACGCTCAGCCAGGGGTGTCCTCGATCGTCCACTGAGGATGCTCCCGCTGCGGCGTGACGCTGATCGCGCGGTAGGAGTAGCCGTCCTGCTGCGTGATCTCCCAGGTGAAGTCGACGGTTTCACCGACAAACAGTTCCCTGTATCCGCCACGGATCATCCGCGAATGGCCGGGCTTCAGTTCAGGCATCGCATCGGCCCACAGATGGGAGTAGAAGGCCCAGCAGCCGCCGGGCGTATCAGCGGATTCGATAACGCCCCAACCTTGCTCGCCGTTCCAGATCGAGACGGTTCCCTTGCTCATCGTTCGATACTCGCACGGCAGCCTGCCTCCTGACGAGCAGATTCACACTCTCCCCTCCCGGGAGGGTAGGGTCTGACGATCTCGTAAGGACGGAACCCTGATGGCTGCAACCACACTCGACACCACCGCCGACGACGGCACCGTACGGTCTGCGCTGCGCTCGCCCCGGCGCCTCAAAACCGAAGTGCTCGGCGGCCTCGTTGTTGCCCTGGCACTTATCCCCGAGGCGATTTCGTTCTCGATCATCGCCGGTGTGGATCCGCGGGTGGGTCTGTTCGCGTCGTTCACCATGGCCGTCACCATCGCGATTGTCGGTGGCCGACCGGCGATGATCTCGGCAGCCACGGGCGCAGTTGCACTGGTTGTAGCGCCCCTGACGCGGGATTACGGCATCGACTACCTCATTGCCACTGTCCTACTGGCCGGAGTCCTGCAAATCGTGCTGAGTCTGCTCGGGGTGGCAAAACTGATGCGGTTCATTCCGCGCAGTGTGATGGTGGGATTTGTCAACGCACTCGCGATCCTGATCTTCATCACCCAAATCCCTCACTTAATCGGTGTGCCGTGGCTGGTCTATCCACTTCTTGTGTGCGCCATGCTGATTCTGATATTCCTCCCCAAGCTGACCACCGCTGTCCCGGCGCCGCTGGTGGCCATCGTCGTGCTGACCGCGGTAACCGCCGTCTTCTCGTTCGACGTGCCCAATGTCGGTGACGAGGGCGAACTTCCGTCGAGCTTGCCGACTTTGATGTTCCCCGACGTCCCACTGACGATGCACACGCTCTCGATCATCGCGCCGTTTGCGCTGGCCATGGCATTGGTCGGACTTCTCGAATCATTGATGACTGCAAAGCTTGTCGACGACATCACCGACACTCACTCGAACAAGACTCGCGAGGGCTGGGGGCAGGGAGTTGCCAACATCGTCACCGGAATCTTCGGCGGCATGGGCGGTTGCGCAATGATCGGACAGACGATGATCAACGTCAAGGTCTCGGGAGCGCGAACCCGGATTTCCACCTTTCTGGCCGGAGTGTTCCTGCTGATCCTGGTGGTCGGCCTCGGCGATGTGGTGGCCTTGATCCCCATGGCTGTTCTGGTCGCAGTGATGATCATGGTGTCCGTCGGCACCCTCGATTGGCACAGCATCAATCCTAAAACTCTGCGGCGCATGCCCCTTGGCGAGACCATCGTCATGCTCGTGACCGTCGCCGTCACGGTAGCGACGGAAAACCTCGCGTACGGCGTCATCGTCGGAGTCATCACAGCCATGGTGATATTTGCCCGTCGCGTCGCTCATCTGACCGAGGTGGTCGACATTGCGCATCCCGACGAGAACACGCGGGTCTACGCGGTGCGCGGCGAACTGTTCTTCGCGTCGAGCAATGACCTGATCTACCAGTTCGACTACGCCGGCGACCCGCAGAACGTGATCATCGATCTCTCCGGCGCCCATATCTGGGATGCGTCCACCGTCGCTACGCTGGACGCGATCACCACAAAATATGCAGCTCGTGGCAAGAACGTCGAGATCGTCGGCCTGGACGCGGCATCCGCGGAACGTCACGTCCACTTGTCCGGCCGGATGGGAGCAGGTCACTGACATGGAAAACAAGCCCATGAGGATCGGCCAGGTTGCCGAGCGCACCGAATTGTCGATCAAAACCATTCGCCACTACGACGATGTCGGGCTGGTGACGCCATCCGAGCGCAGCGGCGGGGGTTTCCGGCTCTACACCGAATCCGACGTCGAACGCCTGCTCGTGATTCGGCGGATGAAGCCACTCGGATTCACCCTGGACGA
The DNA here is from genome assembly GCF_033142425.1 of Rhodococcus sp. IEGM 1366. Lineage (NCBI taxonomy): Bacteria > Bacillati > Actinomycetota > Actinomycetes > Mycobacteriales > Nocardiaceae > Rhodococcus > Rhodococcus sp. IEGM 1366. Next base: position 202,000 of record NZ_JAWLRZ010000007.1, read on the forward strand.
GATGAAACAGCTGCTCGAATCCTTGTCGATCCTGGCCGACGACGCCGCTGATCCCCTATCGCGGACCACGGCAACCGAATTCATCTCGGCCTGCCATACGCGCGCCGAGGACAGCTGCAACCACCTGCGCAAACAGCTCGCCTACGCCGAGGAGTTGACGGCAGTGCTCGCAGCACCGATTTCGGCAGAGTTCCCGGCACAACTGCGTCCCTGAACTAGGCTGGACACATGGCCAGATACTTCGATGTCCACCCGCACGACCCGCAGCCGCGTGCGATCAGCCAGATCGTCGCAATGCTTCGGGACGATGCCCTCATCGCGTACCCGACAGATTCCTGCTACGCCTTGGGCAGCCGGATGGACAACCACGGTGGCGTCGATCGGATTCGCGACATCAGGGCGCTGCGCTCCGATCACCATTTCACCTTGGTGTGCGCGGACTTCTCACAGCTCGGCCACTTCGTGCATGTGAACAACGCCGCGTTTCGCGCTGTAAAAGCTGCCACGCCAGGGCAATACACGTTCATCCTGCCCGCAACCAAGGAAGTGCCGCGGCGCCTTGCACATCCGAAGAAGAAAACCGTCGGCGTGCGAATCCCGAACCATCCGGTAGTGCGTGCCCTTTTGCACGAACTCGGCGAACCGCTGCTCTCGAGCACCCTGATATTGCCCGGTGCAGAAGAACCCATGACGGATGGTTGGCTGATCAAGGAAGAACTCGACAACCAGCTCGACGCCGTTATCGACTCGGGCGATTGTGGCACAGAACCGACAACTGTCGTCGACTTCTCGTCCGGTGCACCGGAGGTTGTCCGCGTCGGCGGCGGCGACCCGTCACGTTTCGAGTAAGAGCTTCGATTTCATGTCGCAATCTCAGGATCTGGTCGGCGCTGTACTCGGATTGTCGATCGGCACCATAACCCTGGTGGCCGTTGCATCGCTGATCGCGAAGTTTCCCGGCGACGAGCCGAGCTCCGTGATGGGAATACGCACCAAAGCAACAATGTCGAGCCCCGAAGCTTGGCAGCAGGCCCATCAAGCCGCCCGCCCAGGGCTGCGGCGGGCAACATGGATTGCGCTGGCCGGCTTTGCTGTTCAGCTTGGCATCGCCGTCACGATCGGCGTCGGGACTGCTGCTTCTGCGACGGCGGCCGCAGTCGTGTTTGCCGCGGTGACGGTCGCGATCCTGGCTGCCGCACTGACCGGCAACAGGGTCGCGCGAGAAATTCAGTGCCGCAACTGAATCCGCTTTCCTAGGTGGGAATCAGGACACCGGCAACAAACGCCTTCACCAGAGCCCGCTCGTCACGCGCGTCGACGCCAGGCACCATGAGGAGCGAGAGAATGACTCGTACCGTCCACTTCGCCTGAGCCGCGTCGGCACTGCTGCCGAGAAACGCGGCACCCAATCCGTTGATGACCTCGGACGAATTCGCAAGCTCACCGGCAAGACTCGCGTCGCCCGGCAAGAACCACACCGCCAGGATCGGGGTACTGCGCACCGCGGACACCGCCGCGAGGATCGCCGTTTCGAGTCGCTCCTGCGGATCGGCGATCGGCGCAACAGTCGCGGCAATGGCAGCACCCAGTGTGCGAGCCTCACGGTGAACAAACGCAACGTGCAGGGCCTGCCGATTCTCGAAATAGCGGTACAGAGTGGCACGGGAACAACCTGCAGCAGAGGCTATCTCAGCCATTCCCACCGCGCCTACGCCCTTCTCGACAAACAATAATGCCGCGCTGTCGAGGATCTTCTCGGCAGCAGCAAGGGCCCGGCCGTCCCCCAGCCAGTCGTTACTCACGACGCGTTCACCGACAGCGGAGCCGTCAGCGGACGGCGGACGTAGTTTCCCGGTGCGTAGGTCATCGCGTCGATATCGACGTGGAAGTCGGGAATGCGAGCCAGCAACTCTTCCAACGCAACTCGTGCTTGCATACGAGCCGCCGACGCACCCAGACAGTGATGTGCTCCGTGACTGAACGTCAAGATCTTCTGCGGTTTGCGCAGCACATCGAGTTCACCGGCATCGGGGCCGTACTTCGACGGGTCACGATTAGCTGCTCCGTACATCAACAGCACCTTGCGCCCGGCCGGAATAGTCTTGCCGCCCAAGCTCACATCGCGGGTGACGGTTCGAGCGAGACCCTGCACCGGCGACGTGAGTCGCAACAGTTCCTCGACCGCGTCGGTGATCAGTTCCGGATCGTCGATCAGAAGCTGACGCTGGTCGACTCGCTCGGTCAGCATCGCCACCGAACCACCCAACATCCCTGTTGTGGTGTCGTTTCCGCCTGCCACCATGGTGAACGCAAATCCCAGGATCGACAGCAAACCACTGATGTCCCCCTCCTCGCCGAGTCCTGCCGCCAGAAGGTGTGAAATCGTATCGTCGCCCGGTTCCACCTTGCGTCGCTCGACCAACGACGCGAAGTACATCATCAACTCACCGGTCGCGGCCTGCGCCGTTGTTGCTGCGGCGAGCGCACCCCCGGCAGAATTGGCCGCAACGATCGCCTCCGTCCACCCGTCGAACTGGTCGCGATCGGATTCCGGAACCCCCAGGTAGTGCGCAACAACCATCGACGGCAGTGGCTTGAAAAGTTCGACGACGATGTCACCGCCGCCGCGAGCTTTCAGCGCCTCGATGCGCTCGACGACAAACTCCCGAACCATCGGCTCGACGGCAGACACCTGGCGGGGCGTGAATCCCTTGGAGACCATGCGGCGGAACTCCGACTGAGCCGGCGGATCCTGCATCACAAAAGGCGGATTGTCCTGCATACCTATCTGTTCCAGCTCGCCGTAGACGGTGGTCAGACCCTTGGCGGACGAGTACGTCTGGTAATCCCGCGCTGCGTTGTAGACGTCCTCATGGCGCGTGAAAACCCAATAGTCATCGCCGGGCGCCTCGGGGACCACATGATGAACGGGGTCGTACTCACGCAAGGCGTCGTACATCGCCCAGGGCGATCGCCAGGATTCCCCGGTCGACGGAACAAACCGTGGCAAGTGTGACACAGATGACGTCATGCCTCGACTATGAGACAGAATCACGATTATGTCAATGCTTGGTGTTCAATGCTTGGTGCTCATGGGATGCGCCCGCCGCATTATCGTGTTGCCATGAGCACGGAGCCCAGTTCCAGCAGCAAGACCCGCACCGTTGTCGCAGTCCTCCTCCCCCGCGAACACCTGCCCTTCATCCGTGATTGGTGCGTGCACCACATCGAACAGGGATGGGACATCGTGTTGTACGACAACACCGGCTCCGTTGGATCGTCGCGGCGCAGCAGCGCATTCAGCCTGAACCGGTGGCACGGAGGAAGCGTCGACAAGCGCGGAAACTCATACGGCGCGTACACCGAAACACTGTCCGACAGTGACGTTCAAGCAGCATTTCGCCGCGAACTGCAGGGCCTCCCGATAACGCTCATCGAATGGCAACCCCGGAATACGGAAGGCCGGATAGTGCACGGCCAGGTCGAGGCATACGTCGACTACATCACGAGATTTCGCACAACTGTCGCCTGGAGCGCCTTCATCGACGCCGACGAATACCTCCAGCACGCACCGGGATTGAACTGGGACGACCTACTGCACGCTGCATCGGAACAGGACTGCCACCGCATCCAACTCGACGCACTGGTCTACGAATCACGCTGGACCAGCCGCGGCGAACCACGCGAACTGCGAAGCCTCACATGCCAAGGGCTGCAAGAGTACGGCTGCAAGAACATCGTTCGCCTGTCGGAAGTTCTCGAGGCCGACATTCACTGGTACTGGAAAACCACGGGGGAAGACACCCGCATCACACCGGACCGCTCGCTCTTCTGGTTCCGTCACCACCGCGGTAGTGAGGCCGTACTCGATCTCATACCGAAGAAGAACTACACGAGGCCGGACACTGCCGAGAGCCTGAGAGTTCCGCAGGCTCACGTCCAATGAATGTGTCTGCAAGACACAGATATTGGCACTACAGACAGACCTCCGGCCCGCGACCTGTTGCCAGTTCGCGGGCCGGAGATTCAGATCAGAAACAGATCAGGAGCCGGTGCCGGCGTTGATCAGTCCGGCGAGGCCGAGGATCGCGCCGACGCCGCCAATGAGGCCTGCGATGGGCGAAGCGTACTTAGCCAGGTCGCCGAGCAACTTAGCGGTATCGGCGTCAATGCTACCTGTGGTTGGCATTTCAATCTCCTCATCATGGAATGTGTGCGTGTGCCCCACGCCGGGTATGTAACGGCGCTCACACTAGCTGTAAGACGACCGATTTTAAAAGCGGTTCCACTGAGTGGGATGCAAATCACATCCCGACCAGTAAGAAGCCAGGAGAAATACTGCGCGGAGGAGGCAACCATTCGGGGACCGCTAAATGACGAGCAGGAGAACAACAGTGGGCAAATTGGACGGAAAAGTGGCGCTTATCACAGGCGCCGGCCAAGGCGTTGGGCAGGGAGTCGCATTTGCCCTGGCCAAGGAAGGTGCGTCCATTGCAGTTGTCGGTCGCACCGAATCGAAGCTCGTGGACACGTGCAAGGAAATCGCCGACCGTGGTGGCCGCGCCGAGCCCGTGCTGGCCGATGTCAGCGACGGAGACTCCATCACCGCTGCTGTTGACCGAACCGTCGAACTATTCGGCGGCGTCGACATCCTCGTCAACAACGCGAGCCTGAACCCCTTGGGCAACATTCTGGATCTGACGCCCGAGAAGCTGGCCGCCGGACTCGAGTCCGGGCCCGTGGCAACTCTGCGCACGATGCAGGCGTGCTACCCGTCGATGAAGGCCCGTGGCGGCGGCGCGATCATCAACATGGTCAGCTCGGTGGCCGTTCGGTGGGACGCCAGCGGCTACGGCGGGTACGCGGCCGTCAAGGAGTCCGTGCGTGCACTCACGCGAGCAGCAGCCTGCGAGTGGGGTGTGGACGGGATTCGTGTCCTTGCTGTCGCCCCACACGCGTCGTCGCCCGGCTTGCAGCGGTGGGCCGACGCTCGCCCCGAGGAAGCAGCGGCCTTCGTTGCCAGCATTCCGATGCGCCGCATCGGTGACTGTGAAAACGACATCGGCACTGCCGTCGCGTTCCTCGTCGGACCCGACGCCGGCTACCTGACCGGTGCCACAATCCCGCTCGACGGTGGACAGTCCCGCTGGGGGTGACAGAACTTTCGACGGCCCTGGATCGATTACCGATTCAGGGCCGTTCGACTGTGCTTTTACTACGATCACCCAGCGATGTCCTGTCCTCAGCCGTTGATCGGTGAAATACAAATGCCACCAAAGCGGACGACAGGCTCAGAACAGTCAGAATGATTAACCCGACCATCCACCACATGGCTGCCAGTATGCCCGACCGTGCGCCTGCGGTGACAAGCACCCGAATGAGATCGTACAAACCGGACAACTGCGAAACCGTTTCTGCCACAGTCCAATAGACCAGTAGTGTTCGGCACCGCTACAACACACTGCGTGATCGACAGCACAGGGCGTTCACGCGATCAACAAATACAGGGCATTCTGGAGGGATGACTTTGCCCCGTTCCGCCGTGGAAGCCGTCGACACTGCGCTCAGTGCCCCGTGGGGCGGAATCAGCAACATCGCCGACCTCGACGGGGACATGCACTGGGTCGATTTCGGCGGACCGGAAGACTCGACACCTATCGTCCTGGTCCACGGACTTGGCGGCTCGCATTTGAACTGGGTCCGGGTGGCGCCGACCCTGGCGAAGCACACACGTGTCTACGCGGTGGATCTGCCTGGCTTCGGCCTCACCCAGGCTCACGGTCGCACTACACACATTCAGGCAAATGCCGCACTCCTGAACCGGTTTATCGACACGGTTGTCGGGAAACCGGTCATTCTGTTCGGCAACTCGATGGGCGGAATGGTATCTGCCCTCGCTACCGCCGCCCGCCCTGATTCGGTGGCCGGCCTGGTATTGGTCGACCCGGCACTGCCTCTTCCGATTCGGATCCCCGACCCCGTGATCGCTGCCCAATTCCTCGTGTACGCGCTGCCCTATGTAGGGGAACAGGCCATGAGCCTTGGCCGACGGACGATGACGGACGAGCAGTTGGCCACGCAGATGACCAACCTCTGCTTCGTGGACCCCACCCGCGCCGACTCCGAGGTGGTTGCAGCAGGCGCGGCCCTGTCGAAGATCCGGCGTGGCTTTGCCACTCAGGACGCAGACTTCCTACAAGCCGCACGATCACTGCTCACCGTGTTGGCCCGTCCACAGAAGTATCGAAAAGCATTGCGCGACATCAGTGCTCCCACCCTCCTGCTGCACGGCGAGCGCGATCGCCTCGTCTCGGTAGCGGCGGCACGATCTGCCGCCGCAGCACATCCTCACTGGACCACGATCATCCTCGGCGACACCGGGCACACTCCCCAGCTTGAACTGCCCGACGAGTTCAACCGTCATGTCCTGGCATGGCTCTCGCACACGAGCCTGATCACGACCTGACACTCACCGGAACCACACCGATGGATCGGCCGTCCCGATCGAGCAAGTGCCCCATCAGTTTTGGCGTGTCCAGAACAACTCGCCGGTCCACCACTTCGAGCGTCGGCGCCCGGGCAGCCAAGTCCGCTTCGAGTGCCGCGAGGTCAGGCAGTGCGCGAAACCACCCGGCAAAGAAAAGGTTGTTCGATCCGGCAACGGCGGCAACAAGACGAATCTCCGTCCGGGCCCGCAGGATTCGCGCCGCACGCTCCGCATCGAGCACTGGAATCCGAGCCGTGAACAGTACCCGGATCGGCCGCCCCGTCGCGAATCTCGCCAATTCACAACGCAACAGGGTGTGCTGCGACAGGGCGCGGCCCAGCCGTCGACGAGCCGTCGAGGTGCTGATCTCGAGTTCATGAGCCAGTTCGGTCACCGACACGCGCGGTCTGCGTCCGAGAACGTCGATCACGGCGACCGTTGCCCGGTCCAACGGATGTCGGCGGCCGAGTGGCGGTGGTGCCACCCCTGATTCACGCAGCGTCCGAACACCGGACGGTTCGAGAGTGCCCAGCCGCCAACGGCTTCCCTCGGTGAATACCCTGGTGACAGGATGCACCACGACGTCGGTCACCCCGTCCTGAAGTTGCAGATCGTCGAGTATGTATCGAGCCAGCGCATCTGTGCCGACAAACAACGCTTCCGCCATGACTGCGCAACCACCCGAGTGAACGTTCACGCTCATCACATGCGCGTGCGCCACGAGTTCGTCGACGATCCGTTTGCGTGATCGAGGTTCGCACCGGATGTCGAGGAATGCCAACACCGATCCCGCGTCGGCGGCCGGGTACGCCGCTATCCAGGCAGTGCCCGAGTCGGTGAGAGATCTCCACCGACGCGCAGCGGTCACCGGATCAACCCCGACAACGCTGCCGATCAACGCCCACGGTGCGCGCGGCTGTACCTGCATCGCGTGGACGATTCGCAGATCGATCTCGTCCAAAACTATCGAATCCTGCATGAAGAAATAAATTAGTACACAAATACTGCATTTTGGTCCGCAGATCCCAGCGCGAACGCAGTCTCAGACGATGACGACAAAAGATCGCGCGGCCAAGCACCTCGACACCATCTCCGATGCCGCACTGGCACTGAGTCACCAGATCCATGAAGATCCCGAACTCGCGTTTGCCGAATACAACGCGTCGGCCGCCGTCGCGGACATGCTCGAGGGTGCCGGTTTTGCGGTCGAGCGCGGTGTTGCCGGACTCCCGACCGCACTCGCCGCTACGTACGGCAACGGCGAACTCGTGATCGGACTGTTTGCCGAGTACGACGCGCTCCCGGACATCGGACATGCTTGCGGGCACAACATCATCGCCTCTGCCGCTGTGACCGCGGGATTGCTCCTCGCACCGTTGGCCGACGAATTGGGAATCACCGTGGCCGTCTTCGGAACTCCCGCCGAAGAGGGTGGCGGCGGAAAGGTCGTCATGCTCGAGGAAGGCATCTTCGATTCACTGCACTGCGCCATGATGGTGCACCCCGGCGCGGGAGACCTGCGCGCCCCCAACATGCTTGCCATCTCGCACCTCGACGTCGAGTACACCGGAGTGTCCTCACACGCGTCGTTTGCCGTCGGCGCCGTCAACGCGGCCGACGCGTTCACCGTCGCCCAGGTGAGCATCGGTCTACTGCGACAGCATCTTCCGAAGGACGTTCAAGTTCACGGCTACGTCAGCGACGCCGGTGTCGCACCCAATGTCATTCCCGGTAGTTCACACGGGACGTACGCCGTCCGAGCCGAAACGCTGGGCGGCGTCGAAGCAGCCCAGCCCAAGGTGGAGCAGTGCTTCACCGCCGGTGCCATCGCGACGGGTTGCGACATCGCGATGACGTCACCGTCGCCCGCATACGCGGAGTCACGGTGGGATCAGCAGTTGAGCGTTCTGTACCAGGAGAATCTCGAGGCTCTCGGTCGCACGTTCTTCGATTACAACGGTCCGGCAGCCGGATCGACGGACATGGGCAATGTCTCGCACCGCATCCCGACCATCCATCCCATCATCGGAATCGAATGCAACGGCGCCGGCAATCACCAGCCCGAGTTCACTGCGTACTGCCGCTCCGAGACCGGCGACAAAGCCGTCCTGGACGGCGCGCTGGGACTGGCGTGGACGGCGATCGACTGTGCAACTGATGCGGAGGTGCGTGCCCGGCTCCTTGAAGGACCTGCCGCCCCGTGAGCCTTTTCGGTAGCGTCAACCACCACAACGACGCCCAGGAGGAACTCATGCTCGACGGAACTCCCTGTTGGATCGACCTCACCAGTTCGGACACCGAGGTCGCGAAGAACTTCTACACCAACGTGTTCGGCTGGCAGGTCGACGGCAACGACGATCCGCAGTACGGCGGATACGCCATCTTCAGCAAGGACGGGCAGCCCATTGCCGGTCTCGGCCCCCAGCAGGAGGGCAATCCGTACGGCAACATCTGGACCACCTATATCTCGTCCTCCGACGCGGCTGCCTCGGCCGCCAAAGCGGAGGCTGCCGGCGGCACGATCATGATGCCGTCCATGCAGGTCGGCGATCAGGGGAGCATGGCGATTGTCGGCGATCCGGCCGGTGCGGTGATCGGAATCTGGCAGCCCGATCAGCATGAGGGATTCGGTGTGGTCGGAGTTCCCGGCGCTCCGGTATGGCACGAGACGATGTCGAAGAATTACACGGCGGCTCTGCCGTTCTACGCGGATGTGTTCGGCTGGCAGTTCGAGTCGATGGGTGACACGGACGAGTTCCGCTATTCACAGGCCAAGCTGGGCGGCCCCGCGATTGCCGGCGTCATGGATGCCAGTTCGTTCCTGCCGACGGAGGTGCCGTCGTTCTGGCAGGTGTACTTCGGCGCCGACGACACCGATGCCGCGGTCGCAAAGGTCGTCGAGTTCGGTGGCAGCGTCATCGCGGCCCCTGAGGACACCCCGTTCGGACGCCTGGCGGGTGTCGCAGATCCACTAGGGGCGGCGTTCCGTATTTCGACCATCGTGGGCTGAGGGCCTGCGGCCCTGTGCGCCTTTCCGGTAGCGCCGACTACCAAAAAGGCGCACGGGGGCTTCGCCCCCAATTTGAACGCATGCCCAGAAGGTATGCAGTTTTCGGCGTTCACCGCCTAATCTCATGGGATGCCCGCCCCCGCACCTCTCCTCGATGTGTACTCACAACCGACACTGTCGACCCTTGCGCCGTCAATTCTCGCCTCGCTGGGAGTTGCCGGCGAGGCCAATCGACTGAATCTGCCACCCAGCAAGAGAACGGTGATCTTGCTGGTCGACGGTATGGGAGCCAATCTCCTGGCGCGCAATGCCGAGCATGCCCCGTACCTGAACTCTTGGGTGGGCTCCCCCATCCGCGCCGGATTTCCCACGACGACGGCCACCAGCATCGTGTCCCTGGGAACCGGCCTCCCGTCAGGCGCGCACGGCATTACCGGCTACCAGTCGTACGTCGAGGAAGCCGATGCGGTGTTCAACTGGCTCGGATGGCATCCCACCGGGAAAAAAGAGTCGTACGCCGATTCGATCGTCCCCGAGGTTCTTCAACCGGAAGCCACGACGTTCGACCGGGCCCAGGCCGCAGGCATCACTGTGACGACGGTTGTCCCGTCCAAGTTCGACGGCAGCGGACTTACTCGCGCGGGCATGCGCGGGGCAGCTTTTGCCGGCATTCAGGCGTACGGCGATCTGGTGGCTCGCACGGTTGCCGTCGCAAAATCCGCGGAGCGCACGTTCACGTATTGCTATATCAGCGAGATCGACGCCCTCGGGCATGTGTACGGACCTGAATCGGAGCCGTGGCTCCAGCAACTGTCACTGGTCGATCGTGTTGTCGAACAACTCGCCGCTGCTCTCGGTCCGGACGTGACTCTGATCGTGACCGCCGACCACGGAATGGTCGAGATCACCGACGCGAACAAAATCGACTACGACAACTCGCCGGTCCTGTCCAAAGACGTCCTCGCGCTCGCCGGCGAACCACGCTGCCGGCACATCCACACCCGAGAAGGTGCGGCAGCCGACGTGGCTGCGCGGTGGCGAGCCGAACTCGGCGACCGGATGTGGATCGGCACACGGGCCGAGGGCATTGTCGCCGGATTATTCGGCCCCTCAGTACATTCCGCGTTTCACGGGCGAATCGGCGACGTCATCGCCATCGCTACCGACGATGTTGCCGTGGTGCGCCGCTCGGTGGAATCAGGCCTGGCCGGGCTGCCCGGTCAGCACGGCGCCCTCACACCGGACGAACTACTGATCCCACTACTGTCGTCGCCGACCCGCTGAGCCGAACCAAACATAACGAGAGCCCGCGAACCTGTTCGGTTCGCGGGCTCTCGTCTGTGAGGAAGATCAGGCGTTCGGATCAGTTCCGAGCGGCGGCAGGATGACAACCTGGCCGGCGTAGGACAGTCCGGCACCGAAGCCGACCAACAGGGCCTTGTCGCCCGGCTTGACCTGGCCGTCGCGGAGCATCTGCTCCATGGCCAGCGGCACCGAAGCGGCGGACGTGTTGCCCGTCTCGGCAATGTCGTTGGAGACCGGGAATCCCTCGGGCAGCTTCATGCTGCGCGCGATGACCTCGTTGATGCGCTGGTTGGCCTGGTGCGGCACAAACGCGTCGATGTCATCGATGGTCAGACCCGACTTCTCGAGCGTGCGCGTGGCAACCTTGCCCATTTCGAAAGCAGCCCAACGGAATACGGCCGTGCCGGCCATCTTGATCCACGGCCGAGCGCCTTCGGGCTTCTCGATGAACTCGAGCCAGCTCGGCTCCTGCTTGATGGCGTCGGACTGACTTCCGTCCGAACCCCACTCGACGGGGCCGATTCCCACGGTGTCACTGACACCGACGATGACGGCGCCGGCGCCGTCGCCGAAGATGAAGCGCACACTGCGGTCGGTCGGCTCGGTGGTGTCACTCATGCGGTCGACGCCGACGACAAGTGCGTAGTCGGCAGTTCCGCCGCGGATCAGGTCGTTGGCAACACCGAGTGCGGTGCTGAATCCGGCACAGCCGGCAGCCAGGTCGAATGCGGCCGGACCGTTCATACCGAGTTCGTGAGCGATCACCGATGCGGCCTGCGGCGTCTGCAGGTCGTAGGTGGAGGTGGCGATGATGACAGCGCCGATCTGCTCGGGAGCGATGCCACTGGCAGCCAGGGCGCCACGTGCGGCACCGAGAGACATCGCGACGACGCCTTCGCCGTCGCCGGCAAAGCGGCGCGACTTGATGCCTGTGCGGGTCTGAATCCACTCGTCCGTGGAATCGATCGTCTCGCAGATCTCGTCGTTGGTCACAACCCGCTCAGGGCGGTGAACGCCGAGCCCGAGAAGGACGGACTGCCGACCTCCGGCCACACTGGCAATCGGCTTACCCATTGATCGATCTCCTCGTTGCTTCAGGTGCTTGACTCGTTTCCGAGATCACACGTTACGTAGCGGACATACGCCCACGCCTCTCAGGTCACCGTTAGGTTACGACAACAACATGAGGCTGGCTCACATTACGCTTGCGGCGCGTCCGCCGTCCAGATGTTCGGTCAAGCCCGCAAATGGGCTAGAACAGCTAGAACCCGACGATGTCCGCTTTGGGAAGTCGACAGGCCGAGCTTCGCGAAGATATTTCCTATGTGCTTGCTCACAGCAGTGTCGCTGACAACCAGTTTGTGCGCGATTTCCTGATTTCCCAACCCTTCTGCCATTAAACCGAGCACTTCCGATTCCCTCGGAGTGAGTGCGCGAATGGGATCGTCGGCGCGACGACGGCTCATCAGTTGGGATACCACCTCGGGATCCATGACGGTTCCGCCGCCGATCACCCGCTCGAGAGCGTCGACAAATTCGGCGACCTTGCCGACACGTTCCTTCAGGAGGTATCCCACACCGCCTGCGCCACCCGCGAGCAGCTCACCGGCGTAGCGGTCCTCCACGTACGCCGAGAGGACCAGAACGGGGAAGCCTGGCCGTGCCTTGCGAACCTCTATCGCGGCCCGCAGACCCTCGTTGGTGAACGTGGGCGGCATCCGCACGTCCAGGACACCGGCGTCGGGGGCCGTTTCCTCGAACACCGACAGGAACTGGTCCGCGTCCGGCACCGCGACGACCTCGTAGCCCTCCCCGCGCAACAGCAGCGCCAGTCCCTCACGCAGCAAAGCATCGTCCTCGGCAATCAGTATCCGCACGGCAGTTCCACCCTCATCGTTGTCGGCCCACCGGCCGGACTGTCCAGGACCACAGTTCCCTCGAATGCTTCGACCCGACGCCTGATGCCGGCGAGACCGCCCCCGAGGCGCTCGCTCGCGCCGCCGTGTCCGTTGTCGAGAACATCGATTGTCATGGTCTCAGGATCGGATTTCGTGGCCGCTCGCACAGTGACGGCGTGTGCTCCACTGTGTTTGGCGACGTTGGTCAGCGCCTCGGCCACCACGAAGTAGGCAGCGGCCTCCACCGCGGCCGGAGCGCGTCGTAGGTTCTCGATCTCGAGCACACAGGGCACGGTTGAACGTCCAGCAAGAGCGGACACCGCACCGTCCAGTCCGAGTTCGTCGAGAATCGGCGGGTAGATGTCGTGAACAAGCGCCCGTAGCTCGCTCAGCGCTTCCGTGGCCGCTGCCTGTGCCCGATGCACCTGCGGAAGCGCCTGATCCGGATTGTTCGACAGGGCCCGCTCGGCCATTCCCAGCATCATCACCACCGCCACCAGACGATTCTGGGCACCGTCATGCAGATCCCGCTCGATACGTTTGAGTTCTGCCGAGTGTGCGTCCAACGCCGCCGCACGACTTGCGGTCAATTCGCTCACCCGCCGCGACAGATCCGCCCGGGCATCATCCGCAAGGAGAGACGACGCCAACAGAGCGAGCCACCGCGCCATCGCCGGAATCAGCCACCACGCCAACAACAAATACAGGGCACCGATGACGGGCATGCCCGCCGCGCCCCACCACGACGTCACGGGATAGGGATTGGACACCGGCTCGTCGGCGGGCATCGCCTGCCAATAGAACGGAACCGCAAAGGTATTGAGCGCGCCCAGTGGCAACGCGACGGTGAGAAGTCCGGCAACGGGTGCTCCCATCGCATGGAGAACCAACCAGCCGCCGTCGCGTCGCGTCGACCGTTCGGTGAGCAACCGACGCAGATCCCCGATCCCAGGGTTGGCCGGCATGGGCGGATAGCGATGGGGAACAGCAGAACCCGAGTAGCGAGCCGAACGAGCACGGGCAAGATCCGCCCACCACCGCAACACACGCACGTACGACGGAACCAGCGCCCACCCCACGATCAGCACCGACAACGAGAGCAGGACCATGCCCGCTATCACCAAAGCCAGGGACACCACGCCGGCGCAACCCTCGACAAGCACGTAGCGCACTGCCCGAAACCTCTGCTTCACCGTCCCAGCATGCCGCACTCACCGCGCAGATCCACTACAGCTGGCTACACCATTGATTCGGGACTCTGCAGGATGTCGGGACGCGCCGAATCTCCATAGCGTTGAGTTCATGAAGAATCGACACGCGGTCCTCAATTCCCCCGCGCCGACGGCGACCACTGCGGCTGTTCGTCTCGAGGGAGTCAGCAAGGTCTACGGCAAGGTCTACGGCAAGGGCGGCGGCGTCACTGCTCTCGACAATGTCAGCCTCACCCTGCCCCGCAGCACGTTCACCGCGGTCATGGGCCCGTCCGGTTCCGGCAAGAGCACCTTCCTGCACTGCGCTGCCGGTCTCGACAGCCCGACCAGCGGATCGACCTGGCTGGGCGGCACCGACATGTCACGACTGAAGCCGAAGGCCCGCAGCATCTTCCGGCGCGATCATGTCGGTTTTGTCTTCCAGGCGTACAACCTGCTCGGCGCGCTGACCGTGCAACAGAACGTCACACTCCCCCTACTCCTCGCCGGACGCACCGCCGACAAAAACTATCTGACCTTCGTTCTGGAGGCCGTCGGACTCGGTGCGTTGCGCAATCGCGCACCCGCCGAACTGTCCGGCGGACAACAACAACGAGTTGCCATCGCCAGGGCACTCATCACCCGACCCGACGCGCTTTTTGCCGACGAACCCACCGGCGCGCTCGACTCACGCAGCGCGAAGCAGGTTTTGGAACTTCTGCGCCACACCGCTGCCGAGTTCGATCAGACCGTTGTCATGGTCACCCACGATCCCGTTGCCGCGTCGTATGCCGACCGGGTGCTGTTTCTGGCCGACGGAAAACTGGTCGGGCACATCGACCGGCCCACTCCGGCGCAGGTCGCCGAGCGCATGACGCACCTCGGGGACTGGTGACCGTGAAAGCTCATACCGTTGCCCACCTGAAGGCACACCGCTCCGGCTTCATCGCCGTATTCGTATCCGTGTTCTGCGCCGCCCTCCTCACCTGCGCGTTGGGCATTCTGCTGGAATCGGGAGTGCGAGGCGGAGTCTCGCCGCACCTCTACGCCGGAGCCGATGCCGTCGTCAGTGCGCCGCAGGCATTGGCGGTCAAGGAAGACGCCGATCAGCCCTTTGCCGAGCGGGTTCTGCTCGATAGCGATGTGGTTCACAAGCTCGATGCACTCGATGCCACCGTCGTTCCCGATATCTCCGTCCCCGTCAGCACCGCCGACGGCGTCGTACTCGACGCACATCCTTGGCGTACAGCGCAATTGGCACCGTATTCGCTGACCGGAGGACGCGCACCGCAGAACAGCAATGAAGTTGTCTCCACCACCGGCGCTGCCGTCGGTGAGCGAATCACGCTGGCGCACGGCGGGATAGTGGACGAGTACACCGTTGTCGGCACAGCCGATTCGGATTCGGAAGCATCACCGGACCGTCCGGCACTCGTCTTCCTCGAAGACCAGGAGGCCGAACAGTTGTGGCCGCATCACGGCTCGGTCACCGCCGTCGGTGTGATCGCACCCGAAGGCGTGAACGCGGCCGCTCTCGCCCGCGAGGCCCTGTCCGGCACCGACGCTGAGATCTCGGCCGGCACCGCGCGTGGCGGCATCGAATTCCTCGACGCCGGTGCTGCGCGGACCCAGTTGATCGCGCTCTGCGCGTCGTTTGCGGGTCTCGCTTTGATGGTCGCCATGTTTGTCGTGTCCAGCACGCTGTCACTCTCGATCAACGCACGCCGTCGAGAATTTGCTCTGCTGCGCGCAATCGGCGCGACCACGCGCCAGATTCACACGATGATCGGACGCGAGGTGCTCCTCGTCGCTACCGCCGCAGCCGCCCTCGGGCTGATCCCCGGCTTCCTGCTCGCGAAAGTTCTGGGCGCACAGTTCGCGAGCGCCGGCGTCATCCCTCCCGATTTTGCCTTGGTATACAGCCCGATTCCCGCTTTGGGCGCGTTTGTCATCTGCGTTCTGACCGCGCGGGGCGCAGCGGCGGTGGCTGCCCGCCGCCCGGCAAAACTCGAACCTACCGAGGCGCTGCGCGAATCCGAGCGCGGCCCAGCCGAATTGAGTAGGCCCAGGATTGTCACCGGAGCCGTGCTCGGCGTCCTCGGTCTGAGTATGTCCGCACTCCCGGCGTTCCTGCCCGGCGAGGCTGCAGCTGCCGGAGCGGGCAGCAGCGCGCTGTTGCTGATCTTCTCCGTCGCCTTGCTTGGCCCACTGCTCGTGCGCGCCATCATCCGGGCCGTCGGCGGACCACTGCGTCGTAGCACCCGAGCGCCGCGAGTTCTGGCTGCCGCAAATGCCGAATCTCACTCGTGTCGGCTCTCCTCCGCCATCGTGCCGCTCGCTCTGGCCATCGCCCTGGGCTCCGTGCAGTTCTTCAGCCAGTCAACCGTCGCCGCGGAGGCAACCGATCAGTCGATCAAGGGAGTGACCGCAGATCTGATCGTGGGCGCTCCGGCCGGCATCGCACCCGCGCTCGTCGATTCCGTCAGGGCAATTCCGGGAGTGAGCGCCGCCAACCCCGTCGTCCGCAGTCAGGTCCTGCCGGTGACGAGTGGTGACGAGGCCGGCGCAGCGGTCACCCCGATCTCCGCGCAAGGAATCGACGCCGCTCACGCCGCGTCCACTCTCGACCTCGATGTCATCGAGGGAGATTTGGCCGATCTGACCGACGACACCGTTGCCGTGAGCAGCGACGGTGCCTTCGCCCTCGGTGCCCGCGTCGGTGGTCGCATCGATCTCCATCTCGGCGACGGCACGGTGATACATCCGTTGGTTGTCGCGAAGTACGGTCGTGGACTCGGTTTCGGCGACGTCACTCTGCCAGTCGATACGCTGCGGACACACTCCACCGACGCGCTGATCGACACGGTTCTGGTGCGCGCCGAACCTGGACGCATCAATGAGGTGCAGCAGTCACTGCAGTCCTTCTCCTCTATCTCTGCAATGAACCAGGACCAGTTCGGGGCCGCCGGCGCCGACGAGCGTCGGATGCAGTCCTGGGTGAGCATCCTCGCGGTCCTTGTTCTGCTCGGTTATCTGGCTGTCGCTGTTGTGAACACCTTGGTCGCGGCCACGGCGGAACGCGCGAGAGAGTTTGCCCTACTGCAACTCGTGGCCGCCAGAACCAATCAGGTTCGCGCCATGATGCGGATCGAATCCGTCATGGTGGTCGGTATCGCCATTGTGGTCGGGACACTGATCGCCATACCTCCGCTGGTGGGGATCGCGATAGCCGTCTCCGGCGCGCCGGTACCCACCGTCTCGCCGGCGGTCTACGGATCGATCGTTGCCGTCACTGCCGCCTTGGGATTCCTGTCGATCGCCGTCCCGACGCGGGCGGCACTGCACAAGCACTGAGTACCACTACCGTCGTCACTTATGGACGCGGCCGACTGGGACAAGAAGTACGAACGATCGGAACTCGTCTGGGGCGCTCCCCCGAACGAGCTTCTGGTGGAATACGCGACGGCCCTCCCCCACGGCAAGGCATTGGACCTGGCCTGCGGCGAGGGCCGCAACGCGTTGTGGCTGGCAACACGAGGCTGGGAAGTGACCGGCATCGACTACTCGGCCGTCGCGATCGACAAGGCCCGCACGATCGCCTCCCGATCCCCACGCTCCGTGGTCGATCGACTGGACTACCGCTGCGGTGACGTCACCACGGTCGAGTACGGCCACAATTACGATCTTGCGCTCGTTCTGTACCTCCATCTGCCGGCACCACAGCGCACGTTGGTTGTGAACCGTGCCATAAATTCTCTGAAACCTGACGGAATCCTCATGATTTTGGGTCACGACCGAAGCAACGTCGATTACGGCGTCGGCGGACCACAAGATCGCGAAATCCTCTACACGCCAGAGGATTTGATGGAAGAATTCGGAAACCAGCTCAGTTTCGAGATCGCCGGAAATCCGCACAGACACACCGAAACGGGAATCGCGATCGACGCACTTGTCATCGGACGGAAATTCGATGTTGGCAGTTGAAAGAACGACTAGTAACATGTATTAAGTTACCGACGAGTAATAAACTTCGGGCGGTACTAGGAGTGCTGGACCGCACCACCTCACTGGGAGAAGCAGACATGGGCCATTACAAGAGCAACGTCAGGGACCTCGAGTTCAACCTCTTCGAGGTACTCGGACTGGAAAAGCCACTGAGCGAAGGCGCTTGGGGCGATCTCGATGCCGACACCGTCCGCAGCATGCTGGCCGAGGTCGCACGACTGGCAGAGGGACCGCTCGCCGAGTCCTTCGCCGACGCCGACCGTAACCCGCCTGTCTTCGACCCGGAGACCCACGAGGCGAAGCTTCCCGAATCCTTCAAGAAGTCCTTCCGCACCATGTGGGACGCCGAGTGGTTCCGCATGGGCCTGAGCGAAGAGGTCGGCGGCGTACCCGTCCCCCGCACGGTCGTGTGGGCGATCGCCGAAATGCTCCTCGGCGCGCAGCCGGCCGCATTCATGTACCAGGCCGGCCCCTCCTTCGCCGACGTGCTGTTCAACAACGGCACCGAAGAGCAGAAGAGCTGGGCAGCCACTGCTGTCGAACGCGGCTGGGGCGCCACCATGGTCCTCACCGAGCCCGACGCAGGCTCCGACGTCGGCGCCGGCCGCACCAAGGCGATCAAGCAGGACGACGGCTCCTGGCACATCGAAGGTGTCAAGCGCTTCATCACGTCCGCAACCTCGGATGATCTGTTCGAGAACATCTTCCACCTCGTCCTCGCTCGCCCCGAAGGCGCCGGCCCCGGCACCAAGGGTCTGAGCCTGTTCTTCGTCCCGAAGACGCACTTCAACTTCGAGACCAACGAACTCGGCGAGCGCAACGGCGTCTTCGTCACCAACGTCGAGCACAAGATGGGCCTCAAGGCATCCACCACGTGTGAGCTCACCTTCGGTGGCCACGGCGTCCCCGCCCAGGGCTGGCTGGTCGGCGAGGTTCACAACGGCATCGCGCAGATGTTCGACGTCATCGAGCACGCTCGAATGATGGTGGGCACCAAGGCTATCTCCACCCTTTCCACCGGCTACCTCAACGCTCTCGACTACGCAAAGCAGCGCGTCCAGGGTGCCGATCTCACCCAGATGACCAACAAGGCCGCACCGCGCGTCACCATCACGCACCACCCCGACGTGCGTCGTAGCCTCGCGATGCAGAAGGCATACGCCGAAGGCCTGCGTGCGGTGTACCTCTACACCGCGGCGCACCAGGACGAGATCGTCGCCAAGCATGTCTCGGGCGCCGACAAGGACACCGCGTTCCGCGTCAACGACCTCATGCTCCCCATCGTCAAGGGCGTCGGCTCCGAGCGCGCGTACCAGTACCTGACCGACAGCCTCCAGACCCTCGGCGGCTCGGGATTCCTGCAGGACTACCCGATCGAGCAGTACATCCGCGACTCCAAGATCGACTCGCTGTACGAAGGAACCACCGCCATCCAGGCTCAGGACTTCTTCTTCCGCAAGATCGCTCGTGACCGCGGTGTCGCCCTCGCTCACATCGCCGGACAGATCAAGACGTTCATCGACAGCGAAGCAGGCAACGGTCGCCTCAAGGCGGAACGCGCACTGCTTGCTACCGCCCTCGAAGACGTCCAGACCATGGCGGCAACCCTCACCGGGTTCCTCATGGGCGCCCAGGAGCAGCCTTCCGAGCTGTACAAGGTCGGACTCGGCTCGGTGCGCTTCCTGATGGCTGTCGGCGACCTGATCATCGGCTGGCAGCTGCTGCGCCAGTCGGAGATCGCTATCGCAGCGCTGGACAACGGCGCTTCCGACAAGGACAAGGCGTTCTACGAGGGCAAGGTCGCCATCGCGTCCTTCTTCGCCAAGAACGTACTGCCGGAACTCACCGCGTCACGCGAGATCATCGCCAACACGGAGAACGACATCATGGAGATCGACGAAGCTGCATTCTGATCGACTGAAACGGGTCCGGCCGCTGAGGGTTTTCCCTCGGCGGCCGGACCCGTTTCAGTTCGCTGATCGTGAAGGTTTTTACTCGCGCAGCGAGCAGAAACCTTCACGATCGGCCGCCCACTCGGGGCACCAGTTCGGGTTGTCTGTGGTTGGCTGAACCAGCACTGCCGACTCCAACCCGAAAAGGTGATCGCCGTGGCCGCTCCGCACGAGGCGTACGAATCTCAGCCCGAGTACACGCGCGAGACAGCAGTAACAGCGCGGGGACTACGCCTCGACGGACCGTGGGGCCCGGTATTCGGCCCGGTAGACCTCGACATCGGAGCCGGCGGCGTCACCGTCATCGAAGGCTCGGCCGGATCCGGACGCACCTCACTGCTCCTGGCACTGAGCGGGCGATTGAAGCCCAGTTCCGGGTCACTGAACGTATTCGGACGTACCCGCCCGCGCGACATCTTCGACATCTGCTCCATCGCCGGTTTCGAGGACATCGACGAACTGGCACAGTCGGTCACCGTTCGCGACCTCGTCACGGAGCAGATCCGTTGGGATGCACCATGGTACAAATTGATCGGCCGCGCCGGTGACGAGCAACTCGCCGCCGTCTGCGGGCCGGTGTTCGGCGATCACCCACTACCGCGCCTCGGTCAGTACGTCAGCGATCTCGGTGAACTCGAAGCCACCCTGCTGCGGATCGCCGTCGCGAACACCAAGAAGACCGCGGTGCTCGTCATCGACGACCTCGAGCAGGTACGACGCGATTACGAGCGCGCCTACCTGGTGGAGCGACTCGCCGACCTGGGCCGATATCAGACCGTCATCTGCTCCACGGTGAATCCGCTGCCCGAAGGAACACCGGTCGACGTGCTCACTCTGCGCGACGATGTCACCTATCCCGATCAAGAAGGCGCGAGGTAGCGGCGATGCTTGCAGGAATGTCACTCGGAACCGAGCTGAAGCGGTTCTCCCGGGGAGTCATGCCCCGAATCGCACTCGTCACCATCATCCTCATGCCACTGTTGTACGGCGCAATGTACTTGTGGGCGTTCTGGAATCCGTTCGGCGAGGTCAACAAGGTTCCGGTCGCGCTGGTCAACATCGATCGCGGCGCCATGGTTCAAGGGAAAGAACTCAACGCGGGTGACCAGGTGAGCCAAGCCCTCCTCGACTCCGGCGAACTGGACCTACACCTCGTCTCCCCCGCCGAAGCAGCGCAGGGCGTTTCGGACGGCACGTACTACTTCTCGTTGACACTGCCCGAGAATTTCAGTGAAGCGGTCGCCTCGCCCACGTCCGACAACCCACGTAAAGCCCAGTTGCAGTTCGCCTTCAACGACGTGAACAACTACCTGGCCACGATCATCGGCCAAAATGCCGCCCAGCAGATTCTCAACCAGGTGGGCGCCACGATCGGCGCACAATCCGTCGAGACCGTGTTGCTGGGACTCACCGACGCGGGCGCCGGGCTGAAACAGGCCGCTGACGGAGCACAACAACTCTCCGCCGGCATGACAACCGCAAACGACGGCGCAGCCCAACTTGCCAGTGGCTCGAAGACTTTGGCGGACAACATGGTGACCGCCCGCGACGGCGCCGCCACCCTTGCCGACGGTACCGCGCAACTATCGGCGGGAATCGACACCGCAACCGGTGGAATCCTGGCGCTCACCGACGGATTGGGACAACTCGATGTGGGTGCCGGTCAACTGGGCAACGGCGCAACAGAACTCAGCGGCGGCGTCACCCAAGTTGTCGACACCCTCGATGTTCTGGGCGACACGCAAGCTCAGGCAACACAGTTGGTGGGCCAAGCCGTGGCAGCACTGCGCCTGAATCCCGATCCCGTTTCGCAGCAAATCGCCAACGCGTTGGCACCCGCCCAGGACATCCTGCGCACCCAAGGGTTCGGCGAATCCACCATGGGACAACTGGCCGAGCTCAAAAGCGGCGCACAGCAACTCGCGTATCAACTCGGAGATCCGTCGAGCACCTTCCGTGCCGGCCTGAGCGCGGCAGTCGGCGGCGGCGGCGAACTGCGCAGCGGACTCGTCCAGCTACGCGACGGAGGCCAACAGGTCAATGCCGGCGCCCAAACACTGAGCAGTGGTCTCGTACAGCTCACCGACGGCAGTATCGAACTCTCCGACGGCGCCGCTCAACTCGCCGAGGGAACCCCGAAGTTGCAGGCCGGCGCGTCCGAACTTGCCACCAAGCTCACCGAAGGCTCCGGGCAGGTGCCGAGTTGGACTGACGAGCAGCGCACCGCGGCAGCGCAAACGCTCTCCAGTCCGGTCGAACTGCAGGAAACCTACAAGAACCGAGCCGCCACCTTCGGCACCGGTTTCGCTCCGTTCTTCCTGCCTCTCGCATTGTTCGTGGGCGGCATCATCACGTGGATGTTGCTCAAGCCACTACAGAACCGCCCGATCGCCAACGGACTGGGAGCGCTGCGCGTTGTGTTGGCGTCGTACTGGCCGGCACTGCTGATCGGCGTCTGCCAGGTAATCGTCATGTACGTGGTGGTGCACTTCGGAGTGGGACTGCATGCCACCCATATCGCGGGCACCGTCGGATTCCTCATTCTCATCACGGCCACCTACATGGCACTCATCCAAGCCTTCAACGCGATATTCGGTGTGTCCGTCGGACGCGTTGTCACCCTGGCGTTCCTGATGTTGCAGCTGGTTTCGGCCGGCGGAATCTATCCCGTCGAAACCACAGCCAAACCCTTCCAGATCATTCATCCGTTCGATCCGATGACGTACGCCGTCAACGGTTTACGCCAGCTCACGGTAGGCGGAATCGACTCGAGGCTCTGGGTGTCCATCGCAGTCCTCAGCGGCGTGCTGATCGCATCACTGACCGCCAGTTCGCTTGCCGCCCGGCGCAATCGGCAATGGACGATGGATAGATTGCATCCGCCGATCGAGGTCTAGCGCTGTGACAAGTCTACTTGACATTGAATGACAAGTGTCCTTTACTTTTCCTATGGTCGAAAGAGCCGGAGACAACCGAGTGCGTGAGCACCGACGCCTCATTGGGCTCACCCAGGCGCAGCTGGCCACAGCTGGGCAAGTGAGCCGGCAGAGCATCGTCTCCATCGAACGCGGTGACTACGCGCCCAGTGTCTACCTGGCAATACGGCTGGCAGGAGCGCTGGGAACCACCGTCGAAACACTCTTCCCGCTACCGGAACATGCCGAGGAGACAGTATGAGCACGATGATGAAGGCACTGCGGTTCGTCGGCGATCTGGACGACGACTTCTACAAGGACGAGCGCCAACGCGACGTGTGGAACGAAGCCTCAGCGGTCGGGTTCCAACTGGCGTACTGGATCGCCTTGATCGCGGCGGCAATTCTTCCGTGGGTTGCCGGACGAACCGGCGCGTGGATCTCATTCGGACTGATCATCGGATGGTTTGTCTGTTCGATGGCGGTGCTGCGCTACGCACAGGTCCATGATGTCGATGTCTACGCAAGCATGAAGGGTCTCGACCCCCGAGTTCTCGTGGCCGGGTCCGTCTACGTGATCGCACTGATCGGCGTCGTCGCACAACTGATGGCTCGGCCGGGCGAGGGAATCGCAACCTGGGCCGGCCGTGGAGTCGGTGCGCTCATCGGACTCACTGCTGCCGTCCTGGTCGTCAAGCGCCACCAGAGGCGCGCCGCCCTACGCGACGAGGCGGACGAGCTTCTCTGAGCGCCCATCTTTTCTGACAGCCCATCTTTTCTGACGGCCCAGAAGTTCGCGGCAACCGAATAGAGTGGAGGCGCGCTCGGGCTCTACCTGCTCGGGTCCCCACTATTCGGAGGTCAGATGCCCAGCCCACTCCCGGACTTGGTGTCGGTTGTCATACCCGCGTACAACGCCACCGAACTGATCGACGAACAGCTGGACGCGCTGGCCGCACAGGATTACGTAGGCCGCTTCGAAGTAATCGTCAGCGACAACGGTTCTACCGACGGTCTTCGGCGGCACCTGGAGAACTATCCCCACGCGGCCGCGCTCGCGCTACGGCTGATCGACAGCAGCGACAAGCCCGGTGCGGCGCACGCCCGCAATGCCGGTGTGGCACAGTCCAAGGGCGAGCTGATCGCATTCGCCGACGCCGACGACCGCGTCCACTCCGGGTGGCTCAGCGCGATGGTGGAAGCATGCACGCGCTACGACGCAGTGGGCGGCACTCTCGAAACGGCGTCGATCAACTCTGCCGACGTTGCCTCCTGGCGGCCACTTCCGGCACGCGGTACTCTACCGATCATCCACGGATACCTCCCGGTCACGCCGAGCTGCAGTTTTGCCGCACCCCGATCGCTCATCGACGAACTTGGTGGATGGAACGAGGAATACACCGGTTCCGGCGAAGACTTCGAGTTCTGCGTGCGACTTCAATTGCGAGGCTTTACTCTCGGACAGGCCACCGACGCCGTGACCGCTTACCGCCTGCGTGACTCGTACTTAGAACACTGGCGGCAGAACGTGGCGGGCGGACGTGCCGATGCCAAGCTCTACGCGAGTTTCCGCGACCACGGTATGCCTCGTCGGTCGCCCATTGCCCTGGCTGACACGATTGCCTACATTGTCTTCCGAAATCCCTTGATTCCGAGGAAGGTCCGGAGAAACACCACGGGAATGTGGCTCTTCCACCTCGCCAATCTGTACGGACGCATCCGTGGCAGCATCGAAAACCGTGTCTACTACCTCTGAAAGTCAGAGATAGACGATGCGGTACTTGATACTGCCTTTGATCCGGCCCACCAGATTACCGGTGGTCCATACCCATTCGCCCCGACGACTACGTGACCATGCCCAAGGCCACACCGGCAGCAATGCCACCACGACACCGGCATGCACGAGCGGCCAGTACCAGGCGCGGCCAGGAGCGTCGTACTGCCGCGCCACTCTGGCTTCTTCCTCGGCGTAACTCACCACCTGACGCCACGACTCGCGCATACCCGTCCGAAAGCGGTAGGCGACAATCGCTTCGGGGCTGTTACCCAAGGTGTAGCCCTTTATCTGTGCGCGCCAACAGAACTCGACATCGCTGCCGGCTGCCGGATAGCTCTCGTCCCAGCCACCGATATCGTCGAATACCTCGCGCCAGATGCCGAGGTTGCAGCCGAAGGTGATCGGTAGGAAACGACCGAGCACTTGAAGTTCGTCGGGTTCCGGTAACGCACGCCAACGTGCCACAACCGGGTCGTTCAGGGTGTGTTTCTCCAGTGGGCCACCAACAAGATCGTAGGACGCCGACGCCGACGCCATAGCGGTGAGCCACCCCGGATGAACGCGATCGTCCTGATCGCAGTACGCCACAAACGGATACCGGCTCGCCCGCGTACCGACGTTACGCGCGGACGACGTTCCCGGCACCGACGAGGAATCGACCACGCGAAGTGCCAGTTGGTCGCGAAGCGGATGCTCCTCCACATGCGTACGCAGCGCAGGCTCGCCCGCGTTGTCGCTGATCACCACTTCGAAACGGCCGTCGAAGTCCTGACCTGCCAGTGCGTGCAACTGCTCGTCGAGGAGCGGCAGCGCGTGGAAGGCTGCGATCACTACCGAGATAGATTCCGCTGAGCCTGCCGACCTTGCCGAATTTCTCCCCACATGGCTACTCATGTGAGTTGTCTCCCCAATTCCTCGACAGTACGACCTTCGGCCGAGAGTACCGACTCCACTATCCGGATGTAGTCCCGCACTATCTGTTCGGCACTACTGCGACGCAGTAGTGCCACCGGATAGACCAACGCTCCGGTCAGCCCACTCGGCACGTTATCCGAGAAGTGTTCGGTAATCGCGTATTCCAATTCATGCTTCGCCACACAGTTCGAGAAGGGCTCGGATCGAACCGACAGGCCATGGGCGTCGATGTCGATTCCGGCTTCGGCACGTTGAAGAATCAGCGTCGCAGGGAAGAGCACATTCATCGACTCCGACTCCGGCAAGCCCAGCGCCTCGATCAACCGCGGGCCCGAGATGTCGGGATGAGCCAAACCGTCGAGCAACGACGAACGAACCTGCTCGACAACATCATCGAACGCGATCCCCTTTTCGACGTGTATCCGCATGAGTACGTCTTCGGCGAAGTTACCCACCATGTCGTCGAGAAGCCGATCGCCACGACCGGCGTTTGCCGTCGCTACCCGAACGTCGGGATTCTCGGCGAGGGCGCTCAGTTGAACGGCAAACGCGGCTTGGAGAATCATGAACAGACTGACGCCCCGGTCGTGCGCATACGCCGTCAAATCAGCATGCAACTGCGAATCGATGTCGAACTCGACGGTCTCGCCTGCCGTCTGCCACACCGCCGGCCTGGGATGATCGAGTCGAAGCATCGGACGCGGTTCCCGGCCGATAACGTTCTGCCAGTGACGAACCTGTCGATTCAGTTCACTGTCCGGATCGAGCGCCGAACCCAGAATCTTGTGCTTCCAGACCGAGTAGTCACCGAATTGAACCGGCAATTCCTGCCACGAGGGTTCGAGGCCGGCGCTACGTGAGGCATACGCGATCAGAACATCACGCGTCAGCGGCCCCATTGAATACCCGTCCGCGGAAATGTGGTGCACAACGATGGCGAGAACAAACTCCTCGGTTCCCAACTGCAGCACTTGCATTCGGAACGGAAGGTCGGTGGTCACGTCGAAGTCGGACCAGAGGAACCCGTGCAGCACCGCAGCCAACTCCGCCTCCGACACCTGCTTCGGCTGCAGATCCAGGGGGACGTCGGCCACCGGCACGACAACCTGAACGGGTCCGTCCGGCGTCGGCGGATAGATCGTGCGGAGCGATTCGTGGCGGGTCAAGAGATCGGTAGCGGCAGCAGCCAGCACCGTGTGGTCGATCTTGCCCCGTAGACGCAACGCAATCGGCACATTCCAATCACTGCCCTGCTGGGCGCGATTTGCCGCCCAGATCCGCTCCTGCGCAGGCGCCAGGGGTACTACCGCGCCCGCCGGACGCCTCACCAAATCGGGTCCACGGTCGGCACTGCTCGCCGCGGCGCCGACGAGAACCGCCAGTTCGGCGACGGTCTGCGCGTCGAAGACAGACCGGACCGCGATCTCTGCCGAACCGGACTCTCGCAGCCGTGCAACCACTCGTGTTGCCAGCAAAGAGTTTCCGCCGACCTGGAAGAAGTTGTCATTCATGCTGACGCTCTCGAGTTCGAGCACGTCGGCAACCGTGGCAGCAACCAATCGTTCCGTTGCATTCGTGGGCGCAACAAACTCCCGCTGCGGGATTCGAGGCTCGGGCAGACGGCCGCGGTCGATTTTGCCGTTTGCATTGTGCGGCAACTGCTCGAGCACCTCGACGACGGAAGGCACCATGTATCCCGGCAGCCGGAATCGAAGGTGTTTGTCCAGTTCCTCGAGATCGAACAGATCCGAACTCGGTGCGCTCACGTAGGCGACGAGTCGCGCGGCGGCACCGTTCGGCGAGTAGACGCTCACCACTGCTTCTCCTACACCGGGATAGCCGGCCAGTGCGGACTCGATCTCTCCCAACTCGATGCGGAATCCACGGAGCTTGAGCTGCAGGTCGATCCGGCCCAGATAAGTCAGCGAGCCGTCGCGGCGACGACTGACAAGGTCGCCTGTGCGGTAGAGCCGACCGCCCGGGGCACCGAACGGATCCGCCACGAAGCGCTCGGCAGTGAGCGCCGAACGACCCAGGTATCCACGTGCCAACTGAATTCCCGACAAGTAGAGCTCGCCCGCTACTCCGTCCGGAACGTGGTGCAAACGAGAGTCCAGAACGTACGCAGACACACCCGGTTCGGGCAGTCCGATAGGTATCGCGCGGGTGTCGGCGCCGGACACCCGATGCCGAGTGGCGCTGACCGCTACCTCGGTGGGACCGTAGAGATTATGCAGGCTCGCAGGGGATATAGCGCCGAACCTCGCTGCAAGTGATACCGGCAATTCCTCACCGATGCACAGCACATTCCGCACGCATTCAGGGAATCCGGTGTCGGCCGCTGCGGTAAGCATCAGCAACATCGAAGGAACAAGATGTACGTCGGTGATCGACTCCTTCTCGATGACCGACAGCAACACCTCGGGTTCGAATTGCGAGTCCTGCGGTGCCAGCACGAGTCTGGCACCCACGTGCAGCGCCCACCAGTACTCCCAGATCGACAGATCGAAGCCTGCCGACGTCTTGACGAGCACAGCACTCGACGCGTCCATCGGGTATTCCTGCTGCATCCCGCGCAACTGATTGACCACCGCGGCATGAGGTACCACGACGCCCTTGGGCACACCCGTCGACCCGGACGTGAAAATCACGTATGCCGGGTGATCACCACGCAGCGGCGCGCGGCGCTCGACATCGGTCATCGCACCTTTGGAATGACCGCTCAGATCGAGTGTATGAAGGTCGACCTCCACCCAACTTCCACTGCCCACTCCGTCCGCACCACCTGCGGTCACCACCACGCTGGGTGCAGCCGTGTCCAACACGAGCGCAATTCGCTCTGTGGGCTGCGTGAGTTCCACCGGCACGTAGGCGCCGCCCGCCTCGACCACCGCGTACATCGCGATCACCTGGTCGATCGAACGCCGAACAGCAACTGCCACCTGAGTTTCCGGCCCAACTCCGAGCTCGACGAGATACCGCGCCAGCGCGCACACCCGTTGCTGCATCTGCGCGTAACTCAGCGTCTCATCGCCAGAGGTGATCGCGGGTGCGTCCGGACTGATCCTGACCTGTGCGTGAAACTCGGAAGCAAGTGTCACAGCTCCGTGCACCAACCCGGTTCCACCACTGGCAATCCCGTCGATGCGGCGATGATCCGCACTCGACAGCAGCGGGATATCTCCACAAGGGAGGTCCACAGAATCGATTGCGGAATCGATGATCCGGAGGTAGCGATCGGCAAAGTCGGCGATGGTATCGGAATCGAAAAGGTCGGTGGCGTAGACAATTTGCGCCGCCATGGGTCCCGATTCGCCGTCTGCGCCGGGAACCAGGGTCAGATGGAGATCGAATTCCGCCAGTTCGATATCCGGATCGACGACGGACACCTCCAGTCCCGGCAAGGCAAAGGTCATATCGCCAAGGTTCTGGAACGAGAGTGCGACCTGGAACAGGGGATGATGAGCCTGTGTCCTTGTCGGCTCCAGTACCTCCACCAGCCGTTCGAAGGGGATATCCGCGTTGGCAAATGCACCGAGATCCACTTCTCGCACCATGTCGACCGCATCGGAAAAACTCGTTGACGGCGGCAAAACCGTCCGCAGCGCAAGGGTATTGACGAACATACCGACCACCGGATCAAGAGCCTGCTCGCCGCGGCCGGCGACGGGAGTTCCGATCGTGACGTCATCGGTGCCGGCAAGTCGCCCGAGGAGCACCGCCAAAGCGGTGTGCATGAGCATGAATACCGTAACGCCTCGAGCAGCGGCAAGATCGCGCAGCGAAGTGTGCAGTTCTGCGTTCACCTCGAACTGATATCTGGCACCCACAAACGACTGCCGTGCAGGCCGAGGACGATCACAGGGAAGATCGAGCACTTCTGGGGCACCGCTCAGTTGCCCGCGCCAGTAGCCGAGTTGTTGCGCAGCAACCGAACCCGATTCCTTCTCGTCACCGAGCACCGTTCGCTGCCAGATCGCGAAGTCGGCGTACTGGATCTCGAGTGGCGCCCACGTAGGTGCGAAGCCGCTGATGCGAGCCGCGTACGCAGTCATCGTGTCTGCCGCCAGCTGCGCCATCGAATAGCCGTCGGCACTGATGTGGTGAACCACCAGCACCAGTACATGGACGGGAACTGCATCCGCAACTCGGCCACCCACCCGGAGCAGGTCGACATGGATCGGAACCCTCGCGGTGACGTCGAAGGGTGTTCTCGCCGACGCCAGAATACGCTCGTGCAGGGAAGTTTCCGGAGTCCACTCGGCTTGCAACTCCGCGTCGAGCGATGACGGCGGCAGCACGTCCTGATACGGACCGGCCACTGCATCCGGGTACACCGTCCGCAGCACCTCGTGCCGTGTTACGACATCTGTGATCGCCGACCCGAGCGCTACCACGTCAAGGTCACCCGTCACACGCAGCACAATCGGAATGTTCTCCGTAGCCGACGTCGGATCGAAACGATTGAGGAACCACATCCTCTGCTGCGCAAGCGACAACGGGACGCGTTCGGGACGTGCAAGCGCGCGCAGCGGTGGACGCGTCGAAGCACCTCGAGTGATTCGTGGTGCCAACTCCGCCACTGTGGGTGCGTCGAAAAGATCACGCACACTCAACCCTGCGTCGAATGCCTCGTTTGCACGGGCTACCAATCGAGTGGCAAGCAAGGAATTGCCGCCGATCTCGAAGAATCCGTCGTGAATACCCACAGTTTCCGAGCCGGTCACTGTTTCGAAGATGCCGGCCAGCGCCACTTCGTCATCGGTTCGCGGCGCCACGTACACACGTTGCTCGAAAACAGGTTCAGGCAGGGCTTTTCGATCCAGTTTTCCGGCCGGCGTCACAGGCAGCGAATCGATGAACGTGATTGATGCCGGACGCATGTACGTCGGCAGATGTGACGCGAGGTGTGCGCGCAATCCTGCACGTTCAATCTCGACACCTCGGTGAGCGAGCACATACGCCACCAGCACCGGCTCGGACGATTGCGGACCACGGTAGGCGATCGCCACCGCAGCAGCGACATTCGGATAAGTCGCTACGGCCGACTCCACCTCACCCAATTCGATCCGGTAACCCCGGATCTTCACCTGATCGTCGCCGCGCCCGCAATAGCGGAGCTCTCGAGTAGCGGCGTTCGGACCCGTCAGACGTACCCGGTCGCCCGTTCGATAGGTGCGAGAACCCGGAGCGCCGTCCGGGTCCGCGACGAAGCGCGACGCCGTCAGGCCGGGTTTTTCGTGATAACCCCTAGCCAACGCAGCGCCCGACAGATACAGCTCACCCTCGATACCCGGGGGAACCGGCACAAGCCCGTCCCCACGCACCACGGCCGTTGTACCTACTACGGGAGTGCCGATCGACACCGGCACTGACGGATCCATCGGACCGCATTGTGTTGCCATCACCGTGGATTCGGTGGGTCCGTACGCGTTGTACATCCGTCGACCGTCGCCCCACGTCCGAACCAGAGCCTCGGAGCATTGGTCACCGCCGACGATGACCACCGACAGTTCCGGTAGGTGTTGCGCATCCATCGACTCCAACGCCGACGGGGTTACAAAAGCATGAGTGACGTGCTGTTCACGAAGGAGCTGCGTCAGCTCTGTGCCGCCGTACACGTCGTCGGGGACGACAACCATCGCCGCACCCACACCGAACGCCAAGAGCAACTCGAGTACCGAGGCATCGAAGCTCGTCGACGCGAATTGCATAGTGCGTGAACGGGCATCGACTCCGTAGTGCTTCTGCGCCTCCACAAATGCGGACAGGCCGCCGTGAGTGACCGCTACTGCTTTCGGCGTGCCGGTCGAGCCTGACGTGTAGATCAGATATGCGACGTTGGACAAACGGATCGGGGAGCCTCGGTCGCTGTCCACGATCGGGGCACCATCCGGCTCACTCCGGCTCCGCAGATCACCGAGGTCCAACACCTCGATCCGAGCAGAAAGATTCGCCGGCAGAACCCGTTCCACGTCAGACCCTATAACTAGCGTCGTACCTGAATCCTCGAGCATGTGCACGATGCGATCGGCCGGGTAATTCGGATCGACGGGAAGGAACGCGGCCCCGGACTTTGCTACTGCCCACACCGCAATCACGTAGTCGAACGAGCGGGGTACACAAATCGCGACAACGGATTCCGGCCCGAAACCGCGTCGAATCAATGTGCGCGCCAGAATATTCGACGCTCGGTCCAACTCGACGTAGGACAACTGGTCGCCGCGGTCAGGATCGATCAGTGCCGTCGTGCCGAGCGAAACCCCACCCTCCAGGATCTCGGGCAACGTCAGCCTCGTTCCGTCGAACGGCACAGCCTCCGGAAATTGATCCGTGGCAAGTCGCAGATCGATCGAACGCACGGCAATCGTTGCATCGGCCGCAACCACGTTCAACACGCGGGCGAGCCGATCTACCAGGCTCTGAGCCGTCGACTCGTCGAACAGGTCTGTGGCATAGGCCAATTCCAGATCCAGCCCGGAAGGTTCACCCGAAACACCCAGCGTTGACGTTGCGCTCCACTCGAGGTCGAAGCGCACCGAACCGGTGTCGATTGGTTCCACCTCGACGCCGCCGAGATCGCCGGCCGCAATCTGCACCAGGTCTGCAGCCGATTCGGCGACCGTGACCGTGCTCTGGAACACCGGGTGGTGGCTTCGCATCGGCAACACCCCGACGGCCTCCACGACGTGCTCGAACGCGACGTCTGCATTTGCCAGCGCCGCGAGATCTTGTGCGCGCACCACGGCAAGAAGCTCGCCGAACGAGGCAACGGGATCAACTGCCGTACGCAACGCCACCGTTCCCACGAACATGCCGATCGTATCGGCCAAACGCGGGTCGTTTCGGCCCGAAACCGGTGTCCCCACAACGATGTCCGACCCCGCGCCCAGTTGGGACAGCAAGGCCACCACACCGGCGTGCACGACCATGAACATCGAAACCTGCTGCGCTCGGGCGAGATCTGCCAAGCCTTGACGGACAGCCGGCGTCAGGGGGCAACTGACCCGCGCTCCGCGCTGAGTGGGCTGATCGGTTCGTGGCCTGTCCCACGGAAGTTCGAGCAGGGCCGGAGCGTCGGCAAGCTCTTCTCGCCAGTATGCAAGCTGCTGCCCCGCAACAGACTGCGGATCCCCCGGGTCGCCGACAGCAGCACGATTCCACAACACGTAGTCGACGTACTGGTACACCAGTGGAACCCACTGCGGTCTACCTCCCGAAACTCGAGCAACGTACGCCTGCACCAGTTCCCGCAACAGGATCGGTATCGATGCGCCGTCTCCGGCAATATGGTGCAGCACCAGAACCAGCGTGTGGCGGTCTGCACCGACACGGAGGCAGTGCACCCGCAATGGCCCACGAGCGGTGATATCGAAGCTGCCCGAGATCAACTCACGCATCCGCGCGGTGCGCTGTTCGGAACCGGTACCGCTCAAGTCCTCGAAAGTGACTGCCGCACTGTCGGTACCTGGCGCGTCCGCTTCCTGGACGACCTGTGCGACGCCGTCGCCGCTCTCGACATACACCGTGCGCAAAACCTCGTGCCGGATCACCAGATCCCCTACCGCCGCAACAAGTGCCGCGGCGTTCAGGTCGTTGTTCACCGTTACTGCCCCAGCGATGTTGTAGGCAGCCGACGAGGGATCGAGTCGGTTCAGAACCCACATTCTCTGTTGAGCCGGCGAGAGCGGCAGCCGCTCCGGCCGAGCCAGCTCCCCCAGACGCGCGGACTCCTCGACGCGGCGAGGCAACTGCGCGAGTGCATCTGCCAGCCCGGCCACTGTCGGATTGTCGAAAATATCGCGCAATCGGAGGTCTGCGCCCATCCGCGCGTTGACCTCACCGATTATGCGATTGGCCACCAGCGAATTTCCGCCGAGATCGAAGAAGTCCCGGTCGACGCTCACCTCGTCGTGGCCCAGCACCGCGCGGAACACCTCGGCGATCTCGGCTTCGGCCGCGTTTCGCGGTGCGAGAACCACTCGGTCGATCGGCCGTTCCGGCGTCGGCAGGGCTCGGCGATCGAGCTTGCCGGTAGAACCGAGCGGGAGTTCGCTCAGCACTGTGACCGAGCTGGGCACCATGTACGCAGGCAAAGTCTGCCGCACATCCGACAGTAGTTGTGCCGTGTCGGGAACGATGTCATCCGTAAGCACCACGTAGGTTGCGATTTCGGCACCGGTCGCCGGATTTTCGTAGACCGTTGCCACCGCACCGGCAACACCCGGCAGTCCGACGAAGGCTGCCTCGATGTCCCCCAGCTCCAGTCGCTGACCTCGCAGCTTCACCTGGAAGTCACTGCGCCCCAGATACTCGAGGGTCCCGTCAGCACGCCACGCGACCACGTCGCCTGTTCGGTACATCCGGCTGCCCGGGGCGAACGGGTTCGCGAGGAAGCGACCGGCCGACAGATCGCTCCGCCCGACATAGCCCCGCGCCAACTGAACGCCCGCCAGATACAACTCTCCACGCACGCCGACAGGGACGGGATTCAATCGCGAATCCAGGACGTAAACAGCGGTGCCGCTTACCGGGGAGCCTATCGAGATCTCCGGCCCGCCCAGAGCCACCGAGCGAGGCACCTCGACTGCGGTGACGTCCACAGCGGCCTCGGTGGGGCCGTAGAGGTTGTGCATCTCGACCTGCGCCAAACGGTGAAGCGCGGCAGCACTCGTCAGTGACAGTGCCTCGCCACTGGTGAATACGATGCGCAGGCTCTGGAACATGGGTGCGCTCTCGACATGAGAGCCGACAAATGCATCCAGCATCGAAGGAACGAAGTGAACCACCGTCACCTGTGACCGGTCGATCAACTCCCCCAGATATCGCGGATCGCGGTGGCCGTCCGGCGAGGCGATCACCAGCATTGCCCCGATCACCGCAGGCAGTAACAGCTCCCACACCGACACGTCGAACGTCGCCGGTGTCTTGAGCAGGAACACGTCTTCTCGGTCGAGGGAGTAATCATCTCTCATCCACGTCAGACGGTTGACCAGACTCTCATGCGACACCACAACGCCCTTCGGCTCACCGGTGGAACCAGACGTGAAGATCACGTATGCCGGATGTCCACCGAGCAGCGGGCGCATGCGGTCGCAATCCTCGATCGGATCGGACGAGTAATGCGCAGTGTCGAATTCAGCCAGTACCGCCTCGGTGATCGTCAGCGTCGCACCGGCAGCTGACATCATCGCGTCGATCCTCGGTCGAGGCAGGCCGGGATCCACCGGTAGATAGGCTCCACCAGCGGCCAGCACGGCGTGCACTGACACGACAAGGTCGATTCCGCGCGGAAGTTCCAGTGCCACTATCTTTTCCGGACCAATTCCGTGATCGATCAGCAGCCTGGCCAACCTGTTCACCCGAGATCGGAATTCGTCTTCGGTCAGTACCTGATCCGCCGATCTCAACGCCACGGCGTCGCTGCTCGGTGCAGCTCGCTCGGCGAGCAACTCGGAGTACGTGCAGGGCACTCCGACAACAGTTTTGGGACCACTGCCCCAATTGTCGAGGATCAGCTCTCGCTCGGTGCGCCCGAGAATATCCGCCGAGCCGATCCCGGCGGCGGGATCAGCGACCAACGTCGCAAGCAACCCGGTGAATCGCTGCGCAATGGACACTGCCGTCGCCCGGTCGAAGATATCAACGGCGTAGGTCAGCAGGACGTCGAGCGCCTGCTCCGGATCCGGATCTGTCGCAACAGTCAGATGCAGATCGAAACGCGACACCGGTAGATCGATCGGGATGGGACGCGCTCTCACCCCGGCCAATTCGATCTCTGTGGGAACCGCATCCTGAAAAGCCAGCATCACCTGGAAAAGCGGGTGAAATGAACCCGAGCGCGGTGGATCGAGTGCGGCCACAACCTGTTCGAACGGAACATCGCTGTTACTCATCGCCTCGATGTCCGAGCGACTCACCTGCGCCACGAGGTCGTCGAACGAGAGGTCCGGATCGACGGCAGTACGCAGAACCACTGTGCCGACAAACATTCCGACGAGGTTGTCCACCGACTCATGGGTACGTCCGGCAACGGGCGTACCGACCGCGACGTCGCCCTGACCGGACAACCGTGCCAACAGAACCGCGACGACAGAGTGGACTACGGCAAACAGAGTTGTGCGGCGCGAACGAGCAAACCCTCGCAACAGTTGGTGCACGTCGCCGCTCACCTGGAACCGCACTGTGGCGCCCTCGGCAGAGCGCACCTGACCGCGGGGCCTATCTGTTGGCAGATCAAGCACCGCTGGTAGGTCGGCCAACGTCGACTGCCAGTATTCGAGTTGTCCGTCGAAGCGCCCGGTAGCGGTCGCGGTATCGGATACAAGACTCCGCTGCCATAGTGCAAAATCTGCATACTGCAACGGAAGCGGCGACCAAGCCGGCGCGTTGCCGTTGGCCCGTGCCGAGTACGCGATCATCAGATCACGGATCAAGGGGCCCATCGACAGACCGTCCGCCGCAATATGATGCACCACAAGCACCAGAACGTGCGCATGGTCACCGATCCGGAGCAGGACCCCGCGGAGCGGTACCTCGCGGGTCAGATCGAAGCCCCGACCGGCGAGTTTCGCGATCAGCTCGCCCACGTTCTCCGGTTCGACGTCGGCTGCCGGCTGCAAAATCCACGACGGCGCATCGAGAACATACTGGCGGGCAACACCATCGAACTCCGGGTAGTAGGTCCGCAGTACCTCGTGCCGGTCGATGATGTCCGACATCGCCGTCGCCAAGGCCGAGGGGTCGAGATCGCCGTCCAGACCGAGGGCAACCGGAAGGTTGTACACCGGCGACTGCGGATCGAGCCGGCCGAGAAACCACATACGTTCCTGCGCTACGGACAGCGGCACAATGTCCGGACGCGGCGGTGGCGGCAGCGGCGGAACACCGAAGGCGGCCGAGCTGCGGGGCGCACTCTCGATCCAATGGGCCAACTCGGCAACGGTCGGAGCGTCGAAAAGCGCCCGGATCGGAACCTCCCGGGAGAACACTCCCGTCAGCTTGTGTGTCACCCTCGTTGCGACCAGTGAGTTTCCACCGATCTCGAAGAAATTGTCGGCTCGTCCGACGTTCTCGATCCCGAGGATCTCCTCGATGATGTCGGCAACCTGCTGTTCGACGTGCCCTTGCGGCGAGCGGTATTCACGAAGCACCGGAGTCGGTTCCGGCAAAGTCCGCCGATCGATTTTGCCGTTCGCATTCAGTGGGATCGAGTCGAGAACCTCGAGAACAGTGGGCACCATGTAGCCGGGCAGCACGCCCTTGAGATCGGCAAGAACGGCTGATCCGTCGAAGGTGGCGCCCTCTGCGGGAACTATGTACGCCACCAAGGACGCCGATTCCGGAGCCGACCGCCACTCGTGGACGATGACCGCGCACGCACGCACACGCCGATCTCGGCCGAGCGCCGCTTCGATCTCCCCCAGTTCGATGCGCTGGCCCCGCAGTTTGATCTGGGAATCATTACGGCCCAGGTACTCCAGCACACCGTTCTTGCGATGGCGAACCAGGTCACCGGTGCGGTACATCCGTCGTCCTTCTCCGGACCACGGTCCCGCCACAAATCGTTCGGCGGTCAGATCCGCCCGACCCTCGTACCACGACGCCAACTGCGCACCACCGAGATACAACTCGCCGGGAACGCCGAGCGGGACCTGCTTCAGACGCGAATCCAGCACCAGCAGCTGTGTATTCCACACCGGTGTGCCGATCGGGACGGTGGCGTCCTGCACGTCGTCGCAGTCGAACGCAGTGACGCTCACCGCTGCCTCGGTCGGTCCGTAGAGGTTGTGAATCTCTACGTCGAGATTGCGTCGAAGTTCTGCAACAGTGTGCGGACGCAACGCTTCACCGATGCACAGAACACGGCGCAGCGACGGCTGATCCACTCCGCCACCGGATTCGAGAAACGCGTCGAGGAGCGAGGGAACAAAATGTGCTGTCGTGACCTCGAAGTCACGCATCGCCGTGGCGACATACTCCGGATCACGATGTCCGTCCGGCCGGGCGAGCGCCAACCGCGCGCCGCTGATCAACGGCCAGAACAGTTCCCACACCGACAGGTCGAACGTGATCGGCGTCTTCTGAAGCACGGTGTCTGTGCCGCCGAGCGGGTACCGATCCTGCTTCCAGAGCAGTTGATTCACTACCGCCGAATGCGAAACCGCGACGCCCTTCGGTATTCCCGTCGATCCCGACGTGTAGATCACGTACGCCGCGTTGTCCGGTCGCAGGGGGCGAATCCTGTCTCGGTCCGTGATCGGACCCGACAACTCGGCCGGCACGCCTTGGCGATCCACCACAAACACGTCAACCGGGCTGACTCGGGCCGCAGCCTCACACTGGGTACGGACCGCTTCTACGGTCAGCATCAAGACGGGCGACGCGGAGGACAGAATCCGCGCAATCCGTTCGGTGGGAGCACTCGGGTCGACGGGTACGTACGCGGCACCCGCTTGCAGTACCGCGCACAGTGCCACCATCATGGCCGGCGAACGCTCGATG
This sequence comes from Rhodococcus sp. IEGM 1366, assembly GCF_033142425.1. Lineage (NCBI taxonomy): Bacteria > Bacillati > Actinomycetota > Actinomycetes > Mycobacteriales > Nocardiaceae > Rhodococcus > Rhodococcus sp. IEGM 1366. Next base: position 239,957 of record NZ_JAWLRZ010000007.1, read on the forward strand.
GCGACGGCAACACGATCCTCGGTTCCGATCCCCTTCGAGATCAGCGTCCTGGCCAGATCTCCGACCTGGCAAGCGAACTCGCCGTAGGACATCGACATCGTGTCCGTGACAAGAGCAATCGCGTCGGGGGTGGCGCCTGCCTGAGCGGACAGCAGGTCGGCAAGGGTCGCGGGCGGCAGAGCATGGCGCGTGTTGTTGAGCGCACCGATCACGGTCGTCGATCGATCGGTGGTCAGATCGATATCGCCGATCACCCGATCCGACTGCGCGACTACGGCTTCCAGGATGTGCACGAACTTGTGAGCGAACCGGGCGACAGTTTCTTCGTCGAAGAGTGCGTCGGCATAGTCCCACTGCATGTGCACCTCGGTCGGCGCAGTCGGGCTGGTCTTCTCGGACAACGTCAAGTGCAGGTCGAACTTCGAAATACCCAGCTGCAGATCGATGATCTCGGCCTCGAGACCGTCGAGCACCAACGATCCGGAATTGAGATTCTGATAGGAGAATCCAACTTGGAAAAGTGGATGATGTGCGGCCGAACGCTCCGGGTTGAGTAGTTCCACCAAACGCTCGAACGGTATGTCGGCATTCGCGAACGCCCCGAGGTCTACGTCTCGAACCTGGTCGAGGAGTGCCGAGAACGTCTCGTGCGCATGCACCTTGGTACGTAAGACCACCGTGCCGACGAACATGCCGACAAGATCGTCGAGAGCCGGATCGCCGCGTCCTGCAACGGGAGTGCCCACCGAGATGTCGGACGTGGCACTGAGTCTGGCCAGCAGCACGGCCAACGCCGCGTGCATGACCATGAAAGCCGTTGCACCGGAGCGTACTGCCAGCGCCGAGACCCGTGCGAACAGATCGGCGTCGATCGAGCCGGAGAACGCCTGCCCGCTGGTCGACACAAGCGCTGGGCGAGCACGGTCGCTTGGCAGATCCAACCGAACCGGAAGGCCGCCCAGTTGCCGTGACCAGTACTCGGTCTGTGTCCTCGACAACGAATGCGGATCGAGTTCGCTGCCCATCAACTCTCGATGCCAGAGAGTGTAATCCGCGTACTGAACCGGCAAGGGTTCAAAGCCTGGATCTCGGTTCTCGAGCCGAGCCAGGTACGCCTGAGCGATATCGCGCGCCAGGGGCGCCGTCGAGGACCCGTCGGCACTGATGTGGTGGATGACGAGGATCAGCACATGTTCGCTCGGCCCGACCTTGAACAAGGCGGCGCGAAAGGGAATCTCGGAAGATACGTCAAACCCTTGGCGCGCGAAGCGTTCGAGTTCGCCAGCCAGATCTTCCCGTGAGACCTCCCGCAACGGTAGCCCCGTCGCCTGGTCGCTGATCGGAGCGATGCGCTGAATCGGTCCGTCCGGTGAATCCGGATAGCTCGTGCGCAGCACCTCGTGTCGATCGACCACGTCGCCGAATGCGCCGGCAAGAGCCACATGATCGAGTTCACCCGACAGTCGAACTGCCACCGGAATGTTGTATGCAGCTGAGCCGGTGTCGAATTGATTGAGAAACCACATGCGGTGTTGTGCGGGCGAAACACCGATCGGGCTGGTTCGAGGCATGGGCCGTAGTGCGGGTCGGCCGGCCTCCGGCGTGAGACCGGCGAGCTTGTCGGCAAGCGCACGCACCGACGGTGCTTCGAAAATCGATCGCACAGCCACTGTGGTGCCAAGCGCTCGCCCGAGCACACTCGCCACCCGAGTAGCTGTCAGTGAGTTTCCACCCAACGCAAAAAATTCGTCGTGCGCTCCGACGGTGTCTGCTCCGGTTGACTCGGAATAGGTTGCAGCAACCAGTGATTCCAAACCAGGTGCGGGTTCGATATACGGGGCCCGGTTCCACACCGGCGCCGGCAGAGCCGTCCGATCGAGCTTGCCGGCGGAGGTGAGCGGTATCCGATCGATCACCATGAGCGCAGAGGGAATCATGTGCGACGCCAGGAGCGGTTGCACGTGTGCGAGGACACCGGCAGTGTCGATCGCCCGACCGGAGACCGGAAGCAGATACGAGACCAGCGACGCGGAATCACCGGACGGCCCACCTTCGTAGGTGATCGTGATTGCCGACTCCACGTCGCGGTGGCTGGTAAGCGCCGCGTCGATCTCACCCAACTCGATGCGAAAACCACGGATTTTCACCTGGAAGTCGGCGCGCCCGAGATAACGCAACATACCCTCGGGTGTCCACTGCACCAGGTCTCCGGTCCGATAGATCCGGGAACCGTTGGCCGCCAGTGGGTTTGCTACAAAAGTTGCGGCAGTCAGGGATAGTCTCCGATGGTAACCACGGGCGAGTCCCCTGCCACTGACATACAGCTCGCCGGTGACGCCCCGAGGAACCGGCTGCAGGAACTTGTCAAGCACCACCACTGACGTACCGGTGATCGGATAACCGATATCTACGGGTGCACCAGGATCCAACGGTCCCGCAACCGTCGCCATGATTGTCGACTCGGTCGGTCCGTACGCGTTGAACATCGCGCGCCCGCGCGCCCATTTTGCTGCCAGTTCCGGCGGACACGCTTCACCACCGACAATGACCACAGCAAGGTCCGGGAGTTGTTCGGGCTCCACCGAGGCCAGCGCTGAAGGCGTCAAGAACGCGTGCGTGATTCGCTCGGCACGCAGGAAATCGGTGAGCTGTTCACCGCCGTAGAGATACGGGGGTGCAATCACCATTGCCGCCCCGGCTCCAAATGCGAGAATCAGCTCGAGGATGGACGCGTCGAATCCGGGAGACGCGAATTGCAATGTGCGAGAGTGCGGTTTCACACCGTAGCGATGCTGTTGCTCGGCCGCGAACGACGCGATCCCGGAATGGGTAATCGCCACACCTTTGGGCTTTCCGGTCGAACCGGAGGTGTAGATCAGGTATGCCACATCGCTGATCCGAATGCGAGGACGCTCAGCGTCGGTGATCGGAGCCGCAGAGGTGGAAGCGAATTCGGATCGCGCGAGCTCGTCGTCGAAATCCACAGTGATCGGGTGATACGGCCAGTTCCGACCGGCTGCGATCACCACGGCAGCGCCACAATCGGCGATCGTCGCTTCGATCCTGGCCGCCGGAAGGTCCGGATCGATGGGGACGAATGCGCTTCCGGACTGGAGCACTGCCAGTTCTGCGACAACCAGTCGCGGCCCTCTCGGCAGCACCACTGGCACAAAACTTCCCGGTCCGACACCGCGGGCCAGCAACATCCGGGTGAGCTTGTTCGCGCGGGCGCCGACTTCGCGGTAGGTCAGAACCTCGTCCCCGTGAACTATCGCGGGGCTGTCCGGATGACGGCTGACGGCGCCCGTGAGGACGTTCTGCATCAGAGTGGGCTCCGGGGCGGGTCGACCGTACGCAGGCACCAGGTCACGCCGATCGTCTTCTCCGACAAGCGAAATCTCGGCGACGCGCCGATCACTGGGCGCGTTGACAAATCGATCCAGTAACTGCAGGAAGCGACTGTGGTGATTCGCGAGCTCAGCGCGGCTGTACAACGATGGGTTGGCCTCGAGGTCCACGCGCGATTCCTGGTCCGCGACGCTGGGATAAACGTTGATCGACAGGTCCTCGACCGGCCCGGTCGACAGAATGTGCAATCGTCCGGTCATCGATCCGAAAGTGAGTTCGTTACCGAACATCATGATGTTGACGGCCGGTCCGAAAAGCCCACGCCGGCCGGAGGATTGAATCTCCCCGCGATCGGCTGCGTCCCGCCTCATATCTTCGAATCGGTACCGCTGATGACGGAGTGCACCGGTCAGCTCCAACGACGCATCCGCCACCAGATCGGCAACCGTTGTTGTTGCGGTGACCGACAATCGGATCGGAACGACGTTGGAGACCATCCCGCCCGAGTTGCGCAACAGAGCATTCACTCGCGACGAGACCGGCAAGCTCAGTACTACATCGGAGCTGCCGGTCATCTTTGCGAAGTAGAGCGCTGTGGATGCGACGGCTATCGATGAAAACGTGGCCGTCAGACGCACTGCTGCGCTGTCGATCGCGGTGGCCGTCTGCGCGGGCAATGCTCCGCTGACCACCTTCGAGTGGGTGTCGAGCGTCCCGCTTCGATCGGCCAGACTGATCGGATCGGGTAGGTCGCGTAGCCGCTCTGCCCAGTGCTTCGCGTCCAGCTGGAATCTGCTCGACTGTCGATACTTCTGTTCATCGGAGACAATTTCCGGCAACGGCACCGCCTTGCTCGGCCTGGGTTCACGACCGGCCACCGCCGCTGTGTAGCGCTCGGCAACTCTGTCGACAAGTGTCTTCGCGCCGAAACCGTCGAGCGCGATGTGATGGATGCGGGCGTACAGGAAGTGCCTGCGATCGGCGACACGAATCAGCGCCACCTCGATCGATCGATCCCGAACGATGTCGATGGGCGTGCTGTACTCGTCCTGCATCCACTCCTGAGCGGCGGCCTCGGGATCGAATTCGGAACGCAAGTCGAGTCTGATCAGTTCGTCACGCTGAGTGTCGTCGACGACTTGATACGGCACCGGCTCAGCCGCGACAAAACGAATCATCGCCGTTCCGAGTTCACGGGCGGTGTGTCTGGCTGCCTCGGTGAGCAGATCGGCGTCGAGATCCCCGTCGATCGCGACGTACTGAGCAATCGTGATCGGAACGGAGCCGGCCGCATGTTGTGCGAACCAGATACTCTTCTGCGCTGCGGACAGCTCGAACGCCCCGGCCGGCAGATTCGAGAAATCCCGAGCGCCACCAACAACTACCGACATCGCTCGTCATCCCCAATTCACACATCCACGAACCACGCTGTACACGCAAGCAGAAAAGCTTAGGCTAACCTATAGCTTCGTTCGCGAATCGACCCGGTGGCGATCGGCACAGATCAGGTGACATCCTCTCAACTCGATGGATCCCGCGCGAAACCTGGTCTGTACGCTCGTTCACGGCGAGCCGGCACGCCACCGGACTTACCCGATATCGACAAAGTGCTAGGTCGGTTCGATCCACCGACAGCGCATGGAGAGCAAATGCCCGAAGAGCCCAAAGCCGTCGTCGTCGAGGGCATCACCAAGTCATTCGGCGACGTCGAAGCACTCCGTGGAATCTCCTTCGAAGTCGAACGAGGCAGCATCCTCGGGATACTGGGCCCCAACGGCGCAGGCAAGACCACAACCGTCGACGTCCTGTCCACACTGCTCACTCCGGATTCCGGACGCGCCACTGTCGCCGGCTTCGACGTCGTGGCAGATGCCGCTCAGGTGCGCGGGCTGATCATGATGACCGGCCAGTACGCAGCCATCGACCCCACTCTCACCGGCCGCGAGAACCTGATGTTCTTCGGCAGGATGATGGGGCTCGGTCGCCGCACCGCAAAACTACGTGCGGACGATCTACTCGAGCGATTCGAACTGACCGAAGCCGGCGTGCGCACGGTCGACGGCTACTCGGGTGGCATGCGCCGACGACTCGACATCGCCTGCGGACTTGTCGTAGAACCCCTGGTGGTCTTTCTCGACGAGCCCACCACAGGCCTCGATCCGCGCAGCCGACAAGGTCTGTGGTCGCTCATCGGCTCACTCAAAGATCTTGGGATCACCACTCTCCTCACCACCCAGTATCTCGAAGAAGCCGACGTTCTCAGCGACAACATCATCGTGATCGACAAGGGACGCGTCATCGCCGAAGGCACCTCGGACAGCCTCAAAGCCGAGATCGGTGATCGCTATTGCGAAATCGTGCCGGTCGATCCGGGCGCGATACCCGCCATCATCGAACTGCTGGGCGATCTACTTCCCCCGTCTTACGAGTTCGATCCGTCGACGGCTGCCGGCACGCTGTCCATTCCTGCCGAGTCCGGAGTCGACCTGATGGCCGAAGTCATCGCTCGCACTCGCCACGCCGGTATACGACTCGCCGACATCGGATTGCGAAAGCCGTCACTCGACGATGTGTTCATGACGCTCACCGATCACGAAAACAGCAGCCGTGGTTGACCGATCCGAACTGCGAGTTCCCGAAACCGAATTCGCCGCCCGCACACCCATCCGGCCGGCGTTTCTCCCCCAATGGCTCACCCTGACCGAGCGATCACTGCGATCGATGGTGGCGGAAGGCGAATTCGTCTCGGCTGTCGTCGCGCCTTTGGTGTTCGCACTGGGTTTCTACCTGCCCCTGCGGATCGTGATGGAGGACCGCGGTCTCGACTACGCACAGTTCCTCATGCCGATCATTGTTCTGCAGGCAATGACGTTCACCGCGCTCTCAGCGGCACAACGCTCGGCGATGGACTCAGTTCGAGGTATGAGTAAGCGACTGCAGACCATGCCGGTCGGACCTCTTACCCCCCTGGCTGCACGAATGAGCGTCGCTCTGGTGCGCTCGGCAGTCTCGCTGTTCGCCTCGATCGTCTACGGCTACGTACTCGGCTTCCGATTTGTCGGTCCAAGCGCAAATATCCTGTACTTCTGCGCGTTTGCCTTGGTGTTCAGCCTCGTTCTCTCGCTCGGCACCGACGCCATCGGATTGCTCTCGAAAAGTCCGGAGGCATCAGGGCAGGCGTTGGTTCTGCCACAGATGATCCTCGGAATGCTGTCCACCGGCTTTGTTCCCGAATCCGGTTTTCCCGAATGGGCCCGACCATTCGCTCGCAACCAGCCGATCTCGCACTTCTCTGCTGCCATGCGTGACATGGCAACCGGAACACTCACCTGGCCGACTCTGGCGCCCGCGTTGCTGTGGGCCGCAGGGTTGGCTGCCGTATTCGTTCCGTTGGCACTATGGGCAGGGGCACGTCGATCATGACCGATTCCACAGCGACGGAAGCTTCCACCCCACCGGCACCGCCGTCGAACACCGCGGCGACGCCCTTCGGTTTTCGCCCGCGTGATCAAGCCCATCACGAGACCTCATTGCGAGCGTTGTCGGTCCAGAGCGGACAACAGTGCAAGCGGATCCTGATCAAGTGGTCACGCGATCCGGTCACCTTGGCGCAGTCGCTGTTGTATCCCGCGCTCATGGTGTTGATGTTCCGACTCGTACTGGGCGAATCGATCTCCGAACGAACCGGAGTGAGCAGCTCGTACGGAATGGTCCCGATGGTTGCGTTGGTGGGAGCCATGGCCGGTGCCTCCGTCAGCGGAATCGGCCTGCGCCGCGAGCTGGCGGGCGGAATGCTCCACAAGTTCTGGACGATGCCGGTGCATCGGTCGTCGGCACTGCTCGGGCGTCTGTGCGCCGAGGTCGTGCGGATCCTCGTCACCACCGTGCTGATCTTCGTCGTCGGAACGTTCATCGGCTTCCGCATCGAGACCGGGATACCCGGTCTGCTCGGAATGCTGGGCGTCGCGGTGCTCTTCGGTATCTCGTTCTCGATCATGGTCACCGCGATCACGCTGCTGACGAACAAGTCGACCATCACCGAATGGATCGCGATCACGACCAATCTGCTGATGTTCTTCAACTCGGGATTCGTTCCGGTGGACGCCTACCCGACGTGGCTCCAGCCCGTCGTGGAGTACCAACCACTCAGCTGCGCAGTCGATGCCATCCGTGGCCTCGCGCTGAACGGCGAGATCGCCCGCCCGATGTTCCTGACCTGCGCGTGGTCCGTCGGTATCCTCGCGGTGTTTCTGCGTCCTGCCGTCATCGGTTACCGCAAAGCGTCCCGCAAGTAGTTCAGAGGTAGTACACGCGGTGGCGCACACTTCCGACAACCCGCCCCCACAGATTCCCGGCATGGAAGAGCCAACGGCCGGTGGGTACCCGCGAGATGAACTGTGGCAGTAGCGGGTTACGCAGGATCAGATAGGCAACGGTGTCTGCCAGCGCGAGCTGACTGCGCCTGGGCATCCCGTAACCGCGGTACTCGGCGTACAACCGAACATCGCCCTCACCGCACATCACCGATTGCTGCCAGATCCCGGCCAACGTGTCGCGCTGGCGATAGGCAATCTGCGCGTCGGGGGAATGACCGAAGGACATGCCCGCCAACTGGATCCGCAGGCACATGTCGCTGTCTTCGCCGCCTCTGGTGAAGGTTTCATCCCAGCCGCCGACCTCTTCGAAGGCTTCTCGCCAGATCCCGAAGCTTCCGCTGAGGCCAACCGGCAGGAATCGGTACAACGAATAACCCTCGTGACGATCCGGCATCTGCCGCCAGGACTGCACCAATTCGCTGTTGATGGACTCGATCTCGGCAGTGCCGGTTACCGCGTCATGTTCGGCCGCTACCCTGACCAACTCCGACAGCCAGTTCGAATGCACCCGGTCGTCGCCGTCGCAGAACGCCAGAAACTGTGCAGAGGTGCTACGCGCGCCGACATTGCGGGCGTGCGCGGCGCCAGGGCGATCCGAGGCATCAACCCGCCGCAGTGCCAACTCCTCGGTTCTCGGATGCCCGGTGAGATACTCGGCAAGCCCGTCGGTGGAACCGTTGTCGGCAACGATCACCTCGAAGGAACCCGAGTAATCCTGTGCCGCCAACGCATCGAGTTGAACGTCGATCATCGCGCGTCCGTTGCGGACCGGAATGATCACGGCCACCGACTCGGGTTTCTTCGGTGCACTCACGAGCGAGATCTCGACAGAACTGCCGCACGGCGCAACACAGCGCCGGGGACCTTTCCTCGTTCACCGCGAGCGGCGCCCCAGAATCCGCGCACAGTCAGATACGTACGGGCCATTCTCTCGGTACCGAACAGCATTGCCCGTCCACGGCTGAGAACGTCCTTGGCCACAGAAACCATGCACCACAGCGGTTCCGTTCGCCAGTACCGCGCGTACATGATCGCGCGGTTTCGCGCGATGTAGTAGTGCCGGAACGGCGCATCCTCCGTGAACGTAAACCCGCCACGTCCCGAACCGAGCACCAAGCGCAGTGGTCGTGGTGGAACCCAGGTGGTCGGCGACCCGAAGCCGTGCTCGATGTCGGTGCCCGGCGTGATCAAGGAATGGACGCCCTTGGCGCGCGCCCGCAAATAGAACTCGGTCTCGACACAATCGATGAACAGTTCTTCTTCGAACAGTCCGACGTGCTCGAGCACTTCCCGGGGCAACAGCATGCCGGACTGGATGGGCTCGAAGGCCAGCGTCAGTCCCCGTTCCGCATGCCAGAACGGAGCCACCTCGCCGTTGATCGTGCTGGTAGCCAGTATCGTTCGATCCAGACCGAGAGACCGAGCCAACTCGAGATGCTCGGACATGCGACGCAGATATCCGTCCGAAAGAACGGTGTCCTGATCCAGCGTCAACACGTGGTCGGCGCCACCGGCCAAAGCCCGCTCGATGCCACGATTGAGGGCGTGCGCAATCCCACGATTGGTGCCCAACTCGATCACTTCGTAGCCCGCTGCGCGGCACTGCCCGAGAACACCGGACACGTCCTTTGTGGACCCGTCGTCCACGACGACAACAACATCAACTTGCTCACGCACAGCCCTGCACGTATCGAGCAAACCTTCCGCCGGATTGAAACTGCTGACCACAGCCGCTGTTGTCATGACCTCTCGTTCCCCAGATTGCTCGCGCCTTGCCGGCCGGACACAGCTGCGTCCACCACTGCCGCCGTGCGAATGACAAACGGCTGCCGCAGAATTGACTGATGATCACCGGGAACACTCTCGATGTGCAGGTCGTCCGGCGCGAGGACTGCCCATAGCTTCGACTCGGCGGCCACGTCTCTGTCCCCGATGTCACCCGGTTCGGATGCGGTGATCACCTGAACGCGGCCCACGTGCCGACTCGGCTCGTATTTCGCCAGCATGCGCCGGCTCAGCTCGTAGTAGACGATCCATTGCGCCGACGCTCGCAGTCGGAACAAGCCTGCAGTCGCGACCAACGAATTCATCAACACCTTGCTCCACAGTCGAGCAAACACGTTCTGCGGCACGTACTCCTGCGGTGTCTCACGCTGCGGCAGTTCGGCCGCAGTGCGGGACTTCGCTCTCTTGCTGATCGGCAGGCGCGCGCTACCGAGTGCTCCCACCTTCGCTGCCACGTCGCCGTCGAGCACCGCATCCAGCAGCACAACTATTTCGACGTGCTCGCCCGCGCGCTCGAGTAACGACGCAATTTCGAGAGCGACAAATCCACCGAATGAGTATCCCCCCAGCCGATACGGACCGTGTGGTTGAACCGTCCGAATCGAACGCAGGGCTCGGGCGGCAGCGGCAGCAATCGTCCGATCCGCGCGACCACGGTGCTCGAGTCCGTGAGATTGGATTCCGTATACCTGTACGCCACTGCGCATTTCCCGCACAAGGTGAGAAAAGACCGCAGCGGGTGCTCCACCACCGGCAACAAGGAAGAGCGCCGGCTCGCTGCCGTCGGTTCGCAGCGGCACCAACGAGGAATCCGAAACCGGCGAACGGCGACGGCCTGCGGAATCGACCAGTTTTGCCAAACCCTCGATGGTCGGCGCCTGCGAGAACTCAGCCGACGAGATCTGAATGTAGAACTGTTCAGCCACTTCCCCGAGCATCTTTGCCGCAGCAAGCGAATCACCACCGAGCGCCGTGAAATCCTCGTCTCGTCCAACCGCTTCGATGCCGAGAATCGGTTGCCAGATGAACGAGAGGAGCGTCTCGGTGGGGCCGCGCAACGGGACCGGTTCGCCGCGCACCGGAACGGGAGGAAGGCCGGCGCGATCCACCTTTCCCCGTTCGTTGCGAGGCAACGCCGCAAGAATCACGATATCGCGTGGCACCATCCACGTCGGGATTCGCTGCCCAAGCGCGCTGCGCACCTCGGCGGCAGACGGCGTCCACTCCGATCCACCGACTGCCACGTAGCCGATCAGAATCGGTTGTGGCACAGTCTTGTCTGCGACAACGACTGCGTCGGACACCCATTCGAGGGAGCGCAACGCCGCTTCCACTTCGGCAGGTTCGACGAGGTAGCCACGGATCTTCACCGCGTCGTCGCTGCGACCGGACAGATGCAGATCACCGTGTTCGTCGAAGCGTCCGAGATCTCCCATCCGGTAGCGCGTCGAACCGTCGGCCTGCACCGCAAATTTCGACACCCCAGACTGGTCTTCGCCGTAGTATCCGTTAGCCAAATACCTTGATACAACGTAAATTTCGCCAATACACCCGACCTCGACGGGGTTCTGATCCGCATCGAGAATCAGAACGTCCTTGTTGGCCGCAGGACGGCCGACCGGGACCACACCGCCTGGAAGCTCTCGATCACTCGGGTACGGATTGAACGCGAGGTGCCCGGTCTCGGAAGATCCGGACCAGCTGCAGTACAACGCATCCGGCCGTAAGTGTGGCCGCAGAGCTGACACGTCAGAGCTGTGAATCGACTCGCCGCACGTTGTCAGAACGCGTAGCGAGGACAGCGCCGGAGCGTCTACGGAGGTGAGCTCCGGTAGCCAGGATCTCAGGAACGACGGAGTGCAATGTGCGGTGCTGACGCCGCACTCGGACAACCACTCGGCCAGCCCGGTTGTCGACTCGGTGCGCGGATCCCAGTAGTACAGGCCGGCGCCGTTGAGTAGCGACATCACGATCACGTCCAGTCCGGCACCGAAACTCATCGGCAACAGCATTCCGACGCGATCACCCGGTCCGATCTCGAGTGCTTCCTTCGCTTCGAAGGCCTGGTTTATCCAATTCTCGTGACTGTGCAGAACGCCCTTCGGCTGCCCCGTCGAACCGGACGTGAACACGATAATCGCTGTGTCCTGCGCATTCGACTCGGGCAGTGTGACGTGCGAAGCCTGCGGGAGTTCGGTCAGCATCGGCACGTCAACGCGCAGTGCGCCGGTCAGCGAGAGGATATGTGTGCGTCGTTGCTCGGGCAGTAGAGGATCGAGCATGATCAGCGGGTGTCCGGAAGCGATGACCGCTAGCGCAGCGACAACAGATTCCGCGCCGGCGCCGGGCTCGAGCGCTATCGCACGCGATGTGTCCGGTTCACAATCGACCAACGCGCGTGCCCATGCTGTCGAGAGCGCGTGCGCCTGCGCAAACGTGAACTCACGATCACGGGTACGCACAGCAACCGCCTCGGGGGTATCGCCACAGACGGCGTTCCATCTGGCAGTCATCGTCTCGGCATGCACCAGGCAAGGCTAACCTACTGAAATTTTCACAGCATTTTCGCAGTTCATGTCGGCGGCCCAGCGAGTAGCGTCGCAGGAGTGAGTACTCGCCTCGGATACCAAATGCCCAATTTCAGCTACGGTGGCCCGGTCAAGGACCTCTTCCCCACCGTCATCGCGCAAGCTCGTGAAGCCGAAGCCGCCGGCTTCGACACCGCGTTCGTGATGGATCACTTCTACCAACTGCCCGGCATCGGAGACCCCGATGCGCCCATGCTCGAGGCGTATTCAGCGCTCTCCGGGCTGGCGACAGCCACCGACACCATTCAGCTGTCCGCCCTCGTTACCGGCAATACGTACCGAAACCCGCCGATGCTCGCCAAGACCGTCACCACACTCGATGTAGTGAGTGGTGGTCGCGCCATCCTCGGTATCGGAGCGGGTTGGTTCGAACTCGAACACGATTCTTTCGGCTACGAGTTCGGCACCTTCACGGAACGGTTCCAGAAACTCGACGAGGCTCTGCAGATCATCGAACCGATGCTCCGCGGCAAACGCCCCACCTTCGACGGCACCTGGTACCACGTCAAGGAAGCCATCAATGAACCCCGCGTCCGCGACGACCTGCCGATCCTGCTCGGTGGCGGCGGCGAGAAAAAGACGTTTGCCCTCGCCGCGCGCTTCGCCGACCACCTCAACATCATCTGCGACCCGTCCGAACTGCCGCGCAAGATGGATGCCATTGCGGCCCGATGCGATGAAGAAGGACGCGACCGCACCACACTCGAAACCAGCTTCCTCACGTTCATGATGATCGACGAGGACGGCGACAAGGCTCGCGCGCATCAGCGAACATTCCTTGCCGAGCGCGGGCTCGACATCACCACGGCGCCGGACGACGTGGTCGCCAAGGCCACCGAGCGTCACTTCGTCGGCAACCCAGACGACGTCGCCGAGCAGGTTCAGACGCGCATCCTCGACCACGGGATCGACGGCGTAGTCATCAACCTCATCACCAACGGCAACGAGCCAGGAATCGTCGACCTGGCCGGGCGGACACTCGGCCCGCTGGTCGGTAAGTAGTAGTTTCCTACTCGCACTTCACGATCGGAACCGGATCGTATTTCACGGTGCGAGTATTCGAGGAAACCTGCGCGCCGGTGGCGTGATCGGTGATCACGCGGGTATCACTCGCCGTGAAGCCGGGCGCGCCACTGGACGCGATACATCCGTCGCCCTTGGGGAGGACCACGGTATTAGGCGATGTAGGAGACGTACGCGGACCGGTGATCGACTCCACGTCGACGGTCTTCGTTCCCCAGATCTTCACTGTCACATTCGATGACGTCGTGATCGTCTGGATCATCACACCGGTCTTCGACGGGTTGCGGAACTGCAGGTCGATCGCCCCGTCGAAGATCGTGGCCTCACGGGCCTCCGGGTACCGCGAGATGTAATAACTGTGCTCGGTGTGCGCGACGTCTTCCATCCCCGCGAAGTACGTTGCGTTGTAGAGCGTCGTCGCCAGCTGGCTGATGCCGCCGCCGACGGCTTTGTCCGGTCGACCGTTGTTGATGATTCCCGATTCCACATACCCCTGGGCAGCGCCCCGAGGTCCGGTGTACTCGTTGAACGAGAACGTTTCTCCCGGTTTGACTATCGCACCGTCGAGCACCGACGCCGCCAACGCGATGTTCACACCGGACGCGTACTCGAAGCCGCCGGTGGTGAACTCACCGATCACTTCCTTGATGCCGAGAGCCTCGGCCCCCTCGGTGGTGAGTGCCGGTGGAACCGGCGCATACACCGCCGGAGTTGCCCGAGAACCCGTGCTAGTCAGCAGAACCGGCAGATCCTTCACAGTTTCCGGCCAGTTGATCAGGTCGCCGACCACACCCGGAACCACAGTCGGTGCGCCGCCGGCCAACGTGATCGACGCGTCCTTGGCCTGAACCTCCGTCGACACCAATTGCGGTGCCAAGATCTTCACTGCAGCTTCTGTGTTGTACTGCGGCGCCAATCCGCCCGAACCGTCGGGAGCAAACGTCAGAATCTCACCGATCTGGTCGACGCCGATGGTCGCTTCCTTGCCGTCGCGGCCGTTGACTACAACCTCACCGGACACAGCGGGCTGCGCAACGTCCTGAAACGCACGATCGACACCGGCCTGCGTCACCGTCACGGGGGTGTCTTCCACAGGCAAGTCGACAACGTCGCCCGAGGACCACTCGTCACTGAATGTTGCTGCCGCACCGGGCAGATCGAGGGCGCGGCCAACCACCGGCGACACACCAGACGCTTCACCACCGGAAATGACAACAGCACCTTCGACCGGCGCGCGATCACTGGTGGCCGCGACAACCGTCATCGACGCGTCCAATGCCGCCTGATCTACCGTCGACACCACCGGCACCTCACGCGAGCTGAAGAACGAGGTGATCCGGGTGATCGGATTGAGCGGTTGCTCATTCACGCCCGCCAACGTCGCCGACCAGTCCACATCGATACCGGCTGACGCGGGAATGATCGTGGATTCCACATCGTCCGCCCTCACCGTGACGGGTTCGACAAGCTTCGGAGCCAACTCCGCGCGCAGGACTGTCTCCGCGTCAGCCGGCGAGCGGTTACCGATGTCGATCCCGGCAACCTGAGTTCCCCGCGGCGTGTTTCCGGACGACGTGAACACGTCCACTCCGTATGCAAGAACTGCGACCGCAAAAATCCCGCCGACAATCAGAGCGGGCTTGACCCACTTCTTCGACGCGGGCGGCTGATCAACTGCCACAGGCTCGGGCGCTACTGCCGGAAGAACCGGTTCGAACTGTTGGGTCGGCTCCGCTGCGCCGGCCGGAACCCCTGCATTGGTTGGAACAGCCGGGCCAGTCGGAATCTCGGAGTTAGCTGGAACTACCGGAATGACGGTCGTGATCTCGTTGGCCGATTCATCCGGAGCCGGCTCGTCTAGGGCTTGCTCCTCTGGAACCGATTGATCCTGAGGTGCTTGATCCGAAGCTGGTTGATCCGACGCTGTTTGGTCGGGCGCTGTTTGGTCGGGCGTTGATCCTTCCGAATCCGACGCGGAGCGCTCGGGAGTGTCGGAGCCGTCCACACCGTTGTTTTTCTCCGGGGGTGAACCGTCTGCGTCACTCACTCGTTTGACTCCTCGCTGCATCGACCGGGGCTGCGGCGCGTACCCAGCACTACTCAACAGGGTATCTGGACATACAAGAGCCCCGCGTTGCTGCCAGGTCGGGGGTCAGGCAGCAGCACGGGGCTGTCTTGAATATCGGTAGCTATCCGTCAGCGTTACAAGGCCACGGAAATTTGTCCGAAAAAGAAAAGGAGATCCGGTCACCCCTCGCGACCGGATCTCCTTCTCCACCACCCCAGACCGGCTGTTACCGCAGGTGAGCGCAGCAATTGCCAGTCACGGGACTACCGCTCGATGATTGCGGTGACGCCCTGTCCGCCCGCTGCACAAATCGAGATAAGACCGCGCCCTGAACCCTTCTCCGCAAGCATTTTTGCGAGAGTCGCCACAATGCGTCCGCCAGTCGCAGCAAACGGGTGTCCGGCGGCCAAAGACGAACCGTTGACGTTGAGTTTGCTGCGATCGATCGAGCCCAATGCGCCGTCGAGGCCCAGGCGTTCCTTGCAGTACTCGTCGGACTCGAAAGCCTGCAGGGTCGCGAGAACAACAGAGGCAAATGCCTCGTGGATTTCGTAGTAGTCGAAGTCCTGCAAGGTGAGTCCGTTGCGGGCCAACAGTCGCGGGATCGCGTACGTCGGCGCCATCAGCAGGCCGTCCTTGCCGTGGACGTAATCGACGGCTGCTGTCTCGGAGTCGACGAGATGCGCGAGGACGGGGAGGTTGCGCTCGGCTGCCCACTCGTCGGTGGAGAGGAGCACAGCCGACGCGCCGTCGGTGAGCGGCGTGGAGTTGCCTGCCGTCATGGTGGCGTCGCCGAGCTTGGTGCCGAATACGGGCTTGAGCGTCGACAGCTTCTCGACGGTCGAACCGGGACGGAGGTTGTCGTCGCGGGTCAGACCCAGGAACGGGGTGACAAGGTCGTCGAAGAATCCGCGGTCGTATGCGGCTGCCATGTTCTTGTGGCTGGCGGCGGCCAGTTCGTCCTGGTCCTCGCGCTTTACGCCGAATTCCTTGGCGGTGATGGCAGCGTGGTCGCCCATCGACTTTCCGGTGCGCGGCTCGCCGTTACGCGGGATCTCGAGACCGAGCATGCCGGCGCGTACGTTGCCGAGAAGCTTGATGCGGTCGCCCGTCGACTTCGCGCGGTTGAGGGACAGCAGGAACTCTCGAGCCTGATCGTTGACGCCGATCGGAGCGTCGGACGTGGTGTCAGTACCGCCGCCGATGCCGGAGTCGATACGCCCGGCCGAGATGGCGTCGCCGACTGCGACGATCGACTGCAGGCCGGTGCCACAGGCCTGCTGAAGGTCGTACGCGGGTGTGTACGGGCTCAGCGCACTCCCGAGAACCGACTCACGGATGAGATTGAAATCACGGCTGTGCTTGAGGACCGCGCCGCCGACGACCATGCCGAGTTGCTCACCCTGCAGGCTGAAACGGCTCACCAGTCCGTCGAGCGTGGCGGTGAACATGTCCTGATTGGACGCCTGCGCGTAGGCCTTGTCCGAACGGGCGAAAGGAATGCGATTGCCACCGACGATGGCAACGCGGCGGCGCTGACCTGCAGGCTTTGCGGCCGGCGTCGTTTTGGCTGCGGATTGTGCGTTCGAACGGGCTTTGCTGGTCACTTGCGTCTCCAAGGATGGTGCGATTACCTGTTGAAGACTATTCTTACTCAGTAGTAAGTTACTTGTCTATCGCCACATCCGATTCGGATACACGGCGCAAGGCACACCGAAACACGACAGAAGGTAGGACCGTGGCAGCCAGCAAGGGAGCTCCCGACCTCTATTCACAGTTCCTCTCGTCCGGCCCCGGCGCGTTCATCGCGTCGAAGGCAGGCCTGCCAAGGCCCGAGAACCTGCGCCGCTACAAAGCCGGGGAACCGCCGTTGGCCGGACCGGTCCTCATCGGCGGTAAAGGCCGACTCGTAGAACCTCTGCGCGTCTTGCTCTCCGATTACCCCGCCGCGCAGGCCCACGACACCACCTTCGGCGCGCTGGTATTCGACGCCACCGGCATCACGCAGGTCACCGAACTCGAGCAGCTGTTCGAGTTCTTCCAGCCAGTGATCCGCAATCTCGCATCATGCGCTCGCGTTGTTGTACTGGGCACGACGCCCGAAGAGACGTCGAGCGTCGACGAGCATGTCGCGCAGCGAGCTCTCGAAGGCTTCACCCGCAGCGTCGGCAAGGAGATCAAGCGCGGCTCCACCGCGCAGCTCGTCTACGTCTCCCCCAAGGCATCCACCGGCCTTTCGGGCGTCGAATCGACTCTGCGCTTTCTGCTTTCGGCCAAGTCCGCATTTGTCGACGGCCAGGTCATCGTCGTCGGAGATGAAGATTCCGTTGCGCCGGCCGACTGGGACAAGCCGCTCGACGGCAAGGTAGCCGTTGTCACCGGCGCGGCCCGCGGCATCGGCGCCACCATCGCCGAGGTCCTCGCCCGCGACGGCGCGCACGTGATCTGCGCCGACATCCCCGCTGCGGGAGAAGCACTTTCGGCCACCGCCAACAAGGTCGGCGGAACCTCCCTCGCACTCGACGTCACGGCAGACGACGCAGCCGAGGTCCTCGCGGCGCATCTGCTGGAGCGTCACGGCGGCGCCGACATCATCGTCCACAACGCCGGAATCACCCGCGACAAAACCCTCGCCAACATGGACGAAGGCCGCTGGAACATGGTTATCGGCGTCAATCTTCTTGCACCGCAGAAGATCACCGAGCACCTTGTCGCGAAGGGCGCACTCAAGGAAGGCGGACGCGTCGTCGACGTGTCCTCCATCGCCGGTATCGCCGGCAACCGCGGCCAGACCAACTACGGAACCTCCAAGGCCGGCGTCATCGGCCTCGTCCACGCCGAAGCTCCGGTCCTGGCACAGAAGAACATCACCATCAACGCGGTAGCACCCGGCTTCATCGAAACCGCCATGACCGCAGCCATCCCCTTCGCGACCCGCGAAGCCGGCCGCCGCATGAGCTCCCTGCTGCAGGGCGGCGAAACCGTCGACGTCGCCGAGACGGTCGCCTACTTCGCCAGCCCGGCATCCAATGCCGTTACGGGACAGGTTGTTCGCGTGTGCGGCCAGAGCCTCCTGGGAGCATGATGGCAGCCAAGACCGTCGCACTCACCGAGCAACCCAAAACCCTCGACATCTACTCCCGCGCAGTGCTCGGGTTGATGCCGTGGAACAAGTCGGACTCGCGCTCGGTGCCGCAGCAGAGAATCACCCTCACCGGGTTGAAGGTCGACACCGACAATCTGGCCGCGTACTGCCGAGTCACGGGTCTGAGATTCGGCGATTCACTGCCGATCACCTACCCATTCACCTTGGCATTCCCGACGGTGATGAAACTGATGGTGTCGAAGGAATTCCCCTTCCCCGCAGTCGGTTCCGTGCACGCCGAGAACGTCATCGAATCACTGCGCCCCATCTCCGTGAGCGAACCGCTTGATCTCTCGGTGCACGCCGAGAACCTGCGCGAGCATCGCAAGGGTCTGCTGATCGACGTGATCACCGAAATTCGGGTGGGGCGGGAACTGGTGTGGCGTCAGACGTCGTCGTTCCTCAATCAGCAGAAGACCTCACTGTCCGGCGAAGCCCGACCGGAACCGAAAGCCGACGAGGTTCCGCCGGTACCGATGACCACCATCCGCGTCGACCAGACCACGATCAGCAAGTACGCATCCATTTCCGGGGACCGCAACCCCATCCACGTCTCGTCCCTGGGCGCCAAGGCTTTCGGATTCCCGAAAACCATCGCTCACGGAATGTGGAGCGCCGCGGCACTGCTGCGGACCGTCGAAGGCGATGTGGCCGACACGGTCACGTACAGCGTGCGATTCGGTAAGCCGATTCTGCTGCCGGCAACACTGAACGCGTACGCCGATCGCGTCGGCGACGGTTGGGATCTGGCGCTACTGCACCCGAAGAAGGGCTACCCGCACGTTACAGCGACGCTGCGCTGAGCCTGGTTTTCACCCACCCCATTTGAGCGAACGTACCTTTCGGCGCATCCAAGGCGCTGAAAGGTACGTTCGCTCGATGTGGCTGGGGACTATTCCGACTTCTTCTTGCCCGACAATCCGCGCCACGCCAAGGACTCGAGAAGATCGGCTGCCTCGTCCACTTCGATTTCTCCACCGGCCACGCGATCGGCCACGGCCTCACCGGCACCGACCAAGGCGATTGCGATGATCCCGAAGTCGTGAGACGCATCCGGATCCTTGGTGCTGGACTCGAGCAGATGCGCTGTCAGTTCGATCAACCGGTCGCGACTTGTCTGCACGGTGCCCGCAAAAGCCTGCTGCCCGACGGCCTGACGGTAGAGCACCATCCACGACTTTCGGTTGGCCCCCACAAATCCGAGAAAACCTTCCAGAGCAGCACGCAATTGCTCACGAGGCGACAGATCAGGTGCGCCTGCAGGAGCCAAGGCTTCGACAAAACGCAGACCTTCACGATGAATGCACGCGGCAAACAGTTCTTCCTTGGAGCCGTAGTACAGGTACAGCATCGGCTTGGAAATCTCTGCTTTTGCCGCAATGGCGTCCATCGAGGTTTCGTGAAAACCTCTGTCGGAGAACACGTCCACGGCCGCGTCGAGCATCTGCTGCTCGCGTACCGCGCGTGGCAGTCTCTTCGTGCCACCGGCCATGTATCCTCCAACCACAGGGTAAGTATCTATCTTACTCTACGGTAAGATCCGGCGTCGAATCGCACTTCGACTCAGCAGGTGAGAGCACCCTTCGCCTGCGCGACCGTCACTACCGCCTGGTCCACGCGGGCCTGGGGCAAAGCACCGGACGCAACGGCACCTTCGAGCTGATCGAGCACCCGCGGTACGTCATCGGTTGTGAGCCACAAAGCCTGGTCCACGCCTGCCACCAGTGCAGCCTGCACCGCGTCGGCAATATCGTAGCGGTCGGTAATCGCCTGCATACCGCTGAGGTCGTCGGTGAAGATCGGCCCCGTGAACGGCGCTGCGCCGTAACCTACTCCGTCGCGAAGCAGCGACACCGCGGCCGGACTGATACTTGCCGGGACACCCGGTTCTGTCAGGCCAGGAACCTCGAGGTGACCGATCATGACGCCGACACCGGTGTTCACCAACTCCCGGAAGGGAACAAGATCCGAGTTCATCAGGTCTTCCAGAGGAGGCGTCGTCACCGCCCCGGTGTGCGAGTCTCCGGACGCGCTCCCGTGTCCGGGGAAATGTTTGATCACCGGGAAGATTCCGGCGTCGCGCATTCCCTGGGCATAGGCGCCGGCATAGGCGATCACTGTTGCAGGATCATCCGAGTACGAGCGGTCACCGATTACCGAATTATCAGGCTGCGAGCTGACATCGACGTCCGGTGCGTAGTTGACCGTGATCCCGAGGTCCTTCAGACCCCGGCCCCGCTCGAGCGCCATCTGGTACGTCTGTTCCACTGTCATCGTCTCGGCAGTCTCACGCGCCGACGGATCGGGCCCGAGAATGTCCTCGACGCGGGACACCCGGCCACCTTCCTCGTCGATTGTCACCATCAACGGAATCTTCGACGCCGAAGCCACTTGCGGCACTTCACGATTGGTCAGCATCGACTGATCGGTCCAGCTGCCGACAAAGATGCCACCGATCTGCTCGCTCGCAACAATCGCCAACGCGTCGTCGGTACCGGTCACGCCGACGTTGAGGAGCTGGGCAAGTTTCTGCCTGGTGGACAACGACGCCAGGAGATCGCTGCCGCAGACGGTAGGTGCGGGGAGGGCGGTGGACGTCTCCGATGTTGTCGTGATGTCGGACGTGACACTCGCCGCAGCTGACGTCGATGGCGCTGCCACGTCCCCTCCGTCGCCCGAGCATCCCGCCACCAATCCGCCACACAGGGCAAGAGTGGTTGCCGTTTTCACAAACTTGATCCGCATTCCTACGACGGTATCGGACTCCGTACCCATACACTCCCCTCACCGGCACGGCAGGAAGGTAACCTGGACGTGAACCGATTCCCCGCTGACGAGGAGGTCGTGATGCCACAAGGACTGATGCTCATCGCGTACGACGGTTCCGAGAACGCCCGGCGTGCCGTCGAGTACGCAGGACGTTTCCTGTCCGCCAATCGCGCGATTCTTGTCACCGCCTGGGAGCCGATGGTTCGCCAAGCCGCCCGGATGTCCGGGCTCTCCGGTGTCATGCAGCCCGAGTGGATTCCCGACGACGATGTCGAGGACATCGCGTACACCGATGCCAAGGCAACTCTCGCGGAAGGCGTCGCATTGGCCGAGGCCGCCGGTTTGACCGTCGAAGGCCGTAGTGCCGAATGCCGGTCGGCCATCTGGTCCGCGATCGTGGAGACTGCTGACGAATTGGACGTCGACATCATCGTCACCGGCACTCGCGGCACAACCGGTTTGCGTTCGTTGTTGCAGAGCAGCGTGGCGGATCATGTTCTGCGTCACAGTCATCGGCCGGTGTTGATCGTCCCTCCTGGCAAGTGAGCGTCGGTCCCAGGCGACTAGTGTTCTAGTCACCATGGACGGTTTTGTTCTCTCTCGGCCTGATCACAGCGTGCTCACCCGCGGCGTACGACGCAGTTTCGACGACGCGGGCGCGGCGACGCATGCATTGTCGGAAGGTTCGGCGACTCTGATCGTCGGTGCTCTCCCCTTCGACCCGTCTGGAGCGACGGCGTTGTACGAACCGGCCGAAGTAACCGTTACCGGCAGCGTGTGGCGTTCGGACACTTCCGTGGACTTGCCGCACACGCATGCAGTGCGAGAAATTCCGTCACCGGCAGATCATCTTCGACGAGTAGAAAAACTGGTCACCCGTCTGCGTGACGGCGACCTGGGCAAGGTGGTCTCGGCTCGGACCGTCGAACTTCGCGCCGAATCTCCCATCTCACCAACAGCACTCGCGGCTCGGATGGCTACGCTCAATCCCGCGGCAAATACATTTGCCGTCGACCTCAGCGCTGCCGGAACCGATTTCGTCGGCCACTCTCTGGTCGGCGCGACACCCGAGGTTCTGGTGAGCCGACGCGGAAATGTCGTGACCTGCCGTCCGCTCGCGGGATCCGCGCGTCGGACAGCTGAGACCGAGGCGGATCGGGTTGCGGGCGACAGCCTTCTGAGTTCGACGAAGAATCTTGCCGAGCATGCCTTTGTCACCGACTGGATTCGGGACGTCCTCGGCCCGCTGTGCAGTGAGTTGTCGATCCCGTCGACGCCAGAATTGACCAGTACCCATGAGGTCTGGCACCTGGCCAGCCCGATCCGCGGCATTCTGCGTGACCCCACCACTGCCCTCGAGTTGGCAATCGCGCTCCACCCGACGCCCGCGCTGTGCGGAACACCCACTATCGCGGCTTTGAACGTCATCCGCGACACCGAGGAGCCGCGGCGCTTCTACGGCGGCGCAGTGGGGTGGTGCAACAACGTCGGCGACGGCGACTGGGTGGTCGCGATTCGCTGCGCCGAAATCAGCGCCGACGGTCGAACTGCCTGGGCAAGCGCAGGGGGCGGGATCGTCGCAGATTCGGACCCACAGGATGAATTGGACGAGACAACCACCAAATTACGGACATTGCTCACAGCACTGGGCGTCTCTGACACAAACTAATCAGTCCGCTGCGGGGCCAATCGTCCGAATTCTCGGCGGCGAGTGATACCTTGACGCGAACAGTTCGTACGGACCGGTAAGTCCCGGCCGACCGACACGACCTATTGGGAGATCCACGATGACGAAGTTCCTTGTCCCCGGTGTGGCCAGCGCTGTCGTCGGCGTCGTTCTGGGCGCTGCTGCAATCTTCGGTGCCACGGCTGTAGCTGCGGACAACACTCGTCCCGACATCGACCGCAGCGGAAATGCCGATTCTTCCGTCCTGAACCAGGTTGAGTACGGCAGCCGCTGAGAGCGCAGGCCTCGCGAGTTCCCGTTCTTCCGCCGAAGGCACCATTGTGCCTTCGGCAGAGCCTCTGTCGAAGCGGTGGCTGTTCGGCGCCTCCGTCGTAGCGTTTCTTCTCACCTTTTTCCAGTCGCCAGGGCTGATCACCGCTGATACAAAGTACGACCTGACGCAGAATCCGTTCGGCTTCCTCGAACGTGCTTCGCATCAGTGGAGTAGTCAGGCCCCGCTTGGCCAGGTGCAAAATCAGGCCTACGGTTACTTTTTCCCGCACGGGCCGTTTTTTGCGTTGGGCGAACTCGCCCACATTCCGCCGTGGATCACGCAGCGCATCTGGTGGGCGCTGCTGCTGATTGCCGGGTTCTGGGGCATCGTCCGCGTCGCCGAGGCGCTGGGTGTCGGTAGCCGCAGTTCTCGTGTCATCGCCGCAGTTGCGTTTGCGCTCTCTCCGCGCGTTCTGACAACTCTCGGATCGATTTCCTCGGAAACCCTGCCGATGATGTTGGCGCCGTGGGT
Organism: Rhodococcus sp. IEGM 1366; assembly: GCF_033142425.1. NCBI lineage: Bacteria > Bacillati > Actinomycetota > Actinomycetes > Mycobacteriales > Nocardiaceae > Rhodococcus > Rhodococcus sp. IEGM 1366. The sequence continues at coordinate 263,530 of NZ_JAWLRZ010000007.1, forward strand.
GCTGTTGCCGGTGATTTGGGCGTTCCGCCCTGTGCGCCTTTCCGGTAGCCCGGACTACCACAAACGCGCACAGTGGAAATTGGCCGCCCAGTCCGGCCTCGCCGTTGCGCTCATGGGTTCGATCAATGCCATCGCTACCGCAGCGGCCTGCCTCGTAGCCGTCATCTGGTGGCTCTCGCACAAACCCAACCGGGCGTGGCTGACCTTCACCGCGTGGTGGGCCCTGTTTGTTGCGATGGGCACCCTGTGGTGGATCGTCCCGCTCCTGCTGCTCGGCAAGGTCAGCCCACCGTTCCTCGACTACATCGAATCGGCCGGCGTCACGACGCAATGGGCGTCACTCGCGGAGATCCTGCGCGGCACGGACAGTTGGACGCCCTTCGTCTCACCCGAACGCATCGCAGGCGCGGTCCTCGTAACCCAACCGGCGGCCGTTGTCGCCACCGGACTGGTTGCCGCCGCCGGACTCGCCGGACTCTGCATGCGGTCGATGCCCGCCCGCGGACGCCTGACGCTCATCTTGTTTGTCGGCATCACCGGTTTGGCTGCGGGATACGTCGGCGAACTCAGCTCCCCGATCTCCGATCAAGTGCGCCTGTTCCTGGACTCCGCGGGCGCACCGCTGCGCAACGTCCACAAACTCGAACCACTCGTGCGTCTCCCGTTGGTTCTCGGCCTCGCGCATCTCCTGGCCAAAGTTCCCTTGCCGGGTTCGGTTCCGATCCCGCGGTGGCGACGCGCCTTCGCTCATCCCGAGCGCGAACCGATGGTGGCGCTGACGTCCCTGATCCTGGTTGCTCTCACCCTCTCGACCGCCTTGGCGTGGACCGGAAAACTCGCACCGCGCGGCGCGTACCCCGAGGTGCCGTCGTACTGGACCGAAGCCGCGCAGTGGCTCGAGGACAACACCGCACCCGGCTCCGAAGCCGAGCGCGCCCTTGTCATCCCGGGAGCACCGTTCGGCAGCCAGGTGTGGGGACTGACCCGAGACGAGCCGCTGCAAGCACTGGCCACCACACCGTGGGCCGTGCGAGACTCCGTCCCGCTGACACCGCCCGGCGCCATCCGCGCCCTCGATTCGGTACAGCGCCTGATCGCCGACGGTCGCCCCTCCGACGGTCTCGCGCAGACTCTGCTCGGCCAGGGCATTCACTACCTCGTGATGCGCAACGACCTCGACGGCGACACCTCACGCTCAGCCCGCCCGCTCCTCGTTCACCAAGCCGTCGACGGTTCCCCCGGCATCACGAAGGTCGCCGAGTTCGGTGAGAACGTCCACCCGGAGCCCATCGACGGGCTGGTGGCCGACAGCGACCTGCGACCCGACTACTCACCGATCGAGATCTTCGCGGTCACGCCGCCTGACGGAAGCACTGCGCTCAGCGGCCCGTACTCGGTGGATCTCGATCAGGTTCCCGTGGTTCAGGGCGGACCGGAAGCCGTTCTCCGCCTTCATGAAAGTGGAACACTTCCCGGCACCGGTCCCGTCGTTTTTGCCGCCGACGCCGCGGCGGCCGGACTACCGGTCGATGCGCTCACCGTCACCGACACACCGCGTGACCGTGAAACCGATTTCGGACAGGTCGACAATCACAGTTCGGCTCTGCGGACACCGGACAGCGAGCGACGCACGTACAACCTGGTTCCCGACTACCCCGTCACCGATACGCCGCTGGTGCAAGGCCGTTGGAACGGCGCCGAGATCACAGTCTCCAGTAGCGCCTCCGACGCCACCCAGCTTGGCGGGACCTCGCCGTCGAGTAGCCCTGCCGCAACGGTTGACGGCGATCCGGGCACCGGATGGTTCAGCAACGGAATCGAGCGCGCGTTGGGGCAGTGGCTGCAGATCGACTTCGACACTCCCATCTCGAGCGGTCTACTGCATCTGACCACCAGTGCAGCTGCGATCGGCGCTCCGGTCAAGTGGCTCGAGATATCCACTCCCAACGGAACCAAGGCTGTCAAGGTCGACCGGCCGGGTGAACCCGTCGCGGTATCGATTCCGGGCGGCACCACACCTTGGGTGCGAGTAACAGCGACGCACACCGAAAATGGCTCGGCGGGAACACAGTTCGGCATCAGCGAACTGTCGGTGGAGGACTTCTCCGACCGCAGTGCGCCCACATTCGTGCCCATCACGTTCGACACCGTGCTGCCAGCGGTTCCCAACGACGCGTCGGTGACGTCCTGGAATCTGACGCAGGAGTTCCCGGGCCGAGATTCCTGCGCCGACAGCGCCGATCGAGTGCGCTGCAGCAACGCCTTCATGGCGATTGCCGAGGAGCCGAGTCGATTCCAGCGCACTCTGAGTGTCCCGGAAAATACTTCTGTCACAGCCGAACTGACGGTTCGGTCCCGACAGGGCAGCGAGCTGGACTCACTTCTCACCGTCCCCGGCCGCATCACCGCATCAGGCTCGAGCGACATCGGCGACACCCGTGGTTCAGCCTTTGCCGCCACCGACGGCGACGCGCGGACAACGTGGTCGGCACCGCAGAGCACCACCGAGCCGGGTGGCCCGAAACCGACTCTCACGCTGACTCTTCCGGAACCGACACTGGTGACAGCACTGGATATCACCCCCAGCGTCGGAATCCTGCCGTCACCGCCCACCAGTGTTGCCGTCAACCTCGGGAACGGGCCTCAGGTTCGCGAGTTGCCGGAGGGCGACACGCGAGTGCCCCTGTCCCCCTTTGTCACCGACACAATCGTCCTGAGCATCACCGATTGGGATCCCGTTCTCGATCAGAACGCGCTCGGCTTCGCTCAGGTACAGCCCACCGGGTTTGCGGAAGTCGGCGTGATCGGTGCGGACGGCACAGTCGTCGCCGATTCCGGCGTACAGACCGACAACAGGCTCGATAACCGTCAGATCACCGTCCCCTGCGGTATCGGTCCCACGATCACCATTGCCGGGCAACAGTTCCCGACGTCGATCGAGACCACGGCGCATGAGCTCCGTACCGGCGCTCCCATCGTGGTGAGCGTGTGCGGCCCCACCGGAACGGCACTGTTACCAGCGGGTCAGCCGGAGGTCTCGGTCGAGCCGGGAGCGGCGTTCTCCGTCGACAACCTGGATCTCACGACAGTTGGCTCCGGTCCGCTCCCACTACAGAGCCAGAGCACTCTCACCTCGACAGCATGGACAGAAAACCATCGCGAACTTGCCGTCACCGCATCGGCGACCGATCAGTTGATCGTGAACCCCGAAAGCACCAGCATCGGCTGGATCGCTACCGCGCCCGACGGTTCCGAGCTGACTCCGATAGTGGTGAACGGTTGGCAGCAAGGCTGGATAGTGCCCGCAGGCACGTCCGGAACGATCACCCTCGATTTCCCCAGTGACCGCTGGTACCGCCTGGGCATCTTCGGCGGCCTGGTGCTGCTGATCCCTCTGTTCCTCGCTGCCCTGATTCCGGTGCGGCGTGTACCGAAGCCCACCGAGCCGCCGCGCCCGTGGCACAGCGTCGTAGCGGGGTGGCTGGGTGTGGCTGTGGCTGCCACCGTGATCGGCGGCGTCGTGGGAACCGGGATCTTCGTGGCGTGCTCACTCGTCGCGCTTGCGCTCGTGCGAGCAGTCGGCCCGGATCGCACAGCCCGAATTCTGGTCGGCACCGCCGGCGTGGCAGCAATTGCCGGAATCACGCTTCTTTCCACAGGACCATGGCGAGCACCCGGTGGATACGTGGGCGATTCGTTCCTGATTCAGTTCGTGATGTTGCTGGCATTGGTGGTCACGGGGTTGGCGGCGTTGCCATTTGCGGGTTCACCGATGTGGCGACGGTTCTCCCAGCGCTTGACTGCCAAACGAGCAGGTTCCTCCACCAAGGCGTAGCTGGCCGACGCGACAGCCACACTCAGAACAAGCGTCAAGGCAAGCACGTAGAAGAAGCTGCCGGAGAACGGCGCGATGCCGAACACCGGGAACACCGCATTGAGCACCGCCAGATGCCAGATGAAGATTCCGTACGACCAGCGACCGATCGCCAAGGCAAACGGACTTGCCAGGAATCGGTGCTGCGCCTCGTCCCGCAGAACCAACGGTGCGATCAGCGAAAAGCTGATGATTGCTCCGAGCGCGATCTTGACGGCGAACTGCCAAGGCTCTGGGCGTACCAGACCTTCCGGGCCGGCGAGGTCGGTGCACGAGAGAACAAACGCCACCAACGCCACACCGGTCAGCAGAAGCCGGCGATGCGCCAGACGGTGAACCCACGTCGAATCTCCGACGGCGAGTTCGGCCAACACCATGCCGACCCCGAACCACGGCAGGTATCCCGGCAACCAATTGTCGTGGTGGATGAAATCCGGCGCGGGAATCGGCAGGAACGCCCAACTGAGAGCAATCAGCGAGACAACGGTGAGAAGTGGGATCCGGAACCGGGCACTGCTCCCGCGCAGGCGTACCAGGAGAACCGCGAACAACGGCAGCAACAGATAGAACATCACCTCGACCGACAGGCTCCACATCTGAGTGAGCCCCTCGGTGAGGGTGAGCGGAACAAAGACCTGCACCAGGCCGAGGTTCGCCAGCCACACCTGATAACCACCGCCGGCACCTGGCAGGAACAGGAGAATCAGCGTCACTGCCACCCAGTACGCGGGAAGAATGCGCGTCGCTCGGGATATCCAGTACCGCACGGTGGCCTGTGGCCGACCGATTCCGCGGGCAGCGGCCGCATGCGGACGCCACAACAGAAACCCGGACAGCGCAAAGAACACTGCAACGGCCAGGTCGAGCCGCCCGAAAGCCCGACCGATCGCGCCCGACTGAGCCTCGCCCGTCTGGAACGCGACGTGGGTCACCAGAACCCCGAGCGCTGCCAAACCTCGCATACCGTCCAAGGCCGGAACGAAGCCACGGGCCTGCGGCGGGACGGCTGCGGAAGAATTCACGGGACTCATCATCACGGATAAGTGTGCACCGGGGCACGTTCGCCTTAAACCATCCGGACGCCCTGTAAAAAAATGCGAGGCCAAATCGCCACCTCATGCGACAAACCGGGCCGCTGGACTGTTAGTGTTCTGCCACACATGGGTTCTACTGTGACCCCATACGGCCAGCGCAACTCATATTGTGCAGGTTGCACCACGTCTAAACTACTAACGGGTAGGAGTCCCAGCATGGCGGAACGCTCAGGGTCGAGCCGGATACTTCCTTGCATTCTGGTAGGTCTCGGCGCCTTCCTCTTGGCCATCGCTGTTCTCATTCCCACCTACATGGTCGGCAAGTTGGAGAAGACGCCGCTCGACCTCGAGGTCACCACGATCGCCACGGGCAACGGCAGCGTCCTCAACTCTGCCGCGCTACTTGCCGGCAAAGCTCAGGTCGACAAGAACGTCCCGATCGTTGCTCAGCGCTACGTCACGACGCAGGAACCGTCCAACGCCGACGACATCACCGTCCAGGCCGGCCAGACTGTCATCCGCACCGACAAGCAGGGTGAGAGCGGCCTGCTGACGGCAACCGTCGACACCGTCACCCTGGACCGCGTCAGCTCGATGCCGACCAACGATCCGGTCGGAACGATCCAGACGTCAGCTGATCAGCCGGCGGAAGAAGTTTCCCGCGAGGGTCTGCAGTACAAGTTCCCGTTCAACACGGAGCAGCAGACCTACCCCTACTTCGATCTCAACGCTCGCGCGAACTACGACATCAACTTCGTCGAAGAGACCGAGATCAACGGCATGAAGGTCTACCACTTCAACCAGACCATCGAGCCCGTCGACCTGTCCAAGGTCGTCAACTCCCCCACGAACAAGCTCACCTTGCCTGCCGACACCTGGGGCGTTCCCGGCGGCACCACCCCCGTCACGATGACACGCTGGTACACCAACGTCCGTGACCTGTGGGTCGAGCCCAAGACCGGTGTTGTCATCAAGGGCCAGGAGCAGCTGCACCAGTACTACGGCCGCAACAAGAACTCCGTCGACGTCGACGTCCTCAACGTCACGCTGCCGTTCGACGAAGAGACCATCGAGTACCAGATCCAACAGGCGCAGGACGGCATGGACACGCTCAACCTTGTCGGCCGCACCGTTCCGATCGTCGCCGGCGTCCTCGGCGTGATCGCTCTGATCGCCGGCATCTTCCTCGGTGTACGCGGAGGCAAGGGCGGAACCCCGGCGCCTGCACACGGCGGCGGTGGCCAGTCTCCGAGCGGAGCAGGTACCCCTGCTCCCGGCGAACACGACTGGACCAACGACGACACCCAGGTGATCCCGCGCCCGGATCTGCGCAAGGAATAGCACGTCGCCAGTGAACCTGGCACAGGTTTTGTGAAGCGAGCACCCCTTCCAGCTAGTCGGAAGGGGTGCTCGCTTCATACAGGGGTTGCTAGCTACAGGGGTTGCTAGCTACAGGGGTTGCTAGCTCGCGCTTGCCCGGTCCGCACTGCGCACAGCAGCAACAGAGACCGCCACCGCCGTCACCGACGCCACGACAACCGCTGTCCCGATCAACTGCCCCGGCGTCGTTGCCCACAGGAGCATCACGACGGCCTCGACGGCCAATCCGATCCAGGCCAGCACGGCGACTCTCGTGCGTTCCGACGCGATTGCGGACAGCAGGGCGCACTGCAGCACTGCAAGGACGGCACCGTGCAATGCAAAGGCCCACAGCATCGGTGCCACGGCAGCGTAGGCGTCGCCCACCAGGATCGGTACCAACGGACCGGCGAGGGCCGCGCCGAGCACCAGCACAGCCCCGATTCCCACCAACACAGCCAAAGCTGTGCGAACGGCCTGCGCCGATTGGGCTGGATTGGCCATCTTCGGGTACAGGACAACACCAACCGCTTGTGGCAGCCAGAACGCGGCTTTGGTCGCGACGGCGCCCAGTGCGTACACACCCGCGTCGTATTCGCTCAGAACCACGCGCACGACAAGCAGGTCCAGCGACGACAACGCAATCAGGGCGAGCTGAACCTGGGAGGCGGCGAGCACGGATACAACACCGATCCGCACTGCTTTGTTCTCGCTCACCGGCGCCGTGCGGTCCAGCACCCGGACAACCGCGACCAGAACCGCCGTTCCGGCCGCGCTCGCCACCAACGCTGCGGCCGCACCTCCGCCCAGCGCCAGGACTGCCACTGCGGGAAGAACTTTCATCACACCCGCACCGGCCAGGACTGCGCTGAGCACGCCAAACCGGCCGTGCCCCTGCAACAATCCCTGCTCCGTCGCCAGCAGCACCAGCATCGGCGCCGTCACAAGAGCCGAGAACGCTGCGACTATTCCGGTGTCGAGTAGCCACGCCATCGCCGGGGTCAGCACCACCGCCAGAACAGCCACGATCGCTGCGCATCTGTACCCGAGCGATCGCAATGTGTCAGCGCTCTTGCCGCGCACAGCCTCTCGGGCGACCACTGTTTGCAGCGCCAACGCCGGCACGGCCAGCACCAACTGCGCGGCGAGAAGACTGGCGAATTCTCCGTAGCCCGCCGGACCCAACCAGCGACTTGCCAACCAGGCCAGCAGATAGGACGCAACATTTGCCGTCATCGAACCGGCCAACACCATACTGACCCCGGCCGCAGCGGAACGATCAAGAGGTTGGCGGGCCATGCGACCAATGATGCACCACGTATCGTGCCCGTCATGACAGTGCGGCCGAAACACCACAGCGTCGTGGCCGCGGTGTACAGCCTGGCGTTGACATTGTTGATCCTCGGACCACTGCTCGGTCCCGGTTATCTACTGCTGCGCGACGCTGTCAGCACTCCCCGGTCGTACCTCACCGACTCCGCCCTCGGACTCACCGACGCCGCCGCCCGGGCCGTGCCGCAGGATGCGCTGATCGCGGCAGTGAGCACGGTTGTCGACGGTGGGTTGGTGGTGAAGGCGCTACTCCTCGCCGCACTGTGGCTGGCGGGGTTGGGCGCTGCCCGCTTGGTCCGAGCCCTGCTGCCGACAGCCGGGCTCGGGCCGCAGTTGGTGGCGTCAACGGTCATGCTGTGGAACCCGTACGTGGCCGAGCGTCTGCTGCAAGGACATTGGAGCCTGTTGGCCGGGTACGGCGCTTTGCCGTGGATCGTGATCGCGGGCATCGGGGTTCGACGCGCTCAGCCCGGCGCCTGGTGGGCATTGGCCGCATCGCTGGCATTCGCGGGTCTGACACCTACCGGCGCGCTCCTGGGATTGACCATCGCGTTGGTGGCCGTAGCCTCCCCAGGCGGGCGAACGTCGGTTCTACGACGCGTCAGCGGCGTCTTCGCACTCTTCCTGATCACTGCCTCGCCGTGGCTCGCGGCAACACTTCTGTCGAGCGGCGCCGCCGACGGTTCCGATCCCGCCGGTGTGGCAGCCTTTGCCGCCCGCGCGGAACCGGGCCTCGGAACGCTCGGCAGCCTCGCCGGACTGGGCGGCGTCTGGAACTCCGCTGCCGTTCCGGACTCTCGCACAACACTCTTCGCGGCGGTAGGGACGCTACTTCTGCTGATCGTGGTGCTCAGCGGTATCCCCGCGCTGTGGCGACGGCGTCGCAATCCTGTGGTCACCGCCCTGGGAGTGCTGGCACTCGTCGCGGTCCTGGCCCCGGCACTCGGCGCGACACCGTGGGGCCTGGTTGTTGGTCGCTGGTCGGTCGAATACTTCTCCGGCGCAGGCCTGCTCCGCGATTCCCAGAAATGGGTGGCGCTGGCGGCGCCGTTCTACGCACTGTCCGCGGCAGCGGGCGTGATGTGGGCACAGCGACGCTTCACTCTTCCGCGCCCTACGTGGTCGATCGCCGCTGTTGTCGTGACGGTCATGGCTCTGCCCGACCTCGCTTGGGGCGTCGGCGGGGCTCTGAAACCGGTGCAGTATCCGCAGTCCTGGACCGTTGTCGCCGAGCAGTTGCGAGGCGAAACCGGTGATGTGGCAGTGCTTCCCACCGGAATGTTCCGAGCCTTCTCCTACACCGGTGACGCTCCGGTTCTCGATCCGGCTCCGCGATTTCTCCCGCTCGATGTACTGCAGACCGGCGAACTGATCGTGGCCGGTGGCTCTGTCGGCGGCGAGGGAACACGCGCCGCCCAGGTCGAGGAACTCCTCCTCACGGGCGGAAGCAGCATCGAACTCGCGGCCCTTGGCGTCGGCTGGGTGCTGGTGGAACTCGACACTCCTGGCCGATCCGACGACGCGGCGCTGCGCAACCTCGAGAGAGTGTTCGCAGACAACTATCTCGAGCTGTACCAGGTGCCCGGAGATGTTGCACTGCACCAGGCTTCGGCATCTGCCCGGATCATCGTCGCGCTCGCCCACATCGCCTGGGTGATGACGGGCGTTGCGGCTCTACTCGTGCTCGGACTGAACCAGAACCGGATTCGACTCGCGCGACGTGACAAGACCTGAAACGCGCTGTCCGACCGTCGTCGCCGACAAAACCTCGAAAACACCGGTTCCCGTTTGTTCCCACGAGAATTCGCTCGACCACACCCGAGCTTTCTCACCGAGCACCGTCCGCAGTTCGTGATCCTGCAACAGGGTGCCTGCAGCCTGCGTCAATTCCGCCACATCGCCGTCGCCGACACTTTCGCCGCCTACCAGAAGACCCGTCACGCCGTCGACGATGGAATCGGTCAACCCCTTGGAACTGCGGTAACCAACAGTCGGAACTCCGTGTTGCGCGGCCTCGATGACGGCGAGGCCCCACCCTTCCTTGCGGGACGGCATGAGGTGAATCCAGGACTGCGCCAACAGTTCATGTTTGCGGGACTCGTCGACGTGCCCGTGGAATGTCACCGCGTCGCCGATCCCGAGTTCGGCAGCGCGATCACGCAGGTTCTGCTCCCACCAACCGCCGCCGATGACGTCGAGGTGAAGTTCGGGCTGCGTCGGGCGAAGTGTCGCAACCGCTTCGAGCGCGTCTTCGATCTGCTTGTGCGGCACCAACCGCGAGAGCACCGACATGGTAGGCCGGATCGCCCGGGTGATCGAACCACCCGCGTCGACGCCCATCGGAAGACGATCAGCTCCGTTGCGCACCACGGCAATTCGATCGCGGTCGACGCCCAGATCCACCAGTTCCTCTGCCGAGGGTAGTGACACCGTCAAGTACTGGTTGTCGCTGTGACGCTTCGGCGACAGGCGCGATTCCACCCACCACCCGATCCGTCCGACGAGTGTGCCTGCCACCGGCCACTGTTCGCGGTGGCAATGGTGCACGAGCAGCGTGACCGGCGCACCGGCCACCATCTTCGAGAAGAAGGGAATCCCGTTCTGCGTGTCGACCACGGCGTCGGGGTGAAGGCCTTTCAGGGAACCGAACCCGAGGCGTCCGGCCGCAATCGCGGCCAGTGCCCGCGGGTACACGCTGAAACGTCCGCCGGAACGACTGATGGTGATGCCGTCTCGATACTCGGTGGCGGGCGCACCCGGGTACGACGCCGTCCGCAGAGTCACCTTGATGCCGCGCGCCGCCAACTGGGTTCCGACCTGCTCGAGGTACCGCTCACTTCCGCCGCCCTGCGGATGCCCGGTGTCACGCCAACAGAGCAACAGAACCTCGTGCACGTGCGTTACTCCCTAGAGCTCGTCGGTGACCGGCGCGGATGCGAGTGGTCCTGCGGGGGATGCCCACCCTGACCGGTCGGTAACCCTGCGGAACACCCTAACTGTTTCCGCGTCCGTATTGCCGCGCTCCTCACAGTGAAATTGACGGTGTTCATGGAGCAGAAGTCGCAGTCGCTAAAGTTGATTCTCGTGACCAAGCCCGCAGTGACCCGCATTTTCGGCCGACGGGCAACCCTCAAACGATCCGTCGGCTTGCTCAGCGACTTCCGCCACGAGCAGACCGCGCCTGACATCTTCTACGGCGCGCTCGCTCGCGATTCCGTCGAATTGATCTCCGACCTGCATGAAGGTCACACCGGTCACACGCTCGACGGCCTCACCGTCCTCGACGTCGGCGGCGGACCGGGCTACTTCGCGGAAGTATTCCAAGCTGCCGGTGCCCGCTACATCCCGGTCGAACCCGATCCGTCGGAAATGCATGCCGCGGGCCTGACCGTCGGCGGCGCGGTGCGCGGATCAGGCCTGGCGTTGCCCTTTCGGGATTCGTCGGTCGATATCTGCTTCTCCTCGAACGTGGCGGAACACGTCAGCGAGCCGTGGCTCATGGCGGAGGAAATGCTGCGCGTCACCAAACCCGGCGGACTGATGGTCCTCTCGTACACCCTGTGGTGGGGTCCGTTCGGAGGGCACGAGACCGGTCCGTGGCACGCTTTCGGTGGTGAATACGCAGCCAAGCGGTACCGCCGCACAACCGGCCGCGAACCGAAGAACAAGTACGGAGAGTCCCTGTTCAAAGTGGGTGCCACCGACGGTTTGCGCTGGGCCCGCGGAACAGACCAAGGTGAACTACTCGCCGCGATCCCCCGATATCACCCGTCCTGGGCGTGGTGGATGGTTCGGGTTCCCGGCCTTCGCGAATTCCTCGTGAGCAACCTCGTAGTGGTTCTGGAGAAGCGTTGTGGTCCTCGAGAAGCGTTGACATGATTCGCCTCGCCCTCGACATCGGCGGCACCAAGATGGCTGCCGGTTTGGCTTCCGAGGACGGGCGCGTTCCCGAATTCCGCACGGTTCCCACACCGAAAACGGATACGTGGGCAGCCTGCGCGGCATTACTTCAGAACGTTGCCGACGGATGCGCGGTTGACGCCGTCGGAATCGCCTGCTCCGGCCCGGTCGATACCGTCGGCGGTGTTGTGGCACCCATCAACATCTCCGAGTGGGCTGGCGGCTTCCCCCTGCAGGACGCGGTACGCAGGGTTTTCCCGGGCGCTCGAACCGCTCTGGCCATGGACGGGGCTGCCGCCGCACTGGCCGAACATCACCACGGCGCCGGACGCGGAACCCTGGACCTGTTGAGTCTGGTCGTCTCCACCGGCGTCGGCGGCGGAGTTGTCCTTGGCGGTCGCATCGCACCTGGTCGTACGGGAAATGCCGGCCACATCGGGCACCTTGTTGTCCCTGGAGCCGACGACCCCTGCTCCTGCGGTGGCGTCGGCTGCCTCGAGACGGTCGCGAGTGGTCCGACAGCAGTTCGTTGGGCTCGCAGTCAGGGGTGGACCGGCACCACCGGCCTCGAGCTTGCCGACGACGCCCACCGCGGCGACGCCCTCGCCCGGGCAGCCCTTCACCGTGCCGGAACCGCGCTGGGTGTTGCCATCGCGTCGGCTGCGGCACTCCTGGATGTAAATCTTGCGGTGGTGGGCGGCGGATTTTCCCAGTCCGGCTCAGCCTTGTGGGAACCTCTCCGCGAATCGGCTGCCCGACATGCCCGTTTGTCGTTCATCAAGGACCTACGAATCGTCTCCGCCGAGTTGGGTGAGCGTGGAACTCTGACCGGCGCGGGGCTCCTGTCGCTCGTCGCCGCCATCTGACACGCGTTCTTCTCCGAGAAATCCGCAGGGAGTCCCACTAAACGGGTGCCACCTGTTCCCAATTTCTGTAACGTGTTTTAGTGTTCTGACTCACACCGTTACGGGCATTGCGCGTGACACAAGCGGGAAGGAGGTGACCGTGAGCCCCGATGTTTCCTCGACAGAAGCCGAGCATCACGCACAGGTCGCCCGACCAAGTGATTCCCTCCGCGACACCGAAGACCTCCGCGAACGCCTGGAACGCTGGATGGCCGGGAAGGTGCCGGCCGGATCCACCGTGACCGTCGCCGATGTCACCCTGCCCGCAGCCAACGGCATGTCCAGCGAAACCATCCTCTTCGACGCGACCTGGGACGGCGATCATCATCCGCTGGTCGCCCGTGTCGCCCCGGCAGAGACCACCATGCCGGTGTTTCCGACCTACGACCTCGAATCCCAGTTCCGCACCATGGCGCAGGTGCACGAGCACTCCGCGGTGCCCGTGCCGACGGTGTACTGGTCCGAATCCGACCCGGATGCGTTGGGTGCGCCGTTCTTCGTCATGGAGCGCATCTCCGGTGACGTACCTCCCGACGTCATGCCGTACAACTTCGGATCGTGGGTCACCGAAGCGTCCCCGGCGCAGCGAAAGACCCTCCAGCAGAACTCGGTCGACGTCCTGGCGCAATTGCACGCCATCGACAATCCGATCGAGCGCTTCGATTTCCTCCAACTGCCTGGTTCGGGACCGACTGCGCGAGAGGCATTCTCGGCGCACATCGCCGAGCAGCGCGCATACTACGAGTGGGTCGTCAAGGATGGCGTCCGATCGCCACTCATCGAGCGGGCACTCGACTGGGTCGAAGCACACAATCCCGCCGACGATTCACCGGCCGTGCTCTGTTGGGGCGACTCACGCATCGGCAACGTCATGTACCAGGACTTTGCACCAGTTGCCGTACTCGACTGGGAAATGGCAACTCTCGGCCCGCGTGAGATGGACCTGGGCTGGATGGCCTTCCTGCACAGGTTCTTCGAGGACATTGCCGGGTTGGCAAACCTGCCCGGTCTTCCCGACTTCCTGCGACTGCCGGACATCGCTGCAACCTACGCTGACATCACCGGTCACACACCACACGATCTGGAGTTCTACGTTACGTACGCAGCGCTGCGCCAGGCCGTCATCATGTGGCGAATTCAGGCCCGTGCCATAGCTTTCGGTCAAGCTGAGCAACCCGCAGACCCCGACGACATGATCATGCACCGCGCATCGCTCACCGCGATGCTCGACGGCACCTACTGGGAGAGGTTGAACTGACCATGTTGTCGCCGATGGACGATTACCCCATTCACCAGATCGCGGAACCGGTCCGCCACGTCGCCACCTCGGACCGAAACTTCTACGACCGCTACTACTTCAACTGCTACCCCACCGGCAACAACGACACCTTCCTCATCGTCGGTCTGGGCCAGTACCCCAATCTCGGTGTCATGGACGGTTTTGCCGTCCTACGCCACGGGGATCACCACATCGTGGCCCGCATGTCGAAAGCCCTGGGCGCCGATCGCACCGACACCACGGTCGGACCACTGCGCATCGAAGTGCTGGAGGGCCTGCAGAAACTTCGTGTCGTCCTCGAACCCAACAGCGAATACGATCTCTCCTTCGACATCACCTTCGACGCCACCATCCCGGCAGCGCTCGAGCCCAAGCACTTTCGACGCCAACTCGAACGCGTCACCTTCGACACGTCCCGCTTCCTGCAGACCGGAACGTGGACCGGCAACCTCACCGTCGACGGGGAAAAAATCTCGATCGACCCCGATACCTGGCGCGGAAATCGTGACCGCTCCTGGGGCGTACGGCCGGTCGGTGAAGCCGAGCCACCCGGCCGACGCGCCGTCGACGGTATCCAGAACTTCTTCTGGATCTACTCCGTCATGCAGTTCGACGAGTTCACCATCTCGGTCATCATGCAGGAAGACGAGCAAGGCCGTCGCATCGTCGAGGAAGCGATGCGAATCTGGCCGGAAGAAGGACGCGATCCGGAATGGCTCGGCCGGCCCGAGCACGACCTGATCTTCTGCCCCGCCACCCGCGACGTCACCGGAGCTACCCTCACCTTCCACCGGCCCAGCGGTGAGGTTCTGACCGTCGACTGTGAACTGTTGCTGGCCAACCACATCGGCATCGGCACCGGGTACGGGCTCGAACAGGACTGGCGCCACGGCATGTGGCAAGGCGAGCTGGTTGTCCAAGGCCTGCGGCACAAGGTCCACGAATTCGAACCCATGCAGCGCATGTTCTCCCCCGTGGACAATCTCAGCAAATTCCATCTCACCGAGGGTGATCAGACCTTCGACGGCACCGGCCTTTTCGAAGTCGCTGCCATCGGACCCCACGAGCGTTACGGCTTCACCAGTTTCATCGATATGGCACCAGAGCGCGAGACCGACAACACCGAGGAAAGATTGTGATGACGAACTACGACAAGCTCTACATCGGCGGCGAGTGGGTAGCCCCCGCCACCGACCAGGTACTCGAGGTGTTCTCACCGGCAACGGAGGAGCGCGTCGGAAGCTGTCCCGTCGCCGCTCCGGCAGACATCGACGCCGCAGTCTCCGCTGCGCGCAACGCTTTCGACAACGGACCATGGGCCAAGACGACCCCTTCCGAGCGCGGTGCGATCCTCGCGAAGGCCGCCAAGCTCCTCGAAGAGCGCAGCGCAGATCTCAACCAGCTCATCTCCAACGAGATGGGCCAGCCGCCCGCCATGGTCGGCATGATGCAGCAGACCCCGTCGATGGCGACGCTCGGTTTCTACTCCGAACTGGCCGACAAGTTCGCGTGGGAAGAGAAGCGCACCGGCGTCTTCGGGCAGACCAAGGTCACCCGCGAG
This sequence comes from Rhodococcus sp. IEGM 1366, assembly GCF_033142425.1. NCBI lineage: Bacteria > Bacillati > Actinomycetota > Actinomycetes > Mycobacteriales > Nocardiaceae > Rhodococcus > Rhodococcus sp. IEGM 1366. The sequence goes on from NZ_JAWLRZ010000007.1 coordinate 278,774, forward strand.
CCCGTCGGCGTTGTCGCTGCCGTTCTCGCGTGGAATGTTCCGCTGTTCCTCGCGATCAACAAGCTGGCTCCCGCCCTGCTCGCCGGCTGCACCGTCCTGCTCAAGCCGGCCCCCGAGTCACCGCTCTCGGTCCATGTGATCGCGGAGATCTTCGCTGAGGCAGGCGTTCCCGCCGGCGTCATCTCCGTGCTCCCCGGCGGCGCCGAGACCGGCGAATACCTGGTCTCGCATCCTGACATCGACAAGATCACCTTCACCGGCTCGAGTGCGGTCGGGCGCAAGATCGGCGCCATCGCCGCCCAGAACCTCAAGCGCTGCTCTCTCGAACTCGGTGGCAAGTCCGCCGCCATCATCCTCGAGGACGCCGATCTCGCTGCCGGAATGCCGATGCTTGTCATGTCGGGCCTGATGAACACCGGTCAGGCGTGCGTCGCGCAGACCCGAATCCTCGCTCCCCGTTCACGTTACGACGAGGTCATCGAGGGACTCAAGACCGCGGCCGGTTACATGACCGTCGGCGATCCGTCCGATCCGGCCGCGCAGCTCGGCCCGCTGATCTCCGAGAAGCAGCGCGAGCGCGTCGAGGGCTACATCGCCAAGGGCAAGGAAGAGGGCGCTCGACTGGTCCTCGGCGGCGGTCGTCCCGCCGGACTCGACAAGGGCTGGTACGTCGAGCCGACCATCTTCGCCGACGTCGACAACTCCATGACCATTGCCCGCGAAGAGATCTTCGGACCCGTGCTGTCGGTGATTCCGTACGACTCCGAGGACGAGGCGGTCAAGATCGCCAACGATTCCGACTACGGCCTCGCCGGATCCGTCTGGACCACCGATATCGATCACGGCCTCGAGATCGCGGCGCAGATCCGCACCGGCACCTACGCGATCAACTGGTACGCCTTCGACGCCGGTTCACCGTTCGGCGGTTACAAGAACTCCGGAATCGGTCGCGAGAACGGACCTGAGGGCCTCGAAGCCTTCTGCGAGACCAAGTCCGTGCTCATGCCACCCGGATACACGAGCTGAGTTAGCACCCGTTGTGCACAGTGAGCACCCCTTCCAGCCCGACGGAAGGGGTGCTCACTTCACAGAAGCTGTGCTCACTCCCCAGACATAACCGTCCGAGCGGGCTTAGCCTTAGCTCCGTGACCACCGAAACGGAAGCATCGGCTGACGAGAGCACCACCACCGTTGTCCTGGCCTTTGCCGCAAACGCGCTGATCGCCGGAGCAAAAACAGCGGCCGCGATCGTCACCGGATCGGCGTCGATGGTTGCCGAAGCCACACACTCGTGGGCCGACACCGGCAACGAGATCCTGCTCCTCATCGCCAACCGACGATCCAAGCGCGTGCCCGATCGCGATCAACCCCTCGGCTACGGCCGCGAAGCCTACATCTGGTCGATGTTCGCGGCCCTCGGACTCTTTGCGCTTGGTGCCGGAGTGTCGATCACCCACGGAATCCAGGAACTGTTCCATTCGGAACCGGCCACCGATTTCGGAGTTGCCTACGCAGTCCTCGGCGTCTCCTTCATCCTCGAAGGCATCTCGTTCCGCCAGGCCTACAAACAATTGCGGGCAGAAGCTTCGGCCGTCAACAGCGATGTTCTCACGCAAGCTCTCAATACTTCCGACCCCACCACGCGGGCTGTGTTCGCCGAAGATGCTGCGGCACTGATCGGTTTAATCATCGCGTTCGCGGGCGTCCTGCTTCACCAGATCACTGGTTCACCGATCCCCGACGCCCTCGGATCCATCTGCGTGGGCATCCTGCTCGGTGTCATCGCGGTGATTCTGATCGACCGCAACCGACGATTTCTGGTCGGCGAGGAAGCGTCCCCGACCCTGCGCGCCGCCGGCATCGAAGCACTGACACAGCTACCCGACGTCAACCGAATCACGTTCCTGCGCATGGAATACCTCGGGCCACGGCAGGTCTACCTGGTTGCCAGCATCGATGTCGTCGGGGACTACGCCGAATCTCGAGTAGCCCACACACTGCGCGACCTCGAGCGCACAATCGAGCAGAGCCCACGCGTCGTACGGGCGATCCTGACGCTCTCGACACCAGAAGAACCGTCGATCACCGCCTGAGCGATACGCTCATTTGATGCGCGCTCTGGTCGTTGTACTGATGGTCCTAGGTCTTGTCGTCGGGGGAATTCCCTTGTTGGGCGTTTTGATCGACGTGATGACCAGTTCGGACCGGGAGATCGTGTACCAGGGAGGGTACGCACCGCTAACGGGCGTGCAGATGAGCCGGGATTACGAATCGTCGCTGAACCTCTACTTCGATTCTCGATCCAATGCGTCGAGGAATTGGTTCATCCTCGCCAGTTTCCCATTCCTCGGAGCAGGTTTGGGCGCTCTGACGGCTGCGCTGATGGGGCGCCGCGGGTGGCACCTGACGCGAGCCTGAAAAGACGCCGGTGGCCGCCCCACCGTCGAAACGAGGGGCGGCCACCGTCAGAACAGAGTCAGATGTACATCGCAGGATCGATGTAGCTGTTCGGATCCACCAACTTCTCCTTGGCGGTCCGCGGCCGCGCCACTGCCGGAATACCCGTTGCAATGGAATCGGCCGGAACATCACGCGTCACAACAGCATTGGCGCCGATAGCGCTACCTTCGCCGATGAGAACAGGCCCCAGGATCTTGGCACCCGCACCCACGGTGACCCGATCGCCGAGCGTCGGATGGCGCTTGACCTGCTCGAGCGAACGGCCGCCGAGCGTGACACCGTGATAAAGCATGACGTCGTTGCCGATCTCAGCCGTCTCACCGATCACGACGCCCATGCCGTGGTCGATGAAAAACCGTCGACCGATGGTCGCGCCGGGATGAATCTCGATGCCCGTGGCAAAACGTGTCAGCTGCGACAACACCCGAGCGGGACCGCGCAGAGCGGGCACAGCCCACAACTTGTGTGCGATCCGATGCGACCAGATGGCATGCAGCCCTGAGTAAACGAGGGCATTCTCCACATTGCTGCGCGCGGCAGGATCCTGACCGCGCGCAGCCTGTAGGTCCTCGCGAATGACGCCGAGGATACTCACGTATCTCAGTCCCGGATGTGTTCGAACAGTGGGGTGGAGATGTAACGCTCACCGAAGTCGCAAACAACCGCCACGATCAGCTTGCCCGCATTCTCGGGGCGCTTTGCCAACTCGAGGGCGGCCCACACGATGGCGCCGGACGAGATGCCACCCAGAATGCCTTCCTGAGTTCCGAGAGCGCGAGCGACCTCGATGGAATCGGGGAACGAGACGTCGATGATCTCGTCGTAGATTTCACGATCGAGGATCTCGGGTACGAAGTTCGCACCGATTCCCTGGATTTTGTGGGGGCCGGGCTGGCCACCGTTGAGGATCGGCGAATCGATGGGCTCGACGCCAACGATCTTGACCTCGGGCTTGTACTTCTTGAGAGTGCGTCCGACGCCGGTGATGGTGCCGCCGGTGCCGATACCGGAAACGAAGATGTCGACGGCGCCGTCAGTGTCGGCCCAGACCTCTTCACCGGTCGTCACCTCGTGGATGGCCGGGTTGGCGGGGTTTGCGAACTGGCTGGCCGAGACAGCGTTTTCAGTCTGCTCGACAATTTCCTTGGCCTTGGCGACTGCGCCGGCCATGCCCTCGGAGCCCGGGGTCAGCACGATCTCGGCGCCGTACGCACGCAGCATGACGCGACGCTCGGTGGACATCGTCTCCGGCATGGTCAGGATGACCTTGTAGCCACGAGCAGCACCGACCATGGCAAGTGCGATACCGGTGTTACCACTGGTGCCCTCGACGATGGTTCCGCCGGGCTTGAGTGCTCCGGACTTCTCGGCAGCGTCGATGATCGCAACACCGATCCGGTCCTTGACGCTGTTGGCCGGATTGTAGAACTCGAGCTTCACTACAACCTGTGCGTCCAGACCCTCGGTCAGGCGGTTGAGTCGCACCAGCGGGGTGCGCCCGACCAATTCGGTGACGTCGTTGTAAATTCCGGTCATTTCTGGTCCTCTTCCTGGGCGCAAATACTTCACATGTCGCATTCCTCAGGTGCAATTCCATCACTGTCGCCGATCTCACCCGAAACCGGCCTGGTTACCCGACCCTTGTCGGGGGTGAATTGACCTCGCTCGGTGCCCGATAGCATCGTCGTGCAGATCGGTACCGACGAGTACGGGGTGGGAATTACATGTTCGAACAGGCACGTGCGCGTAAACAGTTCGACGCGGGAATGATCGCGCTCGGATACGCACAGGTCCGCGGTGCAGTCGTCGATCCGCGTGCAGCACGAGCGGCGTTCCAGAATGCAGTCGAGATCGATCCGGACATGTGCGACGGGTGGTTAGGTCTGGCCGCGACCGGACTTGTCGATTCTCATGTGATCGCAAATCTCTTCCGCACCGCGAACACCAGTCTGTTCCAGGAACAGCGCCGAGTGGGCGCGCCTCCCGGCAGCTTGAAGGCACGTTTCAGCGTCGGCACATACGTCACCCACGTACTCTCCAACGGCACCGAGATTTGGGCCGGCGCAGCAACCGATCACATCACCGCGAAAAGGTACGACTCTGCTCTGGCGATCTTGAACAGCGTGCCTACTCCGACAGAACTGACCAATTACGTTCGCGCCGTACTGTTCACGACAACTGACCGTTGGCCACAGGTTCTCCAGACGCTGTCCCGATCCGAACAGTGGTCGGATAATTTTCTCAGAGCCGGCGCTAATCTGATGGCCGGGCGGGCCTGCGCGCATCTCGGACTGTTCGACGAGGCGCAACGCAAACTCGGACTGGTCGAGCACGGACCTATTCCAGTTGCCACCCAGCACGCACGTCACCTTCGTGGCCTCATTGCCCGCGAACTCGGCGACGAGGCAACGGCGCGATCACTTTTCGAACGGGTATACGTGGCATCACCTGGCGACGCCGGAAACAACCTCGCACTCCAAAAGAACGACTACCGCCTGACGCGTGTCACAGCCGAACAGATCGACGCCCGAACGGACCCGTGGGACCCGTCGAGCGCACCCAGCGCAAGCACCAAGCGCAACACCGACCGACAACAGCGCGGGGAGGCCGCACTTGCAGCGTCCAAGCGTGACCTCGACGCGATGATCGGATTGACGTCAGTCAAGCGCGAGGTCGATAAACTCACGGCAGCAGCAGTGCTGGCGCGCTCGTCCGGAGAATCGGAGAGCTCTGCCACCGCAAAATCTCGGCACCTCGTGTTCACCGGCCCACCCGGGGTCGGCAAAACCGAAGTGGCCCGCATCCTCGCCAGAATGTACTTCGGACTGGGGATCCTCGAAACCGACAAGGTCGTGGAAGTTGCACCAGGTGATTTCTTCGCCCCGGGCTACGGCACTCCGGAAGAACGCTCCCGCGACATCTTCGAACGGGCGCTCGACGGCGTTCTCTTCATCGACGAGGCGTATTCCCTCTATCACGATGGCATCATCGGTGGCGACGCGAATGGCACCAAGGTCATCAACGCTCTACTTGCAACCATGGAAAACCATCGCGACCGACTGGTTGTCATCGTTGCCGGATACGAAGCGGAAATGGATGCATTTCTCGAGCGAAATGCCGGTCTACGAAGCAGATTCGCCAAGCAGATTCGATTCCCCTCGTATACGCCTGACGAACTCGTTCTGATAGCCGAGAAGATGGCCCGAACCAAATACCGCGCCACACTGTCGCAAGGAGCCACAACAGAATTCGGTCGAGCCGCAGTTCACCTGTGCTCGGCGACGGAAACTGCACCAGACGGAACTACCCGCTCGCTGATCGACCGGGAAGGCAACGGCCGCTTCATGCGAAACCTCATCGAAGGCGCCATCGAAGAACGCGACCTTCGGATTGTCTCGTCGACGAGCGACATCAGCGCGATCCCGGCTGCAGCGCGAGCGTTGATCGAACGAGACGATGTCGCGCTGACCATCGCAGAGCGTCACCCGTATATCCCTGTCGAAATCGCCTGACTGACTTGTAGGCCGCGCAATTAAAGCGAGCCGCCAACCGGATAATCCGGTTGGCGGCTCGCTTTGTCCAAATGTCTTCGATCAGCCCAGACGCTGCTTCAGAGCTTCGAACTCGTCACGGATACCGGTGGGCAGCTTCTCGCCGACGAAGTCGAACCACTCCTCGATCAGCGGGATCTCGGCCTTCCACTCGTCGATGTTCACGGCGAGGGCCTCGGTGATGTCGGCGTCCGACACGTCCAAGCCGTCGATGTCGAGAGCCGATCCCGTGGGAACGACGCCGATCGGGGTGTCGATACCGGCAGCCTTGTGCTCGATACGCTCGACGATCCACTTCAGGACGCGAGAGTTCTCGCCGAAGCCTGGCCACAGGAAGCGTCCGTCGTCGCCGCGGCGGAACCAGTTCACGTAGAAGACCTTGGGCAGCTTGGACTCGTCGGCAGACTTGCCGAGGTCGATCCAGTGCTGGAAGTAGTCGCCCACGTTGTAGCCGAGGAACGGAAGCATTGCCATCGGGTCGCGGCGAACCGTACCGACCTGGCCTTCGGCTGCTGCGGTCTGCTCAGAGCCGACCGTGGCACCCATGAAGACACCGTGCTGCCAGTCGCGGGCCTCGGTGACCAGCGGAACCGTCGTCTTACGACGCCCACCGAACAGGATTGCCGAGATCGGCACGCCCTTCGGGTCGTCCCACTCGGGAGCCATGATCGGGCACTGCGACATCGGGGTGCAGTAACGCGAGTTGGGGTGAGCGGCCTGTGTACCGGATTCAGGCGTCCACTCGTTGCCCTTCCAGTCGATGAGGTGCTGCGGGTCGCCTTCGAGGCCTTCCCACCAGACGTCGCCGTCGTCGGTCAGTGCAACGTTGGTGAACACCGTGTTGCCCTGGTCGATGGTGCGCATCGCGTTGGGGTTCGAGGACCAGTTGGTGCCCGGTGCCACGCCGAAGAAACCGAATTCGGGGTTGACGGCATACAGCTGTCCGTCGTCACCGAAACGCATCCACGCGATGTCGTCACCGAGAGTCTCGGCACGCCATCCGGGGATGGTCGGCTGGATCATCGCGAGGTTGGTCTTGCCACAGGCGGACGGGAATGCCGCCGCGATGTAGTAGGCCTTGTCCTCGGGGGAGATCAGCTTGAGGATGAGCATGTGCTCGGCCAGCCAGCCCTCGTCGTGCGCCATTGCCGAAGCGATACGCAGCGAGTAGCACTTCTTGCCGAGGAGAGCGTTTCCGCCGTAGCCGGAACCGAAGCTCCAGATCTCACGATCCTCGGGGAAGTGAGTGATGTACTTGGTGTCGTTGCATGGCCACGCGACGTCGGCTTCGCCATCGGCGAGCGGAGCGCCCAACGAGTGCAGCGCCTTGACGAAGAATCCGTCGGTGCCGAGCTTGTCGAGAACCTTGCTGCCCATGCGGGTCATGACGCGCATGGAGACGACGACGTACTCGGAGTCCGTGAGCTCGACACCCAGCTTCGGATCCTCGGCGTCGAGGGGACCCATGCAGAACGGCACGACGTACATGGTGCGTCCACGCATGGAACCGCGGTACAGGTCACCCATGAGGGTGCGCATCTCCGACGGGTCCATCCAGTTGTTGGTGGGGCCTGCGTCGATTTCTTCCTTCGAGCAGATGTAGGTGCGCGATTCGACGCGAGCCACATCGGAAGGATCGGAATTACCGAGGAACGAGTTCGGCTTCTTCTCGTCGTTGAGGCGCGTGAACGTGCCTGCCTCGACCAGCTTGTCGGTCAGCCGGTCCCACTCTTCGTCCGAGCCGTCCGCAAAGACGACGCGAGCGGGCTGGGTGAGTTCGGCAACCTCTTGCACCCATGCAAGCAGTTCCTTGTGCTGCGTGGGGGGCGTGCCGTCAGTTCCGTTGAGACCGGGAATGGTCGCTGAGGTCATCAAACTCTCCTGGGGTGAGCCGGAACCGGGTTCTCGTGACACCGGATGCAAACTGCAGCTCCCCGATACCAGTTGATCCCGGTGTCCCCCTCTCGACGGGGTCCAGCCGCGTCATCCACTCACGTGGATTTCACGGACGCCGGGTGTCCTATGTACTGAGGTTAACGCTGGCTGTTCACCTGCAGGTAATCGGGTGCGGTCAGAAATGTCACAGAAACGATTCAGATGGTGTATCCACAACGCGTACCCGGCTTCGAATAGAGGCAAACGGTCCCGGATCGCAAGGCGAACAGTCCTCCAGGTACGTCACTCAGTGCCTATTTTCGGTGTCACACAGTGCCAGAATCGATGCGATCCCACACCAACGCACCGTGCGTGTCTCGGTGGCATTCCCACGCCGCGAAGTCTCCGTCCGACTCCACCATCGTCACGCGGTCGGCAGCGCCGTCACGATCGAAATCCGACACCACGACGATGGCAGCGGCATCGTTGTCCGGCGACACGACGCGACTGTCGACGATCCCGTCGCCATCGAGATCGAATGCGTCGAATGTCGTCGTCAGATCACCGACGTCGACAGTCCCCGTACCCGGTCCGAACGTTGCCGGGTCGATGCCCTCTGCCGGTAGATGATCTGCCGGCACGTCGAACCGTCCCATGTCGACGACGTCGGCGGTGATCAGAAATCCGTCCATTACTTCCCCCTGTGCTTGATCTTGCTGGTGTCTTCTCCCGGCAACCCCTACCGAGATGCATCAGTACTACCAGATTTCCGTCGACAGTCACCGACAAAAATCCGGGCCTGTGGACAACTCGTTCAGGCCCCGGCACCGTTCAGAATTGCCAGGTCACGTTCACAGGCGGCCAATTGTCCGGAACGTGCCTGTCCCAGTGCTCGGAGCTCGACATCGATCTCCGCAATTCGCGCTTGCGCCGACGCAACCAGCTCTCGGCTCTCCGCCAGGATCGCGCTGCCGAGATCCACTTCCGCGTCAAGGAGTCGGTTCAGCACGCGCTGCTCCCATTGCGCTCTGACGGTGGCCATCGTTTCCGCCAGCCACGCACGAGCGTGCGCCCGATCTGCCGCAACTCCTCTCGTGCGGCTCAACCACCACGCCGCAGTTGCGCCAAGCACCAGAGTTACCGGAATGCTCGCGATGTCCAGGGCCGGCACCATCTCCAGTGGAATGACCGCGATCCGCCCCAAACCGAGCCCCGCCGAGGCACCGACCAACACGGTGATGCGCTCTTCGTTACCACGCGGCCGTGTCGCGGGGTCGTCGGGAAAATGTGGGAGTGCGACGCTTACACCCGTTTCGCCGATTCCGACTGCTGTGGTGATCGCAGCGTCGAAAGCCACTGTGTTGCTCTCGACTTCGTGTTGCAGACGTGCCGGCAAACTGTCGAGTTCGCTTCGGGTGGACTCGTCGATCCACAGGCGCGCCGACGCCACTGTCGTTCGAGTGGTGTCCGCGATCTGCTGCGAAAGTTCGGCTCGCGCGCGCTGGAGCCTGGTCCTCATCTGAGCAAGTCGTTCACTACGTCGACCGTCACGGTCGGTGAGTAATTCGCTGCGCTCCGCACGCAGTTCGCCGCCGGGATCGCTCTCGCGCAGGTTTCGGACCTCGAGGTCGATCATCCGTCGGGTTTCCGCGATCACACCGCCGCCAGGCTGAGATACGGCGCGTCGACGAACTGCGTCGACGGCGTGGAACAACGGTGCGACACCGCCATGCTCGGACAGGACGATGATTGCCGCCCCACCGTAAACATCACTGTGATCTGCAAGAATGCGCTGATCGCGGTCGCGAACCGATTCCCAGTCCGGGTTCACATCCGTCTTGGTCATCACAACCACAAACGGCAAGCCTCCCACTCCGGACTCGTCGAGCAGTTCCAACTCTTCCCGCCCGATCACACTTGCCGCGTCGACCACCAGCAGCACGATGATGGCGTCGCTTGCATGATCGACGCTCGTGTATCGGCCCGCCACGCTCAGGAGCCTTTCGACCTCTTCGCGACCACATCGCGGCAGACCGAGAACGAAAACACTTGCATTACTTGATGATTCATCAGCCCAAGCGACATCGACATCACCAGAGAGCCCAGCTGGGTTCCATCTCCGAACCACAGGATGGACCGCCGCCGGCAGCACGGAAGCTACATCGCTCACGCGCTCATCTCCGACCGCTCTCGCTCACCGCCGAGAAGCACCCACCGCCTGACGTACGCCCGGTGGACCAGCGAAATCGCGTCGGCCCATGCGCGATGTTCACGTTGCGTCGGCCCGCCCCACCACTGAGCGCATCTGCGCGCTTCCTCGACCGTTGTCGGCGCAGGCGGTGCGCTTGCCACAAACCCACGCAGTTCCGGACGCACCAGCGCACCCGTCGCGGCAAAGATCAGACCGGAATCGGTCCGTAGATACTGTTCGATCTCATCTCGGGCACCGGCGACCTCCGCCGCCTCGGCGCCGGCAGCAACGCGCTCCAGTATCGATCGAATTCCGTCGACTCTGCGCCACCACCACATCTCGAGTAGCGGCGACAACTCACCGAAGAACGCCTCTCGACCTTGTCCGGTCAACGCGACCAGAGGAACGGTGACGGCGGAGAGCTCACCGGAAATCTCGGCTGCACGCGTGAGCGCATCCTCCCATCCGTCACCGATGTGGTCGGCTTTGTTCAGAACGGCAAGGCAGTGATCGGACGTGCGGCCGACCGCGCGTCGATCTGCGTCTCGGAGTGCGTCGACCACGACGACCACAACGCAGTGACTACTCAGATCCGGATCTATCGCACCGGGCACGTCGAACGCCCTCGTCTCCGTCGGAATAACCGGCGCGCCTCCCACTCGATGGCTCGCGAAGACATCACTCTCGAGCAACGCGGTCACCGCGGACCGGCCGACTCCGCTACGACCGGCAACCAGTACCTGCAGCGGTGCTGTCAACGATCCGACTATCGAATGCACCGCCTCCGCGGCGTGCTGATCGATCGACATCAACCGGTAGGCAAGCCGTCGCAACTCGTCCATCGGCGGCGCGCAAGCGTCGTCGAGTGAGACTGCGGGCACAATTCGAGCCCACACCTTCACATTTTCCCCTGTGTTCATCCCCACCCCACGTTCCCCTTCGTGATGGGCAGATTCTGTCAGGTTTACGACGACACGGCTGTTCCCGGCAGGTCATCTCACGTTCAGCTGTCCGATTTCGCGGGCTGTTCTCCGGAATTTTCCCAGAAAGTCTCAACTCGAACTTCAGACCCGTCTGCGCTATACGGCAGTCATGCGTGACAATGGACGCGTGAACGAAGCCGATCAGCACGCACTGCCAACCCCGAACGCGGGCGAGACGGAAGACTCCAAGGGTTCCCGTCTCCATCCGCGCGTGACAAGTTTCCGTTCGCGCAGGGGTGCGCTGACCGACGCACAGCAGAAGTCCTGGGACCGCCAGTGGCCCCTTATCGGCGCCGATGTGTCCGACATTCCCCTCGACGCGACCGCCTGGTTCGGACGCGATGCCCCACTGATCATCGAGATCGGATCGGGCACCGGAACCGCGACCGCTGCGATGGCCAAAGCCGAACCGCACGTCAATCTCATTGCCATCGAGGTCTACCGTCCCGGGCTCGCGCAACTCCTTCAGCAGGTCGAACGCGAAGAGATCCCGAACGTCCGCGTCCTGCGCGGTGACGCGATGGACGTACTGGAAAACATGATTGCCCCGGAGTCGCTGACGGGTGTTCGGGTGTTCTTCCCGGATCCGTGGCCCAAGGCTCGCCATCACAAGCGTCGCCTGTTGCAGGCCCCGACGTTCTCGTTGATCGCCAATCGCCTCAAGCCAGGCGGAGTCCTCCACGTTGCCACCGACCACGCCGAATACGCGGAGTGGATCGAGGAAACCGGAAACGCCGAACCGCTCTTGAGCGCTCTCGACTGGGAATCACCGATGACCCACGAGCGCCCAGTCACGAAGTTCGAAGACAAGGCCCATAAGGTCGGAAGCGCAATTACCGAGCTTATATGGGGGAAGATCAGAGCATGAGCGTCAGCGAACAGTTATCCGACGACCTCGAGTCGTCAGGATCTCCCCTCGACCTCGGTCGTGACTCCCGCCACCCCAAGCGGGTTCTCCTGGTGTGGGACGCCCCCAACCTGGACATGGGCCTCGGCGCCATCCTCGGCGGCCGACCTACCGCTGCCTACCGGCCACGATTCGACGCACTCGGACGTTGGTTGCTGTCACGGACCGCTGAACTGTCCGCGCGTGAATCCGGCAACCTCGAACCCGAAGCAACGGTCTTCACCAACATCGCCACGGGCAGCGCCGACGTTGTGCGCCCATGGGTCGAAGCGTTGCGTAACGTGGGTTTTGCGGTGTTCGCCAAGCCGAAGGTCGATGAGGACAGCGATGTCGATTCAGACATGCTCGAGCACATCGCTCTGCGGTACGGCGAGGGACTGGCCGGAATCATGGTCGCGTCCGCCGACGGTCAAGCATTCCGCGAACCGTTGGAAGACATCGCAGCGACCGGCATTCCGGTTCAGGTACTCGGATTCCGCGAGCACGCCAGCTGGGCTGTGTCGTCCGACATCCTGGACTTCGTCGATCTCGAGGACATTCCCGGTGTCTTCCGCGAGCCTCTGCCGCGGGTAAGCCTGGATACTTTGCCCGACGAGGGCGCCTGGTTGCAGCCGTTCCGACCGCTTTCCGCCCTGCTCATCGGGCGAAAAAGTGTTGCCGAGTAGGAGTTGATCAGTGTTCGCCAGCTGGGGAAGCATCGTCTATCGTGCCCGCTTCACCGTCATCGCTGTCATGGTGGCGGGACTCCTCGGGCTTGCCGCGTACGGCATGAGCCTGCAGGACCATCTCAGCCAGAGCGGCTGGGACGATCCGGGGTCACAATCGGTCGAGGCTGCAAAGCTCGCCGACGGCACGTTCGGACGTAGCACCGCCGGCGACGTTCTGGCGCTGTACACAGCGCCAGAAGGAAAAACCGTCGACGACCCGGAGTTCCAAGCGAAGGTCATCGACAGCCTGCAACGACTGGTCTCGGACCATCCGGATCAGATCATGAAGATCAACGGTTCGTACTTCAAGGTCGGTGACGGACTTTCCGTCGCCGCCTTGGCAGACCCGACGAAGCAACATGCCGTTGCCAGCGTGGCCATTGCCGGCGACAACGACACCGCGGTGTCCAACAACTTCCGCGATGTCGAGAGCGAGTTCTACATCGACGGTGTCAACGTGCAGTTGGCCGGTCTGCAACCGGTCGCGAACTCGTTGAACGACACGATGGCCAACGACATCAAGCGCATGGAAATGCTCGCAATTCCTGCTGTCGGTGTGCTGCTCTTCTTCGTGTTCGGTGGCGTCGTCGCTGCTGCCCTGCCCCTGATCGTGGGCGGCCTGACCGTCATCGGTGCCAACGGCATCATCCGTCTGATCACCAATTTCACCGAGGTCAACGCGTTTGTCGCGCCCGTGGTGTCCTTGGTCGGGCTGGGTCTGGCCATCGACTACGGGCTGTTCATCGTCAGTCGTTTCCGTGAAGAAATCGCCGAAGGGCACGAGACGCCGACGGCGGTCCGCAGAACGGTCATGACCGCAGGCCGCACTGTCATGTTCTCGGCGACCATGGTTGCCGTCAGCCTCGGCGGCCTTCTGCTGTTCCCCCAGGGCTTCCTGAAATCCGTTGCGTACGGCGCAATCGCGGCCGTCATGCTTGCGGCCATTTCGTCCGTCACGATCCTGCCTGCCATCCTCGGAATCCTGGGCAAACGGATCGATGCGTTGACGTTCAAGAGGCTTCGCCAGACCAAGACCAACGAGGAAATCGAAAACGGCTTCTGGGGCAACCTCACCAGGTTCGTGATGCGGCATCCGCTCAAGGTTGCCGTTCCGATCGTGGCCGCACTGCTTCTGATGATCATTCCGCTCACCGGCATCAAGTTCGGTGGCATCAACGAGACGTACCTGCCGCCCGACAGCCCCACGCGCGTAGCTCAAGCCGAGTTCGACGAACTCTTCCCGGGTAACCGCACCGAACCTGTCCGTCTGGTCATCCAGGGCGCAGACAACACCGCGCTCGGCCAGATAGCGAAGACCGCCAACAACGCACCGGGCCTGGTCGAGAAGTTCACCCCCGAAGTGGCCACCAAGGACGGCGTCAACGTCCTCAAAGCCGGCCTGACCGAGCGCAACGAAGCTCGCCCCACCATCGACTACCTCCGCGCCGCGGACTGGCCGGAAGGCACGACGGTCCTTGTCGGCGGCACCCCCGCCATCGAGCAGGACAGCGTCGACGCTCTACTCGACCGTCTACCGCTGATGGTCGTCACGGTCATTTTGCTGACCACACTGCTCATGTTCCTGACCTTCGGATCGTTGGTCCTGCCGATCAAGGCAGCTCTGATGAGCGCTCTCGGACTGGGTTCGACGCTGGGCATTTTGACGTGGATCTTCATCGACGGCCACGGCAGCGAACTGCTCAACTTCACACCCGGCCCGATCATGTCGCCAGTTCTGGTGTTGATCATCGCGATCGTCTACGGGCTTTCCACCGACTACGAAGTCTTCCTGCTCTCACGAATGGTGGAAGCGCGCGCGCAGGGTGCGAGCACCACCGAATCCATCCGCATCGGAACAGCGCACACCGGCCGCATCATCACCGCGGCGGCGTTGATCCTCATCGTGGTGACCGGCGCGTTCGGCCTGTCCGAACTGGTGATGATGAAGTACATCTCGTACGGCATGATCGCGGCCCTGGTCATCGACGCCACGCTCATCCGCATGTTCCTCGTGCCCGCCACGATGAAACTGCTCGGCGACGACTGCTGGTGGGCCCCGGCCTGGATGAAACGAATCCAGGAGAAGATCGGACTGGGCGAGCCGATCCTCGACAACGAACTTGCGCTCGTCGATGTCCCCCAGCTCACGCCCGTCGGCGCGATCGCCGGACCCGGCCAGGCAAAAATCACCGAGTCAGCGCAGGCAAAAGCTGCGACGCCGTCGCGGGTACTCCCGCCCCCAGCAACGGTCGGGGGCAAGCGCGAACCCGATCCCCTCACCGAGCCCATCCCCCTCAGCGAGATGTCGGTCAAGGCGCCAACGCCCAGGACATACGCGCCCGGCGAGACACCCCGCCGCCGCAGTACCGACCGACCGGCCGGTGCGCCGCAGGACCTGATCGAAGCACCGGTCCCCAACCCGACGTACAAGGCGGCCAAGCCGGAACCAACGGCAACACCGACACCGGCTCCGACCGCTCGCCGCACCTCCCCCGCTACACCAGCTTCCACTGAACGACCGATCGAAAGCTGGTTGTCGGACCTGCGCACCCCGGGTGAGGCGCAACCTGCATCGAGGCCATTGCCGGCCGTCCGCACTTCGGCACCGACCAACGGTGCAGCCACAAACGGTGCAGCCACAAACGGTGCAGCAACAAACGGTGCAGCAACAAACGGTGCCGGCACCAATGGTGCTTCAACCAACGGCGCAGGCAGTAACGGAGCGGGCAGTAACGGAGCGGCCACCACCGGCGCGGCGTCTGAATCCACTCCCAACGGTCCGTCGTCCGGCAACGCAGTCAGCGGACGCCACCGCCCCGACGACGGTAATGCCGTGAGCGTCAGCGAGCTCATCGCGCGGCAGAAGCGGAGTTGATCTGGTCCGCCTTGCCGAAGGCGCGTGCATAGCGCGTCCCGACAAGCAGGAGCAGTAGCCCGACCACCAGGAACGCGACACCGCGAACCAGTCCGCTCAAGGTGGCGAGATCGAACAGGAAGAGTTTTGCCAGCGCTGCGCAGGTCAGCGTCAGACCGGTTCCCAGCATCGTGTGTGCGTGCTCGCGATTGTTCAGTCCGAATACGAGTGCGGATGTGGCGGCCAGCATCCATACGACCGTTGCTGCACTGTGGCCGAACACAAACCCTGTTGTGCCGCCCCATATCTCGATGCCCGAAGCAACCAGTGCGCAGGTAGCGGCGTAGAGGATACCCATTCCGCTGATGGCCCAGGCGACGGCGATGTTGTTCTCCGAGACCAATGCCAATCGACTCATGACCCACACGAATGCCACGAGCACTCCGATCGCCGTCAGGCTCGTGAGTGCCGTCAGCGCATCGAGATGGGCAGACGCGGCACGGGACGTCATCAACATGGACGGCGACGCGGATTCCAGGAATCCGATCAATCCGATTGCGGCAAAGACGGATCCGAGCGCACAGACGAAACGTGATCCGGTCGAACCTGCGATCACGATGAAGACGGTGGCGATGGCAAGCAGAACTGCAGCAGTCAACGACTGCGGCGACCCGGCAACACAGCACAGCAGCAGAGCCACTGCACCGGTACCGGCGATACCCATGCGCAGGTGAGTCGACAATGCCGCGCCGACTGCAGCACCGGACAGGAAGACCAGAGCCATGACTCCGTAGAGCAGGGCGGCCATCTGATCGCCGAGGAGTACGTCGACTCCCAGCAGTGGGAGCGTTGCGACAATGAACGTCGCACTCGACCAGGCGCCCCCAACACCGTCACGCGACGGTGATCCCTTCCACTGCAAGGCAACTGCGCCGCTCAGTCCGATCAGGGAGACAACAACAGCACTGATCGTCAATGCCGATGAATCAACCTGCATTCCATCGAAGAGGGACACTCCGATGATTGCTGCGATCAATACGATCACAACCGGCGCTGTCCGAGCCATGCCAAGATATTTCCAGTCGCGACCGAGTTGAGCGGAGAACCCTGCCACTTGGAGAGCAACAAGAAAACCGATGAGCGACAACGTCAGTGCGCCGGCCAAGGCGGGGGCTGCCAATGCCGCGCCGAGCACGATCAGCAGCGCAAGAGGTTCGGAGTTCCACCTGACCGCCACCGAGACTCCGGCAGCAGCGATACCGAAGGCAATCACCATCGACAGCGGCGAGACGATCCAGCCGTACAGGACCGACGCTGCCATCACATCGAGGTAGAGACCGGCAAATCCGGTGGCCGCCAGCGCGATTGCTCCCACCCGGCCGCCCGGGCGTCCGTACACCCGGAACCCTGCGAAGATCAGGGCACCGGACAGGGCTGCTCCGCCGATCACTCGAAGCGGCGGTCCGAAGAAACCGGCCTGGGCTGCCAGAACCAACAGCATGACAACACCGATCAAGGTGACTGCCACCCCGGCAATCGCGAGGAGTCGGCTGATCACGCCGTCACGTTGCCACCACGGCACACTGGGCTGCTTCGGAGGACTCGGTTGCCACGGCACACTGGGTTGCTGCGGCGGACTTGGCGGGCGCAGGTACTGCGGTTGCGGGGCAACGTGCTGCGGGGCCGGCTGTGGAACGTACGCGGGAACCTGAACGGGCGCCGCAGCCGGCGCTGCAGGCCGCATCGTGGTCAGCTGCGTCTGCAGAATCGACAGGTTCTGCCCCATGTGGCGCAACTGCCGTCCGATGCTTTCGCATTCGTCCGACAGAGCGGTCACCAGTCGCGGATCGACGGCAGGAGAACTTGGTGTGGTCATACACCGAGCTTGCTTCAGTCAATCCTCGATTGAATGAGTAGTACTACTCGACCGGCATAGGGGCTTTCGGTGAGCACGCCGGCGATCTAGGACCCAAGGAACTTGCGAAAGGTGGTTCCGAAGGGATGCTTTGCGGTGACGCTACCGAAGCGCACCTTGCCGTGCACCACTACGTGAAGCGGGCCCATCTGAGGCCCGGACCGCACCTTGTTGGAAGCGCTGCCACCGATGGCTTCGACATCGTTCATGTCCACCGTGGCTTCTTCGGGGACGATCAGCGAGATCGAGCTTGCATAGTCGTTGATCGAGACATGCACGATCTGTGTTTGCATGACCGCACGCGTGAAATCTACGGTGACACTGGACATTCGAGTGTCGATCACAACGGCCGGCGGGACGATCCACGCGCCGTTACGCGTCACTGTCGACATCCGTCCGCGGATGATCGCGGCATTGGCTGCGCCGTAGGCACCGGCCGCCGGAGGCCCACTCTGTCCGGTATAGGGCTGCGACTGCGGCTGCGGATACTGAACCTGCTGATGAACCGGCGGCTGCTGGTAACCCGGGGCCGGATACTGATAACCGGACTGGCCGGCCGACGCGGGATACGCGGGAGGCTCGTAGTCCGAGATCAAGGTGATGCCCGGGAGATCGGCGAGTACGACGTTGAGTTCACCCCTGGTCTTTGCTGCCAGCGCGGTGTCCATACGTTCGGTGAACTCACCGAGTGAGAGCATCCCCTGACCGACGGCTTTCTGCAGCAATTCGCCGACATGCTCTCGTTCTGCATCCGATACGCGTAGATTCCTGGCCTCCATGGTTTCCAGGATAAGCGTTAATCGAGACTTTCCCGGATATCAATCAAGACCCTGCTCGATTGCGTAACGCGTCAACTCGACGCGGTTGGCCAATTGAAGTTTGCGTAGCGTGGCTTGTACGTGGTTTTCGACGGTTCGGTGGCTCAGCGAGAGCCTGGTCGCAATCTGCTTGGCGCTGAGCCCTTTCGCGACCAGTCGCAGCACTTCGGTCTCCCGTTCGGTGAGCTTCGGGACCTCGGGTGCACGGTCGTCGGCGGGAGCCGTGGACATGCGTCGGTATTCACCGAGTACCAGTCCGGCAAGGCCAGGGGTGAAGACGGCTTGCCCGTCGTAGGTTGCGCGTACGGCTCCCAGGAGTTCGTCGACGGAAGCACTCTTGACCAGGTAACCGGACGCTCCCGCCTTGATCGCGTCCAGTACGTCGTCGCGTTCCGACGACGCCGACAGCACAAGGATCTTGCTGTGGGGCGAAACTTCGAGCACGGCTGCGGTTGCGTCTGCGCCATTTCCGTCGGGGAGGTGCATGTCCATGAGAACAACGTCCGGTGTCACTGCAGCGGCGCGGTTTCGGGCACGCTCGACGCCGTCTGCGGTGGCTGCGACGATGAATCCGGCTGCTTCGAGGTCGCGGGACACTCCGTCTCGCCACATCGGGTGATCGTCGACCACCATGACGGACACCCCTGCTACACCTTGTTGCTCAGTCACTTCCACTACTTTCCTTCGGCACCGTGATTTCCCATTCTGTGCCCTCTCCGGGTCCGGTGTGCAGGCTCGCGGTACCGCCGAGCAGCGCGACGCGTCCGAGAATGGACTTCGATACTCCCATGCGGCCTTCGGCTTCGGCTTCGGCCAACCGGCCGTCGGGGATACCGACTCCGTCGTCGCGGATGCTGACGATGACCTCGCCCGGTAGATCTTCGAGCAGTACGAACACCTTGGCGCCTGAGCCGGCGTGGAGGGCTGCGTTGGACAGGGCGTTGTCGACGATGGCGGCCAGTTCGATGGCGCGGTCTCGGTCGAGGATGACAGGGTCGGCGGGTGTCGAGACGGATACCGTCGCACTCGCCCCAGTGGTCAGCAGTGGGCACAGGTCGACGCTCTGACCTCCCGTGTCGGCGGTTGCGCCTGAGCCCTGTTCGGAGATGAGCATGCGCAGTGCCACTTCCTGCTCTCCGGCCAGTTCTGCGAGTTCGGCCGCTTCACCGCCTAGGGCTGCGCCTCGTCTTCGGACCATCGCAAGAACTTGGAGTACTCCGTCGTGGACTTCACGGGCGAGTCTTTCGCGTTCTTCGGTGGCTGCGGCGAGGCGCACGGCTTGTTCGAGTTGGCGATGTGCGCGCCGTGCGGTGGTGGTGGCGAGGCCCAGCGCCAAGCCGACTGATACGAGGACGGGGGCTGTGGCGTCGCGCCAGAGATCAAGATTGATCTGGTCCCGGATGATCGCGCTGGCCGAGGAGATGACAACGCCTGATGCGATTCCGAGCCACGGCCCGCCGAGGATCGCCGCCGAGATGACGGCGTTGGTGGCCCAGAGCGTCGTCGGTAGGGTCTGGTGATTTTGGTACCACTCGTGATCTGACACAAGCCTCGTCGACGCCATGAGCGCGATGACGATCAGCTGATCTGCCAGTACGACATATTTTCGTGGGACCGTTTCAGCGGCCAACATGACTGCGGAGGCACCGGACCACACCGCCATGAGCGCGACGAAGAACCAACTCAGACGTGCGTTGGTGTAGTCCGACGCCGAAGCGAACTGGTAGCTGATCGCGTACACCAGAGTGACCAGCCGAAAGGCCTGCGCGGCCCGCCACAGCGGTGCGTCAGGGTCGGTGTCTATTCCGGATGCTTCGCGGACGGTGGGCCGGTAGTGCAATCGGCGTCGGCGGGTCGGGTCAGTCATCGTGGGTGGCCTGGTCGGGTGGGATCGGATTTTCGATGCGCGGTTCGGTTCGTGGTTCGTCGGGTTCCGCCGGATAGAGCGGTGTCTCCGGATCTTCGACGTGCAGTTGGGCGTACACGGCGTCGGGATCGTCGGCGAGCAGTGAGCGGATGGCCGTGTTGAGGACCGCGACGATCGGTACGGCGAGGAGCCCGCCGACTATCCCGGCAAGGACGATGCCCGCGGTGATCGCGAGAACCACGGCCAGCGGGTGAAGCCTGACTGCGCGGCCGAGCAGCAGGGGCTGCATGACGTGCGCTTCGAGCTGCATGACGCCGATGATGATGCCTAGCACGATCAGGGCGGTCAGGAATCCCTTGGTGACCAGGGCGACGAGGACTGCAAGAAAACCCGTGAGAAAAGCACCGACGATCGGGATGAACGCGCCGATGAACACCAGCGATGCCAGGGGCAACGCCAGCGGGACTCCCAGAATCGCGAGGCCAGCGCCGATACCGATGGCGTCCGCTGCGGCGACGGCAACCGTTGCACGTACGTATCCGATGAGTGAACCGAAGCCGGCGGCGCCCGCGATCCGGATCCGACGCCTCGAATCGCGCGGAACGATCCGGGTGACGAACTCCCAGATCTGGTCTCCGCCGTACAGGAAGAAGATCAGGGTGAAGAAGGTCAACAGCGCGCCGGTGAAGATCTCGGTGACAACCGCCGCGGTGGTCAGTGCGCCACTGGTCAGTTCTTCGCGATTGGACTGCACCGATTTGACGACGGAATCGCCCGCTTGGCGAATCTGGTCCTCACTGAAATGGAACGGGCCGCTGGTCAACCAGTTCTGGATTTGTGTGACGCTGGCAGCAAATTGATCGGTGAGCTCTGGAAGACCGTCGATGAACTGCTCGACCACAAACGTCATGATTCCGGCAACGATGCCGAGGGCACCGAGCAACACCACTACAACGGCAGCTGATCGCGGCACGCCCCACGTTTGCATCCGGTCTACGAACGGAATGAGCAGCGCCGACGCCAGGAGCGCCAAGCCGACGGGAATCAGCACCGTCTCGAGCCGCAGCACGACGTATCCGAGGACCGCCAAGCCGGCAAAGATCACGATCAGGCGCCACGACCACTCGGCTGCGATCCGCACGCCGAGATGAACCGACTTCGCGTCGGACGTGATGGGCTTGTTCATTCCCGCTCGAACTCATTCTCGAACTCATTCATGGGCCGAATCCCCTCCGCATTCCCCTTATCCTGCGTTCCCTTCGGGAGCCTAACCGCCGGAGCCGACAACCGTGGGCAGACGCAAATGGGACGCGCATACCAGTACTTCGACCCTGGCCAGCTAAATTGAACGCTGTGCGGGCTTCATACAGAGCGATAGCGGTGACGATCCGCAGTCGATGGCCCATCTATATGGTTTCGATGCTCGCAGCCAACCTGATCGGCGCGGTGCTGGTCTTTGCCTTTGTGCGGTACGGCGTCCCCATCGAGGAATCCGACGCGATCGTTGCCGATCATGTCCGGAACTTCGCGGTGTTCGGCATCTACCTCGCGTTTGCCGGTGTTGTCAGTCTGACGGCGGCAGCCATGATGCTCCGCAAGGTCATCCGGTGGAGATTGCGCGGCGGTCCCCCGACGCGCAGTGAGCAGATGGCAGCGCTGCATGCGCCGCTGCGCCAAGCGATCGTCCACCTTGTTCTATGGTTCCTCGGCGGCATCATCTTCGTCATTCTGACGATCAACGAGATGCCCGGGTTGGCTATCGCGGTGATTGTCACCGTCTGCATGGCCGCGACCACGACGTTCGGGTTCACGTACATGCTCGGCGAGCGAATCCTGCGTCCCGTCGCTGCACTCGCACTGAGCGAGGGCGAATTCGATCGGACCATGGCTCCAGGCGTCGGCACCCGTTTGGCAATGACGTGGGGATTGGGCACGCTCATGCCCGTCGCCGGCATCATCTTGCTGTGCGCCACCCAACTCACCACTGATCTCGAGTTCTCACCCAACTCGTTGGCGTGGGCGATCTTGTTGATCTCGATCATGGCGATCGTGCAGGCATTTGCGCTGTCGATGCTGACGGCCAGCCAGATCTCCGACCCCATCCGCCAACTTCGACGCGCCATCGAGCGGGTCCAGCGCGGTGCGACGGACGTTCGTGTCGAGGTGTTCGACGGCAGTGAGATCGGGCGTCTGCAGGTCGGGTTCAACCGCATGATGAAGGAGTCGGACGAACGTCGTCTGCTGCGCCAGTTGTTCGGCCAACATGTCGGCGAGGACGTCGCTCGACGCGCTTTGCAGTTCGGTACGGAACTGGGCGGTGAAACACGCTTTGTCGCGGTTCTGTTCGTGGACATGGTCGGGTCGACGGGCGCTGCGGCTGAACGTCCGCCTGGCGAGGTCGTCGAATTGCTCAACGAATTCTTCCGCATCGTCGTGGACGTGATCGACCGTCACCACGGCTTTGTCAACAAGTTCATGGGCGATGCGGCGCTCGCGATCTTTGGCGCTCCCCTCGATCGACCCGACGCACCGACGGCTGCGCTGGCTGCTGCGCGCGAGTTGCGGTTCAAGCTCGACGCGATCACCGGCCTCGACATCGGTATCGGTGTGAGCGCAGGTTTGGCGGTCGCGGGAAATATCGGTGCGGCGGAACGTTTCGAGTACACCGTGATCGGCGACCCGGTCAACGAGGCCTCGCGTTTGACGGAGCTCGCGAAGTTCCGTCCCAGCAGAGTCCTCGCGTCGACGAGTGCGCTGTATTTTGCGGACGAGGAGGAGCAGGCCGAGTGGGAACTGGGCGAGCAGGTTCAACTTCGTGGGCGCAGGCGGCTCACTCATCTAGCCTGGCCACAGAAATATCCCGAGGTAGATCCAGAACAGATTGGTTAGTCTGAATCGATGGCACTGCCTGGAAAGACCCCGTGGCGACTGAGACGGCCCCCGCCGTCCGTCGCCGAGCCCGGTCGGGTTCGTGGGCGATTCTGGTGGCTGAAGTATGTTCTCGGGCTCGCGCTGATCACTCTGCTGGTTGTCGAGGGGACACTGCTTTGGCCAAAGCTCAATGAGTCATGGCAGGCACTGACGGAAATCCACTGGGGTTGGGTTGCGGCCTGCATCGCCGCCCAGGCCGTCTCACTCAGCGGATACGCGTCGGTTCAGCAGCGGCTTCTCAATGCTGCCGGTGTGGTGGCCGGCCACCTGAAAAATCTCTCCGTGATCTACGCAAGTACCGCGATGGCGCTCACATTGCCTGCGGGGCAGGTGTTCTCCACTGCGTTCACATACAAGCAGACCCGCAAGTGGGGTGCGACGCCCATTGTCGCGTCGTGGCAATTGGCTATGTGCGGTGTGATCGCCGCAGCAACGCTGGCACTTCTCGGCGCAACCGGCGCTTTGGCTTTCGGCACCAAGGTCAGTCCAGTTACGCTGACCATCTCGATTATCTGCGTGGCGCTTCTATTCGTCGGCCTGCGATATATCGCCCAGAACCCCGGTAGCCTCGAACGCCTAGGACACTGGGTCCTTGCTCGGTACAACAGCTTTCGCGGTAATCATCCAGACCGTGGAGTGTCACGCTGGTCCGAGATTCTCACTCAACTCGATTCCGTGGAACTCGGGCGCACCGATACCGTCATCGCTTTCGGCTGGTCGGCGATCCATCGTGTTGCCGACGTCGCCTGTCTCGGGTTTGCCTGTTGGGCTGTAGGTGCGCACCCCTCGTTTGCCGGTTTGCTGATCGCGTTCACCGCAGCCAAGGCCGTCGGGAGTATTCCTCTGATGCCCGGTGGTTTGGGATACGTGGACACAGCACTGATCACTGCGCTCACCATCGCCGGAGCGACCGGCGCACAAGCTCTCGCGGCGGTCTTCGTCTACCGAATGGTGAGTCTTGTACTCGTGGCGCTCGTGGGGTGGGTCGTCTTCCTCATCTCGTTCCGAGCGACGCATCGCGACGACGCCGACATGACCATCGACTTCGAACGCGGCGAACAACCCGGCGTTTAGCGTCGCAACGCTGCTGCCATGTCATCCAGATGGGCACGGCTGATTCGCACGGCAGCCTCCGAGTCACCGGCTTCGATGGCGTCCACCAACATTCGATGCTCGTCTGCGTCGGGTTGGCTGTGCGGATTGAGATCGAGGACGCCGATCAGCTCGATCAACGCAGTCCGAAGTCGTGGGACAAACGTTTCGAACAACTCAGACAGAACCGGATTGTGCGCCGCCTCGACCACCGCGCGGTGCACCGCGATGTCGGCGTCGACAAAGGCGGCATCACCGGAATTCGCGGCCGCGGCCCTACCGTCGAGCGCACGCCTGAGTTCTGCGATGTCGGTGTCGTCGCGTCGTTTGGCTGCCAATCCAGCTGCCTCCACCTCGACGGCGTTGCGCACTTCGACTACATGCAGAATGGCTTCTGATTCGAGGACCCGAGGCCACTGGTCGGGTGGAGTTGTACTGCGCAAGAACACTCCGGCGCCCTGACGCGATTCCAGCATGCCGAGTCCGGCGAGGGTGCGAACGGCTTCGCGGATCGTGGAACGGCCGATACCCAATTCCGCCGCCAGAGTGGTTTCACCTGGAAGTTTGTCACCGACTGCCCATTCGCCACCGATGATACGAGCACGAAGAAGCTCAGCGGCTTGATCGGTGAGTAGACGGCGTTCGACCATCGGCGGCACGGAAACTCCTCAGGTTGTCTGATAAGTGATTTCGTTCTAGTGTAGCCCTCATGGCTTACCGAGGACTCCTTCTCGACTGCCGCGGCGGGGCCTGAAAAGACCGGCACCCCTCCGCGGGGTTCCGCCATGGCCGGTCTCTCACCAAGACCCGCAGGAGAACCCCCGATGAGCACCACCTGGAACAACCAGAGCACCACCTGGAACAACCAGAAACCCTCCCCCATGCCGTCCGCGCGTTATCGCGCCGCGTGGGATCGAGTCGACATTCCGGCATTCGATCGAACCTGGCCGGCCAATCGCACCACCGAAGCACCCCTGTGGGTTCCCGTGGATCTGCGCGACGGCAACCAGGCCCTAGCCGAACCGATGGACCCGGCCCGCAAACGCCGAATGTTCGAACTGATGGTGGCGATCGGCTACAAGGAAATCGAGGTCGGCTACCCTTCCGCCAGTGCGACGGACTTCGACTTCGTTCGCGACCTGGTGCACCTCGACCTGGTTCCCGACGATGTCACGATCGTTGTATTCACCGCAGCCCGAACAGATTTGATCGAGCGAACCTACCAATCCATCGCCGGACTGCCGAACGCGGTAGTTCACATGTACACCGCTACCGCACCGACATGGCGCGATGTGGTCCTGGGGAAGGAACGAGACGAACTGCACGGCATGATCTTTCGCGCCGCCGAGGATGTCGCTCGCGGCGGTGACGCTCACGACGGGTGGCGGTTCGAGTTCTCACCCGAGGTCTTCAACCTGACGGAACCGGACTACGTGCTGCAGATCTGCAACAGCCTCAGCGAACTCTGGGATGCGAGCCCAGATCGCCCGGTCATCCACAATCTGCCTGCCACAGTGGAAATCGCCACTCCTAACATCTACGCGGACCAGATCGAATACATGCACCACAATCTCGCTCGACGCGATTCGGTAATCCTGTCCGTACATCCGCACAACGATCGTGGCACCGGAGTGGCGTGCGCCGAACTGGCAGTACTCGCCGGCGCTCAGCGGGTCGAAGGCTGCCTGTTCGGTAACGGTGAGCGCACCGGCAATGTCGATCTGGTGACGCTCGGACTGAACCTCCACGCGCAGGGCGTCGACCCGCGAATCGACTTCACCGACATCGACGAAATCCGTCGAACAGTGGAGTACTGCAACAGAATTCCGGTGCACGAGCGCCACCCGTACGGCGGCGATCTGGTGTACACCGCGTTCTCGGGAACCCACCAGGACGCAATCAAGAAGGGCTTTGCCCATCATTACGAGCGCGCCGAAATCCTTGGCATCGATCCGTCGCAGGCACCGTGGGAAGTGCCGTACCTGCCGATCGATCCCGCTGACGTCGGTCGTGACTACCAGGCCGTGATCCGGGTAAACAGCCAGTCCGGCAAGGGAGGCATCGCCTACTTACTGGCATCGGAATACGGCATCGAACTCCCTCGACGCCTGCAAATCGATTTTGCGGCGCGCGTTCAACGTGAAACCGATGGCTCCGGACTCGAGATAACCGCCGACCAGCTGTGGAACCTCCTGCTGCGCGAGTACGGGTACAACGGAGGAATGCGCCGATATTCGGTGGAACACGACTCCGGTGGTGATCATCTGTTTGTCGTCCTCGATCGCGACGGCAAGGAAATTACCGCACAGGCCAGCGCGTCCGGGCCCGTCGAGGCGCTGGCCAGGATCCTGACCGAGAACGGCACCGGCGTCGAAGTTCTGTCACTCACGCAGCATTCACTTCCCGGCCACTCGGATTCTCCGGCCAGTGCAACTTCGGCAGTCACCATCACAGAAGCCCTGGTCAACGGAGTCCAGCACTGGGGAGTGGCTGTTCATCAGTCCGTCACGGCGTCGGCGCTTCATGCCGTCTACGCGGCCGCATCCCGCACATGTGATGACAGTCACACGAACTTGCGGAAGGATTCTCGAGGGTTCATAGTTGAACCTACAAGCAATTGAACATTCAACTACTTATCAAGGAGCTTCGATGACCGCCGCTACCACCACATTGCCCGCATTGACCGCCGGAACCTGGGTTATCGACACGGTCCACTCGACCGTCGGCTTCTCGGTTCGCCACCTCATGGTGTCCAAGGTTCGCGGCACGTTCGACGAGTTCTCGGGCGCCATCACGGTTGCCGAGGACGGAACCCCGGCCGTCGAAGCCGAAATCTCGGTCGCCTCCATCAACACCAAGAACGAGCAGCGTGACGGCCACATCAAGTCCGCTGACTTCTTCGACGTCGAGAAGTACCCGACGGCTACCTTCAAGTCCACCGCAGTGCGCGCCAAGGGCAGCGACTTCGTACTCGCAGGCGACTTCACCCTCCACGGTGTCACCCGCGAGGTCGAGCTGAACCTCGAGTTCAACGGCGTCAACCCCGGTATGGGCAACGGCCCGGTTGCCGGATTCGAAGCCACCACAGTCATCAACCGCAAGGACTTCGACATCTCCATCGAGATGCCCCTCGAAGGCGGCGGAGCAGTTGTCGGCGACAAGATCACCATCACCCTCGAGATCGAGGCTGGTCTGCAGGCATAAGGGCCTTCGGCCACGTGCGCCTTTCCGGTAGTGCCAACTACCGGAAAGGCGCACAGTCGTATGGTGACCAGGTGAAGAAGTACGCACCATTCCTGCTGATCGACGCCGTTCTTGTCATTATCTTTTGCGCGATAGGGCGCCGTACACACGAAGAAGCCAATGCGCTCGCCGGACTGGCGAAGACATCATGGCCGTTCCTGACCGGCCTGGTAATCGGATGGTCTGCCACGTTCGCGCTGTACCGCGACAAGTTCAACGCCGTTCTCCTACTCCCCACCGGCATAGTCGCATGGCTCTCCACCGTCGTCATCGGCATGGTCCTGCGAGTGCTCAGCGGTCAAGGTACGCAGTTCAGTTTCATCGTGGTCGCCACACTTGTCCTCGGCGCATTCCTACTCGGGTGGCGCGCACTCGTCCCGGTCATCGCAAAAATCCGTGCCAGGTCGTAACCGTGTCGAGCGGTCCGGAACTACCCGAATTGCGCTACGAAGTAGGACACTTCTCGGATGAGTAACACTACGGAGCCTGCCGAACGGACCGAGAAAGAAGACAAGGGCTTCTTCGGCCAACCGTTTGCATTGGCCAATCTGTTCGGCGTGGAAATGTGGGAGAGGTTCTCCTTCTACGGGATGCAAGGCATCCTGATTTATTACTTGTACTACACCGTCGCCGACGGTGGTCTCGGTATCAGCCAGGCCGCCGCGACGAGCATTGTCGGCGCGTACGGCGGCACCGTGTACCTGTCCACGATCCTCGGTGCGTGGGTGGCCGACCGCCTTCTCGGGTCGGAACGGACGCTCTTCTACAGTGCTTCGCTGGTCATGGCCGGCCACATCGCGTTGGCCGTGTTCCCCGGTCTGTGGGGCGTTGGCATCGGTCTTGTCATGGTGGCCTTCGGCAGTGGTGGCCTCAAGGCCAACGCCACGTCGTTGGTCGGCGATCTGTATTCGCCGACGGACGAGCGCCGCGACGCCGGTTTCTCGATCTTCTACATGGGCATCAACATCGGCGGTTTGGTCGGTCCGCTGCTGACCGGCGCAGTGCAGGATGCCTGGGGATTCCATGCCGGATTTGCTCTGGCGGCCGTCGGCATGGCGCTCGGCCTTATCCAGTACACGTTGGGCCGCAAGCACCTTCACGGAATCGGCGCCGCACCGGGCAACCCGCTTCCCGCGGACAAGCGCACCCTCTACATCGGAATCGGTGTTGCTGCGATCGTTGTGGTCGCCATCGCATCGATTACCGGTTTGATCACCGCGGACAACATGTCCGACGTTGTGGTCGGTCTGACTGTCATTGCATCGGTCGGATATTTCCTTCTGATGCTGACCAGCAAGCAGATCACGAAGGTCGAACGCAGTCGTGTGTTTGCGTTCATCCCGATGTTCATTGCCAGCGCTGCCTTCTGGTCGCTGTTCCAGCAGCAATTCACGACGGTTCCGCTGATCTCGGACAAGCTTCTGGACCGCAACCTCTTCGGCTGGGACTTCCCGCCGAGCTGGGTTCAGTCCATCAACCCCGTGTTCATCATCGTCTTCGCAGGCGTGTTCGCGGCGATGTGGACCAAACTCGGCCCACGGCAGCCGTCGTCGCCCATCAAGTTCGCCATCGGCACCGGGATCATGGGCTTGGCTTTCCTCGCCTTCATTCCGATCACCGGCGGCGGTCCGAACAGTGCACCGCTCCTCGGGCTGGCCGGAGTCCTTCTGCTGTTCACGTTTGCGGAGCTGTTCCTCTCCCCCGTCGGATTGTCGCTCGCAACCAAACTGGCGCCGGAGCGTTTCCACACGCAGATGGTCGCGTTGTTCTTCCTGTCCGTCGCGTTGGGATCCTCGATGGCCGGAACCCTTGCCGGTCATTTCGACATCGACGACAGCAAGCCGTTCTTCCTGATCATCGGATTCTCGTCGATCGGAATCGGCGTTGTGCTTGCTGCCGCGTCGCCGTGGATCAAGAAGCTGATGCAAGGCGTGCAGTAAACGCTATTTGACCCAGCCCGCTATTTGACCCACAGCCACAGCGCCAAAGCGAATCCCGCTATCGCTACTGCCACCCGCAGTACCGATGGCGGGATTTTCTTCACGACGGGTGGCCCGCACCAGCCACCCACCAATGCGCCGAGAGCCATGGCCAGCGCGGCCACCCAGTGCACTTGCCCGGAAAAAGCGAAGATGAGGGCGGCAACCAGATTCGCAATGCCGAGGAAGAAGCTCTTCAGAATTGTGGCCCGCCACACCGTTTCGGATGTGAGGATGAGGGTTGCCGCCAGAAAGATGACGCCGGCACCCGCGCCGAAATACCCGCCGTACACGGCCACGGCAAACAGGGCGGCCGAGTAGATTCCCGGACGGTCGCCGCCGCCGGAGAGTTCACGAATCTTCGGTTGAAGGAGCAGTGCCAGCGCCGCAAACGCAACCATCGCCGGCACAACCGATTCGAACGAACCCTCCGGTGCGAGCCACAGAATCAACGCACCGATGATGCCGCCTGCGGCCGAATACAGAGACCAGCGAACAAGTTTGGGTCCCGTGTCGGCAACTTCGCGCGATGAGTTCGCCAATGCGCCGACTCCGACGGCCACCAGTGCCACGGTGTTGGTCATATTGGCGCTGACAGGCGACAACCCGACACTGAGCAGCGCCGGGTACGACACGATGGACGCCAGTCCGGTGACAAAGCCGACTAGACCGCTGAAGAATCCCGCTACGACAAGAAAGAGGAAATCGAGCAGGTTCACAGCTCATGAACCTACCGGGCGCGGATTCTCACCCGCGCCACGCGCCTACGCGTGCCCCTCCAGAAACCGCGTCGGTGCGTAGTTCGCCCAACCCGTGTCCGGCCAGTTGAACCACCCGGACGACGCCAATGTTCCGCCGTCAGGATGGAGTGTTGTCCCGGTGATGAAGGTGGATAGTCCGGAAGCAAGAAAGACGACGCTGTTCGAGACATCGGAGACATGCCCGACTCGTCCCATCGGTATGGCCACCCGAGCCCCCACCGGGGTTGCCATCGAATGGTCCCCACTGCCGAATCGGGCAAGATTTGGCGTCGGGACGAAGTCCGGTGCAACGTTGTTCACGCGAATCCGGTCCGGGGCCAGTTCGACGGCCAGTGTCCGCGAAAACTGCTCGACGGCAGCCTTTGCCGCAGAGTAGACGGCAAAACCGGGCGCCGCGCGGTGCGCTTCGATGGTTGTCACGTTGATGATGCTGCCGCCTCGCCCACCGCTTTTCATCATCGGCACCGCGAGGGAGCACGCGTGTAGGACGTGGTGGAAGTTCGTGCGCAAAAGCGCGTCCCACCCTTTCGGTGTCGATTCCGCAAATGGTGTTCGGAAGGTGCCACCGACAACGTTGACCAGGATGTCGAGCCTGCCCCACCGCTCGTGAGCAGCCTCGAACAACACGTTCAACTCGTCCGGATCACGCGCGTCACCGTGATGTACGACGGCGTCGCATCCGCCCTCCGCCAACTCACGACGCAGACGCTCGACGGCCTCTGCATCGATGTCGACGACGGCAAGCCGCACTCCGTTCGCGGCAAGATCAGCGGCAATCGCACTGCCGAGCCCACCGGCGCCGCCGGTGATGACGGCTACGCATCCGTCGAACCCGGCCCGATCTTCGAACCATCGTGTGCTCATGACAGGTACGTGGACCCGAACGCTTCGAGGAATTCGACGGTGGCGGCCAAACCGTCGATGGGACCGGAAACCACCACTGCGGTGACGCCTGATTTTTCGAGGTCGGAGAATACTTCGCGGTGCCGGTCAGATTCGACTGTCGGGGTGTGTATCCCGTCGCCGTGATAGGAGTACACAACGTCGATGGGCTCGGCGCGTCCGGCGGCGAGCGCCGCATTTCGCAGTTCGGTGATGTGGCCGCCGATCTGATCAACCGATCCGAGCGTGGGTGTTCGCGCGGTAGCGCTCAACTCTGCCCCACCGGACATCGGCATCCAGCCCTGTGCGCGCTCGGCTACTCGGCGACGAGTCAGCTTGGAGTTGCCGCCAATCCAGATGGGGATCGGATTCTGGATCGGCCTCGGCCGGGCGATGACGTCGAGGGCACTGAAGTGCTTGCCGCGATACGTGAACGGTTCACCGCTCCAATGCAGTGGAAGCACATCGAGCGCCTCGTCGAAGAGTTCGTTGCGCTCGTCGAAATCGATTCCGAGAGCATGGAACTCACTCTTCTGATATCCCGTTCCGAGCCCGAGCGTGAGGCGGCCACCCGACAGTTTGTCGAGGGTCGACGCGGATTTTGCCAGCAGGAAGGGGTTTCGGTACGGCGCCACCGCCAGATACGTGAGCAACCGCAACCGTTCGGTTGCGGCGGCGACGTAGCCGAGCGCAACAAATGGATCGAGCGTCTGGTGCCCGCCGGAGGCCAGCCATTTTGCGCCGGGTATCGGGTGTTCGCTGAGAGACAGCGTGTCGAATCCTGCCCGCTCGGCGGCGACGGCCACGTCCCGCAACGGCCCTGGATCGAGGACGTCTCCGTCCAGACCACTTATTTCCGGGTAGTGGTAGATGAATCGCATTGTCACCGAGTGCGCCCTCTCTGGCAGATACTCTTCCAGAGATGAGAATAGCGATTACATATTTGAAAGTCACGCTCTCATCTATTTGTCGGCAGGCTTTGCCAGCTCCTGGAACAACTTCTCCGTCATCTGCTGTGCCCGATCATTGCCGTCGGCATCAGCGACGAAGACCGCAAAGGCCAGGTCACCACGTGATCCGAAGAACCAGCGATCGTCACCACTTGCCGCACCGGCAGCGATCAGATCCGGGTATCCGACCAAGCCGCCCGCGCCGCGCATGGAATCACGGAGTCGGTTGGTCACGTCCTCCGGCAGCGCTGACGCCGCGGTATCGGCGGTCGCGGGCTGACCGAACACCATCATCGGCGTCGGCGCACTGCCGCGGGCAATGGACGCCGCGAGCATAGCCATACCGAATGGCGTGACCTGAGGTTCACCGGCACCGGAGGATGTCCGATTAGCCACGATATTGTTCACCGACTCGTTTCCGCCGGAACCATCCGACGCAAACGTGGCCGTCTGCTGCTCGAGGCTGGGGATGTGGAATCCGTTGCCCAGACCGAGTTGCCGCGCCGTGTCGGCCAGCTGTTCGCCGGACACGGCACGCGGCTCGACGCCGTTCTGCATCGACGAAGCCAACCGCACGAGGTCCAGCGCGCCGCCTGCCGGACGAAGCCCGGTGAAGGCGATCGGCCCCTGCTCGATGGCCTGATTGTTCTGTGCAGCAGCAAGAATCGCGCCGTCCGAGGGTCGGATCGCGACTATCGCCGCCGGCGTTCCAGCGCTCACCACAGCTTCGATTGCCGCGAGTTGTGTGTGCGAGTCCATGGTCGCGGCAACGTCGGGTCCTGAAGGTCCCTGGAAACCGGCTTGTTTGACTGCTGCTCCGTTTTGGTCGACAAGATTGACCGCCCAACCTGCGGTGGCGTCGCGGTTTGCCTGCCACGCGGTACGCAACGGGTCCAGGAGCGGCGAATTGATCCGGCGATCCGACGCAATGAGCTTGGGCGTCTTCACGACAACAACTCCGGGGATGGCGAAGTCGCTTTCGAGGTACAGATAGTCGGGGTCGCGCAGGAGAACTGCTGTAATCGACTGCCCCGGGTGCGCCGCGAGATCAGCGAGCATCGATTCGCTGGTCACCAGCGGAGCGACGGGTTCGATGACTTTCGCGAGCCGGCGCGTCGAGTCGACTGGATCGGGCATGGATGCCGGGTCGAGAGTGATGGCATTGATGGTCTGCTCGTTCATGAGCAGAGTCCCGCCTGCATCGACCACCTTGGGCGGGGCGGCGTCGGTCCGGGAGTAGTCGACGGTGCGTCCGCTGCCGAGGCCGGGGACGATGACCGACGGATCCCAGGACACTCGCCAACCGACGGAGAGGTCTCGGACCTCACCTTGTGACTGGTATGTCCAGTCCTTGCCTTCGCCGAAGTTCCAGGCCGCGTCGAGAGTGAAGAATCCGGAGTCACTACCGAGGTCGATGACCTGGGCGACGTCGAAGTCGGTGGAACGTGCTTCCAATCCGTCGAACATCTGCGAAATGGATGCGCGTGCGGCATTGGGGTACGACGTGAGGTTGGCGGCTCCGTCGACGTCGTGATTGTTGAGTGCGGTGACAAAGTCTTCGACGACCGTCGCGGCGTCAGTTTCCTCTTCTCCCCCGACGACGCACGACGCGAGTGCCACTGTCATGACAACAGCAGCTATCGAAGCAATGACGTATTTTCCACGGCTGCTTTTCTGTGCTCCGGGCCCCATTGGTGCAACTCTTCACTTCTGTCACAGCCGTAACAAGCACGGGATGCCTACGAACGTGTCACGGTTGAGCCACGGCGGTGTCATCGAACTGCAATCGAAAACAGGTTTCACCGCAGAAAAGTGCCCGCGACCTGCACTGCAGGAGCGGAGCTGTCTGCCCCGGCGATAAAAACCACAAACGCCAGATCTCCCTTGATTCCGACAAACCATCCATGCGCTGGACCGCCGTCAACTTCGGCTGTTCCGGTCTTGCCCAACAGTCCGTCGATGTCAGCGAGAGTCGTCGCGGTTCCACCGGTGACGGTCTCACGCATCATGGTCCGCAACTGTTCGGTCACCACCGCGGGAGTGGGCGCCGCGGTCTGATCGGCAACCCCTGGCTGCCCTTTCACGAGCATCGGGGTCGGCGTTTCACCGTGTGCGATCGACGCCGCGACCAACGCCATCCCGAACGGCGTGGCAGTGACAGTTCCCTGCCCGATCGCCGATTCGACGCGTTCGGCCGGAGTGTTCGCGTCCGGTACGTTTCCGGTCACCGTCGTCAGGCCCGGAGTGACGTAGTCCACGCCCAATCCGAATTGCAGTCCCGCATTGTGCAGTGCGTCCGCAGGCAGACCGACGGCTAGGCGCGCCATCGTCGTGTTGCACGAATGCGCGAATGCGGTGTGCAGGGGCACCGAGCCGAGATCGAATTCGTCGTCGTTGGGGATCTGTCGTCCCTCGACGTTCTCGGTGCCAGGACACGGCAGAATTGTGTCGGGGGTCGCCACCCCGGCTTGCAGCGCCGCCGACGTTGTCACGGTTTTGAATGTCGAACCGGGCGGATACAGACCTGTGAGCGCGATCGGCCCCTCAGCATCGGCGGCCGAGTTCTGGGCCACGGCCAGAACAGCGCCGGACGACGGTTGCAGCGCCACGATCACCGCAGGCTGTGTCACCCCGGCGAGTGCGTTCTCCGCGCCCAGTTGAAGGTTGCGGTCGATTGTTGTCGCGATATTCGGCGCAACCGGGCCGTCCTGTCCGGCGATAGTGGTCGCCGACCCGTTCTCCTTCACCATCTGCACCGCCCATCCGGCGGATTTGTCCTGCCCTTCCTGCCACAGGTCGCTCAGTCCGGTGAAGGTCGGCGACGTCAAAGCCTTGTCGACGGACAGCAACCGGGCCTGTGGCGCAAGCGTCACTCCGGACAGGGAAGCCAACCGATCTTCAATGGGCGCAAGGTCTTCCGCACGAAGCGTGATGGCAGTGATCGACTTTCCGGCAGCCGCGGCGAGATCACTGCGCAACGAATCTGCCGTAATTGTCGGGGCAACCGGGGAGATGAGCGCCGCCACGGCAGCGGCATCAGCTGTGGGCTCGAGATTGACCAGTGCCACCACCTGCTGCTCCATGACGGGCTGCCCGGCCGTATCGAGAACCGCAGGCGGCGCACCGGTAGTGGGTGTGTACCGCAGGGTGGTCGACGCCCTCAGATCCGGTGCGAGCAATGCCGGATCCCACTCGATCAACCACTGATCACCACTGGCCGATGCGTTCCCGTGTGTCGAGTACGTCCAGTCCTGGCCTTCTCCGAAGTTCCAGGCCGCATCGAGAGTGAAGGTGCCGGCGTCATCGCCGGATTGTTCGGCTTCGGAAACCGTGAACGTTCCCTCGTCCTTCCCCAGTCCGTCGATCATGGCGGTGATCGCGGTGGAAGCCGCCGCGGGATCGGTAGTGAGGTTTGCCGCCGCCGACACATCGTCGTCGGTGAGGGCAGTTGCGAACTGCTCAGCCACTGATCGCGGCTGGTCAGGGCCACTACTGCACGCGACGATACTGCTCGCGGCGGCTACTCCCATCACCGTGAACACGGTGATTCTTCGGATCAACGGGTGGCGAATATCAACTCTCGATGGGCGCACCTTCTCGATCATGCCCGAAATTGTGGCGAACGCCGGAATATCGGTGTAATCATGTAATCAGAGCAATAAATGCTCCCGACGACTTTCAGGAGAACGTCATGAAAAACTCACACGGCCCCGGCGAGCGCGGATTCGGACGCCCCGGAGGTTGGCAACAAGCATCGGTTCCCGACGCGGGTGATGCCGGCGACTGGTTTGCCGGCAGGCTCCCCGACACCTGGTTCACCGGCCCGGCCGACGTCCAGGTGGACCGCGAGGAGATCGTTGTCATCGGGGAACTACCACCCGTCGAGGGTGGGTCTGCGGCAGCGGAAGGTCGTATCTCACGCTTTCGTGAAACCACGCGCGCCGATCGCATGCGCATCGCCGACGAGGCCGAGGCCCGATACGGCCGGAAGGTGGCATGGGGTGTGAAACTCGACGAAAAGACGGTCCTGTTCACACATCTCGCGGTTCCGGTGATGACGCGGTTGCGTCAACCAGAGCGCAAGGTACTCGATACGTTGGTGGATGCGGGTGTTGCCAGGTCGCGGGCCGACGCACTCAAGTGGACAGTCCGCCTGGCCGGTCAGCACAGCGAACAGTGGCTCGCGGAACTGCGGGACGCGATGAAGAAGGTCGACGATCTGCGGACGGAGGGACCGAAGATCTGACGATGCACATCACACGTTAATTCGATTGCCTACGTCAACGGTCATCGAGTAGCGTCGACGTCGAATCATCCCCGACGAACAGGAAACGGGCCGTTGCTCATCTAGAGGTTCATTACGCGAAGGCATCCACACCCATCAGTTGCGGCTGAGCCGGGTGGTCCCCGCACCCTCTGGAGTTCACATGACCCACTCTCATTCCTCTCTGTCTCTGTCCGACCTCACGTTCACCTGGCCCGACGGCGAGCCTGTCTTCTCCGGTCTGAGCTTTGTGTTCCCCAGCGGCCGAATCGGTCTGGTGGGACTGAACGGATCCGGGAAGTCCACGCTGTTGCGCCTGATCGCCGGTCGATTGACACCCGATGCCGGTTCCGTCCACGCTTCCGGCGAGATCGGCTATCTGCGCCAGGACATCACCCTCGACCCGAATGTTCGAGTCGACGACATCCTGGAGATCGGCGATCTACGTATTGCCTTGCACCGCATAGAATCCGGTGACGGCACAGAGAAAGACTTCGCTGTGGCCGAAGGCAACTGGGACATCGAGGAACGCGCGATTTCGACGCTGCACCGCCTTGGACTCGAACGCGTTGTGCCCGACATCGAAGCCTTGGGACGCACCGTCGGCACGCTGTCCGGTGGCGAGACGGTACTACTCGGCCTCACCGCGACCCTGTTGAAAAATCCGCAGGTACTGCTACTGGACGAGCCGACCAACAATCTGGACCGGTTGGCGCGCGCCCGGGTTCATGCCGCTGTCCAACAGTTCCCCGGCACCGTCGTGGTGGTGAGCCACGACCGGGAGTTGTTGAACAGCATGGAATCCACCGTGGAACTGCGTCGCGGCAATCTTCGGACATTCGGCGGCAACTACTCGCTGTACCAGGAGGCGACAACGGCGGAACAGGAAAACGCATTGGCTGCGGTTCGCGACGCCAAAACCGATCTGGCAAAGCAGAACCGCGAATTGATCGAGGCGCGAACAAAACTGGATCGGCGCAAGCGATACGGCCAGAAGATTCAAGACGAGAAGCGGCTACCGCCGATCCTGGCGCAGACCCGCAAGCGAAAAGCCGAAGTTTCGGCGGGAAAACTGTCGGTCAACCATATCGGCAAGGTCGACGACGCGAAGTCCGCTCTTGCCGATGCGGAGAAGCTGCTTCGCGACGATCGCGAAATACGATTGGATCTTCCTGATACACAGGTACATCCGGGCCAGCAGGTAGTGACGCTCGAGGAGGTTGTGCTGCGCAGCGGCCAGATTGTGTCGCTGCATGTCACCGGTCCCGAACGGATCGCGATTGTGGGACCCAACGGAATTGGGAAGACAACCCTTCTCGACGCCCTGGTGGAGAAAAAGCCATTTGTTCCCTGCCGCGCACTGCGTCAGCGGTTGGACGTGTTCGACGAAAATCTGTCGGTGGCGGACAACGTTGCACTGGCGGCGCCACACGCAACCAGCGAGGAAATTCGTGGCCAACTGGCTCGATTCCTTTTTCGTGGAACGGATTCCGACGTGACAGCCTCCGCCCTGTCCGGCGGCGAACGTCTCCGGGCAGCGCTGGCGACCATCCTCCTCGCGCAGCCCGCACCCAAACTCCTGATCCTGGACGAGCCGACCAACAATCTGGATCTCCCCAGC
Source organism: Rhodococcus sp. IEGM 1366 (assembly GCF_033142425.1). Lineage (NCBI taxonomy): Bacteria > Bacillati > Actinomycetota > Actinomycetes > Mycobacteriales > Nocardiaceae > Rhodococcus > Rhodococcus sp. IEGM 1366. Next base: position 316,625 of record NZ_JAWLRZ010000007.1, read on the forward strand.
CTTGCCCATCTCACGCAAGCGCTTCACGATTTCCGGGGTGCACTCGTTGTTGTCAGTCACGATCTGCCGTTTCTGCGGGAGATCAACATCACCCGGTGGATCAGGATGGACGAGAACGGAATTCAGGAAATCGATCCCGAATGGCAATGACGCCATTCACACGTCCATAATGGATCGGTGATGCAGGACGCGAGAAACCCCGTTGACGGAACCCGGATCGCGTATCAGGTTGTGGGGACGGGCATCCCCCTGCTGATGGTTCACGGCAGTGCTCTGTCACATTCGATCTGGCGCGGCTTCGGTTATGTCAAAGCCCTGCAGGATCGGTACCGGATGATCCTGGTCGACATGCGCGGGCACGGTCGCAGCGAGAAGCCGCACACGCCCGATTCGTACGCGATGGATCTGGTGGTCGGCGATCTCCTCGAGATCCTCGACACCGAGTCGCCGTTCGAACCCGCCCACGTCCTGGGGTATTCGTTCGGCGGGCGCGCGACACTGTCGTTGGCAATCGAGCACTCCGAACGGGTGCGGTCGTTGACCGTCGGCGGTGGGAGCAGCCGGCCCATGACCGGCGCGTTCGACGCACTGTTCTTCCCAGGCTGCGTCGACGCCCTCGAGCAAGGCGGGATCGAGGGCTTTCTCGACGGATGGGGCGCTAGGCGCGGCAAGCCGGTTGATCCGCAGACCGCGGCAGCATTTCGTCGGAACGATCCGCTCGCCTTGGCCGCGTACATGCGACGGTCCGACGTCGAACCAGGTATCGACGACACCGTGCTTCGCGAGATGATCACTCCGACATTGATGTTCGTCGGGTCCAAAGACCGGGAGCGGCGGCCCGATACCGAGCACGCCGCATCCCTGATTCCGGATTGTTCGTTGACTGTCATCGACGGCACCGACCACGCCAGCGCCGTCGTGGCCTCTGACGCCGTTCTAGCGTCGTTGATTCCGTTTCTGCGCCTGCACTAGCCGAGCAGTCCCTTTGCGATGTGCGTTACCTGGATTTCGTTGCTGCCGGCGTAGATCATGAGCGACTTCGCGTCGCGAGCCAACTGCTCGACGCGATACTCGGCCATGTAGCCGTTTCCGCCGAACAACTGGACGGCCTCCATGGCAACTTCGGTTGCCGCGCGCGAGGAGTACAGCTTCATCGCCGACGCCTCCGCCAGGCTCACTTTGTCTCCGGCCGCGGTGCGCTCGATCGCGTTGAAGACCATGTTCTGCACATTGATTCGAGCTACTTCCATCTCGGCGAGCTTGAGTTGGATGAGCTGGAACTGTCCGATTTCGCGGCCCCACAGTTTGCGGGACTTCGCGTAGTCGATGCAGAGCCGGTGGCATTCGTTGATGATTCCGAGGGACAGGGATGCAATGCCGATGCGTTCGGCGGCAAAGCTTTCCTTGGCACTGGACTTTCCGTCGGATTTTCCGCTGTCTTCCGTTTCGCCGAGCAGGCGGTCCTTGGTGATGCGGACGTTGTCGAAGAACAGCTCGCCGGTGGGTGAGGAGTTCATGCCCATCTTCTTGAAGGGCGGGCTCTGGGTGAACCCTTCCATGCCCTTGTCGAGGATGAACGCGAGCACCTTGCGGTCACGACGGTCGACGGAGGCGTCACCTTCGTCGAGTTTGGCGTAGACGATGGTGACGTCGGCGTACGGTCCGTTGGTGATGAACGTCTTGTTGCCGTTGAGGATGTAGTCGTCGCCATCGCGGCGAACGTAGGATTTCATGCCGCCGAAAGCGTCGGATCCCGAGTCGGGTTCGGTGATCGCCCAGGCGCCGACGGTCTCGAAGGTGACCAGTCCGGGCAGCCAACGTTCCTTCTGAGCGAGGGTGCCGCGGCTGCGGATCGTTCCGGCCGCGAGCCCGAGGCTGACGCCAAGCGACGCGACCAGGCCGAGGCTCACCCCGGCCAGTTCACTGTTGAGCACGACGCCCATGCTCCCGGCCCCGCTGAAGGCACTGCCCTTCTCACCGTCACCGGCTGGTGCGTCGCCGCGCTCGCGAGCAAGTGATTTCTCGAGGCCCTCGCGTGCCATATCGGCCAAACCGAATGTCGAGTACAGCTTGCGGATGATGTCGAAGGGCGGGAGCGCTCCGCTTTCGAGTTCGTCGACGTGAGGCCGCACCTCCTTGTCGATAAAGCCCCGCAAGGCGTCGCGGAACATCAGGTCGGTGTCGGACCACTCGTACATGTGCGTGCACTCCACTCGCTGAACGGTTGGCTGCCGGAAAAGCAGCCTCACTCCGAATATAGAACACGTTCCAATTGGTGGGGTAGAACTGAGTGGATGAAACTCAGCCGATCAGTCCCATCCGCTGCGATAGCCACTCCAATTCCTGCTTCATAGCGGCCGACCACACGACAAAACTGTGGGCTCCGGGCAGTTCCAGATACTTGACGTTCATTCCCGCTGCCTTGGCCGCGTCGTAGATCTTCTGCTGCCCGGACTTGAAGTCGTTGTCGTCGGTTCCGACCACCACGATCCCGGCAGAATCGGGGAACTTCCGGTTCGCCATGATGTCCATCGGATTGACCTTCTCGAACGCGGCCTCGTTGCCGCCGAAGATCTGATCGACTGTCCTTTGCCGATCACCGAGCGATGGCTCGACCTGCCCGGAGAAGTCCAGGAACGTCGGGTAGATTTCCGGGAAATTGGTCGCCATCTGGAGCGAGCATGTCCCGCCGTACGAGAGTCCGCCGATGGCCCAGGCTTTGGGATCGGTATCGACCTGGAATGCCGAGGTCACTGCCGCGGGCAGATCCTTGGCGAGATACGTCGCCACATTTCCTGCCGGCGAGTCGGTGCACAAAGGATTGGCGAACTGCGTCCCGGTGGCGTCCGCCATCACGACGATCGGCGACAGCCCGGAATGCTCGCGGGCAAAGGAATCCATTGTGGCGGTGATCTTCCCGCCTTGCAGCCAGTCCTGCGGGCTTCCGGGTTGCCCGGCCATCAGAACCAGAACGGGAAGCAGCGGACGAGGATTCGTGAAGTACGACGGTGGCAGATACACCTCGGCGTCGCGCGCACTGAATCCCGAAATCGTGCCGGGGACAGGCAGAGTCGTCACCCGGCCACGATTCGGCATGTCTTCCGGGGCTTTCCAGACCGAATCCGTGGGATCACCGCTGATAACAGGATCGGTCGGACCGGGTACGTCCGCGAGCTCGATCCGGTCGAAATCGTCGTGGCCCAACACAATTCCCACGGTCGGATATGCGGAGAATTCGAGGTTGATCTGTACCGCGGCCGTAAGCACCATCAGCAGCGCTGCCACCACGGACAGCACTGCGCTAGCGATACTGCCCCCGGCTTTGATGCGCGGGCCGAGAAGCAACAGCCCGTACACGGCAAAACCGATCCACACGTAGATCGACATCGCAATCGGATCAGGGAAAGGCACGATCACCTTCTCCACCAGAATCCATGCCGCCACCATGATCACCAGCGCGGCAACACCGCACACCGGGATCGCGTAGCGGTAGAACCACCGAGGCTTCCCGCTGAGCAACCACACTCCGCCGAGTACGCCCAGAATCGTCAGGACCACAGGCACGGGTCCAGAGATCACACTCGTCCGGTAGAGCCAGTCCACGTGTCGCCTCTCGTAATGCCGCTACGCCTGTCCGTCGAAAGCCTAGAGCCGCAATCGAGGGTTCGCCACGATCGAGGGGTTCTCGGGTACGGCTAGTACCCTGAAGCAGGTGACTTTCATCAAGATCTGTGGCCTCCGCGACGCCGATACCGTCGACCTCGCCGTCCGACTCGGCGTCGATGCCATTGGTTTTGTCTTTGCCGAGAGCGTCCGCAAAGTCGACACCGAGCTTGCCGCCGACCTCATTGCCCGAGTTCCCGACACCATCAGAGCTGTCGGCGTGTTTCTCGGTAACCCGCTCGACCAGATCCTCGAGATCGCCAAGTCCACGCGGCTGAAGGCTGTCCAGGTCCATGATCTCGAGTCATCTGAGCAGGTGAAGCAACTACACGGCGCGGGGCTCACCGTGATTCGTGCCGTCGTCTCCGGCCGGGTTCGCGACGGCTACAGCCTCGACCTGGGCGAGGACGAACTCCTCATCGACGGAGCCGATGCCGGTTCCGGAGTGGCCTGGGATTGGGCGCAGCAGCAGTCCAGGCCCGCTGGTCAGTGGATTCTGGCCGGCGGTCTCGGCCCCGACAACGTCCGTGCCGCGCTGGACGCCACTGGAGCCTGGGGTGTCGACGTGTCCAGTGGCGTCGAGTCCTCGCGCGGGGTCAAAGACCACGCGTTGATCGAGAGATTCGTAGCAGCCGCGCGGGCCTAGATCGGAGCTGTCGATCTGTCGGCCGCAGCCCACGCACCGAGCACGGTCCGCACTCCGGTTACCAACGGAAGTGGCTGATCGATCATCACATGGTGGCCGGCCTCGGGAATCTCCGCGACGATGGATTCCGGTCCCAACAGGATTCGGATGTCGGCCATCAGTTCCTCGGAGACAATTCCGTTCTCCGCTCGGAAATATGCTGTGCGACAACGTGGACGGTGATCGGTGACGTTGCCCGTACCCTCGCGCACAAACACTCTCGGATCGAACTTCCACGACCAACCACCGTCGACGGCTTCCATCGAGGTCTCGGCAACGTGGTCTCGAATGCATGGCAATCCGGTGTCCTGTGCCGGAACAAAGCGGAAGCGCGCCTTCGCGTCCTCACGAGTCGGATAAACCTTCTTCGGACCGAAGGCGTTTTCTTTTCGGCTGGCTTCTTCTTCCGGGGTCAATGCCCGCACCGGCGAATCGATGATGACGACACCACCCAGTTCGTCGCCGTTCAGGTCCGCGGCCACGAACGAGATGATCCCGCCCATGCTGTGCCCCACCAGGATCGGCTTTCCCTCGATCCCGCCGGCTCGCGCAGCCTCGACAATCTCGCGCGCCCACATCGCCAGTCCGTAACTCTCCCGAGTACCGCTGTCTCCGTGCCCGGTCAGGTCGAGTGCGACAACTCGGCGATCGGCAGCCAGCTGCGGGCCGATGTGATCCCACCACCGACTGTGGGCGGCGCCGCCGTGAACCAGCACGATTCCCGGCCCGACTGGCCCCCAGGCGCGGAATCGTACGGCTACACCCTCGACATCAACCAAGCCTGTTTCGGCGGGCGTCGACAACGCCTTCGTGAACCACTCCGGCGCCTGCTGCGCCTCTTCGACGCTCGTGTTGCTCATTTCCTGAACATAACCCACCCGTCTCGATCCCTTCGGAGCCCTTCCCCTGTAACCACAACATCGCCTATATTGAATCCGGTCTCAAGTTCAATTGTTCAACCGAGAGGGACACATGCCGAACCGCCAAGTACGCCTCGCCGCCCGACCGACCGGACTCCCTGACGCTTCCACCTGGGAATACGTCGATTCCGACATCCCCGTTGCCGGGCCGGGCGAGTTTGTCGTCAAGGTCGAATACCTCTCGCTCGACCCCGCTATGCGTGGTTGGCTCAACGACGTCAAGTCGTATGTTCCGCCGGTGAAACTCGGTTCCGTCATGCGCGCTCATGGCGTCGGCCACGTCACGCAAACTCAGCATCCCGAGTTCAAGGTCGGAGATGTTGTCGCCGGAGCTTTCGGCGCAGCCGAGTACGGGCTCTCCGACGGTACCGACGTCACGCGGGTCGACGAATCGATCGCACCCATGCCCACCTGGCTCGGCGCACTCGGATTCCCGGGTGTGACAGCCTATTTCGGCCTCCTCGAGGTCGGAAAGCTGAAAGACGGCGACACCGTGGTCGTTTCCGGCGCCGCTGGTGCCGTTGGCAGCCTCGTCGGTCAGATAGCAAAGATCCACGGCTGCAAGGTGATCGGCATCGCCGGTGGCCCCGAGAAGTGCGCCTGGCTCACCGACGAACTCGGATTCGACGTCTCGATCGACTACAAGAACGAATCCGTCTACAAGGCCCTACGCGCTGCGGCGCCCGACGGAATCGACGTGTACTTCGACAACGTCGGCGGTGAAATCCTCGACGCCGCACTCTCCCGCCTGCGCCTGGGCGCTCGCGTTGTCATCTGCGGCGCTATTGCCGGCTACAACGCCACCGAGCCGCAGCCGGGCCCGTCGCACTATCTGTCGCTTCTCGTAAACCGGGCAACCATGGCCGGATTCGTGGTTTTCGATTATCTCGATCGGTACTCCGAAGCGCAGGAACAGATCGGGAAGTGGATCAAGAGCGGTCAGTTGACGGCTCGCGAACACATCGTCGACGGCGGCATCGATGCATTTGGTGACAGCCTCAATCTCCTCTTCGCAGGGGCTAACACGGGAAAGCTGGTTCTGCAGGTGTAGCCGAATCCTCCCCCAGGCGCGGCGGCGCGGTGCGGTAGGTGGCCGGAGTGGCGCTGAGCCGAATCGGATTGGCCACCTGCCGGATCGGTGCCGCACGGCGCGGATCATCGATAGTGGCAACCGGATCGAGGTTCAGGCGTTCGGCCAGCGCCATCGCGTCGGCGATGTTGTTGAGCGGACCGCACGGAACACCGCGCGCCGTCAATTTCTCGAACCAGTAGTCGGCGGTGTGAGACGCCAACGCGAGTGTCAACGCGTCGAACAGTTCCTCGCGATGCGCAACCCGCTCACGGTTCGTCGCGAAACGTGCGTCGGTCGCCAGTGAAGGCATTCCCAGAACGTCTACCAGAGAAGCGAATTGACGATCGTTTCCCACCGCCAAGACGAGCTGCCGATCGGCCGTGTCGAACAGTTCGTAGGGCGCAATACTGGGGTGACGGTTACCCATCGCCTGCGGAACCACCCCGGCAGCGACGTAGCCGGACGACTGATTGACCAGTGCCGACAGCAACGAGGACAACAGATTGACCTCGACGTGTTGACCTTCACCCGTCCGGTCCCGATGACGCAGCGCGGCAAGGATTCCGACACTGGCATGCAGTCCGGTGATGACGTCCACCACCGCAACACCGACCTTGGTAGGCGAGCGCGGGTCCGGCCCGGTGATGCTCATCAGCCCACCGACCGCCTGAATCAACAAATCGTATCCCGGTAGTGAGTTGTTTCCACCGAATCCGCTGATCGAGCAGTACACGATCGACGGATTCATCTCTCGCGCAGCGTCGTAACCCAATCCGAGCCGGTCCATGGTCCCGGGAAGGAAGTTCTGCACCACAACATCCGCCGTGCGCACCAGATCCTGTGCAACCTCCAGGTCCTGAGCGTCGCGCAAGTCCAAGGTTACCGACTTCTTGTTGCGGTTTACGGAGAGAAAGTAACTCGACTCCTCACCCACCCACGGTGGACCCCAACTGCGGGTGTCGTCACCAACACCGGGACGCTCGATCTTGATCACCTCGGCGCCGAGATCCGCCAGGATCATGGTGGCGTACGGTCCGGCGAGTACCCGGCCGAAGTCGGCGATCACCAGTCCGTCCAGTGCGCCAGGCGTTGTCACCGGAATGCTTCCTCACCCGTCAGTGCCCGGCCGATCACCAACTGGTGAACCTCGGAGGTGCCTTCGTACGTGAGCACGGATTCGAGATTGTTGGCGTGACGGATGACCGGATACTCCAAGGTGATGCCGTTGGCGCCCAAGATCGTTCGGCACTGTCGGGCAATCTTGATGGCTTCACGCACGTTGTTCAGTTTGCCGGTACTGACCTGCTCGGGACGTACCGTGTCGGCATCCTTGAGGCGTCCGAGATGAATCGCGAGCAACTGCCCCTTACCCAATTCGACTGCCATGTCGGCGATCTTGGCCTGCGTGAGCTGGTAAGCCGCCAGTGACTTGTCGAAAACCTGTCGATCACGGGCGTAGGCGATGGCAGTTTCGAGGCAGTCGCGGGCAGCGCCCATCGAGCCGAAGATGATGCCGAACCTGGCCTCGTTGAGGCAACCGAGCGGCCCGGACAGTCCGCGGGCCTTGGGTAGCATCGCAGACGCGGGCAGTCGTACATCCTCGAGCACGAGTTCGGAGGTAACGGACGCACGCAGCGACATCTTGTTCTTGATTTCGGGGGCCGAGAACCCGGGAGTGTTTGTCGGAACTACAAATCCGCGCACACCGTCCTCGGTTCGCGCCCAGACCACGGCGACGTCAGCGACGGATCCGTTGGTGATCCACATCTTGGTGCCGTTCAGAATCCAGTCGTCACCGTCGCGCTTGGCGTTGGTGCGCATACCGCCGGGATTGGAACCGAAGTCGGGTTCCGTGAGACCGAAGCAGCCGAGGGCCGTGCCCGCCGCCATCCGCGGAAGCCACTCTTCCTTTTGCTCTTCGCTGCCATTGTGGTGAATCGCGAACATCGCCAGCGAACCCTGAACGGAAACCAGACTGCGGATACCTGAATCGACGGCTTCGAGTTCTTGGCACGCCAGACCGTAGGCGGTTGCACTCGTTCCGGCGCAGCCATATCCCTCGAGGTGCATTCCCAGCACACCCAACGATCCGAGTTCCTGAGCCAACTCGCGCACCGGCAGTGCCGCGTCCTCGAACCACTGACCGATGTTCGGGCGGATACGGCTGTCGACCATCGCGCGCACCGTGTCGCGGATCGCGATTTCCTCGGCGTCGAGCAGCGTGTCGATGGAAAACAGTTCGGACAGGGACTGCGGCGTGTTCACGTTGCCTCCAAGGATGTACGTACGGGATTCATCAGGTATGCGAGAACGATTGTGCAATCGTTTGCATCACCTAGAGTAGGGACCGACCTAGCATCACGTCAATCCCCAAAATGAGTCTCAGGAGCCCCCGAGTTGATGTCGCCGGACCCGTCGACCCGCAGCAGCGGACGCCCACCGACGCTGCGTGAGATCGCAGACAAGGCGGGCGTCCACATCTCGACGGCATCGCGCGTCCTGCGCCAACCCGAACCCGTCGACGGCTGGTCGGACTCGGCTCAGCGTGTGCGCCAGGTCGCCGAAGAACTCGGCTACCAGCCAAATCTGTGGGCAGCAAGTCTACGAACGCGCAAGACCACAACGATCGGTGTGGTCATGCCGAGACTCACCGATGGCGTCGTCGCCACCATGTTCGGCGGCATCGAGGAAGCCGCGACGGCAGCCGGTTATTCGGTTCTGCTGTCCAGCCCGCCCGACGATCTTGATGCCCAGCGCAAAGCCGTCGAATTCCTGATCAGCCGTCAGGTCGACGGCCTCATGCTCAGCAGCATCCACCTGCCCGGCACCGATTTTGTCAGTTCGCTCCCCATCCGTTCGCTCCCGGTTCTGCTCCTCAACCGCCACATCGACGTCGGGCTCCCCTATGTCAGCGGCGACGACCGACGCGGCGGATACCTCGCAGGCAGACACCTGCTGGATTGCGGCTACCGCGACCTCGGCGTGATCGCGGGGCCGGATCACGCCAGCACCTCGCGCGAACGCGTCGCCGGATTCCGCGACGCACTCGCCGAAGCAGGCCTGGAATTACCGCCGCACCGGATCGTTGCCTCCGATTTCGAAGTGGAGGGCGGCGTTCGAGCAGCAACACAACTGCTGAGCACCCCGACGCGTCCCGACGCCATCTTCACAGTCAGCGACACCATCGCCATCGGCGTTCTCGGTGTTGCCCGCGATATGGGCCTGAGCATTCCGGACGACCTTGCGCTGGTGGGCTACAACGACATTCCCGTGGTCTCGCAACTTCCGGTTCCACTGACTACGGTTCGCTCACCCGCCCGCAAGATCGGCGCAACCGGGGTGCAGAATCTGCTCGCCCTCATGGCAGGACGGAGCGTCGAATCTGTAAAGCTGCCGATCGAACTGATCGTGCGGGCATCGACGCGCTACCAGACTTCGGATTCCTCGATCCCCAACTGACGGGCGTAGCGCGAGTTGAGATCGTCCCAGCCGTACTCGCGTGCCTTTGCTCCCACGATCGGGCCGAACGGCGAACCGGCAAGCAGCCCGTCGAGAACGTCGAAACACAGGTGCCACCCCGCCGCCAACGCGGATGCCATTCCCTCGGCGCGCGAACGCTGCGTCAGAACCACCCTGGTTCCGCCCTCGACCGGAGTGAGCTCCCAGATCAATTCGTCCGGGCCCCATTCGTGTTCGAGTCGACGAGCTTCGTCGACCACGCGGACGGACGCCGGAAACGACATCTCCGGATCGCCTTCCTCAGACAGCATGGCGATGACCACTTCGCCGACGCTGCCCAAGTTGCGATCAGCCGTGTACGGAGTCCACTGGGCCAACATTTCCGGATCGGTCACCGCCGCCCACACCTGATCCACGGGATAAGGCAACGTTCTCGGGAAGGTGACAACCGTGTCGTCGCCGTCGACGGTGACCGTCACGTCGGACAGGGCACTGGGCTGATATTGCTGGGCACTCATAGTTCGATCTCACCAGGTGCCACCGACAGGAGCAACCGGCGTCAGCGTGGCCTGATTCCGAAGAGCCCGAATGCCGCCGCGACAGTCTGTTCGACCACGGGAAACTTGGTTACCCCGAGGTCGTGTTTGGCGCCGTCGAACTCCACCAACGTCGTTGCTGCGGGGATCAAGTCAAGTGCCGACTGCATCTCGTCCGTCGTCGCGAATTCGTCCTTCGAACCGTGGACCACCACCGTGGGGGTGGTCAGTGCCGGAAGGTGCTCGGTGCGCAGTTTCTCCGGCTTCTTCGGCGGATGCAATGGGTAGGACAGCAAGATCAGCCCATCCACCAAACCAGGGTTCTCGGCCGCCGCCATCGAGGACTGGCGTCCACCGTACGAATGTCCACCGAGAAGTAGAGGTCCATCGCTCGGGTAGTCCTTACGCAGTGTCGCAACAACATCAGCGATTCCCGATCGGTCTTCGGCGGCACGGGACGGGTGCGGTGGCCCCTTCGGCCGACGAACACGGTAGGCAAGATCAAATCGTAGAACCTGTACTCCGGCTTCGGCAAAACCCTCGGCAACAGCGCGAAGCAGCACGGTGTCGCAGTTGCTTCCGGCACCGTGTGTCAGAGCCACGGTCGCGATCGGGTCCGTATCCGGCCGATGCAGGAATCCTTGCAGCTCACCGCGGTCGACGGTCTCGAAGGTGGTCATGGTCGCATCCTTGTCCGGCCCGCGCGGGCCTGCTCGACTGCCGCCGTCATCGTCCCCTCGTACGCGGGCCCGTGCCCCGGGAAAATGACACCGGCCGGGGTTTCCGCAATGGCGTCCAACGCCTCGTCCGTTGCTTCCCGGTGGTGATTGAACGGGCACACCAGGAACTGCGGCCCCGTCTGCCGGGACGTGGCATGGCCAGTCACCAGAGCGTCACCCGAAGCAACGACGCCGGCACCGGGAATCAGGTACGCACTGTGTCCATCGGTATGCCCATGCGTGGGAATCGGCACGATACGGCCGGGAACATCCAAGGCGCTACCCTCCGCAAAAGCCTGTGCCTGAGGCAGTTTCGCTCCCTTCAGCGCGCCGGCGCCGATCACGTCGAACAGCCACTTCGGCGCGCCCCGGCGCCACAGCAGTAACGGAACTTTGACCGGCCCGAGTTGCTGCAGGTATTCGCGTCGCGCATGCGGTACTTCCAACGGGTCCATCAATACCGGTAGGTCGTGGCGGGTCAGTATGTCCGCGATCCCGCCGATGTGATCGATATGGGCGTGAGTGACAAGCACGGCGCGCACATCGCCGATGCTGTGACCGATCTGCTCGATCGACCGTTCAACGTCACCGCCGTTGGCGGGATACCCACCGTCGATCAGAGTGAGATCGGAGCCTTCCTCGACGAGAACCCAATTTGCGTGCCCACATCGAACGAGGTGTGTGTTGTCGATCTGCGTGATCGACAGTGCCTTTGTACTCATGATTGGTAGTGTGCGCCACGTGCCGGAATCGTGGAACAGCGCCAGTGATCGCACAGTTCGGGGCCTCGCCGAGGCAGGCCTGGTTGCAGCAGCATTCGCGCTGCCTGCAGCGGTAAAACGCCGCATCACCGGACCGCCGGTGCACAGAGACGGGCACACTCTCGACGCCGACGCGCACATGTTGTTGACTCTCGCCAAGGCACGCCCACGGCCCGCACTGTCGTCGGAGCCACATGTACTTTCCGCCGCGCGCGCCGAATTGACGCGAACGGCGATGTTGATGGCCGGCCGACCGGCGTCGGCGCACACGGAAGACATCTCCGTACAAGGCGCCGACGGCCCACTTCGCGCTCGCCTCTACGTGCCCACCCACGAGTCCGGGGCACTGCTGGTGTTCTTCCACGGCGGCGGCTGGGTTCAGGGCGATCTCGAATCACATGACGCACCGTGCCGACTGTTGGCTGAAACCTCAGGGGCCAGAATCGTCGCTGTCGAATATCGACTTGCACCCGAATTCCCTTTCCCCACACCGGTACACGATGCCTATGCGTCGTACCTCGACATTGTTTCTCGGGCAACCGAGTTCGCCGTCGACCCTGCTCGCATTGCGGTGGGTGGCGACAGCGCGGGTGGGCACCTGTCGGCTGTTGTTTCACTCCGCGCCCGCGATGACGGATATCCGTCACCGGCAGCCCAGTTGCTGATCTATCCGGCCACCGACTTTCACGAGAGAAGGCCGTCCCGAACGACGTTCGGCGAAGGATTCTTTCTGACCGAGGCAAATATGAACTTCTACGAGCGCAGTTTCCTCGGCGAGAACTCGGATCGGCTGGACCCGTGGGTGTCTCCATTGCGTGCCCAAAGCCACAACGATCTTCCACCGGCAATTGTGGTGACAGCTGGATTCGATCCACTGCGCGACGAAGGTGAAGCATACGCACAGCTGCTGCGCGACAACGGAGTTCGCGTTGTCGCGCGGCGCTATCCCGGATTCATCCACGGGTTCGTGAATGTTCTCGGCCCCAGTGCCCGATCGCGTGCGGCGGTTGTCGAAATAGGCGGAATGCTCCGAGCACTGTTGAGCTAGAGCACCTATGCCGTATTGAGCGCAATCGCGGCGTGAATGAGGGCCGTGAAGGCTTTCTCGTCGATGGTGTCGCCTTCGTTGAAGTCGATAGCGCGCCTGGTGTTGCCTTCGAGGCTGGAGTTGAACATTCCCGTCGGGTCATCCAATGCGGCCCCCTTGAAGAACGTCACCTTCACAGCCTTCTTGTACGTCTCACCGGTGCAGAGAATGCCGTCGTGTTCCCACACCGGAACTCCACGCCATTTCCACTCTTCGACCACATCGGGGTCGGCTTCCTTGACCAAAGTCCGGATCCGAGCGAGCATCTCCCCTCGCCAGTCACCGAGTTCCTCGATCCTCGCGTCGATCAATTCCGAGGGGGTACCCCCTGCTGCGTCCTTCTTCATGGTCGGTCACCCTCTCCACGATCGACTCGCTCCAAGTCACTCGAGTATGCCCGATCGTCTTTGCACCGTGCGGCAAATATGTTGCGTGTGCCCGCATCCAGAATTTCGTGATGAATAATGCAGCGATGGCATCACTCGGAACGCGAGTAGCAACTACCCTGTCGGCGGAAACGCGAAGCGGGTTGTTGGTCCGGTCCACACTCATGGGAGTCGCCACCGTCGGCGTAGTCATCTCCGCGGTCCTCTCACTCGGCGGTGACAACCGTGAAGCCGGCACCGCATCAGGATCACCCACCGCTACGAATGGTGGAACCCACAACAGCGCCGAAGCCATCGTCGGGACGTTCCCGCCGGCCCTTGCCGAGGAGAGCATCTGCTCGCCGGGCTCGCTCAACTCGACCGGCGACTTGTACCTACTCTGCACGGTCGACTCCGGGTCAGCTCTCGCCCAGAGCGTCTCGACCGACTACAACATCACATTCATCACCTGGGTGAACCAGACCGAAGCTGGTAAAACACTCGTCGACTGGCGCGAGAACGAGCGGCCCGAACTCATCACAGAGAACCGCTCGCGTACCGCAGCCGCCCGCATCGAGTATCGAGACGCCGTCAGCACCACGGAGTACGCCAACTCCGACGGCGGGCTCCACATCACCTCGAGTGCCGTTTTTCCGAATGCCGCAGCGGCCAAGGTATTCCTCGAACGCGCCGGGCTGATCTGAGAATGCGCAAATTCCTGGCTGTCACGTTCATCATCGCGCTGAGCGTGTTCGCAGTGGCAGCGATGTACCTTTCCGTGCGCGGCGATAGCGTCTCGTTCACTCCTGCGGTGGCGTCCGTAGTCGACCATGCGGAATGCACTACGCCCGATATCTCCGGACCACTCAGCGGGCTCGCTCAGATGGATTCACAATTCCCGCCAACAACCGAACCCGGCTATCCGCCATCGGATTTCGAACCGGTAGCGCTCATCCGGTGCGAACGCGGGGAAAACGCCGCCGGCGGGTTGACTATCGACGCGGTTCACCTTGAAGGCGACGTATCTGCAGTAGTCCAAGCATTCCGAACCGACTCGCACCGGTTCCGCGACAACATCTCTGCTGACTGCGCGATACGGGAAATCGTCCCCGTCGGCCTGTGGTTCGTCGACGCGTCGGGTAACGCATTTCGTCCAGCTTGGCCGTCAGCGCCGTGCGGATTCCAGGACGCACCTCTCGAAACGCTGGACACCTTGCATGAGGTCAGCCGTCAGCAGCACCCGATCGACGCCATATCGGCGGACGAACCGGGAATCTGCACAACGTCGATCGGATCGTTGTTCGATCTCACCACCCCCGACGACGTCGAGCGATCAGTGCGTTCCGAGAACACCGGATACTCACCTCTCGACAGTCCGTTGGCCACACCCGTCGACGACGTCGGCCGACTGCAGGTATGCCGCTACAACCTGGGCCAGGGGTCCTCGCATATCCGCCTGACATTGGCAGACAGTGTTGACCTGATGCACGCAGCGTCCACAGCACCCATCGCCCCACCCTGCGATCAGATCGCGCAACAGGTGGCGTCGATCGATCTCCGTCGAGCTGACGGCTCCGGGGGAACCCAAGTTCTTGCCGAACTCGACGGTTGCCAACGCATCAGATTCGGCGGATACCGCCAGATACCCACATCGATCACCGAACTGCTGTCGCGATGATGCCATTGAGAAAGCCATTGCATCACTGAGTATTTCGAGCCAAAGAGTTGGTGAACGCGGAATATAGAGTCGCACGACGGCAGCTACCTCGGGTAGCTTCGTACTCCATGTACATCCGCCGCGAATGCCCGTCCGACCGTGACGCCGTCTACTCACTTCTCGACGCTGCATTTGCGGATCAGGCACCGCCGGGCGAAACGCCGTACGAAATCGAACTGACGCGCCAACTCTTTGCGTCCGACGAGTACCTGCCGAAGTTGTCCCTGGTGGCCGAGGCAGACGGCGAGATTCTCGGCTTCGTCATCGGAACCCGGGGATGGGTCGGCGAGGTGGAGGCTGTGGGCCTAGGCCCGCTGGCAGTGACACCCGAAAACCAACGGTCCGGCGTCGGCTCTGCGTTGATGCACGCGGTCATCGGCGCGGCGGACGCTCTGGACGTGCCGTTGCTCGCACTACTGGGCAGCACTGAGTACTACCCACGGTTCGGGTTTGTGACCAGCACGAAAGTGGGCGTCGAATCACCGGAAGCCGAATGGGGTGCCCATTTCCAGATTCGCACCCTGTCTGCGCACACCCCAGATCAGGTTGGCACGTTCAAATACGCGGCACCGTTCAATATGCCCTGACCGTCAGTCGAACAGTGTCGGTGACACGCCCTCGTCGGAAGCACCTTCGGCGGGGGCGATCTTCTTGCCGCCACCCTTACGCACGACAGTCAGACTGGTCGTCCGTAGCGACAGCCTGTGCCCGTCACCGTGTTCGAGCAACGCCATACCCTGCCGGACTTCGACTACCGTCCACGGACCCGCATGGTCGGCCGCCTGTACGAGGTCACCGGACTCCACCTCAGTTGCCATGACCACTCCTTAGTTCCTCGTGTCCTGCACGTTCTCCTTCACATTATCGACGTGACCATGTAGCGGCAGACGCGCAGGGTAGGGCTTCGCCCCGTGCGCCTTTTCGGTAGCGCCGACTGCCAGAAAGGCGCACAGGTCCGAAGGCCCAAAACCACCCCGAACGAACCTGCAACAAGTTACAGTTTTTCGACGGACCATCGAAGGAGAAGCCTGTGCGCTACGGAGTCAGCTTGTTCACCAGCGACCGCGGCATTCGCCCTGCTGATGCGGCCGTTGCCGCCGAAGCTGCCGGGTTCGACGCCTTCTACGTTCCCGAGCACACGCACATCCCGGCATCACGGGCGTCGGATCATCCGGGGACCAAATCCGCGGAACTTCCGGACGACCGCTACATGCGCACCCTCGACCCCTGGGTTGCGCTCGGCACTGCCGCATCGGTCACCAGCACCATTCGCCTGGGCACGTCGGTGGCACTCCCCCTCGAACATGATCCGATTACTCTGGCAAAAACCATCGCCTCGCTGGATCACCTGTCCGATGGACGTGTTGTCTTCGGTGTCGGATTCGGCTGGAATGCAGAGGAACTCGCCGATCACGGGGTACCCCCGAACAAACGTCGTACGGCTCTGCGCGAATACCTCGAAGCAATGGGTGAACTCTGGTCGAAGGACGAGGCATCCTACGAGGGCCAGTTCGTGAAGTACGGGGCCAGTTGGGCATGGCCCAAGCCCGTACAGAAACCGCGTCCACCCATCCTCCTCGGCGCCGGTGCGAGCGAAAAGACCTTCAAGTGGATCGCACAGTCCGCCGACGGCTGGATCACGACGCCGATCCAGCAAGAGATCGAGGAAAACGTAGAGCTGTTTCGCAAGATCTGGTCCGAAGCCGGTCGAGTCGGCGAACCTGAAATCACCGTCCTCGCCGGAAAGCCCGAGGCGGACAAGCTCGCTCACTGGGAGAGCATCGGAGTTACCGAGGCAATGTTCGGCACGCCGGACGCCGCTCCCACCGACGTTGTGGAATACATCAAGAGATTGGCCGCCAAGCTAGGACGGTGAACCCCGTCACATCACCTTGATCTCAAGCGCGCTCGAGGTTTTACCGTCAATACAGCACAGGCCACGTGCATCGGCGGAATTACCCGAGTAGCGGAAGGTGAACTCTCACGTGACGACGGAACTAAGTGGACCGCATACCGATTCGATACCGGAACCGTCGATCCGTGAATCTTTTGTCGATGCCTTCCGTCGACATCCTGCGGGCGTCGCCATTATCACTGCCGCCGGCGAAGACGGCCCGGTCGGGATAACGTCGTCGTCGGTGATGTCGATCAGTGCCGACCCCGCTGTACTCGCGTTCTCACTACAATCCCTACGAGGATCTGCTGCAGCGATCGCGGCCGCGTCCAGTTTCCTTGTTCACCTTGCGCATTCCGACAATGTCGAGCTGGCAGAAACATTTGCCACGCGTGGCGCCGTCCGCTTCGGCGCGGACATGGACTGGTCGTTTCTGTCGACCGGTGAACCGTTCCTCCACGGAACGGCGCATGCTCTCCGCGCGGTCCCACTCGGCGCCACCGCTTGTGGTTCGGCGCTCGTTGTCATGGCAGAAGTTGTCGAGGTCATCGCGCCGACGCGTGTTCTCTCCCCACTCGTCTACCACAACCGGGCGTACCACCATCTCACCCCAGCGACTCATCACCGATCGAAAGGCACACCACAATGACCGAATACGTCTTGCCCCAGCTCGATTACGATTACGCAGCCCTCGAACCTCACATCTCAGGCGAGATTATGGAGCTGCACCACAGCAAGCATCACGCGACCTACGTCGCCGGCGCAAACAGTGCAATCGAGCAGTTGGCCGCCGCACGAGAAGACGGCACGATCGCAGCCAAGGCTCCGCAACTCAGTAAGAACCTCGCCTTCCACCTCGGCGGCCACACCAATCACTCGATCTTCTGGAAGAATCTCTCCCCCAACGGTGGTGAGCGACCTGAAGGAGAACTGGCTGCTGCCATCGACGAACATTTCGGGTCATTCGACGCGTTCGTGACGCACTTCTCCGCGGTCGCAACCACTTTGCAGGGCTCCGGCTGGGCCGTACTGGCCTACGACACGATCGGTCAGCGTCTGATCATCGAGCAGCTCACAGATCAGCAGGGAAACATCAGCATCGGCATTGTCCCGCTCCTGATGCTCGACATGTGGGAGCACGCCTTCTATCTTCAGTACAAGAACGTCAAGGCCGACTACGTGAAGGCATACTGGAATGTCATCAACTGGGACGACGTGGCGCAGCGCTACGCCGACGCCACGTCGGTCCTGGGTTCCGGAAAGTAACCCCCCTTAACGACTTACAGTCCGTGCAGTGATCTTGATGCGAGGGCGGCCGGCAGCTTTACCGGCCGCCTTCTCTTGTGCGTCCCGGGCCGCCCACCCCGCCTTGTCGATCATGTCGGGTTGACGTTCCGTCACCAGTTCGACCAAGGATGTCCGGTCGAGTTCAGGCGCGGTCAGCAATCCGGCGTCGAAGTCTGCCAGTAGTTGCGCGACGGTTTCCTTCGCGTCGACTCGGTTGGTGCCGATCACACCGCGCGGGCCCCGCTTGATCCAGCCGCTGGTGTAGACGCCGACCGCGCCGTCCACCCGGCCCTGATGGTTGGGAATGATTCCCCGTGCTTCGTCGAACGGAACGTCAGCGACTGGTTCGCCGCGATAACCCACCGACCGCAGAACAAGCGACGCTTCCAGTGTCTCGACCTTCTCGGTCGCCGATGCCGCAAGGTCGTCGTCAAGTGTGTTGTGCACCAACGTCACCGATTCGACGCGGTCGGTGCCCTGCAGTTCGGTGGGCGCGACGAGATACCGGAAGACGATTCGCTTGTTGCCTCCGTCCGCCGGCTTCTGTGCGTACTCACGTGCAAGGTCAACTTTGAGTTTGTCGGACAGCAGCGCATCGGGATCATCCAGGGCTGCTGCGCTTGCCGCGTCCAGCACGACGTCCTGTTGGTCGATCACGACGTCGACACCGTTCAGGTGACCCAGCGCGAGAAACTCCGGGGCGGAGTACGCGGCCTGGAGTGGGCCCCGTCGTCCGAGAACAACAACCTCACGGATATTGCTGTTGCGCAGGGCGTCCAACGTGTGGTCAGCAATGTCGGTTCTTGCGAGTTCGTCGACATCGCACGTGAGAACACGCGCGACATCGAGTGCCACGTTGCCGTTTCCGACGATAACCGCGCGCTCCCCCGAAAGGTCGAATTCACGATCCGAAAAGTCCGGATGCCCGTTGTACCAGGACACGAATTCCGTCGCGGAATGACTGCCGGGCAATGATTCTCCGGGGATGCCCAGTTTGCGATCGGTTGCGGCGCCAACGGCATAGATCACGGCATCATGGTGCCGCAGTAGCTCGTCGTGCGAAATATGCTTGCCCACTTCGACGTCGAGGTAGAACTGAAACGACTCCGATTTGAACGAAGACCCGAAGACACTCACGACGCCTTTGGTTTCCTGATGATCCGGCGCAACTCCACTGCGCACCAACCCCCAAGGCGAGGGCAAGCGGTCGAACATCTCGACCTCCACTGATCCCCGCGCCAGCAGTTCGGCAGCGCAGTAGCACGCTGCCGGACCGGATCCGACTATCGCAACACGTATTCGAGGCAGATCCGCTGACGGGCGTTTCGGCGGAGTGGGGAATGCAACGTCATCGGTGTCCAATGGATTCTGCTCGAAGTACGCCGCATTGATCTCCGTGTACCGACTCATCGACTCACTGAGATCGTATTCGGAGTAGATCGCATCCACCGGACACGCGTCGACGCATGCCCCGCAGTCGATGCAGGTGTCCGGATCGATGTACAGCATCTCAGCGGTGGTGTATCCGGGGTCTCCGGGCCGCGGACGGATGCAGTCGACCGGGCACACCGCTACGCAACTGGTGTCGTTGCAGCATCGTTGAGTGATCACAAAAGTCATGTGGAGTCCGTAACTGGTCGGAAAGTGCGGCACCGATTCGCACGCACTCGTAGGATTTCAGTTCACTTGTTGCGGTTCATAACCCGGTCTGCTGCTGCCCAGTGTTCGTCGGTAATCCACAAGCGCGCAAAAGCGTCGATGGCTTCGGGAGGAGCAACCCCGGACATCACCCGTTTGATGCTCTCGGCCGGAGCGTTGGCAAGAGACTTCGCCAGTGAGCGCCAGCCCTCGTCGAAGGATTCTCGGGGCAGGACGCGATCGACGAGTCCGAGCGATTCCGCGTCAGCAGCACCCATGATCGTTCCGGAACCGGCCAGCATCAATGCCCGACCGCGCCCGACAAGTGCGGCAAGCCGCTCGGCTCCACCCCACGCGGGCATGATTCCGAGACTCACCTGATTGAAGCCGATCTTGATGTCGTGCGCGGCAATTCGAATATCTGCCGCCACGGCAACTTCGGCGCCGCCGCCGAGCGCATGCCCGTTCAAGGCAGCGATGACGGGTCCGGGGAATTGTGCGATGCGGTCACAGATCGACCGCATCCGCCGGGCCATGTCCGCCGCCTGTTCCAGCGTCCGAAGTTTGGCCAGTTCCTTGAGATCGCCACCGGAGACAAACGCACGATCACCAGCGCCGGTGATCACCAGGGCGCGGGCCCCGCGAACCGAGTCGAGTGCCTCGTCCAATTGGTCCATCGTTTCCGGCGCGATGGCATTGCGTGCTTGTGGACGGTCGATGGTGATGATCGCCAACTCGCCGTCCATTTCAACGATAACCAAGATGTTCTCCGTTACGATATTGGCATTCTTGTTTTGTGAGAATAACATATTCACGACTGGCAGAAGCCAGTTCGACCGCTCCCGTCTCGTGCCGCAGTTCGGCCTAGGAGCGGCCCGGTTACCTGCATTGGAGCTCATATGCGGCACATTCCCACCACGCTTGCCACCCGGTACCTCGAAGAGGGTTGGTGGACTCAGGACACGATCGGCACGATGCTCACCCGAGGCCTCGCTGCCGCCCCCGACACCGAATTTCGTATCCACTCGAAGATCCGTCCGTGGACCGGAACTTTTGCCGACGTGGACCTGGTGGCACGCAGGTTGGCCGGCGGCCTGCGCGAACGGGGCGTCGGCGCGGGTGATGTCGTCGCGTTCCAGCTTCCGAACTGGATGGAAGCAGCAGCGGTCTTCTGGGCCTCGACCTTCCTCGGCGCAACGGTTGTTCCCATCGTTCACTTCTACGGCCGCAAGGAAGTTGCCTACATCCTCGACGAGACGAAGCCGAAGGTCTTCATCACGGCCGAGAAGTTCGGACGCACCGAGTACCAGCCGGATCTGTGCGCGAACATCCCCGTCGTCGGAGTTGTCGGACGTGATTTCGAAGATCTGCTCAGCGACGTACCACTGGCGGAGAACATCGACACAGACCCCACTTCCGCCGTGCTCATCGCTTTCACCTCCGGCACGACGCGCGCCCCCAAGGGCGTCATCCACAGTCATCAGACACTCGGGCACGAAACCCGTCAGCTCTTGGGTCTGTACCCGAAAGACCGTGGCAAGCAACTCACGTCGGCCCCGGTCGGTCACTTCATCGGCATGGTCAATGCCTTCCTCATTCCAGTCGTCGACGGCTCCCCGATCAACCTCACCGATGCGTGGGATCCGGAACAGGCACTGGAGTTGATGACCAGCGATCAACTCACCGTCGGCGGCGGCGCAACCTACTTCCTCACCAGCCTGCTCGATCATCCGAAGTTCACGCCGGAACATCTCGCGTGCATGAAATATGCGGGACTCGGCGGCTCGTCCGTCCCCGCGGCGGTCACGAGAAGACTGGCCGACTTCGGCATCACCGTCTTCCGCTCGTACGGGAGCACCGAACATCCGTCGATCACGGGATCGAGCCACCTTGCCCCGGAAGACAAGCGGTTGTTCACCGACGGAAATGTCATGGAGGGCGCGGAGATCCGGCTTGCCGATGACGGAGAAATCCTCAGCCGTGGACCCGATCTCTGCATCGGGTACACCGACCAGGCGCTCACCGACGCGACATTCGACGCCGACGGTTGGTACCACACCGGGGACATCGGTGAAATCGACGAGGACGGCTACCTGACGATCACGGACCGCAAGTCCGACATCATCATTCGCGGCGGCGAGAA
Organism: Rhodococcus sp. IEGM 1366; assembly: GCF_033142425.1. NCBI lineage: Bacteria > Bacillati > Actinomycetota > Actinomycetes > Mycobacteriales > Nocardiaceae > Rhodococcus > Rhodococcus sp. IEGM 1366. The sequence goes on from NZ_JAWLRZ010000007.1 coordinate 338,571, forward strand.
CGTGAGCGCACTCGAGGTCGAGGAAATCCTTCTCTCGATGCCGGGAGTCGCCGAAGCCGCAGCGGTATCCGCCCCGGACGAGCGCCTCGGCGAACACGTTGCCGCGGTGCTGCGCCTGCTGCCCGGCCACAGCTTGCCGACGATGGACGAACTCCGCGCTCACTTCGACCGAGCCGGCGTCGCAAAACAGAAGTGGCCGGAGGAATTGCACCAGGTGGACGACTTCCACCGGACGGCCAGCGGCAAGATTCAGAAGTTTTTGGTCCGCCAGGATATTGCGACCGTTTAAAAAAGAGAATAGTGTTCTCATCAAACGCAAAGGAGAATCTCATGCCCCCGAAGGACCTGCCTTACCCGCTGTTCGACGCAGACAACCATCTGTACGAGACTGCCGAGGCCCTCACCAAGTACCTCCCGGCGAAGTACAAGGACGCCATCAAGTACGTCGAGGTCGACGGACGCACCAAGATCGCCATTCGCGGACAGATCAGTGAGTACATCCCCAACCCCACGTTCAGCGTCGTTGCACGCCCGGGTTCCATGGAGGAGTACTTCAAGAACGGAAACCCCGAAGGCAAGAGCCGTCGCGAGATCTTCGGTAAGTCCATGAAGGCAATCCCCGCCTTCAGCGAGCCGGGCCCGCGCCTGGAACTCATGGACGAGTTGGGCGTCGACCGCACGCTGATGTTCCCGACCCTCGCCAGCCTGGTCGAAGAGCGGATGCGTGACGATCCGGACCTGATTCACGCTGTTGTGCACGCACTCAACGAGTGGCTGTACGAGACATGGCAGTTCAACTACAAGGACCGCATCTTCACCACCCCGGTGATCAGCCTGCCGATCCTCGACAAGGCACTCGAAGAACTCGAGTGGGTTGCCGAGCGCGGCGCAAGGGCTATTCTCGTGCGCCCAGCACCCGTCCCCGGATTCAAGGGCCCTCGTTCGTTTGCCATGCCGGAGTTCGACCCCTTCTGGAAGCGCGTCGTTGAGCTCGACCTCCTCGTCGCGATGCACTCGTCGGACAGCGGATACGCGCGCTTCGACGCCGAGTGGGAAGGCACGGACGGCGAGATGCTGCCGTTCCAGACCAACACGTTCCGCATGGTCAACGAGTGGCGTCCCGTACAGGACACCGTGGCATCGTGGGTCTGCCACGGCGCACTGTTCCGCTTCCCTGACCTCAAGCTTGCGGTCATCGAAAGTGGATCTGCCTGGCTGCGGCCACTTCTGGACAGCCTCGCCGACACCTTCAAGAAGGCACCTGAAGGCTTCGGTATGCAGGATCCCGTCGCTGCGATCAAGCGCCAGGTCCACGTCAGCCCGTTCTACGAGGAGGGCGTGACCGATCTGATCGATCTCGTCGGAGTCGACCGAGTGCTCTTCGGCTCGGACTACCCGCATCCGGAGGGCTTGGCAGAGCCGCGGCACTTCGCGGACATGCTCGGGCACCTGGACGAGAAGGATCAGGCAAAGATCATGGGCGGCAACCTTGCAGGGCTCCTTTCGCTGTGAAGTGGCAGACCATCCCTGAGATGGTCCTGAGTGCGGCCGACCGCTTCGGCACTGCCGAAGCGGTCGTCGACGGGCCCGTCCGGATCACCTTCGTCGAACTCGCTGATCGGGTCCGCCGGGCCGCTGGCGCTCTGGCCGCGATCGGCGTGGACAAGGGCGATCGAGTGGCGATCTGGGCGCCCAACTCCGCCGAATGGATCATCGCCGCATTCGGCATCTTGACCGCCGGCGGAGTGCTGGTTCCCGTCAACACGCGGTACAAGGCCGACGAGGCCGCCGACATCATCCGACGGAGCGGCGCCAAAGCCGTACTCGTCCAGAAGGGGTTCCTGGGCCTCGAGTACAGTGCACCCGATGACGTACCGGTCATCGACTTGAAGTCGGATTTCCTTTCCAGCGGTGCACCTTTCGAATGCGAGATCAGCGGCGACGACATCGCCGACATCATGTACACGTCGGGAACGACCGGCCGCCCCAAGGGCGTCATGATGAACCATCACCAGACACTGCGAATGTTCTCGGAGTGGTGCGATCTCGCAGACCTGAGGGAAGGCGATCGCTACCTGGTCGTCAACCCGTTCTTCCACATGTTCGGCTACAAAGCAGGCGTTGTCGCGTCGTTGATTCGCGGCGCCACCATTCTGCCCGTAGCCGTTCTCGACGTGGATCAGGTACTGGAACTGGTCGAGACCGAGAAGATCACCATGCTCCCGGGACCGCCGACGCTCTACCAGTCACTGCTGTCCGCTCCCAACACCCGAGATCTGTCGTCACTACGTGCTGCGGTCACCGGATCGGCGGACATTCCGGTAGAACTCATCCGCCAGGTCGCAAAGGAACTTCCGTTCCAGACCATCATGACGGGTTACGGCTTGAGCGAAGGGGGAACGGCAACCGCGTCGCGCCCCGGCGACTCGTTCGAGCAGATAGCAACTACCGTCGGTACACCATGTGACGGAATCGAATTGCGAATCGCAGATGATTCCGAGGTACTGATTCGCGGATACAACGTCATGCAGGGATACCTTGACGATCCGCAGGCAACCGCCGAAGCGATCGACACGGACGGTTGGCTGCACACCGGCGATCTCGGAAAGCTTGACGACGAGGGACGGCTCAGTATCGTCGGCCGCAAGAAGGACATGTTCATCGTCGGCGGGTTCAACGCATATCCAGCCGAGATCGAAGGTTTCCTCCTCGAACACCCGGCGGTCGATCAGGTTGCCGTGATCGGCGTTCCCGACGAACGAATGGGGCAGGTCGGCAAAGCGTTTGTGGTCACCAAACATACAGTGACAGAACAAGACCTACTCTCCTGGAGCCGCGAGCGGATGGCCGGGTTCAAAGCTCCTCGCACTGTCGAGTTCCTCGACGCACTGCCACTCAATGCGACTGGCAAAGTCATGAAAGACCAATTGAGATAACCGAACTCACGTTTGAATTGAGGAGGCGTGTAATGAACGACCATGATGCGATATTGACGTTCGCCCTGAAGTGGCGACATTGGAACGGCGGACCCGCCGAAGACATTTTTGTCCAATTCGGGATCACGCCTGATCAATTCTTCCGTCGCCTCCACAGCATCCTGGAGGTCGGAGAGCAGAGCGACCTCTCACCCGAGATCGCGGCAGAACTCGCGTACATCTGCGATCTGCGACTGAACCCCGTTGAACTCAGGCTGGCCGGTTGAGCACCCAGAGTGGTTTGGACCAGACTGATTTCACCACCTTCGACGATATCCGAGCCGCTGTCGGGACAACGATCGGCACCAGCGATTGGATCACGATCGATCAGAAACGGATCGATCTCTTCGCGGCAGCCACCGACGACGACCAGTGGATACATGTCGATACGGACCGTGCTGCAGACGGACCGTACGGCGCCACCATCGCACATGGATTCCTGACACTGTCGTTGCTGGCACCGATAGTTCAGACAGTGATGGCCGTCAGTTGCGCCCGCATGGCGCTCAACTACGGACTGGGGAAAGTGCGGTTCATCAGCCCGGTCTTGGTGGACAGCCGGGTGCGGGGAACAGTGGAGCTCACTTCCGTCACCGACATCGACGGCGGAATCCAAGTGGAGCGCACCGTCACGATCACCGCCGAAGGGTCCGAGCGGCCCGCCTGTGTCGCACAAAATCTGGTTCGATACTTGAGCTGACATCTGTTGGCGTGCACGTGCATGCGACGTCGGCGCCGGTGCTACCGGCGTCGACGTCGCATCGTTGTGGGCGATCAGCAACCGGGAACCGGCGCCCCGCCGCCCTGAATCGCCAACAGCGTGCAGAACGTCGCGGCCGACACCTTCCACTCACCGGCCTGCTCTAGCGCTTCACCGGACTGGTCCGGCAGAACCGGAGCCCCGTTCATCAGAAGCGTCCACTTGACGGCAGCGTTCGTACCGGTGGCCTCGACGCCTTGCACCGTTGCAGTGGTTGCCGTGGCCTGCGGATTGGCCGTCAGCGCTTCGAGAGTCGGCAGGAACACGTCACCGTTTTCGACCAGTGCGGCACGATCCGCGGGCGGAGTAGTTCCGTTGAAGAAGGTGACAAAGACGTCCGTGATCTCCTTTGTCGTCGCGTCGTCGGCCGCAGCCGCCGCGGTGGTCCCCGCAGACGACGTGCCCGAAGCCTTCGAGGCCGCCGATGTTGTTGTGGTGTCTGTGGTGTCGCTGTCGGAATCACTGCTGCAGCCTGTGACCGTGGCGGCCACGACGGCAACAAAACCGGCTGCGGCCACGACTCGACGAATTACCGAATTGCGCATGACGGATCCTCTCCGATGGGCGGACGGGTTCCACCCACCATGGGCTTTCCACCACGATGTTTCGGAACACCGTGGTTGCAAAAACTTTCACCAGCTCACGGACGCGCCCGTCCGCACCGAACCGCCGCGAGGAACATCGGCAGCTGCGGCTGTCAGGGTTGAATATCGTTCTCGGAGAGTCGATCTCCCACCAGGCTCAGGTCGTATGACTGCCTGGCCATCCAGAACCTGAGGAATCCGGTAATGGAATAGCGGATGTACAGTGCCGACCCGCTCACGCCGAGTGAAATCCCGACGAGGGCAAGAATGATCGCGTCGCGCTGCACCAAGGGATCGGAAGTGTTGTGCGAGAGAAAGTACGACGCGATACCCAAGGCCGGACCGATCACCATCAGCACCAGTCCCAACCTGAGCCAAAGGGCGGATCGGCCGGCGGAGGGATCGGGAATTTTCTGTTCGGCCAACTCGCGAGTGAAGCGGTCGGCGCGGGTTTCAGTCGCGGTCATGTGACACTCCCAAGGTAGAGGGCAGCTAGTTCGGAACGCAGTGAGCCATCTGGGCTGCCCTGCTTCTGGATCCGGCCACGCACCAGAACTGCTGCGTGATCGGCAAATTCGAGCACGGTGTTCGCGAACTGCTCGACCACCAGTACGGCGACACCCGCTCTGGCAATCAGGGCGACCTGCTCGTAGAGTTGGCCGACGATCAACGGCGCGAGCCCCATCGACAACTCGTCGAGGAGAAGGACAGCGGGGTCCGTCGCGAGACCGCGGGCGAGCGCGAGCATCTGCTGCTCACCGCCGGACAGTGTGCCTGCCGTCTGCGATGCGCGCTGGGCGAGGATCGGAAACCGAGCAAACGCGATCTCCTCGATTTCCTCGCGCGTGCGACCGGTGAACGTCATCATGAGCAAGTTGTCCCGGACGCTCAGGTTGGGAAACACACCACGGCCTTCCGGGATCAGGCAGACACCGGATCTGGCCAGATCCCGAGGACGAATCCCACTGACATCGCGCCCTCCAACCACGAGTTGCCCCGAGGTGATCGGATGAACTCCGGCAGCGACTCGGAGAGTCGTCGTCTTCCCGGCACCGTTGGGCCCCAGCAAGGCAGTTATCTGACCTGGCGCCACACTGAGGTCGATCCCGTGCAGAACCGTGATCTCGTCGTAACGCGCTCGTACACGCCGCAATTCGAGGATCGGATTCATGATCCCCCCAGATACGCTGCCAGAACAGCGTCGTCGCGGCGGATCAGTTCGGGCGGGCCGACGGAGATGATCTTCCCGAGATCGAGTACATACACCTGGTCGCACACGTTCATCACCAATTCCATGTCATGTTCGACAAGCAGGACAGCCATCCCCTCCTCCGCCAGAGAGCGCAAAATCAGCGAGAACCGCTCTGTTTCTTCGCGGTCCTGACCTGCGGCGGGCTCGTCGAGCAAAAGGGTGGTGGGATTCACGGCCATTGCTCTGGCCACCTCGACGAGGCGACCCATGCCGGTGGACAAGGAGTCCGCGGTTGTCGTGGCAACCAGTCCTAATCCGAGTCGATCGATGATGTCGTCGGCGACGGATCCGGCCTTGCGTCGCTGCGACCCCAGTTCCGCGGCAACCAGGAGGTTGTCGCGGACGCTGAGTCGGCCGAAGAGTTCCAGTCGTTGAAACGTCCGCGCCAGACCGTGTTTCGCACGCCGGGACGGCCCGGCTCTGGTCACGTCGCGGCCACCGAGAAACACCTTTCCCGTGGCCGGCTTGCGGAGCCCGGAAATGACGTCGAACAGCGTGCTCTTGCCTGCCCCGTTCGGTCCGATCAGTCCGGTCACGTGACCACGCTCCGCCTTCAGCGAGACCCCGGAGAGCGCGCGTTGACCGCCGAACATCACCGTGATGTCCTCAACTTCGAGCTGCGACTTCACGACTGAGCACCTCCCCGTCTTCGGCGGTCCATGGGCGCGATATGCCCCACAACTCCACCGGAATTTCCGGCTCCGCCGGAACCTGACGATGCCGCGCTTCGGCCCAACTGCGGGCGGCCAATGCCCCGATCACTACGCCCACCACGAGTACGTACCCGTTGACGACGTCATTGACACGCAAAACCCACAGCGCTGCAATCCAACCCAGCAAGACCGCCATTACAAGGCGGTCCCGGAGAGCCGATTCCCAGCGCCGGCGCAAGCTCGGCACAACTCCGTCGTCGACCGCTCCGGAACTGTAAGCGAGGCCGGCAGCAGCGGGCAGCGTCTGCACGAGGTTGGCGGCCGCCGGCCACAATGCCACGATCGCGTTCAACGGGCCGGCAATCATCGTGCCCGTGAAGAGCCCGTTACCCACAACTCCCAGGCCACCCACGACAGCGATCAGGAAAATACCCAGCCCGGCAACAAAACTGAACTGTTCGGCGGTGACCGACATCAGTTGCATTCCGTACAGCGCCCCACCAAGCCCCGCAATACCAGCGGCAAGCGCAAACACCAGCATCTTGGTCAACAGCAGACTGCCCCCAAGGGTCGCGAAGGCAGCCTCACTGTCGCGCAGCGCAATCAACCGGCGGCCGAGTCGCCCGCGGCGCAACGCGGCCACGGCGATCGTGACGAGGGCAAGACAGATCGCGGAGAACACCGTCAGTTCTGCCGGAGTATTCACCTCTAATCCGAACAGTCGTGGGCCGACCAAATCCACTGAGCCCTGGTCGAACAGCACGATCTCGACTCCGAACACCTCGAAGGACGGGATCGTGAATATCCATCGGTCGAAGACGGCCGCAATGGCCGCCGTCCCGAGTGCCAGGTAGACACCATTGAGCCGGAGCGCGGGGATCGCGATGACCGCTCCGACAATGCCCGCGATGACCATCACCGCCAAAAGTGCCCACCACTGCCCATTTCCGCCCAAGCGTGCACAGACAATTGCACCCACCCCCGCCATGGTCAACTGCGCAAGTGATATCTGACCGGCGTAACCGACAAGTGGAACGAAGGACAACGCGATCACGCCGAACGCGAAGATCTGTCCGTAGGTGATCAGATCACCTTCACCCAGCACTGTGGCCAAGACGAGACCGAACGCGACGATCACCCCGGCGAAGACTAACGTCCCTCGAACGCTCGGTAGCGGAACCGCACTGAGGTGACGGTCGCGTCCTCGAAGTCGCCCGTGCGGAAAGAGCAACAGCGCGAGCAACAGCAATATCGCCGGCGCCGCCAGCCGCAGACCTGGGAGGTACGGATTCTGCGGGAGGTAGCCGGTCAGATACGCCTCCATGCAGCCCACGACAATTGCGCCGACAAATGTCATGGGCAGGCTCTTCAACCGACCGAATATCGCTGCGGCATAAGCACTGACGATGACCAGCGACAGTTGGGTCGCGTCGAGCGCAACCATCGGAGCGATGAGGATACCGCCAATTGCGGCCAACACGGTTCCCAGAATCCAAGCAACCCGGTTGGCCCGTACCGGATCTGCCCCGGTAAGTCCCACCAAGGCACGGTCATCGACGGTCGCTCGCATTTCGGTTCCGGTTCGGGTGCGCAGCATCAGTATTCGTAGAGACACCGCAACGGCGATCGCCACCACCAGTGTCAAGGCTTGATGCCAACTGATTGTTGCTGACCCGATGTGAAAAGAGTTCTGCTCGGCAAAGAACCTGGGAAGCGAGCGAGCTTTGTTCGGATTCCAGATCCATCGGGCGAGCGCAATCAGACCGCTCAGCAACGCGATCGTCATCACCAGCTTCTCAGCCTCGCCGAGAGCCTGAACCGGCCGCACCAACAGTTCGACGAGAAGCCCGAAAGCCGGTGCAAGAACCAGAAGTACGGTGGCTACCGACAACCACACCGGCCAGCCCCACCCGACACTGAGCTGCCAGTAGGAGAATGCCGCCATCATGCCGGTCGCGCCGTGTGCGAAGTTGAACACTCCGGTGGTGGTGTAGGTGACCACCAAGCCGCTGCCGATGATCGCGTAGATCGCGGCCGTGCTCAGACCGACGATCCCGAAGGTGACGAATTGTTCCATTACTCGAAATCGCCCATGCTCATACCGACGTCTGCCAGTGTCATCGGCGTGCCGAAGTCGGCGACCAACTTGCGAGCCGGGATATCGCAGCGGTAGAGACCGTTGTCGGGATTGAAGTCTGCTGCCTGCCAACCGTCCGACGTGGCCTGTTCGACATTGAAGCACGGCTGCGGTGGAATCGGATTCGCCAAATCGTTTGCGGCATGCAAACCGCCTCCGGTCCAAGCAGTCTCGGCCGTCGCTGCCTTGTAGAGGCAACCACGGGTAAGTTCGTCGCCACAACTGGCAGCCGACTTCGCGAACAGCAGCCACGATGACATCGCCCGCATCGCCGGGAGTGTGATCTGCGCATTCGGTGCGTACTTCTCGTACAGAGCCTCGAGCTCCGCCACCGCAGGCTCGTCACTTTCCAACGGCGCCACACCACTGAGATCTACGAGGTTGTTCTGGAAGTCGGCGGACTTCCCCAGCAGTTCGATGAACGACGCGTTGTAGGCGTTATTGTTGGCATCGATCCAGTCGAGCTTGTAGTCCATGTTGGTGAGGACCTCTTCGAGCTTGGCCAACTGACCGAACTCACCCATGAAGATCAACCCTTTGACGCCCTTGCTCTTGATGGCTTGCGCGTACGGAGTCCAGTCCGACACACCCATCGCCGGATACAGCTCGTTGTAGACCAGCGTGGCACCGGCGGCCTCGAGGGTCTCAGCGGTAACGCCCGCAATCGCTTTGGTGACAGCGGAATCGCCGTTGATCATTCCCACCGCACCCTTCGAATCCGGATACGCCTCGTTCACCACCCAGGTTCGGAAACCGTTGTAATTGTCATAGCCCGGGATCTTTGCGGGAGATGCACTGACTTCGAGATCAGCTCCGGCAGAACGCTCTTGGACGGCCTGAGCTGGGAAACTCGGCAACATACACGTCAGCCGGTCCTTGACGCCGAGAGCATCCAAGGCGGCGCCACCACCGACGAGCGCAAAGTCGTCACGACAGGCTTCGACCATTCGCTGACGAACCTCCATCAGCTTCGCATCGCGGGTGGTAGCGACCACTTTACGACCGTTGATACCTCCGGCGTCGTTACACCAGGACGTGAAAACTTTTGCGGCTTCCTCGAATTCGGCATTCTTGGTGAATCCCATGTCCGAGAAAACTCCAACGTCGATCTCGTCGGCAGTGACACCTTGAGCAGTGCCGCCTTGGGCGTCCCCAGACTGACAGACGTCCTGGAGATCACCGAAGTCGCCAGATGCAGACTGTGCGGTAGCCCCCTCACCACCGCCTTCGATGTTCTCGCTGCCGCCGCTCTCGCGGCCACTACATCCGCTGACAAGAAGTGCTGTCGCCGCGACGGCAACAAGTATTCGCTGTAGTTTCAACCGTTCCTCCTCGTTACTTGGCCCCACGGGCCGACCGATACAGGCTGAAGAGACCGGCGGACGCCGGCGGCGTGAGTGCCAAGGCCACGGGTGGGAGAGGCAGCGCGCCTAGATGAATTCGGACCGAACCCCGTGGCCGGTGGATCTCCGACGAGCGAGGGTCGAGTAAGTCGAAATCTGAACGGAATCGTACTGTGCCACTGGAAAAGAAACCAGGAAACGGACAATTTACATATACCAACCTCCGTTGACACCGATGAGCTGTCCCGTGATGAAGCCCGCGTTGTCTGTACAGAGGAACGCGCACGCCGCAGCCACATCACTGGGCAGTCCGGCACGACGGACCGGCGTCATACTTGCGATAACGTCGACGCCGGGAAAATCTCCGTCCGCTTCGGACTTACGAGCCATCGGGGTATCGATGATCGACGGCGGGATCGAGTTGACGGTAATCCCCTGCGGCGCAAGCTCGAAGGACAGTGCCTTAGTAAGTGCGATGACCCCACCTTTGGACGCTACGTAGTGGGCCATGTTCGGCGCGCCCGACTGAGCGCTCGACGACGAGATGGTGACGATTCGACCCCACCCGGCTTCGATCATGTCGGGAACAACTGCCTGAATGGAGGTGAAGGTTCCGGTGAGGTTGACCGCGACGATATGGTCCCACTCCTCCGCACTGATCTCGGTTACCGGTGTGAACGTCTCGACACCCGCGCTGGTGACGATGATCGAGATCGGGCCGAGTTCACCGCGTACCGCGTCCATGGCAGCCCTGACACCAACACGATCGGTGACATCCACTTGGTATGCCATGGCCTCGGTGCCGTCCGCACTCAACTTCTCAGCAACACGTTGCGCTTCGTCGATATTTCTGTCCAACAATGCAACTCGGTGACCCTGCTCCGAAAGAGCCTGAGCCACAGACAGCCCGATACCCGATCCAGCGCCGGTCACGACCGCCACACGGTCGTTCGCGGAGGTCCCCTGAGTGGATGAAGTCATGTTGTTCTCCTTGTTCGTCAACGAGTTTCAGTCAACGGGTGCTAGTCAGTGGGTGCTAGTCAGTGGGTTTCAGTCATCACGGATTCCGCCGACGAGGATTCCGTCGCGGGGGTGTAGTCGAGATGCAGCGCCTTGAGGCCCCGCAGAATGTATGTCGGTTCGTATTCGTACGTCCGCGAGTCAGCTGGTCCGTGCTCGGCCTCGGAAATCCGAATGTCCTTCAGTCGATCCAGAAGTCGAGTGATGCTGACACGTGATTCGACGCGGGCCAGCGGACCACCCGGGCACGCGTGGATTCCTCGACCGAAAGCTATGTGCTCGCGCGCATTCTGCCGTTCGATGTCGAACGTGTCGGGATCTTCGAACCTTTCCGGATCACGGTTCACAGCACTGTTCAAGATCATGACGATGGTCCCGGCCGGAACATCCATGTCGCCAACAGTTGTCGGGTTCTTCGCAAGCCTGAAGTCGCTCTTGACCGGCCCCTCCATCCGAAGTGTCTCCTCGACGAAATTGGGTATACGTTCCGGTTCGTCGCGAAGCAGTTGCTGCAGTTCTGGATTCTCGGCGATGAATCGGAAGGACGCGGTCAACAACCGCGCCGTCGTGTCCTGGCCGGCAGCGAACAAGAAGCACGCGACGTGCACGAGATCGACGACCTCCGGAGTCGAGCCGTCGGGATACTTGGCTGTGGCGATTGCCGTCAGAACATCGTCGCGCGGTTCCCGTCGACGGTCCTCGATGTACGACGTGAATCGCTCTGCCAGGAACTCGAGCGGATTGCTCGTGAAGGCCTCGGACTCGTCGATCGAGCCCGCCTGTTGCGCGCCGAGCGTCACGCGAAATACCTGATGGTCCTCTTCCGGTACACCGAGCAGATCAGCAATGACAAGCAGCGCAAACGGTTGCGCATAGTCGCTCATGAGGTTGCACGAGCCCCGGGCGATGAACTCGTCGATCTGGCGATCCGCGAGCCGCCACATGAACTCTTCGTTCTCCGCCAAACGCCTGGGCGTCAGCAGTCGCTTCAACAACGACCGGTGCGCCGCGTGCTGCGGCATGTCCATGGTCACCAGATGCTCGTGCAGCGGGAAATGATCGCGGTACTGCTCGATCAGAGCGCCGAGGTCGTCACCCTCGGGTTCGAACGGCAACCCGGGGAAGGGGCCCGTTGCCGAAACACACGACGAGAACACCTCGGAGTCGCGGTACACAGCAGTCGCCGCGTCGTACCCCGTCACGGCAACAACACCGTGGTGTGGCTCTCGCACGACGGGACACTGCGCGCGTAGGGATTCGAAGTACGGGTACGGATCATCCACGATCGACGGATCGGTGAAGAAGTCGACCTGATCGATTTCAGTCATTACGGGTCTCCTGTGTCGGAAAGCAGGGCATTGGCGTCTTTGGGGCTAGGCACGTGTGTCGGAAGGCAGCGCACCCTCGGGACGAGCGGGGTCGACGGGCATCTAGGCGAGCCGAATTGTCGACGTCGCCTGGCAAATGCTGATCAGTCGATCAACATAATGCTGAGCATATGCGTAGCTTAGGGTGTAGGCAATGGTCTAGCGGAGTTTTCTTCGCATTAGGCTGTAGCGAGAACCGTTCACATGAACAGCCTTTGACGCCTAGGGAGCCACGGATGACTTCGCCACGCAGAATCGGCGCACCTGATGCAAAAAATCGAGCACTCCTCCTCGACGCCGCAGAACAAGTCATGCTGGAAGAGGGGTATGCGGCGGTCAGCTCTCGCCGCATCGCAAAGAAGGCCGGGCTGAAGCCGCCGCTCGTGTACTACTACTTCCGCACGATGGACGATCTGTTTCTCGAACTGTTTCGTCGCCGCGCGGTAGAAGGTCTCGAGCGTCAGGCCGAACTACTGAAATCGCCACAACCCCTGAGAGCGCTGTGGGAGTTCAGCATCGCAGCGGAGGGCACCGCCTTCACTATGGAGTTTGTCGCCCTCGCCAATCATCGGAAAGTCATCCGGGCGGAAATCGCCGACTACTCCGAGCGATTCCGCGCAGCTCAACTCGAAATAATGGGAAATGTGTTGCAGGAGTATGGTATCGATCCGAAAACATGCCCGCCTGCCGCAGCGCTGGTATTGATCACAAGCTTGTCACGCGTTCTCGTGATGGAAGAGTCACTCGGCGTTTTCGGTGGGCACGCGGAGACCTTCGCCTTGGTCGAGGAGTATTTGGTTCGACTCGAAGGCGAACGGCTCGAAGACACGAATTAGACACAGCCCTAACCCTTTTGGGGCTTGCAATCTCTTCTGCGAAGGTACAGTATCCAAGGTGGTGGATGACTTTACATTCACGCGGGTATGCGTTCCGATCCGCTGGAATCAATTTCGTTCGCGCACTCAGTGCAACACGGCATGGATTCGAGCCGTGAACTTGATCAGGGAGGACTCCGAATGCGCGTCGTCGTCGACAAGAATCTGTGTGAGGCAAATGCACTCTGCGTGGAAAACGCGCCGGAAGTATTTGCCCTCGACATCAACGAGGAACTGGAAGTAACTACCGGACCCGTACCGCACGATGCCGAAGCCCGAGTACGGACGTCAATCGCGCAATGCCCCAGAGCGGCTCTCTCCGAACATGAATGAGTGCGGAGCGGGGCCGTCCACGTGACATCCCCGCTCCCCGCTCGCGGTGTCACGGTAGATCCACCTTGCCGGCGAGCCAGCGACCGTCCACCAGGTTCATCGTCATCACGACTCGACTGCGGTCGATCCGCGGATCAGGTGCGACGGTATTGCTGACGGTCTGGTCGATGAACAACAGGACCTCGACTTCCGTAGCGGTCGCCGATTTGATCCCGGCATCGATCACAACTCCCTGAGCTGCGGCCTTGTTATCGACCAGCAGTTGCTTCAACTGTTCACTGGACTGGGAATACATGTCCTTGAATTCCCCGGTGGCTCCGTCGAGTACGGCCGCAAAGTTCTGATCGAGCGAATCCGAACTCACACTTGTCAGAGTCACCGCGTACTGGCGCGCCGCATCGAGTGCGGCGGCCGCTGCCGAGTCGACAGCGCGCGCTTCGTGTAGCTTCCAACCGAAAACTGCTGCCATGGACAGTGATATGGCCACCACGGCTGCAATCACAGAGATTCCGACTACTCTCCCCCGTCGGCGAACGCGAACCTCCGGCTCCGTGTCGCTCGACCCCACATCACTCTTGCCCTCCGCTGCGGATTCGTCTACTTCAGGGTCCAGATCTGCAGCCTTGTCGATTGTTGTCGTCGAACCGCGTTCGCTCATTTTTCCTTCTCCTCTGCTGCGATGTTCCTGTTTCAACTGCTCTTCCGCGTTCACCCCGGTGGACTCTGTTCGAGATCAGGACCTCCATAGGGAAGTGGAATCGATTGAGGCCCAATCGGTGTCGGCGACGCTCGCGTGTCGGGTGCAACACCGGCAGGCGGGCCGGCGGTGTCGTCACCTGGTTGACGTGGCGCATTCCGAGCGCCGCGGACAAGCACCGACGGGTCCTCGTTGTCGCAATACGTGTACAGGTACGGTTCCGGGAAATCCGGAACCGTCGCCGGTAGACGTGGCAAGTCGTAGTCACACGAATAGCGCGGGTAGATGTTGACAAACGCCCAGATTCCACCGTCGTGAAAAACAGATGTGAGTGCTTCGAGTGTGGAGCCTTGACGGTATGTCGGGACGAAGAACTCTTGCAGCGCAGGTACGTTCAAGTAGGCCATCTGGGCTACCGTCGTCAGATTGCCGAGGAGCTGAACCATTGTCGGCGAGTTGTCGGCGATGAGCGCGTCAATCGACTTCAGAGTCGACGGCGTACCGTCGAGGAACTCACGAAGCCCCGTGTCCTTCGCTTCGACGCCGAGCAGAAGTTCCGACAGATTGCTCGCAGTACTGCGCAGCCCAGGGCCGCTGTCACCAAGTGTGCCGAGCAAAACCTTGCTGCTGCGCAGAAGGGTTGCCGTCTGCGGTAATACCGAATCGAGCGTCGAGACGAGGAAGGCGCCGCCGTCGAGTATCGCCGACAGTTTCTTCGGCCCTTCCGGTCCGACGCCGAGTTCCGCGACGATCATCTCGAGTTCGGCAGGATCGATTTGCGCCAGCATGCCGTCGAGGTTTCCCAACATGGACGCCAGCGGCACCGGGGTCGACGTTTCTTCGGAAGAGATTTCCGATCCGTCGACAAGATACGGACCACTGTCGGTGGTAGGCCTGAAGTCCAGATACTGTTCGCCTGCCATCGACAGTCCCGCCACACGCACTTCACCGCCCAGTGGAATCTCGACACCCCCGTCGATCTCCGCGACGGCAACTACACCACTGTCGGTCAACTCGACCGAATTCACCTTTCCCACAGGAACTCCGCGGAGCATCACCTCCTGCTGCGGCAGCAGCCCGCCGGATATCGAAAAGTGCACGCGCACGGTAATCTTCGAGCTGATCGGGCTCAGGTGAAAGACCCCGAAGGTCAGGTACACCACGCCGACAACCAGCGTTGCGGCGAGTGCAACCACCGACATTGTGAGTCGGTGAGCGCTACTGAAGCGGACCGCGCTGACGAGAGCTGCCGCGGGGACTTCCGACAGCCGCGCAACCGGGCCCATCTCACCCTCACCGTCAGGGATCTGCTTGTTCATCGGCCGGTCCCCAGCACTCTGCCCTGCAACCGCATCAGCGTGTAGGTAATCGTTCCCACCAGCGCATCCCAGTCGCTCGAATCCGGAAGTCGGCTGCCAGGGTCAGCGGGATGGTTCGGATCCGCAATCGCCCCGATAGCGAGCTGTTCCAGGTCGGCATTGACATGGGCGGACGTCGAGTTGGTGATCTTGAGGAGTGGCGGCAAAAGCCTGTTGACGGCTGCGAGGCTCGCGTTGGGATCGGTTGCCGCGTCGTTGAGTTCTGCAGCGATTGTGTTGATGTCGGCGACCATCCCGCCTGCGCCGGTACCGCTCACCGACGGGAACTTTCCCACTTGACTACTTACCTGCGCCACCTGTGCGAGCAGATCAAGCATTTGCGCAGTGTTGGCGTTCAGAGTGCCGAGCGCGGGACCGGCTGCCGAAATCGCGTCGTCGATCGACGATTGCTGCTCCGACACCGTCACGAGAAGCTGATTGGTCGACGCAAGCGTCTCACGAATCTCGTTGCTCCGGCTCGACAGTGTCCCGATCAGAGCGGTCGATTCACCGATCAGGTCCGCCATTTCCTCACCTCGTCCGCCGACAGCTTCTCCGAGCCCGTTGACAACCTTCGTCAGGTTGCGCAGGACGCCTCCGTTGATCAAGAACGACGATGTGGTGAGGAGTTCTTCGATCGTCGCCGCAGACGAAGTCGACGCAATCGTGATGCTGTCTCCGTCGGACAGAAGAGCACCGTTCGACGCAGGTCCAGGCGGGGGTTCCACTGCGACAAACACGTCTCCCAGCGGTGTCGCCGACCGCAATTCCGCGCCGGCCCCGACCGGCAGGCTGATGCCATCCTTGATCCGCATCGTGACTATCGCTTCGTAGTTCTGCACTCTCATCGCTTCAACCTCGCCGATGTCTGCGCCTTGGAGTTTCACCTTCGCTTGGGCGGGCAGATTGAGTGCATTGTCGAAGACCGCGTACAGCGTGTAGTAGTCCCCGGAAACTCCAGGTGCCGGCAGCGGGAGACTCTCTAGCCCCACACCACACGCCGCCGTGGACAGCATCAGACCGGCGCATGCCCCGGCGGAAACAACCCGCCACCCTCGGGGCGTCATCGCGGCAACCCCGCCAAGCCCTCGAGCATCCCGGAGATCCCGAAGTCCGGGCCGAAATCTTCGAGTGTTCCCGTACTGCAGCCAAGCTGACGCAGACCGAGGACATTGCAGATCTCCTTGACCAACTGCCCGTCGAGAAAGACCTTCTCCAGCTGAGCGTGCACCCTCGCACCGCCGTTCTCCTGATCGATTGCGTTGTAAGCGTTGTCCATCAAAAGTGGGGTGACAGTAAGAAATTCAGAAAGTTCACGCCGATAGTCGGCCAATGCGGTCACCACGGTGTTTGCGTTGGTCACTGTCGATTGCAGAGTTCCCTGGTTGGCCGCGAGAAGTTTATCTGCCTCGACAAGGATTTCGTTGAGCTTGGTACCGGTGTCCCCCGAGCCCAAGTCCGCCTCACCGAGCAGATCACTCACTTGCGCCAGGGCTGAACCGAATTCACGAATGTCCTGATCATTGTTCGCGGCAACGGAAGTCAAGACTGCAAGATTGTCCACAACAGTCGTGATGGCATTCTGTGTTTGCGCGCCGCCGTCGCTACCCAGTTGCAGCGCCGACGCCAACTGGCTCAGTGACGACTTGATGGCTTGCCCGTTCCCGTCGACCATCGCGCTGCCGATCCCGAGTAGGTCAGCGACCGGGCCGGAACCCTCTCCATCGCCCTGCAACTCGATCGCCATCTTGTCCGCCATGGCGATCAGTCGATCGAATTCGACGGGAGTCTTTGTTCGGTCCATCGGGATGATGTCGCCGTCCGTCATCACCGGGCCGTCCCGGTATGGCGGAGTGATTTCGACATGACGGTCGGTCAACACCGACGTCGACACAGTTACTGCCTGCGCAGTTTCCGGGATCTTGACTCCGCTGTCGAGGCTCATCGTTACTTCCACCACGGTGCCGCGGGGGACGATGCTGGTCACCGAACCGATCGGAACGCCGAGAACCGAGACGGAGTTCCCTTCGTACAGTCCTGCGCCACTGTCGAATTGCGCCGTGACGGTGATCGTATTGTCCATCGAGGTTGCGCTGCGAATACCCGAACAACCGGCAGTAGCGAGAACAACTACCAACGCGACCTTCGCTATCGATACGAGAGATCTCATTTGCAGTCCTTCAGATAGGGCGGCAAGTTCATCTCGTTTGCATGGCCGCTGACAGCGCACATCCACGAGTCGATGAAAGGCCCAGCGGGGGCCGTGAAATCGACTTCGTTGGCGGTCCCGGAGGTATTGGCGAAGTTGCGCAACGGAACCGGCAGGATCTCCAATGTGTTGCGCAGCAGATCGTCATTGTTGCTCAGGCTTTGGAGCAGGCCATTCAGATTGTTGATCAGTTCGTCGATTGCCGGACTGTCATTGACAACGACGCTGTGCAGTTGGTCTACGAGTGCGGTGGTCGATACGAGTAGTTGGTCGACTACTTCCCGTCTGGCATTGATTTCCGCCAACACGTCACGGCCGTTGCGCACCAACTCACCCAGACTGTTCTGCTGCCCGCGGATTACAGTTGTCACCTCACTTGTACTGGTCAGCAGCGAACCGATCTGTCCGCGCCGTTCGGCCAGCACCGAAGACAAGTTCTCGATGTTCGCGAGTACCTGCGGTACGAGCGCAGGTGTGCCCTCCAGTTGATCGGACAACGTGGTAAGTGTTTGCCCGATCTTCTCCGCGTCAACCTGCTCGAATGTGGTGGTCGCATTATCCAGTGTCTGCTGCAGATCGTAGGGAACTTCGGTGTTGGCCAACCCGATCCGATGATCGGCAATGTCACCGTCACCGCCGGGACGGATCTCGACGTAGCGCGATCCCAACAACGTCGTCAACTTGATGGAGGCTGCGGTACCGGCTCCCAGTGAGACACCCTCGTCGATCTGCATGGTCACGACAACGTGATCTCCTGCGAGTCGGACACCATCGACGGTTCCCACTGGAACACCCGCGATGGTGACCGCGTCGCCCGCGCTGACTCCGGCGGCCTGAGTGAATTCGGCGTCGTAGCTGACCTTGCCGATTCCTGCGGATGTAACCCAGAGGGCAACGACCATCGCGATGGCAAGACCTGCCACCGTCAAGACCCCGATCCCCAGTGCACTGCGATCCTCGAGGGGCTTACGCAGTCTCCGAGTGTAATTCGATGTGGCTTCTCTGATCATCTTTCGCTTACCTGCAAATCTTCGACTGGGTAATCTGACCACCGGGCGTCGACTGCGCAACGATCGCGGGGATCACGGCACTGATCGCCGGGACGAGGGTGACATTGAGATTGCACAGGTACGTGTTGATGTAACTTCCGTCCTGGCTCGCTCGCGCAAGCCCTTTCAACATCGGCGGTAAGTTGAAACCGAAGTATCCGAAGGTGTCCTTGTTGTCCAGGAAGTGCTGGGCGAAACCCGGTTCCCGAGTGAGGAACTCGCTCAGGTCTGGGGCGACGTCGCTCGACAGTGTTGCTACTTGATCGGCAACGAGCGCGATCGAATCCAACGAGTCGACCATTTCGCCGCGCCTGGCTGCCAGCTGTTCGAAGATCGTCCGTGCCTGCGTGATCATCGTGTCGACGTTGGTGCTCTGCAGTGCGAGGCTGTGAACGATGCCGTCCAGATTGACGATGATGTCGCCCAGAATCTTGTCCGGGCCGGCAAACGACTCGGCAAGGGTCGACGTCTCGGATACCAATGTGGTAATCGATCCGGAATCACCTTGCAGTGCACTGACAATCGCGGTTGTGACATTGTCGATCTGCTGCGGATCGAGCACGCTGAACAGCGGTTCGAAACCATTGAGAAGAATCGAGATGTCGAAGGATGGTTCCGTGTTCTCCACCGGAATCTCGTCCCCACTCACCAAAACTCGAGGTTCCCCCTGCTCACCGAGGGACAACCCGAGATAGCGCTGTCCGATGATGTTCTGATACGTGATCGCGGCGTTGGTGTTGCCGTACAGCGTTTGGTCCGATTCGATCCGAAAAGCCACCCGCGCAAGCGTTCCGTCGAGACTGACCGAATCGACGCGCCCCACCCGAACCCCAGCCATCCGCACGTCGTCGCCGGCGCGTAATCCCGATACGTCGGTGAAGACCGCGGTAAAGGATTTCGTCTCGCCCTGAACACCGCGCTGCAGTGTGACGAACACCGTCCACGTGAGGCCACAGGAGATCAGCAGGAACACGGCGATTCCGATCAAGGGTTTTCGATAGCTCATCGGATCCCCTGCTCGAGTTCGAGTGGCACGTCGGGTTCGGGTGTCACCTGCACGGTGTTGCCCCGGGCCAACGGTCCGAGGATGAACTCGTCGGCAGGGGTCGATTCGCCTCCCAGAAGATCGCCCAGAAGTTCCTTCTCCTGGGCACTTCCGACCGGACCGACATTCCCTCCGGACGTCGGGGCAAAGTCGAATTGACGGGCAACGCCGTCAGCTACCACAGGTGGCGCGGCGGTCTCCGGCGCAGTCGCGCAACTCGGACCGGCCAACTCACCGTAGCGGGGACAATCGGCGCGGGTGTACATCTTGTGCGGTGTGAATTGGAACAGGAATTTTCCCGTCGCGTTCTGCTGACCCACCGGCCAGAACTCGCTGAACCACTTGTCGGATATGACTTTCATCCGCGTGACGATGGGCGCGAATTCCGTACTGCCGTCGGCAACTACGCTGAGAACCGGTGAAAGTTGTGTGGTGATAGCGACAATCTTGTCCGTGTTGTTGTCGAGAACGGAACCGACTTCCGACAGTGTTGTCGAACCGGCAGTCAGCAGCGCGGTCAACGCGGCATCCTTCTGTGCCAAGGTCCGCATGGGTACGACGGAATGGTGTACGGCATCAAGAAGGTCGGGTGCAGCTTCTTGGAGACCGCGGATGGCAGAGGACAACGCACCCAAGCTGGAAGGTTCACCGTTCGGTGTGGTCAACTCACCGAGTTCGGCGGCAATTCGGCGGAGTTGCTCACCCGCAGTGACGATATCGGCGCCCCGACGGTCTGTTGCCGCCGCAACGGCCGCGAGCATTCCGAGTGTGCGATCCGTCCCGATACGTGCTGTAGCAGAGACGATTTCACGGAGTTTTGTCAACGCGGTCTGCAACTGTACCGTCGACAGACTTTCGTCTTGCGGGATTTCCGCGCCGGGTGACAGCGGGGGGCCGCTCCCGTTGTCGACCAACTGAACGGACGACACGGCAAAGACGTTGCTGGGCACAACACGAGCCGTCACTGTTGCCGGAATCCCGGCCGCGTACTCCGGTTTCAGAGCGATGTCGACATACTTCGACTCGCCGCCGCTCGATGTATCCACACTGTTCACCACTCCGACCAGCACGCCTCGAAATTTAACGTCCGAGCGCGCAGGCAATCCGTCCCCGACATCGGCAAGAACCGCTGTAACCTCGAATGCCTTGTCGAAGACTCCGTTCATTTTCGCGATCAATCCGGTGATCAGCAGCGCCACGACAATCAGCGCGCCAACACCGTGCAGGAGAAGTGTTGTCGCAGAGGGGCCTCGGCCGTCGGCTTCGAACAGTATCGGCATCAGCTACCCACCGAGCCTTGCCCCGGAGCCGATGCCCCAGAACGCTACCGTCAGTAGCAGATTGACGAAAATCATCGCAGAGATGCTGGCACGCATCGCTCGGCCGGCGGCAGTCCCGACCCCTTGTGGGCCACCGGACGCGAAGAAACCGTAGTAGCACTGAATGGTAGAGGTAATAATCACGAAGACAACAGCTTTCACCAACGAGTAACCGATGTCCGTCGCGCTGAGAACCAGGCGGAAGTAGTGCTCGTAGGTACCTGTCGACACCCCACCCGACAGCCCGATGACTACCTTCACCGCAACGTAGTTCAAGGCGAGGCAGAGTAGATACAGCGGCACCACCGCAACCACGGATGCCATCAGCCTCGTTGTCACGAGATACGGGATAGGACGGATCGCCAACGCTTCCATCGCGTCGATCTCCTCCGAGATCCGCATCGCACCCAGTTGCGCTGTGAAGCGGCATCCTGCTTGCGCGGCAAAAGCCAACGACGCCATGATGGGTGCCAGTTCCCTCGTTGTTGCGGTCGACGCGATCATCCCGGTCGCCGGCTCCAAACCGAGCAGATGCAACGCGTTGTAGCCTTCGATTCCCACGATCGCCCCCGCCGCGGCACCCAGAACGATGATCACACCCGCCGTTCCGCCGCCAACTACGATCGAACCGTTGCCCCATGTGACATCGGCAAGAATCCGCAGAAATTCCTTCCGGTAATGCCTCAAGGTCCAGGGAACTGCGGCCAGTGCCCGGCCCAGAAAGGTGACCATGTGACCCAGACGCATGACAACTGTTGCCTGCGCCGAGACCACCTTGACCGCTGACCTCATACCCGGCGGGTAATACCGCGATGCCATCTAGAAACCCGTCCGCGGGAACATCAACACGTACAACTGTGTCAGGACCACGTTCACGACCATGAGGAGCAAGATCGACGCCACCACTGTGGCATTGACCGAGTTGGCAACGCCGGCGGGTCCACCGCGAGTGGTAAGTCCCTTGTGGCACGCGACGACTGCCACGATCGCGCCGTAGAGCACTGCCTTGATCATCGTCAGGAAGAAATCACCGACGGTGGCAAAGGATGCAAATGTCGACACGAAACTGCCGGGAGTGCCGTTCTGGACAAAGGTGTTGAACAGGTAGCCGGAAAAGAATCCCACAAAACAGACGAGCCCCGTCAGTGCAACACCAACCGTAATCGCCGCTACAAGCCTGGGCACCACAAGCCTGCGGATCACCGAAATCCCCATGACCTCCAACGCATCGATCTCGTCGCGGATCTTGCGAGATCCGAGGTCAGCGCATATCGCCGATCCCGCTGCCGATGCCATGAGTAATGCAGCGACCATCGGAGCGCCCTGTCTGATCACCGCGAGGCCACTGGCAGCGCCCGCCAGGGATGTCGCACCGACCTGTCCGGCGAGCAAGCCGAATTGAATCGACAATGTCACGCCGATCGGTATAGCGACAAACAGAGTCGGAACGGCGGATGCCGACGCCATGAAGGCCGTCTGACGCACGAACTCCGCTACTGGAAAACGGAATGTCGCGATGTCGATCACCAAGTACTGGATCGCACGAAGCCCGAGAACGCATTGTCCACCAACCGTTTCCAGTGCGGCAACGGGATGCCGTCGCGTATACCCGTGCATCCAACTCGTGATTTCACTTGATGCAGAACGCTTCTGGCCAAAACTTCGATCTGGGATCTCCATGGATCTTCCACTTTCCGTTCGCCCACAAGTTCAGTCCGCCGCCGCATACGAGAGTGGGCACGCATTGCGTCGAACCTGCCGTCACCGCTACCGAGTGATCTGCCATCTTCCGAACTGAGCATTGCCCCCGAAAGATGATGACCACCTGTGCGGATCTCAGCTTTCACACTAAAATGCTGAGCACCTTCTTAGCACGAGTTGCCGAATGAGGTCAAGATCACAGTGCGTACCGAACCTTCGTCGCCGAGTGCGCATTACAGTATTTCCCCCGTCGAACACACTGAAACACCGACTCTCACAAGGCGAATCGACACCAGGAGCGCGACCCCACCTCGATCACTGCAATGAATCAGTGTCTATTGCAAGGCAATCGGTAAAATCCGCGCCCGCCGCCGGCCCAGCAAAAAATTCCGTCACGTCACCCACGGACACTGCTACCCCCTCGAGAAATGCGCGGAACGGAGATCAACCCACCCGGACTCGGCTTGCAACGGCAAACCCTGCCGCAGTAAATCTGGCTGAGCGATCATAAAACTAGACACTATTGCGCAAAGTGTCAAGGAAAATGGTTCTGCGCAGGTCCGCACGTCGAAGAATGCCCACGTCACCGGAATCGAGTACCCAGGAAGGAAGAAACACACAGACGATTATCGAGATCTTCGGCGCCACTGGTGAAAACGACCGACACGGGCCACGACAACAAGACCAGCCGCCTGGCGTGTGAACACAGGCGGCTACGGCAAATCTCGAGCTATCGACACAGTCGATCAGCTTTCAGTTGCACTGCAAAAGAGCACCATTGACGACGCGCTCACACACCATGTCGGTGATTCGCGCGTCGCCTTCTGGGCAGCAGCGGGAGAGCGTCGCTCGACGCTCGCCCACTGCCTGAAGTTCTCGGTACTTACTACTATCAGACGCTCGGCCCCTCCAAAATGGTCACTGCTGCAACGGCTGTCGGTCCACCGACGTTGTGTGCCAAACCGATCCGGGCACCGTCAACCTGATTGACGGCATCACCGCGCAACTGTTCGAACAACTCGACGCACTGCGCGACACCGGTTGCTCCCGGCGGGTGCCCCTTGGCGATCAGACCTCCACTCGGATTCACCGGTATGGAGCCGCCGATTCCGGTAGCTCCCGATTCGATGAGTTTGAACCCCTCGAACCGGTCGGCGAAGCCGAGATCCTCGTAACTGATCAACTCGATGCCGGTGAAGAAGTCGTGTACCTCTGCGACATCCACGTCGGCAGGGGTCATGCCGGCCATCGAAAAGGCCTGCTTCGCAGCGCGAACCGTGGCGGGGAACGACGTCATGTCACGCTTGTGCTGGTGCATGACGGAATCCAGGCCCAAGCCGACGCCGCGGATCCAGACCGGACGATCGGTGTATCTCTCCACGACGTCTTCTGCCGCCAGCACCAACGCTGCCGCGCCGTCACTCTGTGGAGCGCAATCGTAGGCACTGAACGGCGTCACGATGGTCGGTGCGTTCAGAGCTTCCTCGATGGTGATCTCGAATCGCTTGCAGGCCTTCGGGTTATTGACGCCGTGAAGATGATTCTTGACGGCCACCATGGCCATATGCTCCCGGGTGGCAGGAGATTCGTGCAGGTAGCGACGCACGTGCAAGGCGAAGCCGGCCGGAGCCACCAGACCGAGCGGGTAATCCCACGCCATGTCGCGGGCCATAGCTTCCCACTCCCACAGCATGTCTTTGGACGCACTCTCGCGGAGTTTGTCCGCTCCTACGACCACTGCGACGTCGAAGGCACCGGACGCGATTCCGAACAGCGCGTTGCGCACGGCATCATGGCCTGTTGCACAGGAGTTTTCGATGCGTGTTACGGGGATGTCTGCCAGGCCGAGAGTGTCCGCGAGAATGCCGGACGGAAAGCCGTCTGGAGTTCCCATCGCACCGAACCAGGCCGCCTGCAGATCGGACTTGTCCAAGCCCTTGTCGATACTGGCGGCGCATTCGGAGAACGCCATGGGCAACAGGTCTTTGATACCCAGGGTGAAATGCTCGGCAAAGGGTGTCATCCCCGCGCCGACTATCGCCACGTTTCTCATACCGCCTCCTGCTCGATCAGAAATGCTGTTTCCGGTTCGAATGCGTATCCGTAGTCCGGCACCCCGGAGCGGATCGCCACCCGGCGTAGAACCATCCGGCCACGATCGCCGAGATCAACAGTTCCCGGTTCGACGCCGGTCACCTTGACGAGCGCTCGAACGTCGACGTCGTCGAGTTCCACGATCACCAAGGAGTAGGGAGTCTTCAGTCCGGGAACCGGAACATGCACGGTTACTTCGGTATACACCGACCCGGTTCGTGGTAGTGGCACAAACGTGTAGTCCGTCTGCAATGTGCCGTCGTTGTCGACCCGATAGCGAGGGGGAAAGTCCAGGTCGTCGCTGTCCTCGTATTTTCCCGCTTCCCACCGGACTTTTGCGTCGAAGGCACGCTCATAGGCTGCCAGCGAAATCGGAATATCGGCGCCCGGCACGAACTGGCCTTCCACTTTGGGACGCGGCGCGGGCTCCCGGCGGTGTACCTCAGCAGTGCCGTCCGCGACCCGGACTCCCGAGAGGCTGGCCTGCTCGACACCGACGAGCGATCCGGTGCTTCCCGAATCGACCATGGCAGCAAGGGCAAACAGACCCGAACTCGCGCCGAGTGTCGGTAGCCGAACCGGCTCTGCCGCGCACAACGTCGTGGCCTGCTTGTGCTCGACACCGGCTACCGCAACCGGTGCATCCACCCACGCAGCTGACAGCGATGCAACAAATCCGCGTTCCTTGAGCAACCGCGGATCGCCGTAATCATGTACAACGCCAATGGAGTTACGAGTACGCACCGGAAGGCTGCGCGACACCCGAGCAGCGGTGCGGACTCGCAGTCCGTGGTCCGACGTCAGTACGGCGGCTGCCCCTGCCGGTTCAAGGTCGACGCCGATGATCAGTGTCCGCGGCCGAGCATTACTGACGGCGTCGAGCGTTGCGGGTGCGCCGCCGAGGCGCTCGACCACCTCCAGCTCTGGATCGAGTCCGAGTCCGGCCAGCAGAACCGCGGCATTACTGCTTTCCAGCAGCGGCAGATCCCGGCTCACCAGAATGACGTGTTCTACGGAGGTGCTGGTGCTACACGCCGCTCTGCCGGCCTCGACCGCGAGAGTAATCGCGTCCTCGTCGTCACCCGGCACGCGGGAATCCGACGTTCCCCAGCACGGTAGGTACGTCCCTATCGAAGCGATGTATGACATGCCAGTCTCCCCGTAATCGTGAAAATCGCTCAGAACTTCAAGCGAGAGCAGGTACGCGGTAAATCAGGAGGTCACTCCTGATATCCATCGAGTGCATCTCGCCTCCCTCTGATTTGAATACGTCATTCTCACAAATGAGAATACTGCATTCTCGCTCCGGGAATTGTAGCAATCAGACAGACTCTCGCATAGCCCCACAGGAACGAACCGCGTTCCCCGATCGCCGGACTTCCACCCGAGTGATCTGCCCTTCTTCGACTCTTGCGGGCATCATGAAGGCGAGAGTATGGTTCTCATAAATTGAAGGGAGATTCTTCTGATGGAGACTAAGGCGCTCAGCCCGGCATTGGGCGTAGAGGTCATCGGTATCGACAGCTTGGACGACGAGGCTGTAGTTGCGAGATGCCTGGAGGCATTGAAGTGGCGCGGGGTACTGCTCATCCGCGGTTTGCACCTCGACGACGAGGCTCAGGTCGCATTCAGCCGCAAGCTCGGACCGGTATTGGCCCCCGCGGGCAAGGAAATTTTCAAGGTCACGCTCGACCCGGCCAAGAACCCGTCGGCCGAATACCTTCGGGGCACGTTCAATTGGCACATCGACGACACCACCAACGACGTGCCGGCCAAGGCGACAATGCTGACGGCACGGCACGTGGCCATGACTGGCGGTGGCACCGAATTCGCCAGCACCTACGCGGCTTACGAGAACCTGCCGGAGCAGGAACGTAAGCGTTACGACGATCTTCGCGTCGTACACAGCTTCGAAGCTGCGCAGCGACTTATCGAGCCGAACCCCACGGACGAGCAACTTGCATCCTGGCGCCGTCTGCCCACCCATGAATCATCCTTGGTCTGGGAACACCGCGACGGACGCAAGTCACTCGTCCTCGGCGCAACGGCTGACCACGTCGTCGGAATGCAGCCCGACGAAAGCCGGGCGCTCCTCGACGAACTGCTCGCATGGACCACTCAGGAGCGCTTCTCCTACAGCCATACGTGGGAGGTCGACGACGTAGTCATCTGGGACAACACCGGAATGCTGCACCGCGCACTTCCCTACGACCCCAAGTCGGAGCGAACGATGCACCGCACCACCATCCTCGGCAATGAGCCGTGGGCATGAGCGAATCCGCGAACGGAGAAAACGTGAGTACTCAGATCACGCGAACTGCAGTTGTCACCGGTGGCAGTTCGGGTATCGGCCGCGCTGTCGCAGAACGCCTGCGCGCCGACGGTTACAACGTTGCCACGATCGACCTCACACCCTCGGACGAAAAGTATTCGTACACAGCTAATGTCACGGACCGCGCGCGGTTGGACGAGGTTCTGGCGGAGATCCGCACCGAGTTGGGTCCCGTCACCATTCTGGTGAACGCAGCCGGCCTCGACGGATTCCAGCGATTCACGAAACTGTCGTTCGACGATTGGAAGCGCGTCCTCGACGTCAACCTCGACGGCGTATTCCACTGCTGCCAGGCGGCGCTCCCCGACATGCTCGAAGCCGGCTGGGGACGCATCGTCAATATTTCGTCGTCCAGCGCACATTCCGGGCAGCCGTTCATGACTCACTACGTCGCGTCCAAGTCAGCGGTCAACGGACTCACCAAGTCCTTGGCGCTGGAACTCGGCCCCGAAGGAATAACCGTCAACGCCGTGCCACCGGGATTCATCGACACCCCGATGCTGCGTACGGCCGAAGGCAAGCGCCTCCTGGGCGGCACCGTCGAAGACCACATTGCCAAGACACCGGTTCGGCGCGTCGGCCGACCGGAAGACATCGCCGCAGCCTGCGCCTTCCTCATCTCCGAAGAGGCCGGCTACATCACCGGTCAGATCCTCGGCGTCAACGGCGGCCGCAACACCTAAGTCCTTCCGCTGCACGCGTGGCAAATAACACTGTTGCGCAACCAGTTTGAACAACCCAACACATCAAACGAAGGGATTCACCATGGGACGCGTTGAAGGCAAGGTTGCGTTCATCACCGGCGCAGCACGAGGTCAGGGCCGAAGCCATGCGGTTCGTTTGGCCGAAGAGGGCGCCGACATCATCGCCGTCGACATCTGCGCCGACTTCGATTCCATCACCTACCCGATGGCCACTCCTGAGGATCTCGAGGAGACCGCTCGTCTCGTCGAGAAGCACGGTCGCCGCATCGTCACTGCCAAGGCCGACGTCCGTAAGGTCGACGAGCTGCGTGCTGCACTCGAGCGCGGCGTTGCCGAGTTGGGCCAGCTCGACATCGTTGTCGCGCAGGCAGGCGTCGCCGGAATGCGCGGCGAACCGGACATCGCGGCCTGGTCCGACACCGTCGACACCAACCTCGTCGGCACCATCAATGCCATCCAGGCAGCGCTGCCCTACCTGGGCAAGGGCGCCTCGATCATCGCCACCGGTTCGACGGCGTCCATGATCGACACCAGCAAGGTCGATGTACCAGGTAAGGACCTCGGCGGAGTTGCCTACGTGTTCTCCAAGCGTGCACTCTCCCACTACGTACACGAGCTGGCGACGCACCTCGCACCTCGCGGAATTCGCGCAAACGTTGTGCACCCCACCAACTGCAACACCGACATGCTGCACAACGAATCGATGTACAAGTCATTCCGCCCCGACCTCGAGAACCCGGGCCGTGAAGACGCTGTGCTGTCCTTTCCGGTTCAGCAGGCAATGCAGATCCCGTGGGTCGAGCCCGAGGACATCAGCGAAACCGTCCTCTTCCTCGCGTCGGAGCAAGCTCGTTACGTCACCGGCATGCAGATGCGCGTCGACGGCGGCGGCTACCTGAAGTCGTACGACTACCACATCTGATTCGAGACTTCGCCTTCACGAAACGCATTCGTGAAGGCGAAGTTTCAATGCTCACCCTGCTCGCTATTTTTCAGGACGGATACATGAGCACCACGAATACCGTAGTAGCCAGTTCGGCTGGCACGACCGCTTCAGGCCCCGTTCCCGTACACCGGATCGTCGATGTCGACGGTATTCCCATGTCCGCGTTGCTGATCGAGGTTCCAGAACCGCGCGCGGTCATTCTCGCTGTGCATGGCGGAGCAACAAACTCTGCGTACTTCGACTGCCCCGGGCACCCCCGCCTGTCGCTGTTGCACACCGCAGCAGCCCTCGGATTCACCGTGCTGGCGCTCGACCGGCCGGGTTACGGCAGCTCGAATCCCCATGCGACCGAATTGGCCGATCCCGATGTTCGCGTCGACGTAACGTATGCGGCGATCGAGCGTCACCTCGAGGGAATCGACCGCGGCGCAGGAATATTCGTATTGGCTCACTCCATCGGCTGCGAATTGGCCACCAGGTTGGCCGCGGACGATCGCGGAGACGCCTTCCTCGGAATCGAACTCTCCGGCACCGGCCGAGAGCAACAGCCCCTTGCCCAGGAAATCCTGGGCGTCACCGCCCGCAACGCCGATCCGATCGCCGTGCGCGAGTTGCTGTGGCAGCCGAGTCGGCTGTACCCGGAAGAACTGTTCGGCGGTCTTCCGATCGCATCCCGGACACCGAAGTACGAAGGTGACGTGGTGCGAAGTTGGCCCCGCGAGAACTTTCCGAATCTTGCTGCACGCGTGAATATTCCCGTCCATTTCACTGCAGGCGAATACGAGCATGTGTGGCGTAACGATCCCGAGGCGTTGCTCACCGTCGCCGAGTTGTTCACCGCTGCGCCGAGAGTAGTCGTGGACAAGCAGTTCGACGGTGGACACAACCTCAGCCTTGGCTACACCGCGACTGCATATCACCTCCGCGTCTTGGCGTTTGTCGAGGAATGCATCGCCGGCCGATCCGAATTCGCAGACCTGACAACAGACGACAGCACGGCCGCGCACGCGAGCCACGGAAGGTGACCCCATGAATTCCGCAGATGTTGCACTTCTAATGATCCGATTGGCCGTGGGCTCGACCATGATTGCTCACGGAGTCAATCACTGGGTCGGCGGCGGAAAGATCGAGGGCACGGCTCGCTGGTTCAGCGGACTCGGATTACGCAACGGCACATTCCAGGCCTGGATGAGCGTGGTCACCGAAGTCGGTGCCGGTGTCTTGCTGATCGTCGGATTCCTGAATCCGTTTGCCTGTGCGGCGGTCATCTCGGTCATGCTGGTTGCCGGGATACTGGCACACCGCCCCAACGGATTCTTCATCTTTCGTGACGGCTACGAGTATGTGATGGTGCTCGCGCTTGTAGCGCTCGCCGCAGCCATGCTCGGGCCAGGCAGCATATCGCTCGACGGCGCACTGAACATCGAACTCTCCGGGTGGGCAGGTGGCGGTATCGCCCTCGGAGTGGGCGCGGTCGGCACCGCCGTACTTCTCGGCTTGTTCTGGCGGCCACAGCTACAGGAGGTTTCATGATCACTCTAGGAGGACCCGCGATGCACGTAGGATTCATCGGACTCGGTAGCCAAGGCGCGCCGATGGCACGGCGAATCGTCCACTCCGGCTACGAAACCACGCTGTGGGCACGACGTCCCGAAGCCCGCGTTCCCTTTGCCGACACCGCAGCCAAGTTCGCCGAATCTGCGGCGGAACTAGGCGCGGCAAGCGATCTCGTGTGCATCTGCGTCGGCAGCGACGCCGATGTTCTCGACGTTGTCACGGGTGAGGACGGCGTCCTCGCGGGCATGAAGCCAGGTGGAATCATTGCCGTGCACAGCACGGTTCACCCGGATACCTGTCGCGAACTCGGGGAAACAGCGGCTACTCGAGGAATCTCCGTCGTTGACGCTCCCGTCAGTGGCGGTGGCATCGCCGCAACCGAGGGCCGCCTTCTGGTGATGGTGGGCGGCAGCGACGAAGACTTCGAACGCGTCCGTCCCGTCTTCTCGATGTACGCGAATCCTGTTGTTCACCTTGGACCTTTGGGGTCCGGTCAGATCACGAAGCTGCTCAACAATCTCCTCTTCACGGCAAATTTGGCTACAGCCGCGAACACGCTTGCGCTCGGCCAGTCGCTCGGTGTTGATCCCAACCGCCTCGGAGACGTGATCTCGCACGGCACGGCAAACAGCTTCGCGCTGAGCCGGATCGTCTCTGCCGGTGGAACGCTCGAGCGTATCGCCCAGCACGCGGGCACATTGCTGCAGAAGGACGTCGGGCTGATTGCAGATCTCGCGACAACAGCCCAAGCACCCACCGGAGTCGTCCTGACCGCAGCTGACGCCACCCTCGAACTCATGGATCACCGCCGATGACACGCGTCGGGTTCATCGGCGCCGGGCGGATGGGCGGACCGATGGTCAGCCGTCTCGTCGAAGCCGGTCACGAGGTTCGCGGGCTTGCACGCTCCGCCGCAACAAAAACTGCCCTGGAAGCCTCCGGTGCGCAGGCCGTGTCCACCTTCGCAGAGGTCGGCGGCGATACCGACCTCGTGATCATCTGCGTTTTCACGGACGAGCAGGTTCGCGAGATATGTCTCGGCAGCGACTTGCTCGCGTCGATGCCTCGCGGATCCACCCTGGTGTTGCATACAACGGGAAGCCCGCGCACAGCTGAAGCCGTTACCGAGCAAGCAGCACAGTTTGGTGTCGCAGTCGTGGACTCACCGGTCAGCGGTGGACCGCACGATATCGCCGCAGGTAGGTTGACCCTCTTTGTCGGCGGCGATGCCAACACCCTGGCACGCATCCAGCCGACCCTGGAAAGCTACGCAGATCCAGTTCTCTATGTCGGCCCCACTGGCAACGGACAGCGGGTCAAGCTAGTCAACAATGCTCTGTTCGCCGCTCAGATCGGCCTTCTCACCGAAGCTGTCGCACTGGGAACACAACTCGGCATCGACGAGGGCGATCTGCTCGCGGCCCTGCCATACGGCAGTTCCAACAGCCGTGCACTGACCAGTGTTTCAGCCAAGGGCTCAGTGTCTGCATTCGCAGATTCGGTCGGAGATTTCCTGAGCAAGGACGTGGGCGTCGTCCGAAAGATCGTCACCGAGCTGGACGGTAATCTCGGACTGCTCGACGACGCGGTCAACGCCGCTCTACCGAATCGCGTCTGACTCACGCCGGTTCTTCCGAATGGGATAGCGTTGCCGATGACACTATCGGCAGTCAATCGACCATGATCTGGGAGAACAAGATGGGCGGGTCAGTCCTGTCGGGCAGTACCGATCTACCGGGGTACCGGCGCCTGGCTCTGACGCTCGCCGAAGCGGTCGCTGCCGGCAGGTACGACAAGGACACTCCGCTGCCCACCGATACCGAACTCATGACCGAGTACAGCCTCGGACGGCAAACGGTGCGGCGAGCGTTTCAGGAGCTTGTGGCGGACGGACTGGTATATCGCGTCCGCGGTCGGGGAACATTTCCGACGGATCAGCCCAGCACCGGCCGCTCCGTCCGCTCCACCGATTCGATCGAACAACTCGAGGAGTGGCCGGGCACCGAGATGGAAGTCATCTCGCCTCTCGAACTCAAACGCGACCGTGTCCACGCCGAGAAGCTCGAACTCGACAGTCTTGTTGTGGCGCAGTTGAAGGTTCGGCGCTGGATCGACAACCAGCCGTATGCGGTCAACACGATCATTCTTCCGCCCGACGTCGCCGAAACACTGATATCGGAGAACCTGATCCCGACAGTCCGTACTCCCGGGACCATCCTTGCCTCGGTCGGTAGCGTCGCGGGTCCTGTTGCCGGAGCTGAAGAAACTGTCACCGCGATTCTCGTATCCGACGACATCGCCGAAATTCTGCACACCCCGCCGGGTAGACCCGCCCTGCACATCGAGCGGGTCTACCGGAACGGCAATGGAGTTCCGGTAGAGATCTCGTTGACGGTGCATGCGTCGGAACGGTACGAGCATCGACTCTCGATTCAGCGCGCCGGTCGTCACGGCTCCTGAAACCACTTCGGCTTTGGTCAAAGATTCTGGCTACAAATATCATTCGGCCGAATGTGCCCGAAATGCCTCTTGATTCGAATGTTTGTTCGACTATAATTGGGTCAGGGTGGGGAGGCCTTGATGACTACGGTTTGCGATTCAACTGCGGTGGGGGATGTTGTAGCCGGTTCGGCTGCGGGTGTGCGTGGCAGGTTGTGGCGGCTACGACCGGCCGAGGTTCGAGACGTTGCAGTCTGTGTATCGGCGGAAATTCTTCGATTGGAAGCGATTCGACTTGCCGCGGTCGACGAGTTGTCACTCAATCCGGATGAGCAGGTGCTCTGTTACCGGGGTGTCGGTCGCTGGCTGGCGGCGAACACGATGCTGCAGAACGCGGCCGGTAACAAGATCGCCGCACTCGGTGCCGCACTGCGGGTATTCCCGGATATTACTGCCCAATTCGAGGCCGGCGATCTCTCGCTCGATCATGCGGCAATAATCGTCGCGTTCTGCGAATCACCACCAAAAGGAATGCCGGACAGTGCGTTACCGTCCTGCATGAAAACCCTGCTCGCTGCGGCATCCGGCGTGGAGGCGACCACAATCAAACTCCGCTACGCGATTGCGGTTTTGAAGCGGATATTCGAATCCGATGAGACTCCGCCCGGTGAGGATGACGACCTCAACGTCTTGCGGATTTCGCCGACGTTGAACGGTCGGGTCGCGATCAAGGGCGATTTCGATGCACTCACTGGTGAAATGTTGTTGTCGGCTCTCTCGGGTTTGTCGATGCCGAAACCGGCTGCCGACGGAACCCCGGATCAGCGGTCGGCAGCCAAACGCACCGCGGATGCCTTCACGGAACTGATCCGCCGCTACCTCGACAACGCCGTCACCGGTGTTGATGGTGGTCAGCGTCCGCATGTGAATGTGCATATCACCGCGAAAGATCTTGCCGAGCATCGCGACTGCGCCACTACGAGACCTAGCCGGGACGCAGAGCTTGATGTCGAAGATCTTGATGTCGGATACATGCCCTGGATGGGACCACTGAGTGTGAGCCTGACCCGGATGCTCGCGTGCGACTGCATGCTCTCCACCGTGTTGATGGACGGGAGCGGGGCACCGCTGGATGCGACTCCGCACAAACGCCTCGTCACACCTGAGCAGCGGACTGCGTTGATCGCCCGGGACAAAGGCTGCGCCTTCCCCAACTGCGATGCGGTTCCGGCCTGGTGCGACGCGCACCATATACAACCCTGGTCAACCGGAGGCTTGACGGTGATGGACAACCTCACCCTCCTCTGCCGAAATCATCACCGATTGATCCACAGCACCAGCGGGTTCCGCGGGATCTGGGAAATCAAAATGGGTACCGATCGCAAACCTTGGTTCATCCCACCAGCTGCGATCGATCCGAAACAACGACGCCGCCGCTCCACCACCCGCCAAGGCCCAGTCCACCGAGACTGAACCCGACTCTGCCAGAACCATATACGGCGTGCAAGCTTCGCATCACCAACAAAGACGATGCGAAGCCCAGACGCATGTCATAGTCGCAAATAGTGTTCACGGACTCGGCCAATCCTCAACCACCACAGACCCTAACCACGACAGACTGATTCCTCCCCCGCCAAGGTCGTGCGGTGCATGAGACGCTGAGACGAGGGCTCGAACTCCGTCGCTCGATGCAGCATTCCGGTGTTGTCCCAGATGACCAGGTCACCTTTGCGCCACACCTGGCGCAGTACGTATTCGGGTCGCGTGGACCACGCGAGCAGTCGATCCAACAACGCACGACTTCGCTCGATCGGCCAACCGACAACTTCGGACGCGGTAGCGCCCAGCAACAGCGACTTCCGTCCATTCTTCCTGGTCCATACCAACGGATGAACCTGCGCTGGTACCCGTGCCCAGGCTCGCCTGGTTGCTTCGTCGGGATCCGGGTTCGCCAGCGACTGTGCATGCCCAAACGTGTGCACAACCTCGAGAGGCTCGAACTCGGCCTTCTCCTCGTCGCTCAAGCCGTCATAGGCCGCGTACGTACTGGCGAACTCGGTGTCGCCCCCGGCTGGATCTACCTCACGAGCGCTCAGGAGCGTCGCCTGCTGCGGAATGACTTGTGTGGCACCGTCGATGTGCCAGTGGAAGTTTCCCGCTCGATACGACGCGAGAATTGCATTCGTCTTGGACGGATCCATGGTGATGGTCTGAATCTCCGGGAGGCGGTGCTCGCCGGTGGATTGGACTACGACGGTGCCCAGTGCACGACTGAGAGCCAACAGGGCGTCGTCGTCGATGTTGATCTCGCGGTACACCAGGACCCCATGCCGGTCCAGGAGTTGCCGAATCTCTCGGGCAGAGTCCGACTTCATGAGATCGTCGGCAGTCAGACCTGTGACCTCCAGTCCGACGGTCGACGTGATGGGACGTATGGAAGCAGGCAAGAAGAACTCCTCGATCGGCACGTTTCTCGAAAAATACTGGGAAGAGGTACTTTTGGCGCTCGGTAAGCAGTCTGAGGTCAAGCGAGCTCGCGCACTACAGGACAGTACCGCACTTGCTATACAGTCGTACCAATTTTCGAAAAAAGCCGCGATCCGTTTCTTACGTCCGCGGTCGCTTGGTGCGCGCAGTCTGCGTAATGCGAGGCTCCACCGAATCGATGTAGCCCTCGAGTGCTTCCACCACTTCGGCATGCGCAGTGTCGACGCCGATACCCGATTCCAGATTGAGGAACTTGGGAATCCCGGTGATCAGCAACACCATTGCGCCGAGAGACAGCCGGCCGTCCGGTCGAGCACCCGGCCCGAACTTGCGAGCCACGGCCTCCATCTGCAGTTGCCGGACCCGTTCGGTGACTTCGGCGATTTCAGCACGGATTGACTCACGGTGATTGCCGAGAGCCATGAACTCCGTCATCAGAGCACTTGTGGCCTCATCCCAGCTGTACTCCCACAACACATGCAACGGATCTTCGGCTCGTTTCTGCAGCGCAGATTGCAGTACCGCGAGGTTGCGATCGGTGTACCTCGCAATTGCGGCGCGGAAGATGTCGTCAAGAGTGGGAAAGTAATACTGGACCAGGCTCGCGGTCACACCGGCCTCTGCTGCCAAAGATCGATAGGTCACGCTGGCGTAGCCGGTGTCCAGCATCATCTTCTCGACACTGTCCAGC
This sequence comes from Rhodococcus sp. IEGM 1366, assembly GCF_033142425.1. Lineage (NCBI taxonomy): Bacteria > Bacillati > Actinomycetota > Actinomycetes > Mycobacteriales > Nocardiaceae > Rhodococcus > Rhodococcus sp. IEGM 1366. The sequence continues at coordinate 374,498 of NZ_JAWLRZ010000007.1, forward strand.
AGAACATCTCGCGTCTTCGACTTCTCGGCACCCACGCGCCGCGGCGATGAAGCCATGACCACCTCACTCCGCTGAATTCGAAACCCCGTTGGATTCGAATCATCTTCGCATCCGACGGGGTGTCGTGGAATGAGGGGTACGCGCCTCGCATCACCTACACGGAGCTAATCGTGAAGCGACACCTGCGCAAGCTCCTCGAGGTATCGCACAACCTCGGTTTGGTCTGCTCCTGGAGCCAAGCCGTCGACAGCGGTTTCCCAGATCTTGCCGAGCGTGTCGCCGAGAACAGTGGATACGTCCTGAGAACGAGCCAAATCCAAAGCGATTCCGATGTCCTTGCGCATCAGAGTTGCGGCGAATCCTGAGTCGAATGTTCCTGACAGAACAAACTTTTCATACTTCGTCTCCGTTGCCTGGTTCCGGCCGCTACTGGCATTGATCACCGAAAGGAGCGTCGCCGGATCGATACCGAATTTGCGGCCCACCAACATGGCCTCCGCTGCGGCAACAAGACCGTTGGCTGCAAGAAGGTTGTTGAGTGCCTTTGCAGCGTGCCCCGACCCAACCGGACCGACATGGATGATTGCCGTTCCGGTGGCACGCAGGAGCGGCAGAACCTCTGCAACCACATCGGCGTCACCGCCCGCCATCACGGCAAGATCCGCCTTCAGTGCACGTCCGACTCCGCCACTGACCGGGGCGTCGACAACTCGAACACCCTGCTCGGCGGCTATTCCAGCCAACTTCTGAGTGCGGTCCGGAATGCTCGACCCCATGTCCACGATGGTGCTACCTGCCTGCAGTTGCGACAGTAGTCCCCCCTCACCGAGAACCACGGCATCGACGATGTCACTGGTCGGCAGGACCAGCACCACCACGTCGCACTTCGCGAAGTCCGCGAAATCCGTTGTGCCCATTGCACTCGGATGACTGTCGAGAAACCGTTGCTGCGACGCGGCATCGGCGTCACGGACAATCAACGGTTGGCCGGAGTTGACGAAGTTGCGGGCTATCGGGCCACCCATCGCACCCAGCCCGACAAGACCGACACTTTTGCCCGGCAACGGAATCACGCTCATGCCGAGACCTCCGCGGTGAGGGGGCCCAGTTCGGCAGTCAGGGTTTCCTGAACCACACGCATCGCCGCCATACCCATGGGCACTCCCACATAGGCGGTGGCGTGGATAACAGCTTCGGTGATCTCTGTGCGAGTCAGGCCGTTGCTCAGACCCACGCGAACGTGGACGGACAACTCATGGGGCTGGCTGAGGGCGATCAGAATTCCGAGATTGATCAGCGAACGACTCCGTCGGTCCAGGCCTGGCCTGGTCCAGGCACCGCCCCACACGAACTCGCTCACGAACTTCTGCAACTCTTCGCCGTCAGTCCCGGCATTCCGGGTCATTGCCGCATCGACGTATTCGGCACCGAGGACTTCCCTACGCACTGCCAAACCGGCCTCGAAGACGGTCTGGTGAGCCAGATCGAGCGGGCTATCTTGTGTCACTGTGAATCTCCCTCGAATTTGATGGTCACGCACTTGACCTGGCTGTAGTGATGGAGTGCCTCCACACCTTTTTCGCGCCCGTAACCGCTGTTCTTCCACCCGCCGAACGGAGTCTGCACGGATCCGGTTGACCAGGTGTTGACGAACACCTGACCAACTCGGATCCGCTCACTGACCCGCAGTGCCCGCGACACATTGCTGGTCCAAACACCGGCTACCAGTCCGTAATCCGAGTCGTTTGCCAGTTCGATCGCCTCGTCTTCGGTATCGAACGCGAGCACGAGAACCACGGGTCCGAATATCTCTTCGCGCGCGATCCGGGCCGAGTTGTCGACTCCGATGTACACCGTGGGATCGATGTAGAAGCCGCCGGTCTCCTGTGCCACCACAGAGACTGTTCCTCCGGTTACAGCCTGTGCACCTTCGGATTCCGCGATCTTGAAGTATTCCTGCACTCGTTCGAACTGCGCCCTGGTAATCAGTGGACCGATATCGCGCCCGGGACGCACCGCTGCGGCACCCGCAGCCAATTTCTGTACGACCCCGTCGTGGATCGATCGATGAACCAGGAGCCTTGTGCCGGCGGAACACACCTGGCCGGCATTGGCCGTGAAAGCGAGGAGAGAACCTGCGACGGCCTTCTCCACATCGGCGTCGGCAAAGATGATGTTGGCGGACTTTCCACCCAATTCCAGTGTGACCGGGATGATTCGGTCTGCAGCAATATGCCCGATAGCACGGCCGGTTCCCACGGAACCCGTAAATGCCACCTTGGACACATCCGGATGGGCCACCAAAGCAGCACCCGCATCCTGCCCCGTACCGAGAACCACGTTGAAGACTCCGGACGGAAAACCCACCTCGGTCGCGAGTTGAGCCAACCGAACCGTCGACGCCGACGTGCTCTCCGACGGCTTGACCACCACTGTGTTGCCGGCAGCCAAAGCTGGTGCGCACGCCCTCGCTGCCTGGTTCAGTGGCACATTCCACGGCGTGATGACTCCGATTACTCCGAAAGCCTCACGGCGGGTGTACACATGCTGATCCGGTGCCACGTCGAGAGTGTCACCGGCCGGCATGCCGATCAACCCGCCGTAGAAATCGAAGTACGTCGCGGAGTTCTCGACTTCAGCCAGTGCAACGGCCTCCGGCTTACCGGTTTCACTGATCTCCAACCGGGCCAACTCCGCAGAATCGGCGCGCATGGCCCGGGCGAGGTCACCGAACAACCGCGCCCGAGCAAGCGCCGGTATCTGCTTCCATGCCGTTTCGGCAGCAGATGCGGCCTGAACCGCCAGGTCGACGTCGTCAGCATTACCGCACGCGAGTTGCCTTGCCTCACATCCGGTTGCCGGGTCTGTGACAGCCATGTAGTTGGCACTGGTCGGCATCACCGCACTACCGGCGATCCAATGATCGAGCTTGTCCAACGCACTTCCCATCTACAAGATGACGTAATAAGCCGACTCTAATGTCGAGAATCTAACAAAGTGCCGACCCTTTGGCGATGCTTTTCAGAAATTGAAGCTGCTACAACTCCTGCGGCTCCAACACCGCGCGCCGCTCGTTCAGGAAATCGTGCGGATAGCCGAGTCGCACCCGCGATGCTGCGTCGAGACGCTCCTGCTGCCCTTCGTCGAGCATCACCTGCAGAGCGCCGAGGTTGTCTCGAAGCTGTTCCACCGTGCGCGCGCCGATCGACGGCATGAGCCCCCGACGTATGACCCACGCCAAGGCAACCTGCGCGGGGCTGACTCCCAGTTCGGCTGCAATGTCTTGGGCAACGGTTCGGGCCTCCCGACCGGCAGGCGAGAGTCGTTCGGGGTCTCCCTTTCCGGCAAGTAGGCCGCGAGCCAAAGGACTCCACGCACACAGGGCTAAATCCAATTCGCTCGCCATCGGAAGAAGCTCACGGTCGGGACTTCGTGCCACCAAGGAGTATTCGACCTGCATGGCGCAGTAGGCGCTCCAACCGCGCAACTCGGCGATTGCGTTCGAGCGGGCAACCACCCAGGCCGGAGTATTCGTGATACCGATCGCCAAGACCTTGCCACTGCGGACCAGATCGTCGAGTCCGCGGAGCGTCTCCTCGGCCGGCGTCTGCCGATCCCACGCATGCACCCACAACAAGTCGATGTAGTCGGTGCCGAGGCGTCGCAGACTCTCTTCGACACTGCGACGCAAGCTTTTCCGATGATTTCCACCGGAATTGGGATCACCCGGATGTGTCGGCAGCGTGTACTTGGTACTCACGACAACATCGTCGCGCTCGGAAGGGATCAGCCGCCCGAGAATCGTCTCGCTCGCACCGTTGGTGTAATTGTTGGCTGTGTCGATGAAATTACCGCCGGCACTGCGGAACTCCTTGTAGATATCCTGACAAATGGACTCGTCGGCTCCGAAGCCCCAGTCCGTTCCGAATGTCATGGCGCCCAGACACATTTCACTGACTCGCAGTCCGGATCTGCCGAGCACTCGCAGCGGCATGCCTGCACCACTCACGGCTTCAGGCATCGTCGTCCACTACCCAGTTGACGAATCGATGCAACGGGTACATGCCGTCGTGCGGGCTGCCCATACTGCCGGTCAACGCGCTACCGAGCTTCACCACACGCTGAACTCCTGCCGTTGCCAGGCGATCTCGTACCTCGGCCTTGCGGTGTGTCGGGTAAACACCCACGGTCTGTGTTGCCACCGTCGCGAAATGCGCCGCGTCGGCCATCGATGCAATGGGGACGACGTTGACCGTCTTGTTGGTCGGGTGAAAGTCCACCGGTTCCGGTGAGCGGACAACAAGACCACTGCCGTCGTAGCTGCCCCAGATGCGGTAGTCGGGCTCGAGGAACCGCATGCCCTCGACTTCTTCGCGAATATCGCGCGGCGTCTTGGGACCAACGGCCTCGGCAAAGTCGCGGTCGACTCCCAGACGCTCACACAGCAACGCACAGAAGCGATCCACCTGCTCGATGTCACCCTCGACGGCAATGTGACGCGCCGCGAGGCAGGCGTCCTGGTTGAAGATCGTGGCATCGGACGCTGCCAGCTCCGCCACCTCACGGAGGGTCTCTTCGGACTCGAAGGCTTCGCGTCCGATGACGGACATCGAGACCTTGGGGTCGAAGGAGATCAGCTGGAAGCCAGGACCGGCGTACTTCGCGGCGTTCTCGATGGCGGGGCCACCACCCCACGCCACAAGCTTGTCGAAGTACTGGGAGCGGTAGAGCACGCTCTCGACCTTCTCGTCACCGCCGCGCCAGTACACGGCGGACATCGAGCGCAGGATCGGATGATCGGGTTCGATGTCGGACATGGTGCGCAGTACCGCCACGGTGGTGAACGGGTCGGCCGATGGCATCTTGAAGACGTTGACTGCCTTGACAAGCGCCGCGTCTGCGATCGATGTCATAGCGGCGCTCGGCGAGTTTCCGGCAAGCATGTGCACGAGGCGGGGTGGGAATGCCCGTACCCGGCTCACACGACCGTTGGGGTCGGTGCGCTCCACCCATCCGTCGAGGAGGTTGCGATCACCGAAGGTGCGGTCAAGACGGTATTCCAGCGCCTCCCGCGTCAGGAATTGTCCCGGCCGCGCAAAAGTGTTCTCGATGATTCGTCTAGGTAGCGCACTGACCTGAAGGGTCATCTCGAGGGATTCCTGCAGGTACTCGTTTGTCTCGAGCGTGAGATGCTTTGCCGTCTCGACCAGGAAGTCGATGATGTCCGTGACCGGCACGTCGAATGCCGGTCCGGGTTCGGTGCGTGGCACGAATAATCTGTTCAGTTCCAGAGCAGGCGTGACAAACGGAACCCCGAAGTCCCGCGACAGATACTCGGTGTCCTCACCCCAGACGAGCTTGCCTCGAATGAAATGAGGTACACGGATCTTGGACTTACTCGGTGCGAGTGTTGATGACGTAGTCATTGAAGTTTCTCTCAGTCCTCGAGGAATCCGCGGACGTACGCGTCCGTGGTGCCGGCACAGGTGATCTTGTCGTCGTCTGCCAGATCGGAGTAGCGGGTGATGTCTGCGTCAACCGTGGGGCCGGTTCGGCCACAGGAGCAGTCACCGAGTTCGACCGAGATCTTGTCTCCGGTGATCGTTCCGCCCCAACGTCCGTCGACGGTAGTGTCGAAGAACGCGGCGCGGCCTTCCACCTTGCCATCCGACTCGGGTGCAAGCGCTTCGCCGTTCTTGTCGAGAACGAACAGAACCAGCTCCGAAGGAACGTGGTACCGACCCGACGCGCATTTCGGCAAACGAATATTCAGCTCTTGCATCGAGTAGTAATGAAAGAACCTGCTCGGATCGATATTCAGCATTCGAAAGATCTGGTTCTGGTAATCGGCCGGCAGCGACATGCCCTTCAGCCCGCCGCCCGCAGTCATCGCGTTCTCCCCCGTGATGTCTCCCTCCTTCATTCCGAGTTCTCGCAGAATCTCGGTGAGGCGGAACAGGTTCGGGAACTGAGAATTGAAGAAGATCTTCTCGGTGCGGTGTTCGATGATCTGCTCTGCCCAATGCCGCAGACGGCGTTCGTTTTCCGCCTGGCGCGCGGCGGCTGACGCCTCATGGGTAGCTAGCTCGTCCGGTGCCGCGGTCCCGTCTGCCATTGCCTTACGCATGGCAGACAGACGCGCCATATACGCATAGTGACCGCTTGCCTCCGCGCCCGACGGCCGCTCGATTCCGTCCGGTCGGCCGTACTCCTTGTAGATGAGATCACGTAGGGCGTTGTGTCCACTCAGACCCGTTTCCGGCCCGACCGGGATAACGTGCCACGAGTTGTCGCGATGAATCCCCAAGTCCGTCAGGCAGTCCAGCATGTTCTGCATGGACACTTCGCGATCCTGTACGGACTTGTTGAGGAAGGAACTCTTCCCGCTGGTCCCACTCGAACTCGACACCAGGTGCCCGACAGCTTCGAGGGCATCGATATACCCGTCGACGTCGACGACGTCCGACACGTCCACTCCCTCGACGCGATGCGCCGAAAGCGAATCGAGCCACCGATTAAGCTGCGCCCATTGACCTTTAGCGATCAACGATTCCGGGTAGCTCTTGTACGTGGTATGCGGAAACAGCAGAGGAATCATGTCCTCACGCCGTGCGATTTCGGTGATCCCCTCGTCGTCCGCCCGCTGCTTCAGTACCGGTACCTGCTGACGCAGTTCCTGGAATCGCGCGTCGAGTCGCTCGACAATCTCATCTCGCTGTGTGGTCGTCCCTGACATTGTGCCTCCAGTCGATGTTGCCCCCCGGAATTAACTTTACCCATGGGTTTAGTTTTCTGTCTATAGCTGAGTTCGACTGGCACACTGATGTTCATGACGTCGCACAGGTCCGAACCGGGCGCAGCCGGAGCACGCCGAAGCCGCGGGGGGCGCCCCACTCTCGAGCAAGCCACCGCACTGGATCACGCCATACGTGAAGGCGCCCTCGCCATGTTCCTCGAGCATGGATACGAGGGGACGTCGATGAATGCCATCGCTGCCGCGGCCGGCACTACCAAACCGACGCTGTACACACGATTCCCCACCAAGGAAGCAGTCTTCCGCTCGGTTCTCGGCTGGGCCGTCCAACGCACGGATTGGCCTGTGCCAGAACCACCTGCACCTGATCTCGACAATCTGGAAGTCGCGTTGACCACCATCGCGAGGACGGCACTGAGCCGCGCCCTGAACCCGTCCATGATCAAACTCGAACAGATCGCGATCACCTACGCTGAGCGCTTTCCGGACATCGCTCGTCGAACTCACGGCACGGGATTCTGGCCGCGCAAACAGTTGGTCACAGATCTACTCGTGCGGCATGCCGAGGCCGGCGAGATCGTCGCCGAGGAACCGGACGTACTCGCCGAACTCTTTCTCGGCATGGCGTCCGGCGGTCCGGCCCGCCTGGCCTCGTTCGGAATTGTGCATGACCCCGCAGATCAAGAACGGCATGTTCAGTCCGCGGTAGCACTGTTTCTTCGAAGTCTCAGACCTGATTGAGATCGACTAGGCGGGCGTTATTGTGCGTAAACAGAATTCGGTGATCCGGTCGATATCCGAATCGGTAGGCTGAATCCGCTGCCAGAGGTAGTCGGAAAGCTTTCCGACTGTCGCGTGTGCCGCCAATGTGGCATCGAACTCCGGTGCTGCGCTGCCCAGTTCCGCAAGGGGACCACGCAGCAGGGTCGCCAGTGGACCGCTCGCCGACGGTGGCCCCGAAACTGCGCCGACGCCCGTCCCACCCGCATTCCAGAGCACCGCTCGGGTGGTGGCCGCCGAATCTTCGTCGGCCTGGGACAGGACACCTTCGACCCACCGCCGAATCTTCCCCTCTGGGGTGTTCTCCTTGTCCATCTGATGCGCAACATACGTTGTCAAACGCTCGGAGCCATCCTCCAAGATTGCCGAAACCAGTGCATCTTTCGACTTGAAGTGCCGATAGAAGACATCGTTGGACAGGCCCGCTTGTGCCACGATATCCGCGACGCGAGGGCGGGAGTTCGTTCCCAGTGACCTGATGACCACCAACGCGGCGTCAAGCAATCGGCGAACCTCGCTGGCATACACAGCGCCTCGATCTGCCAAGGCCCGCGCAGCAATTCGGGTTGCCAGATCTTGTGTCGGCTCGGTGGTCGAACCACTCATGTCCATCGGAAGAAGATACCCCGTCACGAACGAGCCGCACTCAGTCCGCCGCTGGTATGCACCGCGGCGCAGATTCCACCGTCGACGAGAATATCTGTTCCGTTGAGGAAGCTGGCGTCATCCGAGAGCAGGAACGACACGACTGCTGCTACTTCGTCAGCAGTACCGGTCCGGGCAAGAGGCGTCTGTGTGACCAGCGCACTCAGGTGCGCGTTGTTCTCGGCTTCTTGTCGGCCTTGAGGGGTGTCGATCAATCCGGGTGACAGCGAGCAGACGCGTGCGCCGACGGCTCCCAATCGCACGGCCTCGTGTTTCACAAAACGTTGAACACCGTATTTCGCCCATGCGTACGCGGCGCCGGTGTGTTCGATCGCGGGCCCGACCGCTTCGTAGATCTCGTCCAGAAAGTTTTCTCGCAGAGGATCTTCCAGTGCCGCAGCGGTGGTAGCGTCCGGCTCGAGCGACGCCAGTGTCGGCGCCATGGATGCAAAACACACCATTGCCGTGCCAGCCGTGGCGAGCGGGCGCAACGCTTGCGCGAGCAAGGCGGTACCCACAAGATCGACAGAAAAGATTCTGCGCCAGTCGGCCATGGTCGGCGAGATTCCGGCGACATGTGCGATCGACCGCAAGGTTCCGAGTTCACGCACTCGATCGACCAGACGAGCAAGGCCAGCAGGGTCCGTGACATCGAGAACAAACGGTTCTACGACGGCGCGGCCGGTCCCGGAAAGTTCAGCTGCTGCCGCCGCCACGGTTTCCGGATCCATGTCGACCAGCAACAAACGGTCCACCGAGTCGGTCAGACGCCGCGCGCAGGCAAAACCCATGCCACGTCCCGCGCCGGTCACAATTCCGACAGTAGTCATGACTTCGCACCAACTTCCGCTTCCCGCGCGACCGGTGTCGCCCAACACTGTTCGAGGCCGGTCTTCGCGGTTCTGCTCACGAGTTCGATCCGAAATCCCCAAGGACTACGCTGAAACGAGAAGAACGGTATGCCATCAGACCCGAGACGTGTTGCCTCGGTGACGTATCCGTGACGCGCCAGCTCTGCAGAATCTGCCGCGACGTCGTCGGACCAGTACCCGACATGATGAATGCCTTGCCCTCTACTTGCATCCCACAGAGTCGACTGCGGAACGGCGCGAATGATTTCCACGCGCGGCGCGGTCACCGAATACGCACATCGCAGATCAACTGTGGCATCGCCGCTCGGTAATGTGACGTCGATCGGGCCACCGACCTCAGGGCCCCATTCGTACCCGAACAGCGACGACAGTTCGTCCCTGGTCTGCTCGAACGTTTCGGTGACGATCCCGAGATGGAAAAGATCCTCGGCCTTCATTCCTCGATCACCTCGATCCGCGGCGCCTGTGAGACCCGTGCGCCCGAAACACCCAGAACAAGATTCTTTGGCATGAGAAGAATATTCTCACCCGGATGCGCTGAATGCAAGGAAATCTCGCGATCCCCGCAAAACAACACGCGACCAAGACATTTGCCCGTCCCGACTAGTTGGGCTGGACCGAGTTCACCTTCATACCCCGAGCCATCGCCGTCAGAGCATCTCGACGAGGAATCGACAGGAGTTGATCGAAAACCGCTTTGTGATGGTCGCTGGGAAACAGCGTCGGCCCGTTGTCGATGTTGTCCAAGGTCAGCGTCACCACCTCGTCCGGTGACATGACATTATTCATCGTGGCCGGGTCGATCCCGCTCCGCCGCAGCGCTTCGGTATCGGTGGCCCCCGGGCAAATCGTCAGTACGTCAATACCTTCCGGCGTCAGCTCACCCCACAGGCCCTCTCCCAAACTGTTCAGGAATGCCTTACTCGACGAATAGGCCGTGGAATACGGGCAACCCAACAATGCTTCGATCGAGCTGGTTACAATGATGCCGCCACGTCCACGCGCTCGTAGGCGCGGAATGAAACCACGGGTCAGCAGCATGGGCGTTGTGCAGTTCACCATCACCATGTCCGCCAGCTCTGCTGGGTCCATGGCGGAGTGTTCTCCTTTGAACCCGTAACCGGCATTACTCACAACCAGCCCGATATCGAGGCCTGATGTCGCGTCGAGAATCGACGCCGTCGCCGTAACTTCAGCAAGATCTGCAGAGCAGACAGTTACTTCGACGCCGTGCTCTGCTCGCAATCTCGAGGCCAATTCCCCCAGGAGCGATTCCCGACGCGCAACCAAGACCACATCCAGGCCCATGGCCGCCAACTGTTCGGCAAACGACTGACCGATGCCGGAGGAAGCACCAGTCACCAGCGCTACCGGGCCATATCTGCTGACAAAGTCATTACTGTTCACATGCACTGCTTTCTCACAACAATGCTCCGCCTGTTGATACACGTTCACGCGTATCAACAGCCGGAGCATGTGGCTTCTCGATCCTTCCCGCACCGGACTGTGCGCGGGAAGTAGTTCACTAACCGACTGACACGAGGTTCACTCCGTCTGCCGGACACTTGCCGAACAGACTGACCCCACGAAACATTTCGGTCGCACCGACGGGATCGGGCGAGCTGGATGCGGCCGCAAGTGCGTGGGACTTGAAAACCATTGCAGCGCGGCTTAACTGGTGCGAGCTCGGCCCGAAGTGATGAGCAAGATCGCTCGGGACCGTGTCACCCCACAACGTGACGTCGATAATGCCGCGATCGAGGGTATCGAGCAATCCTTCACGCACCATCGCATTGGACTCGAACAGATCACCCGCCAGAGCAATCGCCTGCGGGCGCGGCCCGTTGGGCGCGGCCATCACGGACTCCAAATCCAACGTGGTTGCCCCGAGAATCTGCAACGGCCGAGTGTTCTCGTGCTTTTCGACGATAACCGTGACGTCCCAGCCAGCCATTACCTGGTCGAACATCCACCCGCCTGCATGGCGCACCACGTCGGCAACGCTGGGCGCGAGGACTGCCAGACGGTACCTCAGGCTGTGCCGGCGAGCGCGAGCTGTCGAGTCAGCGATTGCGTGTAGTCCTTGAAGATTTCGGTCAGTGGAATCGAACGATCGAGCAGCCATGAGGTCTCCATTCCGTTGAGAAACGCGACAATCTCTACGGCCTTGACGGCCGGGTCAATATCATTGCGGTATTTTCCTGCGCGTTGACCGCGCAGAATACCTGCGGCAATCGTGTCGATTGCCGCACGCTGCCGAGCGAGCAGGCGACCATGCAACGGGGCTTCCGGATCCAAACTCTCGATCAGAAGCACCGAGTACATCCCGATCAAGTGAGGCGAGCGTTCGAACCGCGCACCCACTTGCTCGAGCTGTTCTATGACATCGCCAGTTCGATCAGCATGAGCATCGTCATCTGCATCCCGCGCGTCGAGCACGGCATGCAGTAACTGTTCTTTGGACTCGAAGTGGTGCAAAAGTCCAGCCGACGTCACACCGGCTTCACCGGCGATCTGCGCGAGCGTCGTACTGCGCCACCCGTTTAGTGCAAGTAGTCGCTGAGCAGCGGAAAGGATGAGCTGTTTCCGGTCTTCGCCTTTTGCTAAAAGAGTGGCATACGGGCGCTGCGCGGTCATCGAACTCCTCTGCTCAAAGCAACCTACTGAACACACAGTAGGTTGTTTTAAGCTCTGTGACAAGCGTCTCATCAAAGATGAAGTTGTGCAACAGGACACAGCTAATGTGCCGCTTTTCGGTCGCCGCGCGCGCAAAGACCCCTAAATCGCTTACAACCCGAGGGACTTCGCGATTATCACCTTCATAACCTCGCTCGTACCTGCATAAATACGTGCCACCCGGGCATCTGTGTACAGCCTCGCGATCGGATACTCCATCATGTAGCCGTAACCGCCGAAAAGCTGAAGGCATCGGTCGACCACGCGCGCTTGCATTTCGGTGCAGAACAACTTGACCCGTGCTGCATCAGCACCCGACAACTCGCCGTCGACCAGATCGAGAACCGCCCGATCGATCATCGTCTGCCCGGCCTCGATCTCCGCCGACATAGCCGCCAATTCGAACTTCGTATTCTGGAACGACGCAACCGGTGTCCCGAAAGCCTTGCGCTCCTTGACGTACTCGATAGTTGCCGTCACCGCGGCCCGAGCCTGAGCCACCGAACCGACAGCAACAGTCATCCGCTCCTGCGGAAGATTGCGACCGAGGTAGCCGAACGCGGCGCCTTCGTCGCCCAATCTGTTCGCAGCAGGCACTCGCACATTGTCGAACGACAACTCGACTGTGTCCTGAACCTTGCAGCCCATCTTGTCGAGGACACGCCCGCGGGTGAACCCGGGCATTCCATCCTCCACGACCAGCAGTGAAAGACCGGCGCGTCGATTCTCCGGATCCGTCGACGTGCGCGCGACAACGATCACGAGATCAGCGAGCAAGCCGCCGGTGATGAATGTCTTGGCACCGTTGATCACGTACTCGTCCCCGTCGCGCACCGCAGTGGTGCGTACGCCCGCAAGATCTGAACCGGTACCCGGTTCGGTCATCGCGATCGCCGAGAGAAGTGTTCCTGCCGCCAACCCGGGGAACCAACGTGATCGCTGTTCCTCGTTAGCGTAGGCAAGGAAATACGGAAGGATCACATCGAGTTGTGTGCGGACCGTGCTCAACGTGACCAGCGCGCGCGCCGACTCCTCCTGCAAGATGACGTTGTACCGATAGTCGGGCATCCCTGCTCCCCCGTACTCCTCGGGGATTGCGGTACCGAGCAGCCCCAACGAGCCGAGTTGTTCGAAAGTCGCCCGCGGCATCTGGCCGGCCTTTTCCCACGACGGGTACTCGGGGACAACGTGCTTCTCGATGAAATCGCGGGCGAGCTTACGGAATGACTCGTGATCGGGAGTGAACACTTCTCTGCGCATTTTGTATCTTCCTCACACAGCCAGTTCGACGAGCGTGGCGTTCGCGGTGCCGCCACCCTCACACATTGTTTGCAATCCGTACTGAATTCCGTTGTAGCGCATGTGATGAATCATTCGAGTCATCAGAACCGCTCCGGAACCACCGAGCGGATGTCCGAGCGCGATCGCGCCGCCGAGGGGGTTGACCAATGCCGGATCCGCACCGGTTTCCGCAAGCCACGCCAGTGGCACCGACGCGAAGGCTTCGTTGACCTCGAACACTCCGACCTCGTTCAGGTCGACTCGAGCCTTCTTCAAGACCTTGTCCGTCGCCGGAATCGGACCGGTGAGCATGAGCACCGGATCGGAACCGGTCACAGCGCCTGCGCAGTAGCGAACAATCGGCGTCAGTCCGAGCTGACGTGCCCGCTCCGGCGTCGTCACCAACAGTGCTGCGGCGCCGTCGGAAATCTGCGACGAGTTGCCCGCGTGAATGACTCCGTCATCTGCGAATGCGGGCTTCAACTTCGCGAGAGTCTCCACCGAGGTTCCGCGGCGAATACCTTCGTCAGCCGAGACGACTCCGGAATCGGTTGTCACCGAGACGATCTGGTTCTCGAAGGCGCCGTCGTCCTGGGCTGCGGCGGCGCGCTCGTGTGAAAGCGCGGAGAACTCGTCGAGATGGGTACGCGTGAGAGCCCACTTCTGTGCGATGGCCTCGGCCGACAATCCCTGATTGAACGAGAAATTGTCGTAGCGTTCGAAGACTTTGGGGCCATACGGCTGCCCGGACGCCTTGGCAGCGCCCAGCGGAACCCGACTCATGACTTCGACGCCGCCCGCGACAACAACATCCTGCTGACCGGACATGACGGCCTGCACCGCAAAATCGAGTGCCTGCTGGCTCGAACCGCACGCTCGGTTGACCGTCGTACCCGGGATGGACTCGGGCCATCCGGCTGCGAGTACCGAGTAGCGACCGATATTGCTCGACTGGTCACCGACCTGGGAGACGCAACCCCAGATCACGTCGTCGACGATCCCGGGATCAATTCCGGTGCGCTCGGCCAGGGCGGCGAGGACCACTGCGGACAAGTCCGCCGGATGTACGCTCGACAACCCGCCGTTGCGCTTCCCCACCGGAGTCCGAACTGCTTCGGCGATTACAACTTCACGCATGTCTCTCCACTCTCCGAACTGATTCTGTTCAACTACCGATTCGCGGCACGGCCCAGCGGCCGGCAAATCGTGGTTCACGTTTCTCCGCGAATGCGGCGTACGCCTCCGGTGCGTCGGAGGTACCGAAATTCATTGCCTGCGCGCGTGCCTCGTTGGCGAGCGCATCCCGCATCGTGCGGTCGGCGCCTTCGTTCAACAACGATTTACTCTGTGCCAGCGCGATAGGTGGTCCTGACGCCAATCGCTGTGCCAGGTCGCGGGCATATCCGTCGATCTCCGATTTCGGCACAACCCAGGTCACCAGGCCAAGTGCCTCGGCTTCCTCGGCGTCAATGGTCTCGGCGAGCAATACAAGGCGTTTGGCCTGTTGTAGACCGACAAGTTTTGGCAGCAGCCATGATCCGCCGAGGTCCAAGGACAACCCGCGCTTGGAGAAGATCTGCGAAAACGTCGATTCGGGTGTGGCCACCACCAGGTCGCACCCGAGCGCCAGATTCCACCCTGCACCAACGGCCACTCCGGACACCTTGGCGACGGTCGGTATCGGCAGTTCGTGGAGCAGCAGGGCAACATCGGTGAGGACACGCAACTTGTGCATCGGGTGGATATCGGCGATTTCCGACAGATCCGCACCCGAACAGAACGCGCCGTCTGCCCCCTCGATGACCAGCGCCCGAACATCGCGGTTGGTCTCGAGGGATACCAGCGAATCGCGCAGTGCTGCCCATAGTTCCGGATTGATCGCATTCTTACGGTGCGGGCGGTTGAGCGTCAGTGTCCGAACGCCGTCGCGGTCGTCGCTCAGCAGGACGGGGCCGGGCGCCACCGATGTGTGTTTCTCGTGCGCCATCAGCAGTACGCCGGTCCGATCACGCCGTCGCCGCGCAACGCGGCGATGTCGTCTCCGGTGAAACCGAAGTCCGCGAGGACACGATCCGTGTGCTGCCCGAGTCCCGGTACCGCCCCCATCGGCGGCTCGAAGCCCGCAATGATCGGCGGTGGCAGCAGTGCCTCGATCGGGCCGGCAGATGTGTCGACCTGCCGCCAGCGGTCACGAGCACTCAGTTGTGGGTGCTCGAGCACTTCGCTGGGGAGGTTGTAGCGAGAGTTTCCGATTCCGGCAGCGTCGGCAGTCTTCTGAATGTGCTCGAGATCGTGTCGACCACACCATGATTCGATGGCCTCGTCGAGAACCTCCCGATGACGAACCCTCCCGGAGTTGCCGGCAAACCGCGTGTCGTCCGCCAGGTCGGGACGCTCCAGTATCTCGCGGGCAAGTCGCTGCCATTCACGGTCGTTGGTCGTGCCGAGTACAACCGTCTGCCCGTCTCGGGTCCCGTACGAACCGTACGGTGATACTGCAGGCGAACTCATCCCCAATGGTTGCTGATCGATCCCCGAGTACTTCGTGTACGTGAGCGGGTAGCCCATCAACTCCGTCATGGTGTCGAACAGACTCACCGACACCGACGACAGTTCGCCGCCGTTTCCACGCCCCTTACCGCACAGCAGCGCCAGGATCGACAGCGCCGCATACAGTCCCGAGGAGATATCGGCGACGGGCGGTCCGGGTTTTGCCGGCTCGCCCGGGCGTCCGGTGACGGCACATGCACCGGACTCTGCCTGGACGAGAAGGTCGTACGCCCGCTTGTGCGACAGCGGACCGCCGGCGCCGTAGCCGTCGATTTCCACCGTGATCAAATCCGGATGCCGTTCGGCCAGATCACTCGCCGACAGACGAAGTCGTGCCATCGCGCCCGGCGCCAAGTTCGACACCAACACGTGAGCCTTGTCCAACAGCCTGTGCATGGTTTCGATCCCGGCCTCGGACTTCAAGTTCAAGGTGACTGATTCCTTACCGCGATTGGCCCAGACAAAATGTGCGGCAAGACCATTCACGACATCGTCGTAGTCTCGCGCAAAATCGCCACCCTGCGGATTCTCGACCTTGATCACGCGGGCGCCGAAATCCGCCAACGTACGCGTACACATCGGAGCGGACACGGCTTGCTCCAACGTCACCACGGTAATTCCCGCGAGCGGCCCCCCTGATGTAGCAGAGGAGCCCGCGGCAGGCTCCGAACCCGACATCACATCACCATGCCACCATCCACCGGCAGCACCTGCCCGGTGACGAAGGAAGAGGCATTCGACGCCAGGAACACAAAGGCACCCGCGATTTCCTCGGGCTCCGCCCAGCGGCGCAACGGGATTCGCGTCATCATGTTCGCGGCGAACTTCTCGTCGGTGCGAATGGTCTCGGTCATCGGCGTTGCAGCCAATGGGGCAAGTGCGTTGACCAGGATGTTCTTACGCGCCAGTTCCCGAGCCAGAGACTTGGTCAGGCCGATGATCCCGGCCTTCGCGGCCGAGTAGTTCACCTGGCCGAGCGTTCCGGTGATTCCGGCCGAGGACGTCACGTTGATGATTCGCCCTGTCCCGTCGGTAGCCAGGAACGGCAAAGCTGCCTGCGAGCAATGGAATGCGCCGAGCAGGTGGATGTCGAGCATCCGCTGGAACGAATCCTGCGCAAGATCCTTGAACATCGCGGGCGCGGTCACGCCGGCATTGTTCACCAGGATGTGCAGCTTCCCCTCGGTGAAACCGGCGGCTCGTGCCACCGCGGCGTCGGCGGCTGCACGGTCCCTGACGTCGAGCGCAAAACTGTCCGCCTTGCCACCTGCCGCCGTAATACGTTCTGCAACAGCAGCTGCCGCGTCACCGTCGACGTCGGTGACCAGCACGGTCGCGCCAGCCGTCGCAAACGCCCGCGCAACGGCGGAGCCGATACCGCCGGCCGCGCCGGTGACCAGTGCTGATCGTCCCGTCAAGTCGAACATCGGATTGGTTGCGGTCATCAGTAGCTCCTCGGCATTCCCAAAGTATGTGATCCCAGATAGTTCAAAATCATTTCCTGACTGATGGGTGCAATCCGCATCAGTCGGGCCTCACGGAAGTAGCGGGCGACGTGGTATTCCTCGGAATAGCCCATCCCACCGTGAGTTTGCAGTGCTCGGTCCGCAGCGGCAAAACCTGCTTCGGCACACAGATACTTGGCCGTGTTGGCTTCGCGGCCACACTGATTGCCCTGGTCGTACAACCAGGTTGCCTTGCGCAGCACCAGCTCTGCGGCATCAAGATGGGCGAGCGCGTCCGCAAGCGGAAACTGAATGCCCTGATTCATGCCGATCGGCCGACCGAATACCTCACGCTCGTTGGCGTACTTCACTGCTTTCTCGAGTGCCACCCGGCCGATACCGAGCGCCTCGGACGCGATGAGCATGCGTTCCGGATTCAGGCCGTCGAGGAGGTACGAGAACCCCTTACCTTCCTCACCAACCCTGTCCTCGACGGGAATCCGAAGATTGTCGATGAACAATTCGTTGGACGTGACGGCGTTTCGACCCATTTTCGCAATCGGCCGGATGTCGACACAACTGCGGTCCAGATCGGTCAGGAACAACGTCATTCCGTCGGTTTTCTTCTTGACGTCGTCATAACGCTCGGTACGGGTCAGAAGCAGAATCTTCTCGGATTCAAGTGCTTTCGAGATCCATACCTTACGCCCGTTGACCACATAGTGGTCTCCGTCGCGCTTGGCGAAGGTCGAGATTCGAGACGTGTCCAGACCGGCACCCGGTTCCGTCACTCCGAAGCAGACATGCAGGTCACCTGACGCAATACGCGGCAGTGTTCGCGCTTTGAGTTCATCGGACCCGTGGACCACCACCGGATGCATTCCGAAGATGGACAGGTGAATCGAACTGGCGGCGTTCATGCCGCCGCCGGACCTGGCCACCTCTTCGAGAAGTATTGTGGCTTCGGTGATTCCGAGCCCGTGACCGCCGTATTCCTCGGGGATGGTCATTCCCAGCCAACCGCCCTCGGCGATGGCGTTGTAGAACTCGACGGGGAACTCGTGCGCCCGGTCCTTCTCCATCCAGTACTGATCGTCGAACTTCTTCACCAGTTCAGCGACCGACTTGCGGATCAATTCCTGATCCTCGGTCAGTTCGAAATTCATACCGCCGGACACAATCGACTCCTCTGCTGTGCATCACCTGAAGGCTCGTCGGTGCGGCGCCCGGTTACCCGAACTCCCGCACCGACTTTCGTTGCTGTCTACATGTTCAATCGGAGGCGGGGAGCGCGTTGGCAGCCTTGAGGGTCATGGCAACGCCGTCGCAGCTCAGTTCACCTACTCCGGACGACGTGCACAGCACTTCGAGGCTCTGATCGGCGTCTACATAGCGTTTCCCGATGAGCGTGACCGCGTCGGTGACTGTTGAGGCGGCCGCCTGCCCCGGCGCAGCGGGAACCATTGGGCTACCCCCACAGGCGATTACCGGGTTTCCGGCTGCAGGTGCGCGGACGACGATCACCCGCGTGGTGCACACGGAACTGGCGAGCTGGCCTCCCGGCCGCAAAGGTATTGGTGCGGTCATGGTGAACCTCCCTTTTCGATAGGTCGATCGCCGAGCAGGGCCGAACCTGTGGGCGTCAAGTGTCGACGCGAAGAAATCAGGCCGAGCCGACAGGTACTCGTCGGTGGATCGTCCAAATTGACGACTTCCTAGGAAATTATATTCTCCATACTAGAGAATCAAGCTCTCTTTGACTATTCGCAGGAGGAAAAATGTCAGGACAGCGTCGTGGAACCGCCATCGCCATGACAGAGGAGGAACGCCATTCGTTCCTCTCCGCGCAGCCGATCTGCCGAGTGGCGACCGTCGGGCAGAGCGGAAGACCACACGTCAGCGCCCTGTGGTTCGTCTGGGACGGAACCTCGATCTGGCTCAATTCACTCACCCGGAGCAGACGGTGGACCGATCTCGAACTCGATCCCCGGGTAAGCGTCATCGTCGACGAGGGAGATACGGACTTCCTCGGCTTACGCGGCGTTGAGCTGGAGGGAAAGGTGCGACAAGTAGGCGAAATACCTCGCCACGGGGAACCGGACGACGCCTTGATCACCCCCGAGCGCCTGTTTGCCGACAAGTACATCGGCAAGGACGGGAACTTCAGTTACGACGGCCGGCACGGCTGGCTCCAACTCGTTCCCGAGAACATCGTGAGCTGGGATTTCTCCAAACTCCGGCGATAGCGGTTGACTACCGACATTCGCATATGGCAGTCTGAATTTCGTTGTTGAGAATCGCATTCTCATTCGAGAGAGTGCATCCTTCAGAAATCTGTACCAGCCGAACCAGCCGCAGCGCACAGCCAATTCACGCTTCGGCATCGCGGCGGAACACGAACATGAGAACGAGAGGTAGACCGTGCCACACTTCGCCAAACCGGCCGCGGGAAGCTGGACCGAACAGTATCCCCACCTCGGCACCGCACCCGTCGACTACACCGACTCCATCGACCCCGAACACTACGAAGCCGAACGCGAAGCAATCTTCAAACGCACCTGGCTCAACGTCGGACGAGTCGAACGAGTCCCCCGCACCGGCAGCTACTTCACCAAAGAACTCGCCGCCGTCAACACCTCCCTGATCATCGTCAAAGGCGCCGACGGAACCATCCGCGCATTCCACAACGTCTGCCGCCACCGCGGAAACAAGCTGGTATGGAACGAAATCCCCGGCGACGAAACCTCAGGCACCTGCCGCCAGTTCACCTGCAAATACCACGCCTGGCGCTACGACCTCGACGGCAAACTCTCCTTCATCCAACAAGAAGGCGAATTCTTCGACGTCGACAAACAGGACTACGGACTCGTCGAAGTCACCTGCGAAACCTGGCAAGGCTTCATCTTCGTCAACCTCAACCCCCAGCAAAGCCTCGAGGAATACCTCGGCCCCATGCTCAAGGGCGTCGAAGGCTACCCCTTCCACGAAATGACCGAGGTCTACAGCTACCGCGCCGAAATCGGCAGCAACTGGAAACTCTTCATCGACGCATTCGCCGAGTTCTACCACGCCCCCATCCTGCACCAGAAGCAGGCAACCAAGGCCGAAGCAGACAAACTCGCCGCCACCGGCTTCGAAGCACTCCACTACGAACTCGACGGACCCCACTCCCTCATCTCCTCATGGGGCGGAATGGCACCGCCGAAAGACCTCAACATGGTCAAACCCATCGAACGCGCACTGCGCAGCGGACTCTTCGGCCCCTGGGACCGCCCCGACATCGAAGGCCTCGACCCCCTACCCCCCACACTCAACCCCGCACGCCACGCAGCCTGGGGCGAAGACAGCTTCACCATCTTCCCCAACTTCATGCTCCTCATCTGGGCACCAGGCTGGTACCTCACCTACCACTACTGGCCCACCGCAGTCGACAAACACATCTTCGAAGCCAGCCTCTACTTCGTACCCCCCAAGAACACCCGCGAACGACTCGCACACGAACTCGCCGCAGTCACCTTCAAGGAATACGCACTCCAAGACGCGAACACCCTCGAAGCCTCACAAACAATGATGGCCACCCGCACCGTCACCGAATTCCCCCTCTGCGACCAAGAACTCCTCATCCGCCACCTTCACCACACCGCACGAACACACGTCAAGGAGCACCGCGATGCCACTACCAACTGACTTCGCCGACCTCGAACGCTTCGCCGACTGGATCCTCCCCACCGAAGGCGAACGCTACGCAAAACGCCTCGCCTCCACCATGCCCGAAATGCAAGACTTCTACGACGCCGCCTTCAACCGACTCGAAGACGCCATCACCTACTGCGACAAATTCCCCCTCGACGACCTACCCGACGACGCACGAGCACTCGTACACCTCATGCAATCCTTCGTCATGGTCACCTTCCCCATCGAAGTCTGGAAACAACCCCGCGTCCCCGACAGCGGCGCAGCCTACGTAGCCGTCACCGTCGAACCCGTCGTCTGATCGTCTAGACACGGATTCGCGCGAAAGCTCTTGGGAAGCAAGAAAACTGTACAGACCGTAGCGTCCGGCATGCATAGCTTCACGCATGCCGGGCGTTGCGGTCTTTTCATTTTCGCCCGCACTGCCCGAGATATCGAAATATGTTGCACCACAATGCACAATTACGGACAAAGTCTTGGCATCACTGCCTAGGATACGAATACTCTTGTAACAGAATGCAATTCTTGACAATTGACGGCGCGCTGGGAAGCATCGGAAGCGCCGCCACTATAGAAGGACATCCGCATGGCACTCTTTCCCAAACCTGCCGAAGGAAGCTGGACCCAGCACTATCCGGACGTCGGAACCGGGCCGGTGTCCTATCAGGACTGCATTTCGCCCGAATTCTACGAAGCCGAACGCGAAGCAGTGTTCAAGCAGGCGTGGCTCAATGTCGG
Source organism: Rhodococcus sp. IEGM 1366 (assembly GCF_033142425.1). Taxonomy (NCBI): domain Bacteria; kingdom Bacillati; phylum Actinomycetota; class Actinomycetes; order Mycobacteriales; family Nocardiaceae; genus Rhodococcus; species Rhodococcus sp. IEGM 1366. The sequence continues at coordinate 395,932 of NZ_JAWLRZ010000007.1, forward strand.
GCGCGTCGAGGACGTCGCTGACAAAGGTCGCTATTTCACCAAGGAAATCGAGGTCGCCAATACCTCGCTCATCATCGTGCGCGATCTGGAGGGGCAGGTTCGCGCCTTCCACAACATCTGCCGTCACCGCGGAAACAAGTTGGTGTGGAACGACATTCCCAGTGCGGAGACCAGCGGCTCGTGCCGCGCCTTCACCTGCAAGTACCACGCGTGGCGTTACTCGCTCGACGGGTCACTGACGTTTGTGCAGCAGGAGGGCGAGTTCTTCGACTTGGACAAGGCCGATTACGGACTGGTCCCGGTGCACTGCGATGTCTGGGCAGGGTTCATCTTCGTCAATCTCGCCAAGGAACCGCCCACCACTCTTACCGAATTCCTCGGTTCGATGATCACCGATCTGGCGGGGTATCCGTTCGAGGAGATGCCCGAGCGCTACGATTTCAGCGCCGACATCGACTGCAACTGGAAGGTCTTCCTGGACGCATTCCAGGAGTACTACCACGTCCCGTCGCTGCATACCCAGGAAGCAACCCCCGACGCCAGGCCCCAGATGATGAAGGGTTTCGAGGCTCCGCACTATCAACTCGACGGGCCCCATCGAATGGTGTCCACGTCCAGCGTTCCGCGTCGACTGTGGCCGGCCAATTTCCAGTACCCGATCGAAATGGAAACGCGCAGCGGCTTGTTCGGCCCGTGGAACGAACCCGATCTCGGGGGCGAGCTGTCCGGAACCAACCCGGGACGCATCAAGGCATGGGCGGCCGACAACTTCCAAATCTTCCCCAACCTGGAGATCCTGATCTGGGCGAGCGGGTGGTACCTCGTCTACCGCTACTGGCCTACGTCGCACAACACGCACCGGTTCGAGGGCACACTCTTCTTCCCACCGGCCAAAAGCGCCAGCGACCGCGCTGCACAGGAATGCGCCGTCGTCATGTTCAAGGAGTTCGCTCTGCAGGACGCCGGCACCCTCGTCGGAACTCAACAGGGTCTCGACGCTCTGGGCGACTCGAGCGACTTCCCACTCAACGACCAGGAACTCCTCGTCCGGCATTTCCACAAGTCCGTTGCCGACTGGGTCGCGAATTACCAAGGCTCCGGGGTGAATGCATGACGAACATCAATCCTCTTCTTCCTCAGCAATTCTCGGAACTCGAGGATTTTGCCGCCGTGTGGAGTCTCGAAACGGAGGCTGAACGCTGGAATATGCGGATGACGAGCAGCATGGCAACGATGCAGGCGTTCTACGACGCCGGTTTCCCCGTCCTTCAAGACGCTCTTGCCTACTGCGACAAGTTTCCGCTCGACGATCTCCCCGACGACGCGCGCAATCTGCTCCGCCTGGTGCACTCCGTCATCATGGTCGCGATGTGCGTCGAAATCTGGCATCAGCCCAAGGTCGTAGACGGCGGCGACGCGGTCCTGAACCGTCTCACCGAACCATCCTTCTGAAAATGTCCCACTGTTCGAAATGACCCACTGACTCAGGTGAGCAGCCCCTCGCCTCAAGAATCGAGACATACGCGCGAGCGATGTCGCGGGAAACGGTGTAGCCATGACCGACTTCGAGACCAAGAACTTTTTCAAAGACGACGATCTTGTCGTGGACCCGTATCCGTACTTCGAGGCGATGCGCGGTCAATGCCCCGTCAAGCGCGAACCGCACCACGACGTAGTCATGGTGACGGGGTACGAGGAAGCCGTGGAGGTGCTGCAGGACAGCGTGACATTCTCGTCGTGCACGTCGGTTACCGGTCCGTTCCCAGGTTTCCCGGTCCCACTCGAAGGCGACGACGTCTCGGAATTGATCGAACTGCACCGACACAAGCTCCCGATGAACGATCAGCTACCGACACTCGATCCCCCGATGCACACCGACCACCGCGCCCTGCTCATGCGATTGATCACTCCCAAGCGCCTCAAAGAGAACGAGGACTGGATGTGGACCCTCGCAGACCAGTTGCTGGACAAGGCACTCGAGGGCGGCGAAGGTGAATTCATCAGCGAGTTCGCGCTGCCGTATGCGCTGCTGGCCATCGCCGATCTGCTCGGTGTTCCCGAGGACGATCGCAACAATTTTGTTCGGAATCTCGGGCAACCGCACGGCGGTGGGGGCGGCGGCGTCGGAAGCACCGGTGACGACACGATGGCCCACACTCCGATGGAATTCCTGTACGCACAGTTCACCGCCTACGTCGAGGACCGTCGCCGTGAACCACGTGACGATGTCATGACCGGTTTGGCCACCGCAACGTTCCCGGACGGCTCGACCCCCGATGTCGCAGACGTTGTACATGTTGCTGCCAACCTTTTTTCGGCCGGCCAGGAAACCACGGTCCGCCTGCTCAGCTCCGCACTGAAGATTCTTGCGGAAGAGCCGGAGCTCCAAGCACTTCTACGCAAGGAACGCGACCGCATTCCCAACTTCATCGAAGAGACACTGCGGATCGAAAGCCCGATCAAAGGCGATTTCCGGCTCTCTCGGGTTCCCACAACCATTGGCGGAGTGGATATCCCGGCAGGAACCACGGTGATGTTGGTCAACGGCGCCGCCAATCGCGATCCGCGCCAGTTCCCGGATGCTGCGACGTTCGACATCGATCGACCCAATTCCCGCACACACATCGCCTTCGGCCGCGGCATTCACAGCTGCCCCGGCGCCCCACTCGCTCGTACGGAAGCCCGGATTTGCCTCGAGCGCCTTCTGGACCGCACCACGGACATCCGAATTTCGGAGAGCATTCACGGAACGGCGGATAACCGTAATTTCCAGTATGTTCCGACGTTCATCCTCCGCGGTCTCACCAACTTGAATCTCGAGTACACGCTCGCCGAGGAGGGCGCCCGATGAAGGTCACTGTCGACCCGGACGGATGCAAGGGGCACGGCGTCTGCCTCACGATCGCCCCTGAGGTCTTCACTCTCACCGACGACGGTTACGCCGAGGCGATTGCCGACGAGGTTCCGACAGACTCGGAAGGTGCAGTTCGTGACGCTGTCTCGAATTGCCCCGAGCGCGCAATCACCCTGACCTGACTTCACTTTCAACCATCAATCACGACAACCAGGAGTACGCAATGCCCAAGGGATATGTCATCTTGACCGAAGCCGTCAAGGACGAAGCCGGCATGAATGCCTATGGCCGGGCATCTGCGCCCTCACTGGCAAAGGGCGGCGCCACAGTTCTGTCGGTCGAGACGACACCTCGCGTACTCGAGGGCGATTGGCACGGCGACCGGACGGTTGTCTTGGAGTTCGCATCGGTCGAGGCGGCACGTACTTGGTACGAGTCCGACGAGTACCAGGAGGCAAAGGTATTGCGCGAGAGTGCTGCCGAGACCAATGCCGTGATCCTGTCAGGATTCGAGATGCCGAGTCGCCGTGGCTGATGTCGAACTCTAACGGGTCGAGCAGACCCTGAATCTCACGCGGTGTTCGTTTGTCGAACACCGCGTGTTTTTTGTGTGTAGACCGACCGAACCCGGCCGACGTTGACGACGGGTGAGGACTGTGGAAATATTGCGCTCAGTTAAAGAGAATGTGATTCTCAAAGATGAGATCGAAAATATTGCACCTTTCGATGACAGCAAAGGAAACGAACATCTGATGCGGCTATCTCCGTTACCCGAAGCAGATTGGGACGACCAGGTCCGAATGTCGTTGCGCGGAATGCTGCCCCGTGAGCGGCAGAACCCGGAAGGTGCCGGACCGGCTCTGTCCACTCTGGTGAATCACCCTGAACTGACCAGGGACTTCCTCATCTTCAGCACGCGAATGCTGTACCGCAACAGCCTTCCGCCGCGCCTGCGCGAACTCGCCATCCTGAGGGTTGCAACGCGCCGAAACTGCGCTTACGAGAAGACCCACCACATCATCATCGCCCAGGAGGAAGCAGGCCTGACGCCGGCCGAGATCGAATCGGCGATGCGCGGCGAAGCCCTCGTCGAACCCGACATCACGGTGTTGCGCGCCGTCGAAGAGCTCGAAGTCGATTCGATCGTCTCCGACGAAACCTGGGCTGCACTCAGCGAGTATTTCGACAAACGACAGCTGATGGATTTTGTCTTCACCGTCGGCTGCTATGGCCTGATGGCCATGGCCTTCAACTCATTTGGCATCGAGCCAGACCACGAAAGCGAGTAGACCGTGCCACACTTCGCCAAACCGGCCGCGGGAAGCTGGACCGAACAGTATCCCCACCTCGGCACCGCACCCGTCGACTACACCGACTCCATCGACCCCGAACACTACGAAGCCGAACGCGAAGCAATCTTCAAACGCACCTGGCTCAACGTCGGACGAGTCGAACGAGTCCCCCGCACCGGCAGCTACTTCACCAAAGAACTCGCCGCCGTCAACACCTCCCTGATCATCGTCAAAGGCGCCGACGGAACCATCCGCGCATTCCACAACGTCTGCCGCCACCGCGGAAACAAGCTGGTATGGAACGAAATCCCCGGCGACGAAACCTCAGGCACCTGCCGCCAGTTCACCTGCAAATACCACGCCTGGCGCTACGACCTCGACGGCAAACTCTCCTTCATCCAACAAGAAGGCGAATTCTTCGACGTCGACAAACAGGACTACGGACTCGTCGAAGTCACCTGCGAAACCTGGCAAGGCTTCATCTTCGTCAACCTCAACCCCCAGCAAAGCCTCGAGGAATACCTCGGCCCCATGCTCAAGGGCGTCGAAGGCTACCCCTTCCACGAAATGACCGAGGTCTACAGCTACCGCGCCGAAATCGGCAGCAACTGGAAACTCTTCATCGACGCATTCGCCGAGTTCTACCACGCCCCCATCCTGCACCAGAAGCAGGCAACCAAGGCCGAAGCAGACAAACTCGCCGCCACCGGCTTCGAAGCACTCCACTACGAACTCGACGGACCCCACTCCCTCATCTCCTCATGGGGCGGAATGGCACCGCCGAAAGACCTCAACATGGTCAAACCCATCGAACGCGCACTGCGCAGCGGACTCTTCGGCCCCTGGGACCGCCCCGACATCGAAGGCCTCGACCCCCTACCCCCCACACTCAACCCCGCACGCCACGCAGCCTGGGGCGAAGACAGCTTCACCATCTTCCCCAACTTCATGCTCCTCATCTGGGCACCAGGCTGGTACCTCACCTACCACTACTGGCCCACCGCAGTCGACAAACACATCTTCGAAGCCAGCCTCTACTTCGTACCCCCCAAGAACACCCGCGAACGACTCGCACACGAACTCGCCGCAGTCACCTTCAAGGAATACGCACTCCAAGACGCGAACACCCTCGAAGCCTCACAAACAATGATGGCCACCCGCACCGTCACCGAATTCCCCCTCTGCGACCAAGAACTCCTCATCCGCCACCTTCACCACACCGCACGAACACACGTCAAGGAGCACCGCGATGCCACTACCAACTGACTTCGCCGACCTCGAACGCTTCGCCGACTGGATCCTCCCCACCGAAGGCGAACGCTACGCAAAACGCCTCGCCTCCACCATGCCCGAAATGCAAGACTTCTACGACGCCGCCTTCAACCGACTCGAAGACGCCATCACCTACTGCGACAAATTCCCCCTCGACGACCTACCCGACGACGCACGAGCACTCGTACACCTCATGCAATCCTTCGTCATGGTCACCTTCCCCATCGAAGTCTGGAAACAACCCCGCGTCCCCGACAGCGGCGCAGCCTACGTAGCCGTCACCGTCGAACCCGTCGTCTGACCCGATCTACCGATCGTCTGATCTTCTGATCTTCTGATCTCAAAGGGACTGAACATGATCACACTCAAAGCAGCGGGAATGCTCGACGTCGACAGCGGCGAGATCGTCCGGCCGGCCGTCATCAAGGTCGACGAAGGCAAGATCGTCGGAATCGGCGGAACACCCGAAGGCGAAATCGTCGACCTCGGCGACCAGATTCTTCTTCCCGGACTCATGGACATGGAGGTAAACCTGCTGATGGGTGGACGCGGCGAAAAGCCGGTCTACTCAACGGTTCAGGATGATCCGCCGCTCCGGATGCTGCGTGCCGTCGGCAACTCACGTCGCACTCTGCGCGCGGGTTTCACCACTGTGCGCAACCTGGGACTGTTCGTGAAAACCGGTGGCTACCTGCTCGACGTGGCTCTCGGCAAGGCAATCGATGCGGGTTGGGTCGACGGACCGCGAATCATCCCGGCCGGCCACGCGATCACTCCCACCGGTGGCCACCTCGATCCGACGATGTTCGCGGCGTTTGCTCCCGGCGTGTTGGACCTGACTATCGAAGAGGGCATCGCCAACGGTGTCGACGAGTGCCGTAAGGCTGTTCGCTACCAGATCAAGCACGGCGCTCAGTTGATCAAGGTCTGCGTTTCGGGTGGAGTCATGTCACACACCGGACTACCTGGTGCGCAACACTATTCCAACGAAGAACTGCGTGCGATCGTGGACGAGGCGCACCGACGCGGTCTGCGTGTCGCGTCGCACACGCACGGCGCAGAAGCAGTGAAGGCGGCAATCGAAGCCGGCATCGACTGCATCGAGCACGGCTTCCTGGTCGACGACGAGGCCATCGCAATGATGGTGGAGCACGGCACCTTCCTGGTGCCGACCACGCGCTTGGCCGACGCCATGGATACCTCCAAGGCCGCGCCGGAGCTACAGGCCAAGGCAGCCGAAATGTTCCCGCGTGCACGACTTTCGGTCAAGGCGGCATACGACGCCGGTGTGAAGATCGCCGTAGGCACCGATGCGCCGGCAATCCCGCACGGAAAGAATGCAGACGAACTGGTTGCCCTCGTCTCTCGCGGCATGAGCAATATCGCGGTGTTGCGGGCGGCCACCACCGTCGCCGCAGATCTCATCAACGTCACCGACCGTGGCCGTCTGGCCGAAGGTCTACTCGCCGACATCATTGCGGTACCCGGAGATCCGTTGGAGGACATCACGGTTACCCAGCGAGTCGGCTTCGTCATGAAGGGCGGAAAGATTTATGTCAACAACTGACGAGATCATGGAGATCTCGCAACTTCTCGCTCGCTATGCGGTCAACATGACCAAGGGCGATGTCGACGGTGTTGTCGCTGTGTTCACTCCGGACGGCACGTACAGCGCTTTCGGCGACAAGTACCCACTCGACGAGTTTCCCGCTCTGGTTGCGGCCGCTCCCCAGGGGCTGTTCATGACGGGGACACCCGTCGTCGAATTCACCGGTGCCGACACGGCAACCGGAAGCCAGACACTGTGCTTCGTCGATCATGCAACGCACGACATGCGGATCGGCTACTACAGCGATACGTACCTGCGCACCGAAGACGGTTGGCGGCTGCAGACGCGCGCGATGACGTTCCTGCGCCGCAACGGCGATCATGATTCGGGTATTCCTCACGCTTTCGATCGTCCGGGGGCATGAACGTCCCCGAATTTCGGTCGGCCGTTCAGACCTGGCTGGCCGAAAACGATCTCTCCCCCGGATCCGATCATTCGCTCGACGGTCAGGTAGAACAGCTCGGCCGCGTTCGAGGTGCACTGTTCGACGCGGGTTGGATGCGGTACGGCTGGCCCGAGGAGGTCGGCGGGCTCGGTGGGCCCGCTGTCCTGCGTGCGGTTCTCGGCGAGGAAGTTGCCACTCGCGACCTCGCCGAGCCCGGCATCTACTCGATGATCGAAGTCCTTGCTCCCACGATGATTTCGTACGCCCGGCCGGAGTTGGCAGCGGAAATGGTTCCGCGGCTTCTCAGCGGACGTGAGCAATGGTGCCAGGGCTTCTCCGAACCCGGTTCGGGTAGCGATCTCGCGTCGCTGAGCACCCGGGCAGTCCGAGACGGGGAAAACTGGGTTGTCAACGGTCAGAAAGTCTGGACGTCGCTGGCTCAGTATTCGGCGCGATGTGTCCTGCTCACCCGTACCGGGCCGGGCCACGACGGAATTACCGCCTTCTTCGTCGACATGGACACTCCAGGCATCACCGTCCGGCCGCTGCGCACCATGCACGGAGTCGACGAGTTTGCCGAGGTCTACTTCGACGACGTCGTCGTTCCGGCGGACCGCATGCTCGGCAAGCCGGGCGACGGTTGGCGAGTGGCGATGGATCTACTGCCCCATGAGCGTTCCACGTGCTTCTGGCATCGGATCGCGTACCTGTTCTCCCGTCTGGATCAGCTGCTCGCCGAATCCGACACAGACGCAACAGATGACGCCGAACTCGGCGCCGCCTACCTGGCACTGCACACCGTGCGAGCCCGGTCCCTCGCGACACAAACCCGATTGGCGGAGGGCGCAAAGATCGGCCCGGAGACATCGATCGACAAGGTTCTGCTGGCGACCTCCGAGCAGCAGTTGTTCGATACCGTGCGCGACTTGTTGCCTGGCACCATCGAACTCGACGAGACGCCATGGCGGTCGGAGTTCCTGTACTCGCGTGCAGCCACCATCTACGGCGGTACAGCTGAAATTCAGCGCAACATCATCGCGCGGCGGCTGCTGGATCTGGGGAAGGAATGAGCATGCACGACGACGAGCTGAATCTGCTCACCGAAACGCTCCGCAAGACAATGCTCAGTGTGTCCGGCAGCAAACTCGATGCCGCCATGACCGAACTCGGTTGGACCGAGATGCTCACCGAAATGCCCGATGTAGCAGTGCCTCTGGTATTTCGCCTGCTCGGCGAGACCGGCGCCCATGCACCACTGGTCAACGACGTGGTGTTGGCCGATACCGCGCTGAGTCTGCCCGTGGGCGGTACCGTCGCGCTGCCGTACTCCGGTGGGCGCTGGGTCCTGTGGGAACGGAGCGAGGGACCCGGAACAACATTGGACACCGATGTTCCGCTACGCGTCGTGGAGGCCGGTGATGCCGTCCCGCTCGCAGCGGGTCGCCGGGCACTCGGATGGTGGTTGGTGGGTACCAGTCGCGCAATGCTCGATCTCGCCCGCACCCATGCCTTGAACCGCATGCAGTTCGGTAAGCCGGTGGCATCGTTCCAGGCTGTTCGTCATCGGCTCGCCGAGACGCTGGTCGCCATCGAGGGCGCGGAAGCAACGTTGAATACCGCCACCGACGACCTCGGCTCGCTGCTGGCAAAGGCCGCGGCCGGCAAAGCCGCACTGACAACGGCCCGCCACTGCCAGCAAGTACTCGGCGGGATCGGTTTCACTGCCGAACACGACCTTCACCGTCACGTCCGTCGGGCCATGCTTCTCGACGGATTGCTCGGCAGTGCACGGGAACTCACCCGTGAGGCGGGGGCAACCATCCGAACTCAGGGATTTGCTCCACGTCTGACTCAACTGAGCTGAGCTCACACAAGTCAGGTCGTCGGGGGGGGGGCCGCCCCGCCCAGCCCCCCCCCCCCCACCCCCCCCGACCCCGCCCCCCGGGTCTCAACCCCCCCCCGCCCCCAAACCGGGTCAAAGCCCCAGCCACCAACCGGGGTAACAAACCCCAA
>NZ_JAWLRZ010000007.1:405366-558280 GCF_033142425.1 Rhodococcus sp. IEGM 1366
AAAACAATTTTTTTTGTATCAATTGTTAAAAAAAGTGTCTGTTATAAAAATACTTTCGTCGGTGGGGGGGGGTTGTGAAGTGTACCCCCCCCCCCCCCGACACCGCCAGGTACCCGTCCACGGTGATCTCACCGCGAGCGCGGACCTTCTCGTCTTCATCGCTCATCCGACAACCGGTGATCACAACGCCTTCGAAGAGTGGGAGCGGCTGGTGGTAGCGGACCACCAGTTCCTCCAGAAGGGTCGATCCCTCCGGGTGTGTCAGGCCGAGTATGTGATCGAGCATCAGCGCCGACATCCCACCATGCACAAGTCCCTGCGGTCCTTGGTAGGGCAGGCCGAGCGAGCCGGTCGCCCGGACAGTGCCGTCAGGCAATCTCTCCAGATCCAGGGGCGGTGCGAGGGCATTGCCTCTCCCACTCACAGGGTCACGGAACTCCACGGGTCCAGCGTTCTGCTCGAGCGCCGCTTCGATGCGGTCGAGTTCGTCGGCTACCGCGACCAGGGCGGGATCGTTCTCGTCCACCCTCAGGAGAAGGTCAGTCAATCGCCGCAGTCCGTCCGCCGCGTCGTCGATCGGTGACAGGTTAATCACGTCAGCCCTGTCGATCCTGGCCACGAGCCCCTCCTTCGCGCGGAACGATGAACAGTCCTTCTGCACTCACGCACAGGTCGTGTTCCCACCAGATTTCTCCACGGCACCAGGACTTTCGGCCGTCTACGTATACATGCCAGGCCCGCACCGTCAGGTCGCAGCACACCGGCATCGGGTGGTGGTAGCGAAGCATCAAACCTGCTGTCATGGCGGGGACTCCTGCTGCCATGTTCGCTTCCGCGAGAGCAACGTCGAGGACCATCGCAGCAAAACCCTCATGCACTACTCCGAGGGAACCCTGATGCGCGACCGAAAAAGTGACTGTCCCCTCGTTACCGTCGCCGATGTGACGCAAGTGGAGCGGAGCTGCAAGCACATTGGCGGATCCGACTACCGGACTGTATCGGACGATCCTGCCGATAGTGTTCATCTGATTCACCCGCTCCGCGGCAGAGCAGGAGCGAGCCTCGAGATCGTCAGCGAGAGCATGTATCCGCGAGGCCAGGGCAGAGAGCCCCGGCATGTCGGAGCGGGCGGCCGCTACAGCCGCTGTCAGCCGCCGCACGGACACAACAGCTCGGGCAACCTCATCCGAATCCTGCTGTGCCACCGTGTCCACGTCGTACCTCATTCGGTTCCTCCCGGAAGTTACCCTGTTACCGGAGTTGCCATTTCGGCGAGAAGATCAGTGGTCCGGCGGACGGATTCCTTCCGGTCCGCACCGACGGGGAAGACGGCAGCCCAGATATCGGTCGCACCGGCATCCACCAGGGACTGCAATTGTGCGCGCACCGATCGAGCGTTGCCGACAATCGCCACATCCGCTGGGCTGCTTGCTCCGCCGGCGTCGAGAACCCGTTGATAGTTGGGCATTCCGGCATACGCGGTGGCATTTGCAGCAACAGCGGCACGGGCTTCGTCGGCGTCGTCGTGAACCGCCACCGGCAACCCGGCAACAATTCGGGGTGTCGGCCGACCCGCAGATTCCGCAGCAGTATGGAGCGCGGGAGCGATGTGGGACTCGATCACCTTGCCCGACGCCATCCATAACACCGTGCCATCGGCGTATTGTCCTGCCACCCGCAACATGCGGGGCGACATGGCGGAGAGCAGCACCGGGACGTCGTGGACGACCTTGGCCATCCGGCCGGCACTGCGCGTCGACCAATCCGCGCCGCGGAAGTCGACGTCTTCACCGCGAAGCAGTGCGGTGACGATCTGTACATATTCTTCGGTATTGCGACCCGGGCGGTCGTAGGACAAGCCGTACACGTCCCGGACCAGCGATTCGTGCGAAGGTCCGAGCCCCAATGTGAATCCCTTGCGTCCCATGGCCTCTGCTACGGCAGCAACGCGATTCGCCTGCAGTAGCGGATGGCACGGATAGGTCTGCAAAACAGCAGTTCCGAGCTCGATCGACGTCGTGGCCCGGCCGGCTACCGCAAGGGCGGTCAGCGGATCACCGGCGACCGTGCTGGCATACCAGAGTGAGGTAAAACCGTCTGCCTCTGCTCGTTGTGCTTGCTGGACAATTTTGTCGGTGGACGAAGCGCCGCCGGTCAATCCGATTCGCATGATTCCTCCAATGTTGGAGTGGCTGATCCCGGCCACCGTCTGGCGCGAATCACGCTGCCAGAGAATTGGGTTGGCCTCGACGGAGAAAGATGGCCCCCGGCCGAATCACGCCACGGTTGGACTATACAACTGTATAGTCCAATACGTCTATCGCGGCAAACTTTCCCGCCGACATCACATCAGCTGAAATGAGCAGAGGATGACCCTCGACAACTCCACCGAGACCCAGCAGCTCGAGACACTACAGAAAGAAGTTCGCTATCTCATGGATCGCACCGCGATCCTGGACTGCATCAGCCGGCACGCCCGTGGATGCGATCGACACGACATCGATCTCATCACCGCCGCGTACCACGACGACGGCGTCGACGAGCACGGGTTCGCAACCAATACCGGTCCCGAATACGGTGAATGGGCGAACACTGCCCACGCCGAAACCTCGCAGGTACACACGCACAACATCACCACGCACTCATGCGACATCGACGGCGAGGTCGCACATGCCGAGAGCTATGTCATCGTTGTCCTCGTCGGCAATGACGGCAAGAGCGCGCAATTCATCAGCGGACGCTATCTCGATCGCCTGGAACGGCGAGAGGGGCAGTGGCGCATTGCAGTTCGGAGATCAACCGTCGAGGCAATGTTCATCGCCGACGCACGGGTGCTGCAATCGCCCTTCTTCACAGAAAAGGGCTACCTCGTCGGCACCCGCGACCGCGAGGATTTGTCATACGAACGTCCGCTGACGTTGGAGAAGCCTGCACCCGCAAGGTGGGAATAACCCTGTGCGCCTTTCCGGTAGCGCGAACTACCAGAAAGGCGCACAGAGCCGAAGGCCCTACTTGATCTTTTCCTTCATCTCGTCCAACTTCACCAGGATCGGGTAGCCCGAAACGCTGAGGGCATTGCCGTGACCGGTCTGGTGGATGTCGAACACGGACTGCACGGCAGCATAGAAGCCCTGCACGTCGAGTGTCTGGTTGACTGCGCGCTTGGCCTGACGGAGGCCGAATGACGGCATCTCGGCAATCTGCAAGGCCATGGCGCGCGCCTCGGCATCGAGCTGATCGCGCGGCACAACCTTGTTGACCATGCCGGTCTTCTCAGCCTCTTCGGCCGTCACCGGACGACCGGTGAAGAGGATTTCCTTTGCCTTACGGGCGCCGAGTTCCCAAGTGTGACCGTGGTATTCGACGCCGCCGATGCCCATCAACGCAACCGGATCGGAGAACAATGCGTCCTCGGAAGCAATGATGAGGTCGCACGGCCAGCACAGCATCAAGCCACCCGCGATGATGCGCCCCTGAACCGCTGCGATCGACGGCTTGGGAGTGTTGCGCCAGCGCAACGTGTATTCCAGGTATCGACGGCTTTCGGCGCGGTAGATCCATTCCAAGGTGATTTCCTTGGGCGAGGGCCAACGATCATTGAGGTCGTGACCGGCCGAGAAGTGCTTGCCTTCGGCGCGAACTACGATCACCGCGACGTCGTCGTCCTCGGCCGCACGGGTCCAGGCTGCGTCGAGTTCGTCGAGCAACTGCATGTTCTGGACGTTCGCAACTTCGGGACGGTTGAGGGTGATGGTCGCGATCTTGTCGGCCACCTCGTAGAGAATGTACATGTCAGGCTCCTCAGCTTCGGGGAAGGCCGAGCACGCGCTCGGCGACGATAGTGCGCTGGATTTCGGAGGTTCCACCGGCGATCGTGCCGGCGAAGCTTCGTGCATAACGTTCGAACCAACTCGAACTGAAGGCCTCGTTGTCCATCGGGTTGTACGCCGACGTCAAAGCCGGATGAACCAAACCTTCGGGTCCGGCGGCGATCAAGGCTTCTTCCGAAGAGCGTTGTACCGCTTCGGAACCGAGCAGTTTGAGTATCGACAGGGCGGCCACGTCCTGTTCACCGCGAGCAGCGCGCGCCAACGCTGCCGAACCAAGCAGACGCAGCGCCTGATGGTCCATCACGAGCGTCGCGTAGTGATCCCGGTCGATGTCCGTCGCCGGATGGAAGTCCGCCATCAGATCTTGCAGGCGATCGGCAAAGCTGAGCCACAACAGGTTTCGCTCGTGTCCGAGCGAACCGGTTGCCACTGACCACCCCTTGTTCAGTTCACCGATCAGGTTCTCTGCCGGAACTTTCACATCGGTGAAAAACACTTCGTTGAAATCGAGATCATCGTCTGCGCAGATGGATGCAAAGGGCCGGCGAACCAAGCCTGGTGAGTCGGTGGGGATCATCAGCACACTGATGCCCTGATGCTTGGGGGCGTCGGGATCGGTGCGGACGAAGGTCAGGATCACGTCGGCGTCATGCGCGCCGGATGTCCAGACCTTCTGACCGTTGACCACAAAATGGTCTCCATCACGATCGGCACGGGTGCGCAGCGACGCAAGATCCGAACCTGCGCCTGGCTCGCTCATGCCGAGTGCAGCGGTGATCTCAGCACGCAAAATCGGTGCGGCCCACTGCTTTTTCTGCTCCTCGGTTCCGAACGAGAGCAACGACGCGGCGATAATGCCCAGTCCTTGCGGATTGAAGCTGTGATAGATCCGCCGCTTCGACAGTTCCTCCAGATGCACGTACTGCTCGAGGATCCCAGCATTGCGCCCACCGAATTCCGGCGGGTTGCCCGGTAACAGCCAACCGTTGTCGAACTGCAGACGCTGCCATTCGCGCGCCCACTGCGGAATATCCGCGCTGGATCCGGCGCGCTCCGCGGCCTGCGCCTCGCTGGGAAGATTCTCGTCCAGGAAAGCGCGGAACTCTGCCCGGAATTCCTCGACGTCGGCGTCAAAGTTGAGTTGCACGGTACTCCTCGGCGATCAGCGCCCGATGCTGTGCCGCACCGCCGAGCAGTAGCTCACCGGCTTTGGCACGCTTGAGCGCAAACTGTAGGTCGTTTTCCCAGGTGAAGCTCATCGCTCCGAACAGCTGCATTCCGTTGCGGAACACCAACGATTGGCACTCCCCGGCTGCAGCCTTGGCCATGGACGCGGCCAGCCGCCGCCTCGGGTCGTTCTCGGCAATCGTCAGCGCTGCGTAGTACGCGAGGGCGCGGGCACGCTCGATTGCAAGGTGCATGTCGGCAGCTTTGTGCTGGACAGCCTGGAACGATCCGATGAGGGAACCGAACTGCTTGCGGTTCCGCACATGGTCGAGTGCAAGATCAAGGACGCGCTGACACGCTCCGACTGTCGTCAGCGCCATTCCGGTGAGCGCGAGGTCCATGGCCCGTGCCGGATCTGCGCTACTGCGCTGGTCGACGCCGACCCGCACGCCGTCGAACGACACTTCCGCAACATGAAGCACCGGATCGAAAATCGGACTGCGCGTCGCTGTGACGTCCGCGGCCGGAACAACAAAGACTCCCGCCGACGTGACGACGGCCAACTTCTCGGCGCGATCACCGTCGAGTACGCGGTGCGCCGTGCCGTCCAGACGCCACCCGTTTCCGTCACGGCTGGCACTGACGCCCTCGAATACTGCCGTTCCCGGCTGCTCAGGATCGATCGGCTCACTCGAAAGTGGAGCAAATTGTGTCATTGTCGCCAGGTAGGGAGTGGGATCCGTCGCTCGGCCCAACTCTTCCAAGACGATTGCCAATTCAACTGCGGTATCAGGGTCGGTCAACTCGGTCCAACCGAGCGAAACGTAAGTTTTCCAAATTTGTATCGGGTTGGCGTCGTTGTCGACGACGTCCCGGATCAGCGACGACGGGCATTCCTTTGCCGTCACTTCGCGCACGGTGTTTTGCCATAGTCGCTGATCGGAGTCGAACTCGAAGAGCATCCCGAACTGCCTCCCTGTCGGAGCTGCGGTGCATTATTGTTTGAGAATAGCATTCTCGCTCAGCGATAGTAATAGTCTCGAAAATGTAAATAACACTTGGTCGTTCCACTGTGACACAGACATCTCCGGTACAGTGCAAACATGTTTTTGACAATCGGAAGGGGGCTGGTGCAGTGGTGACCACGCCCAGCGAAGAGCCGGCATGGAAGCAACGGTCGGTCGAGCGTTCCATCAAGACCGCAAAGCTTCGCGCAGAGCAACGCGTGCAGCGATTTCTCGATGCGGCACAGTCGATCATCACCGAAAAAGGCACCACCGACTTCACCGTGCAAGAGGTGGTCGACCGGTCCAAACTGTCCTTGCGTAGCTTCTACCTCCAATTCGACGGTAAGCACGAACTACTGTTGGCATTGTTCGAAGACGCCCTGAGCCGTAGCGCCGAACAGATCCGTGCAGCGACCGCCGGTACATCCGAACCGATGGACCAACTCAAGATCGCCGTCGAGCTTCTGTTCGAGTTCTGTCGTCCCGACCCGGCTGCTCAGCGTCCGCTGTTCACCGATTTCGCCCCCCAGTTGCTGCTGTCGCATCCGGCCGAGGTCAAGGTTGCCCACTCCTCGCTTCTCGCATTCTTTGTCGAACTGATGGAAAAGGTGAGCGAAGCAGGACAGTTGCGCGAGGGCGTCAACCCCCGCCGAATTGCCGCCATGACCATGCAGACGGTGATGTTCATTGCGCAGTCCAGCGGCGCCCCGGACGACGCGACCGTCCATCCCATTTCCTCCGACGAGGTCTGGGCCTTCTGTTCACAGGGGTTCGCACACAAGGGCTGAAAAACAGGATTGAGAACTTCATTCTCAATTGAGGAAATTTTATATACACTCGGCCGATGTCCGAGTTATGGAACGACCTCCTAGCCTGCCTCGACCTGCAACCGCAGACCGGACGAACTGATACCGACGAGAATGCGACAACCCTCGTTTTCGAGGGTCCCAACCTGCATTTGACGTACCACCGACTTTTCGGCGGGCAAATTCTCGGTCAGTTCGTCCGCGCGGCCGAATTGACCTGTCCGAACAAGAGCATCAAGTCGCTTCATTCCCTGTTTGCCAGGGAAGGCAGCGCCGACGAAACCGTCCGCTACGAAGTGACGCGTCAACACGAAGGCCGTTCCTTCGCAACATTGACCATCATTGCGCGCCAATCCAAAGGCGTCATCGCCACGTCCCTGATCTCCATGCATGCTCCCGAGGACGGCCCGGATCGTCAGTCAGAGAACACAATTGCGTCGCCACTCGGCGAAGAGTTCCGGACCGACGTCGACCTGATCCCGTGGGAAATACGCACCGACGTCGACCTCAACTCCACCGACACCGGCGCGCCCGAGTTCGAAATGTGGATGCGCACCCCACCGGTCAGCCAGAACCTCGCGCCCGCCATCGCCACCTACGCCACCGACCTCACGCTGATCGGCACCGCCCTACGCCCGGTCGACGGATTGAGCCAACTCGGCAACGGAACCACTTTCACGTCCGCAGTCACCTCACACAATCTGTGGTTTCACCGACCCTTCACGACCGACTCGTGGCTATTGCTGCGTCAGGACAGCCCCGTGACTGCTCACGGGCGCTGCTTCGGCCGCGGCGACGTGTACTCCGAAGACGGCAACCTCGTTGCCTCGTATGCACAGGAAGCCCTGCTCCGCCTACCGTGACAACCGATTCTCGGTAGCACCGACCGATCAGTTAGGTGTGACATGAGTTCAAATACACTGTCCGACAGCGCTGTCCAGAGAACCTCTGCCGTGAGACCCTACCGGGTGGTTCAGTGGGCGACCGGCAACATCGGCACCCGCTCGTTGCGCGGCGTCATCGAACATTCAAATCTGGAATTGGCCGGGGTATACGTGCATTCGGCTGACAAGGCCGGTCGTGACGCCGGTGAACTGTGCGGTATCGACGACGCCGGGGTGGTGGCCACCAACAGCATCGACGACGTCATCGGGCTGGCCGCGGATTGTGTGCTGTACATGCCACGCCAGTTCGACGCCGACGAAGTATGCCGCATTCTCGCGGCCGGCTCGAACATCGTCACCACTCGTGGAGAATTTCACTACCCTGCCGGCATGGACCCAACACTGCGCGAGCGGATCGAAGCCGCGTGCCGAACCGGAGGAACGTCGATCCACAGCACCGGCAGCAGTCCCGGATTCGTGACCGAGGCACTCCCCCTGGTGTTGAGCTCGATTCAACGTCGCCTGAACCACCTCGCGATCAGTGAATTCGCCGATCTCTCCCAACGTAATTCACCCGGGATACTCTTCGACGTCATGGGATTCGGGCTCACCCCGACCGATTTCGACGAGAACCGAATCGCACACGTAAAGTCGAACTTCGGTCCGTCTCTCCAGCTGGTCGCCGAGTCGATCGGCATGCCGCTCGACTCCGTCGACGCCCACGGCGAGCTGGCCACCACCCGAACTACAGTCCAGATCGCAGCGGGAACTCTGGAAGCGGGAACCGTTGCCGCTCAACGGATCACCGTGAGCGGCAAACATGCCGGCCGAGAACTGCTGAGCTTCTGCGCAACGTGGTACTGCTCGAGCGAACTCGACGTGGACTGGAAGATTCGTGACACCGGCTGGCACATCGACGTCGACGGCGATGCGCCACTCGACATCGATCTTCGTTTCCCCATCCCCTTGGAGAGGATGAGCGAGACCGCCCCGGCCTACACGGCAAACCGGGCAGTCAACGCCATTCCTTCTGTCTGTGATGCAGCTCCGGGAATTCGTACGACACAAGATCTTCCGCAGATTGTCGCAGATCTGAGCTAGCTGGCTTTCCTACGTTCCGAGCAGTCGCGCCGCGGCGGTGTACGCATCGCTGCGGCCCGCTGCGACGGCGGCGGCAAGTTCGTCGAGGTCTGCGTGGGCACGCAGCCTCGATTGCGCCAACGACAGAATCTGCACCCTTGCCCGAGCTGTGCGTCTGGCAAGGGTGTCTGCACGCTGGTGAGCGTCGATGGCATCGGCCAGTTCTTCCGCACCAACACCTTTGGACGCAATCAGCTTGAGAATGGGGACGCCGGCCTCGGCGCGCAAGTCCCGGACGGTCTGATCCGCACCCTCTCGATCCGCTTTGTTCACGACCAGGATGTCGGCAACCTCGAGCAGTCCGGCCTTGGCCGCTTGAACTGCATCCCCCGCACCGGGATTGAGAACGACCACTGCGGGATCGGCGATGGCCGAGATCTCGATTTCGGACTGCCCGACGCCCACCGATTCGAGCAGAATCAGATCGTAGTCGAGCGCCGCGAGGAGGCGGATCGCTGCGGGTACGGCAACGGCCAGACCGCCCAGGTGACCGCGAGTGGCCACCGAGCGGATGAGGACGTCGGCGTCGTCGATGTGCTCTGCCATCCTGATTCGATCGCCCAACAATGCCCCGCCGCTGTACGGCGAGGAAGGATCGACCGCAAGAACGGCAACCCGCAGTCCGCGCTGACGGTAGGCCCGCACGAGGACTGCGATGGTGGTCGACTTGCCTGCGCCCGGCGGACCGGTCACTCCGACCACCCGCACCGGTCGTGAGCCGACGATGTCGAGAACTTCTTCTCGCCGACTACTCTCGACCAGACTCAACAGCCGACCCGCGGCGCGCAGTGAACCTGAGCGCGCCGCGGTGACAAGATCCTCGATCGTTGCAACGGTAATTACAGTCATCGAGTACTCGAATACCTCTCGGCCCCAGTCGAAATCCCAGTCGATATCCCAGTCGACGTCACGGAGCCGGAACCTCGATGACAACCGCCGAACCCATACCGCCGCCGGCGCACATGGCTGCCACACCGATTCCGCCGCCGCGGCGTCGCAGCTCGTGCACCAGGGTCACCAGCATGCGCGCACCGGTAGCTGCCACGGGATGCCCGAGAGAACATCCACTGCCGCTGACATTTACACGATCGGCATCGATTCCGAGCATCTTGATCGTCGCCACGCACATGGCCGCGAACGCCTCGTTGATCTCGAACAGATCCACGTCGGCCAACGACATTCCCGCGCGTGCCAACGCCTTCGGAATTGCCTCGACAGGAGCCAGACCCGTGAATGCGGGATCGACCGCGACGGATGCCCACGACTTGACGGTTCCCAGTCCCGGCATTCCCAGATCGCTGCTGGCGATGGTGAGAACCGCAGCAGCATCGTTGGCGCCGCTGGCATTTCCAGCGGTGATGCTGAAGCCTTCGATCTCGGGGTGCAGCACCTTGAGCGAGCCGAGCTTCTCCAGGCTCGTCTCACGGCGCGGATGCTCGTCGACGGAGAAGAGTCCGTGAGGTGTGCTGATGGGCACGATCTCTTCTTTGAACCGCCCCTCGTCAATGGCGCTCACTGCCTTCTGGTGCGAGAGCAGAGCCCACGCGTCCATGTCCTCGCGCGAGACTCCGGCCTTCACTGCGGCGTTCCAGCCCACCGTGATCGACATGTCCTTGTTCGGCGCATCGGGGCGATCCGGGTGCGTCGGGGACATCCACGGCACAAATTCGCCGTCGACGCGGAACAAGGACCTCGGGCTGGTCGACGCGGAGTTGACGCCACCGGCGATGATCAGCTTGTCCATCCCGGAACGGATGGACCCTGCAGCGGCCTGCACGGCGCCCAGGCTGGCCGCACAGTGCCGGTTCAGTGCCAGGCCTGGCACCGTAGTCAGGCCCGCGGTAATTGCCGCGTGGCGGGCGATCACGCCGCCGCCGTACAGTCCCTCGGCGAGCATGACGTCGTCGATCTGACTCGCGTCGAGAGTTTCTGCTGCCGCCGCGACGACATGGTGCGCGAGGTCGTGAGCGGTGGTGTCTCGCAACGTTCCCTTACCCGCGGTACCGATGGGGGTTCGCAGAGCGGAGACGATAATTGCTTCAGGCATGGGTGTTCTCCAATTCGGCCAGCAGAACGCGGCGCAGTAGTTTTCCGGTTTCGGTCTTCGGGAGTTCGTGTCGGAACACGACGATGTCGGGAGTCTTGGACGAACGCAGTCGTTCCTTGACCCACGCCTTGATCTCTGCCTGATCGACCTCACCGACGAGAACAGCAACTATCCGCTGTCCCCATTCAGGATCCGGAACGCCGATCACAGCAGCCTCGATGATGGCGGGATGCGCAAGAAGCACGTCCTCGATTTCTGCGGGGGCGATGTTCTCACCCCCTCGGATGATGGTGTCGTCCGCGCGCCCCTCGATGAACAGGAAACCGTCGGAGTCGAGTCGGCCGAGATCACGCGTGGCGAACCAGCCGTTCTCGTCGAGGACGCTCCGGTTGCCGTACTCACCGGAAATCTGCTCGCCTCGAACGAACACCAGGCCGGTAACCCCGGCACCGACCGGATCACCGTCCTCGCTGCGCACCTCGATTTCGATGCCCGGCAGCGTTTTTCCGACCGATCCGAGACGATCACGCACTGCCGGATCGGTAGAGGCAAACGCAATCCGGTGATCGTCGGGGCCGAGAACTGCCACCGACGACGCTGTCTCCGTGAGTCCGTAGGCATTGACGAATCCGGTATCCGGGAAGCTTCGCAGCGCGTGCTCGAGTACCGGCCGGGGTGTTCTCGATCCGCCGTACGCCAAACTTGCCAGCGAGGGAGTATTTGCATCGTTCTCCCCCAATTCGGCGACAACACGCGCCAGCATCGTGGGAACGAGCATTGCGTGAGTGACGCTTTGGCTCCGGACGGTGTCGAGCCACACGTTGGCGTCGAAAGCGGCCAGATAGACGATCCGACGCCCGGTGTAGAGGTTCGAGAGCAGGTTCGTCAGACCGGCGATGTGGTAGGGCGGAACAGAGACCAACGACGCGTCGCTCTCGTCGGCCGACGAGAACTCCATGGTGTTGAGCACGTAAGCAAGTAGATGCCGATGCCGGAGTATCGCGGGCTTGGGATCAGCGGTGGTTCCGCTGGTGTAGATGATTGCGGCGACGCTGTCACCGTCCCACTGTGGAGCCGGAGCATCGGATGGAGCCGGAGCTTCGGATTCGGCCGAATCCTGCTGTATCGCTTCGATGTCGATCAGTTCGTCGAGATCGTCGAGACGCAGCACCAGTGCACCGGGGTGGCGGTCGATCAGGGCAGTCAACTGCTGATCGCCCAGTCGGTAGTTGAGTGGCACGAACGGAACCCCGGCCATCGCGGCGCCGAACAGCGCGACGGGGTACGCGAGGTGGTTGGTGCCGAGGTAGAGCACGGCAGGGTATTGCCGGAATCGGTCGGCGGCGCGGCGGGCAAGGGCAAGGAGTTGCGCGGCGGTCAATGACCGATTTTCGACGGTCACTACGGCCCGATCGCAACTCGATGCGGCCATTTCTGCAATCATGGTGATGTTCATGAGAACATTATTCTCTCAACAGAGATCAATACTTGCAAGAAGGGAAATCGAAATGCAGATCAACGGTTGTTCCGCCATCGTCGTCGGTGGCACCGGAGGGCTCGGCGAGGCTACGGTTCGCCGTCTCCACTCGGAGGGAGCCAAGGTCGTCGTGGCCGACGTTGCCGACGACAAGGGCAAGGAACTCGAACGCGAACTCGGCGTTCGATACGTCCGCACCGATGCCGGCGACGAAGACAGCGTTCTTGCCGCAATCGCCGAAGCCGAATCACTGGGTCCGCTGCGCATCTCGGTCGACTGCCACGGCGGCCCCGCCGGTGGCGGCCGCCTGGTCGGCAAGGACGGCAGCGCCATGAGCCTCGAGGCGTTCACGACCACGATCAATTCGTACTTGATCTCGGTGTTCAACGTGATGCGCCTGTCGGCAGCAGCGATGGGTCGTCAGGAGGCTCTCGAGAGTGGGCGCGGCGTCATCATCAACACGGCGTCCATCGCCGCGTACGAAGGCCAGATCGGCCAGCTGCCATACTCCGCAGCCAAGGGCGGTGTTGTCGGCATGACTCTTGTTGCCGCACGCGACCTCTCGCCGCTCGGCATCCGCGTCGTGACGATCGCTCCCGGCACTTTCCTGACGCCCGCATACGGAAAGGCCGGCGATCAGCTCGAGGCGTACTGGGGACCGCAGGTTCCGCATCCCCAGCGCATGGGCCGCTCGCCGGAGTACGCCACGCTGGTCTCCTCGATCGTGGAGAACGATTACCTCAACGGCGAGGTCATCCGCCTCGACGGCGCACTGCGGTTCCCCCCGAAGTAAATTGCCGGACCGCGACGCCAGGGGGCGTCGACGCCAGTGCGACGCCCCCGACCGTTCGCGAAACACTATGAAAACCTTTGTTCTGCAATAACAATCAAAGATTCTGGTTCCCCGACAACTTGAATGCCAGTCCCATACTGTGTCCGCATGACTTCCATACATTCGACAACCAGCGGCCAGCGTAGGGCAGAAGCATGAAATTCTGGACCGGCACAGCCTTCATGAACACCGCCGAGATGCCCTCCGTCGCAAAGATGCTCGACGAAAACGGCTACCACGGCGTCCTCGTATCGGACCACCTCATCTTCCCGCGTGAACTCAAAACACGTTATCCGGCAACGGAAAGCGGCGTGCCGTACTGGCAACCCGACACCGAGTGGCCCGATGCCTGGGTTCTCATCGGCGCAATGGCCGCGGTGACGGAGAACCTGCATTTCGGCAACAACGTCTACATCGCTCCCGCGCGCCCCATCCTCGAGGTCGCCAAACAGGTGGGCACCGCGGGTGCACTGTCCAACGGACGCGTGTCCATCGGACTCTCAGCCGGCTGGATGCGTGAGGAATTCGAACTACTCGGCCAGGACTTCGACAACCGTGGACCACGACTCAACGAAATGATCCAGGCACTGCGGGCCCTCTGGAAGGGCGGCTGGGTGTCGTGGAAAGGCGAGTACTACGACATCCCGGAAATGATGATCGAACCGCACCCGCCTGCCCCTGTCCCGATCCTCTGCGGCGGCGAATCCGCTGCCGCGCTCAAACGCGCAGCGCGTTATTGCGACGGCTGGGTCGGGACTGCATACACGCTGGAAGAAGCCACTGTGTGGATCGACCGGATCAAGGGCTACCGCCGCGAATACGGACGCGAAAACGAGCCTTTCGAGATCATTCTCGGATTGTTCGACGAGCGGACACCTGACCTCTACAAGCGGGCAGAAGACATCGGCATCACCGGCGTGATGTGCTCACCGTGGGCCGACTGGGACCTCCAGCACAGCGGAGACCACTCGCACTTGAAGGGAAGCGCGGAGCAGTACCGAGCCCCCATCGAGAAGTTCGCCGAAGAGATCGTCTCCAAGTGCCTGTGATGTGAAAAGAAAAGGCTGGGCACAGATCCCCTGGTGCCCAGCCTCTTCCACTTTCTCCGATTCAACTCTTGACGGCGGTGAGCTTCGCGATGTTGTCCCGGAAATCCTCGCTCTGGAAAGTCAGCTCTTCTGCCGTCGTCGCGAAGTCGAGTGTGGCAAGAATCGCCCGCTCGAGGTGCATGTTCAGCAGTCGCTTGGTGCTCTCGACGGCCTGACGCGGCTGCGAGGCAATCTTTTTCGCGCATTCGATGGCGTCGGCAAGTGGATCGAGCGACACATGGTTGGCCAGGCCGAGCGTGCAGGCCTTCTCCGCTCCGATGCGCGTCCCGGTCAATGCGTATTCCTTTGCCAGCAGCAGACTGATCTGCAGCGGCCACGTCAGCGGTCCACCGTCGGCGGCAACCAGTCCGACCTGTACGTGCGGGTCGGCCAGGTAGGCGGATTCTGCGATGTAGACGATGTCGCTCAGTGCAACGAGGCTGCATCCCAGGCCGACGGCCGGGCCGTTGACAGCCGCGATCACGGGGACACGGCACCGAGCCATTCCGAGCACCAGATCACGACCGTGCGCGATTGTGCGAGCCCGCATTTCGGAGTCTTCGGCCAACTCTGCGAGGTAGGCAAAATCGCCACCCGCCGAGAAAGCCTTACCGTTGCCGGTGAGTACTGCGGCACGGGCGTCACGATCCGCGCTGAGCCGTGGCCACAACTCCGCCAAGCCGGTATGCAGACTGTCGTTGACGGCGTTGAGCGCGTCCGGTCGATTGAGAGTGATGATCCGCAGCGAGCCTTCTGCGCGGACGTCGATCTCTTCGGGCATGTCGTACATGTCAAACTCCCAATCCGAGAATGCGCGAGGCAATGATGTTCTTCTGAATTTGTGATGTCCCACCCATGACGCTCTGGGCGCGGCTGTACAGGTACGAACCGAGCATCTCGGTGTCGCGGCTACCCGCCTCCGTCAACGCTGCGTGCCCGACGGCCTGATCCACCCAGGTCATCAGGAGCTTGTCGAGCGAGCCCTCAGAACCGTGGGAGAGTCCGTCCAACTGCTCGGACAACCGGCGACGCACGTGTAGCCGCAACATCTCTGTTTCCACTGCAGCCCAGGCTAATTCCGTCGACGGCGGTCCGTCGCTCCTGGCCGCGAGCTGGCGGACCAGTTTGCCGTAGCGCGCCGCATAGCCCAGCGTGGAGGGTTCACGTTCGTGCCCGACAACCGTCATGGCCAACGCCCAGCCTTCACCGGGAGCACCGACCATCTGATCGACCGGCACACGAGCACCGTCGAAGAGCACCTGGCCGAACTCCTTGGTGACACCGTTCATCATCTTGAGCGGACGCTGCTCGATACCGGGCTGGTCCATCGAGACGATGAATGCGGTCAGTCCGCGGTGACGCTTTGCATCGGGTTCCGTCCGCGCCAAGAGCAGGCACCAGTCGGCGACATCGCTGTAGCTTGTCCAGATCTTGTGGCCGTGTATGACGTACTCGTCGCCCTCACGGACGGCGGTGGTCGTGAGCGAGGCAAGGTCCGAACCGGCACCTGGCTCACTGAATCCCTGGCACCAGCGTTCGGTGCCGTTGATCATTCCGGGAAGGAAACGACGCCGAAGATCCTCACTGCCGTGCCTGCCGAGTCCGTGTACCAGGTATCCGAGGCTGGGCCGAGGCGGAGCACCCGCTATGGCCAGTTCCTCGTCGACGATGACGTCGTAGACGGGCGGCAGTTCCTGTCCGCCATATTCTTTGGGCCACGATGCGCCGAAGAATCCGCCGCTGTAGAGCGCCTGATGCCACTCGCCCTGCCGTGCCCAGTACTCGTCTCCCGAGCTCGGGAATGTCTTTGCCCGCTCAGCTGCCCATGACCGCAGTCGGTCTCGGAAAGCGGCTTCTTCCGGCGAATCACGAAAGTCCAAGGTCGATCTCCTCCAGCCTTACGGGAAACAGTTCGGTGGACGTCAATGCCCGCCGCAGGTACACATGCACGAGGCACTCCCACGTGTTGCCGATTCCGCCGTGCACCTGCACTGCGGTTTCACACACGGTTCGAGTTGCCCGTGCGCAGTAGATCTTTGCGATCCGCGCCGCTGCGATCGCCTCGGTCGGCGGCAGCTCGTCCACGGCCCACGCCGCGTACCGGAGCACACTCACCGATCCTTCGATCAGCGCGAGGCCTTCGGCCAGCAGATGTGCAACAGCCTGGTACGACCCGATCGCCGTGCCGTACTGCTCACGGACCTTGGCGTACTCGGTCGCAACATGGTGAGCGCCCCGCGCCGTGCCGACCAGATCGGCACAGGTAGCGACGAGCGCAAGTGCCTCCCACCGCGTCACGTCGTCCGTCGATATCTCCCCGAGGGAATCCGTCGGATCGAGCAACTCGGCAAAACCTCTGGTCAGATCGGCGCCTGCAGCTACCGGTCCGACGCGGCCGGCAAATGCCTTGTTCTCACGCAAGACGAGAGCGTGGTCGAGACCGGTCGCGTCGACCGCCTCGTCACCGACAGCTATTGCCCACGTGAGCTGATCATCGGCGACATGACGACGTAGATCGTCGGCAAGCACCGGTCCGAGAAATGGAACGTCGACCAGTCCGCGGCCGAATTCCTCTGCGACGATAGCAACTTCGACGCCAGACGCTCCGTCCGAGCGGAGTGAACGCCAGCCGGTTGTGGCCACCGCCTTCTCCAGACGAGCGATGCGAGAGCCGTCCTCCAAATCGAGGACCGAACCCGGTCCCAAATCGTCGGCCAGTTTTGCGGCAGCGTCACGCAGCTGCCGCTGTTCATTAGTCAGACGTACGTCCATAGCGCTCCTTGAGTTCTCGGCGCAACACCTTGCCGGAGGGCAGGCGAGGAATTTCGGGCACGAACACCACTCGCCGCAGGCGTTTGTAGCCGGCCATCCGGCCGGCTACGAGTTCCATGAGTTCCACTTCCCCGATCGAGCCGCTTGTCGCGACAGCCGCGACGATCGCTTCGCCGTCTTTCGGGTCGGGGATTCCGAACACCGCGCAATCCGCGACGTCGGGGTGTCCGTGGAGGACTGCTTCGATCTCGGCCGGGGCTACCTGGAAGCCGCGAACCTTGATCATTTCCTTGAGGCGGTCGGTGATTCGCAGCCAACCGTCGTTGTCGAGATGTCCGACGTCACCGGTGCGGTACCAACCGCCGGCGAACGCACCGGCGGTTTCCTCGTCGGGAAGATACCCAGCCATGACCGAAGCCGACAGTGCCTGGATTTCTCCGGTCTCGCCGGTGCCGAGCACCTCGCCGGTTTCGGTGGACACGATTCGAAGGCTCACGCCCGGTGCCGCACGCCCCACGCTGTCGAGTTGTGCACCCTCGACGGGGTTGCACGCAATGACGGGCAGCTCGCTGGCACCGTACGCCGGCATCCACCCGACACCTGTTCGCCGCGTGACTTCCTCGGCAACGCTAGGTGTCACCGGCGTTGCGCCCCACATGATGTAGCGCAGCGACGAGAGATCGTACGATTCGAGTTTCGGATGCGAGGCGATTGCCAGAGCGATGGGCGCCACGGCCATTTCGACGGTAATCCGGTCTACCTCGATGTGGTGCAGCATCGTATCGAGATCGAATCGGCGGTGAAGCCGCAGCCATGCACCGGACTCGAGTGCCGTCACGATGTTGAGCAGCCCGAGTATGTGTGAAGGCGGAGTCACGATCTGCATGCGATCGCGTTCCGTCAGCTCCAGCACGTCTCGCCACTGCTCGACGGCAACGGCAAACGACCCATGAGTGTGCCGGACCGCCTTGGGTAAGCCGGTTGTTCCCGAACTGAAGACGAGAACGGCATCCGACGCAGGATCGGGCTCGCCGAACGTTTCGGTATCGGCGCTGCACGAGACCGACTCGTCAAGGCTCAGCATCGGCATCAGTTCCGCGAGCACAGGATTGTCTCCGATTGCATACACGGGGCTCGTTGTCGCCAGTGCGTGCGCAACCTCGACGCTCTTCCACGCCGGACTGATCAGCACGACAGCGGCGCCCGCGCGCCAGATCGCAAGTACCGCGACTACAAACTCCGGACGATTCGACGACATGAGAGCAACGCGTTGACCAGCAGTGACACCATCCCGAACCAGCCGCGATGCAAGCGCGTCGGCTAGCGTCTCCAGCTCGTCTCGGCTGTATTTCTGTTCGTCGAACACAAGGACGCTCTGCCCGCTCATCCTTGGCTCCTCACTGGGGGATGGGGGCTAGCGCATCCCCCGTCTCGCGTGTACAAATGCTTCATTGAGAAGATCCTATCTCGTTTGAGAGAATAGTATTCTCAAACTTATAGAATCTCAATATCAGCAGGAGGTAGCCATGGCGAGACCACCGTTGTTCCAACGAGCGACCGTCACCCGGATCGTCAAAGAGAGCTCCGACGCGCGTACATTTGTTCTCGCTCCGGCAGACGGTCCGTTCACCTACAGCGCCGGGCAGTTCTGCACATTCCGCGTCGAGGTCGACGGCACCGAACTGTTCCGGTCGTACTCGATGTCGAGCTCACCGGACACCGACAACGAATTGATGACCACCGTCAAACGTGTTGCCGGAGGCAAGGTCTCGAACTGGCTACACGACAATGTCTCCGAAGGTGACGAGGTGGTCGTCACCAGGCCGGCCGGCACGTTTCGCCTTCGCGAATCCGAGGCGCCGTTGCTCGGGTTCAGCGGCGGCAGCGGCATCACCCCGATCCTGTCGCTCGCCAAGACCACTCTCGCCACCACCGATCGCGAGGTTCACCTTCTGTGCGCCGATCGTGATCACGACTCGATGATCTTCGAGCGCGTTCTCTCGGAACTCGTCGACCGCTACCCCGGTCGGCTCACCGTCACACGCCACCTCGACGACAAGAACGGATTCCTCGACAAGGCCGCAGTACTCGACTTTGTCGGCAAGCACGTGGGAGCCGACAGTTACCTGTGCGGCCCCGAACCCTTCATGGACCTGATCGAATCGGCCCTACCGGGACCGGGTCGCGTCTTCAGCGAACGATTCGGCAGTGCGGCCGAACCGATTGTGGCCGAACCGATCGTGGCCGAACCGGTGAGCACCGGTGAATCTGCCGCTACCGAACCAACTTCCACCGAAGTCACCGGAACAGTGACCATCGTTCTCGGGCGAAAGAAGACCTCGGTACCACGACACCCCAACGAGACTCTGCTGGAAAGTGCTCGGCGCGCTGGACTTACGCCGCCGTTCTCCTGCGAAGCCGGAAACTGCGCAACCTGCATGGCACACGTCACCTCGGGAAGCGCCGTGATGAGAATCAATGACGCACTGACCGACGAGGAGGTGTCGGACGGCTACGTTCTGACCTGCCAGGCAATACCCGACTCCGAGTCGATCACAGTGAAATACGAGTGAGACAGGAGATTCCAGGCCAAAAGTCGTTGTAAAACAACAGAATTGACGCATTCGCTCGGGGCCATCAGCTCGCCGACATGAGCAACATCGCCGTGCCCAATTTCGGCAGACACGCTGAGGGCGCTACTTTGACAACCCTCAATCCTGTTGAATTAAACGATCATTCACTGGAACTCGGCGAACGTCGAAATGCACCAACGGGAGTTCGATCCAGGTTTCTCTTGCTATTCGCAGCGATCATTGAATATATTACAACAAATCCAGGTGCGCCAAGAGTGCGCATAATCACACGCAAGCTTCGTAACAGTCCAAAATCTCTGCATACAAGGAACTTTGGCCTCGCTTGCATGATGAAAGTCGAGTTGGATGATTCTCACAATTACGAGGCGTGTAGGCCGCAGCTTGGTGGTCGTCTTGTTGGTAGCGGCAGCAGCTGTTCTGCTGTTGAGCCTGGCGCCCGGGTCTGCCGCCGAGGTGATCCTGGGTGAAAACGCTACCCCCGAGGCCGTTGCGGCGATGGAAGCAAAGATGGGACTCGACGTTCCCGTCTGGACTCAGTACTTCAATTGGCTCGGTGACGCATTCCGCGGAGACTTCGGAACCTCACCGCTCACCGGTCAGTCAGTCAGCGAGGCCATCGTCGAGCGCCTCCCTGTCACCCTGCAATTGGCCGCTATGGGCCTGATCATTGCTCTGGTTGTTGCCGTTCTGATGGCCGTCGCCTCCGCGTCGCGCCCAGGAAGCAAGCTCGACCGCGGCATCAATGTCGTTTCGGCTGTGTGCCTCTCGGTTCCCGCGTTCATCGCCGGCCCGGTCCTGATCTATTACTTCGCGATCAAATTCCAGCTCTTCCCGGTGACAGGCTGGTCGCGTATGAGCGAAGGCCTCGGTGCAAACCTCCAGAGCGCACTGCTGCCCGCGATCGCAATCGCGTTGACCGAGATCGCCGCATTCCACCGTCTGCTGCGCACCGACCTGATCGGAACCCTGCGCGAGGACTACGTGGCAGCGGCTCGGGCGAAGGGAATGCCCGGGTGGTACGTGATGTTCCGGCACGCGCTCCGACCGTCGTCGTTCTCCCTGATCACCGTTGCCGGCATCAGTCTCGGTCGACTCATCGGTGGCACCGTCATCGTCGAAACACTCTTCGGTCTACCCGGTTTG
This sequence comes from Rhodococcus sp. IEGM 1366, assembly GCF_033142425.1. NCBI lineage: Bacteria > Bacillati > Actinomycetota > Actinomycetes > Mycobacteriales > Nocardiaceae > Rhodococcus > Rhodococcus sp. IEGM 1366. The sequence goes on from NZ_JAWLRZ010000007.1 coordinate 426,154, forward strand.
GGACAGCTCATCTCCTCGTCCATCACGTCGCGCGACGTGATCATGGTCCAGGGAATCGTGGTCTTCATCGCGATTGTGTACGTGGGTATCAACACCCTGGTCGACCTCAGCTACGGATTGATCGACCCACGGGTCAGGAAGGTTGTCGGAGCATGACGCGATCAGTTGTCGAAGACCGGACCGGCTCGCAGGACGAGCAACCGTCGGACCCGCCGGCACCTCTGGTGCCACCGGCGAAGAAGTCACGATCCATTCTGGTGTACCTCTCCTTCGGTTGGCTCGTCACTGTGCTTCTCGCAGCGGCGCTGGCAAATGTCCTGCCCATTGCTTCCTACTCCGTTCCGGTTGGCGCACCGCGCCTTTCACCGTCGTTCGAATCCCTCGATCTGCTGCTGGGGACGGACACCCTCGGGCGGTCGATGCTCTCCCGCATCATCTACGGCGCCCGTGTCTCGCTCCTTGTCGGTACTGTAGCCGGATTGATCGGATTTGTGGTGGGCTCCTTCATCGGCCTGATCGGCGGCTACTTCGGTAGGCGTCTCGATTCCGGCGTGACCCTCCTTGCCGACGCGATGCTCGCATTCCCGCCGTTGATCCTGCTGCTGGCGCTGGCGTCCGTCCTGACCCCCTCCATTCCGACCATGCTGCTCGGACTGACCTTGGTCGTCATCCCCGGATTCATCCGTCTGGCCAGAGCCAACACAATGGCGTGGAGCTCGAGGGAATTCGTCCGGGCCGCACGGAACATGGGCGCCGGCCACTGGCGAATCCTGTTCAAGGAAATCCTGCCGAACGTCCTCGCTCCCCTGGCTGCGTTCCTGCCGATCATCATGGCCGCCCTGATCGTCGCCGAAGGCTCACTGAGCTTCCTCGGCCTGGGAATCCCACCGCCACAGCCCAGTTGGGGCGGAATGATCGGCGACGGCAAGAACTACATTGCCGACTACCCATACTTGGTCTTCGTTCCTTCGTTGGCGATCTTCTTCACGGTGTTCGCCCTCAATCAGGCAGGTGACTTCCTCCGCAACAAGTTCGACCGCACTCTGCACGACTGAACCTCGAGGACTGCACGACTGAACGACCAAGACCGTTTTCCCGCTCGACACGACGTACTCATTTCCACGTTCCACCTGAGAGGGCTTTCCATGATCCGAAAAAGACGCTTACTGACAGCGGTCGCGATGGTGTGTACCGCAGCATTCGTGCTGACCGCCTGCGGCTCCGATTCCGGCAGCAGCAACGAGGGCACCACGGCTGCAGGCGATCCCGTATCCGGCGGTGCCGGCCGCGCGATCATGGCGGGCGAGCCGCGGTCCCTCGACCCGGCCACGCTGTCCAACACCTGGGCACACCAGGGCATCCTCGGCAACTCGCTGTACGGCACGTTGATGATCAACGACACCAAGACCCTTGACGTCACATACACCATGGCCGAGGACTTCTCGACCGCCGACGGTGGTGCCACGTTCAACCTGAAACTTCGCCCGAACCTGAAGTTCTCGGACGGAACACCTCTCGACGCCGAAGCGGTCAAGTTCAACTGGGAGCGCCTCAAGGACCCGGCTCTCGGTTCGACGTCCGCTCGCTACGTCGCACAGATCGCCAATTTGAGCGTCGTCGATCCGGCCAACCTCGCGGTCACGATGGTTACACCTACCCCGCACTACTCGCAGACCCTCATCGCCAGCTCGATGAACTGGATCGCCTCACCGGTCGCACTGCAGAAGGGTCAGGCCGGATTCGACGAGAACCCCATCGGTGCCGGACCGTTCACGCTCACCAAGTGGGCGCGACAGGACTCCATCGAATTGGCAAAGAACCCCACGTATTACGACGCACCGCGCCCGTACCTGGATACCCTCACCATCCGTGTGGCCGCTGATACCAATCAGCGTTACAACACACTCTCGACCGGTGGCGCTGATCTGATCAACGAATCGAACTGGCAGACGTTGGATACCGCCGAGACCGCGGGCTTCCCGACCGAAATCGTTCCGATGGGCGGCGGCCAGTACTTGTCCATGAACTTCCGACGCGCCCCCTTCAACGACGAGCGTGCCCGTCGTGCAGTGTCACTCGCAGTTGACCTCGACGCCATGAACACCGTCGTCTACAGCGGCAAGGGCGAGGTCCCGGAGACCCTGTTCCAGGAATCCTCCCCGTTCTACGCGGACATCAAGTTGAGCGAGTACAACAAGGCCGAAGCGCAGAAGCTCTTCGACGAGCTCGCCGCTGAAGGCAAGCCTGTCTCGTTCACCTTCACGTCGTACCCGACGGCCGAGAGCAAGACCGCCGGTGAGGCACTGCAGGCACAGTTGAGCGCCTACAAGAACGTCGAGGCCAAGGTCGACGTGGTCGACTACGCCGCCGCTACCGCCAAGATGGGCACCAAGGACTTCGACATGGTGATCTCCTCCGCGATCATCCAGGATCCGGATTCCATGTGGTCGACCTTCCACAACAAGTCCCCTGGCAACATCATCGGTGTCGACGATCAGGAACTGAGCGACGCACTCGATGTCGGCCGTACCTCGCAGTCGCAGGACGAGCGCAAGGCCGCGTACACGACCGTGCAGGAGCGCCTCGCCGACCTCACCGTCGGACTCTGGTACATCCGCGCAGCACCGTCGACCGTGACGGGCAAGGACGTACAGGGCGTCACCATGTACGGCTCGGGCTCGCCGCTCACCGACGCTATGTGGATCGCGAAGTAGCCGAAAGCAATTCGACGCAGTAGCCGACTACAGATCAAAGGGCCGGATCACCATGAACTCTCAGCCACTCCTCGAAGTGAGGAACCTACGTGCCCACATCGGCACACCACGCGGAATCGTGCGTGCCGTGGACGGGGTCTCCTTGACCTTGGACCGAAGTCAAGCACTGGGAATCGTCGGTGAATCCGGCTCCGGCAAGTCCGTCATGGCACGGGCCATCATGGGCCTGATGCCACCGCGTTCGGGCCGATCGGGGGAAGTCACCTTCCAAGGACGCGATCTACTGTCGCTGACGAAGAAGGAAAAGCTCGAGATCTGGGGCAACCAGATCGCCATGGTCTTCCAAGATCCGGGCAGATCACTCAACCCTGTAGTCAAAGTGGAACGACAGATGACCGAAGGGATGCGCCGCCATCTCGGAGTCAGCCGTTCCGAAGCTCACAGTCGGGCCCTCGACCTCCTCAAGGAGGTCGGGGTGCCCGACCCCGAACGACGTCTGAGCAACTACCCCCACGAAATGTCCGGCGGCATGCGCCAACGCGTCATGATCGCGATCGCACTCGCGTGCGAGCCGGATCTGTTGATCGCCGACGAGCCCACCACGGCATTGGACGTGACGATTCAGCGCCAGATCCTGGACCTGCTGCGACGCATCCAACGCGAACGTGGCACCTCGATGCTGCTGATCAGCCACGACCTGGCTGTCGTCGCCGGCCGAACCGACCGCGTCTCCGTCATGTATGCGGGAAAGATCGCCGAAATCGGCTCCACCCGAGAAGTATTCGACGAGCCACGCCACCGCTACACCCACGCCCTCCTGGGAGCAACGCCCACCATCGACCACGAACGCCACTCACCGTTGCGTTTGATCGACGGATCGCTCCCCGACCCCACATCCCCACCCGAGGGTTGCCGCTTCGAGCCACGCTGCGGTCAGGCCGTCGCAGAGTGTTCCACTCCCGGCCTGCAGTTGGAATCAGTTGGCGCAGACCATGACGTGGCGTGCCTCAACCCGGTCGCCGTTCCGGCGTCGGCAATGTCCGGAAGGTAAAGAATCTCATGGCTGGTAGTGGTAGCGCCCACCTACGGGGCGACGACGCTCTCCTGAGTGTTCAAGATCTTGTCGTGGAATACCACACAAGTTCCGGAACCGTTCAGGCCGTATCCAAGATCAGTTTCGACGTACTGCCCGGCGAAACCCTGGGCATCGTCGGCGAATCCGGTTGCGGAAAGTCCACCACCGGACGCGCAGTTCTGCGTCTGGACCGAGTCACCGCGGGCCGAATCCGCTTCGGCGAGGACTGGATCGAAAACGCCGACGAATCGCAGATGCGTAAACTGCGCCGCGACATGCAGATGATCTTCCAAGATCCGGTAGCGTCGCTGAACCCGCGGCGTTCCGTCAAGGACATCGTCGTCGAGGGCATGGCAGTCGCCGGCGCCCCCACCGCAGAAAAAGTCACCACCTCGGCATCGGTTCTCGAACAGGTCGGCCTGTCCGGCACGCGGTTCGCAGAGATGTTGCCGCGCCAACTTTCCGGCGGCCAGGCACAGCGTGTAGCGATCGCGCGCGCACTCGCACTGAGCCCACGACTGTTGATCTGCGACGAACCCGTCTCCGCACTCGACGTCTCCGTCCAGGCACAGATCCTGAACCTCATCGAGGTACTCAAGAGCGAGTTCGACCTCACCGTTGTCTTCATCGCCCACGACCTCGGTGTGGTGCGAACGGTCAGCGACAACGTCATGGTCATGTACTTGGGCAAAGTCTGCGAGTTCGGCGACTCCGTCGAGGTCTACGACGACCCCGCACACCCTTACACCCGCGCACTACTCGATTCCGTACCGCTGACCGATCCGGAGAAGGGCTTTGCCGGGCCAGCGCTGGAAGGGGATGTGCCGTCGCCGCTTTCACCGCCGAGCGGATGCCGATTCCGCACCCGGTGCCCCCAAGTCGAGGAACGTTGCGTTACGGAGGAACCTGAGATGAGAGAGGTTCGTCCCGGCCAGTTCGCAGCGTGTCACTTCCCCCTGGCTTCGGTGAGCAAGAACCTTCTGGTGGACAGCGTCGCCGGGTGATCTCGACTTGCCAGCTGCATTACTTCTGAAAGGTCGACCATGATCCGAACGAGGCGCGCACTAGCCGCGACTCTGGCCGCGGTGTGTTCCGTGGCAGTGTTTGTCAGTGCGTGCGGCACCAGCCCCGCAGAAACCACAGGAACCAGCGCCGATGCCGGTGAACCGGTAGCTGGTGGGGTGGCGCGTGCCATTGTCATCGGCGAACCTCGCACTCTCGACCCGGCTGGACTGGGTAATTCGTGGACGCGGCAAAGCCTTCTCGGAAACGCGCTGTACGGGACGTTGATGATCGAGGATCCCTCGACGCTCGACATGAAGTTCACCATGGCGACAGACTTCTCCACAGTCGACGGTGGATCGACGTTCACACTGAAACTTCGCCCCGGGCTGACATTTTCCGACGAAACACCGTTGGATGCGGCTGCCGTGAAGTTCAACTGGGATCGTCTGCGTGATCCTGCGAATCCATCCGATTCGATCAGGCAGGCGTCGCAGGTGGCGTCCACCGAGGTGGTGGACGCGACGACTCTGAACGTCGTGATGGCAGCGCCCAGTCCGGTCTTCCCACAGGCGCTGGTGACCGGTGCCATGAACTGGATCGCCTCACCAACTGCATTGCAGAAGGGGCAAGCCGCCTTCGACGAAAACCCCGTCGGTGCCGGGCCTTTCACGCTGACGAGGTGGACACGCCAGGACGTCATGGAGCTGAAGAAGAACCCGCAGTACTGGGATGCGCCGAAGCCGTACCTCGACGGGCTGACCCTCCGAACGGTCGCTGACGCCACGCAACGCCTCAACACGATGATCGCGGGCGGCGCAGACTTTGCCATGGAAACGAACTGGGCGAGCCTGGCTCAGGCGCAGGACGCCGGTTTGTCCACCGACACAGTATCGTTCGGCGGCGGACTCTACATGGGCATGAACGTGCGACGCGCACCGTTCGACGACGAACGCGCCCGTCGGGCAGTCTCCATGGCTGTGGATCTCGAAGCAGTCAACACCGTGATCAACGACGGCAAAGGCGTTGTCCCGCAAACACTCTTCCCGGAAACGTCACCGTTCTTCTCCGACATTCCACTGACAACTCCGAACAAGGAAACGGCGCAGAAACTCTTCGACGAGTTGGCAGCCGAGGGCAAACCCCTGTCCTTCACCTTCACCACCTATGCACTGCCGGAGAACAAGGCAACCGCCGAAACTGTGCAGGCGCAACTGAGCGCCTTCAAGAATGTGTCCATGGATATCGAAGTTGTGGATGCCGCGACCGGAAATTCCCGCAATGCCACTCACGATTTCGACATGATCATTGCATCGGCACTGTTCCAGGATCCCGATGCCGCGCTGTGGACCGCATTTCATTCCTCCTCGCAGGGAAACATCACCGGAATCAGCGACCAGCAACTCACCGGCGCCCTGGACGCCGGCCGTGTCGGGAAGACGATCGAGGAACGCCGCGCGGCGTACGAAACCGTGCAGAAGCGTCTGGTAGCACTCAATCCGGGTATTTGGTACGCAAAGTCTGCACCGTCGGTCATCACTGCAAAGAATGCACATGGCGTTGTGATGTACGGCTTCGGATCACCACTGCCCGAGGAGTTCTGGATGACCAACTGATCTTCCACAACTGAAGACACAACTATGGTCCCGCGAGTTGCGAACTCGCGGGACCATCTTTGTTGTTGTCGGAACTGTTAAATCAAATCCGAGCCGGAATGTCCCCGTGCTCACCGAGCAGGGGCGGCGGGCCGTACTCGGGTTCGTAACCAGCGACGCGGATCGGACTCCCGACCAGACGGTAGTCCCCGGCCGTCACTATCGCCTCCGGAAGCGCGTCGAGCGCGTCAGGTAGTGAACGCACTGCAGATGCGGGCACTCCTAATGGGCGCAGGCGAGATTCCCAGTTGGCGGCGGTGTCCGTGGCCAACACTTCGGTAACGGCGCCCAGTACCTCGTCTCTGCGCTCAGCTCGCTCAGCCATCGTCTCGAATCCCACGATGCCGGCTTCGCCGGCAAACGAGCGCCAGAAACCGTCGTGTGTGATGAACAGTGCGAGGTGTCCGTCTGCCGTCGGAAATAGTTGAGCGGGAACATAGTACGAATGCGCGCCTGAAGGGAGTCGGCGCGGCTCCACGCCGTCGTTGAGGTAGGACGACGCTCGATAGTTGAGCTGCGAGAGCATGACGTCTTGCAACGACACCTCGACCTGTCCCCCGCTACCCGATACGATCTGCGCCAGAAGTCCAAGAGCCGCAGTAAGCCCGGAGGAATTGTCTGCCGAGGAGTATCCGGGAAGCGTCGGCGGACCGGACGGGTCCCCGGTCAGCGAAGCTACGCCGGTTGCTGCCTGGATGACGTAGTCGAAGGCAGGATCGTCACCGGCGGCCAGCCCGAATCCGGTAAGTGCAACGCATACGATTTGTTCGTTCCATTTACGCAGAGCCTCGTAGGTCAGGCCGTACCGGTGGATGGCCGACGGTTTCAGGTTTGCCAGCAGCGCATCGGATTCCTCCACCAATTCGCCGAGACGCGCCTGCCCGGCCTCTGTCGTGAGGTCGATGCAGATACTCCGCTTGCCGCGATTGAGGCTCGCGAAGTAAGAATCGCTGACCTGGCGCGATATGTCTCCACTCGGCGGTTCGATCTTGATGACATCTGCGCCGAGATCAGCCAGCATCATGGTGGCGTACGGTCCGGCGAGCATGTGCCCGATCTCGAGGATCCGGATGCCTGCCAGCGGCCCGGAGGTCACCGGAACTCCGCTGCGATCTGTGCGATCACTTCGCGCGTCCGGTATTTGGAGGCGATCAGCTCGTCCCGGTTGTCACCGATGGGGAGTAGTCGCATCGAAAGATCGGTAACCCCGGCAGCCTCGTAGCTGCGGAATCCCTCGAGTATCGCATTCTCGTCACCCACAACGCACAGATCACCAATGTCCTTGGCGCCACCCTTTTCCAAGAGTTTCTGATAGTTCGGCGACACCTCGGCTTCACCGAGGATCCGGTTGGCTCGCTCGCGCGCTTTGTCGACTTCGGACGGACTGCACAGACAGACCGGGATGCCGGCGATGATGCGCGGATCGGGACGGCCGGCGTCGGCTGCTGCCTTGCTGATCCGAGGAACGACGTGATCTTCGATCGCACGCTGGTCTGCCATCCACAGTATGGTTCCGTCGGCGCGCTCGCCGGCGATCTTCAGCATGACTGGTCCGAGAGCGGCAACCAGAACTGGCATCGGAGATACGGGACCGATCTCGAGCGGATTGTGCACCGTGAACGTCGAGTTCTCCACGTCTACCGGACCGGGGCCGTTGAGGGCAGAGGCAAGGACCTCGAGGTAGTCGCGGGTGAGCCCGGCCGGCTTGTCGTAGGGCAAGCCGAGCATGTCCTCGATGATCCAGTGATGCGACGGACCGACACCGAGCGCCAACCGCCCGTCGGTTGCTGCGTGAGCCGAGAGCGCTTGCCGCGCCAGTGCAATCGGATGTTGTGCCTGCAGCGGAACCACGGCTGTGCCGATTTCGATTCTCGACGTCCGCGTGCCCATCAGGGACACAGCCGTCAACGCGTCGAAGTCGCTGGGAACCTGCGGCACCCAGACACTGTCGAGACCGGCGGCCTCTGCCCACTCCACGTCCGCCATCATGCGGGCGACCTTCTTCGCGGAGTCGCCCCGCTCGGGGCCGATCATCACTCCGATGCGCACGGTTCCTCCAGATTTGCTGTTGCCGATGTTTCAGTCAATGCGCGTACTCCGCTGACCAGTTCTTCCAGTGAAGCGCCGGTGGGAAACACTGCCGAGGCACCGGCCTCGAGCAGGCGCGGCACATCCGACTGCGGGATTGTGCCTCCTACAACAACTTTGATGTCTCCTGCGTCCGCAGCCCGAAGGGCCTCGAGGGTTCGAGTTGTGAGCGCGACGTGAGCACCGGAGAGAATACTGAGTCCGACAACGGCCACATCTTCTTGCAGCGCAATGGTGACGATGTCTTCGACCGTCCGCCTGATGCCGGTATAGATAACTTCGAATCCGGCGTCGCGCAACGCTCGTGCGACGATCTTGGCACCACGGTCATGGCCGTCGAGGCCTGGCTTTGCAACAAGAACGCGGGCGCTCATCAGAACACCACCGGCTGCTGGAATTCGCCCCATACTGCCTTGAGGGACGAAACCATCTCGCCGACTGTGCAGTACGCGTTGGCGCAGTCGATCAACTTGTGCATCAGATTGTCCGTTCCTTCCGCTGCTCGGGACAGTGCCGTCAGTGACCTCGCCACCTCGTCAGGATCACGGTCCGCTTTGACCCTCGCGAGCCGTTTCAGTTGCAGCTCACGCCCTTCGGCGTTGAGCTCGTAAGTCGAAATCTCCGGCGCGGGTTCCTCGGAGACAAACCGGTTGACACCGACAACCGGCTTTACGCCCGATTCGACGTCCTTGTGGAGTTGGTAGGCCTCATCGGCGATCAGCCCCTGCAGGTAGCCGTCCTCGATGGCTCGAACCATGCCGCCGTGCGCTTCGAGATCCGCCATGATCTCGATGAGTCGCTCTTCCGTTGCGTCCGTAAGGGCTTCGACGAAGTAGGACCCACCGAGCGGGTCGGCCACCCGCGTCACTCCGGTCTCGTAAGCGAGGATCTGCTGGGTACGCAGGGCCAGCGTTGCGGACTCTTCACTGGGAAGGGCAAAGGGCTCGTCCCAGGCCGCTGTGAACATGGACTGGACGCCGCCGAGTACCGACGCCATGGACTCGTACGCCACACGCACGAGGTTGTTCTGCGCCTGAGGCGCGTACAGCGACGCGCCACCGGCGACACAACCGAAGCGGAACATCGACGCCTTGTCGGTGGTGGCGCCGTAACGCTCCCGGACGATAGTGGCCCAACGACGGCGTCCGGCACGATATTTGGCGATCTCCTCGAAGAAGTCGCCGTGCGTGTAGAAGAAGAACGAAATCTGCGGCGCAAACTCGTCGATGGTCATGCGTCCACGCTCGACCACTGTGTCGCAGTAGGTGACACCGTCCGCGAGTGTGAAGGCCATCTCCTGGACGGCGGTGGCGCCGGCATCACGGAAGTGCGCTCCGGCCACCGAGATTGCATTGAACCTGGGCACCTCGGCGGCGCAGAACTCGATGGTGTCGGCAATCAACCGCAGCGACGGCTCCGGGGGCCAGATCCACGTACCTCGGGAGGCATATTCCTTCAGGATGTCGTTCTGGATAGTCCCGGTGAGCTTCTCCCGCGGAACACCCTTGCGTTCAGCAGCAGCCACGTAGAACGCCAGCAGAATCGCGGCCGTTCCGTTGATCGTGAAACTGGTGCTGATCTTGTCGAGCGGGATGTCCTCGAACAGCACCTCCGCGTCGGCAAGGGTATCGACGGCTACACCGACGCGCCCGACTTCTTCGGTGACCTCTGGGTCATCGGAGTCGTAGCCGCATTGGGTGGGCAGGTCGAGGGCAACCGAGAGTCCGGTGCCGCCTTGCGCGAGGAGATAGCGATAGCGAGCGTTGGACTCTTCCGCGGTGCCGAACCCGGAGTACTGCCGAAAAGTCCACAAGCGCCCTCGATATCCCGAGGAGAAGTTGCCGCGGGTGAAGGGGTACGCGCCCGGTGCGGGCGGATCGACAGTCCTGTCCTCCGGTCCGTAGACCGGAGCGAGAGGGATGCCGGACGAGGTTTCCGTGAAGTCGTTCATCGTTGAATACGGTACTTGCAAAAAATGAGAATGCCAATACCATTCCAGAGAACGAGAACTTAGGAGAACGATGCCCAGCCAGAACGCACTCACCGATCGCACCTTGGTCATTTCCGGCGGAAGCCGTGGAATCGGCCTTGCCATCGCCACCGCAGCAGCCAAGTACGGAGCGAACGTCGTTCTGCTCGCCAAGACAGGCGAACCACACCCGAGACTTCAGGGAACCGTGCACACAGCCGTCGAAGGCATCCAAGCTGCCGGCGGAAAGGCCGTTGCCGTCGTCGGCGACGTCCGGAAAGAAGAAGACGCCAGGCGCGCTGTCGCCGTCGCGGTCGAGAATTTCGGTGCCGTCGACATCTGCGTCAACAATGCGAGTGCAATAGCCCTCGAAAGCACGGAAAACCTGCCGGCAAAGAAGTACGACCTCATGCAGGAAATCAATTCGCGAGGCACGTTCCTACTCACACAGGCCGCCCTGCCACACCTGCGCGAGTCGGAAAACGCACACATCCTCACCATCGCACCACCGGTGAACATGAACCCGTACTGGCTCGGCGCACACCCCGCATACACGCTCTCGAAGTACGGAATGAGCCTGCTCACCTTGGGCTTTGCGGCAGAATTTGCCGACGCCGGCATCGCCGCGAATTGCTTGTGGCCACAGACGTACATCGCCACTGCAGCGGTCGCCAACATGGCCGACGGAGACAGCCTGCTGTCCTCGTCACGTAGTCCGGAAATCATGGCCGACGCGGCCGTCGAGATCTTCTCCCAGCCGTCCACGAAGACCACCGGCAACTGCTTCATCGACGCCGATGTACTCATCGAGTCGGGAATCACGGACCTGTCGGTCTACGGCGGCGGCGACAATCCGCAGCTTGATCTGTTCCTGGACTGATTCGAACACACTGCAGCGGGTGTATGTGATCGTAGGTAACATACACTCGTTGTGGCCGAAGCACGGCTGCCGACTGCGAGGGGACAGCTGTGTTGGATACGAGGCGTTTGATCACGAGTGCTCGTAACGCGTGGGGTCTGTCCTTCGGCGACGGAGTCGAAGGGCGCCGGCGCACCCCGTCCACCCTGATCTCCGAAGGTCCGCACCGCGATCTGTACCGCTTCGGAGAAATCCAGGGACGACCCGTACTCCTGGTGCCCCCGTTGGCTGTCCCCGCATATTGTTACGATCTCCGGCCCGGCCAGAGTCTCGCTTCCCATCTCGTTCGAGGTGGACATACGCCGTACGCGCTCGACTACGGAACGATGCAATACACAGATCGGCACATGGGATTTGAATCCTGGATCGACGGCATCATCCCCGATGCCATACGTGCGGTCTCCGAATTGCACGACGGCACAGATGTTTCCGTCATCGGATGGAGCCTCGGTGGAACCATGACGCTGTTGACCGCGTCGGCTCACTCCGACCTGCCGATAGCGTCGATCACAGCGATCGGCACCCCGGTCGACTACACCAAAATTCCCACAATCAGCCCACTTCGGCTGATCGGTGGATACACCGGCGATCGCCCACTCACGACGGCCACCGATCTGATCGGCGGGCTTCCCGCTCCCCTGGTGCAAGCTAGTTATCGCGTGACCGCGCCGCAACGGGAACTACTCAAGCCGTGGTTCATAGCCAAGAACCTGCACAACACCGAGACCCTTGCCCGCATGGAATCGATCGACACCTTCATGGCGGACATGCCCGGCTACCCCGGGCGGGCATTCAGGCAGATCTGTAGGCAACTCATCCTGGGAAACGGGTTGTACAAGAACACAATCGTTCTGGGAGGCCGAAGCATCGACCTGTCCGAACTGAATGTGCCGGTACTCGCCATCGGCGGAACATCCGATGTCATCGCACCCGCCGCCTCGGTGGCGGCAATCCGGTCGGTCCTGACCGGATCACCGTCCGTTCGATTCGAGGAGGTGCCGGGAAGCCACCTCGGCATTGTGGCCGGCCCGACGTCAGAGAACTCCACCTGGGCGCACATCGACAGCTTCTTGAAAGACGTTACCCAGCAGATGGTTACGGCTCTCTAGATACACGTTCACTTCGCCATGTCGAGCCAACCCACAAAGCCGGACGGGTCGTGGCGCCCCATGACGGCGTGTTCGAACATGCCCCACCCCTCGGACCCGTTGCAGGTTGCCCGCGCGATGTGGTCAATTGTTCCGTAGGGAAGCTTCGCGACGATCGCCGGATCGGTGAGGTCGTACACCGACGACGAGCTCCAGTTACGGCCGCGCCATTCTCCATGAGTCCAGCCGCTGTCGCCGCCGTAGCCGGCACCGACGTTGAGAGCAACAAATCCGATGGTGTCGATATCGACAACCAGAGCCTCGCCGGCCGGCGTGGTCAGGTGAATACGTGCACTCTCGGGATGCCTGGTTCCGGGTCGGTACGCGATTTCGGTACGCGGCCAACCCAATTGCTCGACTCGTCCGTCCGGGAAGGTCCGCGTCGCGTGGCTCAGAGTGCGGTAGCCGTCGGGGCTTTCCTGCACGATGATCATCAACGCAAAATCGTCGAATCGAAGCGGCACATACGTCCACCAGTGACCGCCGGGGGGCTCGTCGCCCATGCGGCCCGCTGGATCCGGCTCGCCGACGGGTCTGATCCCCCACGAGCGGTCACGACTTCCCGTCCACACTGCCGGATCGACGGCAATATCGGTGCCGCGCACGCTCATCGTGCCGGACCAACTGCCGACCTGCGCAAAGCGGGTGGCGTCGAGGATCGCTCGCGGACCCGACATCAAAGTGTGGTGTTCCTCGAGAACCGAATCGAAGGCACCCTCCCATGTCATGTCGAAGGAAAGGTCTTCATGTTCGCAGACAACCCGCAAGGTCTGCAGCGGCTTGATCACCTCGACCCGGTACCCACCCACTTCGGTTTTGGTCGATGCACCGTCATGCGCATCCGAAAACCGCACTGCCACTTGCGTATCACCGGTGCGGACGGTGGCAAATGCGTCGACGACGCCGAGGTTGGGGTACACCCCGAGTCCGGTCACGAGGAAGACGTCCCCGGTGCGGTCGTGGGCGTTGAAGTAGCATCGGTCGTAGAAATTGCGGTCCGTGCTGGCAACGCGCGCCATGGACAGCGGCGCCTGGTGCACTGGGTATTCGTCCAGATCGATCGGCTTCATTTCTTGTCCCATTCGTAGGTTCCATCGATGAGGTCTGCAAGCATGCGGTGATGCAGTACGTATTCGTCGGGATTCTCCGGAGCCTCTATCTCCCCGAAGTGGATTCGACGTCGAGCGATCTGTGACATGACGATTCCGTGCCGCAACGCCGCGTACACCAGATAAAAGTCGAGGTCACGAACCGTCACACCCGTCGCCTGCTCGTATTGTGCGACTACGTCTTCGCGTCGGAACATCTTCGGCAATCCGGGCATGGAGAACTGTTCCGCCAGGTCCTGGAACTGACGGTGGAAGAATATGAACCAACCGAGATCAACTTCGCGCGGCGCCCCGGCTGCCGATTCCCAGTCGAGGACCGCGACCGGAGCGGTCCCTTGGAACATGATATTGCCAACCCGAGAGTCACCCCAGCACAACACATCTGCACTCGGCTCTTTCGGCCAGTGGGCTTCGAGCCATTCGAAAGCAGCTTCCAACAGCGGGATTCGTAGTCCGTCGTCGCGGCGGGTCCAGTCGTAGTATGCACGCTCGCCCTCGAAGTGTCGGCGCAGGCCTGACATGCCACTCAGAAAGGGCAGTTCTGCGTCGATGCCGTGAATCCGCGCCAGAATATCGATACTGCTCGACTGAACACGCGCCTGGTCTTCACTGCTCGATTCCAGAAGCCATCCACCAAATACGTAGGGCGGGTTGTCCACCGGGACTGCACCGGTCACTCGGTCCATGACCAGGAATGGGGTCCCGAGGGCTTCCGACGAGGTCTCGACCCAGCGAACGTGCGGGACGGGCACATCACTTCGCTCGCGTACCGCGGTCAGGACGTCGAACTGATATTGGAGGTCGTACGTGGGGAAAACAGGAAATGCCGAGACCTCAGGTGCCAGTCGCGCCACCAACTGTGCCGACTGTGGGGCTCCTTCCTCGGTCCAGTCCAGATCGAACAGCACTGAGACACTGGACATTCCCGAATGGGCCGGCCTGCTCACGTTGTACACACGCACATCGGTGGCGGCGCCGAGCGTTCCGACAAGCCACTTTTCGAGTTGCGCAGAGACAACCTCGAGGTCGGTCTCCGTTGTGGTGATCGACGCTTCCACGTCGTCCGGCATGCTCGTTGTCACTTCAGGGAGCCTTCCTTCACTCGATTCACGTTCGCGCCGCATCTTCGACTCCGAGAAAATCGCCGGCAGCGTCAAAAGTTCCGTGATTGGGCTAAACTTTCTGTACTGCAGGCCAAATATAGACTTGAGTTTAGTTTTGTGGAAGGTTTTCGGGAGAATTGATGACCGACGAACAGATGCCGCTCTCACGCCGCGAGCGCAACAAGTACGAGACACGCCAGCGACTCCTGAGCGCAGCCCGCACATTGTTTGCCGAAAGGGGTGTAACAGGCACGACGATCGACGACCTCGCCGAGGCAGCCGATGTCTCGCGCGCGACGTTCTTCAATTACTTCCCCAGCAAGGATGCGGTGGTCTCGGCACTACACGACGGCCACATGCAGAAGCTGGGCGTTCTGATCGACGGACTGCTCGAGCGTGAAATGACGACAAATGAACGGATTCGCCTCGTCCTCGAAGACGTCACCGACGCAACGCACAGATTCAGGGAGTACCTCCGCGCCGGCGAACTCGAGCGAGACCCGGCGCGCGAACAGATCAGTCCCGAACGCACCGAACAGTTCCACGATCAAATCCGTCGACTACTCGATCGCGGAATCGTCGACGGCGAAGTGCGCACGGACTTCTCGGCCCATTTTCTCGCTCAGACAGCTGCTGCCGTGTATATCTCATCGGTTCAGTACTCGCGGCCGCCAGCAGCCGACAACACGGATAACACCGGCAGCTTCGACGACGCTCTACGTTTCATCGCCGAAGCACTCGAACCGCGAGACGCTATCTCGTGATTCCGGCTGCGACGGCACTCTTGTGCCAGTCCGGGAATTCGCTCAACAACCGTGAATAGAGCTCGGAGTCGGAAACGGAATCGATGTCGTCGAGGGCAAAGAACCCGGCGTTGTCGACCACTCGCCCGTCCATGTCGTCGAGCTTCTCGAGCACTCCGTACTTGGCCTTGCCGATCCCGACGAACTGCCAGAACGCCGGTAGCTCCGACGCGTCGCGCATCAGAGCCGCAATTTCCCGACGCTCGGTGAATCCTCCGTCGGTGAAGAAGAGGACAAGCGTTGGCGCCGTACCGGAGCGCAAGCCGGAGACGATTTCCGTCATGATCGGAATTTCGCGGTTGGACGCACCGATCGCGTCGTAGTCGAATCCGCCGTGCGATCCGCGCAGGTGGAGGTATTCCTCCGACCAGGATTCGGCGTCGTGCACCGATATCTCCGGAAGTTTGTGGAAGCCAACCGCATACAGGTACGGCTCGAGCTTGCCGTCGTCGTCGAGCTGAATCGCGACGGGAACCATTCGCTCGACGACCCGGTGCACCACCTTCGACCTGTACTGCTTGCTCATGCTGCCGGTTTTGTCGATCACCAGGATCACGCGGGCGCGGATTCCGTTGCCGCCCTTCGTCAAAAGCACCTTCGCGACTTCGCGTTTACGAAGGTCGAGCTTCTCACGCTTGACCATCGACAGCTTGGCTTCGTCGGGAACGCTGCGAATACCGTCCGTCGACGCTTCTGCAGGCTCATCGTCGACCGAGACCCCGAAAGTCGTTACCAGGTCCGCCAATCCCCCGTCCCACCCGGCTGAGACGTTGCGGATCTTCCATGCCTCACCGCGGCGGTAGATCTCGACCAGCACAGCCGCCCGTTCGGTGGTCAAGCCCAGTGCAGGGGCAGCGATCCGTTCACCGCCTGCCTGATCAACGGTGGCTCCTAACTGCGGCACGTCGGCAAGAGCACCGGACACATTGCCGTCGAGCGCGACCGCAACGCTGAGCATCATGATGTCGGCCGGCACGCCGGCGCTGTCGATCTCGACAACTCCTCCGTCGCTCAGGCGTACCGCACCTTCCGGCGAATTCGGCTGATTGAAAAAGATGAAATCCACGTCGCTGCGGACCTTGTTGTTGCCGTCGAGCTGGAAAACCATCAGGTCGACGCTGCCAGGGGCGGCACCCGTCACCGCCACTCTCAGCGTGTGTCCGTCGACCGTTGTGTTCGCTCCGCGTACCAACTCCATGCGGGAACACTATCGAGATCCGGACCTCTCAGAGCGTTCAGGAATAGATTCCGCCCTCCCAGCGTAATAGTTGAGTAAGCAATACTTGCGTAAGCAAATAAATCGAGGAGCGAGGGCGATGGACCAGGACAAACAGACGCGCGGCCGGGTGTGGCGCAATCTTGTCGTCGCGCACAGCGTCATCCTCGGAAAAATGGAGGCTGACCTGCGCGCAAGCACCGGGCTGACGCTCGGTCAGTACGACGTACTGCTGCGACTGCACGAAGCCCCCGGCAATTCACTGCGTATGGGCGACCTCGCCCAGCAAGTCCTGGTGACCACCAGTGGCGTCACCCGAGTCGCGGATCGACTAGTCAACGCCGGACTGGTGGAGCGAGTGCGCCCCGACGCCGACCGACGGGTCGTCACGGTCTCGATGACGCCCGCAGGCAAGGAAACTCTGCGAGCCGCATCTGCCATTCATTCGCGCGGAATAGCGGAGTACTTCGCCGACCTGGTCGAAGCGGAAGAACTTCCGGTCCTCGATCGCTTCTTCAGCCGCCTCGCAGCTCACCACACCACAACAACTGACACCTGTGATGTCGGCGGCACGCGCCTCCCCATCACCCCCACGACACGATAGAGAGAATCACCATGGCATTCGAACTCGGCATCTACCATTTCGGCGAACTCACGCCCGACCCCGAAACCGGCAAGACGATGAACCCCGGTGTCCACCTTCGACATTTGGTGGAGCAGGCAACCGTTGCCGACCAGGTCGGGTTGGACGTCTTCGGAGTCGGCGAGCATCATCGGACGGACTTCGCGGTCTCGTCGCCCGCTGTGGTGCTCGCCGCGATGGCGCAGGCCACCGACTCCATCAAACTCTCCAGCGCTGTCACCGTACTCAGCTCCGACGATCCGGTCCGCGTCTTCCAGCAGTTCTCGACGCTCGACCTCCTGTCCGAGGGACGAGCGGAGATCATCGCCGGACGCGGGTCGTACACCGAATCGTTCCCACTGTTCGGATACGACCTGTCCCAGTACAACGAGCTTTTTGCCCAAAAGCTCGATCTGCTCCTGAAACTGCGGGACGAGAATCCGATCACGTGGGAGGGACACCTGCGTCCCAGCCTCGTCGACGGTGACGTAACACCTCGGCCTGACCGTCAGATCCCGGTGTGGATCGCTGTCGGCGGCACCCCGGCGTCGGTAGTTCGGGCAGCCAAGCTGGGACTTCCGTTGTCGCTGGCCATCATCGGCGGTAGTTACCAGCAGTTCGAGCCCTTTGTCGACCTGTACCGCCGGGCCGCCGTGGAGTTCGGCCACGACCCGAAGAACCTGAAGGTTTCGATTGCGTCGCCAGGCTTCGTCGACACGTCGAAGCAGGCCGCTCTCGATACGTCGTACCCGTACTTCCAAGCCGGTTGGATGCAGAACCACCACCAGCGTGGCAACGGAGTTCCCATGCCGCGCAGGGCATACGAAGCGCAGGCGACAACAGCCGGAGCCTTCTTCCTCGGTGGTCCGCAAGAGATCATCGACAAGACAATGGCGCAGTACGAACTGTTTCACCACGACCGGATCATGATCCAGATGGGTTTCGGCAACGTTCCCCAGAAGGACATGCTCCGAGCCATCGAGATCCTGGGCACCGAAGTCGCTCCCGTCGTCCGCAAGGAAATCGAATCCCTGACACCAACCGAGAAGTAGGACAACTCATGACAACACCCCTGAAAGTTGTTGCCGTTGTCGGCAGCATGTCCAGGCCGTCGAAAACCCGGGCACTGGTCGACCTCGTCATCGAGACGATGGGAGACGTCGAGCAAGTCGACGCTCGGGTGATCGAGATCGTGGATCTGGTACCCGGCTTGGCCGGCGCACTCGATCGTGACCACGTCGACGCAGCCACCGCCGACGCGCTGAACGCGGTCGAAAACGCAGACATCGTGATTGCGGCGTCGCCTGTGTTCCGCGGTTCGTACACCGGAATGTTCAAGCATTTCTTCGATCTCGTCGATCAATATGCTCTCGCGAACACGCCTGTCATTCTCGCGGCAACCGGTGGAAGTGATCGGCATGCACTGGTTCTCGACCAGGCACTGCGGCCACTCTTTGCGTTCTTCCAAGCATGGACGGCTCCTGTCGGCATCTATCTCAGCGCCGGTGATTTCGACGGGACGACCATCCTCAACCCTGAGGTATTCGAACGTATCGACATGGCAGTCAAGGACGTTCTTCCGGTAGCCAGGTTGCTCGCGGATCACACATCGGTTTCCGCCTAGTTGGGTTACTCCGATGATTCTCGAGCTGAATCGCAGTAGCGTCGAGGAGAACCCTCATGTCAGGAGCCCATCATGACAAGTTCGGAACAACCCCCTCGGTCGCAACCCACCGCTGCGCAACCCACCGCTGCGCAACCC
The DNA here is from genome assembly GCF_033142425.1 of Rhodococcus sp. IEGM 1366. Taxonomy (NCBI): domain Bacteria; kingdom Bacillati; phylum Actinomycetota; class Actinomycetes; order Mycobacteriales; family Nocardiaceae; genus Rhodococcus; species Rhodococcus sp. IEGM 1366. Next base: position 445,339 of record NZ_JAWLRZ010000007.1, read on the forward strand.
ACGTCTGCAGCCTTCCCTCGGAACCCCGACCGCCCACCGGTCAATGCCGGGTGGGCGGTGGTGTCCTTGCTCTTCTTCTGGCCGCTGGCCTTCTCGGCATTCAACCACGCGTTCAACGTGTATCCGTTGTGGGCGGACGGCGACGCGGACGGTTCACGCTACGCATCGGACCGGGTCAAGAGGCTTGGACAGATATCACTCGTGATAGCGGGCGGGCTGCTGTTGATCTTCGTCATCCTGTACGCGATCGCGGCAATAGTGTGGTTCGCGCAGACCGGCGACAGCGATTTTCATCGCCGCATGCGCTAGCGCAATACTCGCTGCGTGAACTCGACAGTCTGATCCATCGATGCAATCACGGACTGACTGTGGGGGACTCCCTGGATTTCTTGATACTCGAATTGCGTACCTCTGGAACGTAGATCGACGAGTTGCGCCCAGGTGAACGGAATGGGGAGTGTTGTGTCGGCGGTGGACTGAACGATGCGCAACGGCCGGTCGTAACCGTCGACAGGAACCTGAAGCATCTCTCGCATCAATTCGTAAATGTGTGGCGTCCACAGCGATTGAGAAAAGAGAGCGCCCAAGGGAACCCTCTCGCTTGCAACAGTCTTACCGATATCGACCGCACACTGCGTCGCAGCCTTCTCCATCCACGAAATTCCGAGGGGCGAAAGATACTGTCGGACATTCTCTTCCTGGCGCTGATCATCGATCCCACCGAGAAGGTAGAGGACATAAACCACGAGGCCGGGAATACCCAACTCCGGGAACAACGGGCCACCGAGCGGGAACAACCCCTCCAGGTGAGTAGGTCCGGCAACAACCACTGTGCCCCGGAAATCCAATTCCGGTGCGCGGGAACTTGCTTCATGGCCGGCGAAGTAGGCAGCATGCCCACCTTCCGACAGACCCGCCACCATCCAGCGTTCGTCCAGCACGTCGCCGTACACCTCGTGCGCGGCGCGAACGATGTCGATTGCGTTGGCACCCGCGGCTGGGCCGTCGAGGTAGGCCAGAGCGCCCTCGGTCCCGAGTCCCGAGTAGTCCGTCGCCACAACTGCGTAGCCCTCCGCCAACCATCGCTCGATGGGGCGTCGTTCGGTCTCGTAGAACCCGGCCACCGAAGGCGCGCAGCGATCAGCGCTGCCCACCGTTCCGTGGGCGTACGAGATCACCGGCCACCCACCCGTCGGCGGTGCCCCCTCCGGCAGGAATATCGAACCCGACGAGATTCCTTGTCGATCGGCCGTCCGAAGAGTTCGGTAGACAATCTGTTCGGAAACGGCGGCTCCAATCGGTAGCGTCGCCGCGGCGAGTGGCATATGAGAGACAACCGATCCCGCGATCGGTTCTTCCGCGCGCGCAACTGTCGCATTCAGTGACAGCGCTGTACACACAACCACCAGTGCCGCGCCGACCCTACTCGAACAGCCCATGTTTTCTTTTCTCCATAACAATGCCCATGACGTGTACTCGGACATCCCATCATCTGCCATAACAACCGTGAATTGTGGAGCTTCGCGGCGCGAGGTTCCGATTTCGATCGCCGGCGCATCGGTCAGTAGGCTGGGTTTCGACCACCTTTTCACCGGGACGGCGCACTCGATACGGAGTACACAGATGAGCACCGAACACCTCGATGTACTGATCGTCGGTGCAGGCCTGTCGGGTATCGGTGCTGCGTATCGCCTGCAAACCGAGCTTCCCGGAAAGTCGTACGCCATTCTCGAGGCTCGCTCGAACAGTGGCGGAACCTGGGATCTGTTCAAGTATCCCGGCATTCGCTCCGACTCCGACATGTTCACGCTGGGGTATCCGTTCCGCCCGTGGACCGATGCCAAGGCAATCGCCGACGGCCCGTCGATCCTGCAATACGTCCGGGACACCGCCAGTGAGAACGGTATCGATCAGAAGATTCGGTACAACCAGAAAGTGACTGCGGCGTCCTGGTCGTCGGAAACGTCGGTCTGGACGCTCACTGTCGTGTCCGAGGATCGGGAACACACACTCACCTGCAATTTTCTCTATCTCTGCAGCGGCTACTACAGCTACGACGCCGGATACACACCCGATTTCCCAGGCTTGGAAACGTTTGGCGGAACCGTCGTGCATCCACAGTTCTGGCCGGACGATCTCGATTACACCGGCAAGAAGGTGGTTGTGATCGGAAGTGGCGCTACCGCAGTCACTTTGGTTCCCACGATGTCCAAGAGCGCCGAGCACGTCACGATGCTGCAACGGTCACCGTCGTACATTCTGACGTTGGCGTCGAAAGACAAGATCGCGGATTCCTTCCGCAAGTACCTGCCGAGCAAGGTGGCACACAGTGTGGCCCGGTGGAAAAGCGTCCTGGTCAATCTCGGCTTCTACCAACTGTGCCGTCGCAGCCCGGCACGCGCGAAGAAGCTACTGAGCATAGCCGCCAAGCGGCAACTCCCCCATGATGTTCCGATCGATCCGCACTTCACGCCCGCCTATGACCCGTGGGATCAGCGACTATGCGTCGTACCCGACGGCGATCTGTTCAAGGCGCTGAAATCCGGCAAGGCCTCCATCGAAACCGATCGCATCGAGACGTTCACCGAGTCCGGGATTCGCTTGATGTCCGGCACTGAACTCGACGCGGACATCGTGGTCACAGCAACAGGATTGAAGATGGAAGCCTGTGGCGGAATGTCCCTCGACGTCGATGGTGAGCCGGTATCCCTTGGCGATCGATACGTCTACAAAGGCATGATGATCAGCGAAGTTCCGAATCTCGCGATGTGCGTCGGGTATACCAACGCGTCGTGGACGCTGCGGGCAGACCTGACGTCTATGTACGTGTGCCGACTGCTCGCCGAGATGGACAAGCGCGGATACTCCACCTGCGTTCCGCAGGTAACCGAGGACATGGATCAACGCCCCATTCTCGATCTCGAGTCGGGATATGTGTTGCGTGCCGTCGAACAATTCCCGAAGCAGGGATCGAAGTCGCCCTGGAACATGCGTCAGAATTACATCCTGGATCGCTTCCACTCGACGTTCGGGAGCATCAACGACCACATGTCGTTCTCGAAGAACAACTCGCGCGCAAACAGGTAGACCAGTCGAACGAGTCCCACCACCACACCGATGAGAAGGCACATCGCGGAACCTGCGACAACAGCACACAGCGCGCCGAAAACGATGATGGTCAACGCCTCCACACATCGACCGGCGGTTTCCGACCCGAGCACATGTAGCTCGTCCCCCGCTTCGTCCATGCACCCATCCTCTCCCTACCGTCCGGACGGTTTGTAGGGACTTTGGTCGCAAGTTGGATGAAAGAGACCAATCGTTGCAGGTCAAACGTTCAGTTGGCGATCCGGCATAGTCCGCCCCGACACCGCTGCGTAGTGTGTTCGCAGAATTCGACAACGCAGAATTCGACAACGGGGGGCAACACAGATGAAGGTCGTAATTTTCGGGGCAACGGGAATGGTGGGCAACAGCGTTCTGCGCGAGTGCCTGACGGATTCGCGAATCGACACGGTAGTGACCGTCGGCCGTAATCCGATAACGATCGGCGACGCAAAAATAGTCGACATCGTTCATCGCGATCTGCTTGATCTCACGAGCATCGAGGGAGACCTCATCGGCGCCGATGCCTGCTTCTTCTGCCTCGGTGCCTCGTCTGCCGGAATGAACGAAACCGACTACACCCGGATCACCCGCGACTTCACGCTCGCTGCCGCGACGACACTCGCACGGCTGAATCCGCGCATGGTGTTCGTCTACGTTTCCGGCGAGAGTGCCGACTCCACAGAGACCAGCACGACCATGTGGAAGCGAGTACGTGGCGCAACCGAGAACGCACTGCTGGCACTGCCTCTGACCGTCTACATCTTCCGGCCGGGGTTTATCCGCCCGCGCCCCGGATCACCGTCGAAGACGTGGTGGTACAAGGCGTTCTATCAACTGTCAGCGGGGTTGTACCCACTGCTGCGCATTGTGCTGCCGGCAAGCGTCACAACAAGTGAGAACATCGGTACGGCAATGATCACTCTCGCGTCGAACGCCCCTGATCTGCCCGATCGGGTCCTGCGCAGCAACAAGATCAACGAACTCGCGCAACTCTGACTCTCCTACCTCGGTAGACGCGGCCTCGCGCAACCAACTCCACGGCAACAGCTACCGCGCAGGTTTGCGCCAACAACAGCCCTGCCAATACAAGGATCTGCACAGCCCCGGCCTGCACCGCGGATCCCGTCGCAAGCAGAACGCCGACAAACGCTCCGGGCAAAGTCACCAGGCCGACGGTTCGCGTCTGGTCGACTCCTGGCAGCAAAGCGTCGGCGGCGGCAGTTCTCGCCACCTCCCACCGGGCGTCGCGCTGCGAAAAACCAAGGCTGAGGGCAGCTTCGACCTCACCGTATCGGGAGTCGATGGCGTCGAGTCCACGTTTAGCGGCCATCGATGTCGCGGTCATAGCGCCGCCCATCACGATCCCGCCGATCGGCACGATCGCAACCCCCTCCAAGGGAACCACCCCTGATATGAGCATGAGTGGGAGCACAACGGCGATGCCCGCGAGCACAGCGGCACTCAGCCAAACGCCGGAGCGACCGGAGTTCGATCTACGCGCAGCCGTGAATGACGCGGCCGCAAACATCCCGATCAGCACGAGTACCGCCGACCAGAGGTGAGCGAGAGCAGCAGCCAGGATCAAGGAAATCGCTGCCAATTGGATGGCGCCACGCACCAGCGCACCGGGGACGACACGAACACTGCCGATGCGAGTGAAGCGATAAACGAGCGCCGCCAACACCGCCATCGCCAGACAGAGCAGCCCGAGACGGATACCGGAGTCGGCTATCGACATGCTCATGACTCACAGTGTTCCGCACGCTGCGTCTGGTTCGGTCAGAACACCCATCCACGGAGGGCGACAAAGCGCAGGCCTCCGACGAGTGCGCTGACGCCGATCACGAGGCCGGCTTGTACAACGCCAGTTGCGCCGGGGAACAGGAAACCCAGTGCGCTGATGGCAGCCGAGCTGGCGAGCAGTCCGACAAGTGCCAGTCCGCCGCCTTCCCACTGCGCGGTGAACCAGTGGACGCGGTCAGCGGCGTGGAACGTGAGCCGCCGATGAAGTTCGTTGGCAAGAATAGTGCTGAGCACCGCGCCCACGGCGTTGGCGACAAGGACTCCGTCGCCATGCAGAGCAAGGAACGCGGCGAAGTAGAGGATGTTACTGATGCCGCCGACAAGAGCGAATCGGATGAGCTGGATGAACGCACCGTCACCGGAGAGAGCCCGCAGTGCGCGGCCCGAGAAGCCGATATTCCGCGTACCCATCATCGAGGTCGTTTTACTCCCGACCCAGATGTCAGACGTGCTCATAAATGGCTTCTCTCGTGAAGTTAATCGGAACCATTCGTTCCGCTTAGCAATATAACACTAGCGGAACCGTATGTTCCGCTTAGTGTCGTAGACTGTGAGGATGCCGACAAGTCACCCCGATGCACTAGTGGGATCGTCGGACATTTGCGGACAGCCACGTCTGCGTGCCGACGCCCAGGCGAACCTCGAACGCATCCTCTGTTCCGCGCGTGAAGTCTTCGGAGCCCAGGGCCTCGATGCCACGCTGGCGGATGTCGCACGTCACGCGGGCGTCGGAGTCGGCACCGTCTACCGACGATTCGCCAGCAAGGACGAATTGATTCAGGCCTTGTTCGACTCCCGCTGCGCGGAGATCGAATCCCTTGCGACAACGTCACTCGAGATTCCCGGCGCCTGGGACGGGCTTGTCCACTACCTCGAAGCAATCTCGCGTCGTATGGCAGACAGTCGCGGATTCGGCGACATTCTGATGGACGCCCGTTTCACGTCCGACGCGTTCACCCGTGCCCGTGCCAGCATCACTCGCAGTACCGCCGCCCTCGTCAACCGCGCGAAGGATGAGGGCACCTTGCGCGACGACTTCGAAATCAGCGACGTTCCACTTCTGATCCAGACCATCAAGCTGTCGCAGAATTTCACGGGCGACGATGCTCCGGAGGCATACCGCCGCGTTCTAGGCTTCATCATCGACGGCTTGCGGGCATCGCGGACCACGCACCGTGAACTTCCCGTGCCGGCCCTCACGACCGAGCAACTCGACCACGTCATGCACCGTTACGGAAGTGGACCGGACGGCCCCTGCTGAGTCGAGGAGGTCGGGGCCGCCTGCTGACCAGTTCATTCAGACAGCGGCCCCGACCTTTATCTCAGTGCACCAGAACCGGTTCACCCTCAGGTGCCGTCGGGAGTAGTCCACTCCGAACAACCAATGCCGTCAGCACAGCGCCGACCGCAAAAATGGCTGCAGCCCAGTAGAACGTCGTGGTGTAACTTTCGACTGCGGCCTGCGCCTGCGTGATGGGGTTGACCTCACGACCGACGAGGTAATTCGTAGACGCGGATGCCGCGATGGTGCTCAGTAGTGCTGTCCCGATGGAACCGCCCACCTGTTGCATCGTGTTGACCGTTGCCGACGCAACTCCGGCATCTTCGTAGCGCACACCCGAGGTTGCGCCCTGCATCGACGGCGCGAAGATGCTGCCCATACCGAGGCCGGTGACGACCAGTCCGGGCAGAATGTGGACGGCGTACGTGCTGTCCACCGAAATCTGCGCCAGAATTGTCATTCCGATTGCGGCGATGACCATTCCGCTGGTGATCAGGATACGAGGACCGAATCTCGGCAGAAGTACTGCCGTGGACAGCGTTGCCGCCGTGACGATTCCGAACACCATGGGCATGAAGGCCAGACCGGTCACGATCGGCGTGTATCCGAGGATCAACTGCATGTAGTACGTCAAGAACAAGAAGACCGCGAACATGCCTGCGCCGGAAAGGAAGATAGCCAGGTACGAGCCGGCGCGGATTCGATCGGTGACCACTCGCAGCGGGAGCAGCGGATGGTCGGACTTGGTTTGCCAGTAGATGAATGCGGCCATGAATACGACGCCCGCGGTCAGCCACGCAATGGTGGTACCGGCACCCCAACCGTTCGATTCAGCCTTCGAGAATCCGAAGACGATGCTGAAGAGGCTGATCGACACCAGAACGGTTCCGGGGATGTCGAGTTTCGGCCTGGCTCCGGTAGTGACGTGGGGCGCAAACAGCAGCACGGCTCCGACCAGCGCGATTGCCGCGAAGAACAGGTTCACATACAGGCACCAGCGCCAGTCCACCCATTCGGTAAGCGCACCGCCGAGGAGCAATCCGATAGCGCCGCCGCCGCCGGCCACTGCGCCGAAGATGCCGAACGCCTTTGCCCGTTCTGCCGGATCAGTGAAGGTCACCGACAGTAGTGACAGTGCCGCCGGAGCAAGTAGCGCACCGAAGACGCCCTGACCTGCACGCGCGGCGACCAGCATTTCGAAATTGACCGCCGCCCCGCCGATTGCCGAGGTAAGCGCAAATCCGATCAGCCCGACGATAAAGGTGCGCCTGCGGCCGAACAGGTCACTCAACCGGCCACCGAGCAGCAGCAAGCTGCCGAAGGCCAAGGCGTACGCGGTGATGATCCACTGACGATCGGAATCACCGAATTCCAATGAACGCTGCGCTGCCGGCAGCGCGATGTTGACGATAGTGGCGTCCAAGACCACCATGAGCTGCGCAATTCCCAGAACCGCGAGAATCAGCCACCGTTTTGCGTGGTTGTCCCCTGAAGGCGCCGGGGACTTGTCGATTTCAGTCCACTCAGCAGTTTCTGACATGTTCCCTCGCCCGAGCTATGCGGAGATGGCTTCTCCGGTTAGCAAAAACGCTACACCCAAATGGAGATCATGTCTCCACTTGGCGAGTAAACTGGACATCATGAGCACCGCAATGGAGCGCCCTCTTCGCGCCGACGCCGCCCGCAACAGGCGATTGATCATCGACGCCGCGCGTGAGTTGTACGCGGAAGAAGGCATCGACGTCACACTCGACGACGTGGCTCGCCGCGCGGGTGTCGGCGTCGGCACGGTGTACCGACGGTTCGCAAACAAAGAAGAATTGATCGACGGCGTCTTCCAGCAGAACTTCGCCGACATGGCCGCTGCCACCGAGGCGTCGCTCGCCAACCCGGACCCCTGGGACGCCTTGGTGACATTTGCCGAATTCGCTTGTGGCCGAATGTCTGTCAACCGCGGACTCAAGGACGTACTCAACGGAACAGACGAGGGATGCGAGCAGGTCGCGAGTCAGCGATCCATCATCGAACCTGCCGTCGAAGAGATCTTTCGGCGAGCACGAGACGCCGGAATGCTGCGCCCCGATGCGGTGTCCACCGACCTCTTCGGACTCATCTTCATGGTGGGAGCGGTCACCGAGTTCGCCCAACCCGTCAACCCGACGGTGTGGCGCCGGTTCCTGTCGGTGATGCTCGACGGACTCCGCGCCGAGGGCAAACACCGAGACCCCTTACCTTTGCCACCCTTGACGCCGGACGAGCTGCATGAGGCAAAGCTGATACTCAAATCTCGCAAACGCTGAACAGCGCGCTCAGATCGCCTCGCGCGGAATGAAAATCCACATCACGAGGTAGATCAGAAACTGCGGTCCGGGCAGCAAGCACGACAGTACGAACAGCAACCGAACAGTCGACGCCTTCCACCCGAAGTAGCGTGCAATGCCGGCGCAGACACCGCCGAACATTGCGCCCGACCGTGCGCGAGTGAGCTTGCGGGTCTTCATCGATGACGTCATGGATTGACCTTTCGGTACGTGTCGCGGCGACTGCCGCGTTGACATCAACTATCCGCCGAACTGCCGCGCCGCACATCGGGCGCAGGACCCATCTTTCCGGCCACGGTTCATCCTCAGGTATCAGTGCTACCCCGAGCGACAATCAGGGTTGACCCCGACAGAAACGCACCTCAAAACTGACACCTGTTCTAGCATTGCCGAATGGACGTGAGCTACGAGGGAACCAAGAGAGAAATCGCTACCGACAAAGGGGTATTGCGTTATCACGAGGCGGGCGACGGTCCACCGCTGATTCTGTTGCACGGATCCGGAATCGGAGTCAGTGGATGGCGAAACTACCGCGGCAACCTTGCCACCTTCGCGCAGCACTTCCATTGTTACGTACTGGAATTCCCCGGCTTCGGTATCAGCGATCCCGTCGACGGCCATCCCGTCGTCACCGCAGGTTCCTCAGTCACTCGCTTCATGAATGCTTTGGACATCGAATCCGCTGCGATGATCGGCAACTCGATGGGCGGTGTCGTCGGGTCGAACGTGGCGATGCGGCACCCCGAGCGAGTGAAGAAACTGGTCACGATCGGCGGTGTTGGCCCCAACATTTTCAGCCAGAACCCGAGCGAGGGCACTCGACTGCTTCAGGAATTTGCCGACGGTCCCACACGGGAGAAGTTGATTCGATGGCTTCGATGCATGGTGCATGACCCCGGCATCATTACCGAAGAACGCATCGAGGAACGCTGGGAGAGCGCCAAGGATCCGGAATCCCACAAGAGTCTTGCAGCGATGTACGGGTCCAAAGCCTTTGCCGCGCAGCAGAAAATGACGTCCGAGTCGAATCGGCCACCGTACTGGTCCATGATGCACGGCGTGCAATGCCCGACATTGCTGACCTGGGGCCTCGACGACCGTCAGTGCCCGCCCGACATGCCGATGATCCCGATGCGACTCATACCGAACGCCGAGTTGCACATCTTCCCGAACTGCGGGCACTGGGTCATGGTCGAAGCGAAAGAAGCATTCGAACGAGTCACGCTCGAGTTCCTCCTCCGGTAGTGACGCGGCAAGTTCTACGGTACGGAGTGGGTTTTGAGCCGAGTCGTCAGGACATGTGCCTGCTCGAGCAGGAGTCTTCCCAGTTCGGGGATCCGGTCCGGCCGGAATCGAGTCTCGACACCGGTCAAGCTCAGGGCCCACGCCGGCCGTCCCCGTCGGTCGAAGACGGCGGCGCCCATTCCCCAACTCCCCTCGACGAGGAGAGCCGGATTGACCGCGTAGCCGGCGGCGCGGGTCAGGCTGATTCGACGGCGAACGGCTTCCTCACTGTGGCCGTCTCCCCACTCCGCGGTGAGGTCTCTACGCGCGAAATAACTGTCGACCTCACTGGCAGGCGAGTGACTCAGGATCACCAGACCAGCCGACGCGACGCCTAGTGGAAATCGTTTTCCTTCATAGAGCACATGGGATCTCAGAGGAAAGCTCCCCTCCTGCCTCACGACACACACTGTTTCGTCGCCGCGCCGTGCGGACAAGAAGGCACTCTCCCCCGTCAATCGGGCCAGATCCTCGAGAACATCGCGCGCCGAGTCGGTGATGTCATATCGACTGCCCGCAGCGGTACCGAGGAGATACAACTCCGGCCCCAGAGACCAACGCCCACTCTTCGCGTCGCGGTCCACCAGACCCTCTTCCGCCAGCGACGTAAGCAGCCTGTGAGCCGTCGGACGAGCGAGATCGGCCGCCTTGCTCAGCTCAGTGGTCGTTGCGCCGTCTGGTTCCGACGCGGCGACCGCACGCAAAACCGCTGCCACCCGCGCCACCATGTGCGGCGCTTGCTCCCTCGATGCCATGTGTCCATCCTAGCGTTCACTGAATGAACGTATCAATGATAATTGGTCGCCCAGCGACCATTTTCTATCATCTTTCCCATCGTCATTGATTGCTGGATCTGCGCATAGTTGAATTCATCCAGAGAAAAACAATGCGTTCGTCAGATGAACGCAAGATGGGGAGATGACGATGGCAACGAAGGTGTACCAGTCCGCGACCGATGCGGTCGCCGACATCACCGACGCCGCGACCCTGGCCGTCGGCGGATTCGGACTGTGCGGAATCCCTGACGCCTTGATCGAAGCGATCGCGGCAACCAGCGCACGGGAACTCGAAGTGTTCTCCAACAACTGCGGCGTTGACGATCACGGACTCGGAATCCTGCTGTCTGCCGGTCGGATTCGGCGCGTGACGGCGTCGTACGTCGGCGAGAACAAGGAATTCGCGCGTCAGTACCTGGCTGGCGAACTCGAAGTGGAACTGACACCGCAAGGAACACTGGCAGAACGCCTGCGCGCCGGCGGAACCGGAATCCCGGCGTTCTTCACTCCGGCAGGTGTCGGTAGCCCTATCTCCGACGGCGGCATGCCCTGGCGCTACAACAGCGACGGTTCCATCGCAATTGCGTCCCCACCCAAGGAAACTCGCACCTTCGGAACCAAGCGATACGTGATGGAAGAAGCAATCACGGCCGATTACGCCCTGGTTCACGCCGTCATGGGTGACACCGAGGGCAACCTCGTCTTCGACAAGACGGCGATGAACTTCAACCCACTCGCCGCTATGGCGGGGCGAATCACCATCGCCCAGGTGGAACGGCTTGTCGAGCCTGGCGAGATCGACCCGGCTTCAGTTCATCTTCCTGGGGTTTTCGTCCAGCGTGTTGTCCATACCGGGCCCCAGAACAAACGAATCGAAAAGCGAACCGTCAGCGCGTCCGAAGGAGCAACACGATGACCGCATCAGCAACAGTGACCGGTTGGACCCGCAACGACATGGCGGCCCGTGCCGCGGCCGAGATGATCGACGGCGAATACGTGAACCTCGGAATCGGTCTCCCCACCTTGATCCCCGGGTACCTCGGCTCGGACGTTCGGGTAGTTCTTCACTCGGAGAACGGAATCCTGGGCACCGGCCCGTATCCCACCGAGGACAACGTCGACCCGGATCTCATCAACGCGGGCAAGGAAACCGTCACCGTCAATCCCGGTGCGGCATACTTCGATTCCGCACTTTCCTTCGGCATGATTCGTGGCGGCCACATCGACACCGCAGTTCTCGGTGGCATGCAGGTCTCGAAGACCGGCGACCTCGCCAACTGGATGGTGCCCGGCAAGATGGTCAAGGGCATGGGCGGCGCGATGGATCTTGTCCATGGCGCTCGCCGTGTCATCGTCGTCATGGAACACACCGATCGCGACGGCAACCCCAAGATTGTCGACGCCTGCACCCTGCCGCTGACCGGCCAAGGCGTCGTAGATCGCATCATCACGAACCTCGCGGTCATCGACGTCACCGACGGCGGCACACTTACCTTGCGTGAATTAGCCCCCGGCATCACTGTCGATGACGTTGTCCGTGCCACCGGCACCGAATTGAAAGTAGACCTGACGTGACCAGTTCTGTGATTGTTGCCGGAGCCCGTACCCCGATGGGTCGACTCATGGGTTCGTTGAAGGACCTGTCCGGGTCCGATCTCGGTGGCATCGCCATCAAGGGCGCCCTGGAGAAAGCCGGTGTCGCCCCGGAGCAGGTCGAGTACGTCATCATGGGTCAGGTTCTCACCGCCGGCGCCGGTCAGATGCCGGCCCGCCAGGCCGCCGTCGCCGCGGGCATCCCGATGAGCGTTCCCGCACTGAGCATCAACAAGGTGTGCCTCTCCGGTGTCGACGCCATCGCCCTGGCCGATCAGCTGATCCGCGCCGGCGAATTCGACGTCGTCGTCGCCGGCGGGCAGGAATCGATGTCCCGCGCACCGCACATGCTCGAAAAAAGCCGCGAAGGGTTCAAGTACGGCGACGTCACGATGCGTGACCACATGGCGTACGACGGCCTGCACGACATCTTCACCGACCAGGCGATGGGCCTGCTCACCGAACAGGTCAATCAACAGGACGGCACCCACATCACCCGCGCGGAGCAGGACGCGTTTGCCGCGGCCTCGCACCAGAACGCCGCCCGCGCCTGGAAAGACGGCCTCTTCGACAACGAGGTCGTCCCCGTCTCCATCCCGCAGCGCAAGGGCGATCCGATCGTCTTCGCGCAGGACGAGGGCATCCGCGCCGACACCACCGTCGAATCCCTCGGCAAACTGCGTCCCGCGTTCAGCAAGGACGGCACCATCACCGCCGGCTCCGCCTCCCCGATCTCCGACGGCGCCGCCGCCGTGGTCGTGATGAGCAAGGCCAAGGCCGAAGAACTCGGTGTGGCGTGGATCGCCGAGATCGGCGCCCACGGCGTGGTCGCCGGCCCCGATTCGACCCTGCAGTCCCAGCCGGCGCGGGCCATCGCGAAGGCCTGCGCGAAGGAAGGCATCAACCCCACCGATCTCGATCTCGTCGAGATCAACGAGGCGTTCGCGGCCGTCGGTATCGCCTCCACGCGTGAGCTCGGCCTCGACCCGGCGAAGGTGAACGTCAACGGCGGCGCCATCGCCGTCGGGCACCCCCTCGGGATGTCCGGTGCCCGGATCGCGCTGCACCTCGCACTCGAGTTGGCGCGCCGCGGCGGCGGCATCGGCGCGGCCGCACTGTGCGGCGGCGGCGGGCAGGGCGACGCACTGATCGTCCGCGTACCCAAGGCCTAGAGGCCAGACGACGGTTCAGCGCGGATACAGTCGCCGCAGATGCCTGGGAACGACAAACGGATTCCAGGTATCTGCGGCCTGCGCGAGCCGGTCGGCCACGGCCCACAACGCCGAAGGATTGTGCGTCAACCCCATGTGACTGCCATGTACCGCAACACTTTCCGAACGATCCGACGGGAAGTCGCGGCACACCTGCCACGGAACCACACCGTCCCGCTTGGAGTAGAGCGCCGTTGCCGGAACGGGTAACGGGTGACCGAGTTCCCACTCGATACCGTTGACGGGTGGAAGAATCGCATGGTTGCCGGACATACGTGAGTACAGCGCACCGACACGCGTCTGCTGCAGGTTGCTCAACCCGAATGGACTTCCCAGGGTGATCACCTGTCGCACGGAGTGCGGGAGATCCCGCGCAAGTTGGCGGGCATAGATACCGCCCAAGCTCCACCCGATCACCGACACCGGTTTGTCGTAGCGATCCGCCAGACCTGCGAGGACCCCAGGCAGACCGTCGACAACCTGAGGCGTCGGCCCGGTATTGATGCCGAGGTTCCAGCCGTGGACTCGATATCCGAGAAACCGCAAGTACGCGCGCATTGCCATCGTCGACGTGTCGGACGCCAACAATCCCGGCAGGACCAGAATCGGGTGTCCGTCACCTCGCGGCGAACGGAGCAACCACGGTGCCGCGAGCACCAGCGAGGCAATGTCGGCGAGCCCTCGTGGCGGTTCCGTCAGGCACATCGCCAACGACGGCGGTCCTGGAAGAAGCTCGGGGAAAGTTTCGGGAAGCTCGGAGCACCCGAGGTCCACTACAGACGTATCCGCCGCGACAGACACCTGGACTCCTTGTCGGCCGGTGTCCGGGCGGTTCGCCCCACCTGGCCGGAGGGGACGGTTCCGTGGGCTGTGTTCTCAACCCACGGAGCCTTGTCCGTGATCGCCACCGGTAGCGAACCTGGACCGATACTGCGCACCAGTTTCCGAGGTGGAAACTCGGTGTGATCCAGAACACTATTGGCGCATACGTTGCAACTACGTTGCGGACTTGTCGCGAACCTGCGGAAGGATCAATTGATGTCGTTCACAGACCAGGAAATCGAGTACATGGCGTCGCAACCTCTTGCGAGAGTTGCCACTGTGGGCCCAGACGGTCTACCGGACGTCGTGCCGTTGGCCTTCGAATACGACGGCACTCACCTATGGATAGGTGGGGTCGGCGAGGCCGTCGTCAATACCCGCAAATTCCGCAACATCCGCTCAGGGCACTACGAGGTTGCACTGGTCATCGATGACATGCCGTCGTTCGAGCCATTCGTCGCGCGCGGAATCAGGATCTACGGCATTGCCGAACCGCCGATCGACAGGGTGGGCATGGTCGGCCCCGGGGTCTACTCACGCATCACGCCGACAATCTCGTGGAGTTGGAACTTGGGCGGAGAGCCTGCTGGTGACACCTGGTACGAATCACACCGAACCGTACACACGCGGTAGTTCAGCTCGTACAACCCTCGGCCGGCAGATTCTCGGCAGCCCAGGTCGTCAATTCACTCAACGCAGGGAGCAAGGCCTGGCCAGACACCGTGAGTTGGTACTCCACGGCAATGGGCGGTCCGGCGTCGACGGTCCGTGTCACCAGCCCTGCGCTCGCCAGTTCGGTCAACCGGTCAGACAGTACGGAATCACTGATTCCCCCGACCGCACGCTTCAGTTCCGCGAATCCCGCAGGCCCACCGAGCAGCGTTGCGAGGATGACACCGTTCCAGCGTTTGCCGAGAAAGCGGAAAGCCCGTGCCAACGCCGCATCACAGACGCGGGGTTGATGATCAGTTCCACTCTTACTCTCCACTTCACCATCCTAGCGTCAGTGCTAACGTACTCATAGTCACTTTGTTTTTACTAGCAACTCGTCTTGCCGGAGATGCCTGGCAAGCCATCACGGAACGGAACCACCGATGTCAATCGACGCAGCCACCCCATTTACCGCAAAGCAGCTCGACACCGCCAGCCGCGAACTTCTCTTCACCGAAGCTCGCACGGCCAACTCTTTCTCCAACGAACCAGTGACCGACGACGAACTCACCGCGATCTGGGAACTCGCGAAGTGGGCGCCGACCGCAGCCAACACCAACCCGCTTCGCGTGCTGTTCGTACGGACAGAGGAGGGCAAAGCGCGCCTTGTAGAGCACATGGCCGACGGCAACAAAGCCAAGACTGCTTCCGCGCCGGCAGTCGCGGTCCTCGCTGTCGACACCAAGTTCTACGAGCACATCCCGGCACTCTTCCCGATCCGCCCGGAAATGAAGGACCACTTCGCGTCCGACGAGGCTGCTGCCACGTCGACCAGTCGGTTCAACGCCGCCCTGCAGGCCGGCTACGTGATTCTCGCGATCCGCGCACAGGGCCTGGTCGCCGGCCCGATGGCCGGATTCGACGCTGCGGGCATCGACGGCGAGTTCTTCGCCGACGGCCGTTTCAAGACCACCCTCGTGGTCAACATCGGCCATCCCGGCGAGAACCCGTGGTTCGACCGCCTGCCGCGCCTGTCCAACGAAGACGCCCTCAGCTGGGCCTGAGTCTGGCGCTCGCCTGCACTCGAAACGCTCCGATCAGACCCAGGACGAGGAACGCCGCCGACACGTAAAGCGAGTAGCGCGTCGCTTCCGCAAATCCGTCGGAGAGCAGACGCACGACATCTGGGCCGGCTTCGCCCAGTTGTCCGTGCGTCCCCTGCTCCCGCAGGACTCCGATAGAACTGCCTGCGGATTCTCGTGTCGCGTCTGACAGTTGGATTGCTTCGGACGACGGCACTCCCCCTGATTCGAGTGTGCCTGGCATGTTTCTCGACAACCCGAACGCCAATACTGCGCCGACGACGGCACTTCCGATGGCCGAGCCCAGCTGGCGAACCGTGCTCTGCGTCGCTGATCCCTGACCGGATTCTTCGGTGGGTATGTCTGCCAGGGTAATTCCGGTGAGCTGCGCGGAGGCCAATCCGAGGCCGGTTCCGTAGACCACCAGAAGCAGCGCCAGAAGCCACGGCGCGACAGTCGAACTGACAAAAACAGCAACTACGACAACACCGACAACTTCCAGGAGCAATCCCAGAATCACTGTTCGGGGTGCGCCGATCAGCGCAGTGAGATGCCTTGCGAGCGAACCGGATATGAAAGCGCCACCGGCCATCGCGGCAAGCACGAAGCCTGCGCCCATCGTACTCAGGCCCAATGCGTTGACGAGATAGAGCGGCAGTACGAACAACAAGCCGAATTCGGCGATCGCGACCGTCATGGCAGTCACGTTGCCCCAGCTGAAGGTGGGCGTGAAGAACAAATTCATGTCCAGAATCGCAGATCGGTGAATTCGTCCACGATGCCTCTCCCACAACACAAATCCCAGCAGCAGGAGGATACCGATCGTGCCGATCGTCGGAACCACGGATAGTGGTGCGTCGGCGGACCACGTGATACCGAAGAGATGCAGATCCGCCTTCTGAGTCCACCAACCGAGTGTGCCGCCCTCGATAAGTGCAAAGATCAACGCACCGAAACCGAAGGCGCTCAAGAACAGTCCCAGAACATCGAGCCCCGGTTCGACGACCCCGGCTCGGGTTTCGGGAACCACCATGTATGTCGCGATCATCAGGGCGATGCCGATCGGCACGTTGATGACAAAAATCCACGGCCAGGTGAAGTACGTGGTGATCCAGCCACCGAGTAGCGGACCTATCGCAGCAACGCCGGCGATGACGGCACCCCACACGCCGAACGCCACCGCCCTGTCCTTGTCTCTGAAGATCGAGTTCATCGAGGACAGCGTGGCGGGCAGTACGCACGCACCACCGACGCCTTGAATCGCTCTGGCCACAATCAGGCTGGTTGCGCCGTCCGCGGTAGAGGCCAACAAGCTACCGACCACGAATATCGCGATACCGACGACGTACAGACGTCTGCGGCCCAATCTGTCGCCTAACCGACCTGCAGTGAGCAGAAGCGCAGCAAAGATCACCGAATAGAGACTGTTGACCCATTGCGCGTCGTCGAAATTCAACTTCAGATCGTCGATCAGAACCGGGAGCGCTACTCCGACGATGGTGCCGTCGATGACGATCATCGCCAGACCGCCGACCAGTACGATCAGGGCGGCCCACTTGTTCTTGACTGCAGACTTGTCGGGCTCGGGTGTGGTCTCCGTATTCGGCTTGTCCATGTCACACTCCCATAAGGGCGGATTGGTGGATTTACCCTAGGCCGCATTCTTTGAACTCGCAGCAAAATCTCCGACGCCCTTGCCTCAGTTACCTTGCCGCACATTTGGGATGTAAACCCACATGGAAGGACCTCGGACACCCGTCCAGTTATTAGGGTAGGCAAACCATACTCGAGTGTGTAATGCTCCTCCGGTGAAAAACATATCCAGCACGGCGGCGCCATGGGGCATCGCAGCATTCCGCATCGTTGTCGGTTTCCTGTTTCTCTGCCATGGCCTGTCGACACTGACCGGATGGCCGGTAGCTCCATGGGGCGGAAACACATCGTCGTGGACGGACTGGCCCGGCGGCTGGGCAGCAACGATCGAGCTGGTGGCCGGCACGTTGATAATCATCGGACTCGGCACTCGCGCAGCAGCTTTCATTGCCTCGGGTTCCATGGCCGTTGCCTACTTCTGGAAGCATCAGCCCGACGGCTTGCTACCCATCCAGAACGAGGGAGACTCGGTTGTCCTGTTCTGCTGGTCCTTGCTCCTGCTGGTCTTCATCGGGCCGGGCGCTGCTGCTTTGGACAACCTCAGACGAGCCAAGGCCACCTCCAGCGAAGTAGCGGATGAGCCAGTTGCAGTAGGAACTTCCAGCCCGTAGTCCGTCATTTATCCAGAGCGACAAATCTGACCCGAACCTACGATTGCCGAACAGCCGGCGTCACACCGCATATACCTGCGGGTGACGCCGGCTTTTCGTCTGTTGAGCAACATCCGACACGCAGCTATCCGAAATAGTTGCAGTACTGAACTTTTTGGACGAGGGTCGACGTAAACACTTCACGACTCGAACGACGCCTGTGTATCCGAACTGCGGGATGGGTACACGTTCGAGTCAGCAACAGTCCGAAAGAGGGTCGGTTCGGAAAATGGGCGCACTGTGGGAATTTGTCGTCGAACGACGACAACAGCTATTGACCGATTCGTATCTCCATGTTTCGGCCGTCATTCAGTCGGTGATTATTGCAACCATTGCCGCGGTTGCCATCGGAATTCTCGTGTATCGCAGTCCTATTGGTTCATCAGTGGCAACAGCGCTGGCCAGCACGATCTTGACTGTTCCATCGTTCGCTCTTCTCGGACTTCTCATTCCGATTCTCGGTCTGGGTGTCGCGCCGACCATCACCGCACTGATTCTCTATGCACTACTTCCGATCATCAGAAACACCATCATCGGTCTCGACTCGGTGAATCCGGCCATCACCGATGCTGCACGCGGTGTCGGTATGAATCGACTGCGTGTACTCGGCCGCATCGAACTGCCTCTCGCGTGGCCGTCGATCCTGACCGGTATGCGGGTCAGCACTCAGATGCTCATGGGCATTCTGGCTATCGCGGCGTACGCAAAAGGCCCAGGTCTGGGCAACTTGATCTTCTCCGGACTATCTCGCGTCGGCAGCCCAACAGCTGTTCCTCAAGCACTGACCGGCACGGTACTCATCGTCATTCTGGCTCTGATACTCGACGCCATCTACGTCGTCATCGGTCGGCTCACTACCTCGAAGGGTCTCCAGTGACTGAAACCATCCCCCATGACGTCACCAGCGATCCCACGGTTTCCGGAGTCGAGATCGTTCTGGAATCCGTGACCAAGCGATACCCAGGACAGAAAGACGCGGCAGTCGACAACGTGTCCCTCACTGTTCCTGCAGGTGAGATCGTTGTCTTCGTAGGCCCGTCCGGCTGCGGCAAGACCACCACGATGCGCATGATCAATCGTCTCATCGAACCCACGTCCGGAAAGATCACCATCGACGGCAAAGATGCCTTGTCGATCGACCCGGACAAGCTGCGACGCGGCATCGGCTACTCGATCCAACAGGCCGGCCTGTTTCCACACTTCACGATTGCCAAGAACGTGGCGACGGTGCCGGGATTGATCGGTTGGGACAAGAAGCGGATTGCTGCCCGCACCGACGAGATGCTGGATCTCGTGGGGCTGGATCCGGATACGTATCGAGACCGCTATCCCCGGCAGCTGTCCGGTGGTCAGCAGCAGCGTGTCGGGGTCGCGAGGGCACTTGCCGCTGATCCCCCAGTCCTGTTGATGGACGAGCCCTTCGGTGCTGTCGACCCCATCACGCGCGGACTACTGCAGGACGAGTTGATGCGTCTGCAAACGGAACTCGGGAAGACGATCGTATTCGTCACCCACGATTTCAACGAAGCAGTCAAACTCGGCGATCGAATTGCCGTGCTGGGCAATCAATCCACGATCATGCAGTACGACACTCCCGAAGCTATCCTCGCCAATCCGGCCAATGACATGGTCGCGGGCTTCGTCGGCGCCGACGCCTCCCTCAAACAGCTGACGTTGACGCGGGTGCGGCAGATCAAACTCAAGCAATGCCTCACCGTGCGGGAGACCGACTCGGTGGACGAGCTGAGAAGTTCACTCGCAGCCCGTAAGTGGAAGTGGGCCCTCGTTCTCGATCAGCGAGGACGCCCCCTCCGCTGGGTCTCACCGTCACATCTGGCGCACGCGTCGTCGCTGCGTGGCGTTGGGAACGAAATCGGGGAAGCCGTGTCCGTTCAGTCGACACTGCAAGATGCACTCGAAGCGCTGCTTGCCGAAAGCAATGCGTCGACGGTAGTAACCGGTCGGCGCGGCGAATACGTCGGTCTCATCACCATCGACACACTGGTCAGCCATCTTTCGGAGATGCGTGAGGAACACGCACACGATCATGACGAGGATGTTCCGGAGTGAGCGCGTCGACGGAGGACCTGGCAGCGCCGCCCGCTGCTGGAGCCGCAGATATTGATGGCGGCGCGGATCTCGGTGCCGCCGAAAATGCCGCCACACGTAGAGCAGAAAGGATCCGGCTACTGGTTCAGCCGGTTGTCGTCCTGATACTTGTAGTCGGAGTACTGGTCTGGGCCTTCAGCCGCGATCTCAACGCAACGCAGAAAGCCAGTATCAACGTCGACAACATTACGACGCTCACCTGGCAGCACATCTTGCTCACAGCCGCGGTGGTCATCATCGTCGTCGCGGTGGCCGTGCCGCTCGGCACTCTGCTGACCAGACCGAGATTCACCCGTCTGGCGCCGTTCTTCGTGGGAATAGCCAACATCGGCGCGGCTGCACCGGCCATCGGCCTACTGGTCCTGTTCTATCTCGCCACCCGCACCACCGGATTCTGGATCGGTGTATTCCCCATCGCGTTCTATTCACTGCTTCCGGTGCTGCGCAACACGATTCTCGGCTATCAGCAGGTGGACGAGACACTGATCGACGCCGGGCGCGGCCAAGGCATGTCAACGTTCACCATTTTGCGACAGCTCGAATTCCCGATGGCAGTGCCCTATATCCTTGCCGGTCTTCGTACTTCATTGGTTCTTGCCGTAGGAACAGCAACGCTGTGTTTCCTGGTCAGTGCCGGCGGACTGGGGATCATGATCGACACCGGGTACAAACTGCGCGACAACGTGACGCTGGTAGTAGGCGCGGTGCTTGCGGTATCGCTCGCTTTGCTCATCGACTGGTTGGGCGCACTCGCCGAACAGTTCCTCGGGCCAAAGGGATTGCGATGAATCGACGACGCACACGCGGTTGGAAAATTACTGCAGCCGCACTCGGGTTTGCCCTTGTGGCGTCGTGTGGTTTGGAATCCGGCGGCGCACTACCCCTCGCAGTTGGGCCGGGAAGTATCCAGCCCGTTCCGGAACTCGAAGGCGTGAAGATCACCGTCGGGTCCAAAGACTTCACCGAACAGATAATCCTCGGATACATCATCGAATTCGCGATGTCTGCGGCCGGCGCCGAAGTTCGCGACCTCACCAACATCCAGGGCTCCAACAGCACCCGCGACGCGCAACTCAACGGGCAGATCGATCTTGCCTACGAGTACACGGGCACCGGATGGATCAACTACCTCGGTAACGAGACCCCGCTTCCCAATTCGCAGGCTCAGTTCGAGGCAGTCCGCGATGCGGATCTGGCTGCAAACGACATGGTGTGGACCGATCCGGCGCCGATGAACAATACGTATGCCTTGGCGATGAGCAAGGAGACGGCCGAGAAGACCGGAGTCAAGACCGTCTCCGACTACGCGAAGTTGGTCGAATCCGATCCCGGTGCTGCGGTGACATGCGTCGAGACCGAGTTCAACGTCCGTCAAGACGGATACCCCGGTCTCGCAGAAAAATACGGATTCGACGCTTCGCGTGCCCAGCGCCAGATATTGCAGACCGGCATCATCTACCAGGCGACAGCCGACGGTGATCAGTGCAAGTTCGGCGAGGTGTTCACCACCGACGGACGCATCATCGCCCTCGACCTCGAACTCCTCGAGGACGATCTGTCCTTCTTCCCCAAATACAATCCAGCCCTTGTCATGCGTGCGAGCTTTGCCGAGGATCATCCGCAGGTAGCTGAGGTCATGGCGCCGATTTCGGCTCGTCTCACCGACGAGGTGATGACCGAACTGAATCGCCAAGTGGATGTCGAAGGCAAGGAACCCGCAGAGGTTGCCCGAGATTGGATGGTGTCGGAAGGGTTTGTGACAGCGGACTAGTCACTCATTTTTCGCCCCACGCAGAAGACTCTTCGGAACGGGAACAGTGTGCCTGCGGCCGTGGAGGGATAGGCCTCGCGGAGCCTTGCGGAGTACTCCTGCTCGAATTCGAGCGAGTCGGCTTCACTGAGCACATCAAGCACCGGACGCAGGCCTGTCCCCCGAACCCAGCCCAGCACAGGGTCTTCGCCAGTCAGCACATGGATGTACGTGGTTTCCCAGGCATCGACGTCGAACCCGTGAGCCTGCAGTCTGGCTGCGTAGTGCGCCGGGTCGTCAACACCCTCAGGGCCACGCAAAACTCCACCCACACGATCACGCCATGTGGACGACTCGGCAAGTTCACGCATCAAAGCGTGCGACGGGGCGTCGAAGTTACCGGGAACCTGCCACGCAATCCACGCTCCGGGCGCCATGGTCTCGGCCCATCCGTCGATCAGCTCACGATGGTTCGGAACCCATTGCAATGCAGCATTACTCACAATGACGTCGTAGCCTGTGGCATCGAACTCATTGATGTCCTGCAGCGTGATGGTGACGTTGCCTGGCAGATCGGTGGGCGCCTGTGCCACCATCTCGGGCGACGAATCAGTCCCCACCACACGAGCATCCGGCCAACGCTCACCGAGTATCCCGGTCAGTGACCCTGATCCGCATCCGAGGTCCGCGACTCGCGCCGGCGCCTGCGCCGCTATCCGCGAAGTCAAGTCGATATAGGGGCGTGAGCGTTCGTCGGCGTATCGACCGTAGATTTCGGGGTTCCACGTAACACTGCGCATGTGCCCATTGTGCCTGTCGTGGCAAATTCGTGGAGGCTGTGACACCTCAGAATGGGGGTGGGTCGTTGCCGTAGTCGACGGTTTCTCGGGGCATGGGCTTGCGGGGTGTGGAAATCGGGAAGGTTTGGCGGCGTTTCCGTTCGGCATGTTGTGCCGCCCGGTGTTGAATCTTGACGCGACGGTGTTTTCGTTCGCTTCGGATGTGGGCAGCTTTGTTTTCGAGTCGTGTCCGTCGCCGGGTTCCGCCTTCCGGTGGCGGCGGTTCCTGTTGACCGGCGAGTAGTCCGGCATCTCTGGTGCGGTAGCAATGACCTGTCTGCGAGGTCAAGGTGATGCTCCGATCCGGGTTCGGATTGAGCTGCCACTTCCCGGAGTGCTTGAGGCGGTGATGGTTGCGGCAGAACGCGCTCAGATTCGACGCAACCGTCTTGCCACCCTGGGCGGGGTCGGTGTGGTTGAACGGATCGTTGTGGTCGAGGTCGCAGTTCCAGGCGGGGACATCGCAGTGCGGCCACTGGCAGCTGCCCGAGATGACCCGCAGCCACATGTCGAGTGCCGCGCCGGGGCGGTACACCAACGCCGATGCCGGCTCAGGTGTCGGTTCAGGTTCAGCATCTGCCGGGACTCGCACTTCCCGAACGTCTGCGTCTTTCGCGATGTCGCGGGCATGCTCTGCGCTGATGACGCCAAAGCCGTCGAGATGTGCAGGTTCGTTCGATCCTGGGCTCAGGGTGGAATCGTGTACTACGACATGTACCAACGGCCGGCGCATGATCACCAAACCACTGCGGTCCTGCGGGCAATCACCGCGGTCGCAGTCGCACACCAACACCGTCGAACCGCTCACCAGGGCGCCCAAGGCATCGGCTCGGCGCTGCTCATACGTACGGGAATCGTGGCGGCACACCGACATCGCTAATTCCCGCAACCTGCCATCGAAGGCGCGGGCTTGTTCGGCCGGGATGCTGCCGAGGATGCGGGCCATCCCGTCTTCGGCGGCGCTGACTCCGACAAACCTGTCGGCGAGGGCTCGGCGGCGGCGTTCCCGCATGCCTTCCGGATCGACGCGGGCCACGATCCGGTCGATCGCTGCCGTCAACCGCCGACCCGTCAAACCGATACCGCCGTCCACCGGTGGAGCCAACACCTGCTCGAGCAACAAGCGTTCGACCTCGTCGATCAACTCGTCACCGACATTCGCGGTTGCGGACTCGATCAACCCCACCCGGTAGAAATCGAGTTCACCGCGGGCCATAGCCGCACGAGTGCGATGCAACCGCGTCTTCAACGCAAAACCCAAACCGATGAGCTTCCCGGCAGCAGCGCGCCCCATCGTCAGGACCGCGCCGACCTCGGATTCGGCGAGCTCGTGCGCCGACGACGTCCACGTACCGCCCTCGACATGCTCAGCGCTGCGGCGGGTGAAGAACTCCGCCACCACCGCCAGTTTCCGCTCGACCAACATCGCTTCACATGAATGCAACTGGGCCATCAAATCAACGAGGGCGCAATCGGTTTCGGTACCACTCAGCTGTGCTGAGATACCGAAACTTCCCACCCCCGAATCGAACATTCCCCAACCATAATCGAAATCCCGTTCGAATAGAACAGCTATTCGAAACCAGTCGGAATAGTCCGAAAAATCACCCGGTAGAGGCCTGATGCGATGATTTCGGAGTCGTTGATTCACTGCCGCCGGAGGACAGTCATGTTTTTGACCCAGTTCATTCATCGGTCCCTGCGCGAATCGCCGGGACGCCCCATGACTGTGTTCGGCGATCGAACCTTCAGCACCACCGAATCTGCTGATCGCGTGGCGCGACTCGCGAATGGACTGGGCACCGGTACGGGCGATTGCGTCTCACTCCTGTCGCTCAATTCGGATCGATGTCACGAGACGATCTTGGCTGGTTGGTGGTCAGGCGCAACGGTCAGCCCGCTCAACTCACGGTGGACCGCGCCGGAAATCGCCTTTGCCCTCGAGGATTCCGGATCCACGATTCTGATCGTCGACGAGAATTCCGCCCCACTGGTTCCCGAACTCCGCGAACTCTGCCCCACCCTGGACCGCGTCGTGTACGCCGGCTCGGGGGCTGTCCCCACGGGCATGATCGACTACGACCGTCTCATCGCCGAATCGGAACCTGTCCCCGACCTACGGATCGGCGACGACGCCGTTGCGCTTCTGCTCTACACAGGTGGAACGACTGGCCGTTCCAAAGGGGTGATGGTCAGCCACAAAGGCCTGATGACGTCGACGTTCGGAACGCTGGCTGCCGGCAAACCCGCCATCGCCGACGGCGTGAATCTGCTTGCGAATCCACTGTTCCACATCGCCGGCATCGCGAGCTGGATGGCGCAGAACCTCATGGGCGGCACGCAGGTATTCCTGCCGGTGTTCTCGGCCAGGGCCATGCTCGAGGCGATCGACCGACATCGGCCCACCACGGTGGGCGTCGTACCGACAATGCTTCACATGTTGGTTGCCGCAGACGATCTCGATTCATACGACCGTTCGAGTGTGCAAGTCGTCAGGTACGGCGCCTCCCCCATTTCGCCGGCTCTGCTCGAACGCGCCATGGAGGTGTTTCCGCATAGCGGTTTCACTCAGGGTTACGGGATGACCGAAACAGCGCACATCACCGTCCTGAGCGCTGCAGATCACCTGAAAGGCGGCGAATTGCTTCGCTCTGCCGGTCGCGCACTTCCGCATTGCGAAGTGCGGATCGTCGATCCCGCCGGAAACGAGGCACCAACCGGAACCGTCGGCGAAATAGTTACTCGCGGTGACCATCTGATGCTCGGATACCGGAATCTTCCCGCCGAGACGGCCGAGGCTCTCGCCGGCGGCTGGATGCACACCGGCGACGCTGGATACCTCGACGAACGCGGTTATCTGTTCATCGTCGACCGGATCAAGGACATGATCATCACCGGAGGTGAGAACGTCTATTCCACGGAGGTGGAGAACGCGCTGGCCAGGCATTCTGCTGTCGCTGCGTGTTCTGTTGTGGGAGTGCGCGATCCGAAGTGGGGCGAGCGAGTACATGCCGTGGTGGTTCTGCATCCCGGCGTTCACGTCGAGTTCGAGGAACTTCGCGATCACGTGAAATCGCTTGTCTCCGCGTACAAGGCACCCCGCTCGATGCAGTTCGTCGACGCTCTGCCCCTCTCTGCTGCCGGTAAGGTCCTCAAGCGCGATCTACGCATCGCTGCGGAGGCAGAAGGGGCAATCACCTCCCGATAAAAGATTCGACCATGCGTCGTTCTGATTCTTCATCAGCCAACGGCCAGGCAAGTAGCGTGAGAACTATCCTGACCACCCACTGTGAGGTTTCGTCGCCGGCGCCCAGCCCCGCAAGATGCTTCGCCGACTCACCCAGCAGCGGCGACGACATGAGGTACTCGTCCATTCCCTTGCCCCGGGCAGACGCGAATCCTGCACTGACTGCAGCGTTCGCCCGGATCGCACGCACCGAAGCAAGCACGGCTTCGACTACCCGCTGCTCCCCATCCAATGGTTCGACGGCAGCTGACACCTCGAGCGCTACCGCTTCAACCGCACGGGAGATCACTCCGTCTTGGATCGCCTTCTTCCCGCCGACGTAGCGGTACAGCGTTGCCCGCGAGCACCCCGCGCGCTCAGCCACCTCGTCGACGCTGATTCGTTGGAATCCGCGCTCGAGAATGAGTTCGGCGGCGGCCGCATAGATGCGTTCCACCGCCAACTCATGACGATTACCGCCGGCCAGCCAGTCTGCGCCTCTCGGTTCAATATGTCTCACCATGAGACAAAGATAGCCAAAGGTTCTCATCTTCGGACCCATTCCACTGCTGTGACCAGCATCGAATGCGAGAACGACGAATCGGGTGAGAATTTATGAAACTCCCTGGTCAACTCCTATTTTTCGGTGTTGACAATGCCTGTGCGAGCGGAGAATTCTTAGGCCGATGACCGCCTCGACCGACATCAACCCATTTGCCATCACAAACATCGAAAATCCGTACCCGCTGTATGCGTCACTGCGACAAAAGTGCCCGGCGTACCGGGTTCCCGGTACCAACTTCTACCTCGTCTCGAGTTGGAAACTTGTCACCGAGGCACTCACCCGGGCCGAAGACTTCTCGTCCCATCTCACCGGTGTTCTGGTCCACCCGGCAGAAGGTCCACCGGTCACGTTCGACATGGATGACAATGGGCAAGCGATTCACGTCCTTGCCACCGCTGACGATCCCAGCCATCAAAGACATCGCAAACTGGTTCTACCCACACTGGTCGCCAAACGAATCCGCACCATGGAACCTGCCATCGCCGACTACGCAGAACGGTTGTGGAACAACCACTTCGATGGACGGCACATCGAGTGGGTTTCTGCGCTCGCCGATCGACTACCATTGCAGATGGTCGCCCATCTGATCGGACTACCCGAAGCGGATGTGCCGCAACTACTGACGTGGTCTTACGACAGCACTGAGTTGCTCAGCGGGTTGGTGAGCGCTGAACGCCTGCCCGAAGTCGTGAACGCAGCCACCCAACTCGCCGGGTACCTGTACAACAAACTGGAAGCCGCCCAGGCCGCACCAGGCGAGAACCTACTCGGCGATCTGGTGCGCGCCAACACCAACGGCGATATCGATACAACCGTCGCAGTATTGATTCTCGTCCAACTTGTCGGCGCTGGAGGCGAGTCCACCGCAGGTTTGATCGCTAATTCCGCTCGGATACTGGCCGATAATCCCTCACTACAGCAAGAACTTCGAGAGAATCACGAATTGATTCCACCGTTCCTCGAAGAATCCCTACGACTCGAGTCCCCGTTCCGCGGACACCATCGCCATGTCACCCGCGATACGACGCTAGGCGGCGTCCCACTTTCGGCGGGAAGCCATCTCATCCTCTTGTGGGGCTCCGCCAATCGCGATCCGGCCACCTTCCCGGATCCGGACAGCCCGAACATCGGACGGCCAAATCTTCGCTCGCATTTGGCTTTCGGCAAGGGAGCCCACTTCTGCGTCGGCGCCGCTCTTGCTCGACTGGAAGCAAAGATCGCACTCACAATGCTGCTCGAGAAGAGCCAACACGTGAGCCTGACAGACGGTGCGCCTCCCGAATGGGTGCCGAGTCTGTTCGTGAGGCGCCATCAGAGTCTGCTCCTGACCGTCACACCGTGAAGATCGTTTCTCCGCCCACAACAGTCCGCAGTACCCGAAGTGCCGCCAGATCGACAGTGTCATCTACAAGCGGATCTCCGTCAAGGACAACAAAATCCGCCAGCAGACCTACTGCGATTCTGCCCTTGTCCACCTCTTCGCCGGTGATGCGTGCGGCGGCATGTGTGTAGCCGGACAACGCATCGCGCGTACTCACACGTTGCTGCGCACCGAGAACATGACCTTCGCGTGTCAGCCGATGGACAGCGGTATTCATGGTGAAGAGCGGATTCACCGGAGTGACCGGGCAATCACAATGCAAACCGTAGGGAAGTCCGGCAGCCACCACCGACGCTACCGGGCTGATTCGTTCGCCTCGGCCGGGACCGAGAAAACGATCGCGGTGACGATCACCCCAGTAGTAGACGTGATTGACGAAAATCGATGCAACAACACCTACTTCGACCATTCGCCGAATTTGATCCTCGCGAAGCGTCTGCACGTGCTCGAGCCGGTGCGCAATGTCGATGTCAGGGTACGCGGCCTTGGCGAGGGCAATGGCGTCGAGCGCATGGTCGATAGCCTTATCGCCGTTGGTGTGAATCGCTACCTGCCGTCCCGCGCCGTGATGCTCGCTCACCAGAGCATCGAGCGCACCCGACGGGATTGCCATTCCACCACAATGACATCCACCCAAATCGTGATACGGCTCGCTCAGCGCCGCAGTGTGCAGCTGAATGGAACCGTCCGAAATCAGTTTCACGCCGCCAACCGCTACATGGCTGGTCGAATCAGCTAGTTCGCCCAACTGATCGTGCACACCATGACCCAGGTACAGCCGCGCACGTAGGCGCAGTTCGCCCTCGTCGTCAAGCTCGCGGTAGGCGTCGTACATCTCCGAGGTGACGTACATGTCGTGGAAGCTGGTCACGCCTACGGATGCCATCACATCTTGCGCTCGCAGTAGCGCCAGCTTGGAGGCACCCGGGTCCATTGCCGGAGCCAGATTGTGCACCAACGACATTGCCGGAATCTCGCACAGCTCACCGGTAGGTGTGCCGTCGGCATCGCGGACGATGACGCCACCCTCGGGATCGACGGTAGCCTGCGTGATCCCAGCCATTTCGAGTGCAAGCGAGTTGACGTAGATCCCGTGAGCAGACAGGTGACGCACCAAAATCGGATGCTGCGTCGACGCGCGGTCGAGATCTGCCGTCGTCAATCCCCGATCCTCGGCCACAAGACTGTCGTCGAATCCCCACGCCTGGATAGCCTCACCAGGCGGCGTCGTCTCCGCACGCGCGGCCAACGCAGCAACAACCGCGTCGATTGTGGGGCACGCACCCGTCGTGGCCTCGACGTCACCGAGCATCAGTCCCCACATCATCGGATGCAGATGGGTCTCGATGAATCCGGGAACTACCACCGCTCCATCCAGATCCACGATCTCCACGTCAGGTCCGGCCAGCACCGTGATCTCGGCATCGGATCCGACGGCCACAAATCTGCCGTCCTTGCTTGCCATAGCCGTCGGCGCAACTGAGCCCGATCCGTCCATGGTCTTGATGTCGCCGTTGATGTAGATGCGGTCGGCCGTCACGGTCATGCTCGTGTCTCCATTCGTTCACCGACAACGGCTGTCGGCGTTTTCGCTGCAGGCTGCCGCGTCGCGACAACCACTCCGGCAAGAATCAGCGCCGCACCGACAATCTGCACGACGCTGGGGATCTGAGAAAGCAGAAAGGCACCGAACAATAACGCCGACGCCGATTGCAGCACCAAGCTGGCGGCAACGGAACCAGCTGGCAACCGCTGGCTAGCACTTGCCACCAATAGCCACCCCACCACTTGAGATACCAAGGCCAGCAGGATGAGCCACCCTTGAGCAGGTAAAGCTGGTGCAAGATCAAGAGTTCCGGTGACAATTCCGATCAGGCCGGATGTAAGTCCGGTAGCGATCGTGGAAACCAGCACCGGCAATGCAGTCCGGCCCGCAGCTCGCGTCGCCAATCCCATCAGGAAGATATACACGGCATACGCGCCGGCAGCGATCACCGCGAACGTCACACCGACAGCAGGGTTGGCCCCGGTGAGCGTCGTACTCATTCCCGCAACCAACGCAACACCCACCAGGAGAAGTGGCAGGCTCGTCACCAGTTCCTTCGTAATGCGCTGGCGTAGCACTATGTAGCCCAGGACAGCCACAAAGAGCACCTGCAGATTCAAGAGCACCGTCGACAAACCGGCGCCAATCGAGTGAATCGCCTCGTGCCACAGAACGAGGTCGACGCCCAGGAACACTCCAGCAAGAACAGCCTTGACTATCCACGGCCTCGTCGAGGTCTTTCCCGGTTGGCGGCGTCGTTGAACCCAGACGAGGATCCCGAGCGGAATCAAGGCGTAGACGCACCGGAAGAACGCGCCGGTCGCGGGCGACACCCCGGACAGGTCGTACAGGATCGACGTGAGGCCGAGAATGCATGCACCAGAGACAACCACTCGCAGATCTCGACGGCGTTGCTCGTCGCCGGTCCGCGCCGAGGCGAGTCCCGAAGATACATCATCACTCATAGTGATAATGTATCACCGACAGTGAGATCTGCCCCACAAGGGAAGATGGAGCCATGAGAACCCCGGTCACCCGCGAACGCGTCATCTCCGCCGCAGCCGAACTTGTGGACAGCAATGGCCCGGACGCACTGGTTCTCAGCCAACTCGCCGACACCCTCGACGTGCGGCAATCAGCACTCTACAAGCACGTTGACGGCGTCGACGACGTCCAACACCAGCTCAGCCTCCTCGCCCGGAAACTGCTCGCCCAGCACCTCCGCGACGCCGCAGTCGGCCTCTCCCGCGACGACGCCGTCGTGGCACTCGCCGACGCGTGGCGAGAATTTGTTCGCATCCACCCCGGGCTGTACGCAATCACCGACCGCTACCCCACCGCTCCACACGCTGACCTCGTCGCTGCGGTCGGAGAAGTTGTCGACGTCATCAACCGCGTCATTGCCGGATACGGCCTCGGTGAAGACGACTCGGAGCAGGCAGCGTGGTCGTTGCGAAGCGCACTGCACGGCTTCTGCGTGTTGGAGTCCCAAGAAGGCCACCCAGCCGGCACGGATCCCGACCGCGTTTATCGGCGCCTGGTCGAACTTCTCTGCGCCGGAATCAGTCGAATGTAGGTATGACGAAGGGTCGTCGGATCTAGGCGCGGAAGCCCAACCCGAACGTGACCTGCCCGTCCTCGTCCACCTCGTAGATTTCCACGCCTTCATCCACGTGTGGGGCGTCCGAACCGAACGCGACAGCCACTTTCGAGCTTGCGTTTCTGGTCATATCCAGAACCAGTTCCACGGCCTCAGCCGGCGAGAAGTGTTCGTGCACTTCACTGATCACGTGAGCCGGGATGTAGCCGGGTTGCCACACCATCGCGTCAGCCAGCGCCAAAGCCGCCTTGTGGCGATCCGACAGCCCGCTGTCCTGGTAGTTGTCGACCTCGTCGAAGAGGGCTTCGTCGGCACCGGCCTCCAGCGCAGAACTCATTCGCAGGGACTTACACAATCGACAATTGTGTTGACGAGCTTGGCGCAAACGCACCAGTTCAGTCGTGACCGGATCGAGAACCCGCAACCGCGCCACGCTGCGCGACAATTCTGCACTGTCCACCGACAGTTCTGTTTCGCGCCAGTCCGGCGGTGTCGGCCACTGCATTGTCGACGACCCGAACAGCAGATCCAATGCATGCAGTAGCCGCGGAAACCAGTCCGCCACATACACCGCAAACACGAATTCCTTTGCCTGCGAGCCCAGTTCTTTCAACAACGCGCCGCGCAGACTGCTGTCGACATTCGAGACGTCGACGCTGAACTGCTCGGCAAAATCGTGCGCTACCGATCCCTGGGCGAAGTCAGTCGACGGCGGCAACGGCAAGGCAGACAGCGACAAAGCCTCGGCGCAGGTCGAGCGCACCTGCGCGTCGAGCACACCGCTACTGCTGAAGATCATGCGGTACAGCACTTCTGATACTTCCGGCGCGTATCGGGACAGCGCTTCTCCAGCGTCGATGCCAGTTGACTTGCTATACACGTCCATAAATCGACCCCATCCAGACCGCGCACAGTGCCTGCGTTGCCGCAGCCACATCAGCAGCCTTTTGATCACCGATCCAGTAGCGATCGCCCATGCGGGCAATGCTTTCCAACAGAACAAGCGCAAGCATCCGACTGTCGGCACCGACAGGCGCGCGGCCGGATTCCCGCTCCGAATCGATCACTGCCGCAACAGGTTCGACAAACCCTTCCAACCCACGGTTCCACAGGTCGTCCACCCCAGGATCCGATGATCTGGCGTCACGCATCGCCCGGAACAAATGCGGGTGGCGCATCCACGTGTCACGAACCGCACCGATCATCTGCCCGACTTGCCCCGCGGGATCATCAGTCCCACCCGAATAGATTGCCGACGCTGCTGCAACCTCTTCGTCCACCGCTTTGCTGAGTTCGCTGACTGCCGCAGCTTTGTTGTCGAAATAGAAGTAGAAGGCCGAACGGGTTACCCCGGCAGCCTTGGAAATATCGCGGACATTCAGTTCATGGAGAGTTGTTGTCTCCAAAAGGTTTTCCAAGGCACGCAGAATCGACTCACGCCGAAGTTCACCTTTATCCGACCTTCCGGCATCAACACCGTCTCGCACAGCCGATTCCACAATCCACCTTCACGTCGATCAGTTTGTGAGCCGAACCACATCGTATGGAAGTTTTTGACACGTGTCAATAGTGCCGAGCCCAGCGCATTCAAGCACCGGACAGGCTCAGTCCCACTCACCGGGACCGGCGTTATCGCACCCACGTCAAATCCTGTTGCCTCTCCATCATTCGCAATCACAGACCTGCAATCCTGCAGTGCACCTGGTGATTTCATCCCCCACTGCCTTTCAAGTGGCGCACAAATCTCACCCAGACAAAGGATTCACCATGACGAGTACCGTCCCGTCCGTCACCGAACACCCGAGCGCGCCCTTCCCCTGGCCTCGCCCTCCGATCGACCCGCCGGCCGAGTACCAGTGGTTGCGTGAGAACGCCCCCGTCACGCGAGTCGAGATCTTCGGCGGCGAATATGCCTGGCTCGTAACCCGTTACGACGACGTACGCTCGATCCTGTCCGATCCGCGAGTCAGCGCCGACAGCCGCAATCCCGGATATCCCCGATTCGGCGCACCACCCGAACCCGAAGACCAGCGACTTTTCTTGCGGATGGACGGCGCCGAGCACGAGATCTTCCGCAACCTGCTGGCCAAGAACTTCACGCTCACCGCGATGAAGAAGATCCGTCCGGCGCTGCAAGAACTCGTCGACACCACCATCGACGCGATGCTGGCCACTCCCGAAGGCCAGACCGACTTCGTGAAGGCCGTTGCGCTCCCCATCCCCAGCACGGTTCTGAGCTGGATTCTGGGCGTGCACGCCGAGGACCGCGCATTCTTCAACAAGGCCGCCGACGAGGCTCTGATGGCCAATGACCTCACGAACCCCGACGCGATGGGCCGAGCCATTGCAGCCATGAACGATCTACGCGGATATATCCGCAAGATCGCGAACGAACGAGCAGCACTTGATGATCCGGGTGACGACATCATCGGTCAGCTCGTGGCCGCCGAACGGGCAGGCACCATCACGATGATGGACGTCGAGAACTCCGGATTCCTCCTCATCATCGCCGGGCATGACACCACCACCAACATGACCGCCCTTGGCATGTACACCTTGCTGCAGCACCCTGAGCAGTGGGCGCAGATGCAGGAGAACCCGGCGCTGGTTCGCAATGCCGTCGAAGAACTACTGCGCTACCTGACCGTCGTCCATCTTGTCATCCTCCGATCCTCGACCGAGGACATCGAAATCGGTGGCGTCACCATTCCCGCGGGCGAAGCCATCATCCCGCTCAACCTGTCGGCCAACCGCGACGACGCCCACTTCCCCGGTGCAGACGCACTCGACATCCATCGAAAAGCACGTGACCACTTCGCTTTCGGCTACGGCGTTCATCAATGCATCGGTCAGGCCCTGGCTCGTCTCGAACTACAGATCATCTTCGAAACCCTGGCCCGCCGGGTGCCGACGCTGAAACTGGCCGCTCCGCCCGAAGAACTGCAGTTCAAAGTGTGGTCCGGGATCAACGGAGTCTTCTCACTTCCCGTCACCTGGTAGCCACCCCTTACGTCAGGAGCATCAATCATGATCAGTTTCACCGGCAAAACCGTTGTCCTCACCGGATGTTCGTCCGGAATCGGAGCCGAGGCCGCCACCAAACTTGCCGCTCTCGGCGCCCGCGTGATCGGTGTCGACCGAGTTGCCTCGACCGACAACTCGATCGCCCAGATGATTGTCGGCGACCTCTCCACCCAGTCGGGTGTCGCTGCCATCGCCGCGCAGATCGACGGCCCCGTCGATGTGCTGATCAACAACGCCGGCGTCGCGGCAACACTGCCGTGGCGAACCGTCATGTCGATCAACGCGCTCGCCCCGCGCGATCTCACTCGCCTTCTCCTGCCGAAATTTGCCGTCGACCCGGCGGTAGTCACGACCGCGTCACAGGCAGGTTTTCTGTGGCAGCAGAACTTTGCCCGGCTCAATGCCTTTCTCGCCATAGATAATTGGGACGACGCCCTCGAATCTCTCGCAGACTTCCCCGGTATCGAGGAGGTCTGCTACAACCTCTCCAAGGAAGCCGCCATCATCAATGCGGGCAACCTGGCCGTCGACGGCAAGCACATCGGACTACGTTCCAACTCTGTCTCCCCCGGCACAGTCGGCACGCCGCTCCTGAAGGACTTCACGGCCACCATGGGTGACGCCGCCATCTCCGGTGCCGTCACCTGGGCGGGCCGTCATGCCCAGCCAGGCGAGATCGCCGACGCCATCATCTTCCTCGCCTCCACAGACGCGGCCTGGATCAGCGGAGCAGACATCCCGATCGACGGCGGATTCAGCGCCATGATCTTCCGTTCGTACATCGCGCCGGCCATGGCCGCGATGGCGACCAGCGCCTAGTCAGGAGAACCACTATGAGCACCGACAACGAACTGATCTCGATCAATCCGGCGACTCTCGAGGAAGTGGGGCGCACCGCCGTCACCACGCCGGCCGAACTCGATGCGAAAGCTGTTGCCGCCCAGTCCGCCTTCCAGTCCTGGCGAACGTCGCGGAGCACCCGGCAGGGTCTACTCGCTGCTTGTTCCTACGAATTGATGCGGCAGTCCCCGGCGATCTCCGCCCTACTCACCGCGGAACAGGGTAAGTCACTCACCGATTCGAGCGGCGAAGTCTGGATCTCGGCCCGCTGCCTCGCACACTTCGCCCGCCTCGACTGGGCGGACGAATCGCAAGCCCCGGCATCGCCGATACGCGACGCTCGAATTCAGCACCGCCCGTTGGGCGTCGTTGCGGCTATCGTGCCGTGGAACTTCCCGATCTTCCTCATGATGGCCAAGATTGCGCCCGCACTGGCCGCAGGAAACACAGTCCTGGTCAAACCTGCCGAGTCGGTGTCGCTGGTAGTCGGTGAGGTTGTCCGCATCCTGCAAAGCATTCTTCCCGAGGGCGTACTCGACATCGTCTACGGCGGACCGGATACCGGCAAGGCGTTGATCGAACACGCTGCCGTGCGCAAGGTCTCGTTCACCGGTTCAACGGGGGTTGGCAAGGCGATCATGAAGCAGGCCGCCGAAACGATCACGCCGGTCACCCTCGAGCTTGGTGGCAACGATCCCGCGATCCTCCTCGACAGCGCAGATATCAATTACGCCGCAGGATTTTTGGCGCACTCCGCCTTCTTCAACAGCGGGCAGATGTGCATCGCCCCCAAGCGCGCGTACGTGCCCGCCGACAAGGTCGACGCCTTCTGCGCCACGTTCGAAGCGGTCATGTCGACAATGGTGGTGGGCGACGGGGCCGCAGCGGGCACCACGGTCGGTCCCCTGCACAATTCTGCGCAACTCGAGTACGTGCAGGGCCTGCTCGACAAGGCCAGAGCTGACGGCGCAGACATCACCGGCGGAAATCGAATCACCACTCTGCCCGGGTATTTCATGGAACCCGCTTTGGTCCGCGGTGTGGACGACTCCAGCGACATCGTCAAGTTCGAGCAGTTCGGTTTGGCATTCCCCGTCGTGGCCTACACCAATGTCGACGACATTGTCTCCCTCCTGAACAGTCAGGAGTTCGGACTCGGTGCATCTGTCTGGGGAGAACAAGCCGCCGCAGTCGAGGTGGCCGAACAGATCGATGCCGGTCAGGTGTGGGTCAATACCCACAACGCCCTCGAAGTCGAACTTCCCTTCGGCGGAGTGAAGAGCAGTGGCTTCGGCCGGGAAGGTGGCGAAGCCGGTGTCCACGATTTCCTGGAAACCCGCGTGGTGAGTGTAAAGCTGTAACGCACTGTGCGCCTTTGTCAACCGCCCGCGGTTAACAAAGGCGCACAGCAGGGCTCAGTCGATCTGCAGCGCGACGCCCTTGGTTTCCTTCACGAAGAACACCGTGACAAATGTGATCAGGGCGCAGAACACGAAGTAGCCGGCCGGCGCCAGATTGTTGTCGGTCACGCTGATCAGGTACGTCGCGATGAACGGTGCGGTACCACCGAGAAGCATGTTGGTGACGTTGTTACCCAGGGCGAGGCCGCTGTATCGCACTGACGCCTTGAGCATCTCGACGTACGTCACGTACGACGCACCGTTGACTACGGAGACGCAGATGAACAGAACCGACTGACCGGCCACTGCAGCCCACGTGCCCGAACTCGCCATCAGCATGAACATCGGGACGCCCAGGACCACCGACGCGGCACTACCGGCAAACAGCACCGGACGACGTCCGTACTTGTCGGCCATGTAACCCGCGATGGGGAGTGTGATCACGCCGAGCACCAGGGCGAGCGACGTGGACAGGAATGCAACCTGCTTGGAGTGTCCGCCGGCAGTCTGGAGGTACGTCGCGGCGTACACCGAAGCGATGTAGTAGCCGCCGGTGATGAGCGCTCCGAGAAGGATGATCTTGACGACGCTGCCACCTGAACTGCGCAGCAGTTCCTTGATCGGGAGGGACTCGGTCTCACCCTTTTCCTGGAGCTCCTCGAACTGCGGGGTGTCTTCCATCTGGCTACGGATCCAGATACCGATACCACCGATCAGCAGGCTGAGCAGGAACGGCAGACGCCATGCCCATTCGAGGACCTGTTCTTCGGAGAACACCGACGTGAGGCCGAGTGCGATCAGCGAAGCCGCGAGAGAGCCCAGGTAGGTTCCGGTGTTGACCATCGACGTCTGGGTCGCACGCCACCGCGCCGGAGCGGACTCGGAGACAAATGCGTTGGCACCGCCGAGCTCACCGCCGGCTGCGAAGCCTTGAAGGCAACGAGCCAACACCAGGATCGATGTCGCCCACATGCCCAACGTGGCATAGGTCGGTAGCAGACCCATACCGGCGGTGGCGATAACCATCAGCAAGATGGTCCACGACAGCGCGTTCTTACGGCCGTACCGGTCGCCGATATGACCGAAGAAGATTCCGCCGGGAACACGGAGGAAGAAGGCCACGGCAAACGCCGCGAAAGTACCGAGCAGCGCTGCATTCGGATCGGAGGACACGAAGAACAGCGCGGCGATGGTGGTTGCCATGTATCCGTAGATACCGAAGTCGTAGTACTCGACGACGGTACCGACGATGGCCGCGCGAATCACCTTGACGGTGGACTGGCGTTCGGCTGGAGTGCCACTGTCTTCGACGCCGCCGTCGGCGCGCGCCATGGTCTCATTCTCTGACATGTTGGTCCCTACTGACTGAAGTCGTGCAGCGCAAACGATAGACGTCAGGCGTGCGCAATGGAATTGACCGGTACGCCCGCGGCGTCGGTCTTCGTGAAACTCGCCGCATTGCGTCCCGCAATACGACCCATGGTCAGAGCGTTTGCAACCGCGTTGCCACCGCCCACGTAGCGCAGTCCCAGAATGCCGGCACCGGCCTCGCCGGCGGCGTAAAGTCCCTCGATCGGAACACCGGTTTTTCCGAGAACTGCTGCACTGCTGTTGATTTCCAGACCGGCGTGTGTACACACCAGTTCCGCGGGAAGGATCTTTGCCGCATAGAACGGTGCGGTGCCGATCCGGTCCGGATTGCCGACCGCACCTTTGTTTCGCAACGTGCGGTGACGCAGGAAGTCGTCGTCGTATCCGTTGGGCAATTGCTCGTTCCAACGATCTACCGTTGCCGTCAATGTCTGCGCCGGAACGCCGATCAGTTCGGCGAGTTCCTCGACCGTGTCGGCTCGAAGTGTGCGACCGGCAGCAGCTTCTTCGGCGACGCGCTCGGGGTTCCAGTCTGCATAACCGGGAGTCTGATTCACTCGGGCGTCCTCGTCGAAGATCATCCAGCCGTAGCCGCCCTGCTGGTCGATGATGCCCGTCGAGACCGCGTACGACGCGTCCTCGTCCATAAAACGCCGACCGTTCTGATTGACGTTGACGCGGGACTTCGGCGGAAACCCTGACTGCCAGTGATGGAACCGCTGGAAGTAGACGGTCGGCATGATGAGGCCCCAGCCGTCACCGGCAACCGACGCGCCGAGATCCTGAGCGAACCGCAGGTGGTCGCCGCGGCTGCCGTCGGCAGCAACGACGAACAACGATTCTTCAGCTTTGTTGGCGTCGGGGAAATAGCGATCGACCAGAGCCGGATCCTGAGCGAAACCACCGGAAGCAACGACGACGGCACCTGCAGGAACCTCGATGTCGTCGGCAACTACGCCGACAACCCGACCGTCTTCCTCGATCAGCTTCTGCACCCGCGTGCCGAAGATAACTTCGATGCCGTGCTTGCGCCGAGCCTTGTCCAGTACCTGAATCAGACCGTATCCCTGGTCTTTCGGAACGTGGCCACGCCAGACATCTTCGACTCCGGCCTGTGCCAGCCCCGGCTGATGGGCGTTACCCGAGATCGCGGCCGGGATCTCGACGCCGAGGCCGATGAGCCACTCGAGCGTCGGGGCGGCGTTCTCGCAGAACGCACGAATCAATCCGGGTGCAAGCACCCACTGGTTGAGATCCATGTAGTGCTGGAAGAACTTCTCCGCGGTGTCGTCGATACCCAGGCCTGACTGCACGCTGGTGCCAGCGGCCGTGAAGATGCCGGCGGAAAGTGCTGTGGAGCCGCCAAGTTCGGTCTCGGATTCGAACAGCAGCACGGAAGCGCCCTCTTCGGCTGCCGATACCGCAGCTGCGAGTCCCGCTCCGCCGCCGCCGATGACAACAACATCCCAGTGATCACTCACGAAAGTTCTCCAGTCTCCGCAATGATGCGGTGGTACAAGCCGTTCGAGACCAGTCCGCCGTCCACAGTGATTTCGGTTCCACTCGTGTAGGTCGACTTGTCGGACAGCAGGAACAGAACGGCCTCGGTGATCTCGTCCAGAGTTGCCATGCGCCCGAAGGGAACCGACTTCAGTGACGCGGCAACAAAATCGCTTGCTCCACCGAGCAGGTCCGTACCGACCAGACCCGGGTGCACCGAGTTGACACGAATTCCCCACTGCGCAAAGTTGCCTGCCGCTGATTTCGACAGCCCGGTCAGGCCCCATTTGCTCGAGGAGTAGGCCGGTGAGAAGTATCCGACCTGACCGGCGATGGACGAGATGTTGACGATGGATCCGCCTCCGCTCTCCTGCATCAACGGAGCCACCGCCTTCATGCCGTAAAACGGCCCGAAGAGGTTGATCTTCATGGTCAGTTCCCAGATGTCATCAGGGGTGTCCATGAATTCGAGCCGCCGAGAGATACCGGCATTATTGATCAGCCCGCCCAGTTCACCGTGCGCAGAGCGGATTTCGTCGACAACTCGCGCCCACGCGGAGGGGTCGGTGACATCGAGCGAATGCGCGGACGCCGAACCTCCGCCTGAGATGATCTCCTCGACCAGAGCGGAGGAATCCGCCACATCCGCGATGCACACGTGGGAACCACGAGCCGCCAGCGTGCGCGAGTGGTGTGCTCCCATACCCCCGGCACCACCCGTAACCAGAACGACACCAGGATAATTCGTGCGATCAGACATGTCGCGAACCGCCGTCGACGGCAATGCTGTGACCGGTGACGTAACGCGCGCTGTCCG
The DNA here is from genome assembly GCF_033142425.1 of Rhodococcus sp. IEGM 1366. Lineage (NCBI taxonomy): Bacteria > Bacillati > Actinomycetota > Actinomycetes > Mycobacteriales > Nocardiaceae > Rhodococcus > Rhodococcus sp. IEGM 1366. Next base: position 485,543 of record NZ_JAWLRZ010000007.1, read on the forward strand.
AGAGCAGGAACAGCACCGGGCCGAAGACCTCTTCCGGGGAACCCAACCGGTGCAGCGGAACAGCGTCGAGAGCCTTGGCCAGTGCGGCCGGATCTTCCTGGACCCATTTGGTCATGGCGGTGTCGATGTACCCGGGCGCTATGGAGTTGACACGAAGTCCCTTGTCGCCGAATTCGACTGCGAGAGATTCGGTGAGGTGCGCGACGGCTGCCTTCGACGTGCAATACGCACCACGGCCCTTACGGACGCGCAGAGCGGACACCGAGGACATGTTCACGATGGCACCACCGGGCTTCATGTGGCGAGCGGCGGCCTGAGCGCCGTACAGGACGCCTTCGACGTTGACGCTCAACGTCGCACCGATCTGCTCGGGTGTGATCTCCTCGGCCAGCGCAAACGGGAAGATACCGGCGTTGTTGATCCAGAAGTCGACCTGTCCGAACTCCGCGAGTGCCAGCTTGGCCAGCGTCTCGTGATCGTCGGGCTTGGTGACGTCGACGCGGGCACCGATCACACGGCCGGGCTTGTCCGCCAAGGAGTTTGCGCTCAGTGCAGCATTGATTGTCAGGGCAGTTTCCAGCATCTGCTCTTCGTTGATGTCTGCACCGACTACGTTGACTCCGCGTGACGCCAGACCTTCCGCGAACGTCGCACCCATTCCCTGGGCAGCGCCGGTCACTACGGCAACCTTGCCTGCCAACTCCGGGTACACCGCCGACATTTGCGTGGCAACGGTGCGGCCCGGGTTCGTCTGATCGGCGTTAAAGGTCATGATATTTGGTCTCCTACTGAATTCTGTTGTGCACAAACGTGAAAGACGGTTAGGGATTGCGTGGCGCGTCGTCGCGGGACACGATGCGGCGGGCGATCTTCCACTCGTCACCGACTCGAATCACTCGATCCGTGATCGTTGTCATCCGAACCAATCGCGTGTCCCCACCGCGCTTGGTCGCGACGATCTGCAGATAGCCGCGCACCGTCAACTCGGCTTCGACTGCCGTTTCCACCAACAAGTTGGTGATCACGTGCCGATGAACCTCGTCCGCCGCTTCGGCTCCGGAGTAGAACCGGCCGGCAAAAGCTTCGAGATCCGAAGAACCGACTACCGGTTCCGGATAGCTGGGCGAATGGAACTCACCGTCAGTCGTAAATGTTGCCGCCCAATCCCGTTGACGCCCGGAGTCGATGAGATGACTCTGCAATGCATACAACTGGTGGATTGCGGCAACGTCGCCGGCCGCCACTCCGCGGTAGTCAGTCATGAGGATGTTCTCTCCGGAAAACACTGCGCTGGACTCCCCTGAAGGGTTGCCCACCTGTCGAATGTGTGCGATAATCGCACAGGCCGTGCGATATGAACAAAGCGTAGGTGGCCCACCTCACAAACGTCAAGGAGCGAACTCGATGCGCGAACTCAGTGATGACCATCGACCCCGAATAAGTCCAGTTCAAGTGGACTCCGGCATGTCGAAAACTCTCCATCACGGACTCGAGATTCTGGAGCTCCTCACCTCCTATCCGCACGGGTTGTCGGTCACAGACATCGCCGACGGCATCGGAGTTCACCGCACGGTCGCGCACCGACTCATCCGGACTCTCGAGGCACATCACTTGTGCCGCAAGGACACTTTCAAACGCGTCACACTCGGCGCAGGACTGGTCACCCTCGCCGAACCGGTGGAGCAGGATTTACGAACCCTCGCCCGCCCGATCCTCGAAGAACTTGCCGACGCCACCGAAGCCACGGCCCACCTCGTGGTCCGCGAGAGCGAGACCGAAGTTCGCGCACTGATGGTCGTCGAGCCACGCAGCGCCCGAATGCACGTCGCCTTCCGTCCCGGCCAGGTCGATCCGATCGACCGCGGCTCCGCCGGCCTGTCCATGCTGGCCTCACTCCCACCCGTCGACGGTGAACGAGACGAAGTGCGCATTGCCCGTGCGCGCGGTTACGCGTCGACGATCGGCGAGATCACCCCTTCCGTCCACGGCATTTCGGCGGCAGTTCCCGGACGCCGCGGCGACGCCATCACCAGTATCGGAATCTCCGCTTTCCACGCCGAGGACCAAGACGCACTCGGCGCGGAGGTTATCGCCGCCGCACAAAAACTGGGAAGCTTGTTGCGCTGATCGCCACAATGTCGAGCCTCGGGAATATCGCAGGCTCGACATTGTTGAGTCAGCATGAGATAGTTGAACAATCAACTACCTGAGTGCAAGGAGTTACGACATGCCTGCTGTGACAGTCGAGAACATTTTGGCCCTGCCCCGGCTCGACGAGCCTGCAGCGTCCGCAGTCAGCCGTCCCGTCAAGAGCATCACCACCGCTCCCGTCGGCTACGAAGGCGAAGGCTTCCCCGTACACCGCGCATTCGCGGGCATCGATCTCTCCGCACTCGACCCGTTCATCCACATGGACCAGATGGGTGAGGTCAACTACGCCCCCGGAGAACCCAAGGGCACGCCCTGGCACCCGCACCGCGGCTTCGAAACCGTCACCTACATGATCGACGGCATCATGGAGCACCAGGACTCCAACGGCGGCGGCGGCATTATCGGCGGCGGTGACACCCAGTGGATGACCGCAGGTGGCGGCATCCTCCACATCGAGACTCCCCCGGAGCACCTCGTTGTCAGCGGCGGCCTCTTCCACGGCGTCCAACTGTGGGTGAACCTCCCCCGAGACAACAAGATGGCAGCGCCGCGGTACCAGGACATCACCGGAAACAAGGTCGCTCTGCTCTCGTCGCACGACGGCGGCGCATTGGTACGCGTCATCGCAGGCGAGATCGCCGGCCACGCCGGACCGGGATCGACGTACACGCCCATCGCGTTGTCCCACACGACCATCGCACCTGGCGCCAGCGTCACCTTGCCGTGGAACCCCGAGTTCAACGCCATCGCCTATGTTCTTGCCGGTGAGGGAACCGTCGGCGCAGAGCGTCGGCCGATCCGCGCAGGCCAGACCGCCGTGTACGGACGCGGCGACTCCATCACCATCGCCGCATCCGATCGCCAGGATTCACGGACCGAATCCCTCGAGGTCTTCATCCTCGGCGGCAAGCCGATCCGCGAGCCCATCGCCATGGCCGGACCGTTTGTCATGAACACGAAGTCCGAGGTCATGCAGGCGTTCGAGGACTTCCAGGCCGGACGCCTCGGTTCCATCCCGGCAGCCCACGAAACTCTGAGCTGACATGACATCGGTAGTAGTTCAGCGTGCGCATGAACGTGCGCACCTGAACTACGGCTGGCTCACGTCGCGTCACAGCTTCCCCTTCGCCGGAAACTTCGACCACGCCGCTTACGCGCACGGACTACTTCTGGTCAACAACGACGACATCGTCGAAGCCGGCTCCGGTTTCGACACCCATCAACACCTCGACACCGAAATCGTGACGTGGGTGCTCAGCGGTTCCCTGGTCCACCAGGATTCAGCTGGGCACACCGGCGAAATTCATCGCGGCCTCGCGCAACGAATGAGCGCCGGAACCGGGATACTGCATTCCGAGCGCAACGACACCCGGCGCGCCGACGGTACCCGCCACACAGAACCGGTCCACGTCGTCCAAATGTGGATTCCGCCAGACGAATCCGGGATCACTCCGAGCTATCAGGAACTCGACGTCAATACCGAACTCGACGCCGGTGGCCTGATCACCTTGGCGTCGGGAATGCCCGCGCATCGCGATCACAGCGCGATCACGCTTCACAACAAGTTTGCGGCGCTGCACGTTGCACGCCTCGACATCGGCCAGACGATAACCCTGCCGGACGCCCCGTATGTTCACGCCTACATCCCGCAGGGCTCCGTCACAGTCGAGGGCGTCGACACTCTCTCGACCGGAGATTCGTTGCGACTCAAAGAAACCGGCGGACATCGAGTCACCGCCGTGGCACCCGCAGAAGTTCTGATCTGGGAGATGCACGCCGGACTGCGGCCCCATCTCGTACGCTGAAGGCATTCGGCCCCAAAGGAGGAACGCCATGTCGGCGCTCACAACCCCGCACATCGACGTCCACCGCAGCGGTGATCGCCTGAAATCCCGCATCTCCTGGCTTGATTCGAAGCATTCCTTCTCGTTCGGGCAGCACTACGACCCCGACAACACCCACCACGGCCTGCTCCTCGTCAACAACGACGACACCGTGCTCGCGGGTACCGGATTCGACACCCATCCGCACAAGGACATGGAAATCGTTACCTGGGTGTTGCGCGGTTCGCTCGTTCACCAAGACTCCATCGGGCACTCCGGTGTCATCTATCCCGGACTCGCGCAACGGATGAGCGCAGGCACCGGGATCATGCACAGCGAGAAGAACGACTCGTGGCGTCTGGGCGGCCAACAGCACTCCGATCCGGTGCACTTCATCCAGATGTGGGTTGCGCCCGACGAGGGTGGACTGACTCCCGGATACGAACAACTCGAAATCGACGACGAACTCCTACGCGGCGGACTCATACCCGTCGCCTCCGGAATGGATCGCTACAAAGATCATTCGGCCATCCGCATCAACAACAAGTACGCGGCACTGCATGTGGCGCGGATTCTCCCCGGCACAAGTGTGACCCTGCCGAACGCCCCGTTCCTCCACGTTTTCGTGGCCGAAGGAACCGCAGACATGGAGGGCACCGGCACCCTCTACGAAGGTGATGCCGTCCGCATGAGCGACTCCGGCGGACAACTCGTCACCTCCGAAACCGGTGCCGAAGTGCTGGTCTGGGAAATGCACGCACGTATCGGTGGCTGAGACCCGGCGACCGGTCCCATCTCCGGTACGGGCGATACTCGATACATGAGCATCGACAACTCCGCGCCCACCGTCAAACTTGATCCCCTCAACACCTTGATGGATGTACGCGCAGTAGCGATCACTCCTGGCGATCTCAGCTTCGCGCAGACAATCGGGGACCGCTTCCACGACCACCGCGGACGCACAGTGCTCGGATCGCTCGGCGTCATGATCGACGGCGCCATGGGTGGGGCTGTGTACTCGGGGCTCACTTCGGGTCACCAGTCGGTGCTCGCACAGGTCACGGTCAGTGCGGCCGCCGATATCCCGTCGACGGGAACAGTCGGAGCCACCGGTGCACTCGTGCACCTCGACGACGGAGTCGGACTGGCGTCCGGACAACTACGCAGTGACGACAGCACACTTCTGGCAGTGATGGCCGGGCGCGCCATGATTGTCTCGCGGCCACCCGTCGTTGCACCCGACGACTACATCGCCGGCCCTGCCCTCGATGTGCCGGTTCCCGAAGAAATCAGTGACCTGAGTGGACTGAGCGGTTCCGACGTCGTCGAAGGAATCCTGGCCGGAACTATCAAGCGTGGACCGCTCGCCGGACTCCTCGACCTCACGCTGACCGAGGTGACGCCAGGCGCTGTCGTCGGCGAACTCGCGCCGGTCGAATGGATGGCCAACCCACTCGGCGCAGTACAGGGCGGTGTACTCATCTCCGCCACCGACGCCATCACCGGGCTCGCCGCGCAAACCCTGACTACCGCCGAACAGGATTACCGCGTCCTCGACCACAAGATCGACTTCCTGCGCTCACCGGCCATCGGTGGTCCCGTCATGCGCGCCGAAGCCAGCGTGATCCGCGCCGGACGTAGGCTCGCACTCATCGAATCGCGCATCGTGGACAACACCGGTCAGGTCTACATCCGCGCCACCTCGAGCGTCCAGATGATCTCCCAGCAAGTTCACAGCTGATAACCAGCCCCGCGCCAGACCGCTCGTCCACCATTGATTCAACAGCCCAGATCAATGGAGGTAGACGCGTGAACAAAGACATCGAAGCCAGTCGGCAACGAGTGAGTCGCAGGCGAGCACTGGCACTCGGCGGCACCATCAGCCTCGGCGGACTCATCGCCGCATGTTCCGGCAACAGCGGCAGCTCGACCACGACGTCCACCGCTGCGGCCTCCACGACCACCGCCGGCACCGGCGCCGCTGCTGCCTCGGCTACCTCCGGCGACGCTGTCACCGCGCTGCTCGCCAAGGCACCACAGTGCGTCATGAGCGAGGAAGAAACTCAGGGCCCGTACTGGTTCGACGTCGACTCCATCCGCAGTGACATCCGCGAAGATCGACCAGGCACAACCCTCCAGGTCGCACTGCGGGTGCAGGACAACAGCATTTGCAACGCCGACGGCACCATCGGCGCCGTCAGCAACGCCGTCGTCGAAATCTGGCACTGCGACGCAGGCGGCGTGTACTCCGGCTTCGAGTCCGGCTCACTGAGCGCAAACGGTGGCGGCGGCGGTGGAACTCCTCCGTCCGGTGGCATGGGCGAACCCCCGGCAGGCGGAATGGGTCAGCCGCCGTCGGGCGCACCCGGCGGCGGTATGGGCGGAGGCATGGGTTCGATGGGCGGATCGGGCGAAACTTCCGACGGCTCGTACAGCGTCGGTGACAGCGAAGCCACCACCACCGACGACGGCACCTACCTGCGCGGCGCCCAGACCACGGACGCAAACGGCATCGCGCAGTTCACCACCATTTTCCCGGGCTGGTACATGGGCCGCACCACGCACATCCACGTCAAGGTTCACATCGACAAGAAGACTGTCCTCACCACGCAGACCTTCTTCGAGGAGACCCTTCTCGACGAGGTGTATTCCGTCAGCCCGTACAGCGAGCACACGGGCCGTGAGAACAACACCAACAATTCCAACGACAGCATCTTCTCCGACACCGGCATGATGACCGTCGAAAAGCAGTCGGACGGGTCATACCTCGCCGTCATCAATCTGGGTATCGACGCCTGACCCCGATCACCGGAAGCGGGCGGTTCAGTTGGCATCAACTGACGCTCACACCCGAACTTGTGGTGACGCAGATCGCTCGGGCACTGAACGGCTCACGATAACGACTGAGCGGATTGTGGTGATCGTGTAAGGATGGAGAAATGACCACGGCTCATCGCTCAGGCATCGACCTCACCCACCTAGACAGCGAGACCCGCGCGCAGGACGACCTGTTCGTCCATGTCAACGGGAAATGGCTCGCCGAATACGAGATTCCCGCAGACCGCGCAGTCGACGGCGCTTTCCGCACGCTGTACGACAAGGCCGAGGAAGATGTGCAGACCATCATCACCGAGGCTTCCGCGTCGTCACCGGAGTCCGGTACCGATGCCCAACGCATCGGCGATCTGTACTCGAGTTTCATGGATGCCGACGCTATCGAAGCTGCCGGTCTCACCCCGATCGACGACGAACTCGACGCAATTGCGGACGCGGCCGATCGTTCTTCGCTGGCTACCGTGATCGGACGCCATCAGCGCACGGGTGTCGGCGGCGCCATCGCGCACTACGTCGACACCGATGCCAAGAACTCCGAGCGCTACCTCATTCACTTCAGTCAGTCGGGTATCAGCCTTCCCGACGAGTCGTACTACCGCGAAGACAACTACGCCGAAATTCGCGACAAGTTCGTCGCCCACGTCGAGAAGATGTTCAACCTCGCCGGACTCGGCTACGAGGCGCAGCGGGTATTCGACCTCGAGAAGAAGATCGCGGCCGGGCACTGGGACGTCGTGAAGCGTCGTGACGCCGAGTTGAGCTACAACCTCGTCGAATTCGAGGAGCTCACCGAGCAGAACCCCGGATTGGATTGGGCTGCTTGGCTGTCCGGCTTGGGAACGACGTCCGAGAAGTTCTCGGAAATCGTGGTTCGCCAGCCCGGATTCCTGCACACCTTCACCGCACTGTGGGCGTCGGAAGAACTCGACGACTGGAAGGCATGGGCTGCCTGGAAAGTCATCCATGCGCGCGCTCCGTACCTGCATTCCTCGTTGGTGGACGAGAACTTCGCGTTCTACGGCACCGCACTCTCGGGCACCGAGGAGAACCGTGAGCGCTGGAAGCGTGGCGTCGGCCTGGTCCAAGACCTGCTCGGCGAGGCCGTCGGCAAGCTGTACGTGGAGCGCCATTTCCCGGCCGAAGCCAAAGTACGCATGCTGGAGCTGGTCGGCAATCTGCAGGAAGCCTACCGCCGCAACATCTCCGAACTCGAGTGGATGAGCCCGGATACTCGCAAGGCCGCACTGGCCAAGCTGGACAAGTTCACTCCCAAGATCGGCTACCCCGACAAGTGGCGTGACTACTCGGGTCTCGAGATCTCGGCCACCGACGTCGTCGGCAACTACCGCCGCGGATACGCCGCGGAATACGACCGCGACCTCGCAAAGCTGGGCGGCCCCGTCGACCGCGACGAGTGGTTCATGACCCCTCAGACGGTTAACGCGTACTACAACCCGGGTATGAACGAAATCGTTTTCCCCGCAGCTATTTTGCAGCCGCCGTTCTTCGACGCCGCCGCTGACGACGCCGCCAACTACGGCGGAATCGGTGCTGTTATCGGTCACGAGATCGGGCACGGTTTCGACGATCAGGGCGCCAAGTACGACGGCGACGGCAACATGGTCGACTGGTGGACCGACGACGATCGCACCGAATTCGGCAAGCGCACAAAAGCTTTGATCGAGCAGTACAACGAATTCGAACCCAAGGAACTGCCGGGTCATCATGTCAACGGCGAGTTCACGATCGGCGAGAACATCGGCGATCTGGGTGGGCTGTCCATCGCGATCGCGGCGTACAAGATCGCGACCGAAGGCACCGAACCGCCCGTTATCGACGGTCTCACCGGTTTGCAGCGCGTATTCTTCGGCTGGGCTCAGGTGTGGCGGACCAAGGCGCGCGAGGCCGAGGCACTGCGTCGACTCGCCGTCGACCCGCATTCACCGCCGGAGTTCCGCTGCAACGGCGTCGTCCGCAACCTCGATGTCTTTCACGAGGAGTTCGACGTCAAGCCCGGTGATGCACTGTATTTGGAGCCCGAAAAGCGCGTAAAGATCTGGTGACCCGATCCTGAAGGATTTCGCTCGCCGAGCGAGCGAAATCCTTCAGAATCAGTATGTGATCAAGCTCCGTACACCGGCGTCGGGGTCTCGGCCTTCTCCAACAGCGATGCCACAACGGGTCCGATTTCCTTCGGATCCCAGCGATCACCCTTGTCTTCGCTCGGTCCGTGACGCCATCCTTCTGCGACGGTGATCTTGCCGCCCTCGATCTCGAAGACGCGTCCCGTGACGTCCTTGGACTCTGCGCTACCGAGCCACACGACGAGCGGTGAGACGTTCTCCGGAGCCATGGCGTCGAAGCCCTCTTCCGGAGCTGCCATCATCTCGGCCATGGCGCCGCCGGCACCGACCGTCATGCGGGTACGCGCGGACGGCGCGATTGCGTTGACGCTGACGCCGTAATTCTTGAACTCTGCTGCTGCCTGGATGGTCATCTCGGCGATGCCGGCCTTGGCTGCGGCGTAGTTGCCCTGGCCGATGGAGCCCTGCAGTCCGGCGCCCGAACTGGTGTTGATGATGCGTGCGTCGATCGGGTTGCCTGCCTTGGCCTCGGCGCGCCAGTAGGCAGCGGCGTGGCGCAGGGGCGCGAAGTGACCCTTGAGGTGGACGCGGGTGACGGCGTCCCATTCGGCTTCGCTCATGCCGACGAGCATGCGATCACGCAGGAAGCCGGCGTTGTTGACGAGCACGTCGAGGCGACCGAAGTTGTCGATGGCGGTCTTGATGAGGTTTTCCGCACCCGCCCAGTCTGCGACGTCGTCACCGTTGACGACGGCCTCGCCGCCGGCTGCGATGATTTCGGCGACTACCTGCTCGGCCGGGCTCTCGCCGGTTGCGGAGCCGTCCGCGCCTGCGCCGATGTCGTTGACGACAACCTTGGCGCCCTCTGCCGCGAATGCCAGTGCGTGCGCGCGTCCGATACCGCGACCTGCCCCGGTGATGATGACTACGCGTCCATCGACCAATCCACTCATTTTTATCTCCTATTGCACTCTGCTCGGGCTTGTCGGCTCCGCTTGTGTGCTAACTTACCAAGCAATCGCTTGGTTTGGTACACAGACGTAAGGAAACCCGCTATGGGCATCAGCACCTCCTCCGACGGGACCGGCATCACCACGGTCACCATCGACTACGCACCGGTCAATGCAATCCCCTCGCAGGGTTGGTTCGATCTCGCCGACGCGATCCTCGCCGCAGGTAAGGACCTCAATACCCACGTCGTGATCCTGCGAGCCGAAGGCCGCGGATTCAACGCCGGCGTCGACATCAAGGAGATGCAGGCCACCGACGGCTACGACGCTCTGGTTGCTGCCAACCGCGGTTGCGCTGCTGCTTTTGCCGCGGTGTACGACTGCGCCGTTCCGGTCGTAGTGGCAGTCAACGGATTCTGCGTCGGCGGCGGCATCGGTCTGGTCGGCAACGCTGACGTCATCGTCGCGTCCGACGACGCGATCTTCTCCCTCCCTGAGGTCGACCGCGGCGCACTCGGCGCAGCCACCCACCTCGCCCGCCTGGTACCGCAGCACATGATGCGCACGCTGTACTACACGGCGCAGAGCGTCGACGCCCACACACTCAAGCAGTTCGGCAGCGTCTACGACGTCGTCCCGCGCGAGAAGCTCGACGATTGCGCCCGCGAGATCGCCGCCAAGATCGCCGCCAAGGACACCCGCATCATCCGGTGCGCGAAGGAAGCCATCAACGGCATCGACCCCGTCGACGTCAAGACCAGCTACCGCCTCGAGCAGGGATACACCTTCGAGCTCAACCTGCTCGGTGTGTCCGACGAGCATCGCGACGAGTTCGTCGCAACCGGCAAGCCGCGTGAGAACGCAACCCAGAAGGAAGGCTGAGACATCATGGCTAAGCGTGACAAGACAATGTCGCTCGACGAGGTTGTCGGCGAGCTTCGCTCCGGAATGACCATCGGATTGGGCGGCTGGGGATCTCGCCGTAAGCCGATGGCTTTTGTTCGCGCGATCCTGCGTTCGGACATCAAAGACCTCACGGTCGTCACGTACGGCGGACCGGATCTCGGCCTGCTGTGCTCGGCCGGCAAGGTCAAGAAGGCGTACTACGGCTTCGTGTCCCTGGACTCGGCTCCGTTCTACGACCCGTGGTTTGCCAAGGCACGCACCAACGGTGAGATCGAGTCCCGCGAAATGGACGAGGGAATGGTCAAGTGCGGCCTCGAAGCTGCAGCTGCCCGTCTCCCCTTCCTGCCGATCCGCGCAGGCCTGGGATCCGATGTCCGTAACTTCTGGGGCGACGAACTCAAGACCGTCACCTCCCCGTACCCCGAGGCCGACGGCCGCTCCGAGACCCTGATCGCGATGCCCGCGCTCAACCTCGACGCGTCGTTCGTTCACCTCAACCTCGGTGACAAGCACGGCAATGCCGCGTACAACGGCGTCGACCCGTACTTCGACGACCTGTACTGCATGGCAGCGGAGAAGCGTTACGTCTCGGTGGAACGCATCGTCGAAACCGAGGAACTGGTCAAATCCGTTCCGCTGCAGAATCTTCTGATCAACCGCATGATGGTCGACGGTGTCGTCGAGGCCCCGAACGGCGCGCACTTCACCCTTGCCGGCGAGAGCTACGGCCGCGACGAGAAGTTCCAGCGTCACTACGCCGAAGCCGCAAAGACCCCCGAGTCGTGGCAGGCATTTGTCGACACCTTCCTCTCCGGCAGCGAAGAGGATTACCAGGCCGCAGTAAAGAAGTTTGCAGAGGAGCAGGCGTCATGAGCGAATCCACCGTCACCCGCGCAGAGTACGTAGTCCTGGCTTGCGCCGAAATCTTCTCCGGCGCAGGTGAAATCATGGCCAGCCCGATGTCGACGTCATCGACCATCGGCGCTCGCCTTGCCCGCCTGACCACCGAACCCGATCTCCTGATCACCGACGGCGAAGCCCTCATCCTCGAGGACACCCCGGCAGTGGGAACGAAGGGCCCCATCGAAGGATGGATGCCGTTCCGCAAGGTGTTCGACGTGGTCGCTTCCGGTCGTCGCCACGTGGTCATGGGCGCAAACCAGCTCGACCGCCACGGTAACCAGAACCTCTCCGCTTTCGGCCCGCTTCAGCAGCCGTCGCGTCAGATGTTCGGTGTGCGCGGCGCTCCGGGTAACACGATCAACCACGCCACGAGCTACTTCGTCCCCAAGCACTCCAAGCGAGTGTTCGTCGACAAGGTCGACGTGGTGTGCGGCGTCGGCTACGACCAGATCGATCCCGAGAACCCGGCATACAAGTACCTCAACATCCCCCGCGTTGTCACCAATCTCGGTGTCTTCGACTTCGGTGGACCGGGAAACACCTTCCGCGCGTTGAGCCTTCACCCCGGCGTCACGGCCGAAGAGGTTGCCGAGAACACCTCGTTCGAGGTTGCCGGACTCGCCGAGGCAGGCGTCACCCGCGAACCCACAGTAGAAGAGCTCCACCTCATTCGCGAGACCCTCGACCCGCGCAACCTGCGGGACCGTGAGGTCTCGGCATGACCCCCACCCTCAAGACTGCGCTGACCGAACTGGTCGGCGTGGACTACCCGATCGTGCAGACAGGCATGGGCTGGGTTTCCGGTCCCGCTCTCACGTCGGCGACGGCTAACGCCGGTGGTCTGGGCATCCTGGCTTCGGCCACGATGACGTACGACGAGCTCGAGCACGCGATCAAGAAGACGAAGCAGCTCACGAACAAGCCCTTCGGCGTCAACATGCGCGCCGACGCCACCGACGCGAAGCAGCGTATCGATCTGCTCATCCGCGAAGGTGTCAAGGTTGCGTCTTTTGCCTTGGCTCCCAAGAAGGATCTGATCTCCAAGCTCAAGGACAACGGCATTGTTGTCGTTCCGTCCATCGGTGCTGCAAAGCATGCCGTGAAGGTTGCGTCCTGGGGCGCGGACGCCGTCGTCGTCCAGGGCGGCGAGGGTGGCGGTCACACCGGCGGTGTGGCAACAACCCTTCTGCTCCCCTCGGTCCTCGACGCCGTCGACATTCCGGTTATCGCCGGTGGTGGTTTCTTCGACGGCCGCGGCCTGACGGCTGCACTCGCGTACGGCGCTGCCGGCGTGGCGATGGGCACCCGTTTCCTGCTTACGAGCGATTCCTCGGTACCGGATTCCGTCAAGCAGGAATACCTCAAGCGCGGACTGACGGATACGACCGTTTCACGCAAGGTCGACGGCATGCCGCACCGTGTGCTCAACACCGACCTGGTCAACAGCCTCGAAGGTTCCAGCTACGCAACCGGTTTGATCGCTGCCGCCAAGAACGCCATGAAGTTCAAGGCTATGACCGGCATGAAGTGGTCAACCCTCGCCAAGGACGGAATCGCGATGAAGCGATCCGGCGACCGCACCATCATGCAGATCATCATGGCTGCCAACACCCCGATGTTGCTCAAAGCCGGTCTGGTGGAAGGTAACACCGAAGCCGGTGTGCTGGCGTCGGGTCAGGTTGTCGGCATGATCAACGATCTGCCGAGCTGCAAGGAACTGATCGACAGCATCATGGAAGACGCCGTCAAGCGGATCGACGCGCTGGCTGCTCTTCGCTGAATCACGTAGCAATCACCGAGTGCGTCTCCCCCGATATCAGGGGAGGCGCACTCAGTGCGTTAAGGCTGCGTCCGGCACAGCTCTCATCGCGTCCGCCAACTCCGCCGCCATCGTTCCCTTGTTCTCCACCACGACGGTCTCGCAGCCCTGCCAGAGTGCGGTTCGCCGGAGCAGCGCCGCCAGGCGCGGTGCAGTATCTGCGTCGGCGTCGGGTTCTGCCCAGGCGGAGCGCACGAGCAGTTGACGGTTCTGACGGTCATTCTTGAGATCGACTCGCGCACAAATCTTGTCGTCGATCAGCACCGGCAGGACATAGTAACCGTGGACCCGCTTGTGGGCGGGAGTGTAGATCTCGATCCGGTAGTGAAAGTCGAAGAGCCGCAACGCTCGATCACGCGCCCATACGACCGGATCGAAGGGAGACAACAGAGCGTCGGCCCGAATTGCCCTTGGCCGTTTAGCCTGAGGATCGATCCATACCTCTCGCGGCTTTCCTCGACGCTCCCAACCTTCGACGGAGGCGGGGCGCACGCTGCCGGCGTCTTCGAGCTCTCGCAGTGCAACTCGTGTCTCGGCGCTGGGGAGTCGAAAGTAGTCGGCGATATCGTCGAGAGTGCCCAGTCCGTGTGCCCGCACTCCGCGCAGCACAAGCTCACGGATCGCGTCCGGCCGCTCCACCCTGGCGTCGAGTATCGCCGGCGGCAGTATGTTCTCGGCGAGTGCGTAGCGACGTTCGAACCCCGCTCGACCTGCCGATACCACCTCGCCCCACCGGAACAGGGTCTCCAGGCCGACCTTCACGTCGGACCACCCCCACCAGGGTCCGCGCCGCGTGTTCGCGTCGTGCTCGACCTCGCTCGCCGCCATCGGCCCGTTGTCCCGCAATTCGCTGCGCAACCACTCGAGAAAGTCGAGCCGATCGGACGCCCATCCGTTCTTGTCTGCGAGGGCCTTGGCCCGAAACTGATCCATTCGCCAACGGAACAGCGGCCACATGTCGACGGGCAGGAATGTCGCCTCGTGGCCCCAGTATTCGAGGTATCCCGATCCTGGTGCAAAGGCGAGCTGGTCGAGTCTCGACTTGTCGTACGCACCCATTCGTGCATAGATCGGCAGATAATGACTGCGCTCGAATACGTTGACCGAATCGATCTGGAGCACCTGCAAGCGGTCCATCACCCCGATCAGATTGCGTCGTGTCACGGCTGCAGGATGCGCTTTTCCAAACCCTTGAGCTGCAAGCGCGATGCGACGCGCCGCGGCCGGAGACACTACTTCGCTCATACTCGTGAAGACTAGCCATCACCTCCGACAGCAAAATCGAAAACAACGATTGAGATCGAAAACAACGATTGAGCCCGCCAAGATCGGGTTACCCTCCAGTGTGGAATTTGACTGGCTCGAACTCGTGCTCACTGCCCACCGCGAATTCGGTTCGCGACTCGCTCAGGTCGAGGACTGGAATGTGCCTACCCCCGATTCCGACTGGCAGGTGGAACACCTGGTTCGTCATGTGATCGAGGAACAACAGTGGGTGCCTCCGCTGCTGTCCGGGCTCACCGTGGGCGAAGCGACGCCGGACATCGTTCCGGTTGGTGACGACCTGTGGACCGAATGGCAGAAGTACTCCGAAGCCGCGATCAACGCCTGGAAATCGACAAATCTCGATACGCAGGTTCATCTGTCCTACGGCACGGTGAACATGGAGCCGTATCTGCGTCAGCAGACGTCTGACGTCACCATTCACGCGTGGGATCTGGCACGGGCAGTTGGTGCGGACGACCGATTGGACCCGACGCTCGTCGAAGCCGTCTGGTCCGATCTCGACGGTCAACGCGACATGCTGGCCGAAAGCGGTTTGTTTGCCGCCCCGGTCGAGATTCCCGAGGACTCGCCTCTGCAGGACAAGTTGATGGCACTGACCGGCCGTGATCCGCGCTGAAGGAGACGCGCTAAAGGAGATCTGCCTCCGAGAAACGCCCTCTCAGATCGATACCGATCTCGGCGTGACGGAGTAGGAACGACTTCTCGTCGTACCCTTTGCGACGCAACCAGAGTGTGACTTCGCTGTTGCATTTGCTGGCGTTGCACGACGCGCAGGCCGGCGCAATGTTGTCGAGCGTGTAACGGCCACCGCGCGAGATCGCGAGAACACAATCACGTTGCAGCGGTACGTCTTGCGCGCCGCAGTAGGCGCACCCACCCCACGAGGATCTGAGCGCGGCCCACTGCTCGGTGCTGAGGTCGTGTGTCGTGCTGTCCATCCGGCGCTTGCGTTTGCGCGCGTATCGGGCTTTGCGACTGCGGTTGATCGTCACCTCGTCATGCTACTGACCGCCGCTAGACACCTACCGCGACACCCGCCGTGCGAGCGGCACCGTCCCACCCGCCAGCCGGTGCCGGAAGACCCAGGAGTGCCGCCACTGTCGGCGCCACGTCGATCGTGCGCACGGAGGTGTCGACGCGGCGGCCGCCGTCGAGGCCAGGATGCCCACCACTGAGGAAGAACGGAATCGGCAGTGTCACGGAGTGGCCGTGATTGCCAGGGATCGGGTTGGACAGCGGTGTCGGATCACTGAACCGCCACCCCTGTGCGCAGAACGCAACAACATCGCCGGCATTGTCACCGAGATTGAATTCCGCCGGCAGATGGCTCGATTCGACGCCGTCGACGGCGGAGACAATTTCCTGAATACGTCGAACAGCCTCTGCACGTTCCTGATCCGGTCCTACGAAGTAGATCAAATCGGCGCCACCGTTCTGCGCGATGCGGATCTTCCCGGCCAACAACGGATCTGCGTTGAGCGGACGATCCAGCCCGATAAGGCGCGTTGGCTCCGACCAGTCCATCGAGTGATCGGCCAGCACGATGAGGACGCTCCGATTCCACCGTCCGGTGCTGTGAAGGAAATCGACAAAGCGTCGTACCTGATTGTCGGTGTTCTGCAGTGCGGCGGTACGCGCGATCCGAATCGACGGTCCCGAAAGATCAAGGTGACCAACACGGTCCACGTCGCCGAGGTTGGTGAACGACAAGCGCGGTGAGTTCTCGCCGACGATCCGGATCAACGCGTCGATCGTGAAGTTGTCCGGGGCGTGCTCGGTGCCGGGAAGCAGCGGTTGCGGATCCCAGACGACGGATGCGCGATCACCGAACAGCCCGTGCAGGTATTGCTTGGACAGCACACTCGCAGTGGTCAATCCGAGTTCGGTGCGCACGCGGTCGAGGACCGTCGACGTCTGCAGATCCGATGCCTGATCGAGGTCGCGCTTCTTGCCGATCGCCGGGTCGTAGACGGAATTGGCCGGCACACCCGAACGCACGGGGTACACACCCGTCATCATCGCCGTGTGGTTGGGAAGCGTCTCCGCGATGTTGATCGCGCTGGCATTCGGGTAGTGAACGCCGCCGGCAGCCAGACCTGTCAGCATCGGAGTGAGATCTGCTCGCAGTTCGTCCGGGCGCATACCGTCGACAACGACGACGTAGACGTCGACATCGGGCAGACCGCCACCGGTAGGCACACCCGCGTGCGCGGGCGCACCGAGCAAAGCTGTTCCGGCAAGCACACTTCCGCCGATCAAGACGTTGCGGCGGGAGAGTTCGAGGCTCACTGGTTGACTCCTGGTCGGTACGAGTTCGGGTCGAGCGGACTGAAGGACGGAGCTACCCTGGCACCGGCACCGGCAGGCAGGCGGTAGCTGGTTGCGTAGTGGGCGTTGCTCTGTGGATCGGTGACGTTGTCGACGAAATACCAATCCATCTGGGTACCGTCGCGGGCGATGTCGAATACGCCGTATCCGTGCGAATCCAATTCGACGTACCGAACGTGGCGATTGACCGCCTTGAACGCTTCTTCTGCCGCAACGGATGCGGTGCGCGGCGGCACTTTCAACATGTCGTCGATGTTGGGAGAGGTCACCGACGGAACAACGAACTCAGCTCCGACGGTCGGTCCACCCGGATAGTTGGCGGCGTTAGTGGGCAGGTCACACGCCCACGACGTGTGAATGTCACCGGTGATAAAGACTGTGTTGTCAACGTTGTTCGACGTGATGGCGTCGAACAGTCGTGTGCGGTCGGCGGTGTAGCCGTCCCACTGATCGGTGTTGTACGGGAACCCGGCCAGCGGGATTCCCACCAGTTCGGTCAGCGCCGCGGTAGTAGCCGGTTCGAGCGGCGGAAACACACATGGGGTGATCATGACGGGATTGCCGACGATCTTCCATTGCGCCGGCGAGCTGACGATGCCGCTGGTGAGCCAATCCATTTGCGCGCGTCCGGTAATGGTGCGATTCGGGTCGTCGACCTGACGCAATGTGGGCTGCTCGTCGCGGTACGTGCGCAAATCCAGCATCGAGATTTCTGCCAGGTTCCCGAAGCGGAACCGCCGGTACAGTTGAACGCTCGAACCACTGCCAGAGGGCCGAACCGGCATCCACTCGAAATAGGCCTTGGCCGAGTTGGCCTTTCGATCCGCCCAATCGCCTTCGACACCGGAAGTGTGGTTTTCGGCGCCGTCCCGGAACGCATTGTCCGCCGATTCGTGATCGTCCCACGTGGTGATGAACGGCAGTTTCAGATGCAGAGCCGCAAGGTCCGGGTCGGTCTTGTACTGCGCGTGCCGGATTCGGTAGTCGGCCAGGGAAATGATCTCGTGTGCCGGTTCGTGCAGCCGTACCGATCCATTTCTCGACCCGTATTCCCCCTGACCGTATTCGTAGATGTAATCGCCCAAGTGGATGATCGCATCGAGATCCTCCCGGAACCCGAGATGGCGGTAGGCACCGAAATACCCGGCCTCCCAGTTGGAACAGGAGACAACACCGAAGCGCATCCGTTCGAGATCTGCCGAATTCGACGGAGCGGTGCGTGTGCGGCCGACGGGCGAAACTACCGAACCGGTGGTGAATCGGTACCAGTACGTCGTGGAGGAATCGAGTCCCGTCACATCAACTTTGGCAGTGTGATCCGAACCTGCCGAAGCCACAACACTTCCCGACGCCACGACAGTCGCGAACCCCTCATCGGTCGCGACGTGCCAGTTCAGCGTCACTGCCGGCCCGATCCCCGAACCCGGGGTCGCGTCGGCCGTTGGCGTGATGCGCGTCCAGATGATGACGGCGTCCGGCAGTGGGTCCCCGGACGCAACGCCGTGGTTGAAGCCGGCAGGCACCGCGGCACTCGCACGGTTCGCCGAGGCGACACCGAGGCCCACCGCACCGGCAAGTGCTGCCGAACTCTGCAGGAGGCCACGTCTGGTTATTCGATCAAAGGCATTCGTGTGCACGCTAGGAGTGAATCTGCATCTGAACAGATGTTCAAGAGAGCTTCGGAATGTTCACCCAGGCTTCGCCTGTGCGCCTTTTCGGTAGTGCCGGCTACCAGAAAGGCGCACAGGTGGAGCCTATGCTTGGCAAATGACCGAACCCGACATCAAGCCCAGAAGTCGTGACGTCACCGACGGACTGGAAAAGACCGCAGCGCGAGGCATGTTGCGAGCAGTAGGAATGGGTGACGACGACTGGGTCAAGTCCCAGATCGGCGTCGCGTCCTCCTGGAACGAGATCACCCCGTGCAACCTGTCCCTCGACCGCCTTGCCAAAGCCGTCAAGGAAGGTGTCCGGGAGGGCGGTGGGTTCCCCCTCGAATTCGGCACAATCTCCGTGTCCGACGGCATTTCGATGGGTCACGAGGGTATGCACTTCTCCCTCGTCTCCCGTGAAGTCATCGCGGACAGCGTGGAAACGGTCATGCAGGCCGAGCGCCTCGACGGTTCCGTCCTCCTCGCCGGCTGCGACAAATCACTGCCCGGCATGTTGATGGCGGCCGCTCGCCTCGACCTCGCCAGCGTGTTCCTCTACGCCGGTTCCACGTTGCCTGGCGTCGCAAAGCTGTCCGACGGCACTGAACGCGAAGTCACCGTCATCGACGCCTTCGAAGCCGTGGGAGCGTGTGCCCGCGGGCTGATGAGCCGCGAAGACGTCGACACCATCGAGCGCGCCATCTGCCCCGGCGAGGGTGCGTGCGGCGGTATGTACACGGCAAACACCATGGCCAGTGCTGCGGAGGCCATGGGCATGTCCCTTCCCGGCAGCGCGTCGCCGCCTGCGCCCGACCGGCGACGCGACGGATTCGCCCGCGAGAGCGGCAAAGCCGTCGTCGAACTCCTCCGTCGGGGAATCACCACCCGCGACATCCTCACCAAGGAAGCATTCGAGAACGCGATAGCGGTTGTCATGGCATTTGGTGGTTCCACCAATGCGGTGCTCCATCTCCTCGCGATCGCTCACGAAGCGTATGTCCCTCTGACACTCGACGATTTTGCTCGTGTCGGAGCCAAGGTTCCGCACCTCGCCGACGTGAAGCCTTTCGGAAAACACGTCATGACCGACGTCGACCGCATCGGCGGAGTTCCCGTCATCATGAAGGCGTTGCTCGACGCCGGTCTCATGCACGGCGATTGCCTGACCGTTACCGGCAAGACCGTGGCGGAGAATCTGGCGCACATCACCCCGCCTGATCCGGACGGCAAGGTTCTACGGGCGATGAACAAGCCCATTCATCCGACCGGCGGTATCACGATCCTCAAGGGCTCGTTGGCTCCCGGCGGCGCAGTCGTCAAGTCAGCCGGCTTCGAATCCGACGTATTCACCGGTACTGCACGAGTTTTCGAACGCGAACGCGCCGCTATGGACGCTCTCGAGGACGGCACAATTACTGCCGGCGATGTTGTGGTGATCCGGTACGAAGGTCCCAAGGGCGGCCCCGGAATGCGCGAGATGCTGGCCATTACGGGCGCTATCAAGGGCGCCGGCCTGGGCAAAGACGTCCTGCTGCTGACCGACGGACGATTCTCCGGCGGAACGACCGGCCTGTGCGTCGGGCACGTCGCGCCCGAGGCGGTGGACGGCGGTCCCATCGCGTTTGTTCGTGACGGCGATCAGATCCGGCTCGATGTCAGTACCGGACTGTTGGAACTGCTTGTCGACGACTCGGAACTGCTTGCCCGCAAAGAAGGTTGGGAGCCACTTCCTCCGCGCTACACACGCGGTGTGCTGGCGAAGTACACCAAGCTGGTGGGATCAGCGTCAGGCGGAGCAGTGTGCGGCTGAACCCGAACAGATAGCGCGCTGATGCCAGACAGCGCACCGATCTAGATCGGCTGGAACCCGGCACCGACGCCTCCATCGGAATTGATATCCGCGATGATCGAGGACATGTTGGTGCCGAGTTCCGGCCCCAGACACGGCACGTACAGGTAGGCGTTCACCATCGCCACCAATGTGGTTCCGACGGTGACAGGGGCTCCGGAATCGCCGTGATCAACACACACCTGCGTCCAGGTTTGGGCGTCGGCGCTCAGATTTCCCCACACGACGCCGCACGTCTGCCCCGTTGTCCGACCTTCTTTGCAGGCGATGGCCGGGAAGCTCGCCGGCTGGCCGATTGACGTGATGGTGGCACTGTCAACGGTCCGCACGGGCGTCACTTTTGCCGGATTGAACTCGATGATGGCGTAGTCGAGCTCCGAATTGGACTCGACGAAGGTGCCGACGACCCCGGCTCCCTCGTCATCCTCCGGAACAACCGTCGAACCAGGTCCGCCACAGTGACCTGCAGTGATCCCCACCAGCCGACCGCCGTTGTCACGCCCGATCGTTGTCAACGTACATATCGTCTCGTCGCTGATGATGATGCCGCTGCCCCCGCCGAGGGGTGTTGCCGCGGCAACGGCCGTCCCTGTGACCACCAACCCGAGTCCCAGTGCAATTACGACCGCCGCCAAAACGGAAATGATTCTCTGCAACATCACACACTCCCCGCCGAGATAGTCCCCGCTGCACAAATCGCATACCCCGGATACTCGGCACCTACGCAGGAGAGTTACTCGTTGGTCCCCAGCGCTTCGAGCATCTTGCGTGCTTCTTCGAGTTGACGGCTGAGCTCGTCCACTCTGGCGGCCGCTGCGTCGCGCGCCTCCACGATGATCGATTCGACAGCTTCGATGGCCGTCGGTTCACCCAGTTCGCGGATTGCGCGCTCAACTGCATCGGGTGCCACCGGGACCGCTTTGCCCGGCCGCTTGGCTCCCAAAGTGACGGTGACGCTCCAGTCGTTGTCGGCGCCGGCATGGATGGTGACGCTGACTCCTGGCGGTAGTTTCTTGGCACGCTTGACCGCCGGACGAGGCGCGGGAGCCGCAACGGGCGCAGGGGCCGGAGCGGCTGCTGCCGGTACGGTTCGGGGCTTCGGCCGAGTTTCGACGAGTGGTTCCATGAGCGGTTCGGACTCCACAACTGGTTTAGGGCGGGGCGCCGGCTTGGGGGGCGTCGACGCGACGCGATTGATTCGCAATTCCTCTGCCTCGAAGGGCAATTCGTCGTTCACGCCCTTGGGGCGGATCAGCACGGTATTTCCGTCCACCGACACCACCTTCGCGGAAGTGCCTGCGTCGATGCCGAGGCTGGGAGTTGCCTCGCGCAGGTATACGGTGGCGCGTTTGCCTTCGGCGACTGCCGTGGCGAGAGCTGCCAAATTTTCCGCAGTGAGGTGATCCGGCGTTGATGCGGTAGCGCCGGAACGTCTACGGGGTGGCATGCGCAAATCCTTTCGAGAGTGTCGGTAGAGCTTTTCTCGGGGCAACTCTTGCACAGGCCACCGACGTGTTCCCGCGCAGCGCCGCTCAGGTTCGCCGAATTCAGTACTGTTCGGCAGGCAGCACGTGAAAGATAGTGTCGACAACACAGCACATGGGACGCAAGGAGCACAGTGAGCAGTTCGGAGTCAGCACCGATCGACGAGGGCACCGAACCATCCGCGTCACTGTCGCGAAGTGGGTTCGACGCCCCTACCTTCAGTCGCATTCAGTCCGACGTCGAAGAGTTCCTCCTCGGCGGTCCTCGTTGTTACACACAGTCTCAGATCGCCGAATTCGCGGGTGTTTCCCGCGAGCGCGCAGATCGTCTGTGGGTCGCGATGGGATTTGCCGTCGACGACGACCCGGACGCCGTCATGTTCACCCAACAGGACGCCGATGCGTTGCAGGGCATCATCACCATGGTCGATCGTGGAATCATCTCGCGCAGTAGCGAAGTCGCTGCGGCGCGCGCGCTGGGCCAATCGATGTCGCGTCTCGCCGAATGGCAGGTGTCGATCATCGGCACTCACATCGTCGATCAATTGACGGAGTCCGCGGATGACGATCCCGAGGCGATCCGGAAGCAAATTCTGCGACTCGGCGCCGAGATCATCCCCGCTGTCGAATCGCTCCAGACCTACGTATGGAAGAGGCACATCGCTTCGTCGACGGGACGGAACGTCGGAAATCCCGGAGAAGAATTCTCCAGCCGGATCTTGATCGTCGGTTTTGCCGACATCGTCGGATACACCTCACTGACTCGGGGCCTCGATCCCACCGAGCTGAACGATTTGCTCGAGCGCTTCGAATCCGCGTCAACCGAAATCATCGGCCGAAATTTCGGGTGGGTCGTCAAAACTGTCGGTGACGAGGTGATGTTCGCTGTGGAAAGCCCCCGCCACGCTGCCGAAATCGCCTTGCAGATTCAAAGCGCCGTGCTCGCCGACCACGACGATCCACAACTGCGCGTGGGTCTTGCCATGGGTCCCACGCTCGTGCGTTTCGGCGATCTGTACGGGTCGGTGGTCAACAAAGCTGCCAGGCTTACCAGTTCCGCGCGCCCCGGAACGGTACTGATCGATTCGGAATTGGCCGCCGCAGTGAGTGACGACGCCAATTTCAAGCTCCGACACCTCCGGCCGCGACGCGTGCGGGGCATCGACCGCCTCGAGCAGTACGTACTACGACGCAATCTCGAACCGTAATCTCGAACCACGGCAATCCGGCTCACGCACGCCGGGCAGCGAGGAAATCGTCGACTATCTGCGCACACGCCGATTCCCCCAACGGGGTGAGGGTTGCCAACTTCGTGAGCACCAACGGACCGACCAACTGCGCGAGCGCAACGTCGTAGTCGTACTCCCCCAATTCCTCGATGGCCTCGGGCGTGCGCAGGACTCGGTCGAACGCGTCCCGGTACTGCTCGATGATCATCTGCCGCAGCGACCGCATCTCCGGTTGGCGCTCGGTCAACGCGGCCGCGCTCGAGTAGCCCGTCAGATCCGGCCCCAAGCCGAGCCAGCACATTGCTGTGACCTGCACGGGGGCGCTCTCGATGGCCTTGGCTTGATTGGTGAGAAGCTCGAGCAGCTGCGCTCGCAGATCGCCCTCTCCTGATAGTGCCGGTACGGACGGCAGTAGCCGCGCAAAGGCAGCAGCCACCAGCTCGGTGCCGCTGTCGAAGTGCCGATACAACGTCGCGCGAGCAACATTCGCGAGCTTGGTGACGGCGTCGATCGTCACCGCGTCGACTCCGCCTTCGGCAAGAAGTGTTGTTGCAGCATCGAGCAATCGAGTCCGGGATCGCAGTTTGCGCGGATCCTCGTCTGCTGCCTGCCGATCAGAGCGAACCGTTGTCACAACCACAGTTATACCCAACCTGGGGTTGTGGAACTAGCATTCTCCCAACGATACTGATGGTCTCGTTTCTATGGGAGGCTTCGTGACCAGTAAGACGGAGATCGAACAGAGCACCTGGACGCCGCGGCAGATCTGGATGCTGACCGTCTCGTGCTGCGCGGTGGCATTGGTGGTCGCAGCCATGGCCGCACTCAACACCGCACTCCCCGACATCGCCCGGGACACCGGCGCCACCCAAACTCAGCTCACCTGGATCGTCGACGGCTACACACTCGTGCTCGCCTGCCTGCTGCTGGCCGCCGGAGCACTCGGTGACCGCTACGGCCGACGCGAACTGCTGATGTTCGGGTTGGTCGTCTTTGCAGCAGGCAGCGCGATCCCCGTCTTCATCGACGAACCGTCGTGGATCATCGCCTCCCGCGTCGTCTCGGAGTGGGTGCCGCATTTGTCATGCCTGCGACACTCTCACTGCTCACGGCCGGTTTTCCGGCTACCCAACGCAGTCGAGCCGTCGGCGTGTGGTCCGGCGTGGCCGGCTCGGGCGCCATCGCCGGACTTGTCATATCCGGTTTCCTGATCGAAAAGTGGTCGTGGCATTCGATATTCATCAGCCTCGCCGTCGTCTCGGGACTAATCCTGGTGGCCTCGTTCACCATCGCGTCCTCGAAGGACGAGGAGACAACTCCACTCGATTTTCTGGGCACTGCACTGATTGCCACGGCGATCGGCCTTTTTGTCCTCGGCATGATCGAAGCACCCGTCCGCGGGTGGCTGAACCCTGTGGTTCTTGCGCTTCTGATCGGCGGAATCGCCACGGGAGTTGTATTCAGCTTCGTGGAATTGCGTTCGGCCCATCCACTTCTCGATGTCGGACTGTTTGCCAACCGCGCATTCGGTAGTAGCGCAACATCACTCGTACTTCAGTTCCTCGCCACATTCGGAATGTTCTTCATGCTTGTGCAGTACCTGCAACTCGTGCTCGATTACTCGCCACTTCAATCAGCACTCGCACTTCTTCCGATGGCCGTCCCCGTCATGGCTCTGTCCGTCGTGTCGCCGCTGCTGATCCCGCTCGTCGGACTCCGAATTCTCACCTCGGTGGGAATTGCGCTTCTCGGCACAGGAATCGCACTCGTGACCCGGTTGGAGTTGGGATCGAGCTACGTCGACGTGTGCATTCCCCTGATCGTCGCGGCCATCGGGTTGGGACTGTGCACCACACCCGCTACCGCTGCAATCGTGTCCAATACACCGGATGCCAAACAGGGCGTCGCGTCGGCGATCAATGACGTCACCCGTGAAATCGGTTCTGCGATAGGTGTTGCGCTTGCGGGCAGCATCCTGGCCACGACGTACGCTCGGCATGTTCAACCTGCTGTGGATATGCTGCCCGAGCCGGCCAAGGAACCGGTCTCGGGTTCCTTGGCCGCGGCCCTGCACATCGCGGAAAGCGCGGGCTCACAAGGCGATCAACTGGCGGACTTCGCCCGTGAAGCCTTCATCGAAGGCATGAACCAAGCTGCACTGACCTTGGCCGTGATCATCTGGGTCTCTGCGGTCATCCTCGGATTCTGGGCACCCGGACGGCAGAAAACCGCAAAGGCGCTGCCGTCGGAATCGACAGCAGCGCCTTTGGCTTGACAGCTAGTGAGTGTCAGGCGGATGCGCGGTCACGTTCTGCAGCGAGGGTGAGCGCGATGTCGACGATCATGTCTTCCTGACCGCCCACCAGACGACGCTGGCCGGCTTCGAGCAGCAACGTGCGGACGTCGATGCCGTAGCGCTCCGACGCGGTCTCCGCGTGGCGCAGGAAGCTCGAGTAGACACCTGCGTAGCCGAGCGTGAGGGTTTCACGGTCGACGCGAACGGGCCGGTCCTGCAGCGGACGGACGATGTCGTCGGCAGCATCCTGCAATGCGAACAGGTCGCAGCCGTGCTCCCACTCCTCGATGTTGGCGACGGCGATGAATGCCTCGAGGGGGCAGTTACCGGCACCGGCACCGTGACCGGCGAGCGATGCATCGACGCGGGTGACGCCGTTCTGCACTGCCACAACGGAATTGGCAACCGAGAGCGACAGGTTCTCATGCGCGTGGATACCGATTTCGGTGCCCTCGTCGAGGATGTCGCGGTACGCGCGAACACGGTCGGCGACGTCGTTCATCACCAGACGTCCACCCGAGTCGGTGACGTAGACGCAGTGCGCGCCGTACGACTCCATCAACTTGGCCTGCTTCGCCAGTTCTTCGGCAGGCGCCATGTGGCTCATCATCAGGAAGCCGGAGACGTCCATGCCGATCTCGCGGGCGGTCTCGATGTGCTGCGCGGAGACGTCGGCCTCGGTGCAGTGTGTGGCAACGCGAACCGAGCGAACGCCCAGGTCGTAGGCATGCTTGAGTTCACTGATCGTGCCGACACCCGGAAGCAGCAGCGTGGTGAGGCGAGCGTGCTCGAGCACCTCGGCCGCTGCTTCGATCCATTCCCAGTCGGTGTTCGAGCCGGGACCGTAGTTGAGCGAGCCGCCGGCGAGACCGTCGCCGTGTGCAACTTCGATCGCGTCGACGCCGGCAGCGTCGAGAGCGGTGACGATCCGCTTGACGTCGGTGGGCGAAATGCGGTGGCGGACAGCGTGCATGCCGTCACGAAGGGTGACGTCCTGGACGAAGATCTTGCGGTTGCTCACTTGGTTGCTTCCTTCTGCTGGGCGATGCGCTCCGCGATCTGCATTCCGGCGGACGTCATGATGTCGAGGTTGCCGGCGTACGCGGGCAGGTAGTGTGCAGCACCCTCGACCTCGAGGAATACCGACACCTGGTGGGTGGGGCGATTGCCGTCGACGAGCAACGTCTCGACCGGCTGGTCGGCCGGGATCTCGGTGATCTGGACTTCCTGCTTGAGGCGGTAGCCCGGGACGTAGGCGGAGACGTCGCCGACCATCTTCTCGATCGACGCACGGATCTCCTCGTGAACAGCCGGGTCCGGGGCGTCGACGAGGCAGAAGACGGTGTCGCGCATGATCAGCGGCGGCTCAGCCGGATTGAGGATGATGATGGCCTTGCCGCGGCGAGCGCCGCCGACTGCCACGATCGCCTCGGATGTGGTCTCGGTGAACTCGTCGATGTTGGCGCGCGTTCCGGGACCGGCCGACTTGGAGGCAATGGACGCGACGATCTCCGCGTACGCCACCGGGACGACCCGAGAAACAGCGGCAACCATCGGGATCGTGGCCTGGCCACCACACGTCACCATGTTGACGTTAGGTGCGTCCAGGTGCTCGTCCGCGTTGACGGCCGGCACGACGTACGGGCCGATCGCGGCAGGTGTCAGGTCGATCATGCGCTTGCCGAGCGGTGCCAGGCGTGCGTTGTTGGCGACGTGCGCCTTTGCCGACGTTGCGTCGAAGACGATCTCGATCTCGTCGAAGTTCGGCAGACCGACGAGGCCCTCGACGCCTTCGGCGGTGATCGGCACGTTCAGGCGCGCCGCGCGAGCCAAACCGTCCGACGCGGGATCGATGCCGACCATGGCACCCATCTCGAGGTAGTCGGAATTACGCAGCACCTTGATCATCAGATCGGTGCCGATGTTGCCCGATCCGATGATCGCGACCTTGACCTTGCTCATGCGATGTCCCCTTTAGTGGAAAAACTTGTGGTGACCGAACCGAGTCCGGATACGTTCACGGTGACGACATTTCCCGCTACAACCGGCGCCATGGGGCCGAGAGCGCCGGAGAGAATGACCTGACCTGCAGTCAACGGCTGACCGAGTTCGCGGGCCGTGCGGGCGAGCCAGACAACTGCCTCGATGGGATCGCCCAAGCAGGCGGTTCCGACGCCGGTGGACACCTCGGTGCCGTCGACGCTCATCGACATGACAACGTCAGCAGGTTCAACCTCGGCGAGGGTGTGACGCTCGGTGCCGAGGACGTACACGCCGGACGACGCGTTATCGGCCACGGTGTCACCGAACTTGATGTCCCAGGACTCGATGCGGCTGTCGCAGATCTCGATCGCCGCGACGGAGTATTCGATCGCGTCGCGAACCTGGGCGTTGTCCAGCGGTCCGTCGACGAGGTCAGCACCGAGTACGAAAGCAACCTCGGCCTCGACCTTGGGCTGGATCAGGCGGTCCATCGGGATCGACTCGCTGCCGGTGAAGTCCATATCGGCGTACAGAACACCGAGGTCGGGCTGATCGACGCCGAGTTGCTGCTGGACTGCCACCGAGGTCAGGCCGATCTTGCGGCCCACAACGACGGCACCGGCATTGCGACGGATTTCGTCGACGCGGCGCTGCACGGCGTATGCGGCAACGAGGTCTTCACTTCCGATCAGATCCCGCACGGGTGCGCAGGGCACGCCGGTTGCGGCGGCGGTCGCGAGGCGATCCGCGGCAGCGGCGATGTCGGTCTCGCTCGCTGTACTGGAATTCGAGGGCTGGCTCATGACCCCTACTTTCCAGGCTTGTACCCCACTACGCCAGGCTGATGTCTCACTCACCGATACGATTGACGAATGACTGGTGCCGCAAACCTCGACACCGTGCTCGGTAAAGCCGTGACGATCTTGCGCGCCTTCCGCCCCGACGACCACGCCGTGCCCCTCGCGACACTTGTCGCGCGGACCGGATTGCACAAGGCGACAGTGCACCGCCTCGCCGGTGAACTGGTCGCGAACCGGTTACTCGACCGCGTCGAGGGCGGCTACCGCCTGAGCGGCGGCCTGTTCGAACTCGGCATGCTCGCCTCGCTCGAGCGCAGCCTCCTGGAAATGGCGATGCCGTTCCTGCAAGACCTGTACGAGCGAACCCATGAAACTGTGCATCTCGGTGTGCGCGACGGTCATGACGTCGTGTACATCGCCAAGATCGGTGGGCATCGCCAAGCCAACTCCCCCTCGCGCACCGGTGGACGAATTCCGCTGTACTGCACGGCAATCGGCAAGGCTTTGCTGGCGTACTCGGATCCGGAGTTTCGCCGCGAAGTGCTCGCGGCACCGATGACCCGGCGCACCCCGCACACGATCGTCGCGCCAGGCATCCTGAGCAATCAGCTGGATCGGGTCTTCGAAACCGGTGTCGCCTTCGAACGCGAAGAATCAGCGCCGGGCCTCACGTGTGTGGCCGCGCCGGTATTCGGAAGCAACGACAAACTGGTGGCAGCTATCAGCGTCACCGGCCCCACCACTCGGTTCAAGCCCGAAAGCCAGGTAACCGTCCTGCGTGCAGCCGCCGAAGGGTTGCGCAGCACGATGGCCCGCCGCGAGCACCTGCGCTGACCAGGGAAATAGTCACGCCCGATACGCGGGCGCCTTGGCAGAGCTGCGAGTCTCCAGGGTCTCGAGCAACGGCAACGCCCGGAACGGCACAACCACCGACAGAACCATCACGCTGGTGGAGCGCGTGGCCACTCCCGAACGATTGAGGTCGAGCAGGGTCTGCTGCAAACCTTGATGCGACGCTGCGGCGACTCGACACAGAACGTCACCGGCTCCCGTGGTCGCAAACGCTTCGATCACACCGGGTATGGCTTCGAGTTTGACCGTGACGGTGTCGAGCGCACCTTGGGCAATCTCCAGGGTCACAAATGCCTGCACGCCGAAACCTGCTGCAGCCAGGTCGATATGGGGCTCGTAGCCGGCGATGATTCCGCCGTCCTCGAGCCGGCGCAGTCTGGCCTGCACAGTGGCCCGAGCTACCCTGGTCACCCTCGACAGTTCGAGTGCCCCCGCCCGCGGATGCGTGTGCATCGCTTCGAGCAGCGCCAGGTCCAGACCGTCGATCGACACTGCACTGCGTACCGATTCCACCATGGCTTCCAACCTATACACAGCGACTGGAAAACCACACCCATCTAGCGGTATTCCGTCGAAACGGCTAGCAGGAAGCACGCCCGTTGACTAGCTGCATCGCGCCGGACTTAGCTACATGCATCGACACCGCTGGGAGGACACGAGATGACCATCGAACACAGCATCACCGACGAGGAACGACTGGCCGGACTCGATCTCGAGCAACTACGCCAACTGGTGGGACTGGTCGAATACGACGACGCTTCGGATCCCTTTCCGGTCCACGGGTGGGACGGACTCGAGTGGATCGTCGGCAACGCCACCCAGACTTCCCACTTCTATCAGTCCGCCTTCGGCATGACATTGGTGGCCTACTCGGGTCCATCCACCGGTAACCGCGACCACCATGCGTTTGTACTCGAAAGCGGCGCAGTGCGATTCATCGTCAAGGGAGCTGTGGACCCGGCGAGCGAATTGATCGAGCACCATCGCGTACACGGCGACGGTATCCGCGACATCACCTTGAACGTCCCCGATGTCGACAAAGCCACAGCGCACGCAATTACGCAGGGCGCGCAGGTCATTGCCGAACCGCACGACATTGCCGATGATCACGGCAGCGTCCGCCTCGCCACCATCGCGACGTACGGCGACACGCGACACACGCTTGTCGACAGGTCCGGATACCACGGACCGTATCTGCCCGGATATGTCAGTCGCACATCGTCATTCGTTGCCCGTCAGGGTGCACCCGAGCACATCTTCCAAGCTCTCGATCACGTGGTCGGGAATGTGGAACTCGGGAAGATGGACGAGTGGGTCGACTTCTACCGCCGCGTCATGGGCTTCACCAATATGGCGGAGTTCGTCGGTGGGGACATCGCAACCGACTACTCCGCGCTGATGAGCAAAGTGGTCTCCAGCGGCGACCATCGCGTCAAGTTTCCGCTCAACGAACCCGCCATCGCGAAGAAGCGATCACAGATCGACGAGTACCTGGAGTTCTACCAAGGCCCGGGCGCCCAACATCTGGCACTCGCCACTGCCGACATCCTGGCCGCCGTCGACGCACTGGTTGCCGAAGGAATCGAGTTCCTGTCGACACCGGCGTCGTACTACGAAGATCCCGAGCTGCGGGCCCGAATCGGGAAGGTGCGAGTCCCCATCGACGAACTACAGAAACGAGGCATCCTCGTCGATCGAGACGAGGACGGCTACCTCTTGCAGATTTTCACCAAACCGGTCGGCGACCGACCCACCGTGTTCTTCGAACTCATCGAACGCCACGGCTCACTCGGTTTCGGCTTGGGCAACTTCAAGGCACTGTTCGAGGCGATCGAGCGTGAACAGGCGATGCGCGGAAACTTCTAGGTGTCCGCGCTCCACTGCCACACAACAGACGGGCGACCCGTTGTACTGACCCGCACCCGCTCGTCGGTACGTTCCAGTCCGGGTAAGGATTTGAGTGTGCGGTTGAGATTGCCAGGGTCCGGACGGGCGCCGGAAAGCTCCTCGGCGACGGCCAACGCATAGGACGCCGGAAACGACGCACCGGTCAGTGCCCGAGTGAAGACCTCATCGCGCCACAACAGAGAGTCCGCAAGGATCGGCCGGGTATCCGCCACTATTCGGTTGTGATCGAAGGCAAGATCACCCGGGTTATCCCAGCTCACCCATTCCGGAGTGATGTCACCCATAGGCACATCTTCGGAGGTGATAACGGCCCACATGGTTACCGACAGTGTCGGACCACGCGGGTCTCGATGAGGTTCGTCGAACACTGCCAACTGTCCGCTCGCCAGAATCGCGTCATCGGGTAGCCCGAGCTTGGTGGTCACTGCTCGCCGAGCCGCATCCTGGAGCCGTTCACCCGCACCGAGCAGTACACCGGGCAACGCACGCTGCCCGGTGTACGGTTCTGCCTGCCGCTGCGCGACGGCAAAACGCAACTTGCCCGGTTCCGGATTGCCGAAACGCAGAGCGATAACGTCGATCGAGACAAGTGACTGTTCCACGCCATCCATCATGCAGGCACGCCGGCGCGAAGCCGACGGTCGGCCCGGTCCGGTCCGTCCGAAGTAAGCACTACCGGAACGCCGGCCTCGCTACCCAGGTAATCGATAAACGGCTCGGCTTCTGCCGGAACGTCCCGTCTCACAGCCGATATGGCCCGCAGCGCTTCCGTCAACGCTGCCTGGTGTTCGAGATCCTTCCACTCTCCGACAGGGATCTTTCCGACGGGTATACCCGCGCACCCGTCATACCTGTCCACACCCTGGATCGGGGTTCCCGCCGTTGTCGCACGCTCCAGCGCGTCGAGGTGCGTGAGGGCCAACCCGTCGACGCCGCCGCAGACCTCGATCGCGTACCGCAGCAGCAGTGTGTCGAGGTGCCCTACCCGAAATGACCCCTGGTACTCGCCGACGCCGTTGTGCGGTTCCGGCAGGACCGCCCCGAGCGCGCTGTCCTCCGTCGGAAGGGGCCCGGCACCGTGACGCGTGGTGTACGTGCGGGTCACGCCGAGCACATAACTCTCCCTGCCTATTTCGGAGACCATTGCGCGGGCATTGGACGGTTCCACCGTCGACCACGTGGTGTGCGGGTGAAATCCACGCCACTCGTCGAGGAGCACACCTTGCGCACCTTCGAAGACCAATCGGCCACGTGCACCGATGGACTCCAGCGCCCCAGGCCCGGCGATATCCACTACTGCAGCACATTCCGCGTACATGTCGACCATGTCCACTATCTCTGGAACCCCATGACGACTGTCGGTGATCAACGGTCCGTAGTACGCCGCCATGTTCTCGAGCTTGCGAGCGAGCACATCCGGCCGTTGGCAGTCCCCGACAGTCGGCGCATCAGGGCGCTCGAGCGCATACGCCGCCGTCTCACCGATTCCCTTGCCACACGAGCCATGTCGATTGTCACCTCGCGCATCCTCACGCGCTCGATTGGCCGCAACGTGAATCGGCGTGGTCAACAGTGCCCGCCCGTCGATGGTCAACAGGTCGAATGGATCCTGCACGCCAACAGCTTCCAACGCTCGCGCTTCCCTCGCCAAAGAGATCGGCTCGACCAGCATGAATTGGGAGAGAAACGTGGGGACACCGTTGAGCGTCCCCGATCCGAATTGCGAGAAGGTGTGGTGGCGTTCTCCGTTCACGACATTGTGAGCGGCCTGCGCACCTCCGTTGAATCGAACCACTGCTGCCACATCGATATCTGCCTGCGGTGAGCAGAGCCAGTCGACCGTGGCGCCCTTTCCGGCGTCACCGAAGCCGAGGTCGACTACAATAATGTCACTCCGAGCGTCCATTGTGTCCTCCCTCAGTCTGTGTCCTAACTCAGTCGAAATCGACGTCATCCGAGCCTGTTCCGAGATCCTTCGGCAATGCAGCCACCCGTGCGGGCGTCCTTCTCGTGATTCTCGCCAGTGCCTTGTGCACCGTCTTGGCTTCGGCTGTCGATCCCACATCGCGAAGGTCGGCCAATCCGTCACTCAAGTCGATGCGGTCTTCACCGATCCCCACGGTCAGGGCGATGAGTTCGCACACGGCGGCAGGATCGTCGAGCTTGAGGAAGCGTTCACCCAGGAGATCCGTCCAGTGGTCCGCGATCTCCGGATCGTTGTAGTACGACGACTGATTGGGCAACACGAAGTAGACGTTCCACTTTTGCTCCAGTTCCCGATACACCGAGGGAACGGAAATATCGCGCCGAACCTTGTCACCGATCACGTCGCGAATGTGACGACCCGACAGGCGCGGCTTGTTCAATTCGTCGCCGATGATGAACAGGTAACCTTTGCGGCCCCTCTTCTCCCAAGCGTCGGTGCTCGTGTGACGCGCCATGAAATATGCTGCCAGTTCGTAGCTTTCCGATTTCTGACCACCACCGTTTCCTTCGAGGAAGATGGTGCGCAACTGCTCGTCCATCGCGTTACCCGATTCGAATTGCCCTACCTGCAGGGGAACCCGATCGGAATCCGCGTCGCCGATTCCACCGAACAGAATCTGCGGGTCGTCTGCATATCCTTTGCGTTGCAGCAATCCGTGTAGCTTCCCGAGCTTGTCCTGCATAATGCGCGGAACGGCACCCATCGAACCGGTGACGTCGAAAAGCACTGCAATAGGCAAAGAATCAGGGTGTCCATCCGAATCCCGGCATTCTCGTTTGTCTACACCGAACGGATCGAGAGTGGGATCTGCTTTCCAACTGTTTCGCGGACGCGACCGTAGCGTGTCGGTGTACCCGAAATCGTCGACACCGCGCGCGGCACGGAATGTCTTGCCCGCCAGGTATGTGTTGTCGTCCCAATATCCGTATCCCATGATAAATCACTGCCTTTCAGATTGGGCGGACGGTAAACGCCCGAAAGGTGCGTTCGCCGTATAGAAGCTCGAGGAGTTCGTCGAACTCGCCGAGGAGATCAGTGGCGTCGGGCCGTAGTCGTGGATTGTCTTGCATACAGCCCAGTGCAAAAGTCTTCATGCGACTGGGGATTCGGTCGCCGAGCATGGTCGTCATCAACTGATGCGCCATGTAGACGTCCCACTCCGGGGAAGCTGCTTCGCCAAGTTCCGGCGGATAGGCACTTCGGCAGGAACTGATCTTTGCTGCCGGCCGCATTCCCGAACGAGTCGCAAACGACCAGCCCACCAGCACCACGCCATGTAATTCGGGCTGTATCAGCACATTTTCCTCGACGATCGCTGTATGGACCCAATCCGCCTGGTGGGCTGCCGCAAGTGCGCGCAACAGGCGTCGGTGCATCCAGGCCCAGTCTCGTGGATCGAGGCCGTTCGGGTAAGCGCGGCGAACATCGGCGAGGGTGACAAAGCCGGTGGACAGATCATCGAGCACATTGATCCGGCGAACTTCCCCCGAAGCTGGGTCGGCCGCCGAAATGCGGTCGACCAGCGTCGGGACGTACGGCGCGCCGCGGATGTCGGTGAGCGCCGACCTCTCAGTCTCCATCAGCGGGTTCGCTCGCCGACTCCGAGGGATCTTCACCACAACAGATGCCCCGGATCGGTCCTGAGCACGGTAGAGAGTTGCCACCGAACCTCGGGCGAGGACATCACCCAACACGTACTCGTTGTTGTCCCCGACATATGTCGCGGATGATTGCACTGCTTCGGCTTCCGCCACCCAACTGCGGTACAGCTCATTCAACCGAGTTGTTGCGGCAGCGTATCGCGCAATATCCCTCGCCTGCGCCCGATCCGGATGGATCGCAGCAACCAAGCAATGGAATTGACGCTTCGCCCGCCGGCGCGATTCCGAATCCGTGGTGGCACTTCCGAACAGCTCGGTCGAGGTTGTTGCCGCCTCGACAGTTTCGAGATCGTTCTTCACCGTGTTCATAAGTTTTAGTCTAAGTGACTAAAACTGATCGCGCAAGACGGCTCCTTCCGAGCAGCACAGTCTTGCTAGGCCGGTTCCGCCACTAGCGCACCGGGGCGACTTCTTCCGAGGAATACCGCAGAAGCGAACAGGAAGAACAGTGCGCCGACAAAGGTGCCGATGTTCGCCACGTTGGGATCAAGCGTGTTCCCGTCTTTCAGAATGAACGAACCGACTGCGGACACGCCAAATGCGATAGATCCGAGAGCATTGAGCCACACACTTTGCCATTCCGCCGATCGAGACGCCCAGCGCGTATTCGAGCGCCACAGCATGAGTATCGCCAGAAAACTTGACGCCAAGAACGCAATCGACCCCTCGGCGTCGGGATTCCACACGAGGTTGATCTCTCCACGAACATTGAGCGTGCGCATAGCTGATCCGGTGCTGATATTGAACATGATGGTGCCGAGCAATTGCACCGCTGCAGACAACCACACAACGCGTACCGCAGGCCTACCCGAATCAGTGATGATGACGGGACCGGCGAGCGCCAATTGAACAATCGCCGCTGCGGTGAAGAACCACGACCCGACAAAGAAGAGAAGATTCACGAGCGTTGCTCCGAAAAGCGACGACAAGTAGGGGGCTGAACCAAGCGCAAAGAGCGTCGATCCGATCACGAAGCCCCAGGACTGTACGCGAAGTGTCGGATGAATCAGCATGCGCTGCATTGTAGTTCAATGGAAGTGCGATACCCGGCATTTCTGCTGTGCGCCACACTCCGTTCACCCGGCTCGTGTTCAGTTGCAGAGGCGATACTCTCGCTCACTCATTCACTCGGATCGTCGGGCACGTTCCTGCCCGTGAAGGGAATCACCATGGCCAGCGTTACTTTCGACCGCGCAACTCGTTCGTACGGGGGAACCGATCGACCCGCACTCGACCAACTCGAGCTGGATATCGCAGACGGAGAGTTCCTTGTACTCGTCGGACCGTCGGGCTGCGGGAAATCGACGTCTCTGCGGATGCTCGCCGGACTCGAACCTGTTGATTCGGGCCGCATCCTGATCGGTGATCGTGATGTCACCGACGTCGAACCTCAGCATCGCGATATCGCGATGGTTTTCCAGAATTACGCGCTCTATCCACACATGAGCGTGGGAGCAAACATGGGCTTTGCTCTCAAGATCGCCGGGGTGCCGAAGCAGGAACGGGAAGCACGGGTCCTCGAAGCCGCACGAGTACTCGATCTCGAGCAATACCTCGCCCGCAAGCCGAAGGCACTCTCGGGTGGACAGCGCCAACGAGTTGCCATGGGTAGGGCCATTGTTCGCAATCCCCAGGTTTTCCTGATGGACGAGCCGCTGTCCAATCTCGACGCCAAACTGCGAGTGCAGACTCGAACGCAGATTGCCTCCCTGACCCGCCGACTCGGTGTCACCACCGTGTACGTCACCCACGACCAGGTCGAAGCGATGACCATGGGTGATCGTGTTGCGGTACTCAAAGACGGTGTGTTGCAGCAGGTAGATACGCCTCGCCGCCTGTACACGAGTCCCGCCAACATCTTTGTTGCCGGATTCATCGGCTCACCCGCCATGAGCTTCATCGATCTCGACCTCGACGACGGCGAGATGTCACTCGGCGGGACGGCGTACCGCGTTCCACGTTCCGTCGCCGATGCCTCACTGACTCCCCACGTCACAGTGGGTATCCGGCCGGAGTCGTTTGTGCGGGTGGACAAAGGAATTACCGTCGTTGTCGACGTTGTCGAAGAACTGGGCGCCGACGCATTTGTCTACGGCCACACCATGATCAACGGCAAGCGCCACGAGTTGGTGATTCGCGAGGAAGGAAATAGTGCGCCGCCGATCGGCTCACGATTCGACGTTCTTCCCGTAGCCGAAAGCATGCACCTCTTCGACCCGACCACCGGCACCCGCCTGTCCACCGATGACACCGCTGTGCACGTGTAAGCACTGAATCACGAAGGTCCCGCCGCAGTTTCGTGTGCGGCGGGACCTTCACGTCTTCAGATCGACTGCAATTCGAGCGACGCTGCTCGCCCAGCCACCAACTCCTCGAGGTCCGTGACCGACTTTCCGGCCAACGTCGCCCACAGGACAACGCCTGGATCTTCCTTCAGACTCACCATGTTCGGCACGCCCACTGCGACGGCGCCCGCGGCAATCGCCGACGCCAATCCCGGAATCGAGTCCTCGATCGCCACAACCTGATCCATGGAGATCGGGCCGGTCAGGGCCGAAAGATCTGCCCTGGCTCGCAGGTACGGCTCGGGGTGCGGCTTACCGTGCTCGACCATGTCTCCGGTAACCATCAACTGAAATGTTCCCGGTGGGAGCGCGCTCGCAACAGCCTCCGCCAACGGCGCCTCGCTCATCGTCACCAACACACTGGGTATTCCGGCGTCGCGAACCTGCGCCAACAACTCACGGGCACCCGGACGCCACTCGATCGACTCCCGAACACCCGCCACGACGGCGGCCACCAGTTCATCGACTATCTCGCGGATCGTGAGATCCGCCCCCGCCGCGCGAAGGATCGCAGCAGAGTCGGGCAAGGCCTTCCCCACCAGTGCTGTTGCCTGTTCGTCAGACCACTCCACCCCGTACCGCGACATCAAGGCACGCTCCGCCGCAAACCAACTCGGCTCGGTGTCCACCAGTGTGCCGTCCATGTCCCAGAAGACCGCTTGCAGCATCAGGACTTTCCTTCCTCTTGTAGCTCAACACGATCGGATCCAACGACGCGCACCACAACACCCTGTGCACGGATATCCTCGATAATCCCCAGTGGTGCACCGTCATCGGTGATCAACTCGTCGATCACGTCCCAACCACACACTCGATGTAGCGAGGTGTGCGCCAATTTGGAACTGTCCATCAGGAGAACCCGCCGGCCCGCACACCGGATCATCTCCGAT
This sequence comes from Rhodococcus sp. IEGM 1366, assembly GCF_033142425.1. Lineage (NCBI taxonomy): Bacteria > Bacillati > Actinomycetota > Actinomycetes > Mycobacteriales > Nocardiaceae > Rhodococcus > Rhodococcus sp. IEGM 1366. The sequence continues at coordinate 523,565 of NZ_JAWLRZ010000007.1, forward strand.
TTGAGGCGAACGACTTTCTCTTCCTGGTGGTACATGCCGTCCCGATCAGCACTCGACGTCGAGAAGTACAGAGCGTCGACGCGCAGTTCGCGCACGGCCTTGGCTGCACCCTCGCCGACAAACGATTCATGACCGGAGTCGAAGTCGCCGCCGATAGCGGTCACCGAAATGCCGGTCACTTCGGACAGTTCACGAAGTGAGGGCAGATAGTTCGTCACAACCCGAAGTTCTTCGATCTCGATCAAGTGGCGGATCATGTGGGAGGCGGTGGTGGAATCGTCGAGCATTATCACCTGCCCCGGAGCAACCTCGGTGGCAGCAGCAGCGCCGATCGCCAACTTTTGTTCGGTGGCGATGCGACGCCTCAACGGTGCTGCAATCTCGTAACTGCTGGTTCGTTCGATGCTGACTCCGCCCCTGAACTTTCGGACTATTCCGCGGCGTTGAAGTTCGTCGAGATCACGGTGGACCGTCATCAACGACATGTCGAAGTGAGCGGCCAGCGATTGTGCGGACGCCGATTCATCTGCCATCAAGCATTCGAGAATGCCGTCCAGCCGTTCTTGCCTGGTGTGGGTGATCAATCGTCGACTCATCCAAGACCTTGCTGTAGCTGGTGTGATTACGAGTCATTTATATCACTCTTCCTGATATGAATGCTCGATGAACGAGTCGAGAAGCTTAGGCATGACAAACTGAAACTTCAGCTCGGTCACCGCCAGAACCGCAGACGCATTATCGACTAAATCCACTGTTTAACAACATATTTGACACGTCACGTAGACATTTCACACTCGCGCGATCTACCCGTTTTGTCCATTTGACGACCATCCGCACGAGTGAAACGATCACTGCGATCAACGAAGACGTAACACCGTCGATGTGATCTTCACCGTCTCGCATCAAGAAAGCGACACCCCCGGAAGAAATGGTCTCGACATGTCGTTGACAACTCAACGCCCGGCACCGCCGACGGTCTCCGCCCCTGTGAGTCGCGGATCAACCCGGGGTCGCCCTACCCGAAGGCGTGAACGCAAGGGCTACAAGCTCTTTGTGCTCTTCACATTCCCGAACCTGCTGCTGATAGCGGTCTTCGCATATTGGCCCGTTATCGGCAACATCTACCTCAGCCTCACCGAATGGGACATGATCGCGCCGACGCCGCTGTTCGTCGGCGTCGACAACTACACGAAGTTGCTGCACGATCCTGCGTTTCTCCGGGTGTTACGCCTGACCTTGGTATGGGTTGTTGCGATTGTCGGCATCAGCCTGAGCGTGGGACTGGCCCTGGCGTGCCTGTTCAATCGCCAATCACGAGGACGCGCAGCCGTTTCCGCTTTGGCATTTTCGCCGCACATCCTCTCGGGCGCGGCGGTGGCCGCGATTTGGTTGTTCATCTTCGATCCGAACTACGGACTGTCCCGAGCGCTGTTCGGGTTGTTCGGAGCAGATTCACCACACTGGACAACCTCGAGTTCATGGGCGATGCCCGCGCTGATCATCGTCTCGATCTGGAAAGGTGTCGGCTTTGTCGCCATCGTCTATCTAGCTGCGCTTCAGTCGATGCCGGCCGACGTCCTCGAGGCGGCACGTCTCGACGGGGCAGGGGCGTGGCAGACATTCCGCCACATCACCATGCCGCTCCTCTCACCGACAACGTTCTTCCTCCTGATCACCCAGGTCATCAGCGCCTTTCAGTCCTTCGACGTCATCGCGATGATGACCAGCGGCGGACCCGCAGGCGCCACAACCACTCTCAGCTGGTTCATCTACCAAGAAGGATTCAAGGCCTTCAGTGCCGGCACTGCCGCCGCCGGATCCATGGTGATGTTTGTCGTCCTGATGGGCGTCACAGTGTTCCAAATGCGATTCGTCGAGAAGAAAGTGCACTACTGATGTCCGCACCCAGCAGAACGACAACCCCGAACAAGACGCGCATTCGATTTCGCCTGTCCTGGATCGGACTGGTTGTTGTCGGCCTCGTCTTTGCCATCCCGTTCTACTGGATGATCTCGTCGGCGTTCAAGCCGGAGAGCGAGATCTACCAGTGGCCACTGCAATTCGTCCCCAGCCGTCTGGCGTGGGAGAACTTCAGCCACGCGTGGAATGCCGTTCCGTTCGGCGACTTCTTCGTCAACTCACTGATCGTCACGATCGTCGGTGCCACTGCGAAGGTCACCTTGGCAGTGTTCAGCGCCTATGCCTTTGCCTTCCTTCCCTTTCCCGGCAAGAAGTGGATCTTCCTCGCGGTCCTGGGAGCCCTGATGGTGCCGGGGCACGTGACACTGTTGCTCAACTACATCACCATCGGCAATCTCGGAATGATCAACACGTACGCCGGAATCATTCTGCCCGGACTCGCAAGCGCATTCGGAACATTCCTTCTACGCCAGCACTTTCTGAGTCTCCCGAAGGAAGTCATGGAGGCTGCAGAGCTCGACGGCGCCGGACACATCCGCAAGCTGTTCTACTTTGCATTACCGATGTCAGTTCCGGCGGTTGTCACCGTTGCGCTGATCGCTGTCATCGACGAGTGGAACGACTTCATCTGGCCTCTTCTCGTCACCAATTCCGTTCAGATGCGCACTCTTCCCATCGGTTTGATGGCACTCAAAGAGAGTGAGGGTGTTGACAACTGGGGCGCGATCATGGCCGGCACCACCATGGTTGTCCTCCCCATGCTGCTGCTCTTTCTTTTTGCCCAGCGGTTCATCGTTGCCGGGCTTGCCGGAGCGTCCGTTCGACGCTGATCAGTTTTCCGACCTTCCCCTGCCAGTTCAGCATCCTCCAGGAGATACCCATCATGTCGTTATTTGCCCGATCAGGCTCCGCGCAGAAGCCTGTGAACATCTCTCGCCGCAGCTTTCTCACTGCTGCCGGTATGACCGCGATCGCACTCCCCGTACTCGCGGCGTGCGGAAACGCCGGCGGCACGGCTTCGTTCTCAGCACCGGACGTCAAGGCCCCCAGCGAATTTGCCGGGAGGACCAACGTCGTCATCTGGAGTCCGTGGTCAGGCAACAACCACGAGGTCTTCACCGGAGTGGTCGACGGATTCAACCGCTCACAATCCGATATCTACGCAGAAGTTCAGCAGTTCAACGGGTACGACGGCGTCACCGAGAAGATCGCCGCCGGACTCCAGGCCAGGCAGATCCCCGACATCGGCGTCTTCTCCGACGTGTCGTGGAACAAGTTCTTCCTCAACGACACACTCGAACCGCTCGGCGGATACTTCGACAACAACTTCGGGCCGAGCACGTTCAACGAGCGCCTGTTCACCGAGGGCGTTGTCCGCGGCGAGTCCTACTGGATCCCGTTCGGCCGATCGACACCACTGTTCTACTACAACAAAGAGATCTTCTCGTCCGCAGGTTTGCCGGATCGCGCCCCCGCCACCTGGGATGAATTCCGTTCGTGGGGAAAACAAATCACCGGCCAGAACTACAATGGCAATTCTCTGAAGATGCGCGCATACACCGGTGCCGACGACTGGTACATGCAGGGACTGCTCTGGAACTTCGGCGGATCGATCTCCGACGGACTCGACGTCACCGTGGACTCTGCAGCTGCAATTGCCGCCGCAGAGTTCGACCGAGCCGTGATCAACGACGACAAGATCGCGTACCTCGCACAGGAAATCAACAACGATTTCATCAACGGCCAGGTCGCAACCATCACCAACTCCACCGGATCGCTGACCGGACTGATCAAGGGCGCCCAGTTCGAAGTCGGTGCCGGCTTCCTGCCTCAACAGACCACACACGGCGTGCCGACCGGTGGTGCCGGACTCGGAATCATGAAGAATGCCAGCCCGGAACGCAAGGAGGCCGCCGCCCAGGTGCTCGCGTATCTGTCCGGCGAGGAAGCGTCGTCGACCTGGACCGTCGGAACGGGCTACCTGCCGTCGACAGTCTCCGCGGCAAACTCCACCAAGGTGCGTCAGGTCATGTCCGACAATCCGAACTACAAACTGGCCGTCGACCAACTCGAGCTCGCCCGCCAGCCTGACGCGGTTCGACGGTACGTCCAGAGCACCATCACGGAAATGCGCACCGCAATTCAGAAGCTGTACACCGAAAATGCCGACGCCGGCGCAACTTTGAAGGCAACGGCAACCAAATTGCGCGCAGACACGGAATCCGTGCGCAAACTCTACGAAAGCAAAGTGGCCTGACCATGCGATCCGAATCATTCACCTTGGTAGGCCATCGCGGCGCCATGGCTCACGCACCCGAGAACAGCATTGCGTCATTTCGTCTCGCCGAGGAGATGGGCGTCGACGAGATCGAACTCGACGTGCGCTTGACCGCCGACGGCGTTGCGATCGTGCTCCACGACGCGACGCTCGATCGCACCGCCGCCGACGATTCCGGGAGTGGGCTCGGCCCCGTTGCGGAACTCACGTTCGACCAGATCAAAGACATCGAATTGGACTCCGGACGCGGCGTCCTGACCTTCGACGAAGCGCTCGACAACACCACGGTGACCTTGCAGGTGGAGATCAAGGCCATCGAGGTGGTGCCGGAACTCGGACGGATCGTGGCGGCGCGGCCGGAAGACGCTCAGCGCATTCAGTTCACGAGCTTCTCCGCCGAGGCTCTGCTCGCAGTTGCCGAGGCAGCACCGTTCATCCCGCGCGGATTGATCGTGTCGGCGTATCCAAGCGCCGACGCTCACCCGGCTGGTATCGAATCCGTTCTTGCGGCCACCGGTTCCGGCGCGTTCTACTGCGGCTGGGACGGCCTGACGGCCGACCTGGTCCGCGACCTCCATGAAGCCGGACTGCAGGTTCACGCATGGCCCCTGCGCACTCCGGCAGATGCAGCACGAGCCCTCGAACTCGGAGTGGACGGCACGACCACGGATTTCCCGGCGGACGCCAGGGAGTGGCTCGACCGCACCTGACGGAATTACCCCCAGCGCGACTGTCCACCGTCGAGGGGGATGGTTGCGCCGGTCAGGTAACCGGCATCTTCGCCGACCAGGAAGACGACGGCACGTCCGATGTCGGTTTCGGGATCACCCACGCGACCCAGCGGGATTCCCGCGACAAAGGCTGCCGCTTCTTCCGGGTTCTTGTCCATCCACCACTGCAGCGCCGGGGTCTGCGCGTGTGGCGCAACGTTGAGGACACGGATATTGTCCTTGCCCCACTCGCAGGCCGCAGCGCGGGTTAGTGCGCGCATGCCCTCCTTGATGGAGCCGTAGGCACCGTAGTTGCTGGCATCCCAGCGCACGGCCGCGGAGGTGACCATGTTGATGATGACGCCGCCGCCGCGGCTGTTCATGTGGGGATACGACGCCTGCATCATGCGCAGGGTGGCGAGCGGTCCCGTCGCGAAAGAGCGTTCGAAGTCTTCGTCGAGCACGCTGAGCAGCGGGCCGGGCTTGCAGTCGTTGGCGTTGTTGATCAGGATGTCGATTCCGCCGAACAGTTCGACGGTACGGTCCACGGCGGCGGTGATGTCGTCCTTCTTGCTGACGTCACACACAACTACCTCGCCGCGGGCACCGATGTCGGCGAGCAGCCCGCACGTGGTGTGGAGCTTGGACTCGGTGCGACCGGCTACCGCGATCTCGGCGCCTTCTTTCGCCAATGCCAAGGCAATGCCTTGCCCGATTCCCTGACCTGCACCGGTGATGAGTGCAACTTTGCCGTCAAGCGTGCCCATGTGATTGCTCCAATGTCCTGTTGCCTGCGGGGACTGGTCGATTCTGGTGACTGCCGGTGTTGGTCGTCTACACTCAACGAACTAAGCAACCAAGCATTTGCTTGACCCTATGACGACCGGCACTGTCGCGTCAATCACACTGGGCGGCAAATCGGCTCGGCCCCAACATCAGGAAGGCTCCACCGTGACACTCCCCAACCCCGTCGATTTCAGCGGACGCTCGGTGATCGTCACCGGCGGCACCAAGGGCATCGGCTTTGTCATCGCCGAAACCTTCCTGGCTGCCGGGGCAAACGTACTGGTCTGTGGCCGAAACGAGCCCGAAAAGCTCCCGTCGGCTGACGGACGCACTGCAGCATTCAAAGCCACGGACGTCCGCGATCCTGCAGACGCCGCAGCGCTCGTCCAGGATGCCGTCGATCGCTTCGGCCGACTGGACGTTCTGATCAACAATGCCGGCGGCTCCCCCGACGCCGACGCAGCCACCGTCTCCCCGCGCTTCGTGGAGAAGATCGTGGCGCTGAATCTGCTGGCCCCCTTCAACGTTGCTCAGGCTGCAAACGCCGTCATGCAGACACAGGACAACGGCGGCGCCATCATCAACATCGGCAGTGTCTCGGGCATCGACCCGCAGCCCGGCACCGCGGCATACAGCGCCGCCAAGGCCGGACTGTTGGTCCTGACAAAGGCTTTGGCGCTCGAATGGGCCCCCAAGGTCCGCATCAACCACATCACGACCGGCTTGATCCGCACGGAAGCAGCCGCAGAGGTCTACGGCGCAGACGGCGGCACGGCCGTCACCGAGATCATCCCGATGGAGCGCATGGCCGTACCGTCGGACATCGCGAATTCCTGCCTGTTCCTGGCAAGTTCGCTCTCGTCGTACGTGACGGGGACAGATATCGCCGTCCACGGCGGCGGCGAATACCCGGCCCGTTACCTTGCTACCCACCCCGAGCTGTTTTCGCGAACCAGCTCGTAAGACCGAGCAACCAAGGAAGCCCTCGAGCAATTGCTCGAGGGCTTCCTCGTTTTGTGTGAACAACTGCGGGGCGCGACGGGGGGGTCAAGCGCCCCGCAGTTGAGTCTGCGGGTGCTAGCGAGCGGAGAAGCTCACTCGCGCACCGGAAATCGCTACCTGACCGTCCTTGTGCACCTGGAAGGCCAGGTCGTCAGGAGTACCCCACGCAACGATGGACGGCGCCTCACCCGGATGAATAGCCGCCGCAAATCGACCCTCGAGGCTCACGAGGTCTGCCGGATGCACTCCGGCGACCCGGGCAAGCTCGAGCGTGCTGGCAGCCAACGTGCACAGGCCGTGCATGATCGGGCGCGGCTGATTGATCCGTGCCGCGGCCTCTGGATCGATGTGGATGTGGTGCATGTCGCCCAGCAGGCGATACATCGCCGTCTGATTCTCCGCCGTGGTCAGCACACCGGTGAGTGAAGGCTCGCCCGTCGGCTCTGCCGGACGGGACGGCCCACGTTCTCCGCCGAATCCACCGGCGCCGGGAGCGAACAGCGACCAGGTCGCGACGAAGTACTCGCACTCCACCTTCACTTCGAAGACGGCTGCAGCACCCTTGTCCCACACCTCGCCGACCGAAGCCTTCAGCGTCACCTCACCGCTACGCGGCAGCGGAGCAAGCACTTTCAACTCTTGCGAGCCGTGCAGTGCCGTCGAGGTGTCGAAAGCGCCCGCCGAGCCCAGAGCGTCGGGAGCCCACTGCGCCAGTGTCAGAGCAAATGTCGGCAGCACCCGAAGCTGATCCTCGAAAACGAGGTCCAACTCGGTTGCCTTGGCGCCCACGGCAAGCGCGTACAGGATCGCGTCGCGCTCGGTGTACGACACGGTGCGGGTACCGAGATCGGCTCCGCGCCAATCGCCGGCAGTCTTCGCAGTTTCCGAAGTAGTCACGTTCAATTCCTCTCTCACACCACGCCGAGAATGAGACCACTGGTAGGTACTGCTGTTCCGGCAGTGACCAATACGTTCTCGACACCATCGGGCTGATTGGTCGACGTGCCACGAATGAGCCGCACACCTTCGGCAACACCGTTGACACCGTGCAGGTACGCCTCGCCGACCTGACCACCGTGAGTGTTCGCCGGCAGGCGTCCACCGAGTTCCAGGTTGCCTTCGCGGATGAAGTCCTTGGCCTCGCCGGGCTTGCAGAATCCCAGTTCTTCGAGCTGTGGGAGGACCAGCGGAGTGAAGTGGTCGTACAGGATCGCCGCGTTGATGTCGTCCGGTGTCAGGCCGCTCTGGCTGTACAGCTGACGGCCGACCAGACCCATCTCCGGGATACCCGTGATGTCGGGTCGGTAGTAACTGGTCATCATGTGCTGATCCTTGCCACTGCCCTGAGCAGCGGCCTTGATGAAGGCCGGCTTGTTGGCCAGATCCTTGGCGCGCTCAGCGGAGACGACGACGAGCGCCTGGCCACCGTCTGTTTCCTGGCAGCAGTCGAGCAAGTGCAGCGGTTCGGCGATCCAGCGGGAATTCTGGTGATCCTCGAGTGTGATCGGACGCTCGTAGAACCAGGCAGCCGGGTTCTTGGCAGCGTGCTTGCGGGCCACCACTGCAACTCGTCCGAAGTCCTCACTCGTCGCACCGTACTGGTGCATGTACCGCCGTGCGAACATAGCGACCCACTGAGCGGGAGTCGACAGGCCCTGCGGGGTCATCCACGCATACGCCGCGCGGTCCGCTGTGGTTGCCATCGGGCGATCATGCTGACCCAGGCCGTAACGCTCACCGGAGCGCTCGTTGAAAGCGCGGTAGCAGACCACGACATCGGCGACACCCGTCGCAACGGCCATGGCTGCCTGCTGCACGGGGCCGCATGCGGCGCCACCGCCGTAACCGATGCGGGAGAAGAACTTCAGCTCGCCGAGACCACAGTTGCGAGCCACAATGGCTTCGCCGTTGGTTTCTGCGGTGAAGGTCGAAAGTCCGTCAACCTCGGACGGGGCGATACCCGCGTCAGCGAGTGCCGCGACGATGGCCTCACAGGCCAACTGCAGTTCGGTGCGACCGGAGTTCTTGGAGAACTCGGTGGATCCGATGCCGACGATGGCAGCGGCTCCCGAGAGCGGGCTGATCGCCATCAGGGCTTCCCCTCTTCTTTGAAAGCAACTGTGACGGTGCCGGATGCATGGTTGCCGAGGCTGTTTGCGCCCTGCACCTTGACCACGACAACACCGTCTTCCTTGGACACGACCTCACCGGTCATCGTCATGGTGTCACCCGGGTAGTTGGGCGCGCCGAGACGAATGGCGATGCGACGCAGGGTCGATGCCGATCCAGCCCAATCCGTGACGTACCGGCCGACGAGACCGTTGCTCGTGAGGATGTTCATGAAGACATCCTTCGAGCCACGCTCCTGGGCCAGGCTCGGATCGTGGTGCACGTCCTGAAAATCGCGAGTGGCGATTGCCGTGGCGACGATCAACGTGCGGGTCAGCGGGATCGCCAACTCGGGCAATGCCTCTCCGACAACGACGTCTGCGTAGCTACGACCGGCAAGAACGGTCATGCGAGCACCTCCACACCGGATGCGAGCTGCGCACCCAGACGCGCGAGATCGGAGCTGGAACCGCCGAGGGTGGCAGCAATCTGCTTGCCCCACAAGAGGTGACGGTGAACCGGGTAGTCGGTGTCGACGCCCATACCACCGTGGACATGCGTGGTGCGATGCACGACGCGCTGTCCGCCGTCGGTGGCCCACCACTTGGCGACGAGTACCGAGGTGCCGAGATCCAGTCCCTCGGAGATGCGCCATGCAGCCTGCCACAGTGTCACGCGCATCGCTTCGAGATCGATGTAGCAGTCCGCGAGCTGGTGGTTGACCGCCTGGAAGGTCGCGAGCGGACGGCCGAACTGCATGCGGCCGTTCAGGTACGTGACAGCCTGCGCAACGGCGCCGGAGCCGACGCCCCATTGAATTGCGGCCAAGGCCAGCTCAACTCGGTCGATCAGCCACGGAACCGTGGTGCCGTCAGCCGCACCGATCAGCTGCGCGGGGGCACCGGCAAACGTGAGGTTGGCACAGATCTCGTGGTTGGTGGACTGCGTCTGCTCCACCGTGACACCGTCTGCATTCAGATCCACCAGCAACAGAGCTGTTCCCGTGGACGTGGTTGCCGAGACGAGCGCGAGGTTCGCGATGTTCGTGATCGGCACAACGGCCTTCTCACCGGTCAGCGTCCAGTTACCGTCGGTATCCTCGGCAGCCGTGGTCAGCGGGTCGCCGGCAGTGTACGGTCCGAATTCCTCGAGCCCGATCGTGAGGAATCGACTGCCGTCGGCAACACTCGGAAGGAGCTCTGCGCGAAGGGAATCGGAACCGAACTCGTTGATCGCCAACGCGGCGAGCGCAGTCTCCCAGATCGGCACGGCCGCAACGTGGCGGCCCTGTTCCTCGAGCAGGGTGTACAGCTCGGACAAGCCGAGTCCACCGCCGCCGAACTCCTCGGGCAGGGCGATACCGAGCAGGCCGGTGGTCGCGAGTTCGCGCCACAGTTCACGGTCGACGCGCTCGGCGGAGAGTTCGATCTCCTTGGTGCGCTCGATCGTGGCCTTGCTGGTGAAGACCTCGTCGGCCAGTGAGCGAATTGCGTCCTGCTCTTCGCTGAAATTGAAGTCCATCAGTGCTCCTCGCGTGCGGCCGGCCGGAACGCGGGAAGCGTCAAATCCGGGTCGGCGTCGATCCAGTCAAGTTCCACGGGCATGTCGACCACGACATCTTCGGGCGCGATACCCACCATGTTGGCGATCAATCGGGTTCCCTCTTCGAGTTCGATGACCGCAACGATGAGCGGGTAGTCGAAAGCGTCGATCTTGGGATGGTGATTGACCACGAAGCTGTACACCGTGCCACGGCCCGACGCATCGATCGTGTCCCACTCGAGTGACTGGCACTCGCCGCACATCGGTCCGGTGGGATGACGCAACGTCTTGCAGGACGTGCAGCGCTGGATCACCAGACGGTGTTCCTTGGCCGCTTCGAACCAGAAAGCGTTGTCCGCGTTGAGAGCCGGACGCGGACGCAAAGCGCGCGGAGCCTCCGGGGCCTTGGCTTCCTGCGGCTTGAATCGCAGTGTCCGCCACCGCTGGGTGCCGACAACTTCGTCGTCGCCGTTGCGGTACGTCTTGAGCGTCGTCACGAAGTGTCCGACGCCGAGTCCGGTCTTCTTCTCCGGGGAAATCGACTCGATGACCTCGGTGTAGTTCACGCGATCGCCGGGACGCAGTTCAGCGAAGAACTCCTGATCGGAATCGGTGGCGACGACGGAGCTGTAGCCCGCAGCGTCGAGGGTGGCGATCAGATCGGTCCACACCTGCGACGGGTCGTTGCCCGCCATCTTGTCGGTGAACGTCCGCATGATCCAGACCTGGAGCATCTGAGCCGGAGCGACGACGCCGTCACGGCCGGTGGCGCGGGCAGCTTCGTCGTCGAGGTAGACGGGGTTGGTATCGCCCATGGTCTCGGCCCAATGCCGGATCATGGGGATGTTGACCTCGTCGGGTCCCCAGGTGGTGGGAACAAGCGTCTGGCCGACAAAAGCGTCGAGTTGCGCCGAAATGTCGCTCACTTGACCCTCTTTTCGCGAACGAGTCCCAAGCCGATGGTGCCGACCATGTCACGCAGAACCTCGTTGACGCCGCCACCGAAGGTGTTCACGACACCCTGACGCGAGATCTGCTCGATCTGACCGGCAAGCAAAGCGCCCGGAGACTCGGGACGGATGCGTCCGGCGGAGCCGAGAATTCCGAGCAGGGTGCGGTAGACGTCGACGTGAGTCTCGGTCCCGTATGTCTTGGTAGCGCCGGCGTCGGCTCCGGAGAGCGTGTCCTGTGCGACGGCTGCCGTCATCTTCCAGTTCAGCAGTCGCATGGCCTCGAGCTTGGCGTGTGTACGAGCGAAGTCCTGCTGCACCCACGGGATGTCGATGGCGCCGTTTTCCTTGGCCCAGTCCAGAACCAGGTTCCACAGACCGTAAGTGCGACCACCGATGGCCGCCAGGCCGATTCGCTCGTGGTTGAGCTGAGCGGTAATGAGCTGCCAGCCGCCGTTGACCTCGCCGACAACGTCCTTCGACGGAACGCGAATGCCGGAGTAGTACGTCGACGTCACCATCAAGCCGCCGACGGTGTTGATCGGTGACCACTCGAAGCCCGCGTCCTCCGTGGGGACGATCAGGATCGAGATGCCCTTGTGCTTGGGGGCGTCCGCGTCGGTGCGGCAGGCCAGCCACACGTAGTCGGCAGTGTTGGCGCCACTGGTGAAGATCTTGTTGCCGTCGACGATCCACTCGTCACCGTCGAGAACTGCACGGGTCTTGAGCGAAGCCAAGTCCGTTCCGGCCTCCGGCTCGGTGTAGCCGATGGCAAAAACGATGTCGCCGGCAAGAATGCCCGGCAGGAATCGTTCCTTCTGCTCTTCGGTGCCGTACTTCATCAATGTCGGCCCGACGGTATTGACCGTCACGAAGGGGAACGGCAATCCAGCGCGCTGAACCTCGTCGAAGAACACGAACTGCTCTTCGATGGAGCGTCCCTGGCCACCGAATTCCTTGGGCCAGCCGATACCGAGCCAGCCGTCCTTGCCCAGCAACTTCACGATTTCACGGAAGTATTCGCCGCCAACACCCTGTTCACCGGCAGCGCGGCGCTTCTCCTCCGGCAGCAGCGTCGCGAAGTACGCGCGCAGCTCCTTGCGGAGCTCCTGCTGCTCGGGCGATTCCCTCAGATCCATCGCGGTTCTCCTATGGCATTCATGGCTAGCAACTTTGATCTGGACGCTAACTAGATGCATCTTTGGGCGCTGAATGTGTCTCGTTGAGCGGGAAGGCGAAACATGAGCGCCGTCACATAAGGTGAAATGCTGCCATGGAACCCTCGGATCGGATCGCCCTCACCGACTTGGCTGCCAGGTACGCGCAGGCAGTCGACCGACGAAATCCGGCTGCTCTCGCAGCCCTGTTCACCGAAAATGCCACGTTTGTCCTGCCGCCGGCATTGAACGGCACCGACGGACCGACTGAGATTCAGGGCAGGGTGACTTTGTCCGATTCGATAGTCGGCGCCGTCGCACACCTGCACTCGACGCGGCACATCGTCGAGCAGCAGGTCCTCGATCAGGACAGCGCCACCACGGCCCACGGCGAGGCGTACTGCTCGGCGCACCACATCTATCCCCGCGGCGAGGGATACCGGAACAACCGAATCGAGATCCGGTACCAGGACAGTTTCGAGAAGGTCGACGGCACCTGGCTGTTTTCTCGTCGCGAATTGGTTGTGGACTTCGCTGAGGACGTGCCGGTCATTCTGCTCGGCAGTTAAAGGCGAGCGTCAACTCGCCATCATGGCGATGGCCGTTCGCAACCCACGACGCTTACCCGTGTGCGGATCGACTCCGAATACTTCCTTGATGCCGCCACGAACTCGAAACTTCAACTCGGAGTGCGTTTCCGGTGCGTCGTCCTGGGAGGCGGAGAGAAACCTGTTGGGGAGCGACAACTTCCAGATGGTGCGCAATGTCAGTCCGTACTGCTTCCACAGCGGACCTGTTGTGTACGGGAGATCGTACTTGTCACATAATTCACGAAGTGGCACAGCGATTTCCGAGTATCGGTTGCTCGGCAAGTCGGGGAAGCAATGATGCTCGATCTGGTAGCAGAGGTTGCCGCTCATAAATGCCATGATCGGTCCGGCGTGAAAGTTGGCCGAGCCGAGCATCTGTCGTAGGTACCATTGCGCGCGCGATTCGTTCTCGAATTCCTCGAGAGTGAACTTCTCGGCTCCGTCGGGAAAATGCCCGCAGAAGATGACTGCGTAACTCCAGTAATTGCGAATGAGATTTGCGACGATATTTGCCGTCAGCGTGGTCTTCCACGCTGGGCCGGTCAGAGCTGGGAACAGAATGTAGTCCTTGGTCACCTGCCGTGCGATCTTCTTGCCGATTTCCTTTGCCATCTCGGATTTGTCGGACCACTTCACCTGCCCCTTGCGAAGTTTGTCTGTCTCTAGATGGTGAAGTGCGACGCCCCATTCGAACAGTGTTGCCAACGCGAAATTGGTGATCGGCTGGAATAGATAGTCCGCGTGCCACTTCTGATCTCGCGTGACGCGCATGATGCCGTAGCCCACGTCATTGTCGAGACCGACGATATTGGTGAACTTGTGATGGGTGAAGTTGTGCGAGTGCTTCCAACCCGACGATGGGCAGGTGTTGTCCCACTCCCAGTTGCTCGAATGAATCTCGGGATCGTTCATCCAGTCCCACTGACCGTGAATGATGTTGTGGCCGAGTTCCATGTTCTCGATAATCTTGCCGAGCCCCAGAAGCGCTGTTCCCAGGATCCATGCGGGCTTCTTCTTGCTGGCAAACAGGACGACACGACCGGCCACCATGAGAGAGCGTTGAAACGCGATAGTTCGCTGAATGTATCGAGCGTCACGCGCACCGCGCTTCTCCTCGATGTCGAGCCGAATAGCGTCCAATTCACGCCCAAGTGCCTCGACGTCTTCCTCGGTGAGGTGCGCATATTCCTTGATATCGGTGATCGCCACTGTATTCACTCCCGTCGCGGGGCCGGTTCGTCGGACGGTACCCCCATGAATCACCGGTGAAACGTCGACTCGCGCGCTACGTGCGTCACCGCGCAATCTGTGCCAGCATCAATGAGCGTGAGCACCGACAACCAGATCACCATCCGAACTGCCACTGAAGCCGACTGGCCGGCGATCCAGTTGCTCGACTCGACTGGGTTCGGGTTTCATCCGTCGAGCGCCGACAAAACACTCACTCGGACGCTCTATCGCCCCGAGGACATCGTCGTCGCGACAGAAGGTGATCAAGTTGTCGGACTGGCCATCGAGTTCGACATGGAAATCACGGTTCCGGGCGGGAACCAGCTACCCACTCGCGGAATCACCTGGGTGTCCGTCGCCCCGACGCACCGTCGCCGCGGAATCCTGCGCTCGATGTTCGTCCGGTTGCACCACCACATCGCGTCGACGGGTGCTCCGCTGGTAGCTCTGACGGCCAGCGACGCGCGCATCTACAACCGGTTCGGCTACGGCCCCGCAACCGTCAGCGAGAGCATCACGATCGATCGGCGTTTTGCCGATTTCCGCCCGCAGGCTCCAACCGGAAGCGGCGTGCGGATCACCGACGCGCAGACCGCAGCCACGCTACTGCCCGCAATCTACGACCGCTGGCGCCTCGTCACTCCAGGCGCGCAAAGGCGTCCGCAAGCACATTGGGATTTCACATTTGCCGACCCGTCCGACCATCGCGCCGGTGCCTCGGGACTGTTCTTTCTGACACATCCCGACGGCTACGTTTCCTACCGCCACCGAAGTGACGGCTCCGACAGCGTCGTCGACATCGCCGAGTTCGTTGCGATCAACGACGACGCGTATGCCGCGTTGTGGCGGACAATGTGCGGGCTCGATCTCGTGACCCGCATCGAAGCCGAGCAACACCCTGAAGATCCGCTGCGACTGATGCTGACGGACTACCGTTCGGTGCGGACAACCCGTCGATCCGACCGTCTGTGGCTGCGGATCATGGATGTCCCAGCAGCGCTCGAAGCTCGTGAATATGTCGCTGACCTCGACACTGTCATCAAGATCGAGGATCCGTTCCTCGACTCCGGTGGTACGTTCGCGCTCAGCATTCGGGGTGGAAAGGCCACCTGCCGACCCACGGACGCCGACGCACAGATCACGATGCCGTCCGATATCTTGTCCAGCATCTACCTGGGTTCGCACCAGGCTCGAGTCTTCGCGGCAGCAGGGCGCGTGCAGGCCTCGGCCCCTCAGGAGATACGCGACTTCGACTTCGCTTTCGGCACCACTCGCCCGGCAGTGATGGGGTATGGTTTCTGACTTTCCGAACGCTCCGGCGCGGGCGATTTTTATGCCTAACGGCACCGGCACGGTTAGCCTCGACCAATGGCGTTTGTAGGAAAACTGGTCAATTGGCTTCCTGAGAAGATTCTCGTACGGGTTTTACCGCACGCGGAGATGCTCAAGTTTCTGGTGGTCGGCGGCATCGCCTTCATCGTCACCACGGTGTTGTTCTTCGGCATCAAGTGGACCGTACTGCCGCAACATCCGGTTACCGCCAACATCATCGCGGTCCTGGTCGCGACGGTCCTGTCGTACGTACTGAACCGGGAATGGTCGTTCGCTGAACGGGGTGGACGACAACGTCATCACGAGGCGGCACTGTTCTTCATCGTCGCCGGTATCGGCCTGGCCATCAACCAGGTGCCACTCTGGATCTCGAGCTACGTATTCGACCTCCGCCAGCCAAACGTCTCCGTATTGATGGAGAACTTCGCCGACTTCATCAGTGGCTCCATCATCGGCACGCTGCTCGCAACGGCCTTCCGTTGGTGGGCGATGCGCAAATTCGTCTTCCCTGAAGAGTCCACGAACGGCGAAATGATCCTCGACGCGGAAGCCACAGACGCTCCTTCACTCGACTGACGCCGGCAGCAACCGAAGAGCATCACGCATCGGCGAATTTCGTCAATATCTGCACTATTTCAACCTTCCCGAAAGGTGCAAATAACCCCGATCCTTTTGTGTAGCATTTCGCCAACAAAGCCTGTGGAATTGTTTCCACCGGGCTAGGTTCTCGCCGCACAAAAGAATGGAATCACAATGAGAGTGACTGTGTTTTCGTATATTTCGGGGGAATCGTCAACAAAGAATCGACATTCGAAACAGACCGTTTGTTTTCTCATCGCGTCCATCGTCATGGCGATGGGCGCACTGGTAGTTTCTCCGGCCGTGTCCGAGGCTGCCGTGATCGGCGCGGTCAAGACACCCAGTGGGCGATGCCTGGAAAACAAGTGGGGCGTGACATCGGACGGCAACCCGGTTCAGATCTACGACTGCAACGGCTCGGCCGCACAGATCTGGAGCGTTGAAAGCGATGGCACCGTTCGTGTGCAGACAAAATGCCTGGGCCCTCAGGGCGGTTCTCTGGTCGCAGGCACCGCCCTGGTCATATCGAATTGCACGGGCGCAGCCTTCCAAAAATGGACCTCCGGCCCCGGAGGTACCGTTCGAAGCCAGGTCAACGGACTCTGCGTCGAGAATCGTGACGGCATCAACGCAAACGGAAATCCAGCGGTGGTACGGGTATGCGATGGCACGCAGGCTCAGAGTTGGTCGTACGCCGGAGCCATCGTGACGCTTCCCTCTCCGTCAGGAGTTTCGGTACCGGTCGGCAATCTCAACGGATGGCGTCAGATCTTCTACGACGACTTCACAAAAGACGCTGCGCTGGGGACGTGGGCAAATACGTGTGATCCCAACAAGATCGTCTACACCGGCGCACAAGGGCAAAAGTGGCGAACATACCCGTCTTGTTATCTCGATACATATCAACAGCGGCCGTATCGCGCCGACCAAGTTCTCAGCGTCAAGAATGGCGTCCTCAATTTCAATCTGCACAATGTCAACGGGCAACCGGCGGGGGCAAGCCCGTCACCCGTCATCAACGGCCAGAATCAAAATCAAACCTACGGCCGCTATTCTGCGAGATTCAAGGTCGACAACCCGAATCTCAACGAATATTACGTTGCCTGGTTGTTGTGGCCGCAGTCCGAAGTATGGCCGCGCGATGGTGAATTCGACTTCCCCGAAGGTGGACTGTCCGGCACTGCAGGCGGTTTCCACCACTACTCCGGTGCGGGTTCTTGCGTAGGCGGGTGTCAGGACCTCGCAACGGACATCGGAGCGCGGTTCACCGACTGGCACACGTACACGATCGAGTGGTCGCCCGGGCGGATCAAATATCTACTCGACAACCAGGTAGTCCTGGAAAGCACGTCCTGGGTTCCGTCCACCCCGATGCGCTGGCAGTTGCAGACCGAGACAAAAGGCACGGGAACCAGCAACGGGAACCTGATGCTCGATTGGGTCTCGGTCTATGCCTACGACACGAGCGCACGGCCGTAACCTCAAAACCCGAGAAGGTCCGCATGCCAGAGGCGCGCGGACCTTCTCGGTCGATTCGATGCGGAACTAGCTCAACCCACCGAAAACCACGACGAGACTGTTCACGGTGTTCGTCAGAGATTCGAACACGCCCTTGAGGACGAGGTCTGCGCTACCGACCGGGATCATGAGAATTGTCGAAAGGGAACCCATTGTGTGCCTCCATGATTGGACCAGGCCGAAGAAACCGGCCTTTTCGAGAAAATTGATCGCGCTCGGATAGAGCGCACGTTGAAGTGCGGTGGCGACTACTGGTAGTCACCGCAGTCCGGGCGCGCTATCAGCTACCGAACGCTCCACCGAGCACACCGAGGAGGTACTTGAACGCAGCCAAAGCCTGGCTCTGGGCAAGAAGATCGGCGATCGATCCCATGTGAAACTCCTTATGTGAAGGGTTGCTGTACTTGCGCTTTCGCTGGCCAAAGACAGCAAACATCGCTCGTGCCCGAGCTGTTCACCCGGGCACCATCGGATGCTAACACCGTGATCGAGAGCTGTGGGGTGCTACGAATTAGCCGTCAACTGCTCGAGTATTCGGCCTTCTCGTCGATGAACCCCAAGCTTCATTTCTTCTCGTGAAGCGTCGCCATCAGTTTCGGACCGTCCACCACTCGGCCGAGGAAGCGGTCGGCATCGGGGTCGGTAGCAAGCCAGACTGCAGCGGCTGCCGGAACCGACGCCGGTGTGGCGGCAAATCCTGCGTCCACAATCGCGTCCGCACCGCCGCGAGCCTTACCTGATTCCGTGATCACAAACCCCGGACTCAGGTTGAATGCCTTGATACCGGCGCCGCGGTACTCCGAGTTGATCGCACCGGCGATGCGCCCGAAGCCGGCCTTGGACGCGGCGTACGACAGGCCCCAGCCGCCTTCACCGGGAGGTGCCGGTGGGTCCATAGTGGCCGAACCCGATGCGAGACCGATGACAACACCGTTGCCGCTCTTGATCATCGACGGAAGAATCGCCTGGACCAATGCAAGTTGGTGCAGATAGTTTCCGACAACCATTGCCTGGGCATCGTCGATCTCGATGTCGAGAATCCGGTCCATGTTGCCGACGGTCTGTGCATAGGCGTTGTTGACCAGCACATCCACACGGCCCCACTCGCGCAGTACCTGCTCACCGGCCGCAACAACCGATGCCCGATCGAGGAGGTCCATCGGAACGGCCATGGCCCGCACGCCGCAGGCCTCGATTTCGGAAACTGTCGTCTCGAGGCTTCCGGTAACAGGGATAACCTGCTCGCCGTCGCGCGTTCGCGGTGCGGCTCTGCCTTCACCTTCACGGACGGTGCGGGCAGTGATCGCGACATCGAACCCGGCGCGAGCAAATGCCAGTGCACATTCGCGGCCGATACCGCGAGAAGCGCCGGTTACCAGCGCAACTCGGTTCACAGGAACCTCGAACGACCGTGAGTCTCGAACTCTTTCTCGAGGCTTTCGATGTCAGCTTCCGTCATCAGCGTGTACTCGGGAGCGCCGCGGCCCACCCAGTGGTACACCGGCTCGTCGGTCCGCCAGCGATCGACCTGAAGGTCACGCTTGAGCACCTTGTTGGAACCGGTGACGGGCAGGTTGGTCGATACGCGAATGAAGCGCGGCGCCGACTTTGTTCCCAAATCTGCCTGTGCGGCAAGGTAAGCCGCAAATTCGACGGGGTCGAAATCCGCCAGATCCGCAACCTCGATGCCCGCCATGACCTGATCACCCGAGCGCGGGTCAGGTACGGCAAACACACCGGTTGCGATCACCTTGGGGTGGCGACGCAGAATGTGCTCGATCATCAGAGCCGACGTGTTCTCACCGTCCACGCGGATCCAGTCACCCTTACGGCCGGCGAAGTAGATGAATCCCGCTTCGTCGACGTAACCGAGATCGCCTGTCCAGTACCAACCGTCACGGATCTTCTCCGCCATGGCGTCTTCGTTCTTGTAGTAGCCCTCGAACTTCTGCGAACCTGCCTTGTCGACCATTTCGCCGATGGACTCGTCCGAGTTGAGCACGTGTCCGTGCTCGTCCAGGATCGCGCGCGGACGCTCTTCCTTGGTGTCGGGATTGACGATGACGATGTTCTCGTTAGCCGGACGTCCCAACGCTCCCGCGGGCTGGTTCGGATCGAGAACCACCGAACCGGCGCCTTCGCTCGAGCCGTAGCCCTCGAAAAGCTGTGCGCCGAAGCGACGAATGAACTCGGCCTTGTCACCCGGCGACGCTTCGGTACCAAAACCGTGTGTAAGGGTGTTCTCGATGTCGTCGGACTGCTCCGGCGTCGCCATCAGGTAGCCGAGTGCCTTGCCGACATACGTGAAATATGTTGCGCCGTAGAACCGGACGTCGGGCATGAAGCCCGAAGCCGTGAACTTGCGAACGAGGCAGACCGTAGCGCCCTGTGACAGCGCGGGAGCCCACAGTGCCATCAGCGCGTTGCCGTGGAAGAGCGGCATGCAGCAGTAGCAGACGTCATCGCGATCGATGTCGTACTTGGCACAGTTCGCGTATGCCAGACGCGTCAGACGACCCTGGCTGCATCGGACAGCCTTCGACATACCGGTAGTGCCGGAGGTGAAGAGGAGAAGGAAAAGCGTCGACGCATCGACGCCCAGGTCGATCTGCGGCGTCTCGACGCGATGCGCAGCAACGGTTTCGGCATACGACGCGTCGTCGACGAGGATGAAGCGGTCGTCGGTCAGACCGAGATCGAGACCAGCGAGCTTCTCGTGGCCTGCCTTGTCGGTGACGATCATCTGGCAATCGACATACCGGACCTCGGCTTCGAGTTCGGCACCGCGACGAGTCGGGTTGATTCCGACGATCGTGGCGCCCGTCAGTGCGGCGCCGCCGAGCCAGAACAGGAACTCGGGCTCGTTCTCGAGGAGAACACCGATGTGGAAGGGGCCCGGCGCGCGAAGCGACTTGGCGTACGAACCGCGGGCGGCACTTTCATGGACAACCTCGTCCCACGTCCAGTCCTGAGTACGCGTCCGCAGTCCCAGATGCTGATCACCGACACGATCGATCAACATCTGTGCGACGTCCGCGCGCTGCGGAGTGGCAACGGAACTGCTCGGAGGTGCTTCGGTGGCGGTGTTCGTCATCGTGATCCTGTGTCCTACTCGAGAGGGAGGGAATTCGTGTGCGCTCACGCTCATTCCTTCGGCTGCGATTCTTTCGGAACGCTAACTGCGCGTTATGTCAGTAACCCGCTCAGTCTCGCTCAGTGGTAACCGCCCCACAGATAGGATTGTCCCGTGACATTTTGTGACGTGAAAAGCGCCACAATACGAAAGGCCATTCCATGACTGCCCCCGCAGATCCGCAGTTGCTCCTGGACCAGGCGGTCTCGCGCCTCACCGGTCCCGGTGGGCCGTTCGAGATCGTCGAAGAAGAGGTTCTCGGCACCGTCATGCCCGTGATGAAGAATCGCGGACATGCCATCGGTGAGCTCATCTCCGCGTCCCGGGCCTGGGGCGACGGCGACTATCTCGTCACGAGCAACCGCCGCATCTCGTTCACGGAGCATGCCGACGCGGTAGCCGCGCTGGCGACTGCGCTGCGCGACAAGTACGGCGTCCGCAAGGGCGATCGAGTGGGAATTCTTGCCGCCAACAACCCTGAATGGGTCATGACCTTCTTCGCGACGCAGGCACTCGGCGCCATCGCGGTCGGTCTCAACGGCTGGTGGGTTCCGCGCGAGGTGACACACGGCATCGAGCTGTCGAGCCCGAAGGTGCTGGTAGTCGACGCCAAGCGCGGCGCTGCGCTTCCCGAACTGCCGGCAAGCATCACCGTTCTGACCATGGAAGAGGATCTGCCCGCACTCATCGCCGAATACGCCGGCGCAGATGTACCCGCCACGGACATCGACGAGGACGATCCGGCTGTCATCCTGTTCACCAGTGGCACCAGCGGCCGCCCCAAGGGCGCCCTGCACTCACACCGCAACGTGATGGCTGTTGTCGACTACCACAAGTACAGCGACGCAATCGGCGCTGCGTTCACGGGCCGCGAGTACGACGGCTCCAAGCCCAGCCCGCTCCGCTACCTCCTGACCTCTCCCCTGTTCCACATCGCGAGCCTCCATAACCTGGTCATCCCGCGTCTGGCTACCGGCAGCGCTGTCGTGATGATCGACGGCGGCTTCGACGTGGACAAGGTGCTCGGATTGGTCGAACGCGAACGCATCACCAACTGGGGCGCGGTTCCCACCATGGCGTCGCGGTTGCTCGAACACGGCAACATCGGCAAGTACGACGTGTCCTCGCTGACGGCATTCTCCCTGGCATCGGCGCCGTCGTCGCCCGCGTTCAAGGAACGCCTCAAGGAGCAGGTACCGTTCGCCCGCAACGCCCTGGTCGACAGCTACGGGCTCACCGAGTGCAGCACGGCTATCGCCGTTGCCGTCGGAGCTGAGCTCGAAGAGTTCCCCGGGACTCTCGGACGCCCCATCATCACCGTGTCCATGGAAATTCGTGACCCCTTCGGTGAATGGCTGCCCGACGGCATCGAGGGTGAGGTCTGCGTGCGCAGCCCGTTCGTGATGCTCGGTTACTGGGAGAACGAAGAAGCCACCGCTTCGGCAATTTCTCCCGGACGCTGGCTCCGCACCGGCGATTTCGGCGTGATCGAGAACGGTCGCCTCCGTCTGACGGGACGCCGGTCGGATCTCATTCTGCGTGGCGGCGAGAACGTCTACCCCACAGAGATCGAACAGACCCTCGACGAGCATCCCGACGTCATCGAATGCGCCGTCATCGGTTCGCCTCACCCGGACCTCGGCCAGGAAGTGTCAGCCGTCGTCGTTCTGCGCTCCGGTGCAGTCACGACCGAGGAAGACCTCCGCGAATTCGCGGCTGAGCGTCTGTCGTACTTCAAGGTGCCCTCGAAGTGGCGTATTACCGGCGATCTGTTGCCCCGCAACGCAACCGGAAAGATGGTTCGCCGCGAGATCACGGTATGACCGAAGAGCTGTCACGGATCGTCGCCGAGTCGGCGATCCGTGACCTGCTCTGCGAGTACACGCACCTGATCGATCAGGGTAGGTTGCGTGATGTCGCAGCATTATTTGCGCACTCCGATTACGGCCAGTGCGGCGCGGACGGTGTTGCAACAACTCTGATTTCGTCCGATGCCGACGCTGTGTTCGCCGCGTGCAGCAGCTTCATCCGGATGTACGGCACTCCCGCGGTCCCGCGAACCAAACACCTGCTGACCAATACCCGTATCTCGGTCGACGGAAACGAGGCGTCGGCGCTGTCCTACATCACGGTTATCCAGGGCACCGAAGATTTTGCCCTGCAACCCATTTTGTCGGGACGGTACTTCGATCGATTCACGTGCGTCGAGGGATCGTGGCAGTTTGCATCACGGCTTTTCTGCATGGACAACATGGGTGATATGTCTGCTCATGCCAACCGGTCACTCTGAGCACATCTCGCAGCACCTTCAACGGGGAGACGAACGATGTTCAAGGCAATCGCGCTACTCACTCGTAAGCCGGGACTCACGAAAGAAGAGTTCATCGACTACTACGAGAACAACCATGCCCCACTGATTGCCGCAACCTTCCCGTCGATCATCGAGTACCGGCGGAATTACCCCGATCTCGCTCAGGCTCTGCGCGCAGACGGCGTCCCCGACCCGGCTTTCGATGTCATCACCGAAATGTGGTTCCACGACAAGGCCGGGTACGAAGACATGCTCGCCACTCATGCCCGCCCGGAGGTCGGCGATCGAATCCGGGCCGACGAATCCAACTTTCTCGATCAGAGCAAGATCATTCAGTTTGTTACCGACGAGCGCGAATTGCCGCACAGCTGAGACTCGCCCGTCGTTCCCGTAGATTTTCGGAAAGGACTGTTTGCATGGAAATCGGTGTCAACGTATTGGGCCTCGAGGCACTGTTCGAGGGAAAGATCAGACCGGTTCTCGATTTCGCCGCTGCCGCCGATCGGGCCGGCGTCGACTTGATCTGCACCGGCGATCACCTCGGGTTCAATGCTGACGCTCATGCGCAGCGCGTCAGCGAGCACAACTTCCTCTTTCCGTTGGATCATCCTTGGTACGAGCCGATTTCACTGCTCTCCTCAATTGCTGCAGTCACCGAACGCGCTCGCCTCGGAGTGTCGGTTCTCATTGCGACAGTTCGCCCACCGGCACTGCTCGCCAAACAAGTCGCCACCCTCGACGCATTGTCGGACGGACGAGTGACCATGGGCTTCGGAGTCGGCTGGCAAGAGGCCGAATACACCGCGACGAACATGCCATTCGATGCCAGATTCGGGCGCATGGAGGAAACCGTCGCAGCGTGCCGTGAACTCTGGACACAGGCTCCCGCCAACTTCAAGGGGCGCGACTTCTCCTTCGAGAACTACCACAGCATTCCGCTCTCGACCCAAGACCGCGTTCCTGTCCTCTTCGGGTTCGGGCCCAGCCAACGGAACTTCGACCGCATCGCACGTGTCGCCGACGGTTGGACCGTCAACCCTGCCGATTTGGCGACCTTCACCGACAGTGTTGTGCTGCTGCGCAACACATTCGAAGCTCACGATCGTGATCCCGATACCGCGCGCGTGCAGGTGTCTGCATCGCCGGTTCGTCGTGACAACGGAACCGTCGACCTCGAAGCCACCGCTGAGAAGGCTCACGACTGGTCCCACCGCGGCGCATCCGTCGTCGTCTTCCGTCCGGTCGTATTCGACTGTGCCAGCGAAGAACTACCGGAACTGCTCGACTGGATGATCAGTGTCAAGGAGTCCTGAAATGGAACAGCAATTGCAGGATCTGCTGGACAAGCAGGCTATTCGTGAAGTCGTTTTGACGTATGCCCGAGGCATCGACCGGCTCGATTTCGATCTCGTTCGCAGCGCCTATCACCCCGACGCCATCGATCATCACACCGGATTCGACGGCAACATCGACGAATACATTGCCTGGGTGAAGCCCAAACTCTCCGTCATCGGCGGCACCATGCATCACATCGGCAACCACCTCGTCGAACTGCACGGCGACCACGCGATCAGCGAGGCGTACTCGATGTCCACCCACTGGGGCGGACCCGAAGGCGTCGGAATGATCAACTTCACCAGCGGCGCACGTTTCATCGACCACATGGAGCGCCGGAACGGGCATTGGGCAATCAAGGAGCGCTGGGCCGTACGCGAATGGACCCGCTCCGACGAAGGCCGTTTCGTGAATCCCGAGAGCGCCGGCCCCCGAGGACGACGCGACGATTCAGATCCGTTGGCCGCCTTACGAAAAACTCTCCCCATCCAGTCTGCGTGAACCCCGCGAGTCTTTGAACCGGCAGGTTCAATCCTCTTAGCTGGTCACGCCCTCAGCGTGCGCTGCGGCCGCGACGGCTTCCGCAACTGCGGTCGCCACGCGAGGGTCGAGTGGGCTCGGAACAATCTTGTCCACGGCCAACTCGTCGCCGACCACCGACAGGATCGCCTCGGCGGCAGCGAGCTTCATACCTTCGGTGATGCGACGGGCACCGGCGTCGAGCGCGCCCTTGAACACACCGGGGAAGGCAAGCACATTGTTGATCTGGTTCGGGAAGTCACTGCGGCCCGTAGCCACGATCGCCGCGTACTTCGACGCGGTCTCGGGGTGAATCTCCGGATCCGGGTTCGAGAGCGCAAACACGATCGACTCCGGAGCCATCGACGCGATGAGCTCTTCGGGGATCTTGCCCGCCGAGACACCGAGGAAGACGTCCGCTCCGGCCAAAGCCTCGACGGCACCGCCGTGGACACTGCGCGGGTTGGTGCGCGACGCCAGCTCTACCTTGATCTCGTTGAGGTCGCTGCGCTCGCTGGAGATGATGCCCTTCGAGTCGAGCACGACGACATCGCTGATACCGGCGGCGAGCAGAATGTTCGCACACGCGACACCCGCTGCACCCGCACCGGAGATGACAACCTTGAGCGTGGTGATGTCGCGGCTCTGCACCTTCACGGCGCCCTTGAGCGCAGCAAGAACCACAATCGCGGTGCCATGCTGATCATCGTGCATGACGGGGCAGTCAAGTGCCTCGATGACACGCTTTTCGATCTCGAAGCAACGCGGCGCCGAGATGTCCTCGAGGTTGACCGCGCCGAAGCTCGGACGCAGACGGATCAGAGTCTCGACAATCGCGTCGGGATCGGTGGTGTCGAGCACCAGCGGAATGGAGTTCAGTCCGGCAAAGCTCTTGAACAGAGCGGACTTGCCCTCCATGACGGGCAACGATGCGCGGGGTCCGATATCGCCCAGACCGAGAACCGCCGTGCCGTCACTGACGACGACAACCAGTCGATTGGTCCACGTGTAGCGATCGGCAAGGGTCTCGTCAGCTGCGATGGCGCGGCTCACCTGAGCCACACCCGGCGTGTACGCGATCGACAGAGCGCGCTGCGTATCGAGCGGCGCGGTGGTCTCGACCGACAGTTTGCCACCGACGTGAGCGGCAAAGATTTCTTCGTCGGTCAACTCGACCTTGGGTACGTTGATGGATTCAGTCACAAGGGACACAATGACACTCCTGAAAAGTTCGAGATACTGGCGATAACTGACAAGCTGCGTGGGGGGTCGAAGAAAGCCGACGCCGAACTGCATCCCCTACTGCCGAAGGTGCTCGCGTAAGGGCAACAAGTATGGGGCGTGCTCTTCGGCACTGTTCACGAAGGACACGCCCCATCTGGACAAACAAATAGGTCAGATCGCAGAGTCGAGTGTGTACTTGGCCAGTCCTGGCGCCCCTGCGAGAAGCGGTCCCAAATCCTTGATCATGCCTGGGCCGGCGCGCCATTCGCGGTATGCGGCATCCGCCTCGGCAGTAGACCATTTCTCGAAACACAGCCAGTGCGTTTCGTCGTCGGCATCAATCAATACGTCGACACCTTCGCAACCTTCGAAAGCACGGGTCTCAGTCAAGATTCGTCCCACCACCTCGCGTGCGGTAGCAAGACTCTCTTTCTTGAGTCGCAGGTCCAGAATCGCGGAAATCGTCACAGAAAACTCCTTGTTCTCAGGGGGTGAATTCGAATCATTCAGGAGCACCCACGTTTTCCAGGGTGCACAACTCCAAGGTGCACAACGCACGTCCGACAGACTTCAGACTGCCGAAAGCACACTCTCGGACAAACTGTTGATGTCCGAGAGTGTGCCGAACCGATAGCGACAACCTTGTCGAGAGGTCAGTAAAGGAACAACGGATTGATCAGGACACCCGTCGAACGGTGGATGGCAGTCGGAGCCGCTACGACAAGACCTGTCGACGTATTTGTCTGCTTCAACGCCGCCACGGCCGGGCCGAGTAAGCAGTTGTCCACCAGACACAAACCGATCGCATAGATCAGGTTGTGCACTTCCAACGAGCCGGCAGGGTTGTTCCGGGCATCGTGGAAGTCCCACAGCACCAAGCCCGGATCCTTCGATGCGATCCAGACTGCACCGTCCTCACCGATACCTGGGCGCGCCACTGCTGCGGCGCCGCTCGGGTAGATGTTGCCGGCCGCCTCGTAGCGATCGCGCCCCTGGTAGATGATCAGCGCATCGCCAGGCTCGAGGGTGACTCCGGTTGCCGCGAGCGCTGCGTCCAAGTCCTCGCCGGTAACGGGGTGTTCGGCGTCGATCCACTCGACCCCTCGCGCTCCGGCGACATCGAGGACTACACCACGCGTGGCGATTCCATGGTTCGCCCACGCCACCATGGTGTCCTCGTCAGTCAGGGACGCCTCGGCGGGAATCGGCCCGTGCCAAGACCCTTCGGCACCGATGTGCGCCAAACCGTCCATGTGTGTGTTGTGGACTCCATGGGCGTCGTACTTGATCACGTCACCGCCGTGGGCCGAGCGCATACCGCGAACGCCGACCTGTACATCGAGTTCTACTGATCCGTGGCCAGAAGGCATCTCGGCAAGCCCCAGCTTTTCCCACTGCGCTGCCTCGAGTTCCGCCACAGCTCGACCATCGGCAAGGCGGCCGGGGCGGGTTTCCACCTCACGTTCGAGAGAGATGGCTTTCCCGTATCTGACAGCGGAAACGCCGCGCAGGCGGGCCGATTCATCGATGAGGTCCACGGAACCGCGGCACTGCACACCGTCCACGTGTCGTGATGAATCGTGCTCGTCCTTGATCTTACGGAGCCACGGGGCGAGGGGATCTGTTTCCAGGTCGTCGACTGTCATTCGTTTCTCCATATTCGTTTCCGAGGGGCAGAATCAGCTGATATTCGTTCCGAAGGGCAACGTCAGGCTGACAACGCCCCGATGCAGCGGTTGAGTTGCAGGGACTACTGAATCGAATCATCTTCACACACTGGGTATGTCGATCGGCACATCCGGTCCTGTTGTTCGATTCTGTCATAGATACTCGCCCAAACGAAGAAGTCGAGCGAGGCAATCTCTCCAGACCGAAACTCCGTCGATCACATGGCCAGTCGTAGACACAAAAGGTGTATCAGCTTGAACTGTGCCAGGTTTCGTCCGGAAACCGACTGCCTCGTTACCCAGACGCCATACACCCGTGGGCGACCCAGACATGCCCATTCCGCTAGCCGGAACATCCCGTTGACCAGGCATCCACGATGCAGTTATCTGAACCCCGGCGAACCATGTGCAGGCATCGTGACCTTTCGAAGCCGTCACTGGCCACGACATGGAGAATGCTATACGCTGCATTTATGGTAAATAGCTTGGGCGCCAGCGGTTTACGATTCGAACGTGAAGGCTCGATCGGATGGTGCATCATCGACCGTCCGGCTGCCAGAAATGCGTTGACCTCCGCGATGTACTACGGATTGAAGCGAGCAGTACGCCTCGTGAATTCCGACCCGGAACTGTCGGCATTGATAATCACCGGGGTTGACGACGTATTCGCCCCCGGAGGAGATCTGGGAAGGCGATCGGATCCGGGAGATGCTTTGCCGGAGGGCCTTTCGAGCATCGATATCGTTCCCTTCCTAACCATTCGAGACAGTCGCGCACCCGTCATTTCCGCGGTCAACGGAATCTGCCAGGCCGGTGGACTACTGATTGCAATGATGTCCGATATCGCTGTCGTCAGCGACCGGGCGACATTCCGTGTTCCCGAACTTCTACGAGGCATCCCGGATGCGACTTTCGCTGCAGTGCTGCCGGCACACATCGGAATCGCCGCAGCACGCGACTTGATGTTTTCCGCGCGCAAGTTCGATGCGGCAGAAGCGCTTCGGCTCGGAGTGATCTCCCGAGTTGTGCCACATGAGAACCTTCGGACTGCGGCACTCGAGGCTGCGCGTGAGGTACTGCAGACCGCACCTGTAGCCCGAGCCCAGGTCAAGCGAATGCTCAACGAGCGCTACGGGCAATTCGACTACGAAACCATGTTCGGCGCACTCGACACTTCTCCGGAACCACGTGAGGGAATGCGGGCGTTCATGGAAAAGCGTGACGCGTGCTGGATACCGGCGAATCTGCCGCGATAACGCGGCAGATTCGCCGCTCGTCATTCGTCGTTTGAAATCGAACCCGAACCTTCGAGCGCATCCCGCAAACCGTCACCGAACGTCGAGAATGCCAGGACGGTCAGCACAATCATGATCGCCGGTGCAGCAATCAGCTCCGGAGCTGTGTAGATATTGTCGAAAGCCTCACGCACCATTGAACCCCAGGAAGTCTGTGGCGGCTGAACACCGAGACCGAGAAAACTCAGACTTGCCTCGGCGACAATCGCGACACCCGCCGAGAACGAAAGCTGCACCAGTAAAGGCGAAGCCGCGTTTGGTAACACATGACTCCACAGCAGCCTGCCCTTGCCGCAGCCCAGCGCTCGGGCAGCTTCGATATACGTTTCCGTCGACACCGACTCCGCAGCACCTCGTGCCAACCTGTACAGCGATGGGGCCATAACCAGTCCGATCGCCATCATCGCGTTGGTCAATCCTGGACCGAAAATTCCGATGATCGCAATGGCGAGGATAAGAGGCGGCAAGGACTGCAGGGCATCAGAGATTCTACTGATCAGTCCCCCAGCCCATCCCCGGACAAGTCCCGCGAACAGCCCTGTGGGAATACCGATCACAGCCGCAACTCCCACCGCCTGGACAACCGCGAGCATGGTGACACTTGCCGAGGCGAGCAACCTGCTCATGACGTCACGACCATAGACGTCCGTACCGAGCCAGTGCTCCCCGGAAATTCCGGCCAAACTGTTTCCCAAGTTCTGCGCGTTCGGATCATCGGGCGCAATCATGGTGCCGAAACCCGCGACCAGAAACACCAGCACTAAGAAAACCAGCGAGATCATGGCCGGGATGTTCCTGCGCAGCAGTCGAAGTGGACGTGAAGTCCGCAGTGTGTGCATGAAGCGGCTTCGGCTCGAAAATGGTGTCGCGCGCCGCGGGTTATCGGGATCCGCAACAATACCGGTTTCACTCATGAAAATGCCTTTCGACAGCTGACCGGGTCAGGCCCGGGTCCTCGGGTTGAAGTAGCCGTAGGCCATATCGACGATCAGGTTGATGATCACGATGGCAACCGCCATGACCATGACGATGCCGAGGATCACCGGAATATCCCGGCTGAAAACAGAATTCACGGCAAGAGTCCCGAGGCCAGGTAGCGCGAAAACGAACTCGACTGTCACCGCGCCTGCAAATACTCGACTGACCTGTAGACCGAGGACCGTCACGATCGGAACTCCGGCGACCTTGAGGGCGTGCTTCAGCACGATCTGCTTGGTCCGCAGCCCCTTCGCCCGAGCAGTGCGGATGAAATCCTTGGCGAACGTGTCAACCATGGCCGCACGGGTTTGGCGCGCCACTTCCGCAGTGGAAATGGCCGCAATCGCGAGAGCCGGAAGAATCAGGTGTTGAAGCCAAACCCCAAACCCTTCGCTGAGCGGTGCGTACCCAGTCGCCGGAAAAACCGGCGCGGAGATTGCGAGGGCAATGACCAGAACCAAACCGATAATGAACGGTGGGACCGCCATCGCAACCGACGACACAGCCGTCAACGCGCGGTCGAGCATCGAATTGGCACGCATAGCGGCAATGATTCCGATCGGCAGACCGAGCAAGATCACAATTACCATGGTCACGACGGTCAAGGACAGAGTGGTCGGTATCCGATCCGCGAGGATCTGAGTGACGGACTGAGAACTGTAGAGCGAGGTGCCGAAATCACCGGTAATGATGTGACCGAGCCACTCGACGTACCGGATCAGCAGTGGCCGATCCAGACCCAGTTGTTCGCGAACCGAAGCGATTTCGTCCTGCGTTGCGTTGTCACCGGCAAGCCCAGCTGCAGCGTCTCCTGGCATGAAGTCAACCAGCACGTAAACGAAGAAGCTGAGGAACAGCAACAGTGGGATTGCCGAAAGCACCCGTTTTCCCAACAGATTCGCCATTATGACCCTCCCGTCGGTACTGAAACTCTGCGACGACGGTTCCTCGGGTCCGGAACTGCCGAGACCAGCATCTTGGTGTACGAGTGCTGCGGATTCTCGAACAACTCCTCCGCGGTCCCGGCTTCGACTACCTCGCCCCGGTACATAACGATGACGTGGTGGGCGAGATATCGCACGAGGGAGAGATCATGCGAGATGAAAATATAGGCCAAGCCGCGCTCGGCCTGCAGGTCGAGCAGCAGGTTGAGAACTTGAGCTTGGATTGAAACATCCAATGCAGCAACAGGTTCGTCACACACAATGAAGTCGGGATCGAGTGTGAGCGCCCGGGCAATCGCGATCCTCTGAAGCTGACCGCCGGAGAACTCTCGTGGATACTTGTCGAGTTGGTCCTCGCGCATACCGACCCTCTGCAGAATTTCCACGACACGCCGATCACGCTCTGCCCCAGCGATTCCGAAGTGGATCGACAACGGTTCGCCCACCGCGTTGCGAATCGTCATATGCGGATCGAGCGAGCTGAACGGATCCTGAAAGATCATCTGCGCGCGCCGCCGAAAGGACAGCAAATCCTTGCCCTTGAACTTACGGACATCGTGTCCGTCGAACCGGATCGTGCCGGAGTCGGGTTCGATCAAACGCAGAACCTGACGTCCGATCGTCGACTTCCCCGCTCCGGATTCGCCCACAATGCCGAGCGTTTCACCACGTTCCAGGGTAAAACTCACATCGTTGGTCACCACGGACCGCTCTCTCACGCGACCGAGAAAGTCTCTCTTGACCGGATACGACTTGCGTAGTCCGGAGACCTCCAATAACGGACTCATCCGGTAAGTCCCTTCAGATTCAGTTCGCCCTCACGCACGCAACGTACTGACCGATTGCGAGCGATGTCGTGCAGTATTATCGGTTCCGAATCGCATCGACCAGCATCTGCGTAGTTGCAACGATCCTGGAACCGGCACGTTTGCGGCCAGTCCCATGGAGCTGGAACTGCACCCGGAATCGACGACAGACGTATACCTTTGGCCCTCGGGTCGGGAATTGCTGCCAGCAGACCCTCCGAGTACGGATGGCGTGGGTCGTCGAACAGGTCATCGATCAAGGTCGATTCGACAACCTGCCCCGCATACATCACCGCCACTCGGTCGCACATCTCGGCAACGACCCCCAAATCGTGAGTGATGAACAGAATCGATACGTCGAACTCGTGTTGCAGATCCTTCATCAATCGCAACATCTCTTTCTGCACCGTCACGTCCAGCGCGGTCGTGGGTTCGTCCGCAATGAGCAGTTTCGGTCGACATACCATTGCGATTGCCAACATGACGCGCTGACACATGCCACCGGAGAACTCGTGCGGGTATGCCTTTGCCCGATTGCGTGCATCGGGAATACCGACCGCGTCGAGCATCTCGACAGCGCGGGCAAACGAGTCCTTCTTCGACAAACCTTGGTGACGACGGACAACCTCGGCGATCTGATCCCCGACAGTGAATGCCGGAGACAGACTTCGCCTTGGTTCTTGAAAGACCATCGATACGTCGACCCCACGAATGCCGGACAACTCCGACTCCGACAACCCCACCACCTCACGGCCGGCGATACGGATCGATCCAGTTACCCGACAACCCTGGGAAGGCAGTAATCCCATTGCAGCCAAGGAAGTTACGGTTTTCCCGGATCCGGATTCACCCACCAGCCCGACCGTCGTGCCGGGTGCTACTCGCAAGGACACGTCGTCGACGACTCGAGTCCAGCCGCGATCGGTATCGAAGTCGACCGAGAGATTCTCGATCCGCAGGATATCGCTGTCCGTCGCGTCGAGCGACGACAACGGTAGATCAGTTGCCATGGACAGGATCTCCTAGCGTCAGGTAGTGGACGGCGACAACGGGCGCACCGCCCAAACTGGATATGAGTGAGACTTCGACTATTCGCGCAGAATCATTTCGCGACACCGACGTAGCGCAGGTCCATCACCCCGGTGTAATGCGAAACGCCCATATTCGAAGCACCGATTACATTGTCTGCGAAGGCAAACTGTGTACTTACAGCACAGAGGAAGACGTCGAAAGCGTTCTCGACCGCAACGGCTGATGTCGCTTCGAGAGCAGCAGTACGGTCTACCTCGGACACGTTGGGATCAAACGCCGGCGCCAATGAGTTCTTGAACTCCGCGGGAAGTGTTCCCGGAAAAAGGCGTGGGACTGTGTAGTTGCGGTTGAGGAACTGTGCAGAACTCGGATCGCCAACTCGCACACTGACGATGGACGGTTGTGCCTTCGCTGCAAACTGAGCAGTCATGTCGACCAGATCCACCGGCTTGGCATTCATCGTGACACCGACTTCGGCGAACTGCGCTTGCAGGGCCGACGCGATCTCGTCCTGCGGCGAAAGTCCCGCACCGAGAAGCGTATTGAATGTGAGACCGTTGACCCCTGCCTCCGCGAGCAAAGCCCGCGCCCGATCCGGATCGTAGGTGTAATCGATCTGCGGATCCGAAAGGTGCCCGTCCGCGCCGACCGAAAGCGGTTGGCCGGAGACCTGGCACTGATTGTTGAGCAACGACGAGTTGATACCTTCCCGGTCAACGGCAAAGTTCAGCGCTTGACGCACCCGCACATCCGAGAACTCCGGGCTGTCGATATTCATGGCCATCGTGTACAGCTGTGCAGGCGGATAAGAAAAGAACCCGTATCCAGATCCGAGCGCCGATGCCTGCGGGTACTGACCGATCTTGGATATCATCAGATCGATCTGACCTGATCGCAGCGCGTTCAGTCGAGCATTGTCGTCGACGATGCCGGTGATCGTGATCGTCTTGGACAACTGTGCTGCAGGATCCCAGTACCCCTCCCGACGCTCGTATGTCACCGAATCACCTATCCGGACCGAGGTCGCGACGTACGGACCCGAACCCACCGGATTGATGTCCAGATCCGGATTGTCGAGAGCCTTCGGACTGATCAATGCCGCTTCCACACCGGAGAGCACAAACGGCAAATCTGCGGCGGGTCGGGTAGCGATGACCTTTACCCGGTTCGGATCGACCACCTCTACCGAATCGATCATCGAAAAGGTTGACGCCACAGTCGATCCCGCCGCCGTCTTCGCATGATCAAGCGTTGCCTTGACTGCGGCGGCATCGAGAACTTCACCATCGGTGAAAGTGATCCCGTCACGCAATGTGAAGACGACCTCACGGCCGTCCTCGGAAAACTCCCACTCGGTCGCAACCATCGGAGCTATCGCGAGAGACCCATCCTCGTCGACCATTTGGGTGAGCCTGTCGTACACCGGAGTCAGATACGGGTACGCGGCCGGCGCAGACGGCATCTTGTGCGGGTTCAGCGCCGGTGTCGCCACAGTGTGGCCGACCCGGAGATGTCCGTTCGGATCGGCGTCAGCGGCCGCTGCGCCGACGGCACCACCTAACGCCGGGGACGAATTGCCGGCACTTCCACTGCCACAGGCGGAAAGCACCAGGCTAAGAGCGGCAATGGCAACGCCGATACGTACGGAACGTGTGATCACCATCTTGGTGTTCCTCTCGATTGGGTTAGGTACGCGGCAGTGGTTTAGGTACGGGGAAAGTGCAGCAGGGCACGGGCATTGGTTTCGACCATCTTCTCGACTTCGTCAT
>NZ_JAWLRZ010000008.1:0-166149 GCF_033142425.1 Rhodococcus sp. IEGM 1366
TCGGGGATCCGCTCGTGATCGAAGTGGGTGATCTTTTCCCGTAAGTGGTGGTCCTGGAGCAGAGTTGGGCCGCGTTCTCCGGCTTTGAGAGAGTGGTCTGTGTCGTAAAGGCGGGCGCCCTGTGCGGTGGTCAGATATTCGCCCTGCTGCGAGCGCGCCGACGGTGGTCCTTCGACAGCTGCGGCTGTTGCAGTGCGAAGTTGTGGGGCGCGTTGATCGTCTTTCGGGGGCAACGGAGCGCTGGGCTCGGCCGGTTCCTCCAGCGGCGGTGTTACTGGGCCTGGTACCCCGGGGATCTGGGGGTTCTTTGTGGGCTTCTTCTTGGGCACTGTGCCTCCTCGATTTCTTTTCCGAAAGTTGACTTCGAGTCAGAAGGTGGTGGGAAGTGTGGGCTGAACTTCGATGTGGCGCAAAGGTGTTATGTCATTGGACGGGTAAGTGGTGCCGATCGGGCCAGGCCTATCGCCAATCCGCCATGTGATGCGCGTGCAGTCGTCCATCCTCGGAGGATTCGGTTCGTACATGTGAGTCCGAATCGAAGGCCACTGGCGGGGGACTGTAGTTTGTCGGCGACGGTATTTCCGTGCTGGTGGGCCCCATCTCTGCCTGTGCTCGGCGGGCCAGGGTGCGGTCACCGAGAATGGTCCCCGCTGTACCGTCGATCGATTCGAGCATCTGTTGGTACGTGAGCCGACATGGCGCATCGGTGTCGAATGCGCGTACGACCAGGCGCCCCAGAAGTGTCAGCGGAAACCGAATTACCGTGTATTGCAAGCGCAATACGTCCCATGGCAGGGAAACCCACTTGCCCATTGGTTATCCTCACTCGCCGGCGTAGAACTGGATAAAGAGATTCAGGTGTGGCTGCCCCGGGAGCTCAACGAGGCCTTCCTGAGCTTCGTTGAGTGAGTTCGGCGGCGCGCAGTCGAGCTGCCAGCGCGTGTCGTGCCGCTCTCAGCGGGTGTAATGCCGATCATCGTCATTGTCCAGCTCCCGAGGTGTTGGGGTGCCAGGAGAATTTTCCCGACGTCATGCTCCGCGCCGGGCAGCACCTGATCTGATTTTTGCCCATCGGTATGTGCATCTCTTGCTACCTCAAATCTATACCATCTGATATAGATAATCGGCAACAGTGAGAATGGGTTGCTGTGCAATAAGGACATCGCAGTTAGCTGTCCCTCCCGTAGGGGTAGCTAGCGGAGTGAAGGGAGCAACGATGCAGGATTCGAGTGAGAACCTTCAGTCGCCGGACAGCGGTGCCTTCGAGCGGATCGTGGGGGCACTGAATTATCCGATGTTCGTCGTGACCACTCAGGTGGGAGACCAGCGGGCGGGGTGCCTCGTCGGTTTCGCCTCGCAGATCAGTATTTCGCCTCCGCGTTTCCTCATCGGTCTGTCGAACAAGAACCACACCTACCGACTCGCTGCCGCCGCCGAGCATCTGGCCGTACACCTCATCCCCCGCAGAAACGACACGATAGCGAAGCTGTTCGGGGAGTCGACGGGCGACGATATCGACAAGTTCACACGCTGCGAGTGGAGTCATGGGCCTTTCGGGCTTCCAATTCTCGAAGAAGCCGAGGCCTGGTTCGCTGGGCGCATCCTCGAACAGGTGGACACGGGCGACCATGTTGCTTTCCTACTCGAACCCGAAACCGGTTACGCACCTGAAGAACTCGACGAGTACATCACGTTCGCGGACGTTCGAGCGCTCGAACCCGGACACGACGCATGACAGTGCATCGGTGGCGATCGTTATTTCCCATAGACGCCCAAGGCCGCACCCTTCACGACTTCTACGCCGACGCCCCCGAAGGGGTTCGAGTGAACATGGTTTCGAGCCTCGACGGGGCCGCTGCATTCGACGGTCGAGTACGCCCAATCTCCAACACTGCTGATCATCAGTTGCTGAGGTCCCTGCGCGCCTACTGCGATGTGCTCCTAGTCGGCGCCGGAACGATACGCGCGGAACGGTACGGACCTGTAACGCTCGATGCGGAACTCCGTCGATACCGCCGCGACGCGTGCGGGCAAGTGTCGTTGCCGCCCGTTGCGGTTGTCACGCACAGCGGTGACCTTCCCTGGAAATCCGCGCTGTTCACCGCAGAAGGGCCACGCCCAATCGTCGTCACCAGTGCACAGGTGGCCGCCACATTCGGTCCCGATGTGCGGTCCCGTGTCGAGATCATGGTGGCTGGGGACGACTATGTTGA
This sequence comes from Rhodococcus sp. IEGM 1366, assembly GCF_033142425.1. Classification (NCBI taxonomy): domain Bacteria; kingdom Bacillati; phylum Actinomycetota; class Actinomycetes; order Mycobacteriales; family Nocardiaceae; genus Rhodococcus; species Rhodococcus sp. IEGM 1366. Next base: position 2,214 of record NZ_JAWLRZ010000008.1, read on the forward strand.
TCCGGTCGCGATGATCGCGGGCCTACGGGATCGCGGGTTGATGCGTGTGCTCTGCGAAGGAGGCCCAGCCCTTCTGTCTACCCTCGTGGCCCACGATCTCGTTGACGACATGTGCTTTACTCTCTCCCCGAAACTGGCGGGACCCCAACCAGTCTCCGGGCCGATCGCTGCCCCGCCACTCGAGGTTCCCCAGGCGTTGCAGCTCCGGCACGTATTGCTCGAAGCCGAATACTTGTACATGCGCTACCAGCGCCCTCGCTCTGCGTGTTGATCACTTTGAGGTTCCTCGGGCGGCCTTTTGGCGCGCGTACGCCGGGTGACGGTGCCTGCGACGTCGTGCCCGAGAGTCTGCGGCAGCGTGTAGGGCAGGATCTGTTTGAACTCACCGTCGGCGACATCGCGAAGTTCGAGTGGACCATGATTTGACGGTTACGCAGGTTTCAGGGAACGAAGAAGGTGCCGAAGCCAGGTGTTCCGATCGCCTGGGGGTCGACGTATGCGACGACCTGACCCGAGCCCGGACGGATGGTGACGGGTTGAGCATCCAGCGTCGGAAACGATGCGGATCCATATGCTCCGGTTCCGAGACTTAGCCAGTGGACGACTGCGGCGTGCGGGTTTCCGTCCCCGGGTGCGCGGCGCACGTGCAACACGGCGGCGCCCGGTTCTTCGCCGACGCTCGCGGCAAGGCGGGGCGTGGGTAGATCGACGAGCGGGATGAAGGGGTCGACCTGGAACGGAACCGTGCTCGGCGCCGCTGCCGCGGTCCCCGACATCAGGAAGCCGGAGATCGCGAGCGTCGCAAGGGCAGTGGCGCCGATACGTCCGATAGCGTTGAGTGCAGTCATACGGGTCGACTCTAGTCATGTGACCGGCGACGCGGTGTCGGTTCGCGTTTCAGGCCTTCACCGAGACGGGTCTGCAGATGCCGTACCAACGTGGCGACCTCGTGTGGGAGGAGTCCTCTTTCCGAAGTCGGTATCGAGAGTCTCTTGGCCGATCTGAAGAACAACCGGATGGCGATGCACCGCGGCTTTTTTCGTGAGTTGGGAATCCGCCGCTACACACTCCCGATCGGATTAACGAGCGCCAAGGACGATCAACGGCCACAGCCCCCGACCGATAGCTACCCTGCATCGGCAGCGAAATCCACGGATTCCGCCTTCGTCTCTGCCGAGGTTAAGAGAACCCGCAGCACTCGTCGAAGATCCGTCGAAACCGGCCTCACGACGCTTGGCCAAGCAGAATTCGTAAATGGGAAGGATCTGCGGATCGAAGCGGCACCGAGGCTCCGCTCCGGCCGTGGCGCGTTATCGATAGCATCCCGCCGATATCGTATCCGGGATTGCATTGCCTGATCTCGGCCGCGCATCGTCATCGATGTCCAGGGCACCGGCGTCAGCCAGAATGTGGGATCGGGATCCCATCCACCCAGAAGCGTCGCACATTTGTTGCCGGACAGAGAGATTGCTATTCCGGCGTGGTGAGGTATCCGTGAAGGCTCAGGTGTGCTGCGTCGTAGTCCTCGGCGACCGCAGCCCAATCGGGGATCAACCAGTTGCAGTGCGTTCCGGTGGTGTCGAACCAGACGGAACGCCTCGACTCGGGCACGGGAGACCCTCGAGACAGGATTCTTCGCGCGGGAGATCACCCGGTCACCCTGCCTGACGGCACCGTTGTTTCCACCGACGACTACCCTGCCGGTGTTCCGTCCGGAAGGCACTGTCACCGCCGGCAACGCGTGCCCCCTTTAATGACGGCGCCGCCGCTCTGGTCATCATGTCCGATAGCGAGTGTAAACGGGAGTTCCATCTCGCGTTTGTGATGCGATGTATCGCAGGGCCAGCCGGCCGCGCCGACCCGTCGGAAACGGACCCTCCTGCGGCTCCTACTCCTGTCCCGAGTCCTTTGCTAGGCAGATGAGTTCAATCGTCGTCTCGGGTAATTCGTTGTGGCAGCGCGCGAATCGGAACGCCATTGTGCCTTCGTTGTGCCCGAGCGTCTCTATCCAGGTCGCGCCAGGAATCTTGGGATCATCATGCGCCAGAACTAATTCGATCTGCCCGGTTTCGTCAGGTTCGGTATCGAAACTGGTGGCGAAGACGCGGTTGCCGAAGCGCCATTCGAGGGACTCCATCCAGTAGTTCATCGGGACGAAGCTCCAGTAGGCTCCCGTAGGTGGTGTGAAGGAGATACGTAGCGCATACCCCTGCGGCACCGCCCAGTAGCCGTTCATGTATTTGTGTCCGGCCGGGGTAAAGATGTCGCCCGAATCGTGCATGGGGCTGAGGGCGTTGAACTTCTCGGTCTTAGTTGTCCCCACCCACTGTGCCCAAGTTCGGGTGTTGAACCACGCGAACTGCGCGGCGCGCTCGAGTCCGGTGGCCAAGGCATCGGCGGTGAGGGGAGGTGGATTTACGGGCCCGCCGATTCTTCGAATGAACAATGGCCGCGGCCTGTCGACGCGAGGATCACGGAGATATCGCCTAACCGAAAGGACACTGGCGTCTGTATCGAGTTTTACCCCGTTGCGTCCTTCATGCCCGGCGGCAACTGTGAGCGTGAAGCTGCCGTCCGTCGTGGTGTCGATCTCGGCTTCTGTGATCGCATCGATGAGACGTCGCGGTGTTTTGTTGGCGCCACTCAAATCGCCTGAGTAGACGGTGAGTTCGATGAGTTCCGTCTCGGCCATGCTTCCCGTGACGATGTACTGGTACTTCGACGACACGGGGCTCGAGTCGTATAGCTGAGCAGGGCTGTCTCCCGCGAACTTTCGCACTCCTGCTCGGGTTTTCTGCTGGAAGTCCGGGTAGGCGGGGTCGGTGTACTCGATGAATTGCTCGATCCCGATCGTCAGGTATCGCAGAAACAGTCGGTTGCCCTCTGCGGCGTCGATCGCATTGTCGGGCATCGGCAGTTGTGCGAATTTTTCGGGGAAGTCCCTGATCATGTCGGCGAGGTAGGTGAATGCTGCTGCAGGAACGCTAGCCCGCCCAGGCAGCGTCATGACGCAGTCCGGTATGGGGCGCGCGGCGAGGCGCAATTACCGAACATTGAAGCCGGCATTGTGCTGTTGGCCTCCAACCGGATCACTCCTTCCATGCTTCGTCGAAGAACATGATTCCGTCGATGCTCTGCTGGAGGCCGTGCACGTTCTTGTTCCACACGTCCAGCGTGGGGACATTGCCCCAAATCTGCCAGGGGACAGTGTCTGTGGCGCGTTGCTGGATCTCGGCGAGGACGGTTTTCTTGTCCTCGTCGGTGGTAGCGACTCCGAGTTGATCGAGTAGGACATCCATTTGGGGATCCGAGTAACCGGTGGAGTTGTTGCGGCCACCTGTCTTGAGATTGGCATACAGGCGTTCAAAAGGATCAGCCTCGGACAGGCTGAGCGCGCCGGTTCCCATGTCGTAGTCGTGATCCACCAAGACGCGTTTAGTGACGTCGCTTGCGCTGGTGACGTATTCGATTTGTACATCGAATCCGACTGCGTTGAGCATTGCCTGCACAGCAAGGGCTGTTGCCTGTGAGGACGGCTCCTGGATGGAGAGGAAGGTGACCTTGCCGTCGTAGCCGTCTGCCTTGGCCTGATCGAGCAGTTCCTTGGCCTTGGCCGGATCCACACCGGTCGGGGCGACGTCGTTGTGCCAGCGGGAGGTGTCCTGGAAGATTTCCTGGCCGGGCAGGCCGTTGCCGTTGTTGACGCGGGTGTTGAGCGTTTCGGGGTCGATGGCCAGTGCCATTGCCTGGCGCACACGAAGGTCCGAGCCGGGGCGACCTTCGGCCATGTTGACGTTTGCGATGTAGCCGAGCGACGGGATGTCGATGAATCCCGGGTAGCCGGACTCGATCAGATCGAGGATCGGGGTGAGTGTGCGCATGTATGCCGCGTCGATGCCACCGGTCTTGAGGGCCTCGGCGGTGGGCTGAGCTCCGACGATGCTGATGAGCTTGAGCTTGTCGATATTCGGTGCGCCGCCGTGGTAGTCAGGACGCGCTGCGAGCAGCAGTTCCTCGTTGGGAGTGAACTTTTCGAGGGTGAATGCGCCGGCGCCGATCGGGGTGAACTGATCACCCTGTTGCGCGGTCGGGGCGACGATCATTCCGGGGCCGGTGGAGAGCAACGACTGAATGCCGGTCCACGGATCGACGAGGTTGAAGATGACCGTCGTTGCGTCGGGGGTGTCCATGGAGGCGACCTTGGCTGCCCAGAGGCTGGACTGCGGTCCCTTGTTGTTGACGTAACGGTTGATGCTGTCGACAACTGCCTTGGAATCGAGTGTCGTTCCGTCGCTGAACTTGACGCCGTCACGAAGCGTCAGCGTCCAGGTCTTGCTGTCGCTGCTGGGCTCGAGGGACTGTGCCAACTGCGGAACGAATGTCTTCTCGATAGGGTCATAGCGCATCAGCGAGTCGTAGATCGCTCCGAGTTCACTGCCACCGACGGCTCCGGCAACCTGAGACTTCGCCGGATCAAGTGTCGTCACCGAGGAGAAGCCGCTGAACGTCAAGGTTCCACCCTTGTTGGGCGTGCCGGGCTCTGTTTGTTCGTTGACCATGCCGATCTCGAGCGCGGAACCTGAATCTGCGGATTCCCCTGCACCGCCGTTTGATTCGCTGTTTGCGCACGAAGCGAGCAACATGCTTGCGGTGATCGCCAGGGTAGCCGCCGTCAATCTGCGCGGACGACGAAGGGAGCTACGAGTCATTGGGACGCCTCCAAGTGGAAGGATGAGTGAAATCTTCAGCGAAGATTCCCTATTGTGTGATGTGCACCATGGTGGCGGTTGAGTTGTCCCGCTGACCGGAACCTGGCGGACAGCCGGGTTCTGTTGCGAGCACGCAAATTTCGGGCTGCACTCGTGTATCGCCTGTGAGACAAGTTCTGTTGCCCGCTGCAGTTGTCGATCGTGAGATCTATGTGACGATCAAGGAATGTGTTTGTGGAAGTGATCGGCCAATCATACGCAGTTCCCAAGGCGGGGAACGACAATAGCTCAACGGTCCACTTCGACCGACACATCGATGTCGGACGTGCCGCTCATAGTGAGGAACGTTCCATCGAAATCGATATCGCTCGATCTTGGGCTATTTTCCTTAGCCTGCAAGTGCGTTAGTCGGTGTATCGACGCAAGAAGTTGCTGGCTCTGAAGGTCTGCTGGTGTTCACGCTGCTGCGCGGTGATGAAGGAAGTACCTGCCGGTAGACGCTCTCTGAGTTGATCCAGTTTGACAACTTCGGAGCGCCGGATGGCCAACTCGACGGGGGCGTTGACTGGCAGGGATTGCCAGCGGACTGCAACCATTCCCGAGTTGTGCCCTTCGGGGTCGAGCCAATTGTAGGCGCCGGGATCCTCACGGGAAATGACAAACGAGTACGTACCATTCGGATTGGGCTCTGCCTGAACGGTATTCAAGCTACTTGTTCGATCGATGTACTCGTACGCCACTCCCCACGGGTCGGAGAGTTGAATGCCGAGGGACGCAGCACCCAGTGGATCGACGGTGACGACCAACGCTTCTCCATCGTTCACGTCGAACCATCCCCCCGTCGAGAGTCCGCGACCTGCGGGACGCTGACGCGCCGGGCGCACGTAATTTGTTGCCTCGCTATAGAAATACTTGTTGAAGTAGTCGAGCCAGAACGGCGCCATCTGCGTCAGCAACTCTACCGAACGTGTAGTGAGTTGTTCCAAGCTTCGCGGTTCGCGAGCCGCAGGACCTGCAGTCCGAACCAGATCGAGGCGGACAACATTCTCCCTTGACCAGTCGTCGAGGAGGTCCCGAATAATCAAGAACGAATCTTGCTTTGCAGGGATCCGGACGTGGTTGGTCCGCCCGTTGGCGGGCTGGGCGTCCAGAGTGATGACAAAAGACCCGTCCGCTTCGACCGCGATGTCGTCGCTGTGCAACCCTGCGAGTTGTGTGCCGCCTTCGGCGGTGAGGGAGGTGGTCCCAGGAATGGCGTCGCGCAGCTCGAAGTGTTGCTCGGTGGGTCTCGGGTAGTTGATCTTCCCGCGGATCTCATATGTCGAGGACCCTGATACCGCTGTGTGCCGGTAAACGTTGTCCGGGTTCTCGATTCCGAAACCGGACCTTGGGGAACTCAGTCCTTGAAACTCGTGTGGAGCGGTTACGCCCCACATGAGCATCGGAATTTCCGGGTCCGAGCAGATGGCATATTGGGTCGCTGCGGTGGCCAGGGAATGGGCAGCTCTGCCGATCGTCGCTTGTCCTGCCGGTGTCGAGCCCTGGGGGTCGGCCGCGTAGAGCATTTCGACGCTTCTTATCGCTGTGCGGAAGGTGTCTGTTTCCAAAATTCTTCGGGTCAGTTCTTCGCCGTCGCGTTGTACTGGTGTAGCGAGGGCGCCTACATAGTTGACGTCAATTGATGTTTCCATTCGTTCCATCTGGAATTCACCTCTTTCCGGCTGTTGTCTGGCAGCACATTTGGCTTAAATCTGTTGCAGCTCAAGGACGTCGACCTGTTCCCGACAGGCTCGTGACCGGTGGTTTACAAGTTCGGACGATATCTCGGGGCAAGGTGTACCGTGCATCTCGGCACGGTCCGACCTCGCGCCCGCAATTGAGACATTGTGCGGTGTCCGCCTGAAAGGGTGAATCGTTGTCAGGCGAAGGTTCCTTCAAACAAGGGTTCCGACGCTCCGTCAGGGCGGTAGAAGGGCCGCCCTCCTTCGACCGTGCAGCGGCGCATCAGCCGGTACTGAGGGTAGTGATCCGAAAGCGCGCGGTGATTCGTGCAGCGCTCATCCCAAATCGCGACGTCGCCCGCTCGCCAACGCCACCGAACCGCATAATTCGGATTATTGACGAGATTGCTCAGGTAACCGAGAAGTGCATCGCTCTCCGGCCTGTGCATGCCCACAAGGTGATCGATGAAGGAGCTCAGGAACAAGGCTTGACGCCCAGTCTCTTCGTGGGTACGGACGAACGGAAGAATCGCGCCCTGAAGATTCTGCCGGATCACCTGCTCGGATTCAGCTCCGTACATGGCCACATTTGCCTGAATAAAGTGGTCGGAGGGCTTATGCAATGCGCGCAAGTCCTGGCACACTCGCTTCATTTCGTCAGACAGACTGTCGTAGACGGCGTACAGACTGGCCCAGAGGGTATCGCCCCCCACTGTGGGGATATCGAGCGCGTAGAGGATGGCCAGGTTAGGTGGCTCCGGCCAGTAGGTGAGATCGGTATGGAATCCGTCTGCAAGCGGCGGCTTTTTCGCGTTGTTTTCGACGGAATGTAGGACTGTTTCGTCGCCGTGGAGTTTCGCTACCGGGTTGGCCATCGGAGTGCCCCACCGATTTGCGAGGCCGATGTGATCCGCTTCCGACAAGTCTTGATCGCGGAGAAAGATCACGTGATGCTTCAGTAAGGTCTGGTGCAGTTCGTCGAACTCGTCTTCGCTGAGGGCGTTGAGGCTGACCCCTTCTACTAGTGCTCCGATGTTGGCACTTAGCGGTGTGATGCGCATGTGTCGGCTCTCGTGTACATCGGGGGCTTGAGAATCGACGGCAAGATTAGATGAACCCATTTCTTTACCTCTCTTGGGGATCGGCCGAATTCAGGTGCTGAGTTACAGCGTCCGCGTCTGGTGATACATGCGGTTGATCAGAGATTGGATCACTCTGGCGCGCATTCCTTTTCGTGGCGATGCGCATCGGTACATAGGTCATTGCCGGCGCTCACTCTGCGGCAAGCCAGGCAGTGACCAAGTCTGTAGTGTCGGCGCCCTTCAGGCACGTTGTGTCGTGTAGTCCTGTAGTGGTGGAGGCCTCGACTACGTGAAAATCATAAGTCAACTACCAAATGTTAGTCAACTACCACTTTTTTATTCACTCTCAAACCGCGCCACTGGTCCGCGAAATTGGCTGATGCTGTCTGTGACGCCGCGTGTGTGGCAGGTCCGGGGCAGTCCACCGTACGCTGAGGTCACTATGGGTTTACGAGAACGCAAGAAGCTTGCTACGCGGCATCGCCTTGTTGATGTCGCCTTAGAGCGGTTCGCTGAAAATGGTTACGACGTAACCACGGTCGAGGAAATCGCCAACGACGCCGAGGTGTCGGTAACCACCTTCTTTCGCTACTTTCGGTCGAAGGAGGAAGTCCTCTTCATCGACGCCGAATGGACGGTCCCTGACTTCTGTGCCGCGCTCGAGGCGCGCCCGACGCACGAGCCGGACCTCGAGGCGATCCACCAGGTGTTACGCATGTTTCGTGTGCGCGAGGTGCGCGGGGATGAGCGTCAGCGCCGCCTGCGTCAGCACCGCGTGGTTGCTGACACTCCCGTGTTGCGTGGGCGTGCCCACTTGGTCGCTCAACGATGGCAGCGCGAGGTCGCAGCTGTCCTGGCGAAACGACCAGGTACCTTCCCTGACAACCGGAACGTTCGACTCACTGCCGCAATTGCTTTCACCATCGTGAGCTTTGCCGACGACGAGTGGTGCGCGCACGAGGGAGCTGTCAACTGGCTCACCATCCTCGACGAAGCCTTCGACTCCCACGCGGCACTCACTCCGAGCGGCCTCGACCCTTGATCGCGCACATACTTCGACTCGCGCGGCGGCATACACCATCATCAGCCGCTGTGGCGTGCGGCGATCATCGCACATTGCCGCTGGCGTGGCGCCGCGTCGCAATGCGCATCGCCCGCGAAACGGGCCGTTGGCCTTTGCACACCGTCACCGATCCGTGGTTTTCACAGTTGGGCCAGTGCGCCAGCGTTATTGCGCGTTCTGCGCGTCGTTTGGCGAGATGGTTTCGCGGGCAGAGTGATTCAATCGAGCACGTGGCTATGTCGGCTACAGCAGCATAGGAATCGGTGCCCACACCTTCGAGGGTGACTCCTGAATTCAGTGGTGCGTCTGAAATACTGGCAGCGAAGCGGCGGGGTGGGTGCCACCGCCGTTACGGCACTGACTACGAGGGGGCCGCGAGAGTATGTCGGGGATTGACAGGAATTTGCATTTGATGCGGCGCAAAGAAACGTTCTCACGGCGCAGTCGATTCGTGACTCTTGCCGTCGGCGTCACCGCGGTGATCTCCGTCGGAGTCGCACCCACCGCCGCCGCGGAGCCGGCACCGAGTGGAGATCTTCGTTGGGAGTCCTGCCCAGCCGAATATCAGCTCGATCCGGCATCCGATCAGTGTGCTTCGGTCACCGTTCCCCGCAACTACGCAGAACCTGACGCCGGCACGATCGACGTGCTCGTCACCCGGCACCGCGCCGAAGATCCGGGCTCGCGCAAAGGCGTGCTGTTCACCAATCCCGGAGGACCTGGTGGAGACGCGATCGGCTCGAACAGAATGTTCGTCGACGTCCTGCCCGACGCGATTCGCGCACAGTGGGACGTGATCGGAGTTCAACCGCGCGGACTCCCGTACGCCGGCGCGCTTTCGTGCGCAGTGGGCCCTGAGCTGGCGACGGTGGCAGGCTTCGGTTTCGGTGGGGCTGCGGCACGAAATGCATGCGAGGCAGGTGCGCCGGGCGCCACTGCGCACCTGACTACCGAGAACACGGCGAGGGACTGGGAGCAGGTCCGCGTTGCGCTCGGCGAGGATGTCATCGACATTTACGGTCTGTCCTACGGCACAATTCTCGGATCTACGTACGCGACGCTTTTCCCGCAGCACACCGGTCGCATGGTTCTCGATTCCGCGGTCGACCAAAATTGGTTGTGGAACGACGTGTTGTGGCAGCAGAACGACGGCTACAAAGCTCGCTTCTACGACCTCATGGATTGGATCGCCGCCAACAACGACACCTACGGACTTGGCGAGACGCCGTTGAAGGTCTACCAGCGATGGTCAGACCGGATTGTCGCGGAGGCCGGTGGTAACCCGACGCTTGCGCCGCCGCCTTCGCAAATCGGTGACGTACCGCCCGGCCTCGAAGCACTCGCGAATGCCTACCGCAGCGGGGTCGATCTGACTGGGCCGGCGCGCGTTCAGTTCGAGGCATTCATTCGGGGACTCGCCGATCCGTCGCACACGCAAATGTCGTCGAGTATCTACGTGATGACGCGGCAGGTGCTTCCAGCTCGGAACAGTTGGCCGCTCATGGCCCGGGTAGTCCGCGACGGTGTCGACGCGATTCCCAGTGGTGCTGGGATGAACGACATATCGGAGCTGGAGTTGGAGCGAATTGCTCAGTCCCAGATGATGCAATCACTGATGTTGTGTAACGAGAACAGTGTCGCGGATCGGCCGGATCGTATCCCGGGTTGGCTCTTCTCGACCTTCATCACCGGAGATCTCTTCGAGCTCATCGGGTATGGCTACAGTGCCGGGACCTTCTGCGCCGGTGCGCCGCCCGTAACCGCGTTGCCCGAGCTGAGCAACCGGGGGCTGGCGACGGCGCCGCTCGTTCTGCAGGGGCTGCGCGACCCGCAGACGCCGTATCAGGGTGGGGTGCAGCTAGCCCGCGACATGGGGGCGAACCTGGTCACCGTGGAAGGCGGCGATCACGGCGCCGGCATCCAGGGCGGTAACGCCGTGATCGATCAGGCCGTCACCGAATACCTCGAGACCGGGCGTACCTCCGTCACGCATGCGCCTGAGGCCCCGATCACTGCACCGCTGTAGGTAGGTAGCCGGAAGAAGTGGCGCCTCCGACCGGCACCGAACATGTCCTCAGGTCAGGCCCTCGCTGGAAGGCGAGGGCCTGACCTGTCCAACGAGAAAATGACATGTCGACTGTTCCGGGTTCGTTGGACCTTGGGCCGCAACGCAACATCGCGAAGATCGGTGTCCGGAACGGACGCGGGGGGCATGTCGCCCCCGGAGACTGCCGTCGACTTGTTTGTTGCGTTCAGGACTCAGCTGTTGTTGCTGTTGCTACTGGTGCTGTTCGATGGCATTCGGGTGCGGAGCCAGTCGACGAGGTCTGTTGCGCTGCGGGTTTGCATCCAAATTCGGCCTGGCCCGGTGAATTCGGTGACGATGCCCTCGCCGCCGAGGATCATCGATTTCCAGCCGCCGGCTTTGCGGATGCGGTACTGGACGGATTCGTCGAATGCGACGACATGGCCGGAGTCGAGTGTCATGGTTTCCCCCGTAGTGAGGGTAATCGGGCGGATGGCGCCGTAGCTGGAGAGCAGGATCTCGCCTGTTCCGCTGCATCGCAGCAGGACAAGTCCGGCTCCGCTGAAGAATCCCTTGCTGCCGCCCCATTTGGAGTCGACGTCGACGGTTGGGTCTGATGCAAGCCAGCAGCCGGATTGGACGAGCAGCGGTGTCTCTTCGTTGATGGTGGTTTCGACTATGTCGCCTGGTAGTGCGCCGGCGACGCCGACGACACCTCCTTGGTCGCTGCCGAAATCGTTGACGAAGAAGCTCGACCCACCCAGAGATCGGCGGAGTCCCTTCATGAAGCCGCCTCGGGTCGAGGTGGTGATCGAGATGTCGCCCCGCATCATCGCCATTGCTCCTGCTTCGACACGGACGGATCCGCCGGCGGGGACGCTGATTTCGGCCAGCGCGAATGCGGGCCCGCAACTGATTTCTGTCTTCATGGGTTCCTTTCGATGACAATCTTTTTCGTGGTCGATGATGAGCATCATGTTTGGCTGAAATCACTGTCCGGTACTGGTCCTCGAAACGAATTATTGCTTGTGGTGACGATTTGGTTCGGATCCTCGGGGGTTCGCTATCTGATCGTTGTAGTGCCTTGGATGGATGCCGGTGATGCGCTCGGCGCGTGAGGCGCCGTAAATGGGGTGCCGGATGGTCGGGCCCGCGGAATGCTCGAGTTCGGTGGGGAGGGGATTGGCGCACGCCAAGTCCAGGGCGATATTCAGGTCCGGAAGCAGAGGCCTCTGCGGGCGCTAGTTCCAGAATTATTCCCACATCCTTTGTCTAACAAGGACTTCGGATTAAGTGTCACCCATCGATCTGAGAACGCACTGAGCACCTGAGCTCGTGAGGGCGCTGGGTAGGTCATCATTGTGCCCTCGACCGGACGGAGCTGACCAGACTCGACCGAGGCTGTGACAGTTGCTGCGTCAAGCCTGGGTTGGGGTGCTCTACCGCCGGAGGATACCCAGCATTTCCAGGCTTCGGCCACCTCTTGTGATCGACGCCAGATCGGTACCGAGTTCGGTCGTGTTCCGAAAACCCGGAACCGCGCCACATGTTGTGCGCAGTCCGTTGCGCCCCGTCCGACTAGGGCGACATCAGGGCCCGCCACTGCGTTTTTGCAGCGGCCCAGTCCGTGGATCGCGTATTCGTGCACGGTTGGATAAGAGCTGTTGTTTTCCAACATGTTTGGGTATGTGTTGCTCGCGGTGTTATAAACGAAAGACCTTTCGACGCACGGTAGATGCAAGTTTTGAAAGTGCGCACGTGTGTGTTGCGCCGCATCTGCTGTCGTCGCGGTTCGAGCAACGAGTAGGAGAATTCACACTGATGGTTGTCACTGTTGATCGTTACGCCACACGGATCTCGACCGTCCCGACCGAGTTGGACCGTGTCGACCCGATTGTGTGGAGCGAGCAGATGCGAGTGAAGCATCGCGATGTCGAGGAGAACGGGTTCACGGTTCGTCGTGGTGTCCTTGATGCGAGCTCAGTGCAACGGTGCCTGAGTGAAGTCCAACGTTTGGGAACCGCACCCGAACTTGTCGGCGACGAGCGGATCGTGCGGGAAAAAACTTCCTCGGCGGTCAGATCGATCTTCGATATCGTGAATTTGAGTCCGGTGGTGCGCGCGGCAGTAGACGAGTCCGGGGCAGCAGCCCTCGCACGCGAGATCCTCGGTTCGGAGGTCTACGTTCATCAGAGCAGGTTGAATTACAAGCCCGGTTTCCGCGGCGGAGCGTTCTACTGGCATGCCGATTTCGAGACGTGGCACGCAGAGGACGGGATGCCGGCTCCCCGGGCGGTGAGCGCGTCAATTGCGTTGACCGATAATCATTTTTTCAATGGGCCTTTGATGGTGATGCCCGGATCGCATCGAACTTTCCTGCAGTGCGCGGGGGCGACGCCGGACCGCTACTTCGAGGAGTCCTTGGTCGAGGAAGTGCCTCGGGTCGGTGTTCCTTCCGAGCAGATGATCACCACGCTCTACGCCCGCCACGGAATAGAGGTGTTGACGGGGGATGCGGGTTCGATGACTGTGTTCGACAGCAACCTTCTACATGCATCGTCAGGAAACATCTCCCCGGTGCCGAGAGCGAACATCTTCGTGGTTTTCAACAGTGTCGAGAATTCGCTCGGGAAGCCGTTCTCGGGAACGGCGCCGCGGCCGGAGTTCCTAGCATTTCGGCCGTGACGGTTAAAGCGGACGAATGTGCTTTCGCTGTCGAATTATTTGGGGAAGACAAAGGCCTCCCATGCTCGGCAGGTCTTGGAGATGATGGAATATCGGGCTCCACCCCCCCGCGACGTCGTGACACCAACTGAGGTAGTCGTTTCTAACGGAGGAACAGCGTGCGGCCGTGCGATATTTCGCATTCCCGGGTTTTCCGCCCGATCGTCAACGGCATTTGATCAGGGACACCTTCGCTTCCTCTCTCACGCGTTCGGTGTTCGCCGATGCCGACGATATCGACGAGTCCGACGACGAATTGCTCGTTCGATATCCGAATTCTTCAACGGGGACCCGGACGAGGAGTCGGCGGACTCAGCGCGTGTGGATCTAGATTGGCTGGCCCGTGGCGGCCCGGAGTCGGAAGGCTTACAGTCGACACAAAGTCTTTCCGGTATTACGGCCGTTGAGCATTCCGACGAGTGCGGCGGGGGCTTGTTCGAGTCCCTCGAATACCGTCTCCTGGTACGTCATCATACCCGCGGTGAGGTACCCGCCGACTTCTGAACGAAAGTCCGCGTAAAGCCCGTCATACGCTCCTGCGCGAAAACCTCTCATTTGCAAGCTCTTTGCGGTGATTTGAAAGAGATTGGTAGGCCCGGGGGCGGGGGAGTCCGTGTCGTAGGTCGAGACGGCTCCACACATCGCGACGCGCCCGCCGGGCCGGAGATGATTCAGGGCCGCCCCCAGGTGATCTCCGCCGACGTTGTCGAAGTAGGCGTCGATACCGTCGGGGACAGCTTCGGCCAGTTGCTTTTTCAGGTCGCCGGCCCGATAGTCGATCGCGTGCGAGGCGCCGAGCGCATTCCTGAGGTACTCGACTTTCTCCGGGCCTCCTGCAGAAGCGACAACCGTGTTGCCCCGCAATGTCGCCAATTGCACCGCAATACTCCCGACGGCGCCGGCTGCTGCCGAAACCCACAGCACGTCTTTGGGTTTGAGCTCGAGAATCTCGAAAAGACCTACGTAGGCGGTCAGCCCCGCACTGCCCAACGGACCGAGGTACCATTCCGGGGCAAACTCGCCTGGGTCGATCCTCGTCAACCCCCCGGCACCACCGAGAGTTTCACCGCCCGCGGCGACCACCGCGTAGGTGCGGTAACCGAACATGTGCGAGACCAGCTCACCGGCAGCGAATTCCGGACTCCGAGATTCGACGACGGTACCGAGCGCCAGACCGACCAAAGGATCTCCGGGAACCAGCGGCGGTAAGTATCCCGAAGGCGTTGCCGCATTGAGCCGCAGTCGAATCGACGGGTCTATCGACAGCCACGTGTTTCGGATCAAAACCTCGCCTGGTGCCAACGGGGGCACTTCGGCATCGACGATCGCGAGATTATCCGGCACCAGACGACCAGCCGGACGCGAGGCGAGGCACACAACTCGATTGTGAATGGTGATGACTGAGGCCTTTCGAACAGATGGGAACTACCGCGCACCGCACGTAAAACCAGTGCGACGTGATCATGCCGAAACTAGCACGAATTCAACCCTAACTGAATTAAGTTTAGGTTATTGTTCGTTGATCGAGAGGGACATCATGGATAGCGATCGGACAGTGAGCATCTTTGCGCCACTGCGCATCAGGCGACTACGTATGATGCTGGGATTTCAACTGTGCGCAAGTGTCGGAGTATGGATTTTGGTACTTGCAGTGCAGTGGACGTTCACCGAAACCGGCGAGTCTGCGACGACGGTATCGATGGTGCAGTTCGCCGCCAGCTTGCCGTTCTTCCTGTTGGCGTTGCCGATCGGCGCGATGGCCGAGTTCGTCAGCCATCGACTACTGTTCGTCGGAACCGCAATGGCGTTGACTGCGTCGACGATCCTGCTGGCGGTACTGCAGCAGTTGGGCTTGGCGAAAACTCCGATTTTGATGCTCGCGGTCTTCGTCGCCGGCGCAGGTCTGGCGTCCGTCGCTATCGTCTGGCAGGCGTTGCTGCCCAACATAGTCAGCCGCGAGATGATGGCGGTGGTTCCTGCGATCGACGGCGCCGTCTTCAATGGCGCTCGCGCGGTCGGGCCGGTTATCGGCGGTGCCGTTCTCGCCGGCTGGGGATCGACTTCGGCTTTCGCCTTGACTGCCGCTCTGTTCGCCGTCTGCGTCTTCGTCGCGGCGCGGACGGTACCCGCATCGACCGGGCGGGTCGAAGCACACAATTCGATAGGCCAGGCGGTGGCAGGAAGCGTGCGCTTCATTCGCCATTCCCGCTGGACCAGGCGATTGCTGCTGCGACTGACCATGTTCGGGATCCCGGCGAGTTGTCTGTGGGGGCTTCTGCCGCTGGTCGCGCATGATCGGTTGCAGGTGAGCACGTTCGGGTTCGGAATCCTCTCCGGCGCAATCGGAATCGGCGCCGTGCTCGGTACGATCCTGCTGATGCCGCTGCGCGCGCGGATGAGTTGGAATCACTTCGTGGCGCTAGGCTCGGGTGCATATGCGCTCGTTCTGGTCGGTTTGGTCGTGATCCCGTGGGTCAGCGCGATGTTTGCCGTTCTTGTAGTGGTTGGCGCCGCGTGGGTTGGGGTTCAGAGCACCTGGATGATCGCCGCTCATGCCGTGGTTCCCCGATGGATCAAGGCGCGTGTTATCGCCTTCGTCATGTTGATGTTTCAGGGGAGCCAGGCGATCGGCGCCCTGTTGTGGGGCGTCCTTGCCGACTCGCTCGGCCTCGTTCCCGCCGTGCTACTGGCCGCACTGTTGATGTTCGTCTCGGTGTTCGAGACACTTCGCCGCGGGATCATGCCGAGTGAGGCGATTGCCCCCGAACTGACCGGGGCACCGGATCCCTTGGCCGCTAATGCCGAATACTCCGGTCTGCGCGTGATCGTCGAGACCACCTATCACGTGCTCCCTGGCCGTACGGAAGAATTTCTCGACAACGTGCACGAACTCAAACTCTCCCGGCGACGTCTTGGTGCACTGCGCTGGAGCGTGTCGCGATCGGCAAACGAGCCCGACATCTACGTTGAACACTGTACGTTCCGTGATTGGTCTGAGTACCTCGCTCAGGAGACCGAGCGACTGACCGTTCCCGAGAACCGGGTGCGGACGAAATTGGCCGAATATCTTGTCTTAGCGCCGCAAACCCGAGTACTTGTCGAGCCGAAGCTATTCTGACAAAGCACGATGCCCGGTTTTGCACGTCTTCGGAAGACGTGCAAAACCGGGCATTTCTACGGAACTGACCCCGATCAGACGGTGAATCTACCACCGTTGCTCAGTAGTACGGCCCCGACGACGTTGGCGGCACCCGGCGACGCCAGGTACAGGATGTTATCTGCCAATTCCTCGGCGGTTGCGTAACCGCGGAATCCGTCCTGTGTCATCGCAGCGCGAAGGTTGGCCGGAGTGCGACTGGCCATTCCCGTGTCGACCGGTCCCGGAGCGATCGTGTTAACCCGGATGCCAAAGGGCGCAACCTCTTTAGCTACAGCCTGGCTTACCGCATGAACTCCGGCCTTCGAAGCTGAGTAGTGTGGGTAGCCGACAAGCGTGTCGAACGCCGAGGACGAGCCGACCGTCACGATGGCGCCGCTGCGGGCTGGTTTCATCGCCCGGACTGCTTCGCGGAGTATGAAGAACGTACCGTCGAGGTTGATCGACATGACGCGTCGCCAATCTTCGTCCTCGAGGTGAGTGAGAACGTCAACCGGTTCATTACGCTCAGCTGCCTCGTAGATGCGCTGTTTACTCTTCGGGTCGTCGACGCCGGCGGCATGGACGACGACGTCAACCCGACCCTGCTCGGCGATCACTCTCGTGAAAGCCTGGGTCACCTGCGCCGAATTGCCGACATCCAAACCGATGGCCTGGCCACCGACCACAGACGCTGCTACCTCGGTTACCGCAGCTTCGTTGACGTCGCACAGATACACCGCCACGGCGCCCCGGTCAGCGAGCAGACGCGCTGTGGCAGCGCCGATTCCGGAACCTGCGCCGGTTACCACTGCGACCTGGCCCTCGAACTGCCGATCAGACATCGAATACACCTTTCAGTCCCGTCGATCCGCTTGGCGGCCGCGGGTATTACGAGTAGAACACGTGCACATGGAACGGTTGTCAAGCAGTTCAGTTGAACAGGGCTTCGAGCTCGTCGCGGTAACGCGCGGCGCCGTCACCCGTGGTCACCTCAGTGTTCTGATCGGGAACCTCTTGAGCATTCGCGATCGAACCTTCGATGTCGGGCAACACCGAGCTGTAACCGACCGACGTGGCCTCCTGGCCGGGCCGGGTGACCATGAAGTCGGCCAATACCTGCGCGGCATTCGGATGCGGCGACGAGCCGAGAGTCAGACCGTACCAACGCGCTCCCCAGATATGTTCTCCGGCAGACCATTCAACCGGTGCCCCGGACTCCTTGGATGCCAACATCGGATCGGCCATTAAACCGGCGGCGATCTCACCGGAAGCGAGTGCCTGAGCGAGCGGCTGATTGCTCGGATAGATGCGCGGGTTCTGGTCGGCTAGCTTCTCCAGATACTCCCTGCCGCCGTAGTACTTCTCGATGTGGGAGTAGAAGTCCAGGTATGTCGGTGACGTTGACGGACTGACGATTCCGACCTTGCCCTTAAGCTCAGGAGCGAGAAGATCTGCCGGGGAAGAGACACCGCCGGGCAGCAGGTCGGTGTTCCAGCCGAATCCCAGGATCACTGCCCCTTCGAGGAAGTACTTGTCCGAGACGATGCTTGTATCCCGGCGATAGTCCGGGGTGTCGAAACTCGGCCCGATCGGCTTGGTCGCCTTGTCTGTATCCTTAACAGTATTCATCCACGACACGTCGGTGATCACCGCGAGGTCTCCGATTCCCTTGCCGGACTTGCTTTCGGCATCGATCTTGGAAAGCAGATCCGAATCGACTCCGCGGACGACCTCGAGATCGATTGCGGGGTAGGCCTTTTCGAAGGCAGTTTCCAGGGCCGCGAGTCGGGGCGCCGCCTGGGTCGAGTAAATCGTGACCTTTCCCTCGTTGTTGGCCGCAGCAACGACGTCGTCCCACGAACCTGAAACCGGCTCTGACGGGGCAGCGGGAGCGTTGCTACACGCCGTCAACGCGAGCGCCACCGCGGCGAGTGCCACGGTTGTTCTGAAAACCTGAGGGATCATGCGAGCTGCTCCGTTTCTGGTACTTGCCGACACAAAATCAAACCTAATTCAGTTCACATTAGAGTGACTCAGCCCACAACGCAAGCGTCATGTCGGCAGTGACACCGATTGACTCACTCCTCGCTACGCTTCTACTGTAATCAAATTGAGGTCAGTTCAATTAGAACGGAAGGCGCTCACCGGCGCCGGACAATTGGAGTCAAGTTGAGTAGCAATGAATACGATCTGCTGGTAATCGGTGCGGGAATGGCCGGATTGACCGCTGGGGCAAAAGCTTCCGCAGCAGGCAGGCGAGTGTGCTTGATCGAGATCAGCGCCGACGTCGGAGGTTCGGCGCGATTCGCTGGATACGCCTGGAGTGCACCGAATCACGACGTCATGGCCGAACAGAACCCGAGGGGCGACGAAGCTCTCAAGCGCCACCTCGTCGACAGCTTTGATGTCGGTGTCGAGTGGATCCGCTCGATTGGCATTGACGTCGACCCGGCGCAGCCCATTCTGAGCTTCGGCCGCGGGCACAGATTCGACACCAACCACTACGTCGACACCTGCAAGCGAATCGTCCTCGACGCCGGCGGATCGGTAGTGTTCGATACCGCGACCGAAGCGCTCCTGTTCGAGGACGGTGCCGTCCGCGGCGCCGTGGTACGTACGGGTACCGAACCCGCGCGCGAGATTCGGGCCGGCCAGATCCTCCTGGCAACCGGCGGATTCCAAGGCAACAAGGAATTGCTCGCTCAGCACGTCCACCCGGACGCAGGCCGGATGGCCTTGCGCTCGAACCCACACAGTTGCGGCGAAGGTTACCGCCTCGCGATCGAGGTCGGCGCGTCGACCGGCGTCGAGAATGCCGGCTTCTACGGGCATTTGATTCCGAGCGGTGTGGAACTTGCCGATCCCGCAGACTTCGTCGACATGTCGCTGTACTACAGCGAGCATGCTCTTCTCTTCAGTCTTGACAACGAACGATTCGTCGACGAAACGCTCGGCGATCACCTCACCACGATGGCTCTTCTCGAACAGCCGCAGGGCCGAGGCCTGCTGATTGCCGACGCGCGCGTGCACCGTGACTGGATGGTCGCGTCGTATGTCGAAGGTGCTGTGGCCGTTGACAAATTCGAACTTGCCAGCAAGCGTGGCGGCAGGGTCGGCCTGGCTGAGGACCTCGAGGAACTCGAGTATTTGCCGGAGGAATGGGGATACGACGGAGCGGCGATCGCTGCGGCGATCACGAAGTTCAACGAGGCGGCCTCCCAGGGTGCAGAACTGGTTCCGGGCCGTAAACTCGATCGCGCTCCCTTACTCGAGGGGCCCTACTACGTGATCGAAACGGTTCCCGCGGTCACCTTCCCGTTTCATGGGATTCGGATCGACACGCAAGCCCGCGTTCTGGACGCTGCCGGACTGCCCATCCCTGGACTGTTTGCGGCTGGCTCCGACACCGGCGGATTGTGGAACCGGGCGTACGCCGGTGGCCTCGCCTCAGCCCTGGTATTCGGTCTGTCTGCCGCCACCGCCGTCGTCTGAACCGTTCAGCTTGACGGTGTCGGGCAATTACCAGCTTTGTTCGAAACATTTTCCTGCTCTGACATGTTCGTGATTGACATCACAAGCGCCGGGCACTACGTTCGAACTGACATCAGTTCAGTTTGTAGGCGGGGCGGCTCCCGATTCGGCAGCCGTCCCGCCCGGGACCAAGACGCGATGACATACCGCGCGCAGGGTCAGCTTCAGAACTGTCGACGCGAGAACATCTCTCACTGGAGTGCCAACGACATGTCGATCCGTCGACGCCCGACGGCATGCCCGAAAGGAAGCCATGAAGTCATTCGTCCGCACCCTGGTGGCGCTGAGCGCCGCCGCAGCCATGGTCGGCATCTCGGGATGTAGCGGTAGCGAACCCGCGTCCGCTGCCGTCGACGGCAGTTGGGAAGATGTGGTCGCTGCGGCGAACGAAGAGGGCAAGGTGATGCTCTACTCGAGCCAGAAGCCGGCCAACCTCGACGCGCTCAAGGCCGCATTCCACGCGGAGTATCCGCAAATCGAACTGGAATACGTCCGCGGCACCGATCCGGACATCAATCCCCGGGTCGAGACCGAACACAAGATCGGCAAGGGCACCGCCGACGTCCACATGCTCACCGACTCGGCATGGATTCAGAATGCCGCCAAGTCCGGTACCTATTCCGCCGAACTGGTCGGGCCCGCACTCGACGCCCCCGAATTCGATCCAGCGGCAAGCGTGCTCGACAACCGGTTCTTCCTCACCAGCGCGGCGGTCTTCTCGCTCGGCTGGAATACCGATGCGGTACCGAACGGCTTGACGACACCGCAGGACATCCTCAATCCGGCGTACCGGGGCAAGATCGGCATCGTCAACCCGGTGGGCATCGCCTCGTACGTCGACATGTACCGGCACTTCGCGAACACGTACGGCGAGGATTACTGGAACAAGCTTGCCGAGCTGCAGCCCCGCATCTACCCAAGCGCGCTCGGTGTGGCCCAGGCCCTGACGTCCGGCGAGATCGTCGTCAGCCCCTCGGTGCAGCCGTTGGTGACCGAAGTGAACTCCGGCGCGCCCGTCGACTGGGCGCTGCCGCAGCAGCCGTGGGGAACTCCGTGGTACGCCCACGTATTGAATACCGCGCCGCATCCGAATGCCGCTCAGGTGCTGGCCAACTTCCTGGTAACCGTCGGAGGTCAGACCGCCCTCAACGACGGATACGCTGCCGCACTGCCGAATATCCCCGGGGCTGTCGCCCGGGCACAGGACATCGCGCTGCCCAATCCCGAAAATTTGACGCCGGACAAGGTCGAGCAGTACTCCCAGCAGTGGCAGAAGCTCTTCCAGTAACACCGAAACATGGCTCCGCGGAACATAAGTGCCAATCAAAAAGTGGAAGGGCTGAACTTGAATTACCTCACAGATTCGATGCGGGGAACGAACGTTCTCGTCACGGGAGCATCCGGAGGCATTGGCGGAGCCTGCGCCGAACTGTTCGCCGCGCACGGCGCGACCGTGTACCTCACCGATGTCAACGACGACGCCGGTCGCGCATTCACTGCGACGTTGGGCGCAAACGCGTACTACCGTCATCTCGACGTGACGAGCGAAACTGACTGGGCCGAAGCAACAGCCGCGATGGCGGCGGCCGGCCACGACATCACGGTACTGGTCAACAGCGCCGGAGCTGCGATGAAGGCGACTCTGGCAGATACGACGCTCGACCAGTTTCGCCGGATGATCGACCTGAATCTCGTCGGTACTTTCCTCGGGCTGAAGGCCGCGGCCGCATCGATGGCGGATGGCGGGTCCGTCATCAATCTCGCGTCATTGCGTGGCGTGCTGGCAACCGCCGAGTTGGGTGCATACGGCGCAGCGAAATTCGGTGTCCGTGCCCTGACCAAGGTGGCAGCACTCGAGCTTGCCGACCGCGGTATCCGAGTCAACTCCGTCTGCCCCGGCAGCATCGAAACCGAAATCACGTCGGTATCGGACTTCGCCAACGACGACGTCGAGGCGTACGTACGGAGTATCCCGATGCAACGCCGTGGCGCGCCGGAAGAGGTTGCCAAGGTCATTCGCTTCCTCGCGGCCGACGACAGCAGCTACGTAACCGGAACGGATCTCCTCGTGGACGGCGGCCAGGCAGCCGGCGTCCGCACCCCCAAAATTTCGAACGAGAAAGTATAGAGATGGCATCACAATTCGCAGTTACAGGTCTCACGAAGACCTACGGATCGAACGTGGTGGTCGATCAACTCGATCTCGAAATCGAGCATGGCGAGTTCCTTGTCCTGCTCGGTCCGAGTGGTTGCGGCAAGACCACAACGCTGCGGTGCCTGGCAGGATTGGAAACCCCTCAGGGCGGCTCGATCTCGTTCGGCGGAAGGCAGGTATTCGACGCCTCCACCAAAGCCGATGTCCCCGCACACAAGCGGAACATCGGCATGGTGTTCCAGTCGTATGCGCTCTGGCCGCACATGACGGTCCGGGACAACATCCGATACCCGCTCAAGGTCCGCAAGCTCAAACAGGCCATCGCCGACGGTGCGGTGGAGAAGGCTGCCGAGATGGTCGATTGCGGCGCGCTGCTCGATCGGTACCCGTCGCAGCTCAGTGGTGGGCAGCAACAGCGAGTTGCTGTGGCCCGTGGCCTCGTTGCGCAACCGGATCTGGTCTTGTTCGACGAACCCCTGAGCAACTTGGACGCACGCCTTCGTGACCAGGTGCGCTCCCAGATCCATCAGCTGCATCAACGCCTCGGTTTCACCGCCGTTTTCGTCACGCACGATCAGACCGAGGCCTTCGCTCTTGCCGATCGGATCGCAATCATGAAGTCCGGCAAGATCGAACAGTACGACGCGCCGGAACACGTGTTCGAGAATCCGGTGTCCGAGTACGTCGCCGCTTTCATCGGCATGGGCAATCGACTGGAGCTCCGCCGCGGCCATGACGGCTGGATCACCAGCGCCCACGACATCATCGATCTCAGCAACGCCGTCATACGCGATCGGGCAGACGAAGGCAACGCCGCAGTGGCGCGCTTCCGCCCGGACGACGTGCAGATGCATGCCTCGATGGACGATGTTCCGACCGGAAACGTTGCATTGCATGCCGAACTGGTGACGTACGAGTACGCCGGCCGCTACTTCGACGTGTTGGTCAAGACCGGAACGGAAGAGCTGGCATTGCGTGCCAGTGCCGCCGAACACAGTGCCACACTGCGTGCCAGTGATCCGGGTACCCCCATGGTGATCAGCTTCTCTCCGTCCAGTCTTCGGGTATACGCCCATCCGGACGCCACCGCGGTGACTGTTCCCGAGCTGGTTGCACCAGGTGTAGGAGACCGATCCTGATGGCCACCGCAACCGCAACCGCAACCGCAACCGCCGGCGGATCCGTCAAGTCGTTCTCCATTTCACGGCAGTGGCAGGCACGCATCGGCTACGCGATTCTGATCGCCGTTCTTGCGTATCTCGTAGTGCTGCCGATGATTCGACTGCAGATGCTGGCATTCGAGGACGGCGGCGCGGGTTACCGTACGCAGTACGGACGCTACGATGTGGCCGAGGCCATTTGGACGACGATAGCGCTGGCATTCGGTTCGCTCGTGATTGCGATGGTCCTGGGTACCGTACTCGCCTTCGCGGCCAGTCGACTCCCGGAGAAGCTGGGTTGGCTTCGTATCGTCCCCATTCTCCCGATCGTCATGCCTGCTGTCGCGAACATCGTCGGCTGGGCTTTCCTGCTGTCGCCCGGTCCCGGTTACTTCAACGTGATTTTGCGAAAGCTTCCGTGGTGGAGTGGATCCGACACCGGACCCATCGACGTGTACACCGTTCCGTGGATCGTAATTCTCACAGGATTCGGCCTCACGTCGTTCGTCTACCTGTTCGTCAGCTCCGGCATGCAGAACATCAGTTCGGAACATCTCGAAGCCGCTCAGGTGAGCGGATCGTCGACGGTCGGAATCTTCTTCAAGATTGTTCTGCCGTTGCTGCGGCCTTCGCTGATCTACGGCGGCGGAATTGCGCTGCTGCTCGGTTTGGGGCAGTTCACGGGTCCGCTGCTGCTCGGACAGAATTCGGGGGTCAAGGTCCTGACCACGGAAATGTACCGCCGGGTGTCCGAGTCTCCTTCGGATTTCGCAGCCGCAGCAGCGGCCGGTTCACCACTGGTGATCTTCGGTTTGGTGCTCGTCCTGGTTCAGAAGGTCCTGTTGGGCAACCAAACTCGGTTTGTCACGCACGGAGGGAAGGCTTTTGCCTCGTCCACAGGTCGGGCCACCTGGGCGACGGCCACCGTGGTGATCTTCTCGATGTTCGCACTGGTCATTCCGCTGATCGGGCTGATCATCGTCTCGTTGACCCCGTACTGGTCCGGATCTCTGTCCTGGGGCCTACTGACCCTGGACAACTTCCGGGAACTGTGGTCGACCAATGCGATCACCGAATCGGTTGTCACCAGCGTACTTACATCGTTGGGTGCGGTTATCATCTGCATTCCGATCGGGTATGCGCTGGCCAACCTTCTGGTGCGAGGGCGACGCTTCAAGTTTCTGGCGCTGCTGGCCGATCTGATGACCGCCCTGCCCCTCGGCATCCCCGCAGTGATCTTCGGCGTCGGCTTCCTGCTGACGTACACCGAACCGCCGTTCATCCTGTACGGCACCCGCACGGTCATCATCCTGGTCTACATCGTTCTGATGTTGCCGTTCGCCACACGGATGCAGATGACAGCTATGCTCGCGCTCGGAAACACATACAACGAGGCTTCGGCCACCAGTGGCGCGTCCCCCTTCGTCACTACGCTGCGAATCATGTTGCCGCTCATGCGCCCGACGATTCTCAGTGCCGTCGCGTTGATGTTCATTCTCCTGACGCACGAGTTCGCTGCTTCGCTGCTGGTGCGCGCTTCCACCACTCAGGTTATGGGAACACTGCTGTTCGACATGTGGCAGAACGGTTCGTATCCGATGGTGGCGGCTATGGCGTTGCTGATGACCGCGGTGACCACGATCGGCGTTGCCATCGCCATGCTTGTCGGCGGTCGTAACGTCTTGAGCAAGCTGTGACAGAAAGAGAAGCTGAAACGATGTCGGTAGGCAATACGCGTTTGCACGAGAAGGTAGTACTGGTAACCGGAGCCACAGGCGGTATCGGCGTCGATATCGTCGGTCGACTCGCGGCCGAAGGTGCTTCGGTGATCGTCACCGACATCAGTGGTGACGCGTGCGCCGAACTGGTCGCGAAGCAGGATCAGCCCGATGGACATCAGGCGCTCGCTCTCGACATCGCTCGAGAAGAGCAATGGCAGAGCGTCATCGAGGCCGTCGCCGAGCGGTATTCGCGACTCGACGCCGTGGTGAACAACGGTGCAATCGGTAGTCTGGCTTCCGTTGTCGACGAAGACCTCGATCGGTACAACAAAGTCATCGAGGTCAGTCAGACCGGAACCTGGCTCGGCATGAAATATGCCGGGGCCTACATCGAAAGCACCGGTGGCGGTTCGGTCGTCAACATCTGCTCGATCCTCGGCACGGTCGGCGGGCTGGGTAACAGCTTCGCCTACGCGGCCGCCAAGGGGGCGGTCCGCACGATGACAAAGAACGCCGCATTGCATTGGGCTACAAAAGGTGTGCGCGTGAATTCGGTGCATCCTGGATTTATCGAGACCCAGCAACTGCTGCAGCGCTACGAGGGTAGTGAGCGGCATCAGGCAATGATTGCGAATACGCCGATGGGCCGACTCGGCACGGCCTCAGAAGTTGCTGCCGCCGTTGCTTTCCTGGCGGGCGACGACTCGACGTTCATCACCGGCACCGAGCTTTATGTCGACGGCGGTTGGACCTGCGCCTGAGACCCGCGACAAAGGGGGTGGATCTCTTCAGTTCGAACTGAAGAGATCCACCCCGTTCTTGTTCTGCACGGACAACTGCCCACGGTCGACGAGCACGTCGAGGTGGGCAAGCGTCTCGCACGTGGCTACCATCTGGTTGAACGTGTCGAGAGAATCGAAGCCGCGTTCGCGCCGGGTCCAGGTCAGCACCTGCGCCACTTGCAGACCTGAGGCCTCACCTAATTCGACTACCGCAGAAGCGGTCTGACCTAGCCGATGATCGTGGTGCGCCAACAACTCCCGGCACCGCGCGTGCAGACTGGCACCTGTGTCGCCGTGCGCCGGCATCATGATCCGGTCCCGGTCGTCGAGCATCATCTCCAGCGAGCGGAGGTACGCTCCGAGTGGCAGTTCCCAATCGCCGAGCTCGAATCCGATCGACGGCGTGATCGTCGGCAATACGTGGTCTCCGGTGAAAGAGACGTCGCGTTCGAGGTCATGAAAAACCATGTGCCCCTTGGTATGTCCGGGAGTGTGTACCGCGAAGAAACGATGGCCCGGAATATCGAGGGCGCCGGGGGAGAGCCAGTGATCGGGAGCCTCCCAGTCCGAGGGCTCGAACGGTTCGTCGACCGAGTCCCGGTAGACCTGCTCGGCGATTGTCACCGCGCCGGATCGGTGCAGCTGAAGAATTGAGCTCTCCGGAACATTGTTGCCCAGCTTGGTGATTGCGGCAATCCCGGGAGATTCGGCTGCGCCGAGGTGGATTCGCGAACCATGCCGTCGACGCAGCTCAACGGCAAACGTGTAGTGGTCACGGTGGACATGCGTGACATAGATATCGTGAATCTCCGCCGGGCTACGACCGATCAGCGCCAGGGCGTCGGACAGCTCGGCGTGCGTGCTGTTCCGATGCCAACCGCCGTCGACCAGCGCCAGTCCGTGCGTGGTCTCGAGCGCGTAGACGTTGATTGCACGCAGGCCGTCCTGCGGCATCTGCAATGGGATCCGGAAAACGCCGTCGGCGACGCGATAGCAACCGGGCCGGTCCCAAGAATCGGTCATTCTCCGCTGTCGACGAGCGGCACCATGGTCTTTTCGTCGCCGTACCACATCATCCGGCGGCCACCCATGGTGCCGACGTGATCAACGGCGGCCTGCCATTGTGGACTCGCCAGCGCGGCTTCGAGTGCCTCCCGCGATTCGAAACTCAAGACGGACAAGCCATCCCACCCCTCCGACTTGCTGCCGAAGGCTTCGAGCAATTCGGTGTGCTGCCATCGCAGCAGACCGGGAAGGGGATAGGTGACGTCCGCGTGTTCGCCGCGCCACCATGTGATGAACTGCTCATGGGTCCAGTCGGCGGGCCGGGATGCGACGAGAACGAGATTGTACATGTCAACTCCTAATTGAATTCACTTTGGTTTCGATGGGCAGGCCGAACGGCTACTCACCGCGCTCGGAGCGACCTACGCGCGCACCATCCGCAGAGCCGCATCGGTGACTCGCTCGGCGATCTCGGTCAGGCTGAGTTTGCCGTCCGGCCGGTACCAACGCCAAACACTGATCACGAGGGCCAAGACGAGTCGGCCCATCAAGCGAGGATCGGAATCGGCGAAGACGCCTTCCTTGATTCCGCTCGCGATCAGATCCGTCCACTGCTGCTCAATTTCTTGGACGAGTTCGCGTGACTTGAGACGCTCGGCTTCTTCGTTCGCGGACTGGCGCTCAGTGGCCAGGAGATCCATATGATTTTGCAGGATCCGACGCTGCAGCGCGTCGCGCGGCGAGGCTGCGAGCGAGGCCATCACGGCGGTACGCAACGCTTCCTCCGGCGGAGATACACCCTCGGTAGCGTCGACGAACCGCTCGAGCGAGTCGGCAAGCTCCAGCCGCATGATAGTGAGCAAGCAGTGTGCCTTGGACTCGAAATAGTGATAGAGCGCAGTCTGGCCGATACCGACCTCGTCTGCTATCGACGCCCATTTGGTGTGCTCGTATCCAACCTTGCCGAATTGATCGACGGCGACAGAAAGGATGAGCGTCCGCTTCGACCGCGGGCCTTCGCGGCGCGCCTGGGCATCTGTAGTCATAAAGGTCCTCTATGGTACGAAAACTGTTAGTTCGTCAAACCTTACCCGGCTTGAGGTGAATTCGGATCAGTTTGCGTGGCCAAACCGGACGCGATCCGCACCGCATCGAGCCGCGACAACTTTCCTACACGATTTTGTGGAAGGTCGTCGACGGAGAAGAGATACTCGGGCCACTTGAACTTCGGGAAGCCTTTTTCGCCGAGTTGAGCAGTCGCCTCCGCCAGCGTCAGCGGCGCACCACCCGTGACGACGAGGGCTGCCGCCCGCTCGCCCAGAAGGTCGTCCGGCACCGGCACCACGCAAACCTGAACCACTGCGGGCAACGACGCGATCGCAGATTCCATTTCGTTGATGTCGATATTGCGGCCGCCGCGGATGATGATTTGCTTCTGGCGTCCCATGACGCAGATCGATCCGTCTTCACCGACTTCGACCAGATCGCCCGTCGGCAGGAAGCCGTCCGCGGTGAGCTCGGGCAGTACCGGAGCACCGCCGCGCGCATAACCGACGAACAGTGACGGTCCCTTCACCTGGGCGTCACCGATCTGGCCTGGGGTGAGCAGCGCCCCGGCGGTGTCGACCGCCCGAACGACGGTGCCGGGGAACGGACGTCCGTCCCGCCCCAGTCGGACGTCCGGCGGATCGTCCAGACGTGGGGTCGTGTGGCCCAGGCATTCGGACATGCCGAATACTCGAAGGAAGGTGGTGCCCAGGACGGTTTCGGCGTTCCCGAGTGTGCGCTCGTTCATCGGACCGCCACCAACCGTCAGGGCGCGCATCGCCGAGAGCTTACCGTCAGCCCTTTCGGTAACCGAGAGCTGCAGGGCCATGGTCGGTACCAGCATCGTCCAGGCGACCCGGTGCTGCGCCATTGCCTCCAGTGCTACCGCAGGCGACCACTTGGCGATCGAAACCATCTGTCCACCAAGGAAAGCAGGCAGATACATCCCGAAACAGAAAGCTGCGACGGACGACAGCGGCACAAAAGCGCCGACCGCCTCACCCTGTTGCAATCCGACAGTATCGATGGTGCTCCGGCACGCGTAGCGGATTGCCTCCTCGGACTGGACGACACACTTCGGGCGACCGGTCGAACCGGAGGTCATCGCGATCGCGGTGCCGCCGCGCCAGCGCTCGACCGAGGCGAAAGCCTCCTGCCGAGACCGGAGCACTCGCGTTCCGAAAGCGGCTACCGAACCGGCAAACTGGTCGTCCTTGATGCCCCAGCGGGTCAGCGCGTCGGCATCGGCCACCACGAGATCCGGGTCGATGTCGTCGATCGCCATCTCGAACTCGGATTCGGTGGCGTGTGGACTGAAGACCGCCACTACGCCGCCGCGAAGTCCGATCGCGAGGGCGGTAGCCACCGTCTGCCACGTATTGTCGGCCTGAATGAGCGCAGTCGGCGCCCCGCCGTCGAGCGAAGCGATGGTATCGGCCAGCGAGCGAGCCGCCTCCACGATCGAACCGATTGTGTGAGAACCTAACTCGTCGATCACCGCAATCTCGGCCGGATTGCCTTCCGCCCGGGCGAGCATCTCCTGTGCCAGCAACTTCACTGCGGCGTCCCTCTTCCGTCTTCGAGTTCGATTGTGTGTTGGATGTTTACAGCGATGAAGGGGCTGTGGGAACCAGTACGGCGCGGCCGGACAGATCGCCTGAACGCAGGCGATCGTATGCCTCCAGTGCGCTGTCGAACGTGAACGTGGTCACCTCGGCATGCAGCTTTCCTGCACTGGCGAGTTCGACCACCTGACGCAGGTCCTCGATGGTGCCCCAGAACGGCGCCCGAACTTGCCAGCCGTTGACCAAACCAAGACTTTTGCCGACGGTCAGTTGCCCGCCTGCACTTCCCACGACGACGACCCGGCCGCCGGGAGCGAGAAGCGCCGGAGCGGGTTCGACCGTCGCCTGAGCCCCGACAAAGTCGAAGACCACGTCGGCACCGCCGAGGCTCGCCACAGCCTCTGTCGCTTCCGCGAGCGTCGCAAAACACGCGCGTGCTCCCGATTCGAGCGCGAGAGCGTGTGTCTGGGTTCTTGTCTCGACGGCGATGATGTCTGTGACGCCGAGAGAGCGCAGGATCTGCACCGCCAGATGGCCGAGACCACCGATTCCTATCACCAAAGCCACAGTGTCCGAGTCGATGAGGTCGCTGTTGGTCCGGATCGCATGATATGCGGTCAGGCCGGCGTCGGCGAGCGGAGCGGCCTGCTCGGGGCTCAGTGAACCGACGCGAACGAGAACCGCTTCCGAGGGCACCAGCAGGTATTCCGCCAGCCCGCCCGGATGGCCCAACCCGTTTCCGATCGGGCTGAGTCGGCCGTCCCCACGCGGGACTTTCTCCAAGCAGTAGTTCTCGCGCTCGCGCCGGCAATTGCGGCACCGGCCACATGGCCAAACACCATGAATGACAACATTTTCACCGATCCACGCGTGATCGGCCAGCGGTCCCGCACCGACGACGGTACCGGCAACCTCATGGCCGAGTGTGAGCGGCAACGGGTAATCGAAACGTCCGGCGGGCGAATCCATGACGTGCAGATCCGAGCGGCACAGACCAGCGGCGCCGACTTTGATCAACAGTTGCCCCTCAGCGGGCTCGGGTACGGGGATCTCACGCACCTGCGGAGGCTGACCCCACGCCGTCAGCTGGACTGCCAACATCAGCGCGCCGTCCAACCACCGTCGACAACCAGCGCCTGGCCGGTCATGTACGAGGAGGCATCCGAGGCCAGGAACAGCACTGCGCCGTTTATCTCACCTTCGACCCCGCCGCGGCCGAGCATGGTGTTCTTACGCACCCACCCCGCCGATTTGTCATTGCTGAACAGTCCGTCGGTCATCTCCGTATCGAACCACCCAGGCACGACGGAGTTCACGCGGATCCCCCTGCGTCCCCACTGACCGGCCAATTCCCGGGTCAAGCCGAGTGCTCCGGCCTTGGAGGCCGCATAGCTCGCGCCACCGATCGGGGCCGTGGACACCAGCCCGATCACCGAGGAGATGTTGATGTACGACGCGCGTTCGTTCTCCGGAAGTCGGGTCGAGGCGTAGGTCGCCAGGTGAAATCCGGATACCAGATTGAGCTCGAGTACCGAATTGAATCCCGCGATGGTTTCGTCCTCGGCGTTCGGCGGTCCCGGCATGCCGGCATTGTTGACGAGTACGTCCAGCCGTCCGGACTGTTCGTAACACCCGTCGATCAGGGCGCGCCGATCAGCGTCGTCAGTGATGTCGCAACGAACCGGAACAATTCCCGGTACCTCGGCTGCCAAGTCCTGCAGGCGGTCGAGCCGGCGGGCCGCGGCGTACACCGTGGCCCCGGCACTGGCCAGTGTGCGCGCAAACCCCATTCCGAGACCAGACGACGCACCCGTCACGATCGCTACCCGTCCGGCCAGTCCGAACATCTCGGTCAGCATCTGTCCACCTTCGAATCCATTGTCTGTCATGGCTTTACTGCGATATCAGGACATCGCAGCGTCAGTACACGGCGGTTCGGCCGCCGTCGACCGGGATGAGCGCGCCGGTCGTGTAGCCGGCGGCATCCGAGGCCAGGTGCGTCACCAGACCGGCGATCTCCTCCGGCCGGCCCAGTCGCCCGGCAGGCAGACGGTCCACGATCTTTCCGATGAACTCGTCGTCCCAGTTCTCGGCCATGTCGGTGGCGAAACCACCTGGCATCACACAGTTGACCCGCACCGTCGGTGCATACTCCTGAGCAAACGCCCGGGTGAGCGCATTGAGGCCGTTCTTGGCCGCAGCGTACATCGCTTCCGGCGGGCTCGGGCGCTCCGCACCGATACTGGAGATGTTGATGATCGAGCCGCCGCCGGCCGCCCGCATCCGGTCTCCCGCCACGGCCATCAGCCGGAAAGGTCCCTTGACGTTGACCTCGATAGTCTTGTCCCACAGTCCTTCCGAGACGGAGAGTAAGTTGTCGGCCAGCGGTGCGATGCCGGCATTGTTGACCACGATGTCGAGGCTGCCGAATTCGGCAATGATCTGGTCGACCGCGGGCTCGATACTGTCCCAGTGCCCGACGTGCAGAGCGAACGGGTGAGCGGTTCCCGGGCCGGTGTCACCGAGCGACGCCACCGCTTCGCGGCAGGACTCGAGCTTTCGGCTGGACACGATCACGGTCGCGCCCGCGTCCCGGAGTCCGCGCGCGATGGCCAGTCCCAAACCGCGACTCGCGCCGGTCACGAGCGCGACCTTACCGGTCAATTCTGGTGTACTCATTTGTGCTTCTTCACCTCGAGGCGGGCAATGGTGCGCAGATGAACCTCGCTGGGTCCGTCTGCAATCTGCAGGGCGCGGGTAATCGCATACAGCCGAGCCAGGATCGTGTCGTTGCTGACTCCGGCGGCGCCGTAGGTCTGCACCGCGCGGTCGACAACCTTGTGCGCAACTTCCATTGCTGCCACCTTGATGGCGGCCACTTCCGAGCGCGCAGACGCGTTGCCCTGGGTATCCATCAACCAAGCCGACTTGAGTACGAGCAACCTGATTTGGTCGATCTCGATGCGGCTGCGGGCAATCCATTCACGCACTACGCCGCGGTCGGCAAGGGGGCCTCCGAACGCTTCCCTTTCGAGCGCGCGCTTACACATCATGTCCAGTGCCCGTTCTGCCATACCGACTGCGCGCATCGCGTAGTGCATCCGGCCGGGGCCCAGGCGTCCCTGTGCGATGGCGAATCCGTCGCCCTCGGCGCCGAGTATGTTTGCAGCCGGTACCCGAACATCGGTGAATTGAACTTCGCCGTGGCCGAGTCGGTCTTGGAAGCCGAACATCGGCAGGTCCCGAATGACCTCAACGCCGGGCGCGTCGGCCGGTACCAGGATCATGCTCTGCTGTCGGTAGGTCGGGCCTTCGGGATCCGACTTGCCCATGAAGATCATGAGCTTGCAGTCAGGATCGAGGATGCCGGAGGTGTACCACTTACGGCCGTTGAGCACGTATTCGTCACCGTCACGTTGGATAGTCGATCGAATGTTTGTCGCATCCGAACTTGCCACGGCCGGTTCGGTCATCGCAAAAGCCGAACGAATACTGCAGTCCAGCAACGGCTTCAACCACTGCGCCTTCTGTTCGTCGGTGCCGAACATGGCGAGGATCTCCATGTTTCCGGTATCGGGAGCCGAGCAGTTGATCGTCTCGTTACCGATGATGGAGCGGCCGACGATCTCAGCCAGCGGAGCGTATTCGAGATTGGTGAGCCCGGCACCGAGTCCGTCGTGCGTCATGAACAGATTCCACAGACCCAATTCGCGTGCCTTCGCCTGCAGATCGCGCATGATCTGGGGCTGTTCGTGCGGGTTGTCGTTGGCAGCGACCTGGGCGTCGTACACCGATTCCGCCGGATAGACGTAATCGGCCATGAAAGATTCGAGCTTGCCGAGCAGTTCCTCGGTCCGCGGGGAATAGGCGAAATCCACGGTAGGTCTCCTTAGGTGATTATCAGCGACGCAAAAGACCAGCGGCCTAGAAGATCTAGGGACGCAGGAGAGCGGTACCGGTCTCGATCAACCGGTTGATGGTGTCGGGCAGCTTCTCCTGGTCCGGATCATGATGGCGACCCTCGCGGTGCCGACGCAGGTTGTGGCCCATGATCGCCGCCATCTTCAACCGGCCGAGTGCGTCGAACCAGTTGAGTTCGGGGAGGGCGGGACCCGCTCCGGTGTACAGCGCGACCAACTCTTCGGCGCTCGGCAGTCCGGTGACTTCCCGACCGACACCGGGGAAGTTCGAACCGTCGGCGAATACCAGGAACCAGCCCAATTCGACTCGTGGATCTCCGGCAGACCAGATTTCCCAGTCGATGAGTGCAACTGGCTCCAGTCCGTCGGAGATGATGTTGCCGAGACGGTAATCACCGTGCACCAGTGTGGGTTCGATAGGTTCGGGAATGTCGGAGCGCAACAGTTCCAACAGACGATCGGCGCCGACAACCAATTCCGGTGGCACTGCGCCCAGCGTCTTGGCCCAGCGCTCGAGCTCGTCTGCCGGTGTCAGGGGATCTGCGAGCCCTGCAATGGTGGCCAGGTCCACCTCATGCAGTCGCGGTAGGACTGCAGCGGCACGACGCATTCGATTGGCAGCGAGCACCGGATCGACGGCCGGGTCGTCGAGCACGGGCTCGAGTGACTCGCCTGCAACAAATTCCATGGCAAACCACGCTGGCTCGATCTCGTCGACGACAACTACGCGCGGCACCGGAACTTCGGTGCCGGCCAGCGCCTGCAGAATATGCGCCTGTCGCAGCATGTCGTGCCTGCCGATGGATCGCTGGCCTTCCGGCACCGCCTTGATCACCACGTCACCGGTCGAGGTGGTGGCGCGGTACGTCAGTCCGGAGTGTCCACCGAGTAGCGGCTGGAAGTCGGTTAACGTCGCGCCGCAGTCCGCCAGTAGTTTGGCGGCGACCCGTTCTTGCAGAGACGAACTGGTCACGGTCGCGGCTCCCTTGGTAGACCGAGCACGCGCTCGGAGATGATGTTGTGCTGAATCTCGTCGGTGCCGCCCGCAATTCGGTATCCGGGGGCGCCGAGTGCGTGTTCGGACCACGCGAACGTTCCCCATCGACCGGAATCGGCGGTAAGTTCACGGCCGAGCAGCAAACGGGCAACTTCAGACGTTCTGGCCATGGTGTCGGTAGCCAACAACTTTCCGAGTGAGGCTTCAGGACCCGGTTCGTTGCCGGCAAGCATCGCCCCGGCCACCCGCATATTGCTCACGCGCTGTAGATAGCTCCTGGCGACCAGGTCGGCCACCTTGTCCTTCTCGATTTCGGTCAGCTCGCGTTCGAGGTTCTGTGCGAGTGCAATTGCCTGATCTGCGTTGGCCAGACCCAGATTTCCGCCGTCCAGACGTTCGGCCGCCAGCACGGTAAGAGCAACCTGCCAACCCTTGCCGACCGGACCGAGTCGATACGTGTCTTCGAGTTCGACGCCGTCGAGGTACACCTCGTTGAACGAGCTGCCGCCGGTCATCTGCCGGATCGGGCGTATGGTCACGCCAGGTGCGTTCATCGGGACCAGGAACATGGTGAGCCCGGCATGTTTCGCGACGGTGGCGTCGGTACGGCACACCGCAACTCCGTAGTCCGCCACCAGCGCGCCGGAGGTCCATACCTTGTGCCCGTCGAGAGTCCACGTGCCGGCTTCGCTGCGCACCGCCTTGGTGCGGACGGCAGCCAGGTCCGATCCGGCCTCGGTCTCGGAGAACAGTTGGCAGGCAATGATGTCCGTGCGAAGCATCGCGCGCACGTAGCGTTCCTTCTGCTCGTCGGTGCCCCACTGCTCGATGGTCGGCGCGATCAATTGCTGTGTAACCGAGAACATCTCGGTCCGCCGCGGCACGTCGAACGATTCCTCAGCCCGGCGGAAAGCTAACACGTATGACAGCGGCAGGCTGCGACCGCCGCGTTCGGGCGGCCAACTCAGTGCTCCCCAGCCGGCATCGAACTTCGCCTGTTCGTAGCGCGAGATTTCGTCGGTGTGCTCGCGCTCTTGCTCGGCGGTCCAATTCTCGAATACCGCCACCGAATCCGAACCAACGCCCCACACCGATTCGGTGCGAGGTGCGGCGACGCCACGCAACCAGGCGATGGCTTCCTCGGTGAACGCGTCGAGACCTGGAATCGTTTGTGGTGTCACTGATCTGCCCTCAGTCGTCTTCGCAAACTCATACGGACAATACGGTGCAGGCACTGATGCCCGGTGCGCCGTATACGTGGGTGAACCCGATCCGGGGAGTACCGGGAACCTGACGGGCACCCGCCTCACCACGAAGTTGGGTGACTATCTCGTGCACCTGCCGCAGGCCCGACGCACCGATCGGCTCACCGTTGGCGATGCATCCACCGTCGGTGTTGATCGGAATGCGGCCGCCAATCTCTGTCTCGCCGGCCGCAATCATCGATTCCTGTTCGCCGGGTTCACAGAAGCCGCACTCGGCCATGTGCATAATTTCGGCACCGCTCTCGGTGTCCTGCAGCTGAGCCACGTCGACTTCGCCGGGGGAGATGCCTGCCTGCTCGAAGGCTGCTCGCGCGGCGTCCGCACTGACACTGGTCGGTTCACCGTTACCTTGCACGGCCGGGCTGAAAACCTCGAAGGAGCCGAACCTTCGGGTGCGATGGGTGATTGCCCGAAGTGTGACCGCTCGCGCGGCAAGCGCTTTGGTTGCGCTCTCGCTGGCAACCACGATCGCGGCGGCGCCTTCTCCGGGTGAGCAGAACATGTAACGGGTGAGCGGGTCGTTGACCATGTCGGCTGTCGCGATGGTCTCGGCGGACATCGCCTCCCGGCGCCAGGCGTTCGGATTGAGAACGCCGTTTCGATAAGCCTTCTCGGCCACGCGGGCCAGGGTGTCGGCCGAGATGTTGTGCTGGCGCATATAGCGCGAGATCTTGGCTCCGAAGAATTGTGTGGTGACCATCAGACCGGCCTCGCCGTATCCGTCCGGCAGGCCCCATTCTTCCGGTCGAGGATCGAATG
The DNA here is from genome assembly GCF_033142425.1 of Rhodococcus sp. IEGM 1366. Lineage (NCBI taxonomy): Bacteria > Bacillati > Actinomycetota > Actinomycetes > Mycobacteriales > Nocardiaceae > Rhodococcus > Rhodococcus sp. IEGM 1366. The sequence continues at coordinate 38,585 of NZ_JAWLRZ010000008.1, forward strand.
CCCCCCGTGGGTGCTTGTCGAAGCCGACCGCCAGTGCGATCTCGGCTGCACCCGAGCGAACTGCATTGACCGCCGAGAAGAGTGCGCTACCGCCGGTTGCGCAACCGTTCTTGACGTTGGTGAAAGGTATTCCGGTGAAACCGAGTTCGGCCACCAAGGTGTCGGCCAGCCCGGACCCGTCACTGCCGCCGAAGGCGACCTGGACGTCGGGCCATGAAAGTCCGGCATCATCGAGCGCAGCGCCGATCGCGGTGACGGCCATGGCACGCCCACTCACTCCCGGTTGCCGGCCGAACTTCGAGAGCCCGGCTCCGACGATCGAAATAGGCTGCGTCACTTGGTTTCTCCTCGCTTCGCGTCACGATCGACGGCGAACCGGGGCACCGGTGAGGTGGCGACCAACGTCACCGGTGCCTGATCCAGTCCGTCGAAGTCTTCACAGTCGATTATTGCCTCGACCTTGATTCCTTCAGGGAGTTCGATGTAACCGACCGCGAAAGGAGTGAACCCTCCGGCGGGCGGTACGTACGGCGGCGATTTCGGAGGAAAACGTTGAATCGTGTACGCCCACAGCACACCTCGGGTACTCAAATCGAGAGGTGCCGCCGTTGGCGTTGCGCACTTGCTGCACATGACGCCGGCCGGAAAGGCCACCGTGGCGCACACCGTGCACCGGCTGCCTTCGAGCACGATTGCTGTCTTCTCTGCCATGCCTATCCCTTCAGGTCTCGGGGTGAATCAGATCAGCGGCCGACCCACACCGGATCACGCTTCTCGAGGAATGCGGTGACGCCTTCCTTGCCGTCTTCCGACTGCAGTGCGTTGCCGACGGCCAAGTGCTCCATGACCATGAGCGACTGGATGTCGGCGTCGAGGCCCTTGTCGATGCACATCTTGGTGAGCTTCATCATGAACGGGCTCTTGTCGGTCAGAGTCGCGGCGAAGTCTGCCACGGTCTGATCGAGCTGATCGGCCGGTGCCGAAGCATTGATCAGGTCGAATGCAGCGGCCTCGGTGCCCGAGAGCAGCTTGCCGGTGAGCATGAGCTCCTTGGTCTTGCGAACCCCGATCATGCGGGGAAGGCGGTAGATCGGGCCGGCGCCACCGAAGAGTGCGCGACGGATGTGGAAGTCGCCGATCTTGGCGTCATCCGATGCGATCGCGAAGTCGCACGAAATCATCAGTTCGAAACCACCTGCGGTGACGTAGCCTTCGAGGACTGCGATCGAGGGTGTGTTCATCGAGTAGAGACGGTCGCAGACCTTGGCCGAGAGCACGGCGACGTCCATCGCTGTGGTGCTGCCGATGAAGTCGGAGAGCAGCTCGTCCAGGTCGAAACCTGAGCAGAACGTGTTGTTGACGCCACGTAGCACCAGAACCTTGAGGTTCGGATCGTTGTCGACCTCGACAATGATCTCGTCGAGGCGGTGCAGCAGTTCAACAGTGACCGCGTTCTTCTTGTGCGGGCGGTTGAGCCAAACCCGCGCGATGTCTCCGTCTTTCTCCAACAGGATGTGGTCGGTCTCGATCATCATGAGCCTTTCGTGTGGATGTAAATTGAACTGGATTCACTTCAGTATGCAGATCGGGTGACGTCGCGTCAATACCCGGCGTCGGTGGCATTTTCCGAACAGTCAAATACCGATCAGTTCTGCGATGCGTGCGCGATGAGTGCGCGAATCGCCCTGTACTGCTTCGTTTCCCAATGCGCGGCGGAAATAGGAGTGTGCCGGGTGTTCCCACGTGAAGCCGACGCCGCCATGCAATTGCACGGCCTCGGCCGCGGCGTCGATGGCCGCGTCGGTGCAGACGGCGCCGGCCACCGCGATCGCCAATCGGGCAGTGTCCGGGGCCTCGTCGTATACGGCTGCGGCATATCTGCTTGCCGATCGAGCGCGCTCGAGCAGCACGAGTACGTCGGCCAGTCGGTGCTTGACGGCTTGAAACGAGCCGATCGGGCGCCCGAATTGATGTCGGGTCTTCACGTATTCGACGGTCATCTCGAGCAGGGCGTCGACGATTCCGGTGTTCTCGAAAGCGATTGCGAGCGTCCGTAAATCATGAATCCGAGTACAGGCCCGGGCATAATCGTCGGCACCGACGACGGGAACTGCCGGCACTTCCGCTACGGTCAGGTCGGCCTGTCTGCGGGTGGGGTCGACGACTTCGCGCTCGCGCCAGTGCACCTGACCGGCTGTCTTAATTGCGAATATCTGCCGTCCGGCGGCGGTGTCGGCGGAGACGATGACGAGGTCGGCAGCAGCACCACCTACGACGGCCGAGACCTCACCGCTGAGCAGCCAGGAGGATTCACTTTCGACACCGCTGAGTCGATCGGTCGCGGCAGTCAGTGGACTGACGCTTGCCACCGAGGATCCCTCGAGGACGTTGACCAGTAGTTCGTCGACGGGATACGTGGCCGCCAACAGTGCCTGGGCGCCCAGGACCGCCGAGGAAAACACGGGCTCACAGGCCAGACTCCGACCGCACTCTTCGAGAATGATGCCGAGTTCTACCATGCCGTAACCCAGCCCGCCGCGATCTTCTGGCGCAGCGAGCGAAGTGACCGACATATTCTCGATCAATTGCTGCCAGAGGTCCGGCGAGTATCCCTCGGCCGTGTGCGAAGCCGACCGAGCCTGCTCTACGCCGCCGTGTTTCCCGAGCAGCGCTCGAATCGCATCACGAAGCTCCAACTGTTCGGGGCCAGGATTGAGAGCAGCGGGCTCGGAGAGTGGCCAGGGGGGCTCTACCTGGGAAGTAGACGATTTCATATCACTCCACTTGACTTGAGTTCAGTTTGGTTATGGATCGAGACTAGCGCGTCAGGGCCTCGACAAGAAGGGGTGAACCGAACTAAGTTCATCTCATGAGCTCAGTGATCGAAACCTATTACGCGACCGTGGACAGCGGTCGACTCGAAGATGCTGTGGCCTTGTTGGCCGAGAACGTGGAGTTCGCCATGGTCTTGCCCACCGGGGCTAACTACGGGAGTGGTCGTGCGTCAATGCTCGACTACCTGTCGAGTCGCCCTCCGGTGGATCGCAAACACAAGGTCCTGCGCGTTGCAGCCGAAGGAGATCTGCATTTCCTGCATGGGTCGGTGACTGAGAACGGGACCAAGACCACGGGCTATTTCGTCGGTGTCATGCACGTCGATTCCGCCGGTCTCGTCGATCGCTATCAGGTGACCTTCGACGCTGAGTTCAGTTTGATTCCCCCCGATTCGTCCGCCGAAGGAGTTCGCTGATGAGCGAGACCAACCAGACGCCAGTGCTCATCCAGTGGTTCGAGTACATGGATTCCGACGATCCGGACCGCGTGCTGACGATGATCAGCAAAGACTTCGTGATGTCCGTTCAGTTCTCGAAGGGTGATGGTCAGTCTGCCGAGTTCGTCGGCGATCGCGACGGTCTCGTCGCCTACCTGGCGCAACGCGAGAAGAGTGTTCTGATCCACCACATCGACGCAGGGGCATTCGTCGACGGTGTCGAGTTGTCACTCGGGCGCACCACTCGAGGCGGCGATTTCGAGGCTTCGTTCAACGCCACTGCGCAGCTCGACAGCGAGGGCAAGGTGCGGCGCCTACTGATCGCCCGCACCCCCGAACTGTCCTTCTCCTGATTCCAGCTCCATCCAGGCCGACCTCGGGTACAGCGCAGCCTTGCCGCGCTACCCGGGGACGCCGTAATTCTCCCGTGCTCTCGCACTCCTCCGCGATCTCTATCGCAGGCGCGCGCCGCCAAATGCGGCCGGCGACTCTCACTCTTGTCCTGCCGAAACAACTGAGCCGTCATGACCAAAAGGAATCCCTGTGAGTGAACAAGCATTTATCTACGAGGCCATTCGCACGCCGAGAGGCAAGCTGCGAAAAGGCTCATTGAACAGTGTCAAGCCCGTCGACCTTGTAGTCGGGCTGATCCAGGAACTCGGAACCCGTTTTACCGCAATGGATCCCGCAGAAATCGACGACGTAGTACTGGGCGTCGTCTCCCCGGTGGGCGAGCAGGGTGCAGTCATCGCGCGCACCGCCGCCCTGCTCGCGGGATTGCCGGATTCGGTGCCAGGCACGCAGGTCAATCGCTTCTGTGCGTCAGGTCTCGAGGCCACAAACCTGGCGGCGCAGAAAGTTGCATCCGGCTGGGACGACCTGGTGATCGCCGGCGGCGTCGAGTCGATGTCGCGTGTCCCGATGGGTAGCGACGGCGGCGCCATCTTCACCGACCCGGCGACCGCATACGACCTGTACATCGCCCCGCAGGGAATCGGCGCCGACCTCATCGCCACGGTCGAAGGATTCACCCGCGAGGACATCGACGGTTACGCCGCACAGTCACAGGGGCGCGCGGAAAATGCTTGGAATGCAGGCTATTTCTCCAAATCCGTGGTTCCGGTGCGGGACTTCAACGGGGTCGTCCTGCTCGATCACGACGAGCATCGCCGTCCGGGAAGCACCGTCGAGAGTCTGGGCAAGCTCACACCGGCGTTCGAAAAACTTGCGGCTACAACCGGTTTCGACGAGGTTGCGCTGCAGAAGTACGTCAACATAGAAAAGATCAACCACATCCACACCGGCGGTAACTCTTCGGGCATCGTCGACGGTGCCGCACTGGTACTCGTCGGCAGCGAAGCCGCGGGTAAGCGCGGCGGCCTGACGCCGCGCGGCCGCGTCGTGGCCACCGCCCAAACCGGTAGTGAACCGACGATCATGCTGACCGGACCTACTTCCGCCACCGAACTCGCTCTGAAGCGGGCCGGACTGACCGTGGACGACATCGACGTCTTCGAACTCAACGAGGCCTTTGCCTCCGTGGTCATGAAGTGGATGAAGGATCTGAAGATCCCGCACGAGAAGACCAACGTCAACGGCGGGGCCATCGCGATGGGCCACCCACTCGGCGCTACCGGAGCCATGCTGGTCGGCACCGTGCTCGACGAACTCGAACGTACCGGCGGACGCTACGGCCTGATCACGCTGTGCATCGGCGGTGGCATGGGTATAGCCACCGTCATCGAACGCGTCTGAGTCTGCACCCCGGTCCGCTCCTCCCTCTGTTGAAGAGAAAGAACATACAGAATCAATGACTGACAACATGATCGGCTGGGCGCTCGATACCGATGGCGTCCTCGTGCTCACGATGGACGACCCGAATCAGGGCGCCAACACGATGAACGCCCTGTACACGTCGTCAATGGCCGCGACAGTCGACCGACTCGAAGCCGAGAAGGACAGTTTCGTCGGCGTCGTGCTCACCTCGGCAAAGCGAACATTCTTTGCCGGTGGTGACCTCAGGGACATGCAGGCTTGGGGACCGCAGGCGAAGAACCCGGTTTCTGCCACCGAGGTCACCACCCACCTCAACGAACTCAAGAAGGTGCTGCGGCGACTCGAGTTGCTGGGCAAGCCCGTAGTGTCCGCCATCAACGGCGTCGCACTCGGTGGCGGGCTGGAAATCGTGCTGCACACCCACCACCGCATCGCGGCCGACGTCAAGGGCAACCAACTCGGCTTACCCGAGGTCACCCTGGGTCTGTTGCCCGGCGGGGGCGGAATCTCCCGTGTCGTACGGCTGCTCGGCATCCAGGGGGCGCTGGCAAACGTACTGCTGCAGGGCCCGCGTTTGAGCCCGACACGCGCGCTGGAGTTGGGCCTGATCGACCAGGTCGTTGGTTCGGTGGCGGAATTGCTACCGGCGGCCAAGGCTTGGATTCACGACCACGCCGATGCCATACAGCCTTGGGACACCAAAGGATTCAAGATTCCCGGCGGCGGACCGGCTGACGTGAAGATGGCCCAGGTCCTGCCGGTTATCCCGAGTCTCCTGCGTAAGCAACTCAAGGGTGCACCGATGCCGGCACCACGCGCGATCATGGCTGCCGCGATCGAAGGCGCGTACGTCGACATCGACACTGCCGACGAGATCGAGACCCGCTACTTCGTCTCGCTCGTGACCGGCCAACTGGCCCAGAACATGATCAACGCCTTCTTCTTCGACCTGCAGGCGATCAACGGTGGAGCGTCAAGGCCAGACGGCTACGACAAGTTCACCGCTAAGAAGGTGGGTGTCATCGGAGCCGGAATGATGGGTGCCGCAATCGCATACGTCTCCGCCCAGGCCGGAATCGACGTGGTACTCAAGGACGTCTCGCTCGACGCAGCGGCGAAAGGCAAGCAGTACGCGGTAGCGCTGGAGGCCAAAGCGCTCGCCCGTGGCAAGACCACGGCGGAGAAGTCCGAACAACTCCTCGCCCGAATCACACCGACCACCTACGCCGCCGATTTCGCGGGCGTCGACCTGGTAATCGAAGCCGCATTCGAATCGGTCGAAGTCAAACACCAGGTGTTCCAGGAGATCGAGAACATCGTCGAACCCGACGCGGTGCTCGGCTCCAACACCTCCACCCTGCCGATCACCATCCTGGCCGAAGGTGTCGCGCGCTCGGAAGACTTCATCGGAATCCACTTTTTCTCCCCAGTGGACAAGATGCCCCTGGTCGAGATCATCAAAGGCGCCAAGACGTCGGATGCTGTGTTGGCCAAGGTCATCGACTACACCCAGCAGATCCGCAAGACCCCCATCGTGGTCAATGACAGTCGTGGCTTCTTCACCTCCCGCGTCATCGGCAAGTTCCTCGACGAGGCGATGGCCGCCGTCGGCGAGGGCGTAAACCCCACGTTCATCGAGCAAGCAGGCGCACAGGCCGGATACCCGGCACCGCCACTGCAGCTCATGGACGAACTGACACTCACACTGCCGCAGAAGATCCGCAAGGAAACCGAGCGGGCACTGCTCGCCGCAGGCGAGACCGTTCCATTCCACGGTTCCAACGCCGTCATGGATCGGATGGTCGGTGAACTCGAGCGCACCGGACGATCCGGCGGCGGCGGTTTCTACTCGTACGACGAGAGCGGCAAGCGCGTCGGCATCTGGCCAGGTCTGCGTGAAGCGTTCAAGTCCGGGTCCACGGAAATTCCGTTCGAGGACATGAAGGAACGAATGCTGTTCGCTGAAGCGCTCGAGACCGTGCGCTGCTTCGACGAGGGCGTGCTGGAATCGGTCGCGGACGCTAACATCGGCTCGATCTACGGTATCGGCTTTCCAGCCTGGACCGGCGGCGTGATCCAGTACATCAACCAGTACGACGGCGGGCTGCCAGGTTTCGTCGACCGCGCCCGAGATCTGGCGTCGAAGTACGGCAGTCATTTCGAACCACCGCAGTCGTTGGTCGAGAAGGCCGAGGTGGGTGAAAAGTACTGAAGTAGTAAAGCACTGAGGTGGCCCGCCTCGATCCGAGGCGGGCCAGATCGCACCACTAACGTTGAAAGCTCCGCTCCCATTCTTCTTGAAACTTGCCGGTCAGCTCGGGAGTGAGCGCAGCGGTGTCCGGTAGAGGGATATCCTGCGCACGTCCGACCGAACCCGAGATGTCCGGCAGAGCACTACCGTATCCGTACGAGAGTGCCTTCTGCCCTGCTTCTGTGACCATGAAGTTGGCCAGTACCTGCGCGGCATTCGGATGCGGCGCGGACGCAAGTACCAAGGAATACCACGGCGTTCCCCAAGCCGGCTCCGGCAGTACCCAGTCCACCGGGGCACCTGTCGCCATCTCCCGCACCAGCGGTTGCACCATCGGGGTTGCGGCAATCTCACCCGAGCTCAATGCTTGGGCGATACCCAGCGAACTCGGGTAGATTCGAGGATTCAGGGCCGCGAGCCGTTCGTTGAAATCGCCGTTGCCCCAATTTTTTTCGAAGAACTGGTACTCGTCGACCACGGCCGCGAATCCGCCGGGGTTCACAACCCCGATCTTCCCCTTCAGCGCGGGATCAAGCAGGTCGTCCGGTGATCGAAGCCCCTGGGGCAGAGCGTCGGTGTTCCAGCCGAGCGCGAATACAGCCGCGCTGGTCAGGAAGAACTGGTCGTCGATCACACTTCGAGCGCGATCGTATATCGGATTGTCGAAGGCTGGGCCGACAATCGCCGTCGAGAAGTCGCCGGTTGCGGCGGCATTTTTGATCCAGGACGGATCCGAGGACATGTGAACGTCGCCTACGCCCTTGCCAGTTCGATTCTCGGTTTCGATTCGAGGGTTCATCTCGACATCGGTGCCGCGCGTAACTTCCAAGGTGATCTGCGGATACTGCTGCGCAAATGCAACCCGCAGTGCCTCGAGGTTTGCCGGATGCTGGGTGGAGTAAAGCCGCACGGAACCTTCGGCTGTGGCCGCGGCGACGACGTCGTCCCAACTGCCGGAGGCCAGCGTTGCCATGGTCTCGTTACTGCTGCACGCGGCCGCCACCATCAGCGTGGCGGCCGCAGTCACCGCTATGACCGACCGGGGAAAGATCTTCATGTACGTGCCCTTCTGGCGCTCGTATGTCATAGGTATTTTCCGGAGATCTCGTTGTCGAACCGCGAAAGATATTCGAGAACAAGCAAATTCAGCATTCATTCGAGATGACCTGAACTCGGTTTAGCTGACGACGGCAGTATGCCATGATGTGGCTCACATCACAATAGTTGGGTGCGCGCAGGTTTTCGATGCCGCCATTCTTGGCTAAACTGAATTCAATACAGTTAGAGTAGGATCGCCATGTCAGTAGTTGCGAGCTGGGAGAGCACTCATGGGTAACGAATTCCCCCACCTATTTTCACCGTTCGCAGTCGGTGGCATGACCATCAAGAATCGATTGGTGGCCTTGCCTGCCGGTACGAGTATGGCCGAAAACGGTGTCCCCACACATGGGGACACCGAACATTTCCAGCGACTCGCGGCCGGTGGAGTAGGTCTGATCATCGGCGGTGCCACCGTGGTGCACCCGACCACGACGCTGCGCTCACGAAAGCTCGTCGAGGCGTACATCGACGAATTCGTTCCGGCCACAGCCGCGAAAGTCGAAGTGATACACCGTCACGGCGCGAAGTTCATCGGTCAGCTGTGTCACCTCGGCCGCGAATTCATCGGCGGCGAATCGGATGCGCCGCCGTCGGCCCCGTCCCCGATAAAGACACCGCGCGATGCCTACCCCCCTCACGAACTCACGATTACCGAGATCGAAGACATTATCGAAGGCTGGCGCATCTCGACCGCGAATCTTGTCAAGGCAGGCGCAGACGGCGCGGAAATCCATGCCGCGCACGGTTATCTGCCTGCTCAGTTCATGTCCCCCTTGACCAACCAGCGAACCGACAGCTTCGGTGGATCGTTCGAGAATCGAATGCGTTTCCCCCGCTTGGTGATCGAGGCAATGCGCTCCGTCATGCCGACCGGATTCGCCCTCGGCGTGCGACTGAGCGGTGAAGAGGAAATCCCCGGCGGAATGCGGATCGATGACTGCGTGCGCATCGCCGAGAATATGACCGAACTGGGGGTCGATTACTTCTCCATCACGCACGGCACCCGCGGCAAATACGTCAAGGACTCCACCAGTGAAGATGGGGTCGCAATTCCGTCCGCATCGAAAGTTCGGGCTGCCACCGGCATTCCTACCCTCGTCGGTCAGCGCATCCGCGACGCCGCTGCCGCCGATCACGCGATCAAGTCCGGTCACGTCGACATGGTGGGGATGGCTCGGGCGCTGATCGCCGATCCCGACCTGCCGATCAAGTCGCAGACCGGCCGCCTCGACGAGATCCGAGGCTGTCTTGGCATCAATCAGGATTGCCGCGCCTTCGACCCGCATCTACACTGCGCGGTCAATGCCGAAGTCGGACGCGGCCGACATCCGGGTGTCGGTGCCGTGCCCCCGCGCGTCAAGGAAGTTTTTGTCATCGGTGGCGGGCCGGCCGGACTCGAAGCCGCACGCGTCGCCGCCGGCCGCGGGCATCGTGTCACATTGTTCGAGCAGGACACCGTTCTCGGTGGCGCCGTCCGTGTGGCCGCAGCCGCCCCACATCGCGCCACCTTGATCGACATCGTCGATTACCTTGCACGAGAACTCAAGCGGCTCAAGGTCGACGTCAACCTCGCTGCCGGAATCGACGTGGACGACCTCGCAGACATCCGCTCATCGGCCGACCACGTCATCGTGGCCACCGGATCACGGCCGGCGGAGTTGCCGATCGGTTTGCGCGGGCGACCCGTCGCGACGATTGACGATGTTCTCCTTGGCCGGGTGCCCGAAGTCGAGAGTCGTCACGCGGTCGTTTACGACGAGGGCGACGGGTTCTGGCCGGCGTACAGCGCAGCCGAAGCGCTTGCCCAGCAGGGCTGGAGCGTTACGATTGCCACTGCATTGACTGCTCTGGCCTCCAGAGTGCCGGCTGAAAGCGTGGGTCCGTTGCTGGGTCGACTCGGCGACGCGGGGGTCGAATTCAAAGTCGGTCACTCGTTGGTGATTCCCGATAGTTCCTCGGCCCCGCTGTTCCTGCGCCCTGTCTTCGGAAGCGGTGACGTCACGTTTGACGATGTGCTGACCGTCTGGCATCAGCCGCGAGTTCCGGTGTCATCCCTGGGCTTGGAACCCAGCAGAGCAGTCAGCATTATCGGTGACTGCGTAACTCCCCGTCGATTGAGTCATGCCATCGCGGAGGGGTACCGCGCCGGTGCGGAATTGTAGGGGTACTTCCACGGAGGTCCATGACATCATCGCTCCGCTCTTACTGCGAGGCGAGCGTGATCGCGGGGCCGATTCGTCGGTGAGGCGGTATTACCGCTCGTGCCAACAGGATTCGCACTCACTGCAGTCAGTTTTGGGTAACGCCTCAACCCCGGCCGGCGCTGACGTGCGCAAGTAGAACTCAACAACCAGTCATTTTCGATCTATTGAGAAGAGAAGAGTGCATACGAAGTGGAAATCAAGGGAACCGCAGCACTGGTCACCGGAGCAGCTTCCGGACTGGGAGCAGCTACGGCCAAGCGCCTCGCCGACGCCGGCGCTACCGTCTTCGGCCTGGATCTGCCCGCGTCGATCGAACGCGCCGGCGACAATGTCCCCGCCGGTGTCACCCTCATCCCCACCGATGTGACCAGCGGCGAAGAGGTCGAAGCTGCCATCAACCAGATCGTCGAATCCGGCTCTCCGCTGCGTATCGTCGTCAACTGCGCCGGCGTCGGCTGGGCCGGACGCATCCTGTCCAAGAACGGCCCGCATGACCTCGAGCTTTTCCGCACGGTCATCACTGTGAACCTGCTCGGCACCTTCAACGTCATGCGCCTGGCGGCCGACGCCATTGCCAAGACAGATACCGTCGACGACTCGGGCCAGCGCGGGGTTGTCATCAACACCGCATCTGTTGCCGCATTCGAAGGCCAGATCGGACAGATCGCCTACTCCGCATCCAAGGGCGGCGTGCACGGCATGACGGTTCCGGCTGCCCGCGACCTGGCTCAGTTCGGCATCCGCGTCAACACGATCGCTCCCGGCATCATCGACACCCCGATGCTCGCGGGCGTCACCGACGAGTACCGCAAGGGCCTCGAAGCCGGCGTTCCGTTCCCGTCGCGTCTGGGCCAGCCGTCCGAGTACGCGCAACTCGCTCAGATGATCGTCGAGCACGACTACCTCAACGGCGAGACCATCCGCATGGACGGCGCTCTCCGTATGACACCGCGCTGACCCTAGGGCAGCTAGAGGTTACTGCCAGGGAAACGTGCAGTGGCCCTCATATTTTCAACATCGAGCCGTACGACGCTAAGACGACAGCGATGTGCTTCTCGGGCTGCCAGCAGTGTCGCGTGCATGGGTGCGCACAACACTGCTGGCGTAGTTTTTTGTTGCTGTGAGCTGTGGTGACAACACGACCCTCCCTTCGGGCGGGAGGTGGGAGTGTCTGGGCTTAGCACCTGCACCACTGATCACGATCAACAGGTGCATCAGTTCGCGCAGTGACTCGAGGTCCGTTCGCAGAGACGCAACCGAAAAACCTCTCACATCATTCCCGGCCCATTGCCATCTTCAAAGAAGCTCCCCAACAGGAAGTTCCGCAATTATTCGAGATAGGAAACCAGCACGTCCCGCTGGCGTCTGACGCCGTGGGTGCCGAATCAGGTCGCCTACTCCGGAACTGATTGATCCGTAGGCGTACATTTCGCGCGCTGGTCGCAGGTCTCGTTCGGTGGCTCGGCTGTCCCCGCAGATTGCGTCGACCAGGATCTCGCGAACCTCTTTCTCGTCTTGGGCGTGGGCGATCGCATCGGTGTAAGTGTGTCGGCGCTGGTGCGTACGTTTGTACGTACATTCAGGTGGGAGGGTAATGGTGCAGGGCATGGAACTTCAGGAGCGAGCTGCAGCCCGCACGACGGAACTGCCGGGCGCGGAGCTGACGTATCCGTTCGGTGAGGACTGGAAGGTGTGGAAGGTATGCGGGAAGGTGTTCATGTTGCAGACCGAGGTGACCGGGGAGCCGATCGTGATCGTCAAGGCAGCACCCGCGGACGGGGAAACACTCCGGCAGTCGCACACGGATATCACCGCGGGCTATCACATGAACAAGCAGCACTGGATCACCGTTCACCCGGGAGGTTCTGTCGATGCCGGGCTTGTCGACGATTTGGTCGTAGAGTCGTATCTGTTGGTTGTCGAGAAGTTACCCAAGCGGGAGCGGCCGGTCGATCCCGACACGTTTGGACGACACGGGTGAGTCTGACTGGGCCCCGGTTGCAGCGGCTCGCCTGCACTACCGCCCAGGGGCTTCCGGGGGTGACGGAGGGATACCCGTTCACCGAGCAACTGCTGGTTTTCAAAGTCGCCGGACGCGTGTTCCTTGTCGTCACGCAGGATCCGGGCGAGCCGATCATCACTGTGAAGGTCGATCCTGCTCATGGCGCGGCCCTGATCGGTGAGCACGACACTATCGAGCGAGGACGCTATTTCGACAAACGTCATTGGGTGTCCGTTGGGGCTGGAGAATCGGTGACTGCCTCGCTGGCCGAGAGACTCGTCCACAACTCCTACGAATTGGTGACCGAGCAGCTTCCAGCCTCCCAGCGAACGTTATTGCGCCAGAGCATCGAAGACCTGAAGCAAACCGGAATCAGATCGGCGGGCGCGGCCGACAGCCAGAGAAAAGAGGACAGCGATGACGAAAGATCCTGACGCGGCGTCGCTGTTCGAGGTCGATGACACCTCACGCCCGCTCGCAGATCGGCTCCGTCCCACGCAACTCGAGGATGTCGTCGGACAGGGGCATGTGCTTGGCCCGGACGCCCCGATCGGGCGAATGATCGAACAGGGAAAACTGTCTTCCACGATTTTGTGGGGGCCGCCCGGATGTGGGAAGACCACAATCGCAAGGCTTCTCGCCGAACGCACAGATCTGATGTTCGAGCCGTTGTCGGCGACGTTCTCCGGGGTTGCGGACCTTCGTAAGGTGTTCACAGCGGCCAGCAAGCGGCGAGAGATCGGGCAGGGCACCCTGCTGTTCGTCGACGAGATTCACCGCTTCAATCGCGCTCAGCAGGATTCGTTTCTTCCGTACGTCGAAGACGGGACGATTGTGTTGGTCGGAGCGACGACCGAAAATCCCAGCTTCGAGCTCAACGGCGCTTTGCTCTCTCGGTGCCAGGTTTTCGTCCTCAAGCGGCTCGACGAGTCGGCGTTGCGCACCCTCGTGGATCGCGCCGAGCAGCTCACCGGCCGCACGCTCCCGGTGGATACGGGGGCTGCGGAGGCCTTGATTGCTATGGCCGACGGTGATGGTCGTTACCTGCTGAACCTCGTCGAACAACTCCTCACCCTGCCACCGGAGAGCGCGCCGCTGGACACCGCCGGCCTGGCACAGGTGGTACACAAACGAGCGCCACTGTACGACAAGTCGCAAGAAGGGCACTACAACCTCATCTCCGCCCTCCACAAAGCCATGCGCGGATCAGACCCTGATGCTGCGTTGTATTGGCTGGCGCGCATGCTCGACGGCGGTGAGGACCCGCTCTACATCGCGCGGCGACTCGTGCGGTTCGCCAATGAAGACATCGCGATCGCCGATCCGCACGCAGTGCACCAGACGCTTGCGGCATGGGATGTCTATGAGAGGCTCGGCTCTCCCGAAGGGGAACTCGCCATCGCGCAAGCCGTCGTATACCTTGCGACCGCGCCGAAGTCGATCGCGGTATACCGGGGCCTGAGCCGGGCGATGCGAGCGGCGAAGGGGTCCGGATCCCTCCCGCCGCCCGCACATATCCTCAACGCCCCTACAGGTCTGATGAAGTCCCTCGGATACGGAGCGGGTTACGAGTACGACCCCGACACCGCAACAGGATTCTCGGGCCAAAACTATTTCCCTGACGGCATGGCGCGTCAACGGTTCTACGAACCCACCGACAACGGTTACGAACACATCATCGCCGACCGGCTCCGCCAGTGGGAACAACTCCGCGAAAACCCGGATCGTCAGGACCGTACTACATAGCGCGACAACAAGGTTCGTGGACCGATCTATCGCAGGAGATGTCGAGAGTATCGCCATGGCGAACATCGTTTAACCGCTCTGCGTCCCGGCCAACCCGATTCTTTGAAGCTTTTCTCCCGTCTGCGTTGTCTCGAACCGATCAGCATGTGGGCACATGTCACGTGCCGTCGAAGTTTTCGACGATCACCGGGATACATATCAATCGCTGTGCGCGACAACAGCTATGACCCCGTCTCGCTGAGCTACAGGTCTGGCCAGGAACGGTTCAGCGTCAAACATGTCGGAATTTGTGACGCGATTGCGTTCGAGCGCCACAAGGGTGAGTTCCATGTTCTTCCAGGGATGTCAGATTAAGAGCTCGACAATCAGCTGACGCAGTCATTCTGGTCGGTTGGGCATATGCTCCGTGGCACTTGTGATGCCGAGGTAGGGGAAGAATTCATGGCTAAGAGGTTTGTGTTCGCCGGTGTTGTGTCTTTTGCGCTGCTTACCGTTGGCTGCAGTGGAGAATCAACGCCGACTGCGGCCGAAGATCCGGTGGGCACACTGCAGTCTGCTGCTGAAGAGTGGGCTACCAGTTTCTACTCGGGCGATGCGTCGGCCGCTTACGCTCTCTTCATACGAGAATGTCAAGAGAAGTTCTCCGAGGAGGAGTTCAAAGCCTTTTCCGACGTCGCTCAGGCGACGCCCCGGACAGTGACCGATGTGACCGCCGAAGTGGACAGCGGTAAGGGAACTGTCGGCATCTCGTTCGCTGAGGAAACCGACTTCGATACGAACATGCCCTGGGTTTTGGTGGACGGGGACTGGAAAACCTCGGACTGCGCTATGCGGGAATAGCTGTAGTACCGATAGAGCGTCGAGTTGTTGTCAATCACGCGAGTGCCGACTCGGCACGCCGTGTAGTTGCCGTCGTACCGTCATTTGTGGGACGCGGATTACCCACGACGCCACCTGAATCTTAATCTGGGATTGCGTTGCCTGATATCGGACGCACACAAAGGATTGGGCGCCGGCCGGCCGGAGTATCGAATTCGTTTTGCGGCGTCGGAACCACGTCCGGTTCTACTTGGGCATGTTCGACCGCCTACCGGTCATCTACTCCCAAGAACGCCGTCAACCACTCTGATCATGTTCTCTCCAAAGGCCTTCCGTGAGAAGCCTTCGGCCCATGCGCGAATTACCTTTGCATCGAAATCATTTGGATCGAATGCCTCCATTGCTTCTGCGAGACCGCTGACCACCTTGGCATCGTCGCCAGGGGACACGAGAACACCGGACTTGCCTGGGATAACTGTGTCGAGCGCGCCGCCTTCGCCCAAAGCGATCACGGGGGTTCCGGTGGCCATCGCCTCGACCGGGACGATGCCGAAGTCCTCGACACCGGGCATCAGCAGGGCTCGGGCCCGCCGGTAAAGATCCAGTAGTTGATCGTGGGGGACTCGCCCGACAAAGACGGTGTCGTCGGCTGCCAACTCCTTGCAGACGTCCATCCATCGGCCATCGCCCACAACGACGAGTTTCTTGCCCGCCTGCCGTGCGGCTCTAATTGCAAGGTCTGGCCGTTTGTAAGGCACCAAGCGGCCGGCAAGAAGGAAGAAGTCTTCCCGGTCGATCGAGAAATCGGGGGTGAATCCATGGGTGTCCACGGGTGGGTGCACCACCACTGCTTCTCTGCCCCACCAGCGTTGAATCCTGTCGGCAACCTCGGTCGAGTTCGCGACTACCTGGTCGAGCCGACTCACAGCTTTCAACTCGCCCCGACGCGCCACTTGCGCCAGTGCTGCGAGCACGGCTGCGCCAGCTGCGCCACCCGACTCCTGCGCGCGAAAGGCGGGATCCCAGGCCCAGCGCGCCGGGCTGTGTACGTATGCGATCACCGGGGCGTCGGTGGAGAAGGCCGCTTGTGTGGCGAATGCGTGATGGCTCACCACCACCGCATCGACCTCTCCCAGCTTCATGCCGCGAAAAGCGCTGGGCAGCAGCGGCATCAGCGGTGCGTAAGAAGACCTTCCCAGCATCCGGTAGGCACCGTCGACCCATGTCGTGACAGGAGGGGACGAAAGTCCTGCAGGTATGCCTGCAGGCCGGGCAAGAGGCACGTGGACGGCGGCGTGCGGCCAGGTCAAGGACAGTTGCTCGACCACATGTTCGGAACCCGCGATCTCAGTGAATCGCTCGTGCACTATCGCTAATTTGGGTTCGTTCATGTTTGCTTCGAGACTCCCGCAACGTGTGACAGTTATTTGGTGTGTGCCCTTTTATCTGACGATCCGGCTGATCGAGCTTTGTTGATACCCAGCCGAAGTCGCCATTTGCTGCCGTGAATGCACCTGAAACTACCGGTGATCCGACAAGATCAGTTCCTTCGTGCCGAAGGTACCATTTCATATGCGAAGTCGGACATTTGACAGGGCATCATTATCTCCATCAAATTGACGGACCTGCAACAATTCACTTATGGATACTCCCCGTGCCGGTCAGGCGAGCCGAGATGGCGAGTCGGTTGATCTGTTGTTCGATGCCCGACATATTCGTCAGAGTGGTATCGGCACCTACATCAGGACCCAAATTCCTGTGCTCGAGCAGGTGCTGAAAGAACGTGGATTCCGGCTGGCCATCCTCGCCGACCGAAATGCGGCACCTGACACCAGCGAAGAAACTCGTGTGATTCTTGCGGATCCCGCCGAGGCCCGAATGTATTCAATGGGTGAACAACGTGTGTGGCGTCGCGCATTGTCGGCAACCCGTCCGCAGGCACTGTGGGTTCCGCACTACCCCTTTCCTTTTGCACTAACGTCTCCTCGTAATCGGGACGTTCGATACTTCTCCACGGTGCATGACACCCTCCATATCGAAGACAAAAAGCTGAGCGACCAGAATCGCGCAAAGAACGCGTACGCGTGGACGATGCTGAAACTCAGCGCACGACGGGCCGCAACGATTTTCACCCCGTCCCAGGCCACCGCCCGTTCAATGGCTGCAATCGCACCCTCATCCGAGGTGCTGGTGACGCCGATCCCAGTAGACGACGTGTGGTTCTCTGAAGCCGACCCGGCGTCGTCGCCAATTCAACGCCCCTACATTTTGTATGTCGGCAATATCAAGCGGCACAAGAACTTGCCGGTACTTCTGGACGCATTTGCGACGATCTCGGATTCCATCCCACACACACTGGTGATAGCTGGTGGCGATGAGTCACTCAGGACACTCGACGACCGAATCAACCAGCTTGTGGCAGGCCTGGGTGAACGTGTGCAGTTAACGGGCAGACTTCCGTTCGACAGTCTGCGTGCTCTGGTGGCTCAGGCGGACTTATTGGTTATGCCTTCACTTTTCGAAGGTGCCGGTCTTCCGCCGCTGGAGGCAATGGCGTCCGGTACCGCGGTTCTGGCGTCCGACATCGCGGTGTTGAGGGAAACGTGCGGCGACGGAGCAGAGTATTTTGATCCGCACGATTCCGAAGCCTTGGCCGAACTCGTGAAGAAGTACTGTGACAACGAAGACGCCAGGGCGTCGTTGAGTCATCGCGGAGAGTTGCATGTCAAGCGGCGCCAGTCCGAGATCGTGTCAACAGCTACTGCCGAGAAGATATGTTCCTTCCTGAGTGAGGTGCCCATTGGCTAACTGGTCGTCGGCGCTGTCGCGCCGCAAATTTCTCGGAATGTTCCCGGCAGCGTTGGCTCTGCCTGCCGCTCTGCCTGAATCCTTCAACGCCGTTCGCCGCGTCGAGGGCGGCGGTGACGTCATCGATGTTCGCGATTTCGGTGCGGTTGGTGATGGGACACAGGATGACTCGATTGCCATTCGCAATGCCGTCGCCGAACTGAAATCTGGAGACGTCTTACTTTTTCCGTCCGGCCGGTACCGCTTTACTCAGCGTCATCCAGCAGGCGGCGCTGCTATCTCGATAGTGGGGATCTCTGACGTTTCGATCGACTTCGACACCGGTGCCGAACTTCTGATGGACAACCTGGACGACAACGGAGCCGGCACGAGCCACGGCATCGTGCTGCGTGGTCCGCTGGAGCGTGTGTCTCTTCACAACGTGGCAGTGCGGTGGGCAAGCCAGCCGGCGCTGCGGTCGATGGGCGACGGAATCCGAGTTGTGGGATATGCATCGGACACGTCGGCAGTGCCCGATGGTTGGACCGGACCCGGCAGGCCGGTTAGTTGGGTGACGTTGAGCGACTGCAGAGTCGAGTCGAGCCCGCAGGCAGGTGTGATCATGATGGGCGTTTCCGACATCACTGTTGACGGACTTCACGTCGAGAACACCATGGCCGACGGACTCCATTTCAACGCGTGCCGACGTGGAACCGTCGAAAGGTATTCAGCAACAAACACTGGTGACGACGGTTTGGCGCTGGTGACCTACTACTCTCCAGAAGCCCAGTTCGACAGCGCTTCCGAGACCTTTTCCTTCCCGGCCTTGACCGAGTGGTCGAACACCGACTTCGATGTCACCGACGTCCAAGTGTCGGGCGGTGCGGCAAACGGAGTGCGTCTGGCGGGGGTCAATCGATCAACGGTAGCTGCCGTAGTGGTCGACGGAGTATCGAACGGAGCAGGTGTCATGGTCGACTCGGCATCGCCGGACTCGGGCGCCGGGTGGCACTATGTGGCATCGCGCGGTGTGCAGCTGGATGGGCTCACCGTTGAGGACTCTCACACAGGGCTGCACGTACTGGCAAGACCGAACGGGTCGACTGGCGACGCTTTCAGCCGGTTCGACCTAGAGGTAGCGGGCGTTGCCGTTAACAACTGTCTTTACTGGTCGATTCTCGTGGAATCTATTGCAACCCCGCCTGTTACCGGTATTTCGCTGATCGATTGCACGGTGATCGACACCGAAATAGGTCCAGGTACCGGAGCTGTCGGGCTGCAGAGGACCCAAGATGTTTCACTGGGAACCGTGTCCATCACGACGGCGAAGTCTGCGGTGGCGTTCTCAGCCGACAACTCGGCACAGTTCACGATAGATCAGCTCAACGTGACTGTGACGGGTCCGCCGCTCGGTTCCGAAGCCGGCGGACCATTCGCCGTGTTCCAGGGCTCATCCGGGACAGTGGTTGCTGCGGATTTGGTTTGGGAGCAAGCCCCCTCGTCGTGGCTACCTGTTTTGATCTTCAGTGACAGTTGTGTCGGTGGCACGCCTACGAACCCGGAAGTGAGCGTTGGTACCGTGACAACCACTCCGCCGAAGGGAGAGCCGGTCTTCGTCGCCTGCCGATGACGAATTCGATGCCGCTCGGTTTTCTGTCAGACGTTTGTTTTGATCGGGCGGGACTCGCGCGCGAGCAGCGTTGCCGCTGACAATCGTGCGCCGCGTTTGCGTGCGCTGCGTGCCAGTGGCCTCGGGGAGTCATTGAGTACAACGCCCCAGACTCGTAATTCGGCCAACGACAAACGTTCGATGACAGCACCCAGTTCGGCGTACCTCGTATGGTCAGATCGCGCCACGAGCAGGACCCCGTCGGCCCAGCGTCCCAGCACAAGGGCGTCGGATCGGTCAGCCATCGGTGCGGTATCGACGATGACGTAGTTTGCGCGAGCAGCAAGATCTGCGAGTCCGTTGCGCATCCGAGTGCTCCCGAGTAGTTCGGACTTGCCGGGCGCAGTGCGTCCCGCCGGGATGAACGAAAGCTTCGGATGCCAACTCGCAGAGATGTATCGGTCGATGTCGTCACCATTGAGTAGGTAATCGATCAACCCGGCTGGTGATGCGTTCTTTTCATGATCAGAACCATGGCGTCCGGAGCGCACGTTCGCTTCGTCTCTTCCTGCGGCATCGACGAATACGACCTCATTGCCGCTCTCAGCGAGAGCGATTGCGAGGTTCAGCGCGACCGCTGTCTTGCCGTCGCCGGTGACTGCACTCGAAACGATGATGGTTCGGCATTCGCCCCGACCGGGTTCGTGGTCGGCGATCACGGTGCGGAGACGGCGGAATGCCTCTGCGGCAGGGCTCTCTCTCGAGAAGTCGACAACACCGGTTTCCAGCGCTTTGTCCGCAGGAATGGCGGCCAGCACCGGCCCGGACAGAAACTTGCCGAGTGCGGCGACATCCTGAACTTTCCGGCTCATTTGACTGCGCAGATATGCGTAGAGCAACCCCACCAAAAGCCCGGCGATCACACCGAGTGCGGTATTGCGCACATACTGCGGTCCGCCCTCAGCGTCGTCGGGCACCGCCGGGCTGATCACCGACAATCGCACTGGGTCCGGAACCACGGTTTCCGACTGATCCGGTGCCGGTTGTGCAGGTGTGCTCCCGTCCAAAACAGCAACGGCACCGGGAAGTGCTTGCGCTAGAGCATTAGCGAGCTCCGCCGAGGTATCGGCGTCCTCCGCGCGCACGGTCACCGTCAGGATCGCGCTTCCGACATTGGCACTGGCCGTGGTCATTTCGCGCACGTCAGAGTTCGACATCTCCAATCCGGTGTTTGCCAGAGCGGTTTCGATGAGGAAGTCGGAGCTCAGCAACTTCGTGTACGCCTCAGTACGCTGACGACTTGTACCGTCGGTGTCGCCGAAGTGAGGCGTCTGGTAGATCACCGCGGAAGATTCGTAGCTCGGCGACTGCACACTGGTCAAGATCGCTCCCAGGAAGCCCCCGAACAGTGCGCACACAAGCAGGATGATCCATCGATTGCGAACTGCGCCAACCGCTGAGCGGAGCCATTCGTTGCCAGCATTGCCCGGCCGGTATGTAGTCCCTGCAAACTTGTCAGTCACTTGACTTCACATTTCCTCTCGAAACCATGTCTTCCAGTTTGGTGGGAGACTGCCCTCGTGCCGCCACGAACACGCAGACGAGCGTCAGGAGGACCAGGAAAACGGTAATTCCTTGCGTAAGCAGCTGAATCCGCCATACCTCGGCAAAACAGTATGCGATAACTCCTGCCGATCCGGCGATCACTGGACCGTATGTCAGGAACCGACCGAAAACGTAACCGGCCAGCGGGAACAGCAGGAGCGTGTATAGCCACCCCCACGCTCCGAAATCCGTATAGATGTCAGCGAATTCAGAGTTAGTTGTGAAATTCGGTGCAAACGAGACCGAAAAATCGTAGGAGTCTGCGCCGAGCGATTCCTTTGCTCTGACCTCATGTGCCGGAACCAGAAAGCTGGGCAGCGCCGCCGACACGGAGGCGACGACACTCCCTGGCTTGTCGAAAGTGCCGCGCATGATCGCATCCGACACGCCCATGGATACCTGAGCCGGCACAGCGAGATAGGCGCCGGACTGATAGAGATTCATCGCGATCGGGTTCGAGACTCCCGCATCGCGGTAGTAGTTGCCGTTCCGGACATAGTTGAGCGCCGTGAGCATCAGGAACATGATCGCTACAGCGGTGATGATGTGCCAAGGCCGCAGAGATTTACGGTCCGCGCCCACGGATTTGCGGGGCACCGCTGTCTGTAAGACGACGTACACCACGACCGCCATCAGTAGCGAGAGGCGGGACGCGACCATCGAGTTTGCCACCAGGAGAAGAACGGCCCACAGTACGAATCCAGGATGGAGCACCTTTTTTCGCCAGAGGTAAACGCTGATGGGTGCCGCCAGGATGGTCGCGTATCGAAGCGTCGCGATTCCGGCCGAGTCGGGTAGTGCCTCCGTGAAGGCGTTCCCGGTCTGGGTGGTCAAGGCGTCGACAATGGATGTCGCCGCAGTAATTCGGTAGTACGCATACGCCACGCCGATCGTGGACACTGCGAGGATGAGGAAAAAGTAGCGCCGTTCGAAGTTCGTGCTGGTTGTTCGCTCGACGAACTCCCGTGTCGGCGTTGTGCCCAGTCCCAATCTCCAACCGATCGTTGCGAGCACCACAACCATGCCGTACCAAACCGCAAGCAACGTCACGCCGGCAATGGTGAAAGGGGCGGGTTGGAGGAATCCGCGCAAATTCAGCAGTGAGCCGGCCGGACACTTGCCGGCCGAACACCAACCGATCAGGGACGCCCATGCAGTGAAAGATCCCAGGACGGGTAACAGGATTAGGACGGCCGGTGCGAGCCACCATGTCGCTGTACTGCTTTGGGGCGAGTTATCGCCAGCCGCTTTCGGCGAGAAATCAAAATGCATGTTTGTCTTGGTGCATCATTGCGGAATCATTCTGCGGCAGCGCAGGAATGAAACTTCGATCAGGGGGAAAGGATCTCGAACCATACATCGCTGAGCTCCCTCCATCTTTAAAGTGGCTCGATCTCAGCGAGCACGGCAGCCAATCCGTGGCATACACTACTACAGGTGGAGTGTGCATTACGGGACAGAAGCGCGGATGCGCACTGGCCACTCGGAATTAACTTGATCAAATTGAGTGCCAACGTGATTAACGTTAGGTTGCCGCGTTACGGAGCAGTTATCGCCATCAATTTCGAAGAATCGATGATGTGGACCGCGTCTTCCGAGGCCAGAGAGTGACGCGCATTCGATCAGTGCTAGACGTGAAGCGCGTTGAGCCACTGGTGCAAATCGTCGCGGGCCTGGCACTCAACGCCTTCCCGGCAATTTTCATCGCAGTATTCGCACGCATTGCACCCATCGAACAACAAGGCCGCCTTGCCGTTTCGCTGGCGATCGGAACTTACGTGGCGCAGCTGCTGTCAGCATTCGTCGTCGAGTCGCGCCTTGCCACCCCGGAAGCGGATCACAAGGTATCGATGCCCTGGTGGATAGCGTTGATGAGCTTGGCATCCGGGACCCTCCTCATTGTGAGTCCGGCGGTTCCGCCAACGGCCATCACACTGATCGGAGTTCTGGGACTGTCGTCGGGCTTGCTGATGGCCCGGACGATCGGCGTGGTGCGGGGTAGATGGAAGCTGGAATCGGTTGCCGCTTCGATCCTTATGGCCGGTTGCCTGAGCGCATTGGTCCTTGCCGTGTACGACAACTCCAACTGTGTCAGGGTTCTTGCAGCGGGCGCTCTCGTGGCCATCCTCATCAGATGTTGGCCTCTGCCTGCTCGCCGAGATCTGGGCTTTCCTCCTGACCTGACCAAGGCTGCGTGGGTCACCGGCGAAACTGCGACAGTCGGTATGGTCCAGCCGGCATTGGCATCTTTCATCCTGACCGTCCTCGGACCGTCAGCTGCTGTTGGATTCCGGGTTGTATCAACCATTTCGGGGATCCTCGAACCGATTCTCGCCTACGGCCGAGTACGTCAACTCGCCCACGGACACAAAGGCGAGGTAGCCAACGTTGCGATGATCATTGTGGTCGGAACAGTGGCGATCTTCGCTAGTGCCTATCTGGGTGTGTGGAGCCTGATTTTCGGCCCTGCTTGGAACAGTTCACTGTATGTCGCTCTGGCAGTTGCCTGTGCGTGGAAGTTGTGCATGTTGGTGACAACCATCCCCTTTGCGGCTCTGCGCCGGGCGGGGCGCACAAAAATGGTGTTCTGGCTCAGGGCGGCGAACACTGCTCTTTACGTGGTGCTCGGACTGACTTTCTTGTTCAGTTTCCATTCCAGCACTGCAGTATTTCTTTCGTTTGTCATCACCGAGGTGCTCATGTTCGTGCCCTATCACGTGGCAGCCGCGAGGTTAGCGCCGGAATACAACTCGGTCTTCCTCAGCGGGAAGCGAGCGAACGGACTCGCGTCCGAGAAGGCATGAAGACTGCCTCGCCCGTCATTCGGCCTTTTTGAAAACTGCCAGCACGGTCAGCATCAAAATCTTGATGTCGAGCCACAGAGACCAGTTCTCGATGTAGTAGTTGTCCCATTCGGCGCGGTCGGCGATGGAGGTCTGTCCGCGTAAGCCGTTGACCTGAGCCCAACCCGTGACGCCCGCCTTGACCCGGTGTCGCTCGCCGTAGCGGCGGATCTGCGCCTCGAAAAGGGTTACGAACTCTGGACGTTCGGGACGCGGTCCGACCAGACTCATGTCACCCCGGAGAACATTGAGCAGCTGGGGGAGTTCGTCCATCGACGTCGACCGCATAAGTTTTCCGATCCGGGTCCGTCGATCGGTTCCCTCGACGCCGCCCGGTGCGCTACCGGTTTTCGGAACAAACGTCACATGGTTGGGATCGGGTAGCCGCATCGAACGAAACTTGAGGCAGCCGAAGATCTGGCCGTTGCGCCCCACCCGCTCTTGAGCAAAGAATATCGGTCCCGGCGAACTCCAGCGCACCAAGAGCATGAGAGTGAGGAAGAGGGGGGACAGCACGAGAAGGATGCAGCCGGCGACGATTCTGTCGCTGATGTGTTTGACCCGGAACTGCCAGCCTCGGGGATTGGTGTGAGGCACTGACAACAAGGGCATGCCGCCGATGTGGTCGATGAGGCTCTTCGAGCCGATCACCTCATACATGCGTGGCACCACCCATACCCGAAGTCCGTGGCGGTGGGCGATGCGGACTGCTCCGGTCAGCAGCTCACCGTGAACTCTCGTGAATGCGATGACCAGGCGTTCGGCCTGGGTTTCGGCAATGACGGACTCTAGGCGATCAACAGCGCCCAGGTACGGCACCTGGTCGGCCTCCGTCCCCTGGTCACTGCGTATGGGGGACTCGTCCGACAGCACTCCGACTGGGTTCATGCCGTGTTCAGGAGCCGCGATCATCCGAGCGATCACGTGCTGGGTGAGCTGTCCGGATCCGATGACCAACGTGGGGGACACGAGATGGGAGTTCTGTTGCAGGCGTCGTTGGACCACCACGCGAACCAGACGGCCGAATGGAATCAGGATGCTCGCGCACACCCACAGTTTGGTCACGGCAGCACCGGGGCGATCGGTGATTCCGAACAGGACCAGCGCGCACAGCAGCAGCATTGCTGCGATCGAGCCAGAGGACAGGATCCCGTAGAACTCGTCGAGGAATCGGCGGTTGAGCGAGCGGCGATACAACGACCGCGCGCCCATGACGATTACGACCAGGGGAACAAAGAGTGCGAAGCACCACATGGGTGGATGAACCAAAACTGATGTGAGCGCCCACCACCATGCGAGTGCCACCGCGATCGTCGCCGACAACACATCGATGGAAACACTGACGATGGTGCTCAGCGGATCGGTCCGAATGAGCTGCCCGAATGTTTTACGAGAATTCGAAGAAGTAGGTGGGGGGCCTCCGGGGGCGGTCGAAGTCTCGACCTCCAACAATTGCGGCAATTCCCACTCCATCCACGACAATCCCGAATTAATCAGACAATTCGTACATTCACCATTAATCGCATTCTATAGGGGGCCTAACGATATTTGCCGTAGCAACTCGCGCTTGGTTTGAATGCGACTCGGCGTCACAGTCAGCAATCGAAAGATACTCGGCAGCGGTATTTTTATTTGTCGAAGATTACGTTTTGGACGACGTCGGCAAGGTCGGTCATGATCTGGACCTCACCACTCGACCAATGATGCGGTTGGCTGTCCCACGCGCACAGCGTCCCTACGGGATGACCTGCGTCGTCGATGATCGGGATGCCGATGTAAGCGCCCACTACGCCGCTTTGGGCGGCCGAATGATCCCTGAGTACCGGGTGGTCGGCGATGTCGTCGATTATGAGTGGGGAACCGCTCACGACTGTGTAGACGCAGAGTGAGTCGGGGAGGGGATGGGTACGTTGTTCCCCGGTGTCGCCTGAGCGGGAGGCGATCGCGGCGTTGACTTGCTCGACGTCGGTGATCATGTTCAGTGCAGCGTTCGGGATCCCGACCGCGTCGATGGTCAATCCGACGATCTGATCGACTTCGGGATGTGGTCCGGGCGCGAGTAGTCCGGTGTCGTAGACAGCGCGCAACCGAGCACTGTCGTTGAGCGCCGACCACACGTGCGATTGCTCGCCGCTGACAGCGGCACGCAGCCCTTCGAAGACGGCGACAAGCGCGGGATCCGTATACACCTCGTTGATCGCAGCGAACGGGTCGCGAATGGGGCGTTCGGCAGAATCCGCGATCGTCTGCTCGCGTTGACCCGCGCCGTCGTCGCTTGCATTATCGGAACTTGTTGCGTCTGTCGGACTCGGTGGTGTCATATCTCTTTCCTGGTGAATCGGTAGCAACATGTATTACCGCGATTGGTCCGCTCGGCGCCGCATCTCCCATATCCATACCTCATGCTGCTGTATTTATGAATATTGGTGATGCGGACTGAAGCAGACGGACTGTCTCTCGGTACCAGAATGGGAATTTTGACATTGCATTCTAGGGTCGAAAGTCCTGCCTTACGGCTAACCGTAATGTTTCGCAGACGTGGAGGGAAGATATAGCCTGATTGAGATTCGAAAGCTCTCGATTTCTCACCTGGTGTAAGAGCAAATCGAGTCCGACCCGACTGCGCGGCATTCTGGGCTCGAAACATCGTGGTGTGCAGGCGAATCTGATGCCGGCTCGTGCGGGGCGGCGACGGTTCGAAGAGGAACGATTGGCCCCTGTGCATAGATGGAGCCGATGACGGGAATCGAACCCGCGTATTCAGCTTGGGAAGCTGATGTTCTACCATTGAACTACATCGGCGTCGCAGCCGGTCGGAGGGGTTTTCGCCCCCGATCAACGTGCTTTCCGAAGGTTATCAGACGCCATTTCCGATGTGTGGGAGCCCCGCCCGGTAACGAGTGCTCACGCTCGATTTCTCGCGACACAAGAACCCGAGCTGTTCGTCACAGCATTGTGTGATCTGCCTGGTGATTGGTCTGTGCTGAAGTGGCGACCCGGTAACCTCTACCTGTGCTGCTCTCCGATCGTGACATCCGTGCCGAAATTGCCGTTGGACGCCTGGGAATCGACCCGTTCGACGATTCGATGGTCCAACCGTCGAGCGTCGATGTGCGCCTGGACGGTTTGTTTCGGGTTTTCAACAACACGCGATACACGCATATCGATCCGGCGCAGCGCCAGGACGAGCTGACGAGCCTGGTGGAGCCCGCGGAGGGTGAGCCTTTTGTGCTGCACCCCGGTGAGTTTGTCCTCGGTTCGACGCTCGAAGTGTGCTCGCTGCCCAACGACCTTGCCGGCCGCTTGGAAGGTAAGTCGAGCTTGGGTCGTCTGGGTCTGCTGACGCACTCGACTGCTGGTTTCATCGATCCGGGATTCAGTGGCCACATCACGTTGGAACTGTCGAATGTCGCGAATCTTCCGATCACGCTGTGGCCGGGAATGAAGATCGGTCAGCTCTGCCTGCTCAAGCTGTCGAGTGCTGCAGAGTTCCCGTACGGAAGTTCCGAGGCTGGTTCCAAGTATCAGGGTCAGCGCGGTCCGACGCCGTCGAAGGCGTACCTGAACTTCAACCGGGGCTGACGGAAGACCGCACGTATGACCGCGTTGTTCTACGGCATGGTTTTCATGAACCTGCTGTTTGTGACGAGCACGGTGTGTTTGGTCAAGCCTTCGCGGATCAGTGCGATTGCCACGGCGTTTGCCGCGCTGATGTGGCTGCTGCTCAACGGCCCGCTCGAAGGGCAAGTGTTGTGGTCGCTGACTCCGGAGAACGGCCTCACCGTGTCGGATCTGTTCTCATTCGTGGCGTTCGGTATTGCGGCACGGGGATGGTTTGTGGCGGGTAATCGCAGGCGTGGGAATCGTTTCGGACGGCGATAGCAGGCAGATAGACGTCAGCTATGGGGAATCTCCCCCAAACCGGGCATAATTGCAGGTTATGTGGTGGATTGTCGTCGGCGGACTCATCCTCTGGGTGGCCTGCGCCGTACCTATCGCCATTATCTGGGGTAAAGCCATCGCCCGACGCGACCGCGCTGATTTCGAAATCCGCGATCAGGACTGGTCTGCCGAGCTGGCCAGGTCGATCGAAACGGAAACCGATCCCGAGACCGAGAAGTGATCGGCCATGGAACTGCCGTCCGACACTCCGGCCGATGTGGTCGAGGCTGCGGCAGCAGGTCCTCGTGTTCCGAAATTTGATTCCACACTCGGCATTCCGGTAGTTCCGGCCGCCGGGCCGGTGGGCCACCGCTTGGTGGTGATCGGAGATTCTCTCTCACAAGGATTTCAGAGTGGGGCTGTCTTCAATACCGACCTGTCATATCCGTCGATGATCGCGTGGCAACTCGGCTGGTTCGATAGCTTCCGATTCCCGCGTTACGGCGGCCCAGGTGGGCTACCGCTGAACATCGAATTGTTGCTGCGCACACTGGAAGAGCGCTTTGGAACTTCGACGGACGTGTGGGAGATTCCGCTGGCATTGTTCGCGGCACGCGGATTCATGGATCAGGTCGAGGACTACTGGGAGCGTGGCCCGGGTAGCGTCGCGCCGACGTTCTCGGCAATCAATCACAACCTGTCGGTGTACGGGTGGGATGTGCGCGACGCTCTGACGAAAACCGCTGCGAGTTGTGAAGCGGCACTGCATCAACCACACGACGATCTGCTCAGCCAGATTGTCGAGAACAACGGCGAGCGGACGGCATTGCGAGTGCTGCCGCGTGGGTCCGATGCAGAGAAGAAGATGACGGTGTTCGACGCGGCGGCCGAACTGGGCAAGGAGTGCATCGAAACCTTGGTCGTGTTTCTCGGAGCGAACAATGCGCTGCGGACCGTGACCGACCTGCGAGTGCAGTGGAGTGGCAACAAGTTTCGGGACCCGGATGGCAAACGGGATTACACAGTGTGGCAGCCCGATCACTTTGCCCAGGAGTACGCCGAGGTGCTTGCCGCTATCCGAAAGATCAATGCCCAGCACGTCATCCTGTGCACAGTGCCGCACGTGACAATCGCCCCGATCGCGCGCGGGCTGGGTGGCAAAGTCGAGACCGGGTCACGATATTTTCCGTACTACGCCCGGCCGTGGGTGCGTGACGCAGACTTCGATCCACGACGCGATCAGCACATCACGGGAGCGCAGGCGTGGAGTGTTGATACTGCGATCGACCTGTACAACACGGGGATCGAGCGGGCGGTAGCGAGCGCACGCCGGGTGGGTAAGGACTGGCACCTCTTCGACGTCGCGGGGCTACTCGAGCGCGTCGCATCCAGACGGTATGTCGACGACGTCAACGCAAGACCGTCGTGGTGGACGCCCTACCCGCTGCCCAAGGCATTGACTGATCTTGCGCCGGTGCCGGATTCACGATTCCTGGCCGCGGACGGTCTGGGTGGCCGAGCGTCGGGTGGGTTGTTCTCTCTGGACGGCGTTCATCCGACCACGGTGGCCTATGGGGTTCTGGCCCAAGAGTTGATGAACATCATGGCCGTCGCCGGTGTGCAGTTCGATTCCGCGGCAGTCGATTTTGATCGCCTCGTCAGGCGGGACACGCTGGTGCGCACTCCTCCTCAGAATCTGGATCAGACGCTCGGACTCATCGGGTGGGCCGACGAACACCTCGGTTTCGTGAAACGAATCTTCGGGCTGTGATGATCAGCTAGCTCGGCACAATGAGGGAGAGACCATCCGGCCGGCATAGTCGCGGAGCAAAGCTTCCAGCCCGGTGTCCTCGGTGGACAATCTGCCGGTCGGGCCGATAGCGGCCAGCGAGCCCACAACACCGTTCTGGCCGTCGCTGATCGGCACGGCGAGCGCTGAGCGGCCGATGCGAATCTCGTCGACCTCCCGCGCCGGCTCACCGCGTCTGATGCGGGAGAGTTCGAGTTCGAGGTGGTCGGCGTCGGTGATGGTGTGCGCGGTGATCTTCTTGAGCGGCGAGGCTGCCAGTTCGGGCCGCGAAGATAACAACAGTTTTCCGATGGCAGACGCATGCAGCGCGCTCACGAGAGTGCGCTCACCGCTGAGTTCGTGATCGGGATCGCGGTCGATCAGCCGGACCTTTCCCTTGTCGTACGACGCGAGATATACGCCGTAGCGCACTTGTTCGCGCAGTTCTTCGAGCAGTACGGAGTTGTCCACTGGGGTGGGTTCGGCAGCAGCTCCAGCCAATTCGCGGGTGCGTCGACCGAGTGCAAATCCGGAGAGATCCGCGATCCGGACCAGGTAGCCGTCGGCGACAAGGATGTTGAGCAACCGGTAGGCGGTCGCTGGAGGAATGCCGGCCAGCGCCGCAATGTCTTTGGCGGTGGCGCCGGAACCGAGTTGCGCTGCGGATTCGAGCAGCGCCAATGCGCGCTGGACTGCTCTCGGTTCATGTCCACCGAGATCTCGCGGTCGACCGACCATCACCGCGGACCGACAGCGGATTCGCCTACCAGCACGATATTGCCGGCGGCGTCGGTGCCGAAAACTCCCGCGCCGGGAAGTACGTCCTCGGTTTCGGGCTGGTCGAAGGCGCCGATGTGCAGGAGGCTTTGAGGGCTGCGACGACGGAGATAGAACTGCCACAGTGTGCCCGAACTGAGTATCACCAGCACTGCGATCGGTGCGATGTACGTGTGATCAACGATGTTCGCGTACACCAGGTATCCGAGGACAACTGCGCCCGCACCACTGCCACAGGACGCTGCGGCAAGCACGCGGGGTGTGTCTTCGCCGATGCGCGTGAGGAATACGACGGAACTGATCGCGACCAGCGCGTAGGCGACAATGACGGCTGCCCGCACCGTGAGGCGGAGATCTTCGAAGAACACACCTCGTCCGATTATGGCGAAGGTGCCGCCGCCGAACAGTACGGCGGCAACAACCACACTCAACGCGACGCTGGGGGTGCGGAAGGCGCTGTGTACGTGCGCAAAAGCGCGGGGGAGGAGTCGCTCCACACCAAATGAGTAGAGCAGGCGCGACGCGGCGTTCGACGACGCCATCGACGACGCCAGCCACGAGCAGCCCATTCCGATGTTGAGCGCGATCACCACGGCTGGGCTGACACCGGTCGAGGTTCCGTGCAGATAGGCGTTGACGAGGGTGTCGCTGCGTCCGGTCCAGGCGGCCCAGCCGGCAAAGATGAAGAGGCCACCGCAGATCATCGGAGTGAAAAGAACTGTGCGCGTCACGGTTACCAGTGGGCGACGGGCTTCGGGGCCGAAGAATGCGGCGCTCTCGAATCCGGCGAGCGCAAAGAGTGCGGCGAGTGCGGTGATCAGTAGCCCGTGGCCGGACGTGGACGGAATGATCTGTGCGTGCTGATCTCCGCCGATCAGCATGAGCGCGACTATGAAGAGCAGGGAACAGCTTTCGGCCACGAGGATTGCGAGTGCTGCAAATCTGACGCTCCGGAGCAGGCACGCAAGGATGAGTGCGGCGAGCACGGTGTACAGGGCGATCAGCTGAAATGTGCCGTGTACGCGTATGCCGGCAAAACCGAGCAGCGTAATGACCGCCAGCCCACCGTGATAGAGAGTCATCACCGCGCTGCCGACGTATTTGACGAGTATGGCTATACCGGTGGTGATGGCGGCCCGGGTACCGAGTCCGCGAAAGGCAAAACTGTGAAGTCCGCCCGATGCTGCCATCCGTCTGGTGAATTGGGAGATGCAGAACGCGATCAAGGTGACCAGCACGGTCGCGATGATGATCGTGATCATCCCGCTCAGAAGGTGTCCGTGTGTCAGCATGGTGACCGGCAGCACAACCATCGAGACAGCCGGTGCTGTGGTTGCCACCGATTGCGCCAGTACTTCGGCACCCGAGAGTTGTCGACGCCCGAGTGCGCGCAGCGGTGAGCGCGCGGGTGGTTGCTTCTCGCGCGTGGTGAACGATCGCGCGATGGCCTCGGTGAGTGCGGACATGCGCGGGACGCTAATGCACTTCTGTAACGGAGAAGTTTCCTACGTGAGTCCCCTGATCGCACCCGGCTGAGAGAGCACCTGTCGGTGCGGCGGTTGATTCTCACTCGATTCCCACGGACTGTTTCCTGCGCGACAAGTTCTCGACCCATCGCCCCGCCATTGTTGTTTCCACACCAACAACCCGGGTCGCCGGGCGCACACTTGGGAGCTTGAATGTCGTACACACGTAGATCTTTCATGCGCAGTCTGGGACTCACCGGCGGCGCGGGCCTGGCGCTGGGAGCCATGGGGTCCATCGGTTTGGCGCCGGCAGCATCGGCGTCGCCGCGACGTTTTCAGGCACCGGCAGCGGGGGACCTGATCGGACAGGTCAAGGGCAGTCATTCTGTTGTCATTCTGGGCGGTGGCCCGGCCGGTCTGTGCTCGGCGTACGAGCTGCAGAAGGCCGGATACAAGGTCACCGTCCTCGAAGCCCGCACCCGTCCGGGTGGACGAGTGTGGTCGATTCGTAACGGGACGGAGGAGACGGATCTCAACGGCGAGACCCAGACCTGCACGTTCTCCGAGGGCCACTTCTACAACCTGGGTGCCACTCGAATCCCGCAGAATCACAACACCATCGACTACTGCCGCGAGTTGGGCGTCGAGTTGCAGATGTTCGGCAACCAGAATGCCAACACGCTCGTGAACTACACCGGCAGCAAGCCCCTTGCCAATCAGTCGATCACGTACCGCGCAGCCAAGGCTGATACCTACGGTTACATGTCCGAGTTGCTGCAGAAGGCCACCAACCAGGGCGCTCTCGACGAGGTTCTCACGAAGGAAGACAAGGAAGCGCTGTCGTCGTTCCTCAAGGACTTCGGCGATCTGGGCAGTGACGGACGATACGTGGGATCGTCGCGCCGCGGGCACTCCGTCGAACCGGGTGCCGGTTTGAACTTCGGCACCGAGATCGAGCCCTTCGGGATGAGCGATGTCATCCAGGGCGGCATCGGACGCGCATTCTCCTTCGAGTTCGGCTACGACCAGGCCATGACCATGATGACCCCCGTCGGCGGGATGGACCGGATCTACTACAAGTTCCAGGACAAGATCGGCATGGAGAACATCGAGTTCGGTGCCGAGGTCAGCGGAATGAAGAACGTTCCCGAGGGAGTCACCGTCGACTACGTCGTGGACGGCAAGGCCAAGTCGATCACCGCCGACTACGCCATCTGCACCATTCCGCCGCACCTGATCAAGCGCCTGAACAACAACCTGCCCTCCGACATCCTCCTCGCTCTGGAGGGAGCAAAGCCGTCGTCGTCCGGCAAGCTCGGCATCGAGTACTCGCGTCGTTGGTGGGAGACCGAAGACCGCATCTACGGCGGCGCATCCAACACAGACCGCGATATCTCGCAGATCATGTTCCCCTACGACCATTACAACTCCGACCGCGGAATTGTTGTCGCGTACTACAGTTCGGGTAAGCGTCAGCAGGCTTTCGAATCCCTGACGCACAAGCAGCGTCTCGCCAAGGCCATCGCCGAAGGCTCGGAGATCCACGGCGAGAAGTACACCCGCGATATCTCGTCCTCCTTCTCGGGCAGCTGGCGTCGTACCAAGTACTCGGAGTCGGCCTGGGCATCATGGGCCGGAGCGGGAGATTCGCACGGCGGCATGGCAACTCCCGAATACACGAAACTGCTCGAGCCCGTCGACCGCATCTACTTCGCCGGTGATCACCTCTCCAACGCAATTGCCTGGCAGCACGGCGCTTTCACGTCGGCGCAGGACGTTGTCACCCACCTGCACCAGCGCGTCGCGCAGGGCGCCTAGCACCAACTACCCATCACCACTTCCGAGGAGTCACCATGAAATCTCGTACCACCAAAGTTGTTGCCGCAGCGTTTGCCGCGTCCGTGCTGCTCGGCACCGCGACCGCGTGCTCGTCCGAAACGGCCGAGGCGGAAACCGCCACCAGTTCCTTCATCTCGAGGTCGGTTCTCGAAGCCGGACAGGCCAATCCGATGATCGCGCAGGGTGTCGCCATCGGCGCTGATACAGCGGTTTACAAGACCAGTGGCATCGGACCGTCGGCCGGAAACAAAGCCGCACCCGAAGGATCTCCCGAGTCGTACATCGACTCACAGTTCTCCGGCGGCGTGCTGCCTGCCGGGGTGACAGTCACCGAAGCGCAGGGCATCAATGTGCTCAAGAAGATTCGTGACAATCTCGAAGCTCAGGGACTGACACTCGAGGACGTAGTCACGATGCGCGTCTTCCTCGACAACGCTCCCGGCTCGGACAAGGCCGATTACACCGGCTGGAACCGCGCTTACCGTCAGTTCTTTGCCAACACGAACCTCGACTCCGGTGAGACGGAGTTGGTTCCGATGGGAACTGCGGCACCCATCGCTCCGATCGAACGAAACAGCGCTCGCCCCACTCGCTTCGCGCTCGAAGTTGCCGGACTGCCGGTTGCCGGCTGGCTGGTCGAGGTAGAGGTCGACGCGGTGTACCCCGAGGGTAAGGAACCCGCCTGATGGGCGCGCTCAGCCCGACCCACTGGGCCATCGTCGCGGTAGTGCTGCTGGTGTTGTTCGGCTCCAAGAAGCTACCGGACGCGGCCCGCGGGCTGGGGCGGTCGATGCGGATTCTCAAGTCCGAGGTCGGTGAACTACAGGCCGATACCGATCTTGCACTCGATTCCGAGTTGGCGCCGAGCAAGAAGTACTGATCCTGTGCGAGGCTGACGAGGTGTCCCACACTTTCCTCGCAGTGTTGTTTGCCATCGGTGCAGCGGTCTGCATCGCGATCGGCACAGTAGTTCGCCAGCGCACCGCAGCAGTGGTCCCGGATGATTCCATCGGTGCACTCGGTCCGATCACGACGCTCGTGCACAGCCCGATCTGGTGGCTGGGCACGATCGTCGGGATGGTGGGTTACGCACTTCAAGCTGCCGCGCTCGGCTTGGGATCGCTGCTGCTGGTGCAGCCGCTTCTGGTGTTGTCCCTGCTGTTCGCGCTCCCACTCGGCGCAAGATTCAGTGGGCGCACGATCAGCGCGCGGGAGTGGTTGTGGGCGGCGGCGCTCACCACGTCGGTGGCGGTGCTGATCATCGTCGGTGATCCGCGGCCGGGGCAACCGCGAGCGGAAACGCACCATTGGGTCATGATCACGCTGATCGGGCTGCCGTTCGTCGCGCTGTGTCTTTTCGGAGCACATCGGCGCACGGGATCGGCGAGGGCATTGCTCCTCGGAATTGCAGGCGGCTCACTGTTCGGAGTTGCTGCAGTGCTCACCAAAGGTGTTGTGCACCTTGTGACGCTCGGACCTTCAGCCGTTCTTACGTCCTTCGAGTTCTATGCACTTGTCGCGGTTGCAGCGGTCGCGACTTCGGTGCAGCAGTCAGCTTTTCAAGCGGGGGATCTACAAGCGTCGCTGCCGGCGACAACAATCATGGAGCCGGTGATCGCGTCGCTGCTCGGGTTTGTGGTTCTCGGCGAATACCTCGACGCGGATCGTAAAGTGGCCGCGGTTCTTGCACTCGCCGTCGTTGCGATGATCGCGGCCACTGTTGCCTTGGCCCGCAATGCGGCCGGCAGCGAGGTTTCGGTGCCGCAGAAGGTCCGCTGAGATTTCCGGCGTCAGACGAGGCCCTCTGCCCTGGCCACAGACTGCGGAGGCCGTGAGTCCTTGACGAGTACGTCGATCACGACGTCTTCGTCCTGATACGTCGCCAGCTGCGCGAGGCCGGGAGTCTGCCGCACCAGCGAGTGAACGCCGTCGCCGGCCTGCGGATACTCGGGCACGATGTGACGCCAATGGGCGCACACCAGCGTGCCACCGGGTTCGAGGTGTTCGACGGTACGACCCATCGCCTCGGTGAGCTTCTCGACGCTGAGGTAGTAGCCGATCTCGCTGAGCACGATGAGGTCGAAGGTGGTGTCCGGCCAAGTGTCGTCGCCCAGGGCCCATTCCCTGAACTCGACGTTGTGCCCCGCGAGTCGTCGACGGGCAGTTTCGAGCGCTGACGGCACGATGTCGGTGGCGATCACCGCGTCGCAACGATCCGCCAACATTTTGGTGAGGACCCCGATGGAACATCCGGGTTCGAAGGCGGAGCGGTATCGGGGCTTGGGCAGCATTGCGGTGGTGAGTGCGTATTTTCTTTTTTCGTACCAGCGTGTTTCGAAGTCCCACGGATCCGACTGGGCTGCGTACATCTTGTCGAAGTAGTCGGGTGGAAGTTGCGGATCACTCATACGAATACGGTCTCATAGGTGCGCAGCAGCCGGGCGAGGGCGTGTGGCGGGAGTATCGGTTGGTCGGCGGGATGAGCGGAGAGCGGCAAAATCTGGGTGGTGAACTGTTGCACCGCAGAGGTTTTTGCTTGACGCACATCGGCAGGCAGGGTGATGGTGTGCAGGCGATCCCACGGAACGCTCGGGTGTTCCGGAGTTGCCCAATGCCACGTCCAGACTGGGTATTCGATCAGGCGAGCACCGGTGTCGGCGCACGCCTGCGCTGCTGCAGTTCCCGTTGCCTCGTGGTCGGGATGGCCGTCGCCGCGCCATGTCGAGGCACACCAGGTTCCGTCTGGTGCTTCGGTGAGAATCTCGTGGAGTCGCTCGGCTAGCTCGTTGCTGTGCGTGCGGATGTCTCCGTCAGGCAACATCAACCGGACCGGGACGGGGGTACCGAGTTCCTCTGCCGCTCGGACAGACTCGACCCGTCGACGCTGTTCGAGCTCGGTTCTCGTGAGGGTGGGAGAACCTGGGTGTGAAGCGCCGCCGTCGGTGACGGAGACGATCTGAACGTCGATGCCCGAACGCGTCGCCATCAGCGCTGTTCCGCCGAGGCCCAGAATCTCGTCATCCGGATGAGGGGCCACGATGACCAGACGCGTACATGACGAGAGATCGAGCTCTGGGAACGGTCGCTGCCACTGCTGCCACACGGATTCCGGTGTGCCGCCGTCGTCGACGGGCTTCTGCGCGAACAGTTTCGAGTTCACCACGTCGATGATCCTTGTGCTGTCAGGCGGCCGAGCTGAGCGAGATCCTTCTCGGCATGACTTTGCCGAAGGTAGACGGTGAGATCGGCAACGCGGGCAGCATGGTCGCCGTCCAGGCACAAGGGTGCGGCTCCCAGAGCTCGCCCGACTCGATCGAGGGTTTCGGTAGCTGCCCGTTCCACGATCGATCGGGCTGCCAGTGCTCGCTGTTGTGCCTTTCCGTTCTTGTCGAGAGGATCGTCGTCGATTTCGGCTGCGGCCGCATCGAGGGTGTAGCGAGCAGCGGTCAACGCGGCATCAACAGCCCCGAAATGGGCCAGGATGTAAGGGTCTTCGGAATGCGCTGCCTTGTTTCTCAACGCGTCGGCGACACCGCAGGCGGCGCCGTACCAACATGCCGCCACACCGATAGCCCCGTGCCAGAAACCCGGCCGGGTCAGATAATCTCCGATGTTGCCGACGGGAATTGCCGGGACGCCGTCGAAGTCCACTGCACTGGAATCACTTTCGGCCATGCCGACCGCTTTCCACGAATCGGGGACCGGATGCACGCCGGGCAAACCGAGTTCGACGGCAAACAGCGAGGGTGTGCCGTCGATCAGTGCGGTGACCAGAGCATGCGTGCAGATATTTGCCCCCGAGCACCACAACTTACGTCCGGTGAGCGTCCAGATGCCCACGTGCTCCGAGGCATTCACCACCGGCTGCGGTGGTTCAGCTGCCCACACGCCCCACAGTTGCCCAGGTTCGGGTTCCGGCCCGTCCAGTTCCGCCAGTATCGCAACCGCGTCGGTGTGCGCCTCCGCCATTCGGCCGAGCACGACATTTTCGCGGGCGAGTTCGGCGAGGGCATTCCATCGCGCTGCCGTTGCGCCGCTGCCCGGCAATGGCAGGTAGAGGTCGGTTTCTTTCAGAAGCGTTTGTAGTCGTGTCATCGCGCCACATCCACTGTCTCGGTGCCGAGTTCTCGTATATGCCCGGCAAAACCGCCTGGCGTCCGTCCATCCGTGCGAGCCGAGGTTGTGACTGCAATGTCCTGCGCCCACGCGATCCTGGCACCGTCCTCGCTGAGACGACGAACCAGATCGACGTCCTCACCTTCCTCGAGATGGGAGAATCCTCCTACGCTCCAATACTTGTCGGCTCGGATACCGAGATTTGCGCCGTGGATGTGCCCGTGGCGACCTATCGGATGCGCGTGATACCGCTGTTCGTACAGCTGCTGGACGGACGACGGCTGATCATCCCAGTCGGCGATGCGCACTGTTCCGGCAACAACGTCCGCGCTCTGCGCGTACTCGAGTTGCCGCGCAAGCCATGTCGGGCCGACAACCGAATCCGCGTCAGTGGTGGCAAACCACGTCGACGCGGACGCAGTGCGACTGTCGGTGCCGAACGTCGAGAATCCGGTGGCACGAGATTTTCCGACATTGTGGTGCTGTGCTCGAATGACGTCGATGCCGCTCGGGATCACTTCACTCGATCGGTCGGAGCAGCTGTCCAGGACCGTGACAATCCGAACGGGAACATCGATCCGACGCGTGGCCTCGAGCAGTGCGTCGATGCAGTGCGGGAGGTCGACCGCTTCGTTGTGGGCGGGGACTACTACAAGAACCTGGTCGATGGTCATAGCGACGATCCTTTCCTCACCCATGCGACACGCCGTGTTTCTTCCGGCGCGGACTTTCAAGGAAACCATATGGCCGCAATTATCCGCGCCCTTCCCGCGATCCGCCCGCGAGGCGAAAGATGGTTGTGTGAAACATGTCTCGATCGAGTTTGGAGCAGTGAGGAAGTGGGTAAACCATCTCGCCTGGCGCGTCCTTCGGTGGTGTGAAAATGTGCCTCGTCGGGTAGCCGACTTCAGCGACGAATTGAAGACTTCACGCTGACCATCCCACTGAGGAGTCGATCATGATCGTGCGGTTACCAGGCGTGTATCCACCGCAGCACGACACATCCCTGCTGAGCGAGGCGCTGCTGTTCGAGCCGTTGACAGCAGGCAGCAGAGTGCTGGATCTGTGCTGCGGAACCGGCGCTCTGTCCGTTGCCGCGAGGCGCGCCGGTGCGGGGCACGTCGTAGCGGTTGATATCTCCCGGCGAGCGCAGGTCAACACATGGCTCAATGCTGTGGTCAATCGAAAACGCGTCGACGCGCGCCGCGGTGACCTGACGGATGCGGTGGGCAGCGAGTTGTTCGATCTGATCGTCTCGAATCCGCCGTATGTCCCTGCACTGGACGACGCGCTGCCGACGGCGGGCATCGCGCGTGCCTGGGACGCGGGAAAAAGACGGACGCAGCGTCCTCGACAGGATCGCGGCGAGTGCGCCCGATCATGTGGCTCCGGGCGGAACGCTGCTGTTGCTCCAGTCCGCGCTCTGTGGAGTCGACAAAACCGCGGCGATACTGGAGGAATTCGGGATGCTTGTCGAAGTGTCGGCGCGTGCGTCGGTTCCGTTCGGCCCGGTGATGACTAGGCGCCGGATGATGCTGGAATCGCGCGGGTTGATTACGGCCGATCAGGATACCGAGCAACTGGTGATCATTCGCGCAACAAAATGAGGACCGGGATTACACATGAGAAAAGGCTGGATGCCTGCAGCTTGTGCGGGCTTCCAGCCTTTTCAGTCTGACGTCAGACGGGGATCGAACTCAGATGGCGCGAACGTTCTGAGCCTGGGGGCCCTTCTGGCCCTGTCCGATCTCGAACTCGACCTTCTGGCCCTCGTCGAGGGACTTGTAGCCGCTGCCCTGGATCTCCGAGTAGTGAACGAACACATCCGGTCCGCCACCTTCCTGCTCGATGAATCCGAAGCCCTTTTCACCGTTGAACCACTTGACACTGCCCTGAGCCATAACCAAATTCTCCTGGATCCATCGAGCCGAGCCCTCCCATCGAGAGTTCGGTCTCACCCTTGATCCTGCCATGCTCTTCTTTTTCTGTCTTCGATAACTTCCACAAAACCTTGACGAGTATCGACAATCAGGACATCGACTCACGAGTGCGATTCACCTAATAGTGGCTCTGACCTGCTGTGGAGTTGTGTCTGAGGGGCTTGCGCGTCATAGGCGATGTTGCGAACTTTTTTACGCTCGGCGTGTTATCGAAGGCGGGATGCCGGGTGGAGAATCCGTCCGATACGTGTTACTCGGGGCGCTGAAGAAGGTTCTTTTGCAGGGTTACCGTCACGGTGGCGGCGTTAGTTGCATCAC
Source organism: Rhodococcus sp. IEGM 1366 (assembly GCF_033142425.1). Classification (NCBI taxonomy): domain Bacteria; kingdom Bacillati; phylum Actinomycetota; class Actinomycetes; order Mycobacteriales; family Nocardiaceae; genus Rhodococcus; species Rhodococcus sp. IEGM 1366. Next base: position 78,726 of record NZ_JAWLRZ010000008.1, read on the forward strand.
GCCGGGGAGCGTCGTCGGTCCCTATATAGGCAATTGCGCCTTGGCGCACAACGTCGAGTTCGGCGTGGTCGGTGAGCGACTCGAGTACAAACCAGCTGAACGAGCTTTTGCCGGCGGGCTGTTCTGCGGTCGAGATTGCCGACACTGCGATACGGAGTGCGTTCTCCGGGGCTGTGAAAGTGCAGGTGATGTCGGTACCTGGTGCGGCCAGCGCGATCAGCATGCTGGCTGCTTCGTCGATGGCCAATTCGAGGTCGGCTACGCCGTCGACGTCGAAACCGTGGTTGTAGGCGATGTTGCAGGTCATTCCACGTAGGGTGCTGAGTTGGTCGGCTGCGGCGCGCACTCGAATACAGGCGAGTGTGGGGATTGTCGATCCCGCGTGCAGATCAGTCGGCAAGGTTGTCACTGGCTATGCTCCTGGGTCGTGTCGTAGGGTCTGAAATCGGGTAAGCGAGGTTATAGTTACTTCGCTCCACAGACAGAGGCATACCCAGGTGTAATTCGTTATAAACCAATGGTTCGGCAAAGTGACGCAAGTCGTACCCTTGGTTTGTTTTGTCCAAATTCACCCTGTGGCTTTGGCACGCTCGACAATCTCCTCGGCAATGACATGCAGCTTCTGCTGCTTTCGTTGCGACTCCTTGACGAGGACGTCGAACGCCCTTTCGGAACCGAACCCGTGTATTGCCATCAGGATTCCTTTGGCCTGTTCGATGGTTGCCCGGGACTTCATCGCAGTGTTGAGACCCGCGATTTCGTGTTTCGCGAACTCGATTTCCTTCGACACGCGCAGTAACCCCTCGATCGAGGTTGTGTAGACACGCAGGATCAACGCGTCCACTTCGCTGAATCCGTGGGCGCCACGGCTGTAGATGTTGAGTGCTCCAGCGTGCCGGTCGTAGATCCAGATGGGGGCGGACAGGAAACTCTGTACTCCCGCTCCGCGCAGATTTGCTGTGAAGGTCGGCCATCGCACTTCGGAATCCGCGACAGTAGCGCGCACGACTGATCGCGTCCGCGCGGCCTCGAGACACGGGCCTTCCCCGGATACGTACTGTTCGAAGTCGACATCCAGGACGGCTTTGTCGGTGCTCGCTGCGGTCCGGGGGACCCCGGATTCGGAGAGAAGAGTCACCCCGGCCATGTCGGCTCCGGAAATTGTCTCCACAGTGCGTACGCATACGCGTTCCAAGAGAGCATCGGTTGCGCTGCCTGGACCTACGCGTGCGGCGACATCGGACAATGCGGTGACGAGCGCGTCGAGTTTCTCGATGAGCTCGCCGGGATCGATGTCCTCGCCCAGTGCTCTGTCGAGGACGTTGTCTTCAGAGCGCTCCTTCATGCCTACCCCGCTCAACTGGTTACTCAGGCCGGCCCGTCATCAATGGACGCGTGTATCTGACGGACTACATCAGTATATTGTCCGAATTTGTGGCGGATCGGGTTTCCAATTCACGAAATGCAACCGAAGCGTCACAATCGTTTTGGTTCATAACGACGCCACCGCACGTTCGACGTCGACTCGCGCCCCGATTGCGTCGCGCAGAGCACCAGTCGCGCTGCCGCGCTTGTCATCGTGAGCGGCGAGGGCGTGTCTTGGACAGTCGGCTAGCACTGTCAACTGATCACGGTCACGAACCGAGCTTTCGAAGCTCTTCTGGAGTAGAGACTGAGCGGACCGACAGGTGATTGTTCGGCAAAAAAGTGGTACCGCGAGAAAATCGGTGAGCTGCGCTGCCCGAGCGCTGTACCCGAGCACCAGCCAACGCTCTTCGACGTCTGCGACTGACATGCGGACGTAGTTTCCCGATCTCGAGGCGCTGAGGCATGGTCCGTAGCCGAAGCCGTACCGAGTGCGCCCGAACGAATCGGAATAATCGGGAGAAGGCCTAGCGCCGCGAAATATCCATCGATATCGGGTCCCGTTCTCGCGGCGACGGACTAGATTCGCCGGAATCCGCCGGTAATAATTCCGCGTTCACTCGGGGAGCGCGAGCCGCGGTCGAACTCCCCGTGACAGCGGATTTATGTGCGAAGTGCATTTCGGTTACCGAGGTCGACGGCGCTGCGGTGACGGTGCTGAGCAGCTCGTCCTCCCGGGAGCTGATCTACGCGACGGATGCCCTCGCGCAACACCTCGACGAACTCCAATTCGCCAGTGGCGACGGTCCGTAGGTCGACGCTTTTCTTCCGGGAGTCCGGTTCTGTGTAAAAACACAGGGGATCCGGCGGACACTGATTCCTGGCTCCGATTTGCCAGCGACGCAGAACGTCCCGGCGTCGGTGGCGTTTACGCCTTTCCGTTGCGTGGCGGGCGAAGAGTCTTTGGCGTACTTCGGCTTTACCGACGCAGGCCAAGCTCGCTCACGCGGTTTCAGCTCGACGCGGCCGTGGCATTGTCCGACACCATCGCGTCGTCGTTGCTCGATGAGTTGTCCCTCGAGGAAATCTCACACACCGGAGGAGTGGCCAGTGCATTTCTCCACCCCGAGGTCAATCAAGCGGTGGGCATGATTGCCGTGCAGCTGAACGTCTCTGTGGCCGTTGCCTTGTCGCGACTGAGGGTCACGGCGTATTCGTCGGACAAACTGATTTGGTGGTGGCAGGTGACGTGGTGCATCGCCGACTCCGACTCTCGGACGGTGGGCGAAAGCGATTGAGTAATTCGCTTGGAGTGCCGAAAGGATGTTAAGGAAAGTCGAGCGAGGAAGGGCGCAGATGAACACTCCGCTGCCGCAGGTGATGTCGCGGAGAATCACGCATTTGCTGACCACCGATTTCGACTCGCGCACCCTGCTCGAGTCCATCACTGGAACGAACCAGACGATCGTTCACCGCCGCGTGGTGTGTGCCCGCTCTGCGGGCCACGGATTCAACCGGCGTCGAGATCGTGTGTGAAGCCGTCGAGGAGGGATTTGAGCCGCACCGTGCTCTGGTGCACCGTAATCTCGTCGTGCTGAGGGTAGCGACGGGGTCGGTGGCGATGATCGACGACTTCGAGACAGCCAGCCCTAGATGGCATGCGTGTGCGCAAGCCGCGGCGCGCTCCGGACTCGGCGCCTGCCGCGTATTTCCGCTGAGGCTCGCGGAGCGGCCTCTTGGTGCACTTGCGGTGTTCACGACCGATCCGTGGAATTCTCGCTCCCGGGATAACGCGTTTGGCTAGTCGCTGGCTGATCTGGCTGCAATTCCACTGTCGATGTCCGGCGTCGACGGTCGGTTCGAAGCGACAACTCTTGATGCACAACATGTTATCGCCTCCCGCACCACAATCGAACAGGCCGCTGGAATGATTGCCGAACTCGATCAGATCGACATCGACTCTGTCATGAAGGTTTTGGCTGCCTGGCCACAGGCGGGGGGTGACAGTTGCGCGGTACACCGATCACGTAGTCGAGGATCCGGACTTTCGTTGATCGCAGAATTTGGTGATCGATTTCATTGCAGCATCTCGACAACGGCACATGCCGGAACTTGTTGTCGCACTGGAAAGAATCGATGTGTTTGTTCGCATTCGTGAAATTGGTTTGACGGTTACACTGCTGGCCGCACTGGACCTATCCGGTGTGACTGACCATGTTGCATCACTTGTGGCAAATCCTTGCCCAGCGGAATCAAAGCAGTGGCGCTTCGTTAGATGTGTAGCTCGCGTAACACCACGATCGGTTGGCCCTCGAGGTGATCGAGCGGGAAACCGTGTTGTTGGACCGGGGGCGTCGTAGACAGGTTCGAGGCAGAGTTGTCGACCGCGTTCGACCTTGCCCGTTCACTCGAGTGTGGTTAGCGACGGAGGAGGACTCTTTCCAATACTGGTGGATGTTCTCGATCCAGTGCCGTGCGACCGAGGAAGCGAATACACCTACCCGGCTCCCGTCCCAAAGTTCGTTCTTCGGCGATGGGAGCTGGACGGGATCGCGAAGTAGCGCTCGGTGGAGATGGTCCGGGAGTGGTGCTGTGTGCATCGGGGCTGGTGAAGATCGGGGTGTGTGATCACCAGGTGGAAATCTCAGGTGTTAAGGCTGTGTGGCCGCGGGCGGGGATACGGTCACTATGACGGTGACAGGTGGTGGGCCGGCGCAAGTGTTTGCAGGGTCGACACTCGGATAGAGGTATCTCACCAGCTATTACTTGCAGTGTCGGCGGTGCGGCTCAGGATCTTTATTGTGGAGTCTTCGCGTCGGGAAAGCTCCGCCAACAGTTCCTGCGTGCTTAGCGCCGACGTCGGTAGTCCGTCGGGTGAGGCCTCTTCGACGGTCAGGTACTCCGCAGCGATCAGGATCTCCCGGATGGGGGCATCGAAGACACGACTAGCCAAGCGCATCGTCTCCTGTGTGGGCGGACGCTTCGATCCAAGCCACCGTTTCAACTCGGACGGTCGGATCTGTAGCGCACGCGCAGCATCGGAGATATCTTGGTCGGGGCGAAGTTCTAGTTGACGCTCGACCCATCGAGAGAAACCGCTCATATCGGACATATTGCCTGAGTGTGGTTCCACGCGCCAGAGAGCAGTGCGAATTCTTGGTGTGACCTAGTCGGCTGCGCGACAGCTCGGCAACATTTTCCGTGCCATACCTGCATTCGGCTAGTTACAAAATGCGATAGAAAACGTGGGTCGGAGATACTCGCTCCGGGTGCCTCTGCCTGGTACCAATGGCACAGCATAGGGACGGTGGCGGCTGGATGACAGCGGTAGAGCCGTCACCCAGCCGCGAACTAGCCCAATTTTGGCTAAGAGTCCGATCGAGTAATTCCTCGCGAAAGGCCTGAATGCCAGAGCCCAACTTCGAAGATTATGGGTTCCCGAGTAACGGTGCGAAGTTGTCACGTGATGCGCGGGCATTCTGAGCAATTCTGGGTGGAAACGTCGGACGATAGGACTGTCGGCTTACCGCTTCTGGTGATGGACTTTCGCCCGTTGCATTACTCCGACAACTGACGCCGGCAAGTCACACCCCGCAGCATGTCTGCACTAGCGGACATCAGATCTTGGTGTCCGGGGACGATTGTCGAGTGGCGGGACAGACCTACCCGCGGCCGTGACGGCCATGGGTAGTCGATTTAACCAGCAACGGTGGGGCTTGTAGCAGCCATCGTGCAGGTGAAGCGAGGATGCCTTGGCCGAGCAGACGCGCTGAGACGATGATGCCCGCGGCAAGTACAGGCGGCAGCAGCGTGGCCCAAAGTAGAGCATTGGCCCTGAGTACTTCATCCAACCCTGAGATCTTGACCGCTGCACTGAGCACCGAGATGGCAAAGATGTGAAAGATGTATACCGGTAGCGTCTGACGGCCGATCCACTGCAGTGATCGACCGAGACTTGACGCGACATTTGCAGTGCCGAATACCTGGAGTGCCGCCCACAGTGCGATAGGTGCGATGAGCACCTTCACTTCCTCTTCGACCCCGAGTAACAGTGCCCCAACGGTACAAACCGTATACATCAACACCCCCGCCCTCGCCTTGGCCGTCGATGCGCTACCCATACGCGACAGGCAGACATCCCGGAGGTAAGCGCCGCAGAAGTACCACACCAGATTCGATGCCACCGAGCCCAACTTGAGTGCGTCGAGCGGCTCTTCGAGGAGCGGTCGTGTGGCGTCTTCGATCCAAGGGGACAATGCTGACAGAATTGCAAGTGGAATCGCAAAATAGATCCCTCGGGCACCGAATACTCGCCGTACTGCCCATGTGAAGAGAAAAAACGCAGGCAACGCCCAGAGATACCAAAACGAGGCCGGCAGAAGTGCGCTGATCACGAGATCCCGGACCGTCGGTGGATGATCGCTCTGAAACGGGAGGAATAGCCTGCATAGGAAGAGGGTCGTCCACAATACGTAAAGGTAGTAAATGCCGAGGGTCTTCGTGCGAGTCTGCCCGAGTGTCCGCTGGAGTGCGGACGTGACTAGAAGCCCTGAGATGAAGAAGAAAAGTGGCATTCGCACCGGGGCGAAAAACTCGCCTAGCGAGTACCAAATCGACAGCTGGCCTGTTGTATTGATCTCGTTCTGATACCAGAGAGAGACGTGCCAAAGCACGACAAGCGCCATGCATAAACCTTTGGCCGCGTCGATCCAGCCGAGTCGGTTGCGCGGGGGCTGACCAGGTGGCAGTTGTCGTGCAGTTGTCGTCACGACGAGATCATTGCACAGGTTAAGGAGATCCCTTGTAGGCATTCAAATCGGGCATGTGGGCTTTGGTGTGCGATCAGTGTTGCTCACTTTCCTGTTGATTGACAACTGGGCAGTGGGTGACTTTGAGAGCGGTGTTTCGGTTCCTGTTGTCCGCCTCGATCAGGCTATTCAGGAGATCGCCAAATGGTGAGACCTTTGGTATCGGGAGTCCAGATATCGGTCGCGATGATACCTAACGCATTGCACACCGTGGCCATCCGGCAACCAGATTTCGCATGGTTGATCCGCGCATTGAGGTCCAACTTCGCGACAAACTGCTCAGCTAATTTGAGCAATTCAGGGCGGGTTAGATAGGGACGAAAGGCCTTCGTCTTACAGTCCAAGCCATTGGCGCATGAGACGATCCGCCAATGTCGAAACACCAAAGGCCCAAAGTTGAGCGAGGGGTAAGACGTGCAGATCCTGCGGGCCTCCTGAAGGACTGGCTAGTCATAAGGCTGTGCGCTTCAACTGTGTTTGCTGTCAATCGTCGCCTGATCTATGACAAGAGCCGCTAAACTTGAGCAATTCCGGACGGGCCTTGTCGTCCTCCAAATTCAGCCTTTCGCCGTGGGGTAAGTGACGGAAGCCCCTTTAGGGTATTTGGGAAAGTCATGCGGCAAACCGACATGCATGTCAAGATCCGCGCTATGACCGCCGAGGCAGACACCGCCCTCCCCGCTACTAGAACCAGTGCCAACGGCGAGGAACAGTGCCCACTATGCGGTCACCGTAGAGAAGGAGTTGCGCCATCTCATCTGCTGAACGCATTTCGAAAGAGGATCGGTCTTGAGACCCTTCAACCTTCTTGCAACAGCGGAACCGCCTACGGCATGGGAGACCACAACCCGTGCGGATGCCGGCAAGATTGCCATGCCGAGCTGATCACCACGGAGTTCCGCACCCTCGATGACAGCTAGTCCCGAGAGACGATGAGGCCGTTAGATTAGCCCTGTCATCGTCTACATCGGTGCCGGTCCAACCCTTCTGGCGTGCTCATTCGTCGGGTGCGTCAGGCCGCGCTTCTGGGTACCCGCCCGCCAGTGCTGGGCACGCCCCATCTCGTTCCAGAACAGGTGCCGGGTGCGTGGTATACGACGCCACGCTTGGCCAGTGCTGCTGAGAATTTGCACTCACGTTGTAATCGAAATCTGATCACACACCGCAGGTGTACCCAGTCGGACTAATCCCCGGAGAATGGCATTCTCGAAGGTCCCTTTCTTACGGTGGGAGGACTTGCACGACTGTTTGCTGCCTGATGGCGGGAGCCTCTGACGGGCGGACGGAGCAACGCCTGATCCACTAGCCTGCCGATGCTGGCGAATTGGTTTGATGCCAATATCGGCATGACCGACGTATTTGCGAGGATCGCTAGGTCAGGCCGTTCGTGTGCAACCTCGGCGCTTGCGTCGGCCCACGAGCCGCGCAGGCTCGTTCCTGGAGTTGGTTGATCGATCTGAGGGGAAATTTTGCCTAAGTGCATCGGGACCAAATACCGTTGCTTTTGCCCAGCCCATGCCACAATTGCGAGCATGTGGTGGATTACCGAAATTGTTGTCGGATGGATCACAGCCGGCGCGTTCCTAGCAGTTTGGCTAGGCCGTGCCATCAACCACGCCGAACTGGAGGACCACGCCGCGCCTAGCGGCGAGCGAGTCTAATCAGCGCAGTTAGGCGAAATAGCTGCACAGACGATGTGCCGCGCGTACTGGTCGAGCGTGCCGAAGGGTGAGTTCGTCCCGCCGCGTGGTTAGGCAAGTGGCCGAAGGTGGATTGCGTCACTGGAATCGCGAATTTGATTACTACTATTGCTGTCGGTGCAGCATGAAATCTCGTGAATCCACGCCGCCTGCAAGGTAACTGAGGTTGGATGTAAACGCAATGCGGCGGATTCGAGCGCTTCAATAGCAACGCAGCGGTTATCGGTTACCTGGAAACTGATTGAGTCACAGGCTTTTCGTGCGTCCGTCGCGAGTCGCAACTTGGACACTTGTACGAATTTCGTCTTCGAGATCATCGAATGCGCGAACTTGGCAAGGCATAGGGCGGAATTGGTAACTGACTCCGCAGCGGGTGAAGTCTTGAGGGTAAGAGTGCATTTCGTCTCCGGGATATGACTACTTCGTCAACCGTGGATCGTGAATCAGACGAATATTGCAGTACGCGATTACTTTTCGTGGTTCCCGTGTTCGTGTCGGTGGGTTCGCGCGACTAAGCCAAGCATTTGTGAGACTGGTCTGAATGCGCCCTTCGCCCGAATCCGAACTGACGTCCATACGAGGTATCGGCAGAACTGCTTGATGGTAACCCCGACCGAAAACTCGCAGTAGCTAAGATGTGCTCGGGCCCAGGTGTCAGTGGTGTTTGGTACCAGCGGGACCGGGCCGAGGAGTTGCGGCAAGATAGCAATAGCGCAATTCTTGTGCGGCACCAGTGAACTCACTGTGAATATACATATGTCCAGATTGGTGTGACGTTCAGCGCATCCTCTCGGGGCCTAACTCCTATCTATGGTCCGGACGCGAAATCTCATTGCTCGCGATAATTAGCCACCGTACTAATTGGCGGTTATGGTCTGTTTGTTGAAATCAACCCGATCACGTGATCGTTGGGGTGGAACGGCTGTAACTCCTCTGCCTTGAGCATCGTTCATGTTTCGTGAGTTCGATCCCGAGGAGAGATTGTTGATGGTCCCCAGTTTGGTCGCGCTGCGTCGCAAAGTGATGACGACGCTGGCGGTTGTGTTCTGCATGGTCTTCGCGTTCAACACAATTGCCGGGGCGCAAGTGGTCGATCAGGCTACCGAGACTAATGCGGCAGGCAATGTCGGCGCGATCTCTCTCAAGGAACTCGGCCGGGGAACTGATGTGGTGTTGTCGGCAAATGATGAGCCGCTGACTGTTTCACTACCGGTACCTGACGGACTCACTGCAACTGCTCTCATCGGGACAGTCACGGCACCTATCGATTTCAGTCGAGGGTGGATCGAAGTGAGTGCTGACGGACGCCCGGTCTCGCGGGTAGAGTTTGATGCTGGACAAGTTGGTCAGGGACTACCGATTTCAATACCGCTTGCCGGTCTGACTGTTGTCGACCGGAGTATCGCGGTTTCGATGATCGGGCACCTCGTCCCCGTTGATGATCGTTGCTACGACAGAAGCAACTACCAACCGCTCGCGCTGCGAAACACTTCGATCGTGTACGACGGCACCGAGGCGCAGCCATCGACGGTTTCGAATTTCTTCCCTCCAATTTTGCGTAAGGCAACGATCTACCTTGCGGACAGTACGTCGCCCTCGCAGCAGAGTGCTGCGCTGCTGCTCAGCACATCGATAGTGAATCGATATGGCAGTCAACCTGACGCTGTGGTTCTCGCCGAGTTGCCGGCCGGGCAGTTGCTCCCAGACTCCGTTCCAGGTCTGTTCGAGCGGAACATTCTGGTTGGTGCCGAGGGGGAAGGCGGAATCGATCTCGTCGCCGGACCCAGTGGATATCCCGTCTTGCGTTTGGTCGGTGACGACAGATCGCTTGTCCCGCAGGTTAATCTGCTCGCGGCAAACTTCAATGGTTTCTGGGCCGCAAGCCAAGCGCTGACGGCATCGGCGAAGGTAGTCGCGGAAATCTCTCGCGACGTTGTTCCTGTCGGCGACTTACGGCTCGGATCGTTGACGTCGTCAGGACTCGAGCACGTCCAGGTCGAGGTGCCGTTTACTCAGTCCCAATTGGGCCGAGCACTGAAGAATGTGACCGTGCGCATGATCGGTACCTATGTTCCGATGCCGAGTACACGAAGCGCTCAGTTGTCTTTCAGCGTGGGGGATCAGCGTCTCGACAGCCGAGCAGTAGACAACAGTGGTCGCTTCGACATCGAATTCACGATCCCCGACGAGTTAGTGACGCGGGAGATGAAGGTGACGGCAGAGCTGGATGTGTCCGGCGATTTTCAATGTGGGAGCAGCAACGGATCGACGCTGACGATTGATCCGGAAAGCACGATCAGCTCAAACGTCGCTGAACCGGCAAATCCCGGGGGCTTCCAGTCATTGCCGCAGTCGATGCTGCCGATCGTAGAAGTGGGGACCACGCGCGGAGATTTTGCCGATACTGTTCGGGCTCAACGTGTTCTGGTTCAGATGCAGCGGCTGAGCTACTTGCCGTTGCAGCCGCGAGTTCAGTCGTTTGTCGATGCGGCTTCCAGTCCGTTGCCGGCGGTGCTGGTCGCTGCAGACGGAAAGCTCCCGGATGGCGTGGATCTCGACCTGCCGATGGAAACCGCCGATCAAGGCTTGCTGCGGTTGCGCGGTCTTCAGTTCAATGCGCCATACGGCAGCATGCAGGTTGCGGTGGTTCCCAACCACGAAATCGTTGTTGTTACCTCTAACGGTGACGCAGTAGATGTCGACAACATGCTGAACTGGCTGGAAGGTGATCCGGCACGGTTTGGAAGGCTCGCTGGTGATGTCCTTGTTGCTCCTCGCGATGTCGATCCTTTCGACATCAGCGTCAATCTTGCACCGGTAAGTGGGGCAAAAACCAGCGACGACGATAGCGGCATCAGCTCCACCACAATCGGTTTGATCGCAGCAGGCACCGCAGCACTGATAGTCATTTCTGTGGGTGGCGTGCTGTTCTTCAGGCGCCGTTCACAATGATTGTCGCCGCACCGGCGGAGTCACGAACGTTGGACTCTGCCGGCCCCATTGAGGAAGAACGTCAACGACTGCCCTGGGGGGTCTATACCGCGGTGGCCGTGGTGTACATCGCCCTTGGGGTGTGGCTGAACGCGGAGATCAAATTCATCTTCACTGATGCAATGAGCAGGGTTGCTGCAGTATCTGCAATGTTGTGGAGTCGCGATCCACACTTTGCAGCAATCGGATTCGTCTTCACACCATTAACCGCAGTTGCACAGATTCCGATGGGTCTGTTGGGGAACTGGTTTCCGGAGTTGTTGCGCTGGAACATCACTGCATCTGTGACGTCGGCGCTTTTCATGGCCGGAGCGGTCATGCAGATTCGAGGTATCGCACGTGATCGTGGGTGCGCTCGATGGGTGACGATCATGATCACTGTGTTGTTTGCTCTCAATCCCATGATTCTCATGTACGCGGCCAACGGCATGAGTGAGGCGCTGTATCTCTTCTTCGTCATCTGGGCTGTTCGCCGCCTCATCAGATGGATGCGCAACGACGATGCACATGAGCTGATCGCAGCCGGTTTGGCGCTCGCACTGGCCTATCTGACCCGGTACGACGCCCTTGCACCCATGTTCGTTGCGGTGGTGCTCGTGTTCGTGGTCAGTTGGATTAGATTTCCGAAGGCTGACACTGACGACAAGTTTCATCGGTCGTGGGCGGCGGCGATTGACGCGACCGTTGTGTTGCTTCCGGGGCTTATCGCATTTCTTGCCTGGTCTGCCTCCAGCTGGTTGATCACAGGGCAAGCGTTTCAACAGTTTTCGTCGGTGTACGGCAACAGCGCGATTATCGAGCAAGCCGGTGGAGCTGCCGATGCACCAATGAGCCGGATGATGTTCTCGCTGACGGAGATAGCGGTACTCGGGCCGGCGTTCCCGGTACTGGCCACTGCGGCGATTGTCTTGGCTTGGCGGCGGCGGGATCCCGAAGTAATCGTTCCGATCGTGCTGTTCGGCTCAGTGCTCGGTGCACAGACCTTGCTCTACATGATGGGTTCGACGTTTCCGTTTCTGCGCTTCTATCTTGCTGTCGTCCCGCTGTGTTTTGTGTTGGCAGTGTTGATCTCACCACGCGAGCGGCCAGTTGTGTCGCGTAGGCCTGGGCGTGCCGCCAGTCCCGAGTTGGTCCGGGATCAGCCGAAATACTCCGGTCCGTCGATCATGCTCGTTGTTTCGCTGGTGCTACTGCTCGGGTCAACTGCGGTCACCTTTGTCGCAATGGGAAGTCCGCGACTGGCGTCCTTGGAACACTCGCTTGCGAGTGTGGTCATTCCAGGCCGCCAGGATGCCGCCGAACAGGCGATTCTGCGGACCTTCGGAGCAGAACGCAGGATAGCCGACTATCTCGATGACCTCGATCTGCCTGATGGATCGGTGCTGACCGATACGGTCTTGGCCTTCGGTGTCATCACTGCGTCTGACAATCCGAAACAGTTTGTGATTACCTCCGACACCGATTTTGTAAAGATATTGAACAACCCGTCGGAGTCCGGAGTTGAGTACATCTTGACCGTTCCCAACGAGGAGCGCGGAGTGGCTGACGCCATTAATCGACGGTATCCGACTATGTACGAAACAGGCTCCGGTGGAATTGGTGCGTTGGTCATCGAAGTCGAGAACGACGGGGGCACGGTACCGCCAAACTGGCGGCTGTATCGGCTGACGGGCAATAAGCAAGAGGGAGGCTAAAACTCCGGATTTATGCGACACTTTAGACGCGGGGGGATGCTGCGTTCGAGCGATGGGTAAACATGTCTCCGAGAGTGAAAAAAATGAAACCTCCAACGTCTGTCTGGCGTCGAGTGGCCGCAGTTCTTGTCAGTGCCGCTACTGTTCTCACCGTGAGTGGCGTGGCTACACGTACGGTGGATGCGGCCCCGCAACCGGGAGCCCGCGTCACCGCCACCGTAGATGGATTGAAGCTCGACGGACAGGATTGGTTTCCAACAGGTTTCAATGCCTATCAGCTCGCCACCGATTGGGGGGTGAACTGGGGTTGCGGTGCGATGGTCGATCTCGACGACTATTTTGGATCGTTGCCGGCAAAGTCTCTGACGCGTTTCAATCTGTTTCAGGCCTTGGCGATCAACAAATTCACGGGTGAGCTGGATTTTGGACCTATGGACGCGGTGTTTGCTGCAGCCGAGGACCACAACCAGATGATTCTGCCCGTCCTCTCGCCGCAGGACGGAGCCTGCGAGAACGAAACTTTCAAGGAACGTAGCTGGTACGTCGATGGTTGGAAAGACTTCGACGCCAATGCCGCGAAGTCGCTGATCAGCTTTCAAGACTGGATGCATATAGCAGTTGCCAGGTGGAAAGACTCTCCGTCGCTGGCGGCTTGGGAATTGGTGGGAGAACCTGAACCGAGCCTATGCACCGACACGGCGTGCAATTGGTGGACCAGGACGTGCCCGTCCGACACAGCGCAGATTCTGCGCTCGTTCTACGACGCAGCCGGTGCAGAAGTGCGGGCGCTCGATCCCAAGACCTTGATCACGGCTGGGTTACTCGGCGGCGGCCAATGTGGCACCGGCGGTGACGATTACCAGTACGTCAGCGAGTCGCCCTACGTCGACGTTGTTCAGTACCACGATTACGGCGCTGATGGTGTTGCTCTTCCCGGTGACCAGTGGAATGGACTGGCGCGTCGCATTACCCAGGCCACTGCGGCCGGAAAACCGCTGTTGGTGGCCGAAATCGGTGAATTGGCCGGTAGCTGTGAGCCTCTCGCAACTCGGGCGACACACATCGGCGACAAGATTGCGGGTCAGAAGACAGCCGGCACCGCCGGGGCGTTGCTGTGGGCCTTTGTGCCGGATCCTCGTCCGACGGAATGCACCATGGATATCGGTTACGACGACCCGCTATATGGAGTTGTCGCGGCTGAAGCCGAATGGGGCTGAGAAGCTCCGAATTCTAATAGTGCCCCTGGGACTAAGGTCCCAGGGGCACTAGTTCTTTCGGCGGCTTTTTGGGGAATTGTGTAGCTTCCTTCCTGGCCCGGAGCCGGTGTAATGTATTGCAAAACTGACGTATGTTTCGCAGTAGTTTGCAACGTGCAGCTCAGAATCCGATAGGCACTCATCGAAGAGATCCGCGCGGCATCAGTGGTGTGTAGATGAAACATCAGTGGCGTGTAGATGAATGAGTCTGCATCAGGAAAGGTAAATGATGACTACAGTGCGATCATCCTCGATCAAGACTGCGGTGGTGCCGGCAGCTGGGCTTGGCACTCGTTTCTTGCCGGCCACCAAAACGGTTCCCAAAGAGCTTCTGCCGGTGGTAGATACACCGGGGATTGAATTGGTCGCCAGTGAGGCTGCTGCTGCGGGAGTGGAACGTTTGGTTATCGTCACGGCGCCCGGAAAAGCGGGTGTCATGGCGCATTTCCTGGAAGATGTTGTGCTCGAAAACAGATTGCAGGATGCGGGAAAACATCATCTCCTGGAGCGGGTCCGAAAGGCGCCGGGGTTGATCTCGGTGGAACCTGTTGTTCAGGAGTCTCCTCTCGGTTTGGGGCACGCCGTCGGCCTGGCGGAATCGGTTCTCGGCGCCGACGAGGACGCTATCGCGGTTCTGCTTCCGGACGATCTAGTGCATCCCGGTGGGGTTCTCGAGGCCATGTCGAGGGTCAGGGATGAGCGCGGAGGATCTGTTCTCTGCGCATTCGACGTGCCGAGACATGAAGTCAGTGCATACGGAATTTTTGACGTGGAGCCAGACTCCGACAACCCTGACGTTCTCAGGGTCGTTGGCATGGTGGAGAAGCCGGATACGCACAGTGCGCCCTCAACTTTAGCTGCTGTTGGCCGGTATCTGTTGGATCGCAAGATCTTTGACGCCCTGCGCTCCATCAAACCGGGTAAGGGCGGGGAGTTGCAGTTGACCGACGCGATTGCCTTGCTGATCAGTGAGGGCCATCCCGTCCACGTTGTGGTGCACCGGGGATCGCGTCATGATCTCGGAAACCCGGGTGGATTCCTACGAGCCTCGCTTGACCATGCACTGGGACGCGAAGAATACGGACCGGAATTGCGAATCTGGCTGGAAGAGCGTCTCCGGCAACCAGACCCGCAACTCACCTACTGAGAAAAATAACTCCACCCGGGACATCGTCCCGGGTGGAGTTATTTGTGGGTGTGCGGTCTACATGATCAGTTGCTCAGACCGTGAAACGTTTTCTCCCAGTACGACGGGTTCATAATCAACTGGTATGTGCCTTTGATCGCGGCAATGCTCATCAGCACCCAATACAGTGGCGCAGTCAGGCACGCAATCAGCAGAGCGGCATTGCGAGTCTCGCGACACGCAACAAGATTCATGTACATCACGGCGGCGTTTCCGAACACGAGCGACGCGAGGGCCGGGAAGTACACGTAGCTGGGGAAAATCTGCTGGATTATCGCGGGTTGACCGAGTATCCAGCCCAAGCTCAGAAGCCAGAAGATCGTGTTCAGTGCGGCAACCACGGGTGTTCCCGCCATCAGGATGGTGAATCGCAAGAACCCGACGGTCCCAATCCCACGCCACAGCTTCACCGGCTGGCGCATGTGAACCAGCCAAGTCTGCAAGTAGCCCTTGTACCAGCGGGATCGCTGACGGATCCAGTTGATGGTGTCGCTGTTCGCCTCTTCGAGTGTTGTCGAGTTGAGGACGGCAGTGCGGTAGCCGCTTTCAGCGATCCGTACGCCGAGGTCAGCGTCCTCCGTGACGTTGAACGGATCCCAGGCACCGATATCATCAAGTACGCTGCGTCGCAGGTGATTTGAGGTTCCACCCAGAGGAATGGGGGAGTTGCTCCGCATGAGGCCGGGCAAGATGAAGTTGAACCACAGGGCGTAGTCAGCGGTGAACCATGCCGTCAGCAGATTTTGTGTGCCGTTGTGAAAGGCAAGTTTTGCCTGGACACATGCGGTTATCTCCGGCAACTGAGCGAAAGTTGCTACTACTCGGCGCAATTGAAGTGGATCAGGCGAGTCCTCGGCGTCGTAAATCGTGATGATCTCACCCGTAGAAAAGTGAAGTCCGTAATTGCAGGCCTTCGGCTTGGTGCGTGGATCCGCCGCTGGGACTTTCAAGATGCTGACTACTTTGTCGACGCCGGCCAATTCAGCGGCTTCGATGGTGACCATGTCGTCTTCCTCGAGAAGGAGGAGAACTTGGAGTTTTTCCTTCGGATAGTCGATGGCCCGCATAGCTGCGATCAGATCACCGACTACCTCTGGTTCGTTGTAGGCGGGCACCAGGATCGTATACAGCGGCAGTTCGTCATCGGTAAGGGCAAGTGCGACGTCGTCACTGATGGTCATGATGGCCGATGCATCCAGGCCTCGCATGAAGAGAATGAGCCGATCAATCATCGTCCAGACATATCCGAGGGTGCACAGCAGAGTGAGCGTGATCAGAGTGGGAGTGAGGAAGAAGATCAGGCACAAGACTGTCGCCGCGAGGAGCGCGAACAGGACATTGCGCTGCCAGGGGTAAAACGCCACCGAGGCAGAGGAAATCGGTTTGCGCTCACGCAGACCATTCACTGCGTCATGGAGGGCAGCAGCTTTGAATGCGTCGGAGGCTTTGTCTCCGTGCACCAGGAGATCGGTGTTCACCATTTTTGAGCCTCCACGATGTGTCGTCCCAATGCCTCGAGCATCCCGAGGTCTTTGTACTGTGATTCGTTGTCCTCGGTTGAGCTTTTCCCTCGCAAGAGCAGAGCGAGACTATTGCCGCCGTTCGAGGCCATCGACGGACTCGGCTCCGGGAAATAGGCGTCCGGCTCGTGGTTGTCGACGGTGATGAGACTGACGCGTTGTGCGGCACCGTCGCCACGGGTCCAGATGAAGTTGAGATTGCTCCAGGTGAGAAGGAGAGCATCGTCGACGATCGTGTACATCTCGGCCACGACACCGCGCGTCAGTTCGACTTTCACAGTGGGGCTGACACGCGCGTTCTGCAACTCGTACGTGGCACTGCTCGGGTAAACAGAGAGGGTAGCTGCACGACGGACCTGCAGAACATCCATTTGTACAGTGCGCTGGCGCATGAGAGCGTCCCACGCGGGATTTGGCGTATCGGCGCGAATTGTCTGTCGCGTTAGCGTCGATGTAGACCCGAAGTACCTCTGCGGCCAATCGAACTCTTCAGTGGAGATTTGTCTCCACCCCGCCGGCACCACCAACCGAGGATCCGCAGTAGCCGGCGGGCCTTGGGAAATCGGAATGTCGTCGGCATTGGGGAGCGGCGTGAGGGCGATCAGTATTGCAACGCCGAACACGAAGAGGATGGTCCAGTCGCTGGTTTTGGTTGACGGCTTTCGGAGCGGACGATCAAAAGGTCTTAGCGACGTACCGCGGCGTTGATACAGATAGAAGAGAGCGCCGACCAGCAGCGCAGTTCCGACTGCGGGAAATAGTTGAACCAGAAATAACGGCACCGTCGGAAACTGGTTCGACAGGTAGTACACCAACGCAGTGCCGAGGGCGATGGAGATCAAGAAGGCAACCAAACCTCGTCGCCAGTTTCGACTGACGGCAATGGTGGTGGCCGTGGATGCGACAACAACCATGATGACGCTGTAGTCGAACCGAGTGCCACCCAATTCGATTGCCAACGTTCGGTAGAAAAGCGGGCTCAAAACCATGGGGGTCAGCCAGATCAACCAGTACCGATTGACGGGGCGAAGTCCGAACATGAGAACTGCTGCGCCCCAGACAAAGACCCAAGCCGCCAGCGCATCGATGTGCATCAGCTCGTAGTTGTCCCCGAATCGCGGCATCAGCAGCGCCTGCATACCAAGCGCGACGAGTAAGCCGATGCCGCCAACGATCTTGTCCGTTTCCCGGTCATGGATCGGGAGTTCGGGACCCCGCCTGAGGTCTGTGCCGACAGCCGCAACAACACACAGCAGTGGCAGTACAAATACGAACCCAATCGCGGTGCCGTCGACTGTGCTGCGCCACAGGTTGTTCCACGTTGGCCAGAACGCAAATATTGTGGCTGCTGCGATCATCAACCAACGGACCGTGAGCCGCGGAACAATTCCCGACTCAGCGCGGATAGTGCTGATCTTCAAGGTGCGTAGTCCCATTCGAGCGTGACTGGTCAACGAACCGGATTGCGGACCTCGTTGGGGAGTCTTCGGGTGTTTGTCCGAATTTTGACCTTACGCGATTTTGTGCCATGCACGAATCGGACGGCATGGGCGTTTCACTGGTCGACGATTATCCCATCAAGTTCGTGGCCTCCACGCTCGAGAGCGGGATGTGTATCTCGGACGTATATCTCACCCTTATCAATTGCATGCACCATTAGGGACGTAAGTCCCTAATGGTGGTTACTTTCGGTCGGCTTTGTTGACGGGATGAGATGGAGTCTCGAATTGATATTGCTAGGCGATTTGCGAGCGGACGGATCTTGAAGTACCCCACACCTCACGTACCAGATAAAAGCTGATTCGTCCGATAATTCCGATTGGTGAGACGTGGGCGTGACGGCCGGTAACGGGCCGACGCACCGACTTGAATTCGTTGTCATTTCACATCGTGAGATTTGGCACACGTGTGAGCAAAATAATATAGACCGCAAGTGGACAAGCGTCCAGCAGGGATCCTCGGTGTTGCCCGGTTTGGACTTCGCGGTACCGGTTCATTCGCTTCTGGATAGCCGTAGTTATCGCCCGCGAATGGTCAAAAACTGAAACGGGACAAAGGTCGCAAACTTCTCGGGTGATTTGGTCTGTATCCCGTTCGTGCAGTCGCGATTACAGTTTGTTCGACGGATAAGGCTTTGATCTGCATATATCTCCGCTGTTTGTGTGGCTGGCAACTGGTCGGCGCACTGTTGCCGCACTGGCGAAGAGGGTGGAATTTGGTATTTGCTTGCAAGTTGCTGTCCGCAGGGGAAATACCCCTGTGCGGCAAATGATCGACTCGGCAGACAGAAAACGTTGCTTGGCAATCTGCCGTTTTGGGTGAAGTGGGTGATTGAGGTGGGTCACCGCTGTCGACCTGCGCCGTTGGTAAATTTGATCCAGCTGCAGGGTGGTGGTGAAATAGATCCCGCATGGTACGTAACGGACAGCCGCAAAATGCGATCAACCAGTGTGAAACCGATGTGCGGGGCGCTTGCTTGAGTCGGTCTGGTGGTCAGGCAATCCCGGATTGTTTCGAGCACTTTTCAGTAAGAGTAGTTGATTCGGAAATTTCCTGACCAGGAAGGAGAGCTGACACGGTGACAGCACTCAACGAAAGCGAAGGGTCTCGCACGAGCCCTGGTGTGGTGGCGCCGGACGTTCAAGCGGTGGTGGCTGACGCTCAGGTGGAGGTGTCATCGCGACATCGATGGCAAGCGGCTTACGTCCGACGATTGGCCGTCAGTGACGCGGCAATAATTGTCGCGGCGGTCTTTCTTGCTCAGTGGTTCCGTTTCGGCGCGGACTCAGGAGGTGTGAGTACCAGCGGCGTTGGAAACTACAGCTACACCGCCGTCTCACTCGTATTGATCCTCGCGTGGATTGCAACGCTCAGCATCTTCCGGACTAGGTCGATCCGAGTGATCGGGAGCGGACCGGAAGAGTATCGGCGGATCTTTGTCAGCACGGTGAGGCTCTTCGGTTTGATCGCGATAGGCAGCCTGCTTCTTCAGATCGACATCGCACGTCTCTATCTGGCATTTGCTTTTCCAGTCGGCATGATCGTATTGATGGCCAACCGTTGGTTCTGGCGCCGAATCATCGCCCGTCGACGTGCACGGGGTGAATTTAGAACCTCAGTCCTCGTTGTGGGAAATCGTCACGCAGTTGTAAACCTCGCAGAGAACTTCGAACGCGGATCAGCTGACGGATTCAGAGTGGTGGGTGTTTGCACTCCAGGTCACAACAGTGACATGAATGATGTGATCATGGTCGGAGGCAGGCGCATCCCGGTTTTGGGTGACGAACACGATGTCACCCGCGCCCTTGATGTGGTGGGTGCAGATACCGTCGCCGTCACGGCGACCGAGCATCTGGGCTTGGACGGAATGCGCAAACTCGCATGGGATCTCGAGGGTAAGCGTGTAGATCTTGTTGTCTCGCCAGGCATTCTGGACGTTTCGGGCCCTAGGCTCTCGATGCGCCCGGTTGCAGGCCTTCCGTTGATCCACGTCGAACGCCCGCGCTATCACAGCGCGCAGAAGTTTGCGAAGACCTCGTTCGACATCGTCTTTGCCACAGTGATTTTGATCCTCATCAGCCCTGTGCTGCTCGCTGCAGCGGTGGCCGTGAAGATAACCAGCCCGGGCCCGGTCTTGTACAAGTCGGAGCGAATGGGCTTGGACGGCAAACCGTTCCCGATGCTGAAGTTCCGCTCGATGGTCCAAAATGCAGACAAGCAGGTCGACGCTCTAATGAAGACTAACGAGGGTGCTGGCGTTCTGTTCAAGATGCGTGACGACCCTAGGGTCACGTCGGTGGGGCGCTTCATGCGGAAATTCTCGATCGACGAGCTGCCGCAGTTTCTGAATGTTTTGCGACGCGAAATGAGTGTTGTTGGACCGCGACCTCCGCTGAGGCGAGAGGTTGATGCCTACGACGGGGCGGTGAGTCGAAGGCTCTTGGTCAAACCCGGAATTACCGGTCTGTGGCAGGTGAGTGGACGCTCTGATCTCTCGTGGGAAGACACTGTGCGACTTGATCTTTCCTACGTCGACAATTGGTCGATGATGGGTGATGTCCTGATTGTTGCGAAGACTCTCAAGGCTGTAGTCGCTAGCGATGGAGCGTATTGATCTGACTTCCAACCTGGCGGCGCAGGTCGCACTACCTTAGTCGGGAAGCGACCATTCTTTAAAATTTCAGCACGGCAGAAACCAACGTTAGAAATCTATCGCCCACACTTTGTCGGCTGAACGTAAAGGAATTGCGGGAGCATGCGAATCACTGTCTTCGGTACGGGGTATCTGGGGGCCACACACGCGGCATGCATGGCAGAGTTGGGCCATGAAGTGCTCGGCGTCGACGTCGATGAGTCTAAGTTGCAGAAACTTGAGGCCGGCGAAGTCCCGTTCTGGGAACCGGGACTCGAAGATGTTCTCCAGCGCAATATCGCTGCTGGCAGGCTGCGCTTCACTTCGTCCTACGCTGAGGCTGCCGAATTTGCCGAGGTTCACTTTCTTGGTGTCGGGACGCCCCAGAAGAAGGGCGAGTTTGCCGCCGACATGAAATACGTAGACGCTGTGATCGAAACTCTCGCGCCTCTGCTGACAAAGCCCGCCGTTATCTTCGGCAAGTCAACAGTGCCTGTAGGAACTGCGGCACGCCTTGGTGCAACTGCGCGCGCGTTGGCGCCTGCAGGTGACGGAGTTGAGGTGGCGTGGAATCCAGAGTTCCTTCGCGAGGGATATGCCGTAAAGGACACGTTGCATCCGGACCGATTGGTGCTGGGCGTGGATCGCGCGAGACCTGGGCGGGCAGAAGGACTAGCACGTGAGGTCTATGCGGAGTTGCTCGAGGAGAGGATCCCCTTTATCGTGACCGATCTGGCTACTGCAGAACTCGTTAAGGCTTCGGCGAATGCATTTCTGGCAACGAAGATTTCGTTCATCAATGCGATCGCCGAGGTTTGCGAAGCGGCAGGCGCCGATGTGACGGTGCTAGCCGATGCGATCGGTCACGACGACCGAATAGGCCGCAAGTTTCTCAATGCTGGTATCGGATTCGGTGGTGGCTGTCTGCCCAAGGACATTCGGGCGTTCATGGCTCGGGCTGGAGAACTCGGAGCTGATCAGGCTCTCACTTTTCTTCGCGAGGTGGACAACATCAACATGCGTCGCCGTACGCGGATGGTGGAACTCGCGAGGGAAGCATGTGGATCTCTGTTGGGCGCGCGAGTCGCAGTACTCGGTGCAGCATTCAAACCTGACTCTGATGACGTACGCGATTCACCAGCGTTGAACGTTGCCGGACAGATTCAACTTCAGGGTGCTGCAGTGAACGTCTATGACCCCAAAGCTATGGACAATTCTCGTACTCTGTTTCCCACGCTTACATACAGCACATCGGCATTAGACGCGTGCGAGGGTGCGGACGTTGTGCTCGTGCTTACCGAGTGGAAGGAATTCAAGGATATTCAGCCTCGTGCACTCGATTCTGTCGTGCGTCAGAAGAAGTTGATTGACGGTAGGAACTGTTTGGATCCCGAGCAGTGGCGTTCAGCGGGATGGATGTATCGAGGTTTGGGGCGGCAATGATTGGGGCCCGAGGAGCGTGGTGCAGCAAATCAGCGGTCGTGTATTCAGATGCCTACCATTTGGAGAACAAGGTGCACAGTTTGCGATGTCTCGGTCATCAACTTCAAATTGGTCGATCTCACAAGCGAGCTGTACGAAGACTCAAATACTATGCCGAGCACAGCTGGCACGCTGTCCAAGGTGCGGAGGGTCCGCAGATCACAACGATCGGAAAGTGCATGGACAGAATTGGTATTGACAGGCCCGCACATGTCTCTCAATCAAGTGCGTTTGAGATGAATGTATTTGGTTCAGACCTGCTACTGCGCAACGGGTCCCAAGTCCAGAATAGTCATGTCGATCTTATCAACCGAGTGCGTTCACTCGACAGCAATCGGGCGAGCTGATGGGCCGGCGCAACATTTTGTACAGTCACCCTGGAGCGGAACTCTATGGCAGTGACCGGATGGCACTGCAAACAGTAACGGCATTGCAAGAGGCTGGAAATCAGGTCACTGTCGTCCTTCCCAATGAAGGACCGTTGTCTGAACGTATGAGAGAGATTGCCACCCGGGTTATTGTCTTGCCCGTCGCCGTAACGCGCAAGGAATATCTTAGTCCGGTCGGACTCGTCAAACTAGCCTTATGGTCGGTTTCGTCCATGGTCTCAGCGATTAAGCTAATTAGGAAAGTTCAGCCCGAGATAGTTTTTGTCAACACACTAACGCAGCCAGTGTGGATCCTCGCGGCCAAGGCACTACGTCTGAGAACTATTTGCCATGTCAGGGAGATTGAAAGCGGGAGTTCCAAGGTGGTTCAAGCCGCTCTTGTTCTTCCTTTAATTTTCGTCGATACCGTAATCTGTAACAGCGAATCAACCCGAAAATTCGTATTGACGAGCAGTCCGTTTCGAATTCGTCACTCTCAAGTAATTTATAATGGCAAAAATTGGGAACCGTATTTCCGCAGCGAACCGATTCGGCAATCGAGTGATCATATTCGGATACTCGTGATTGGAAGAATAAGCCCGCGGAAGGGACAAGATGTCGTATTGCGGGCAGCGAGCAAAGTTGCCTCTGGAGGGGTGAGCCTCAGTATAACGTTCGCTGGAGATATCTTTCCTGGATACGAGTGGTTCAAAGAGGAATTACTTTCGCTGCAGACTGAATTATCGGGTGATATTGATTATAAATATGTCGGATTTGTCAATGACATCGCTGAAGTGCTGGAAAATTGCGATTTGGTGATTGTTCCATCCCGGCAGGAGCCATTCGGCACCGTTGCTGCGGAGGCAATGGCGGCAATGCGCACCACGATCGTCAGTAACGTCGAAGGTTTAGTGGAGATCGTTACGAACGAAGAGACTGGTTTTGTGTTTCAATCAGAGGATTCAGACGCATTGTGCACGATAATCAATAAGTTGATCCGAGATGACGAACTTTCACGTTCTGTAGCTCATCGTGGATTCCGGCACGTAAGAGACACCTTCTCCGAAGAAATGTACAATTCCCGTATATTGAACGTAATAGAAGAGATTTAGGCACGTGATATATCTAAAAGGCGGGAACTTATGACATGGGTGTATGGGGGGATGGTCATCGGTTACATCCTGCTACTTGCGGCACCGGTGCTAATCGGTCGCGTCCGCGGATGGCGGGGGATAGCGGTCGCTGGGTCTGTAGGAGCGCTCAGCCTCGCAACAAGTCCTTCTGTTCCTAATGGCATCAGGCTGTATACTTTGTTGTTTGTCGCATCCATACTGGCCGTCACACTGCTGTTTAGTCTCCATGGTGATCACCGATCAGGTTTCATACTTACTCTGACGACTTTGATGTATGGATCATTGTGCATAGTGACAGCTATCCATGGCTTGCGACTAACTGTCCTCGCCCCCCTTTCCTTTAGTATCGTGCTGGCGGTTCTGGTGGTACAGAAGTTCACACCTTCCGATGCCAAAGATTTTAGACTCGGCATCGTAATACTAGCCCTGGCTCAGTCGTTTATGGCCGGTATAGAGTTTGTTTTCTCTGGCGAGCCTGCGCTGTGGGGATATGGAAGGTATGCCAATGGATCTGAAGTTATGCTGAGCAATCCGTTTCTTGGAGACGAGGTAGTGCGTACACAGGGCACGCTTGGCCACCCAATTGTTTTGGCGACGCTTCTCGTAGTGGCTTTGCTGATTGTTGCACTCGGTAACGACATCAGGCCAATGGTAATCCGGGTTGGAATCGCCTCTATTCTAGCGATATCGATTGTCCTGACCGGGACAAGAAGTGCAATTCTTGCACTAGTGATATCGATTGTTATCGTAAAGGTATTTCGTCGGAATGCGCAGAATCGGTGGCGTAACATAGTCGTTGTCGGCAGTATTTCGTGCGCAGTATTGTTCTTTGATTTTGGGCTTAGGGCATTGTGGAACAATTTGGAAAGGTCGGGATCCTATACGAATAGATTAGGGTCCTTGCAAGCGGTGCCAGACATATTTGGACTGCCCATATCTCGAATTTTTCTTGGGGGAGGATTCGGATCAGAGTCGCAGCTCTACCGACAAGGTTTGCTGCAGCAGAATGGTTTCGGAATTGTAGATAATCAAATTGTCACGACCATGGTTACAGGTGGCCTATTTGGCTTAATGATGTTATTTTCTGTGCTTGTATTCGCGTACCGCAAGGCGGATCAACTGCATATGGCAATACTCACATCGCTGGTCATTATGATGTTCTCATTTGACTTTTTGAAGTGGCCGACCACTTCTCTGATTTTTTTCGTTTTTTGTGCAATGGCGGTGATTGAACGGAGTCCTCACACTCTCCTAGCCTCTGTTGATCCAAAAGAACGCAATGAAAACACAAAGGTGCGGTAGCGTGACATTCAAAATTATCCGTTCGATCAAGAAGCATATCAGCTCTCGCACGCGAGGTGAACTTGAAGATTTCAATCGAAGTATAGTATTTTTGAATGTAACTAATCTAGACTACCCGCGCAATAAGGCGCTTCGAGCAGTGTTCGAACGTGCAGGGTGGGACGTATCAGTTGTTGCACGCCGAGATGGGATTTCTTACCCGATTCGCTGTGTGCATATTCTTCTTGATGGGCTGCGGTCTACAAAACGAAAATCAGTTGTGGTTATGTCTGAATTCGGGAACTCATACTCGTGGGTTTCTAAGTTGGTTTGCATATGTACGCGCTCCGTGCACGTGGTGGACGGTTTTATTGGGATGTATGAGACGCATGTGGAGGATCGTGCAACATACTCCAAGTTTTCGCTGCCATCGATTTTTTACAAATTATCGGATTATGTGTCGATAAGTTTCTCCGATTTGTATTTAATTGATACTGAGGTGAGAAGTGCTGCGATACAAAGCAAGTACCCGAAAGCGCGCGTACTGTCCATTCCGGTGGGTTCACCCAGCTGGGATATTTCTGCTGAGTGGCGTAAAGATCCGGGGTTGATTCGCATTTTATATTACGGAAACTATACTCGCCTCCACTCGGTTGAATCGCTACTGGTGCAGTTACCTCAAGTGCGTTTGAAAGCGAAGATATCGCTTACACTAATTGGCGATCTCGACTTAGCTCCACATATTAAGCCGCTCATTTCGGATCTTCAACTCGATGATTGTGTTGAGTTTATTGGTAAAGTTCGTCAAGATGATTTGCCATTGTACATCGAAAGAAGCGATGTAGTAGTTGGAATATTCGGCGTGTCGAACAAGGCTCAAAGCGTGATCGCGAACAAGGTTTGGCAAGGTTTATGCTGTGGGCGGTATGTAATCACGCAGGAGTCGATCGCCTTGGATGAGATCAGGAAGATAGCTGGTCCGTTGTTGCGCACTATTTGTCGACCAGGAAGCGACGAAATTGGAGATATCTTGGTTGAGATAGCGGGTGGACCTCCACCGGGACAATCCGTAGTAGACAATATCTCCAAGAGTTTGAGTACTTACGCGCTCGAAGGTCAATCGAACCTGGTGGCGGAAGTATCAGCATTGTGTGTATTGCCTCGGAAGACGTTGCGGGCACATTAATAACTAGAGAATGGACGATTTATGAAGAAATACGGACTCGCACCTTTGTTGCTTGCGACGAAGATAAAGTCGAGGCAAGACCAACGGGTTCGTGTTGCGGAGGCTTCTCAATTGGTATCAAGCGAAACATACGCGAACCTTCATAAGTTTAGTCTTTCACTAACAAAGCTACGCGCGTGTAATTGCCATCCGCATCTAAATATTGTTCTTCCAGAATTGAGTGCGCAATCATTCTTTGCTGGGATACGAACCGCGATCGATTTTGGGATCGGACTTGCAGCACGCCTCGGTGTGAAACCCAGGATCGTAGTTCTGAGGGACAGTCCAATCGGTCCACAGCGGCGACAACTTCTCGGAATGCTGGTCGGTGAGTATGGCGAATCGTTGTCCGGGATTGACATTGTTCACCCGCGTATACTTTCTGAGTCGGGAGTAAGCCCGGGTGACTTTTGGCTCGCGACGCACTGGACAACAGCGCACCCGCTCGATGTTGCATGCCGTGTAGGTGAGATAGACCGTAGCAGAGTGGCGTATCTTGTCCAAGACTACGAAGCGGGATTCAATGCTTGGTCTACGGACTACGCGCTCGCTCGTTCATCACTATATGCGGGATTCACGATGGTAGTAAATTCGCGGCCGCTGTACGACTATATTCTGAAAATGGATGAGATATCGATCAATCCATCTCTGGTATTTGCGCCAAGACTTGATGTGAATAGGTTGGAACGCGCAGTATCGGTACGGTCGAAGGGAAATACTCAGAGTGGCCCTCTAGTCATGTTCTACGGACGACCAAGCAAACCACGTAATCTGTTTTCGATAGGGTGTGCATCACTGATGGCCGCCAACAAGATTCTTCTCGCTCAAGGTGTAGCGGCAAATTTTGTGTCCGCGGGCGAGTCTCATCAGTCGGTTCGCGCTTTGAATTTTGAACTAGAGTCACGCGGAAAACTTAGCTGGGATTCATACTTTGCGTTGCTGGCGCAGACTGATGTTGTGCTATCGCTGCAACATAGCCCGCACCCGTCTCATCCCCCGCTCGATGCGGTTTGCAGTGGAGCGTGGGCGGTGACGAATGAAATGGATGGAACACGGGCTGGTTTGCATCCGAGACTACTTACATCGCTAGCCGACCCCGATGCACTGGCTAGTAGTGTCGTGGATGCCGTTCTCTGTGCGATGAGTAGTCCTGCGGTTGAGTACGACGCAGGCTTTCTTGATGTTCTCGGACGGCCCTTTGACTCAGTTCTCGATGATTTCGCGGGACATTTTGATGCCAGTGCTGGTGCTTGATGGGTTCAAGGTTAAAGTCGGTTGGTCGACTATCGCCATATCTACTAATTCCCATGCTTTCGGCGGTAACCCCGTTAATGGTGATTCCAGTCGTGAGCGCGAAGTACGGGTCTGGCGGGTGGGCCACGGTCGCCATTGCTCAGTCAGTTGGAGCGACGGGGGCGTTGATCGCTGAACTTGGGTGGGGTGTAACTGGACCGCAGAGAGTTCCGAGACTAAGTGCTGTTGACAAGTCGATACTATATCGACAGTCCGTTTCTTCACGTGCGACCGTAGTTGCATTTGCAGTATTACCGGTTTCGGTCATTACATGGCTACTTTGCGATTTTAGCCGGATTTCCGCGATTGTTATATCGTTAGGCTCATTGTGTCTTGCATTTAGTCCTGCATGGTTCTTCATTGGGGACGGAAAACCTGGCCAGCTACTAGCATATGAAAGTCTGCCTAGACTTGTTTTTGTAGGAATTGCCGCGTTGCTGATTCACTACGATTTTCCGATCGGATGGTACGGTGGTGCGCTAATAGTGGGATCCGTTACCGCACTGTCCCTATCTGCGATTTGTTCACATCTGGGGTTCTTTCATTGGAAACAAAACTGGAGGACTATTCGGTCGCAGAAAGAAGTTGTTCTTGGCAGGGCGATCAGCGGATCTTTTACTTCTTTTGCCCCGGCGCTCGTGGGACTTGTTAATCCTCTGGCGGTTCCAGTTTTCGCTGCTGTTGATCGTCTTATGCGCATGGCACTGGCAATACTCGCTGGAATTCCGAACAGACTACAGAGTTGGTTGGGGGCGGCGACGGGCCGTGATCGGCACTTACGATCGCTTATGAGTATTCGATATAATTGCTATCTCGGACTCGTATCTGGTCTAATCTTTGGGCTTCTCGCGCCAACTTTTGTTACCGTTCTGTTTGCGGGACAGGTTAGCTTCGGCTATGAACTTTCCGCGTTGTCAGGTTTTCTTCTATTCTTGATCTGTACTTCTCGAGGTTTTGGGCTTGCGATGGTTGCGGCAGGGCGCGCTAAGCATATTACAATTTCTGTGCTGTGCGCTGCAGGCGTAGGCGTTCCGCTGTTGTGCGTGCTTGGACTATATTTTGGTGCAGTTGGCGCATTAGCGGGGCAAATTTTGGCGGAAACAGTCGGAATTGTCATACAATCGAGAATACTTTCGATGAAGTGGAAATCAAACCGTCAATGGTCTACATACGCCGCTTCGGTATTGCAGTCTTGAGGTAAACGTTCCAGATTTTATGTAGTCACCAAGTTTATCGTTGAGCACTTTTCGGTAGTGTAATTGATCGAATTTTGCAATTTGACAAGGAGATTCGAACCGGGCCCGAGATTGAGCTTCATCCATGACGATAACGGGTTAAGAAGGTAGATATACCTTCTCTTTGATATAGGTGGTAGTCGAGGGGTTGTGCGCTTCTCGTAATACGCTATCGGCGGTGGTCGACATCGCCTATAGCGGTAGTCGACCACCGATGCCCGGTGCGGGGAAGACGCTGATCCGACGCTCAGATAATATTCAGAGGCATGTAAGGGTCATAGTTCGCTGCAGCAACACATTCAAACCGGAACTGGATTTCAATATCGATTGCTCACGGGATTATCGAGTAATTACTTTCTTGTACTGTGCCCTCGATCGGCTGCATCCTCTAGAATACTTGCATAGTCTTGGCACACCAGATCCCAGGTATAGTGCTGTTGGGCACGAGTTAATGCGAGATTGCCAAGGCGGCGCTGCTCAAGGGGGGAGCTGAGCAGGTTTTGGAGTCCCGACGAAATTGAATTGACAGTTGGCTTGACAAAATAGGCCGCTTCGGCAAGTACTTCTCGATTATAAACCGTGTCGCGTGCGACAGTCGGAGCTCCGCAGGCCATTGCTTGGACGAGCGCAGGGTTTGTTCCTCCTACGCTGTGTCCATGGAAATAGGCGCCGGCATTTTGCCATAGCGAAAAGAGTTTCTGATCGTCGCTTACGTGGCCTAGCCACTTTATGCGTGGGTTCTGGTCGCTGAGTGATTGTGCCCGCTCGTCAAGCTGACCACCATACCCACTACTTCCGACGATGACTACGTCCCAGTTTTTTGCCAATATTTGAGCTGCATCTAAAAATTCCGCGACGGTATTCTCTGGGACAAATCTTGCAACAATTAGTGCGTATTTTCCTGCTGTCAGTCCAGGTTCCGCGGTGAGGCCTTGGGGTGCTGAACCTCCGTAAGGTATGAAGGTGCTTTCGCGATTGAAGTTCAGTTTCCAGTAGTCGGCAATATTAGTTGAATCTGCAATCAGGTGATCGGCATATCTTGCGGATAGCTTAGCGCCGGTTCTGAATGTTGCCTTTGCAGCTCGCCCCCATTTTTCTCGATCCCATTCGATGCCGTCTACGTTTAGTACAGTTGGTATGTTCGCAGTTTTGAGTATCGGCAGCCAGTACCCGTTCGCGACGTTCATTATTAGTGCGACGTCGGGCTTTTTTTTACGTGCATCCAAACTTGAAGTTAAACCGTAAGTCAGGGTGCTTAACGATCTCTTTTCTAAACCGGCCGTGAAGATTGATTCGACGCGGTTGTCAAGGTCGGGATCGTCGTTCCGGGTTGTTCCATGTCTACCGTATACCGATACATCCCAGCCATTATCAGCCAGATAGGGGGCCAGTCGGCGGACAAGTGTTTCAAATCCGCCGTAGTAGGAGGGATAACCTCGTGTCCCGATGATCGAGACTGTTCTTTTCATGGAGTTTCTTTCGTTTGTTTGAATTTCGATTACGGGTTGGTGCCCTGGTGCAGTTCCCCATTGTTGAGGTAAATCTGATGAGCAGGTCCAGGGTATGTACCGAAGGTTATCAATCCGTTGTGGGTGTTTAGGCGCAGTCCAACAGCGTCGTCACGTTGACGATTTAAGGAACGAAGTTGGGAGCAGTTTTCTCGTCGACTCGCGTGGCCTGGATTTTGCACTCTAGAGCACCTAGAGGATCTGATAGGAAGGCCTGGTGATTATTTCCTCGCTGACTCCGCAAGGGCGTAACGGCGTTCTGTTGCGACTTTTTGCGGGCGCCACCATTGTTCGTTGTCGCGGTACCAATTGACTGTCGCCATTAATCCGCTCCGGAAGTCCACGTACTGCGGCGTCCAGCCCAATTCGGTCCTGAGCTTCGTAGAGTCGATGGCATATCGCAGATCATGGCCAGGACGATCCGGAACAAAATCAAACGCATCCGAAGACTGCCCAGTCTTTTCGAGGATTGCTTCGAGAACCTCCCGGTTGTTCTTTTCGCCGTCCGCACCAATCAGATAGGTCTCGCCCAAGGCGCCCTTCTCAATGATGGTCCAAACAGCGTGGTTGTGGTCATCGACATGAATCCAGTCCCTAACGTTCTGACCTGCGCCATACAGCTTGGGGCGCTGGCCACTGAGTATGTTGGTGATCTGACGTGGGATGAATTTCTCCACATGTTGATACGGACCGTAGTTGTTGGAGCAGTTTGAGATCGTTGCGCGAACTCCGAATGATCTAGCCCAGGCCCTCACCAGGAGATCGCTGGACGCCTTAGTCGAGGAATAGGGACTTGATGGATTGTACGGAGTCGATTCGGTGAAACGGGCAGGATCATCTAGTTCGAGGTCGCCGTAAACCTCGTCGGTGGAGATGTGGTGATAGCGGACGTCATGCTCACGAACCGCCTGCAGTAGCGTTGTTGTGCCGATGACGTTGGTATGGACGAACGGCCACGGGTTGCTCAAGCTGTTGTCGTTATGTGATTCGGCAGCGAAGTGGACAACAAGATCGGAATCGCTGACGAGTTTGTCAACGAGGGGCGCGTCGGCGACGTCGCCGTGGACGAATTCGATCTTGTCCGCGACGGAATCCAATGATGCACGATTGCCCGCGTAAGTGAGCGCGTCAAGCACTGTTACTTCAACATCGGGACGTTCGTCCACGGTTGAAAGGACGAAATTCGCGCCGATAAACCCGGCGCCCCCGGTTACTAGCAGTTTCATAACTCGTGACTCTACCGGAAAGTCCGTATTCTGCCGAGTTGCAAACTGCTTGGTCAATTTGGATCTGCGATTAGTCGACGCGCGAGGTTCCGCTGTTATATGAGAGTATTAGCCATTATGCGAGGAATAATATTAGCGGGCGGAACTGGTTCCCGGCTACATCCGATCACGATGGGCATCAGCAAGCAGCTCGTGCCTGTCTATGACAAGCCAATGATCTACTATCCGCTGTCGACACTGATCCTCGCGAACATCCGCGACGTCCTGATTATCACGACACCTCAGGACGCGGATCAGTTCCAGCGGCTGCTGGGCGATGGATCGCAGTTCGGCATCAACCTCACCTACCGTGTTCAGCAGGAGCCAAACGGACTCGCGCAGGCCTTCGTGCTGGGTGCCGATCACATCGGCAACGAAGGCGCAGCACTTGTCCTGGGCGACAACATCTTCTACGGTCCGGGCCTTGGCTCGCAGTTGAACCGGTTTGGCGACATCGCCGGCGGTGCTGTCTTTGCCTACCAGGTATCGGATCCCTCCGCGTACGGCGTCATCGAGTTCGACGCTGCGGGCAAAGCGATCTCGCTCGAGGAGAAGCCGAAGGTGCCAAAGTCGAACTTCGCGGTCCCCGGGATGTACTTCTACGACAATGATGTCATCGCGATTGCCCGAGACCTGCAACCGTCGGAGCGCGGTGAGTACGAGATCACCGACGTCAACCGTCATTACCTCGAGGCGGGTCGGCTTCAAGTCGAGGTCTTGCCCCGTGGTACCGCCTGGCTCGACACCGGCACCTTTGATTCGCTGCTCGACGCCTCTAACTACGTGCGCACTATCGAGCAACGCCAGGGTCTGAAAATTGGTGCGCCCGAAGAGGTTTCCTGGCGCCGCGGTTTCATCAGTGATGATGAGCTCCGTGAACGAGCAGAGAAGTTAATCAAGTCCGGGTATGGCAAGTACCTTCTCGATCTCCTCGATGGGAACAGTGAATAGCATGAGTTTTCGTGAACTGAAGATCGCCGGCGCGTGGGAGTACACCCCCCGTCAGTTCGGAGATGACCGCGGCGTCTTCTTCGAATGGTTCAAGTCCTCCGCCTTTCAGGAGGCGACCGGCCGCCCGTTGGACTTGCAGCAGGCGAACTGCTCGGTCTCCGCTGCTGGGGTTCTACGAGGGATTCATTTCACTGACACACCGCCCGGGCAAGCAAAATACGTTACCTGCACGAAGGGCGCGTTTCTCGACGTCATCGTCGACTTACGTGTTGGGTCCCCGACATTCGGTCAGTGGGACAGCGTGCTGATCGATGACATCGACCGCCGTGCGGTGTATTTGAGCGAAGGGCTGGGGCACGCAATTCTGTCGCTCGAAGACAACTCGACCGTGATGTATCTCTGCTCGATCGAGTACACGCCCTCACTCGATCGGGATCTCAATCCGCTCGATGCTGAGTTGGCAATCGATTGGCCTACTCATGCCCGCGACGGGAGCATACTGACCTACCAGCTCTCGGATAAGGACAAAGCCGCTCCGTCGCTCGCCGACGCACTCGCTGCCGAGTACCTGCCGAAGTTCGATGAGGAAGTCGCGCGAGTCTAGATTTCATTGGACACGTAGTGATCGGCTGATTGACGGGCCGCCGCCTCTTGTAGGTTGCGCGGCCCGTCAATCTATTGATTTAGCAAGTAGGTACGTCAATCGTGACGGTCGGGTCATCCACCAACGGCTGCACTGGCACTCGTGCTTCACCTGCGGCAGTGGGTTCGGTGAGGTTGAAGACAATATCCACCGTTTGGCCCTTCGGAATCTCGGCTAAAGTCATGAAAACGGGGTGACCAAGTTCCTGTCCTGTTGCGGAGAAGGCGATCTT
Source organism: Rhodococcus sp. IEGM 1366 (assembly GCF_033142425.1). NCBI lineage: Bacteria > Bacillati > Actinomycetota > Actinomycetes > Mycobacteriales > Nocardiaceae > Rhodococcus > Rhodococcus sp. IEGM 1366. The sequence continues at coordinate 111,994 of NZ_JAWLRZ010000008.1, forward strand.
TCCCCCCACCGCAACGCTTTCCAGCTTCGCTCCCTGAGTTGCGAGCAGCGAAACAGCTGCCATATTAGTGCCCTGCGGAAGGTTCTTCGGGTTCGCTACGATGCCGTCGACATAGTTCGGAAGGTCGCCTGCCGGAGTGTTATTGGTCAGACTGACGGTGACCTTCGACGTTCGGGTATCGCCCTCGCAGCTATCTGCGGTGTAGTTGATCGAGCGCGTCAGGTAGTAGTCGAGCTTGTTGCCTGCCTGGTTGTTGATCACCACACCCGCAAAAGGTGCTTCATCTGTGGGTACGGTGTGCCCCAAAGGTGTTGTGGCGAGAAGTTCCTGCTCAATAGGATTTGAACTCCACACTGCGATGCGGCCCTCGGAAACACCGCGGCCCAACGCGTCGAGAAGTGCACTGGCAGAGCTGATGTTGCCGGTCATCTTGTCCACCACAAGTGCGGCAATAGTCTGCAAGTACTCCTTGCGTGCGTTGTTGTCATCCGCGAAACGTATATATGCCGTCGACTCGGTGAGTTCCACAACGTTGTCCGCTGTAACCTTCTCGCCGTCGGGCATTGTGACTGAACCCACAACTTTGAGTATGTAGCTCAACGCAATTGGATCGATCGCAATCGCTCCGTCGACTACCTCGCCGTTTGATTCCTGCTTCCACAGCGATTGCCAAATTTGTGCAGCGTAGGGGAAGTGTGAACTGAGGTTGCTGTTGCGGAAATCGGTGGTGGGACGGCTCATTCCGTAGAGAGTTGCAAAGTCAGGACCTAGGTCTATTGGACTGTTGTCCATGCTCAGCTCGGAATTGCTGCCCAAGGTATCGACGCGCGCAGCGCCATCGTCGACGCGGACAACACCGTAGCCGCCCAGCAGTCCGCCTGTGCCGCGGGCCTCGGCGTTTGTCTGGAATCCGATGAAGTAATTGCGTGGTCCGTCGGCTCCGAGCATCGTCGGTGCGAGCCGTGCCGCGAGCGCAGTGTTGTCCAGAAGGTTAGTCAGCTCAGTAGTTTGATCCACTAACGAGGTGCGCGCATCGTTAACTGCGCCCATAAAGCCAGCTTCCGGAACCGCCGCCGCTCGGGTCGACAGGTCCGCCGCGGAGGCTGCTGTCTGTTCGAGAACGGGTGCCGCTTGCCGCAGGGGCTCGAGTGCAATCTGGCCCCCCGACTGAATCAATTCACCAGGAGCAAGCGCGGTTCCAGCATCGACCGCAGGCAAGAGGACGTCGTTGGTCAATCCATGGACGACGTCTGTCATCTGTTTTGTTGTTTCGAAGGGGCTGCCGAGGACCGGTATTGCTGAAGCGATGCTCCAAGGGAAGGATCGCGTCTCTGAATATGCCAAACTCGCGTATTTGTCGGCATCGGCCGCAGACTGCTCGGCGGCCTCCGTGTCCCCCGCCAGGAGTGCCGTCTTGGTGGACTGCGCATGGTCGCGGGCCGATTCGAGATTGCCCTTTGTTGTGATGGCGGAGTAGCCCATCCAGGCTGTAAAAGCGACGACTACCAGCACAAATGCGCTCGATGCGGCAATGATGTTGCGTCGACGATTGGACGTCTTGACGCGGCTGCGGCGTCGAATCCGAGTAGTAGATGTGGATGTTGAATCTATTGCTTCGGATTCGTCATCGGACCTTGGTCCCGATGTGGTGCTGGACATTGCAAATTACTCCTGACTTTCGGGGTCGTCAGAGGTTACCGCGGTGTGCCAGAATTGACCCTGAGGTGGTGGGAGGGGGCGTCGCACCGTAAACTTCAGCCTGGCCGTTCTTGTTGTGCGCGTAATTAGATGGACCTGATCAGCCGGCGTTTCCAATACATAATTCGGGGCTGATGAAGGTGGAGGTATCGGGTTTGAACTCTTTCCCGCTGTCTCGTGCCCAACAGGCGCTGTGGCTGGCGCAACAAGTCAATCCTTCAACCCCTTTTGTTGTTGCCCAGTACGTGGAACTTCGCGGACTTATCGACGTGTCCGCTTTGATCGAAGCAACGGATCGTGGGTGCCGCGAGATCGAATCTGCGCTGGTACGGCTAGTCGAGACGGATGCGGCACCACAACAGGTTGTTGATCTTTCAATTCCCGATGCGCTTGGCTATGTCGACCTACGCGGCAGTAACAATCCGATCGAAGCGGCACATCAGTGGATGACGCTGAGCTATTCGCGACCGATAGATATGTCGGTCGATCGTCTAATTGCCGCCACTTTGTTGCACGTATCAGAAAATCATTACTTCTGGTATTCGCACGCCCACCACTTGGTACTCGACGGACATGGCGCAATGACGCTTATGAATCGAGTTGCGGAGCGTTACACACATTTGGTGGAAAACACTGAGGTGCCGCCCTTACGTGCGCTCGGATTGCATGAGCTGTACCAGTTGGATGCGTCGTATCGTTCGTCTTCCCGATTCGAAACAGACCGCCAATATTGGGCTCAGCTGGTTGACGGTATGCCAGAACCCGTGCGGTTGACCGAGCGCCGTGCCGCGCCGTCGATGCCGCAGCGCATGGTCACCCGCACCATGGACGCAGATCTCGCCACGCGTATCACCACAGTTGCGAAACTGTGGGAAACCAGCGAGGTTCCGATTATCGCCGGTGCCTACGCCGTGTACCTGGCCCGCATGGCCGGAGTCACCGAAGTTACTCTGAGTCTTCCCATTTCAGGACGAACCACGGCCGCGATGCGACGCTCTGGCGGAATGCTCGCCAACATCGTGCCGATGCGCGTGTCCGTTGATCCGGAATTGACAGCGGCCCAACTCGTGAGTCAGCTGTCCACGCAGTTGACCGGCGCCCTGCGCCATCAACGATTCCGTTACGAAGACATGGCCGGCCCCGGCAGCCGCGGTGGGACCCGTGATTCGGCTGGGCCCGCCGTGAACATCATGATGTTCCACAACACTATTCGCCTCGGCGATGTTGTCGGAGAATTTCACGTACTCACGTCCGGCCCTATCGACGATCTGTTCTTCAGCATCTACCCAGCGGTTGCGGGCGCTGATATTCGGTTGGGATTCGAGGCGAACCCAGGTGTTTACAGCGAGAAAGACCTCGAGCTTCACCACCAGCAGTTTGTGCAGGTTCTGACCGAGCTTGTCGATGCGCCGGCGGATCTTCCAGTGGGCAGGCTTGGTGTGCTGACCGCCGATGATTACGCGATGCTGGTGCCCAGCAGGGGATTACCGGCCATCTCGCCGCAGACACTCGACGCAGTTCTGTCCGAGGGTTCCGGCGGCGCCGGAACGCCGGCTGTCCGCGCGGGCGGCGCTACGATCACCTATGGTGAGCTCCGCTTCCGATCAGCCTTCTTGTGTAACAAGCTGATTGATCGCAGCGTTGGCGCCGGTGACGTGGTGGCGATCATCGCGCCGCGTTCGGCAGAGTCGGTAGTCGCCTTCCGCGCGGTCATCCGATCAGGCGCCGCGTTCATGTTTGTCGATCCGGACTACCCGGCCGAACGTATCGAATTCATGTTGGCGGACGCGGGCGTGAGCGTCGTCGTTGCGCCGCGATCGTGGTCGGCGCCTACGGGAATCACGCACGTGGACATCAACACCGATCACTACGACGATGCCGATCTACACGAAACATCTGTACTGCGCGCTGCGGCGATCGATGACGTCGCCTACATCGTTTACACATCAGGCTCCACCGGGCAGCCGAAAGGTGTTGCGGTTACACACCGCGCTGCGACTTCGCTGCTGCGCGCCCACTCCAGGAATCTTGTTGTCGACGCGTCGGCCCGGGTCGCTCACTTTGTTTCACCCGCTTTCGACGTTGCGGTACTGGAACTCCTTCTTGCACACGGAACCGGCGCAACCGCGGTAGTGGTGCCGCCCGGCTTGATCGGCGGTGCTGATCTGGCCGACTACCTACGCGCAGAACGCGTGACGCACTTCCTGTCCACGCCGGCGGTGGCGTCGTCGATGGATCCGAGCGGCTTGCCGGACCTGCGCATGCTCAACGTCGGCGGCGAGTCGCCATCGCCGGATCTGATCGAGCGGTGGTCGCCGTACGTTGGCGTCGTCAACTCGTACGGTCCCACCGAAGCGAGTGTGACCGCGTTTATGAGCGAACCGCTGGACCCGGCGCAGCGGCCGCCGATCGGCCGGCCCATCGACGGCGTCTCCGCCGTTGTGCTGGATGCACGTCTGCAGCCGAGCGCAATTGGAGCAACCGGCGAACTGTATGTGATGGGCCCCGGACTGGCACGCGGATACGTGCGCCGCGCTGGCCTAACCGCCGAAAAGTTTGTTGCGGCGCCGTACGGAGACCCGTCGAGTCGCATGTACCGAACCGGCGACCTCGTGCGGTGGTCGGCAGAGCGCCAGCTCGAATTTGTCGGGCGCGCAGACCATCAGGTCAAGATCCGTGGTGTCCGGGTCGAACTCGGTGAGGTGGAAGCGGCACTGACGTCCGTCTCAGGTGTGGCGTCGGCGCTGGCGGTTGCCCGTGACGGCGAAATCGCTGCGTACGTTGTACTCACGGCCGATGAGGGGCCTGAGTCCACCGACACGTCGATTGTCATTGAGACGTCGTTTGTCACCGAGCATCTGGCGAATGTCCTGCCCGCTGCGATGATGCCGTCCTCGGTGACCGTGGTGTCTGCCTGGCCGACCACAATAAACGGCAAGATCGACCGTGACGCGCTACCCACGCCGCATCGCGAAGCGGACGTCGCGCTGCAACCGGTCGATCACCACGAAGCTCTTGTTGCCGCCGTGATGGCAGATGTACTCGGGGTTGCATCGCTGGGTACGGATGCCGATTTCTTTGCCTCCGGCGGGAACTCGCTTGCCGCGGTGTATGTCGCGAACAGGCTGTCCGAGGCCCTTCGCATTCGCGTAGGTGTCCGCGACGTGTTCGAGGCCTCGACACCGACGGGACTCGCGCAGCACCTTCGCCGATCGGCCGCAGGTTCGGCGTTGCCGGAACCTGTTGTGGTCCCCGCCGATGCCGTGGTGGAACCGTCACTGGCGCAACAACGTATCTGGCTGCTCTCACGCCTCGCCCCGGAATCTTCCGCCTACAACGTCTCTTTCGAGGTGACACTCGGCGGAGGGCTCGACATCGACGCGCTCGAGCAGGCGTTTGCCGACATTCAACATCGGCATCGCGTCTTGCGGACGACGTATCCCATCGGAACTGCAGGCACAGCAGTGCAGGTCCTGTCGGACTCCACGACAAGCCTGCTGCAGGTGGGCGCAGACGAGTACGCCGCGGCGGCCGCAGATGCAGCCAGGCGCGGATTCGACGTCGCTGCCGAACTGCCACTGCGCTTGGTGCTGGCGTCGTTCGGCGAACACGACCACCGCTTGACCGTCGTTGCTCATCACATTGCTGTAGACGGACTCTCGTTCGGTGCGGTGGTAGGTGACCTGGTCCGGGCATATGACGATCGCGTTGGTGGCGCACAGTCGAACTGGCCGGCGCAGTTGCTGGATTACCGCGACTATTCGGTGTGGCAGCGAGCAGCGCTCGGTGACCCCGATCAGCCGGGAAGCCTTGCTCATGACCAACTTGCGTTCTGGGAGAACACGCTTCGGTCGTTGCCGACGCAATTGGATCTGCCCACCGACAGGCGACGGGCGATGGGCACGGAGCCGCCCGCTGCCACTATCGCGTTCGACGTTCCGGCAGATCTTCACGTACAGCTGACGGCGATTGCCCGCCAGCACAATGCCACCACGTTCATGGCGCTGCACGCAGTGCTCGCAATCCTGCTCCACAAGATCACCGGTGCAGAGGATTTTGCGATCGGGACTCCCACGTCCGGACGCGCACACCCGGCGTTCGATTCCACAGTTGGCATGTTTGCCGGCACGGTGGCACTGCGCACGGCAACCAAGCCGGGGGACACCTTTGCCGCCTTCCTCGAACAGGTTCGCGATGTCGATCTCGCTGCAATGTCACACGCGGACGTGCCGTTCGATTGGGTGGTCGATCGGGTTGCACCCAACCGCGGACTGAACCGGAATCCGTTGTTCCGTGTTGTGCTAGCGCTCGACGCGTTTGGTACCGAGGCCGATATGGCACTCGGCTCCGCGACGGCACACGGCGTGGGACGCACCCCCGATCACGCTCGGTTCGACATCGAAATGGCCGTCCGTGAAGAACGCCTCCCCGACGGCTCGCCCGGAGGAATCGTCGGGTCACTCACCTACGCTGCCGATATCTTCGACGCGGAGACCGTGACCGGATGGATGGACCGCCTGCTGCGAGTCTGCGAAGCCGTCACGGCCAGGCCGGATATCACGCTTCGCGGCGTCGACATCCTGAGCAGCGGCGAACTTGAGGCGCTGACGCCGGTTGTATCGGAGCCTGCCCACTCGGCACACTCATTGGCCGAACTGTTTCTGGCACAGGTGGTTACCCGCGGTGATGAGGTTGCTGTATGCGTCGGCGGAGATAGTCTCACGTACTCCGAGCTCGAACATCGGTCTGCAGTGCTTGCCGGCGCTTTGATCGAGCGCGGTGTTCGGGTGGGAGACCGGGTTGCCGTTGCGCTGCCGCGCTCGCCGGAGTTTGTGATGGCGGTGCTGGCCGTAGTTCGGTCCGGCGGTGTGTACGTTCCCCTCGACCTCGACTATCCCGACGCACGCCTCGAATATCTGCTCGGCGACGCCGCACCAACCCACGTGCTCTGCGCCGAATCTGCGGTGACCCGCCTGACGAACTTCGGCCGCGAACTGATCGACGTTGCGGCAGTGGGGGATCCCGACCTGGCCCGACGCCGCGCGGTGGTACCTGCGCAGGACGCGTACCTGATCTACACCTCCGGCTCCACCGGCACCCCCAAAGGTGTTGTGGTGTCACATGCCAACGTCATCGCGTTGCTGGCGGCAACCGAAAAGATTCTCGATGTAGGCGCAGGCGACGTGTGGACGATGTTCCACTCCGGTGCATTCGACTTCTCGGTCTGGGAGATGTGGGGAGCGTTGACAACCGGTGGGCGGTTGGTTCCCGTCGACGCCTATGTCGCCCGGTCCACTCCGCAGTTTGCGCAGTTGCTGGTAGACGAAGGTGTCACTGTTCTCAATCAGACTCCGTCGGCGTTCCAGGCGCTTGCCGCGATAACGCAGTCCACCGAACTGCCCTTACGGCTGTTGATCTTCGGCGGGGAAGCCCTGGATGTGGGCTCGGTTCGCGGCTGGCTCGACAGCCATCGCGAGATTCGCGCCGTGAACATGTTCGGCATCACCGAAACCACGGTGCACGTCACGGCATTCGATCTTTCGGGCGCCAATGACGACGATTCCGTTATCGGCACGGCGCTTCCCGGACTCCGTACGTATGTATTGGACAGCTCGTTGCGGCCGGTGCCGGAAGGTACCGTCGGCGAACTGTATGTTGCCGGCCCGCAGGTCTCGGCCGGGTACTTCGGTAAACCCGCACTGAGTGCCACCAGGTTTGTTCCCGAACCCGCAGTTGCCGGATCGGTGATGTACCGCAGCGGCGACAGGGTTCGGATGTACCGGGGCGCGCTGCGGTACATCGGTCGGGCCGACAGTCAGGTAGAGCTGCGCGGCTATCGCATCGAGCCGGGCGAGATCGAAGCGGCGCTGTTGCGTCGACCCGAGATCAGCGCGGCCGCAGTAGTTCTGCGTGAGCTGCCCACCGGACCGGCGCTGGTCGCCTACATCGCGCCAGACATCGACGATGCGGACGCCGTTGTATCGGATCTGCGGAATCAGCTGCCTGCTCATCTGGTGCCCACGCTGATTGTGCCGCTGCCCGCACTGCCGATCACCGCGCACGGCAAACTCGACCGAGCAGGATTGCCTGAGCCTGCCTCGCGCCCCACCCACGGGCGGCCACCGCGCGACCCGATGGAAGAAACCGTCGCAGCAGTATTCGCTGAACTCCTGCACCTCGAAACCGTGGACGTCGCACGGAGTTTTTTCGACCAGGGCGGAAACTCTCTTATAGCGACCCGTCTGTCTACCCGGTTGAGCGCGGTCTTCGACACCGATATCGATGTGCGTGAGGTGTTCGAGCGCTCCACCGTCAGCGAACTGGCCGCAGGTATCAGCGCCCGGATCGGCAGTGGCCGTCGACGCATCGCTCTCGAACCGGCCGGCAGTGATGCAGAACTGATCCTCTCGCCGGCTCAGCACCGCATGTGGATTCTCAACCAGTTCGACACCACCGCAGCCGGATACAACATTCCCGTGATTCTGCGACTCGACGGAAACGTCGACGCCAAGACGCTGCGCAAAGCCGCGGTTGACGTCGTAGAGCGGCACGCGACGCTCCGGACGATCTACCCAGTGGGAGTCGACGGTGTGCGTCAGGTGGTGCTCGAGGCCGAACTGGTCACTCCCGCACTCGAACCCGTGACAATCGGCTCTGAATCGGTCATGGACCGGGTTGCCGAGTTGGTGGGATCAAGCTTCGACGTCACGGTCGATCCACCGGTTCGCGGCGAACTGTTCCGCCTCGACGAGGGCTCTCACGTTCTGGCACTGGTGATCCACCACATTGCCGCGGACGCGTGGTCGATGGACGCGTTGATTCGAGACACCGTCACCGCATACACCGCCCACGCGAAGGGCGTCGCGCCGTCCTGGCAGCCGTTGCCGGTTCGGTACACCGATTACAGCGTGTGGCAGCGCGATTCGGGAGTTCCCGATCATGTCGCCGAATACTGGCTGGAGAACCTGGCCGGTTTGCCAGATCAGGTGACGTTGCCGCTGGATCATCCACGGCCGCTGACGCCGTCGGGCCTGGGCCGATCCCATCAGGTCGAGCTCGGTGATTCCTTGCGTGGGATGCTCGACACCCTGGCGCGATCACACAACGCCACCACGTTCATGGTGATGCATGCCGCGCTGGCCGCACTCGTCTCGCGGTACAGCGCCAGCGCCGACGTGCCGATCGGAACAGTGGTGGCCGGCCGCTCCGATCCAAAGCTGGACGATCTGGTGGGAATGTTCGCGGGCACTTTGGTTCTGCGAACCGCGATCGATCAAACCGCGTCCTTCGCGGAGCTGTTGGGCCACGTTCACCAGCAGGACCTGGCCGCATACACCCACGCGGACATGCCTTTCGAGACATTGGTCGAACAGCTGAATCCGGCCAGGTCGCCGTCGCACCATCCGCTGTTCCAGATCGCGCTGTCCTTCCAGGCGCCACGGCCGACCAGCTGGGAACTGCCGGGCCTGACTCTCACCCCGATGGTCGCAGAGTTCGAACACGCAAACTTCGATCTCCAGCTGAATGTGACTGACGCCGCCGACGATCATCCGATGCGTCTGGAATTTGCCTACAACGCAGATCTATTCGACGCAGACACGGTCAGCCGGTTCGCGGAACGGTACGTGCGCTTGCTCGAGCGGGCAACCGCTGATCCGTCGGTGATTCTCGGGCGGATCGATCTTCTGGACTCGGGCGAGCGAGCAGCGTTGGTTCCGGCCAGCGGGGTCGACACCAGCGCGACAACCACATTGGCGTCGATGCTCACCCGTGGCGTGCGCACCGCACCGGACGCGCCGGCAGTAACCGGCAACGGCGATACCCTGACCTATCGCGAACTCGATCGCCGCTCCGACGTTGCCGCGGCAGACTTGCGCGCCGACGGTGCGGGTCCCGAACGGGTGATCCCGTGGACGGCGGATCGCACTGTCGATTCCATCGTCCGGTTGTGGGCCATCGCCAAGACCGGTGCGGCGCCCGCCTTGATCGACCCCGCTCAACCGGCGTCGCGCACCCTTGATGCGCTCAGCGCGGTGCTCTCCCCAGATATTGGTGCCGCAGCGACAGAGACGATCCCCAGCGGCGCCGCCGCCTACGTCGTGTTCACCTCGGGTACCTCGGGCGCGCCCAAAGCCGTGGTGGTCACTCACGAGGGACTGGGAGCGCTCGACGCCGATCTGGCAGCGCGTTACCGCGCGAGCACTGGTTCGCGCGTACTTCACCGCGGCGCACCGGGGTTCGACATGACGCTCCTGGAGGTGTTGATCGCCGGCTCGAGCAGCGCAACGCTGGTGCTCGCGTCGGATGCCGAGTTTGCCGGTCCCGCGCTCACCGACCTGCTTCGACGCGAACAGATCACACACCTGTGCATCACACCGACGGTGATGGCGACGGTCGAGGACAACAATCTGCCGCACCTCGAGATGGTGATGCTCGGTGGTGAGCGCCTGACCGCCGACATTGTCGAACGATGGTCACCGGGACGACGCGTAGTGAACGGCTACGGTCCGGCCGAGGCAACCATGTACACCGTTGCGACAGAACCGCTTATCGCAAACGGCCGCGACATCCCCATCGGGTATCCCGTAGCCGGCGTCGACGCCTTTGTTCTCGACAACTTCCTCGAGCCGGTTCCACCTGGCGTCGCGGGCGAGCTCTACCTTGCGGGCGCTGCGCTTGCGCGTGGATACGCCGGTCACCCCGAATGGACGGCCGAACGCTTTGTTGCCTCCGCAGGCGGCGCCAGGATGTACCGCACCGGCGATCTGGTGATGTGGAAGAACACCGGTAGTGCCCACCGGCTGCACTACCTAGGCCGCAACGACGCGCAGTTGAAAGTCAACGGTGTGCGGATCGAGCCTGCCGAGATCGAAGCGGCCATCGCAGCGATCACGGAAGTCGACTTCTGCGCAACGGTTCTCCGCACGAGCACCGCAGACACTCCGATGCTGGTGACGTACGTGCGCCCGAAACGTGGTGCGCAGCTTGACGGTGACGACCTGCGCCGCAGGCTTGCCGATGCGCTCCCGTCGTACATGGTCCCGGGTGCCGTTGTGGTTTTCCACGACGATCCGCCCGTGGTGAACGGCAAGCTCGACGTGCGCGCATTGCCGACACCCCGCGTTTCCGCCTTGCCCTTCGAACCTCCGCGCACCGCCACCGAGCGTGCTGTGGCCGACGTATTCGCCAGCGTGCTCGGAACCGACCACATCGGCCGTGGCACACACTTCTTCGATCATGGCGGAAACTCGCTACTCGCTACCCGGGTGACGTCGCAGGTAGGAAACACCCTGGCACGGAACATCTCGCTGAGACTGCTGTTTGCACACCCGACCGTCGCGGAACTTGCTGCGGCGTTGGAACAACAGCCGGATTCCGATCGCGGTTTCGCAGACATTGTTGCCGGTCCGCGTCCGGTAGAAATTCCGCTCTCACGCAATCAGCAACGTATGTGGGTGCTCAATACTCTCGACGCCGCCAGCAGCGCGTACAACCTGCCGGTTGCCGTTGACCTGCGCGGTGAGCTCGACGGTGCGGCTTTGCAACTCGCCCTCGGTGACGTGCTGAACCGGCACGAGATCCTGCGAACCGTCTATCCGCAGCGGCCACCGGTACAGCAGGTTTTGGCCGATGCGGAACTGACTCTCGAATCCCGTTCTGCCACTGAAGACTCACTGGATGCCGATCTGCATGCCTTTGCATCCCAAGGGTTTGACGTGAGCAATCAGCTCCCCATTCGCGCCGCACTGTTCACGCTCGCGCCCGAGCATCATGTGCTCGCGGTGAACGTGCACCACATTGCCGCAGACGGTGGCTCTCTGGTGCCGATCGTTCGCGACGTGCTTGCTGCCTATTCGTCCCGGCGCGCAGGTTCGGCTCCGCAGTGGCAGCCGTTGCCGGTTCAGTACGCGGATTATGCAGTGTGGGAACAGGCTTCGGAAACCGAATCGGTATCTCACTGGCAGACGGAACTCGCGGATGTCACTTCGGTGGCGCCGCTGACGCCGGATCGCCGTCTCGTGTCTACGCCGTGGACAGCAGATCGTGTGGAGTTCTCCCTGGACGCCCACACCACGTCGGCGATCGCGGACTTGGCCGGCCGGGCCCAGGCAACACCATTCATGGTCTTTCACGCCGCACTGGCAGCAGTTCTCTCGAGGTTGAGTGGCAGCTCGGACGTGGTGATCGCAACCGCGGTGGACGGCCGCCGATCACCGGCCCTCGACAATCTGATCGGAATGTTTGTCGATACTGTCCCGCTGCGGGCACAGATCCTCCGCGACACGACGATGCTGCAACTCGTCGAACAGGTTCGTGACCGAGATCTTGCGGCCTTCGAGCACAGCGATGTGCCCGTGGAAGCTCTGACCTCGATGCTCGGTGGCCGGATGCCGCAGGTTGCGTTGGCACTGCAGAACTTCACCATTCCCGACGTCGACATCGCCGGCCTGGCCGTCAGTGCTACCGAGATCGAGACCGGTGCAGCCAAGTTCGAGATGCAGGTATCGCTGACCGAGCGGCCGGACGGCCACACGGACGGGCTGGTTGTGTACGCGCGGGAGCTCTTCGACGCAGCGAGTGCGCAATCGGTGGCCGACCTGTTTGTCGACGTTGTGCAGCGCACGCTTGCCAACCTCTCCGTGGTGGCGTCGGAAGCATCAACGATCTCCGCACCCAACTGGGTGGCAACACCCGTTGATTCGTCCCGGACTCTGAGTGAGATCTTCACCCGTACAGCAGCGGCGTTTCCCGACAACGTTGCACTGCGCGACGGCACAGAGATGCTCACGTATCGAGAACTCGACGACGCGTCGAACGAACTGGCACGTGAGCTGGTGGCTGCCGGTGCCGGACCTGGCGCGGTGATCGAGATCAGCGCGGTGCGATCGATCGACTACGTCATCCGTCTGTGGGCGATAACCAAGACCGGCGCTGCTTTTGCGCCGATCGACCCTGATTTCCCCGACGCCCGTCTGCGTCGGTTGCGGTCGGTGTTGCACTCGGTCAGCCCTGTTCCCGGCACGCAGAATCCGGACGCCGTGGCGTACGTCATCCATACCTCCGGGTCGACCGGTAACCCCAAAGCAGTTGCGGTAACCCACCGCGGGCTCGGCCCGCTCACGGACGAAGCTGTGGCGCGATACCGCGTCACACCGGATTCGGTTGTCCTGCAGGGCTACAACCCGAGCTTCGATGCCGCTCTGCTCGAGATGTTGCTTGCCTTCGGCAGCGGAGCAGCATTGGTTGTGGCGCCACCCGACGTTTACGGTGGCCGAGACCTCGAAAAGTTCGTGGCAGAACACCGCATCACACACCTACTGTCCACCCCGGGTGTGCTCGACACGATGGACCCGGCCGCACTGCCACTGCTCGACGTGGTTGCCGTCGGCGGCGACGTTCTCTCGCCCGCGACCGCACACGCCTGGAGCGCCGGCGCACGGATGCTCAATGCCTACGGCCCCACGGAAACCAGCGTCGTGGCGACTCTTGCGGATATCGACTCGGACACCGGAATTGGTGAACCCATCACCGGTACCGGAGCCGAAGTGCTCGACGCCGCGCTGCGCCCCGTCCCGTTTGGCGGGGTGGGGGAGTTGTACGTGAATGGTCCCGGGTTGGCGATGGGATATCTCGGCGATCCCGCCGCAACGGCTACAGCCTTTGTGGCAGCAGCGGGCGGGCGGCGACGCTACCGCACCGGGGATCTGGTACACCGAACAGCGAGCGGCGCAATGGGATTCGTCGGTCGGTCGGACCGCCAGGTCAAGGTGCGCGGTGTGCGTGTGGAACTGGCCGAGATCGAGACTGCGACGCGGTTGCTCCCCGGAGTGAGTGCTGTGTCCGCGCTCCTGATTGGCGATGTGATCACCGCATTTGTCGTCGGCGAGGAAACCAGCGAAGACGCGCTCCGACATGAACTGGCGGCGCAGCTACCCGGGTACCTCGTGCCGGGACGCATCGTCATGCTCGATGCGTTGCCGCTCACCCGCAACGGCAAGGTGGATGTGAGCGCACTGCACGCGCACCTCGGTGAATCCACACCTCACGCATGGCCGCTCACTGCCACAGAAGAATTGGTGACGGCAGTGATGTCGCACCACGCGGGCAGCACTGTGAGTGTGAGCCACAACTTCTTCGAATCCGGTGGAGATTCACTGTCTGCCACGGTGGTCGCGGGTCGACTGGCTTCGGTGTTCGGGCGCGACGTATCGGTTGGTGCGGTTTTCGAGAATCCGTCGCCGCGTGCGTTGGCTCGCTGGATCGATGCGGCCGAAGACGTTGTGGTCCGGCCACCGCTCACCAGTCGCGCCGCCGAAAGCCGAGTGCCGTTGGCTCCCGCGCAGCAGCGTATGTGGTTGAGCTCGCAGCTCGGTCCGGCGTCGTCGGCATACAACTTGGTATTCGCGGTCGCCATCGGACCGGACATCGAGGTAGACGCTTTGGCGGAAGCCATATCGGATGTGGTTGCCCGGCACAGTATTCTGCGCACCGTCTTTCCCGCTGATTCCGTCGGGCCACACCAAGTAGTCGCGGATGTCGCGGCAATCGATCTTGATCCCGTGCTTGTCGGCGATCTGTACGATGGCGCAGCGCTCTTTGCGTCCGCGCCATTCCAGTTGGAACACCAACCGCCGATGCGCGTGCAGTTGAGCGTTGACGGCTCCGGCGCCCGGGCCTTGGTTGTTGTGGTGCACCATATTGCGCTCGACGGCGGTTCGACGGGCATCGTGCTCACGGATTTTGCCGCCGCACTGTCTGCGAGAGGTGCGGGGCATCAACCGGATTGGCGCCCGCTGCCCGTCGACTACCAGGACTACAGCATCTGGATGCGCGGCGTGCTCGGTGACCAGAACGATCCGACCTCACTCGCTCACCGCCAATTGGACTACTGGACAACAGTTCTTCGTGGTGTCGACGGTGTTTTGCCGCTGCCGACAGACCGCCCGCGCCCCGCTGCTCCGACGCAACGAGGTTCCGTCGTGTCCGCCGCGGTTGACGGTGACCTGTACGCGGGGCTGACAGCTCTGGCCCACTCGCAGGGAGTGACTGTCTTCATGCTCCTGCACAGTGCGATCGCGGTGCTGCTCGCGCGTGAAAGCGCAACCGACGACGTGGTTGTCGGCACAGCAGTCAGCCTACGAAACGATCCGGACCTCCAGTCGATGGTCGGAATGATGGTGGGTACCGTCGCGCTGCGGACGACTATCCGTCCAGGCGATCAATTCTCGGACATCCTCGACCAGGTACGACGCGTCGATCTCGGGGCCATGGACAACGCCGACGTGTCCTTCGACGACGTGGTTGCCCGAATCGCGCCGCCGCGCACGGCAAACGAACACCCGCTTTTCACCGTGATGCTTGCGTATCAACGTGCACAGGAACTTCCGAGTGTGCCCGGGATCGAACCGCTCCGGCTGGCGGGGGAAGCCCCCGTTGCCGCCGATTACGATCTGACCTGGGATCTGACCGATACCGGCGTCGGTGTGCGCCTGCGATTGCTGTATGCCACCGACCTGTTCGAGCAGTCGACAGCAGAACTGTTTGCCGCGAGGTTCATGCGGATTCTGGGCGAAGTGGTGGCGCATCCGCAGAGTGTTGTGGGGGATATCGATGTACTCGGTGACCGAGCGAACCAGCCGCAGCGCAGTCGCGGTGATATCGCGCCGCTCACCCTGGCCGCACTCATCGGCAATGTGCTCGCTGAAGCTCCCGAGGCCATCGCGCTCGAGGCAGACGGCCGGGTATGGACTTACCAAGAGCTGTTCGACCAATCAACATACTGGGCTCAGGAACTGGTGGATCGGGGAATCGGGCCCGACGACGTTGTTGCCGTTGCAACTGGTCGCGGACATCTGTGGGTAGTTGCACTCTGGGCCGTGACGCGGGCCGGCGCCGCTTGGGTTTCCGTGGACCCGGATCAGCCCCGTGAGCGACTCGAAGCGATGGTTGCCGACAGTGGAGTGACCCTCGGATTGTGCGTGGCAGGCACGCGCTCGCTGTCCTCGTCGCTGACATGGATTCCGATGTCCGATCGCACTGCGACAACGTCGCTGACCGGCGCGCGGGCAGCTCACCCGGACAACCTCGCCTACGTCATCTACACCTCGGGATCGACCGGTACACCCAAAGGCGTTGCGGTTTCTCATCGCGGCCTGGCAAATGTGTGTGCCACCCATCTCGAGATGTTCGAGACGGGCACCGCCATGCGCATCCTGCAGCTGGCGTCACCTACCTTCGACGCCTCGGTCCTCGAATTCATGATTGCGCCGGCCGCGCTCGGAACGCTGGTACTGGCACCGGAATACGTCTTCGCGGGAGCCGAACTCACGGAATTCATCGTCTCGCACGCGATCACCCATCTGATCGCAACACCCACCGTTCTCTCGACACTCGACCCGAACGAGATCCCTTCGCTGACAGTGGAATCGGCGGGAGAGATGTTGAGCGTGGACCTGGCGGCGCAGTGGTCCCGTCGGCATCGGATCTTCAACGGATACGGCCCCAGTGAGACCACGATTGCGGCGGCAACGTCGGCGCAGATATCCGGCGGAGACACAGCAATCGGCGACCCCGTACATGGAGCGTCGACGCTTGTCCTCGACTCCAGGCTGCATCCCGTTCCCGACGGCGTCACCGGCGAGCTCTACATCGCCGGTCACAACCTTGCCCGCGGATACATCCACGCGCCCGAGCGGACAGCCCTGCGGTTTGTTGCCGACCCGAACCGTCCCGGTGCCCGGATGTACCGCACCGGAGACCTCGTTCGGCGACGGCGAAACGACGGTGCCCTCGAATTCGTGAGCCGCAACGACGACCAGGTGAAGATTCGCGGCATCCGCGTCGAACCCGCCGAGGTCGACGCCGGATTGCGTCAGCATCCCGCTGTCACGTTTGCGGTAACCGTTGTGGTGGACGGGGAACTGGCGTCGTACGTCACGCTCGAGGATGCGTCGGCGGATCCGAGCAGTCTGCGCAAGTTTGTTTCGGCAACCCTGCCGAGTCACCTTGTTCCCGCAACCGTCACGGTGATCGACGCGGTTCCGGTGCTACCGTCCGGCAAGGTCGACAAGGTGGCATTGCCGGCGCCGGACCACCGCGTCTCAGGTGTGATCGAGCCACCCGAAACGGAACTGGAAGAGTGCATCGCACAAGCGTTTGCGCACAACACATCCGCGCACACGGTTGGTCGGTATGACAATTTCTTCGACCTCGGCGGAACCTCCATGGGCGCGGTTGACGTAGCGTCGACGCTACGCACGCGGCTCGATCGTGATGTGCAGGTTCAATGGATTTTCACCGATCCGACGGTGGCCGAACTTGCCGAACGTATCGAGGCCGGCGGAAAGACCGATCCGATGGACACCATTGTCCTGCTCGGGGGAGATCCACTCGATCAGCGTCCGCCGCTCTTCTGTGTTCACCCCGTGAGCGGATTGGCGTGGTGCTATGCCGGTGTGGCGCAGCACCTGGGTGGCCGTCGGGTCTACGGAGTGCAGGCAACGGGTGCGGGCGAGCTGCCCGGAACCCTCAACGCGCTCGCCGAACGGTACGTGGACGCGGTGCGGATCATTCAACCCGAGGGCGCGTACCACCTGCTCGGCTGGTCGCTCGGTGGAACCGTTGCGCAGGAGATGGCGGTGGCGCTCGAGGAGTCCGGTGCGAGCGTCGGATCGGTTGTCATGCTCGATACGTTGCCGCCTGAGCGGATACCGGCCATTCAAGCAGCTCCCACCGCTGGCGAGCTATTTGCCGAACTGGGTCTGACCGAGCTGGAAGCGCCGCGCGTCGATCTGACCTTTGCGCAGGCGGCCGACGAGATCCGCACCAGAGCTCATCTGGATTTTGTGACCGCTGAACTTCTGGAAGCTGCTTCCGAAAGAGTGGAGAAACTTGCCAGAATGGCGAGTGACCACGAACCGAGGAGCTACCGCGGAGTTGTGGATTTTGTTGTTGCGCAGAGAGATCTCCATCGTCATCGCGACTTGGTCGAGCGATGGTCGGATCGGGTTGCGATCATTCGCGAACACTCGGTCGATGCCACGCACGCCGAGATGATGGCGCCATCAGTTCTCTCCCAGATCTTTGACCTGGTGCGGTATCGAGAGGATTCTGATGTGACGTAGCAAGCAGTGTCTAAGGATTTGCTGTTCAATTGAATGTCAGGTATGCGGCAAATGTCGCGGGTTCTGACGTGACGCTTGTGATCATCGCTCCAACGCGCAGCTCAGTGCGTGAGCCGAAAGGGATTGAAGATGGAAGTACAGGACTACCTGAAGGTATTGCAGGCGCGCTGGAAGATCATCGCTGTTGTCACCGTTGTCGCGATTCTCGGCGCGTTGGGCGCCTCGCTGATCTCGACCCCGATCTACCAGGCCTCTACCAGGCTGTTCGTGTCCACCACACTGGGAAGCTCCGTCAACGAGGCATACCAGGGAAACCTGCTGTCACAGCAGCGGGTTACGTCGTACACCAAGCTGCTGACCGGACAAACCCTCGCACAGCGCACTATCGATCGGCTCGGTAGCGATGCAGTCAACGGAATGACGCCCGCCCAACTCGCGGCAAGTGTTGTGGCGACGTCCGCACCGGAC
Source organism: Rhodococcus sp. IEGM 1366 (assembly GCF_033142425.1). Taxonomy (NCBI): domain Bacteria; kingdom Bacillati; phylum Actinomycetota; class Actinomycetes; order Mycobacteriales; family Nocardiaceae; genus Rhodococcus; species Rhodococcus sp. IEGM 1366. Next base: position 130,284 of record NZ_JAWLRZ010000008.1, read on the forward strand.
ACGGTTCTGATCGACGTAGGCGTGAAGGATCCGTCGCCCGAACGTGCACGCGATATCGCCAACGCGCTGTCGGACGAGTTTGTCTTGATGGCAAAGGAATTGGAAACTCCGGAGACGGGTGGAACTCCGGCGGCCCGTGTGGTCGTCGAGCAGGAAGCGGGAACACCCACCACTCCCGTATCGCCGAACACCAAGCGCAACATCGCACTTGGCGCAGCAGTTGGTCTGCTTCTGGGTATCGCGCTTGCCGTCTTGCGTGACCGTCTCGACAACACCGTCAAGGATCGTCGGGTTGTCGAAGAGGTAGCAGGCTCCGCGTTGGTCGGAACCATTCCCTTCGACAAGGAAATGCAGACCAAGCACACCATCGAATTCAACGAAGGCAACTCTGCCAGCGCCGAGGCCTACCGCGAGCTGCGTACCAACCTTCAGTTCCTCGAAGTGGACAACCCGCCACGCGTCATCGTTGTCACGAGTTCGCTTTCCGCAGAAGGTAAGACGACGACGGCCGTCAACATCGCTCTGGTTCTCGCCGAGGCCGGAAAGTCGGTCTGCCTCGTGGAAGGCGACCTGCGCAAGCCACGAGTCTCGAAGTACCTCGGCATGATCGGCACCGTCGGCCTCAGCTCGGTCCTGGCCGGTCAAGCGCAACTCGACGACGTACTGCAGCCGACAACGCACGGCGATCTGGTTGTCCTTGCCTCAGGACCTATTCCGCCGAACCCGAGCGAATTGCTCGGCACCGATCACTCTCGGCAGGTTCTTGCCGAACTTCGTGATCGCTTCGAGTACGTCATCATCGACGCGCCGCCGCTGCTTCCGGTCACGGATGCTGCAGTTCTGACCGCAATGTCAGACGGCGCCTTGGTAATTGCGCGCCACGCCAGCACCAAGCGGGATCAGCTTGCCCGGGCCGTCGGCAATCTTCAGAGCGTCGGCGCACGCATCTTGGGCACCGTCATCACGATGACGCCCGCGAACAAGCGGGGCGGCGGATACGAGTACAAGTACTACTACGAAACCGACAAGACGGTGCCTGCACTCGCTGAGGCTGCGCCGTTACCGGGAGCCTCCGCAGGTTCTGCGGCTCCTGCCAAGGCCACCGCACCGAAGAAGGCGCCGGCACCCGCGACGGACGCCGCAGATACCAACGCCGCTCCCGTCAAGGCTCCCGTGAAGGCTTCCGAGGAAGCCCCACACTCCTCGATACCGTTCGATGATGCGCCAACTCAGGAGTTCCAGCTCCGGACGAGTGAAAATGGACATCGCTATCTCGATTGATTCTGTTACCGCCGAATCAGCCTGAGTACATCAACGGGACTTTGGTCCGGAAATAATCACTTTTTCTCCGACCAAATGCCCGGAATGTGCTAAAAAAGGTTAGTATCACGGCGGTGGCAATCCGCCATTCACCTTAATGATCCGGAGGATCTCATGCTCGGTTCCCTGTATTCTTTCAGCGCAGAAATCGGTGTCCCGTCTGTTGATGCCATTCTGGCATTCATCGGCAAGGGCATCGGGTCGATCTTGAACGTGAGTGCGTAGTAGCTAACAAACAGCCCCTGTCCAACTGAGCTGGACAGGGGCTGTTTTCTGCATTGAGGGCAATGATTACCGAAGGGGATCGGCAAGCGAAGTCCTATTGAGCGGGAATCGCGATACGTCGTAGCAAAGGCCCCAGAAGAGTGGCGATCTCCAAACCCACAGCGTGGAAAGTTTCCTCATCCGCGCCAATAGGATCGGCAACGTCTTCACTTTCCTGAACCTGATAGCGCGGGCGAGCGTCGGCCAGTTCGGCAACTGTTGTTGCCGCCGATTCTTCCGCTAAGCGCGCCGCCTCACGCAATGTGAAAGTTCGCTTGAACTGCGATGGCGCTAACGCCAGAATCTTGTCGCGATGACGCTCCGTCATAGCCAGAATCAAATCGGCTTCAGACGCAATTGCCGTAGTAAGCCGGCGAGCGCGAAAATTGGAGGGATCGCCTCCCAGCCCTTCCAGTACCAGCGCCGCTGTCGGTTCCACCGCATGGCCGACAAGGGCGCGCGTACCGGCACTCGACGCCGTGAGATCCGTGATCCCCGCTTCCTCCGCAAATGCTCGAGCCAGGCGTTCCCCTGTTGGCGATCGGCAGATATTTCCGGTGCAGACAAAGAGGATGTGCATGAGGTCAATCATAAAGGGGCAGCGCCACAATGCGGCACCATGATGTCGCGAAATGTTTGCACATCGACTACGCGGTGTTCCCGCCGCGTCCGTCGTTGGGATATATGAACTACTCATGAGACTGACCGTGTTCGGGACCGGGTACCTGGGGCTGACCCATGCCGTGTGTATGGCGGAACTGGGACATGAGGTTCTGGGCGTTGACATCGACGCCGCGAAGGTCGAGATGCTGTGCGCCGGTCATGTTCCGTTCTTCGAACCTGAACTGGCACAGCTGTTGACGCGGAATCTCGAGTCCGGGCGGCTGGGCTTCACGACGTCGTACGCGGAGGCGTCGGAGTTCGCGGATCTCCATTTTCTTTGCGTGGGCACTCCGCAGAAGCGCGGCGAGAAGGCTGCGGACATTTCTCACGTCGATGCCGTGATCGACACGCTGGCACCGCTATTGGAGCGTCCGGCCGTCATTGTCGGGAAGTCGACAGTTCCCGTGGGGACAGCCGCACGGCTAGGCGCGCGGGTTCGGGCCGCTGCCCCGGCCGGCGACGGCGTCGAGGTGGCGTGGAATCCCGAATTCCTGCGCGAAGGAAAAGCCGTCGCAGATACGCTGCGTCCGGACCGGCTGGTTGTCGGCGTCGATCGGGATCGCCCCGGCACCGCCGAATCTGCTCTTCGGGACGTCTATGCCTCGATGCTCGACGCGCGCGTCCCGTTTCTGGTTACCGACCTTGCGACGTCGGAACTCGTGAAAGGTTCGGCAAACGCCTTTCTGGCCACAAAGATTTCCTTCATCAATGCGATCGCGGAAATCTGCGAGGCAACCGGAGCCGACGTCACCGTGTTAGCTGACGCCCTCGGTCACGACGCGCGGATCGGGCGGAGCTTCCTGAACGCCGGTTTGGGATTCGGCGGCGGTTGCCTGCCGAAGGACATTCGGTCGTTCGCGGCGCGGGCCGGAGAGCTGGGCGTTGATCAAGCCTTGTCGTTCCTCCGTGAGGTGGACAGCATCAACATGCGACGCCGAACCAAGGTCCTCGAGATGGTGACGCAAGCCTGCGGGGGCAGTTTGCTGGGAATGAACGTGGCTGTCCTAGGGGCGGCCTTTAAGCCTGAATCGGACGATGTGCGCGATTCGCCCGCACTGAATGTTGCGGGCATGATGCAGCTGCACGGTGCGAACGTGACGGTGTACGACCCCAAGGCGATTGAGAATTCGCGCACCATTTTTCCCACGCTCAACTATGCAACGTCGACGTCAGAGGCGTGCAAGCGCGCAGATGTCGTGCTGGTTGCCACCGAATGGTCTGAGTTTGCCGAACTCCAACCGTCACAGCTGGATTCGGTTGTGCACGGGCGGGTGATCGTCGACGGACGCAACTGCCTCGACCCGTCACTCTGGCGATCGGCCGGCTGGATTTATCGCGGGGTAGGGCGGTGAGAGCTAAGGGTGAATAACTGATAAGTTGCCAGCCGTACGGTCGGTTCGACTCTGCACATCTCCACGATGCAATCGAATGGGTAGACTTCCCGCCGGAAGGTGACGGGTCTGCTCATGGATCCGTTTGCAGTCGACGAAGGTGGCTCATGAACTTGGTGCTCGGTGTAACAGTGGGGGCGAGCGCTGTGCGCTTGGCACGCCCAGGAGCGCCGGAGCACGGTGGGCCGGTATTTCGATCCAGAGCGATCGTGCGCGGACACGAAACCCCCGAAGACGTGGCAGCCGATTCCATTCGCGTCGCGCTCGCGGAATTCGCCGGCCACGACAACTCCGTCGCCGTCGTCTACCGCGATCAGAGTCAGGCAGGCGCCCTCAGCCAGGCACTCGATCGTGGCCGGATCGACAACTACCGGCTGATACCCGAATCTGCGGCAATTCTGCGGATGCTCGAGGAACCGGGAACGTTGGGCGCACAGAACACCCTGGTGGTCATCGACCTCGGCGCCACCGGTGCAACCGTCGACGTCCTCGATCGCACCACCGGTACAACCATCGTCACCGCCAGATCCAGTCAAGTCAGCGGCGATCAGTTCGACGCACTCGTCTACCTCGACCAAACCGAACGCCGGCGCATCGCGACGCCTACCGATCCCGAAGGCATCGCAGAACTCCAAGCCCGGAGCCGACTGGCCAAGGAACAACTCTCGACCCGCAGCGCAGTCTGCCTCCCCGGACCAGGCGGATTACTACTCCTCTCCCGAGAAGTCTTCGACTCCTTGGTCGCGCCCAGCGTCGAGGCTCTGGCCCGAGAGGTCCGTGAGGTGGTTGCCACCTCCGGTCGGCGCCCGGACTCCGTTGTACTGATCGGCGGCGGCGCCCGAGTCCCCATCATTCGCACCGTGCTGGAACGGTGGATCGAAATCCCCGTCATAGCGCCGGAACAGCCAGACCTCCTCGCCACGCAGGGAGCCGCACTACTTGCCGGCGGCGCGCCCCGCAGAGAACCCGTCGTTGCGCCCGCCGTGACTGTTGCGGCTCCGGCAGTGGCGCCGATCTTTGCGCCGTACCCGATCAACACTCCTGCTGTGGCGCCGGCGCCCGTCCAGGCATTCGCCCACGGTGGCCTTGCAACGATGACCGGGCCAGGGCCTGCGCCGGCGAGTGCCGATCTCCATGCGCCCGCGCATGCGCAGGTGGCGCCCGCACCCGAGTCAGTACCGACCCAGGCTCAACCAGCCGCCGACTACGACAGCGACGAATCAGACGTCAAAGAACCCGTCATGGTCGATGCCCAGGCGTACTCGGCTGTTCACGAGGACGTCAGTGGGGGACAACCCACCTGGCTCGCCACTACTTCACACGACGAGACAACCACCCCGGAGTCAGGCAGGCAGTTCCGATTCGCCGGACTGGGAGCCGGTGTTGTTGCCGCGATCGTCATCGTCGGTCTGGGAATGGGCTACGGCGGGAAGGTGTTCGGCGATTCGGGCGAAGCCGGCCCGGTAGCAACAGAGGTCACCACAACACAAACGCCGTCGACGACGGTTCCGACCACCACCACGACACCGCCGCCCACCACCACAACAGAGCCGCCTCCGGTGACGGAGGAAGCTCCCGTGTACGAGGCACCCTACGAGGCGCCGTACGTCCCGCCGGCACCTGCGCCGGCGCCGCCGCCCGCGCTGTACATTCCCGGGCTGCCCCCGATCCTGCTTCCCGTTCTGCCGCCCATCCCCGGTTTGTGAGCTAGCGCTTGGAGTGACGCCCACCGTTCGATGCGGTGGCCGTCGAACTTCCCGGCGGACGGGCAAGGAGCACTGCGATAGCCGTCGTGAGCGGAACCGACAGCGCAAGCGCGATGCCGCCGACAGCAGATCGCACAATTTCGATGGCTACGGCGTCGCCGACCAGAACGTCGCCCAGCGGACGGCCACTGACACTGAACAACAGCAGCAACGGCAAAGCGCCGCCCGCATAGGCCAAGACCAAGGTGTAGACGGTACTGGCGATGTGATCGCGACCCACGCGCATCGAGCCGGCAAACACCTGGCGTCGGGTCGCGCCCTTGTCCAACTGGGCCAACTCGAATGCCGACGACGCCTGGGTGATCGTGACGTCGTTGAGCACACCCAGCGAGCCGATGATGAAGCCTGCGAGCAGGAGTCCGGTGATGTCGACGTGCTGAATGTAGGTCTGCACGTTGGTGTTCTGCTCTTCGGAGAGCCCGGTGAGTTGTGTCAGTTCGATCGACAGGTAAGACAGCACCGCAGCAAGAACCATGGCGGCGAGGGTTCCGAGAAGCGCAGAACTGGTTCGGAGCGAGACCCCGTGCGCGAGGTACAAGACGGCATACAAAATGACGGCGCCCGACACCAGAGCAACGGGTATCGCGGGTTTTCCGTCCAACAAGGCGGGGAGGAGAAAGCCGACCACCACGCCGAACGCCACCACAAGCCCGAGAAGTGCCCGCAATCCGCGCCACCGGGCAACAGCGATGATCACCACGGCAAAAGCCACGACGATGAGCGTCAGCGACAATCCGCGTGAATAGTCCTCGAAGGAATACTGTGTCGCCCCGGTCGGATCGGTCTGGCGCAGCAGACGGATATGCTCGCCGACTCGCAAATCAGGTTGGCCGGGACCCGGAATGATCTCCAGCAATGTCTGGGTGCCGGCGTTCGGACCCGATTCGATGTCGACGATGCTTCGCTGACACTGATAACTCGTATTCGCCGGGGGTGCCGGTTCGCCGACGAATGGTCTTCCCGCCGAGACACTTCCGCAGGCGCCGATCTCCTGGAGGGTGACCGTGCCGGCCTCCGTGACCACTGACCCGCCGTCGGAGTTCTGAAACGGCAACGGGATGTCGAGGTTGGCCTTGTCCGGCCACAGAGCGATGACGCCGACGAGTACGGCTAGACCGACGATGGTGAGGATGCCGACGACAACGCGGGCAGCAGTGGCTCCGATGTGGAGTGGGCCGTCATGACCATGGCCGTGACCGTGGCTCATCGGAAACTGAGTGTCGGACTGGGGATTTGCACCGGTGCCATGTTAGCGGCAGTTGCTGTGAACAGGTGAGTCGCCGGACTTGGCGGCTGGAGAGGAAGAGTTCGAGCTGGGTGGCGGGGAACAGGGGGGGTTGTCCCCGCCACCAACCTGGTATCCACAGGGGGGGGAGGGATACCAGGTGCTCGCGGCACCGAAGTGCTGAAACCAATGTACCCAATTTCAAACCAATCTGGTGCATTGTCTTGCTACTAATTTGCAACAGTTATCGGACCAATTGCGCTGTTTCTACAGTAGCGGCAGGTCGCGACTAGTCAAACGCTCAACCAAACCGATCGGTTTCGGAAATTTGTGACCAAGGTCGCACGAATGCCCCGCACATTTATCTGCGCGGGGCATTCGTGGAACAGCAAACTGGTCAAGTGTCCATGGCCGTGGCCAGTGGGTTTCCAGCTTCCTACTGTTTGTAACTCGTAAGGAAGTTGCCAAACCGCTCGATTGCGACAGCGAGGTCACGGGCCCACGGAAGGGTAACGATTCGCAAATGGTCATGATCGGGCCAATTGAAGCCCGTTCCCTGAACCATCAGGATCTTCTCCTGCAGAAGAAGATCTTGAACCAACTTCTCGTCGTCGTGGATCTCGTGAACATTCGGATCCAAGCGAGGGAACGCGTACAGCGCACCACGCGGCTTGACACACGAGACACCCGGAATCATGTTCAGGCGTTCCCATGCGACATCGCGCTGCTCGAGCAGACGTCCGCCAGGGAGGATGAGGTCCTCGATGCTCTGATGGCCACCGAGCGCCACCTGGATAGCGTGCTGACCCGGAACATTCGGGCACAAGCGCGTCGACGCCAAGAGGTCGAGACCCTCGAGGAAGCCGCCGGCGTGCTCCTTCGGGCCGGTGATCGCCACCCAACCCGAACGGTAGCCCGCAACGCGATATGCCTTCGAGAGGCCGTTGAACGTCAGGCACAGAAGATCGGGAGCCAACGACGCAAGCGAGATGTGCTTGGCGTCGTCGTACAAGATCTTGTCGTAAATCTCGTCAGCGAGCAGAAGAAGCTGATGCTTGCGCGCCAGATCGACCAACTGCTGGAGAATCTCCATCGAGTACACCGCACCCGTAGGGTTGTTCGGGTTGATGACCAGCAAGGCCTTGGTCTTGTCGGTGATCTTGGATTCGATATCCGCGATATCGGGATTCCAGTCGTTGCCTTCGTCGCACAGATAGTGCACCGGAGTTCCGCCGGACAAGCTGGTCATTGCCGTCCACAACGGGTAGTCCGGCGCTGGGATCAGCACCTCGTCGCCGTTGTTGAGCAGGGCCTGCATTGTCATGGTGATCAGCTCGGACACCCCGTTGCCGAGGTAGATGTCATCGACGTCCACCTCGGGGAAGCCGGGAACCAGCTCGTACCGAGTCACGATCGCGCGCCTGGCCGACAGAATGCCCTTGGACTCCGAGTACCCCTGGGCGTAGGGAAGAGCGGCGATCATGTCGCGCATGATCACGTCCGGTGCGTCGAAACCGAACGGTGCGGGGTTTCCGATGTTGAGCTTGAGGATCCGGTGCCCTTCCGCCTCCAACCGGGCGGCATGCGCGTGCACCGGTCCACGGATTTCGTACAGGACGTTCTGGAGCTTCGACGACTGCTCCAGCTCGCGCTGCGGCTGACGATGGCGGACGGGTTCTGGTGTGCTCACGAGTTACATGATTCCACCTGTGCGCAAGTGGATTCTTCCGGGCACGATCGAAGGTGCCGTCTGTTCGGTTGGCTTACACGTCGGTTGGCTTATTCTGGGGCGCATGACGCCGACCGACGTGATCGCAGCCCCGTACGGATCGTGGGCATCGCCCATCGACGCAGCAGATCTGGCCAACGGAGGTCACCCGGTAGAAGGTGGCCGCTACGTCGGTGACGAGGTGTGGTGGGCGGAGCTGCGGCCAACCGAAGGCGGGCGCGTCGCGATTCGACGGTTGGGACTCGACGATCAGCCCGTCGACGTACTGCCCGCGCCGTGGAACGCACGCACCCGAGTTCACGAGTACGGCGGCGGCGCGTGGACGGTCACGGACGCCGGGCGGTTGGTTTTCAGTGAGTTCTCCGATCAGCGGGTGTACATCCTCGAAGGTCTCACGCCGCGAGCATTGACACCCCCGACATCGTCATCGGTGCGATACGCGGATTTGTCGATCGTCGGAGCCGACGTGTGGGCCGTGCGCGAGTCCCACGCGCCAGGCGGCACGATCACGCGCGACATCTGCGCCATTCCGCTCGACGGATCCGGCGAGATTCGCGCCATCGTCGGCGGTTCGGACTTCCTTGCATACCCGCGGCCCTCCCCGGACGGAAGCAAGATCGCCTGGATCGCGTGGAATCACCCGCAGATGCCCTGGGACGGAACCGAACTGCGGGTTGCGGATCTGGTCGACGGCGTAGCGGGTCCGCATCGAGTTCTTCTCGGCGGCACGGAAGAGTCAGTGCTGCAACCGGAATGGATATCGGGCGACGAACTGTACGTGGTCAGCGATCGCAGCGGGTGGTGGAATATCTATCGCGTGGGGACAGACGTGGCCGCGCTCTGCCAGGTTGATGCCGACTTCGGTGACGCGCTGTGGCAGTTCGGCGCCCGCTGGTACGAGGTGCTCGGCAACGGAAAACTGTTGACCGTGCGCACTTTTGGCACGGATACCCTCGCGGTGCTGGATCCGGAAACCGGCGACTTGCGCGACATCGACGTCTCCGGCGTCACCAGTATCGGCCTCATGCAGGTGCGCGATGATCAGCTGCTGATCAAAAGCGGCGGCGCAAAACTGGCTACCGGACTGCGTGAACTGGACCTCGGAACCGGAGCGCTGCGTGATGTTCGCCTGTCCGTCGACGCGCTTCCCGAATCTGCTTATCTCCCCGAAGCTCGAACCGTTGTTGCACACGGGCACGGCCGCGAAGTCCACGCATTTGCCTACCCGCCCCGCAATCCCCGCTACCGCGGCCAAGACGGTGAACTCCCGCCGTACGTCGCCTTCGTGCATGGCGGACCCACCGCGCACATAGCGCCAGCTCTGAACCTCGTGTACGCCTACTTCACCAGTCGGGGAATCGGCGTCGTGGACGTCAACTACGGCGGATCCACCGGATATGGCCGTGAGTACCGCAATCGTCTGCGTGGCCAGTGGGGCGTCGTAGATGTCCAGGATGTGATCACCGCGGTCACCGGACTCGCCGAGCAGGGGCTTGCCGACCCTGCCCGTCTGGCCATCGAAGGCGGATCTGCGGGCGGCTGGACCGTGCTGGCCGCGTTGACAACCTCCGACGTGTTTGCATGCGGCGCTTCCTATTACGGCGTTGCCGAGCTGGACGGCTTCGTCAAGGAAACCCATGACTTCGAATCGCGGTACATCGACGGACTAATCGGGCCGCTGCCGGAATCCGCAGCGCTGTACGCGGAGCGCGCACCGCTCAACAACGTCGACGGTTTGAACTGCCCGGTCCTGCTGCTGCAAGGTCTCGACGATCCGATCGTTCCGCCGTCACAAGCCGAACGCTTTCGAGATGCACTGGTATCGAAGGGCATTCCGCATGCCTACCTGGCCTACGAAGGCGAATCCCACGGCTTCCGTAAGCAGTCCACGATCATCAGTTCCCGCAACGCGGAACTGTCCTTCTACGGCCAGGTGCTCGGGTTCACGCCCCCAGGTGTTCCGCAGCTGAAGCTGTGGACTCACGAGGTGTAGCTGCTGCCCAGGGGATCGTGACCGCCCAGTTCTTCTCGGGGACAAGATGAGTCACCGACGTACAGCCGTTGGTTGCGGCTCCTGCAGTGCCGGGGAAGAGGGTGAGTGCCACTGTAAGTGTCACTGCCACTGCAAGAGTCCGCGTGGCTGCAGACTAACCGGTCTGAACTCTTGGCGGATGGCCAAGCGGACAATTCGGGTACTTGGTCCTCGGGGATCAATGGTTGTGGGGAAGCTGACATGGTTTGTGTGCAGTGAACATGGAGTGCGGCACGCTGGTAGGGGTGCTCACTGGGCAGAAACTGTGCTCACTTGCAGGGTTGGCTGGGCGGCCGGCTAGGGGGTGGGGCCGCGGTTGAATGCCGCACGGATCCGATCCGAGACCACCTGCGGCGTCGACAAGTCCGCCCACGTCCACCGAACCACCTGCCATCCCGCATCCCGCAGACGGTCTTCGCGGACCTTCTCCGCCCAGAGCACATCCCCAGGGGTGCGGCCGACGGGAACGAAGCGGCCGTACTTGACCCGGCCGTCGAACTCCCCGACAGTGCGATGCTCGCGCCACAGGAAATCGACACGAGCATCACCGATCTGAACTTGCGGTTCGGGTATCGGAAAGCGCTCGGAGACAGAGAGCGCCAAACTCCGTGACTCGCCGACGCTTTCGATCCGGCCGTCCATCGCGTCGATCGCATGGAACGCATGGCGGTGCGACGGATGACGCGGCACCCCAGCCAGATTTGAGGTGATGTCGGCCAGAGCGAGCGGTGTTCGGTGCAGCGCAGAGTTCCCCGCGACCAGGGCCGGCTCGAACGGTAGTGAACGGGCGAGGTCGACTACCGTGCGCGCAAGCGTTGTCACCCGCAGACCGTCGACGGTCGTGACTTCGTCCGCGGTGAACAACGCAGAGTGCACCTGCCTGTGAGTGGACGTGCTGCCGCCACCTCGACGGTTTCGCGTGAGGTGAACCAGGCGGAGCGGAGTGTTCCACAATTCCAGGCCTTGCAGTACTGCCGCGGAGGTATGACTGACAACTGCGTCGGACGTGGCTGCCTTTGCTATCGCGTGGACCTGCAGACGATGGCGCGCATGTGCGTCGAGTTCGGAGAACGGCTGCGTCGACACGTAGGCGCCGCGATGTAGGCGCGTCCAGTCGCCGTGTGAACAGCTGCGACGGATCTCGGAGTCGGTGCCGCCGGTGGCGAGATGCTCGGGCCTGCGGACGATGTGCGGTTGTTCCCCCATGCCGAACAATCCTGATGCGCCGGAGCCCATGTGGGCCGACGGGTTTCTGTGCTGTGGATAGGTCGCGCAGTGTGCATGGTTTGTGTGTAGTGAGCAGTGTTTGTGTGCAGTGAGCAAGGGTTCCGGCGACCTGGAAGGGGTGCTCGCTACCCAGAAACCCTGCTCGCTTACGAGCCCGGCAAACACGAACGCCCCCGCCGTAATGGCGAGGGCGTTCGATGACGTGATTACTACTTGCGGCCGGGAGCCTTTGCGCCTGCCTTGAATCCGAGCCCGCCCGGCTTTGCGGCCGGGGGAGCCTTGGGGGCCTGCGCAGCGGGAGCCTCGGCAGCTGGTGCCTCAGCAGCTGGTGCTTCGGTAGCCGGAGCTTCAGGTGCAGCTGCTTCTACTACCGGTTCGGCAGCGGGAGCCGGCGCTGCAGCAGCGGGCGCTGCCTTGCGTGCACCGGGAGCCTTTGCACCCGACTTGAATCCGAGCCCACCAGCCTTGGCAACCGGCGGAGCCTTAGGAGCGGGAGCCTCGGCAGCCGGTGCTTCAGTGGCTGGTGCCTCGGCAACAGGAGCTGCCGGGGTTTCCGCAACGGGAGCCGGAGCTGCGGCAGCGGGCGCTGCCTTCTTTGCGCCGGGAGCCTTTGCGCCCGACTTGAATCCGAGCCCGCCGGCCTTGGCAACCGGCGCAGCCTTGGGGGCCTCGGCAGCAGGTGCGGCGGGGGCCTCAGTAGCAGGGGCCGGTGCAGCAGGTGCAGCTTCAGCAGCCTTTGCGCCCGGAGCCTTTGCCCCACCCTTCATCTGCAGACCCTTGCCGGGAGCCTTGGCGCCGGACGCCAGGCCCAGACCCTTCGGCTTGGCGGGTGCGGCCGGAGCAGCGGCTTCGGGTGCAGCAGTTTCAGGAGCGGGTGCTGCTGCAGCCTTTGCGCCCGGTGCCTTGGCAGCGCCCTTCATCTGCAGACCCTTGCCACCGGGAGCCTTGGCTCCGCCGGCCAGGCCGAGGCCCTTGGGCTTTACGGCGGGTGCAGCTTCGGGTGCTGCGGACTCGGGAGCTTCGGCAGCTGCCGGAGCAGCCTTCTTGGCGCCGGGAGCCTTTGCCCCGCCTGCCATTCCGAGTCCCTTGCCGGGTGCCTTTGCGCCGGGTGCCTTGGCCAGACCCTTCATTGCGAGGCCCTTGCCGGCGGCAGCGGGTGCTGCCGGGGTAGCGGCCGGAGCTGAGGGCTCGGCCGCGGGTGCGGCTTCTTCGACGACGGGTGCCGCGGCAACCGGTGCCTTCTCACGCGGGATCACCTTGATGTTCTCGGTGAGCTGGCTGGGTTCGAGGCGGGTGACGGAGTTCAGCATCAGCTGTGCGACGTCGACAACCTCGACGCCTTCTCCCTTGCCCTGTTCCTGGCGTGCGGTGACGCCGTCGTTGAGCATGACACGGCAGAAGGGGCAACCCGTTGCGATCTTCTTGGGGTTGGTGGACAGCGCTTCGTCGACGCGGTCGACGTTGATGCGCTTACCGATGTTCTCTTCCATCCACATGCGGGCGCCACCGGCACCACAGCACATGGATCGTTCGCCGTGACGCGGCATTTCGACGAGCTTGGCGCCGGATGCTTCCATGAGTTCACGGGGTGCGTCGTAGACCTTGTTGTGGCGGCCGAGGAAGCACGGGTCGTGGTAGGTGATGTCTTCGCTCACCGACGCGACGGGGATCAGCTTCTTCTGGCGCACCAGGCGGTTGAGCAGCTGGGTGTGGTGCACGACCTCGTAGTCGCCGCCCACCTCCGGGTACTCGTTGCCGAGGGCGTTGAAGCAGTGCGCACACGTGACGACGATCTTGCGCTTCTTCTGCTCGACACCTTCGAAGACGGAGTTGAGCATTTCGATGTTCTGCAGCGCGAGCTGCTGGAAGAGGAACTCGTTGCCGGCGCGGCGAGCGGAGTCGCCGGTGCAGGTTTCGTCGGCGCCGAGGACCATGAACTTCACACCCGCGGTCGCGAGCAGTTCCGCGACAGCCTTCGTGGTCTTCTTGGCGCGGTCTTCGTAGGCGCCGGCGCAGCCGACCCAGAACAGGTACTCGTAGTCCTCGAATGTGTCGGCGTCCTTGCCGTACACGGGGATCTCGAAGTCCATCTCGTTGATCCAGTTGAGGCGGTCCTTGGAGTTCTGGCCCCAGGGGTTGCCCTTGTTCTCGAGGTTCTTGAACAGGCCGGCGAGCTCGGACGGGAACTCCGATTCGATCAGGACCTGGTAGCGGCGCATGTCGATGATGTGGTCGACGTGTTCGATGTCGACCGGGCACTGTTCGACGCAGGCGCCGCAGTTGGTGCAGCTCCACAGGGTTTCGAGATCGATGACCGGTGCGAGTTCACCCTCGACCGTCTCGCCGACGAGTTTGCGCTCGGCTTCCTGGCGGGCGGCCTCAGGGATTGCGGCGAGGGCGGCTTCGTTGACGTTGCCGTCGGCGTCGACCAATCCGATTTCGTCGCCGCCCATGTCCTTGCGGCCACCGGCCAGTAGGTACGGGGCCTTGGCGTAGCCGTGGTCACGCAGCGACATGATGAGGAGCTTGGGAGAGAGCGGCTTTCCGGTGTTCCAGGCGGGGCACTGGGACTGGCAGCGGCCGCACTCGGTGCACGTGGTGAAGTCGAGCCAGCCCTTCCAGGAGAAGTCTTCGATCTGGCCGGCGCCGAGGGTGTCGGTGTCGGGATCGACGTTGTCCATCGTCAGGGCTTTACCCGCGCTCATCATGGGCTTTGCCGCGCCGAGAGCAACAGTTCCGTCGTCTTCACGCTTGAAGTAGATGTTGAAGAACGCGGAGAAGCGGTGCCAGGCAACACCCCAGGTGATGTTGCGGCCGACGATGTACAGCCAGATCATGCCGGACATCAGCTTGATGAACGCAAAGATGGCCACCATCATGGCACTGGCCGGGAGCAGCTTGGCCAGGTTCATCGTGAAGAAGTCGGTCCACGGATTGGAATGACCGTAAGTCGCGATCTTGCCGGCCTTCACGAAGATCATGCCGAGGCCCTCGATGAGGACAACGGTTTCGACGAAGTAGGCAGCCTTGAAATCCGAGCCGCCGAAGCGGGACAGGCGGATCGGCAGGCGCGGGTGGTTGAGCTGGCGGATGACGATCAGCGTGGTGATGCCGATGACGGTGCCAAGACCCAGAATCTCGTCGACCAGGTGGTAGATGGCCCAGTTGCCGAAGATCGGCCAGTGGAACTCGGGGTTGAACGTCTGGCCGTAAGCCTCGAACCAGACGATGGCGCCGAGCAGGAAGCCGACCATGACGAGCCAGTGAGCCCAGCCGACGGTACGGAACTTCGCCATGCGCGTGTGCGCGATGAACTCGATGACCATCTGCTTGAAGCGGGGGAAGAACGGACGCCAGCGGTCTGGTGCTGATTGGCCGATTTGGACGACCTTCACCATCTTGAGCGCGCCACCGATGAAGGAATACCAACACACGAGGCTCAGCAGCACACCGATGGTGCCCAACGTGATCGTCAGGGCATTCATGTCGCGGCCTTTCATTTCAGGGCGACGCGTCGGCCACCTGGTAAGAGCCCACTGATACTAACCTGCCATATGTTACCCACCAGTAGCTTGATGTGTCGACCATGTATACCGGCGAGTAACCATGCTTGGCCTGGCGAGATCAATTATTCCGCAACGACGGGCTGGGCCGCTGCGCAAACTTATCTACCGTCACGTTAGGTGGTGTGCATCTCGCCCCTGTTAATCAGGCAGCCCTAACCTGCCGTCCGCGCTGTTTTTGGGGGGTACCGACCGACCCGTCCGGAGCGAACGTACCTTTCGGCGCATCCAGGGCGATGAAAGGTACGTTCGCACCGGTAGGGGCGGGGGGAAAGGGCGCATTTGCGACAAAAAACTGTGGCCCACCTCGACAGGAGGTGGGCCACAGAAGGTGCGGTGCGATCAGTAGTCGCGTACTTTCAAGCCGGGGTTTTCGGCGAGGATGTCCTTGATGGGCGTTCCGTACTGAATCGGCTGAGGGCTGCCGATGAGTGTCGCCGCCCGAGCGACCTCGCAGAAGGAAGATGTTGCGACCGTCGACGCGCTAGTGATGCCCAGTGCCCGGGTGCCGGTCATGATCGGGCCGCCACTGTCGCCCTGAAGGACGCAGATGTCGGTGGTGAAGAGGTTGGACATCGGCTGCTCCGAGACCACTGCATTGCGATTGACGCTGGTGACAACGCCGCAGCTGTAGCCGGTGGTCGATCCGGCCTTGCAGACCGGTGTGCCGACAACGGGATCGGCAACCCCGTCGATGTTGACGGATCGGTTGAAGGGAACCCGGACGCTGTTGTTGTCGAACCGGTACTTCGCCTGGTCGTCGATGTTGATGATCGAGTAGTCCCGCGGCCCGAACACGCTCTTGGCGAAGTATCCCACTCGCGGTCCCGGCTGGTTGTTGACGAGCGGGAAGGCTTCAGAGGCGTACTGCGTGCCTGCGGCGATGCGGTTGGGGTCGCAGTGTCCTGCGCTGATGTTGACGGTGCGACCGGAGGCATCGGTTCCGTTGAAACCGAAGGAACATTTGAACCCGTTGAAGCCGGAGATTCCGCCGAACGCGTCGCCGCCGAGTGCGGCGTCGCCGGTCAGGGAACCGGTGGCGGGGAGGAGGTCGACAACGATCGGCGGCACGGAGATCGGGACGGCGGCGTGGCGGACGGTTGTGTTCAGGAAGTCCGGCAGGGTCAGTCCGGCTGCGGGGTCTGCGGTCAACTCGACGCCGTTTCCGACAACGTCGATGGCGATTCCGCGAACGAGATCCGCGACGGCAGGTGGCTGCGACTCGAGCCAGGTGTTGAGTGCGGACACCTCGTTCTGCAAAGCCGATTCACTTTGTGCCACGTCATTGACCTGGAAACCGGCCTTTTCGGCGGCCGCGCGAGCTGCGTCGGTGCTCTGCCCGGAGGCCAGTGCAACAACGGCCTTTCCGAGGTCGTCCAGCCAGACTCCGGCAAAACTGTCGGGGAACTGCACCCGAGCGATGTCGGCGAACTCGGCAAGTTTCTGCGCGAGTTCGGAACGCGTCAGGTACTGATCAGGCGTCAATGCCAGATCGTGCTGAAGTGCCTCGGCGAGTTCGACGGGCAGATGTGCGGCCTGGTCGGACACGCCGGGCGTCGACGGTTCGGCACTCGCAACAGCGGCAATCGGTCCGAGGAGCAGCAGCATCGTCGATCCGAACACTGCGGCGCGACGTGCGGTGGAGCTTCGCATGTGGGCCTTTCCGCTTCATTGACCGCGTGCGGCCCCCCTGGGTGCACGCGGATACGGCCCGCCTTTCGGCGAGCCGTATCGCAGTCGCACACGACTATAACGGGTTCTTCCCCACGAATCCCACCCGTTACAACGAGTGAGTTCCGGTGATCAGCCGATTGTGCGGACCTGGATTCCGGATCCGACGCCGCCACCGGAGGCTGCGTCAGCGGCCTGCGTGATGTTGTCGACGGGGATTCCGATGTTCGTGGTCCCGCCGGACATGGCGAGGACAAGATTCGCTTCGGTGCAGTTGGGGGCGCCGGTGCTGTTGGAACCGCTCGTGATTCCCAATGCCAGGGTTCCGGTGACGATAGCTCCGCCGCTGTCGCCCGCAAGGGTGCATGCTGTTCCGGCAAAGCCGCGAACGGTGCGCGATTCGCCGCCGGGCCGGACAAGCTGGATTTCAACCTGATCGGCTGCGACCACGCCACACGTGAACGAGCTGGCCTGACCGGACTTGCACATCGGTGCACCGATGACGGGGCGTGCGGTGCCCGTGATCTCGAGGGTCGTGCCACCGGCGCCGCGCACCGATGCGCGGTCGAGTCCGGCGTCGACGCCTGCCTGGTTGAGCTTGATGACGGAGTAGTCGAGTTCTTCGCCGGCCTTGCCTACCGCGGACTGGGCGAAGTTGCCGACCTGGAGGCTGTCGTCGATGTTCTGCGGGTTGGGCAGATAGACGGGTGCAGCGGTTCCCTCGGCCTTATTGCAGTGTCCCGCACTGATATTGAGCGCATTGTCGTGACTGTCGACTGCATTGAATCCGAACGAGCAGACGGAGATGTCCTCGGTCGGTGTCTCGCGGATCGGACCCGGTGACGTGACGTAGATGTCGCCGCCGAGTGCGCGAGCGTCGATCGCGCCGCCGCCATCCGGGCTGAGCCGAATTTTGGTGTTCTCGAGCATCGTGGGCAGGTTGAGTGCCTTGCCGACGGGGCTGTTGGCAACGTCGACGACAACCTGGTTGTTCAGTACGTCGATGGAGGTGGAGCTGACTGCCGTCGCGATATCGCCGGGCAGTTTCGCGATCCATCCGTTGACGTCGGCAAGGCTCTGTTCCAGACTGCCTGCGGAGACGGGTGCCACATGCGTGACGAATCCGTCGGCTGCCGCGACGCGTGCTGCATCGGCGCTGGTAACTGCCACAACCGGTTGACCGTCGAGGTTCATCCACGAGCCCGCGTAATCGCCGGGGCGCGAGGACCGGAAGCTTTCCGCGTACGCACCCAACTCCTGGGCCTTGGCGGCGCGATCGAGATATTCCTGTGGGGAAATCTTCAGATCTCGGCTGATCGCCTCGACCAGTTCGGCGGGTAGCTGATCCGCGGAGAGCTGTTCGACTGATGATTCGGATGTGGGTTCTGCCGGCTGCGCCAAAGCTGTGGCTGAGAACGATGTTGCGAGCAGAAGTGCCGAGGCGCCGACCAGAACGGTCCGGATCGCCGACGAGTTACGCATGAAATCCCTTCGAGTCTTTCGGCCGTAACGCCGGAAGGTACCGCCCCACCATAGGGGAAGGCTCCGATGTGAGGTCGGGCGCCTAGGTCGAGGGAAGTCGATATGTGCAGCTAGGGAGTTGTTTCTGGTGCCTGTTCGGGATCGACAGGCTGCGGGTCGACAGGCTGCGGGTCGACCGGTTCGGGATCGACAGGCTGCGGATCGACCGGTTCCGGATCAGTTGTGCCAGGGTCGACGGGATCGGTCTGTTCGCCGCCAACGTCGTAGTCGTCCACGGCGGGGATCTCGGATGCGAGCGGTTCGACGCTCTCGTCTTCGGTCGGAACGTCGTCGAACTCGTCGACCAGAAGGGCGTCCTGGGTGGGAGCCTGATATCGCGGGGTCGGCGTGCGGTTCTGTGGGACGACGGCCACGGGCGCGGCAGTGGGGAATTGGATCGGAACCTCGCGAAGGGGCGCGGGATCGGTGGGCGGCGCTATTTCGGCATACGCCGGGACGGCGGCGTCACGAATTTCCGGCACCTGCGTTGTGGGGGCGTTACCGATCAACATCGCGAGCGCGCATGCCGCGGCAGTCAAGAGACCGGCGACGGCTGCTGCGAGGTAGACGGGCCGCCGACTCGGTGCGTCATCTGTGCTGAGGATGTCTTCCGTCTCCGGCGCCTGCTCGATGTCGGGGACGGAAGCACTCGCCGCGCGGGGAACAGCCAGAATCGCGGCTCCCCGTGCCGAGCGTTCACCCGAGGTGATGTCGGAATCGAGGTTGTAGGCGCCGAGGGTCGCGGAGTAGGGCGCAAGTTCGACGTAGTCGAGATCCATGCTGTCGAGCGCGGTACGCAGCGTGTCCACAGAGCGAGCCGAGAAGTTGGGAGGGATGGCGGCGACAATGCGCAGCGGCTGATCGGTGAGGCTATGTACTTCCGTAACGAGGCAGTACAGCGCGGTTGCGACCAGTTCTTCACCGCGCGTCCGCTGGGTGGGAGCCGCTTCGTTGTCGGTAGTGACTCGGTCGAGGAACCGTCGTACGCCCGGTGAATGTGTGTGGGCAGTACCCAGTGCGATAGTTCCGTCCGGCGCGTGGTGCAGCACGGATTCGTGGTCGATGATCACCGGTTCGGCGTCGGGCACGGCGAGCACCGCAGTGCAACGTGTGTTGCCGACATTAAGTCCGACTCCCCAGGTCACCGCGTCCCCCTAATATGGCTATCGCATCGCATCGCACAAAAAACATGCACTGGCTGTGGAAACTACCACTCGAAAGCTCGTTTGTGCCAGAAGGGTGAATATTCAGTTAATTCCGGTTCTGGGTCGTGAGGCTGCGCAGGACTGCCAGGAGTTCTGAACGGGACTGCGCTCCGACTTTCCGCTTGATGCGCGCGACATGATGTTCGACGGTTTTCGCGGAGATGTAGAGGCGCTCACCGATTTCGCGGTAGGTGAGCCCGAGTACGACAAGTTCGGAGATCTGGTGTTCGCGCTCGGTCAAGGGCGAGTCGGGGAGTGCGTTGGCATCTTCTCTCGAGGAACCAGGCTCAGGTGTGTTGACCCGAAAGGAGCGCGCGAGCTGAAGCAACGTTGTTGCGGACTTGGTGTCGGGTGCCCGAAGCGCGGCCTCTCCCGCAAGGCGCGCGGCGTCCCACGAGTGACCGATTCGATTCAGAGTTCGTGCAGCGGTCTCGATTTCGTCGCCGATCACCGTTCCTTGAAGGACAAGCAGCCATTGGCGGCCGGCTTCGGCGAGACCCGCGGAATACGAGTGGATCTTGGCTGATTCCGCGAGCGCACGCGCGTGCGGCAGCAGATCAGCCGGCGATTGTCCCAAAATCGCGGCCTGGACGCCGTACCAGTGAAACAGCGACGACCAGAGCGGCGGATCGCCGAGCAGCCGTAGCAGATCCTGAGCCTCGTCGATGAGATGGTCGACGTGTTCCGTTTCGCCGAGACGAACTGCGGCCAGCCACAATTCGCAGATCGGCAACAGATCGAGCAGATTGACGCTGCATTCGAAGAGGGTTCCCGACGCCCGAGACCACGTGCGACGCACGTCCTCGAGGTCACCGAATCTCCGGGCGACACCCACTTCCAACGCTAGGAGAAACAATGTGTCGCGCTGGCCGAGGGAATCCGTGAGCGCTGATTCGGGGATGTCGGCGACGGGGTTTTCACTGCCGGCGAGCAGTGCTGCCCACGCGGCGAGAATCTGATGACGGGCCCACAGATGGCTGGATGTGTCGTGCGCCGGGGTTGCTTTCGCCAGAACGTCTCTAGCCCGATCATGTGCTCCGGTGTGCATGAGTGCAGTGGCGACGATGGCAGCAGGGGAGTCGGCCTGAAAGCGCGAAGCCCCAGGAGATCGAGGCAGTGTCAGCGCCCGGGACATCGTGTTGAGCGCAAGCGGAGGCGGTCCCGTCAGCGATTGCATGAGTCCACGGGCGAGCAGGCCGGTACCGGTACTGCCTGGCGATGGTGCGCCGCTGGTTCCGGCGAGCATCGCCGCGGCGTCGTCGATGCGGCCGGACGCGACGAGGAGGATCGCCCCGAATGCCGATTCCGCGTCTGCTCGCGCGGGGCCGAGCCACGCGTAGAGTTCTGCGCCGGAGGCGATCTGACCGCACACTGCGGATACCGCTGCTGAGATTCGCACTGCAACAGCTAGATCGGCGTCTTGTGCGCTCTGATCGCCGAGTATCGAATCTGTCAGGCTGACAGCGGTATCGAGGTCGCCGCGCGAGGCCGCGCACTCCGCGTGGTGCAGCATGGTTTCGGCAGAAGGGGATTCGATCACCGCAGCCCGCTGATACAGGTCCGCGGCCGCAGCGGGGGTGGCGCGCTTGGCGTGCTCGTAGAAGTGGTGTGCGATCCCCGGGTGACGTACTCCTGCATCAAAAAGTCGCACAGCGGTGTCGATATCGAGAACGCCCGCGTCGATGCGCCGGTCCAGTATTCGATCCAATGTCGCACGCTCCGGGCCGACTCCGAGAGGATGCGCCAGTGATTCGACGATCGCGGGGGATTGCGCAGCAAACAGTCCCGTTCCCAGCGCGCGATCGAATGCGTCGCTCGGACCGCCGAGTTCCAGTTCGTCGGGCGCGAGATTGTGCACGATACTCGAGATGTGCAGAATCTCGCGTTGCCGGGCATCGAGCGCACCCACGGTGCGGGCGAAGTACCCCCGAAGTGCATCGTCGACGGTCTGACGCCCCCGAACCGGCGACCGAAGGGCCGCGTCGAGGGCTCCGAAATGTCCACCCGACAAGAACTCGAGTTCGCTGGCTTCGTCCGGCGCGAGTGAATGCCCGTACCCGTTCGCGAGTGCCTGAATATCCGAGCAGCGCAAGCGGTCCAGGTGGAGTACCGAACCTGACGCGGAGAAGTCGGCCGCAGTGTCGGCCAGACGCGGATCGACCATGTCCGTCGCCACGACGGCTGAGATGTTGGGGCGTCGCAGCGTTTCGAGGACCTTCGCAAGCTCGGCCGCGTCGAGGTCCAGCGCGTTGTCGATCAAGAGAACGGTATCGGGCCCACGGTCGTCTCCGGTGAAATCGGCTGTCACGACGACGGCTTCGCGGCCGATCAAGCGTCGGTGCACCGCTGCGACAAGCTGTGGCCGAGCACTTGCACCGGAACCGGTGACAAACAATCTCAGCGGTTCGGCGTCCAGGTCGATAGTACTCAGAAGGTCACGGATATAAGGAGATTCACTGTTCACGACGCAGCCTCGGCTATCCGACGGGAAAGCGTGGGATGGCCGTTGGCAGTGTCAGTTGGTCCGGGAATTGCGGCGCGACAACAACGGGAAGCTCCGGAACCTCGAACGCCGGGACCTGTGGAATCTGAAATGGCGAACCGGAGTCGACGTTCTGCTGGGCGGTCGTGGGATCGGAGTTCGGCTGCGCGGCAGCAGGCGGGTCTGTGGCTACTGGTGCGGCGGGCGCACCCGTTCCGGCAGCCCCCGTCGTCGCGACGCCCACAGATCGGGTGCCGGGGGCGGGCGACCCGGTGACGGCGACGGCCAC
The DNA here is from genome assembly GCF_033142425.1 of Rhodococcus sp. IEGM 1366. Taxonomy (NCBI): domain Bacteria; kingdom Bacillati; phylum Actinomycetota; class Actinomycetes; order Mycobacteriales; family Nocardiaceae; genus Rhodococcus; species Rhodococcus sp. IEGM 1366. The sequence goes on from NZ_JAWLRZ010000008.1 coordinate 152,632, forward strand.
GCCCGTCGACGGCGCGGCGTCGGCCACCGGTTCGGAGCCCGATGGCGCGCTCGGGTTGGACGTTATTGCCGAAGTAGGGGATTCGATACTGGGGTCGGCGGAACTCGAAGCGGGTTTGATCTTGTCCACTGCGGTACCGATTCCGAGTCCACCAGCCGCGAGGATCGCACACGCGCCGACGACAGCTGCGACGATGCCCACTCGGGACGAGCGCCGCGCCGCCGATGTGGCCTCGGGGTCCGAAGTAACAACAATCGGTGTCGAGAATGCCGGAACGGGAATCGGTTTCGGCTGCGAATGTTCGATGGCAGTAGCGGTATTTCCTATTGCGGTTGCGCGAGTTGCGGCTCCGGCCGCCGCGCAGGATCGCGGATCCGGTGCGGCGATCATCGGTACTCGGAGTTCGGACGACAACAGTTCCGCGACCAGCGGGATGGACGAGCTACCGCCCGCGAGAACAACATGACTGACGTCGTTCGACTCGACACCGGCTGATCGCATCGCCTCGTGTACCAAGGCAACCGATCGTGTGATCGCGGGACGGAGTAAGTCTTCGAGTTCAGACCGGACAAGCCGTAGGTTGTGGGAGCCGCCGGGAAGATCAACGTGGACAACCGTTTCGGTATCGAACGACAGAGCTTCCTTGGCCTCGCGAGCGTGGCCACGAAGCGCTGTCAAGGCTTCGAGAATCTCCGGCACGGACGTGTCGATGTGTGTATCGCGGTCGAATTCGGTGAGTAGATGCATGGTGACAAGCTGATCGAACTCGTCGCCGCCGATGTCGTCGGAGTGCAGGGGCTTGCCGACGATCGTGGTATTTCCACCGGTCGTGGTCACGACAGTGATGTCGAGCGATCGGGCACCGAGATCGAAGACCACGGTGAGCCCATCCGAATCGGGGTGACCGGAAGTGCGTAACCAGTCCACCACGGCAATCGGCTCCGCGACCAGCGTCGTATCTACCGGGGTGGCGTCGTGAATCATTTTGGTAGACAGAGCGTTTTCCAATGCCGAAACCGCATGACGGCTCCACCAGGCGGGATGGGCGATGACAACGTGGCTCGGCTGGTCGTGATCAGCAAGAGCGTCGCGCATCAGCGTCGTAATCGCTACCGCGGTGAGGTCCTCGCCGCGATGTGGGGTCCCGTCGGCGGAGAACAGCGGAACCGGGTCACCCACGCGTTCCACGAAATCGGTGAAGATGCTGCTCGGGTCCAGTTGAACGACACTGTCGCTCCGCACGGTACGTCGGGAGCTTGCGGGGGCGTCGTCGAGTTTGTCGACGACGGCCACCAGAGTTGTCGAGCCGATACCGATGCCGAGCCCTGCCTCCATGAAAGTGAACTCCTCGGTAGTGGATGGTCGAGCGCCCGTCGCAGTTGTCTGCAATGTCGGGATGAAGGACGGGTTTGTTACTCCCCGGAGGCTCCTCGCTGCGAAGTAGGGGAGCGATCCCCTATCGGGGGCAAATCCCCTAACGCCGATACCGGGGGATTCTCTCTGCGATCTGGAGCAGGAGTGGGGGCGTTCCCCGTTGGGGTCGGCGCTCGATCGACTTAGCGTTGACGGCAGTCGATTCGCATGCAGCGAAGCACCATCCGCTCGAACCGCGATATTCACCAAGATTCTAGGAGAACCCATCATGGCTACCAATGCCGTACTCGAATTCATTCTCGGTCTGTTGCGTGACGACGAGGCCGCCGCTCAGTACTGCGCAAATCCCGTCGCAGCGCTCAATGCAGCCGGCCTGTGCGAGGTGAGTCCTGCCGACATCGTCGCCGTTGCGCCTCTTGTTGCCGAGTCCGGGCTTTTTGCCGGAGCGGGCGCTGACCTGTCCGCGATCGTCAACGCCGGAACCCAGGCAGCCGGAGCACTCGGCGGCACCCTGGGCGGCGGACTGGGCGGCGGACTGGGTGCTGGCCTCGGTTTGGGAGGCAGCGTCGGTCTCGGCGCGGGAGCCGGATTGGGTCTCGGCGGCGCGCTCGGTGGTGAGTTCGGTGGTGGCATCGACGTCGCCGGTGATTTTGCCGCGGCACTGAGCGCTGCCCTCGCAATCGGTGGCGACATCAGTGCGCAGCTCGGAGCCGCTTTTGGTGGCGTCATCGAAGCTGGTCTGGGGCTTGGCTCGGCTGTTGATCTGGAGGGCGTTCTCGATATCGGAGCACAGCTCAGTGCGGCTCTGAGTGGGGCGCTGGGTGTGGGTGGCTCTCTCACCGCTGAGTTGGGTGCGGCCCTGGATGCTGCGATTGCCGCGGCCGGTGGGCTGGACTTGGCGGCCGGGCTTTCCGGAGCGTTGGCGCCGGTGTTCGCTGTCGGTGGGGATATCGGTGCGGGCCTCGGTCTGGCGCTCGGTGGGGTGCTCGACGGCGCCGCTAGCCTCGACGGACTCCTCGCTCTCGGCGGTGGGTTGGGTGCCGGCCTGTCAGGCGCACTCGAATCGGCGTTGGCACTCGGTGGTGGCATCGACGTCGCCGGTGATCTTGCCGGTGCTCTGGGCGCGGCGCTCGGATTCGGTGGGGACATCAGCTCGCAGCTCGGAGCTGCTTTTGGCGGAGTCCTCGAAGCTGGTCTCGGTCTCGGTTCCGTGGTTGATCTGGGGGGAGCTCTCGACGTCGGAGCTCAGCTCAGTGCGGCTCTGAGTGGGGCACTCGGAGTGGGTGGCTCTCTGACGACCGAGTTGGGGGCGGCTCTGGACGCTGCGATCGCCGCGGCCGGTGGACTGGACTTGGCGGCCGGGCTTTCCGGAGCGTTGGCGCCGGTGTTCGCGGTCGGTGGGGATATCGGTGCGGACCTCGGTCTGGCGCTCGGCGGAGTGCTCGACGGCGCCGGGAGCCTCGACGGGCTTCTCGCACTCGGCGGCGGATTGGGCGCAGAGCTGTCGGGCGCACTGGAATCGGCGTTGGCACTGGGCGGCGGAATCGATCTCGGCGGCGATCTGAGCGCTGCCTTGTCCACTGCACTCGCGGCCGGCGGATCGATCGGCACCGACCTCGGAGCGTCTCTCGGCGGCACTCTCGGAGCATTGACGGACGTCAGCGCACTGACCGGGCTGGCCGGCGATCTGGATCTCGGCACCGTGCTCAGCGGGGCACTGACAAGCGCACTGGGAGTGGGCGGCAGTCTCGACACCGGGGTGGAAGCTGCGTTGGCAGGCGCTCTGGATTCAGCTCTGGCTCTCGGCGGCGGACTCGACCTCGACGCCGTGCTTGGCGGGAGCGCGGATCTCGGAACCGAGCTTTCCACGGTGTTGTCCGGCGCTCTGGGCGGCGGAGGATCGGTCGGAGCAGACCTCGGCGGCGCACTCGGCGGCGTGTTGAACGGATCCACAGGCTCGGCAATCGGCGGCGACGCCGTCGCAGGGCTTGGTGCGTCGTTGGATGCAGCACTGAACGCAGGCGGATTCGATACCGGTTCGATCGGCGCAACCCTGCCCAGCCTCGACCTGGGGGCCGTGAACCTCGGTTCCGTCAGCGCGGATCTGCCGGAACTCGATCTCGGCAGCTTCTCGGCCGAAGGGCTGGATATCGGCGGGGTCAGCGCGGGCCTGAACTCGACGGTTGGCGGCGTGCTTGACGCAGGTGGCGGTCTCGATGCAGCAGCCGGCCTCGACGCGGTCACTGACGCGGCGACGCAGATCGGTGGCTCGCTCGAGGGCGCACTTGGCGGTTCAGGCGCACTCGGTGGATCGTTCGATGGCGGTCTGGGCGGTTCGTTCGATGGTGGTCTTGGTAGCTCGGCCAACCCCTGGTCGTCGATCGACGCCAGCGACGTATTCGGGACCGGATCAAGCGGCTCCCTTGACGCTGATTCCTCGGAGTCGTTGTTCGCGCCGGACTCGGTTGCCGACGTTGTCGAGCAGGTCGATCCGCTGGCAGTACTCGACAACCTGCACCCCTGAGTCAGCGGGTACGGAAACGGACTGATGTAACAATTCCGGCCCTGCGTGCGCTAAGCGTGCAGGGCCGGAATTGCCGAATCGGAAGAACTGCGAGTCGACGGAACACATGGAAACTGCAGCGGATCAGGTCAGCAGTCGTAAGGCACGCGTCGCGTCGGCGGCCGCGTCGTTGCTCGATCGAACGGCGGTACTTGCGAGAGATATCGATCGATCCGATCTGGTCGCACGCGCCGAGAGCGCGCTGGTGCGCGTCACCGATCCCCGGATTCGCATCGTTGTCGTAGGCCCGCTCAATCAGGGCAAGAGCCAGTTCGTGAATTCGCTGCTCGGTTGCGACGTGTGTTCTGTCGGAGACGACGAGACAACGGCCGTTGCGACGGTAGTTCAGTACGGGGAAACCGCTGGTGCAGAGCTGGTTCTGGCCGAACCTGGTGGTGAACCTCGGAGAGTCCCGCTCCCGCTCGACGAGTTGCTCGGCATTACACCGGCAACACCGCGTGCCGACGGACGGGAAGTCCTCCGCATCGACGTTTCCGTTCCGAGCCCGCTGTTGGCCGACGGGCTGGTCTTCATCGACACACCGGGCGTCGGAGGGCACGGAAATCCGCATGCTGCTGGAACTTTGGGACTGATTACGTCGGCAGATGCGGTGCTGGTGCTCTCGGATTCCAGTGCGGAGTTCACTGAGCCTGAAGTCGCGTTCATCCGGCAGGTCCTGAATCTGTGCCCCGTTGTTGCCGGCCTTGTCAGCAAGACGGATCTGTACCCTCACTGGCGTCGGATTGTCGACGCAAATCATGGTCACCTGCAACGCGCAGGCCTCGAGCTTCCGCTGATTCCGATATCTTCCGTCCTGCGATCACATGCGCTGCGCTTGGACGACCGGGAACTCGATGCGGAATCCGGATTCCCCGACCTCTATCAGTTTTTGCGGGACAAGGTTGTTGCGCGCGGCGAGGCAAATACGCGGCGAGCGGTGGTGATGGACGTGCAGTCCATTGCCGCCCACTTGTCGCTGGAAATGGGCAGTGAGCTTGCAGCGCTGCGTGATCCGTCGACGGCGCAAGCAGCAGTGGCCGGGTTGCATCGGGCCAGGGAGGTCGCAGAAGAACTGCACAAGAAGACATCCCGCTGGCAGCAGAGCCTCGGCGACGGAATCGCCGATCTCGCGGCAGATATCGATCACGACCTGCGTGATCGCCTGCGCCGCGTCACCCGAGCGGCCGAGGAAACCGTCGACGAGTGTGACCCGGGCAAGGACTGGGATGCCGTCGGGAGTTGGCTCGAGCAAGAGATCGCCACAGCCATCGGAGATAACTTCGTCTGGGCACATGATCGTGCGCAGTGGTTGGCGGAGGTAGTGGCCGAACACTTCGCCGAAACCGGTGACGTGGCGCTGCCGCAGATCGACCTTGCCGACACCGACGCTTTCCTCGAACCTGTTGCGGCGCTGTCGGATCTCGAATCCGGCCGTATCGGCATCACGCAGAAAGTTCTGGTGGGCATGCGCGGTTCGTACGGTGGCGTCCTGATGTTCGGGCTGATCACCACGATGATGGGTATGGCGTTGGTGAATCCGATCTCGATCGGTGCCGGAGTTCTGCTTGGCACCAAGGCTTATCGTGAAGACAAGCAGACACAGGTGCTGAAGCGCCGGGCCGATGCAAAATCGGCGATCAGGCGGTACGCGGACGACGTGAGTTTCCAGGTGGGCAAGGAATCGAAAGACCGGCTCCGCCTGGTGCAGCGGCTCCTGCGTGATCATTTCACCGACATCGCCGAGCAGGCTTTGCGCTCGATCAACGAATCGTTGCGAGCGACGCAGGAGGCGGCCAAACTGGAATCGAGCGAGCGGGCAGGACGCATCGCGCAACTCGAAGAGAATCTGCGTGTGGCAGAGGAATTGACCACGCGTGCCGGATCGTTGGTCGGCGAGCGAGTGCAAGCGGGCAGGTCTCGGAAGGCTGAGGTCGGAGCATGAACGTCACCGCCACGGAGTCGGCGCGCACGTTGATCGAGCAGGCGCGAGGATTTTACGTCGACAGCCCGGAACTCTGTGCTCAATTGGACGAGTGCGCGGCGCGGTTGGACGAGCCGCTGCGGGTAGCTCTGGCAGGTTCGCTCAAGGCCGGTAAATCGACACTTCTCAATTCTCTTGTCGGGCAGGATATTGCACCGACAGATGCAACCGAATGCACACGAGTTGTCACCTGGTATCGAAACGGTACGACACCGAAGGTAAGCGCTACGGACTCCAGCGGCACCGAGTTCCACATACCGGTGGCACGCAACAGCGGCCGGCTGACGTTCGATCTGGGTGTGCGCACATCCGAGATCGTCGATCGAATCGACGTGGAGTGGCCGTCGTCGGCGCTGGCGCGCATGACGATCATCGATACACCAGGCACGTCGTCGCTGTCCACCGACGTGTCGGCCCGGACGTGGAAAGCCCTTGTTCCCGACGACGGGGTGCCGGGCGCTGATGCCGTCGTGTATTTGCTGCGGGCGCTGAATGCGACTGACCTGCAGTTCTTGACGAAGGTTGCCGAACACGTCGGTGGTGAATCAGGTCCGCTCGGTGTGATCGGGGTGCTCTCGCGCGCGGACGAAGTGGGCGCGGGCCGAATGGACGCGATGGCGTCGGCCGACGATGTGGCGGGACGGTTTGCCGACGAACTCGGCCGCTCGGGCCTGTGCCAGTCGGTGGTGCCGGTCGCCGGACTGTTGGCACTGGCTGCCCGAACTTTGCGGCAGAGCGAGTTTGCCGCGTTCGCGGCGCTTGCCGAGGTGCCTGCAGCCGATCTGAGCTCGGCGATGCTCTCGGCGGATCGTTTTGTCCGCGAAGACAGTTCGCTGCCGGTCGATGCGGCGATGCGGGCTCAGTTGGTGGAACGGTTCGGGCTGTTCGGGATTCGGCTGGCGGTGACGTCGGTCAAGTTGGGCGTCGGCGATTCTCCCACGCTGGCAGCGGAATTGCTCCGCCGCAGTGGATTGGACGAGTTGCGTCGGGTGATCGACGTTCAGTTCGGCCAGCGCGCCGACCAACTCAAATCCCATACAGCGCTGGTAACACTGAGCCGACTGCTCGAACGCAATCCGCGCGAGAACACTGCACCGATCGCAGCGTCGGCGGCGCGACTCCTTGCCGACGTACACGGTTTTCGCGAACTTCGACTGCTCGGGCGGCTCGGATCGGTTCACACCGATCTCTTGCCGGACGATCTCGCAGCGCTGCAGCGATTGATCGGCGGCCACGGAATCAGAACGCACGAGCGCTTGGGGGCGGCAGAAGGGGAGAGCCTCGATGCTCAGCGCGGCCAGGCCGCGGACGCAGCGCAGCGGTGGCGCACATTGTCGTCGCACCCACTGTTCGATCAGTTCACAGCGAGAGCGTGTCAGGTCGCAGCGCGCAGCGCGGAAGGTGTGCTCGCGGAAATCGTGGCCGAATAGGGATGTCATTAGTCCTGCGCGAGCGAGCTGACGGATCTATGTTGAGTTCGGAATGATCCGGACAAAACGCCTGGTTCGGATTCGGCCTCGTTGGGAGCAGCCCTATGTCGAACGACATCACGTCGAAGTCTCCGGATCGTGCCACGTACGTACTCGGCACACTCATTCTGGTTGCGGCGGTGGCAAACCTCAATCTGTCGGTGGCCAATGTTGCCCTGCCTGACATCGGCAAGGCGTTCGACGCGAGTCAGACGCAACTCAATCTGATAGCCGTCGGGTATTCACTGGGATTGGCAGGCACAGTCCTGTATCTCGGTGCGGTCGGTGACCGGTACGGCCGCAAGATGCTCCTGGTGACGGGTATGGCGTTGTCGATTCCGGCGTCACTCGTCGCGGGGTTTGCAGGCGGCTTCGAAGTATTGTTCGCGGCCCGCATCGTCGGTGGTATCTCGGCGGGCTTGGCGTTCCCGACAACGCTGGCGATCATCACGGCACTGTGGGCGGGGCCGGCGAGGACCAAGGCGATCGCGATGTGGTCTGCGATCGGTGGCGCGATTTCGGCTCTCGGCCCCATCGTGTCCGGGGCGTTACTCGAGAAGTTCGATTGGGGCTCGGTCTTTTTCGTGACCCTCCCGTTGGCTCTCCTGGCCTTGGTGTGCGCGGTGATTCTGGTTCCCGCCCATGTCAACGAGACCACCGATCCGGTTGATCATCTCGGCGGAATCGTGTCCGTCGTTTTCATCGGGGCGCTGGTGTTGTCCATCAACTTCGCACCGGTCAAGGGCTCCGGAACAATGGCGTTGGTCCTGGGCGCGATCGCACTGGTCGCCGGTATCGGGTTCTTCCTGCAACAACGACGCGCGGTCAATCCACTGTTCGACCTCCACGTAGCCGCTCGTCCCACCTTCTGGGTAGCGGCCGTTGGCGGCTTGGTGGTGTTCGGTTCTCTCATGGGCGCAATGTTCATCGGCCAGCAGTTCCTGCAGAACGTACTGAGTTACTCGACGCTGGCGGCGGGTGCGGCCATCATTCCGGCCGCTCTGGCGATGGTGATCGTTGCGCCGCGGTCGGCGACGATGATCGAAAGGTACGGCGCCCGTGTCACTCTGCTCTCCGGTTACCTGTTTGTGGTTCTCGGATTGTTTGTCGCGCTGTTCATGTGGAACGAAAGCACACAGTACTGGCAGGTCGCGCTCGCCTACGCGCTTGTCGGTATCGGCGTCGGCCTGGCCGGCACACCGGCATCGCGTTCCCTCACCGGGTCAGTTCCCGTGCACCGCGCAGGTATGGCGTCGGGTACCTCGGATCTGCAACGCGACCTGGGCGGCGCCATCATGCAGTCCATTCTCGGTGGAATACTCACGGCCGGGTACGCAAAATCGTTGGGGAATGCGATCTCGTCATCGCCGGAAGCTTCCCAGGTAACCCCCGAAACTCAGGCCGCGCTCACCAAATCGTTCTCCAGCGCCGAAGTTCTGGCAGAGCGCTACCCGCAATACGCGGATCAGATCATGACCGCCGCCAAAAGCGCCTTCCTGGACGGCGATACCAAGGCCTACATTGCGGCAATCATCATCGTGTGCGTCGGCGGTCTTGTCGTGACGTTCTTCTATCCGCACCGCGAGCGCGAGCGTGTACTGCTGGCGCAGTACGCGGCGGAATCCGATCTCGCAGAGGAGAAGAGTTGAGCGCGCTCTGGTACTGATGGAAGGATGCCACAGCTACTGCACATCGATTCGTCAGCCGACCTTCACACGTCGACGTCCCGTGAACTCACCGCGTTGTTCGCTCAGACGTGGGCGGAGATCAGCCCCGCGCATGAGGTAGTCGGATTGGATCTGCACCGGGATCCGCTGCCACACCTCTCCGACGCGGCCCTGCACTACGCACCGCGGCTGCGAGTGGCTGCAGAGCAGCCGGCCGCCGATTCGGAAGCACTGCAGGCTCGCGTCATCGAGCAACTCGCTGCTGCGGATGTTGTCGTGATCGGTGCACCGATGTACAACTGGTCGATCCCGTCCACGTTGAAGGCGTGGATCGACTACGTGCATGTCCTGGGAACGACTGTGCCTTTTGATACGCCGCCTGCTGGAACTTCTGCTCAGCCCATGGCGGGTAAGCCGGTGGTGATCGTGTCCAGTCGCGGAAACACCTATGCGCCGGGTTCCGGGAACGAAGGCGATGACCATACCGTGCCGCCGCTCGTTCAGGTGTTGGGTGTTTCGATGGGTATGAACGTCAGCGTTATCACCGCGGAACTGACTTTGGCGCAGCGTATTCCGCCCATGGCACCGCTGATCGAGCAGGGGAAGATCAGCCTGAGCGCTGCCCGTGATTCGTTGATCGATCTTGCCCGCACGCTGGGGGCGTGATCAGGACTGGGCGAGCGCCGAGATCATCGACGCCACATCTGCCGGATCCGCGTCGTAACCCGGGAAATAGCAACATACTTCGGTGGCATGATTTCCGAATCGTCGCCGGATTTCGGTAGCGCATTCTTCCGGTGTGCCGACGACAGCAAGAGTTGTCAGCATGGGATCGGTTATCAGTGACGCCATTTCGGCGTACCCGCCTCGTTTGGACAGCGCGTTGAGCTGGGGCTGGACGTCGCCCCAACCTTCGACGTCGAGCACGGGCCGGTAGGCGGGGGTCGAGCCGTAGAACGAGAGCAGGCTGCGGACTCCGCGGGCCGCTGCATCCAGTTGCTCGCCGCCACGTCCGACGCCCACGATCACCTGCGGGATGATCGTGAATTCCTCTCGGGTTCGGCCGGATTCGTGGAGGCCGGCGTCGACGGCCGGCAGGGTCCGCTCGAGGAAGTGGCGCTCGGAGTGGAACGGCATGACCAGCAGACCGTCGGCCACTGCGGCCGCGGTTCGCGTCATGATCGGCCCGAGTGCGCCCATCAGAATCTGCGGGCGACCGAATGGGTTGGGGCCGGGGTTGAAGGTGGGCGGCATCAGGGTGTGGGTGAAGAACTCGCCGCGGAAGTTCAAGGGAGTTCCGTGTTCCCACGCGTCGAAAATGGCGGTGATCGCGCTGACGGTTTCCCGCATGCGCGCCGCCGGCCGCGACCACGTTGCGCTGTAGCGCTTCTCGATGTGCGGTTTGATCTGCGAACCGAGGCCCAAGCGGAACCGTCCCCGGCTGAGAAGTTGGAGATCGTTCGCGGAATGCGCCAGGTGCATCGGGCTGCGGGGGAGCGCGATGGCGACATTGGTCATGAGGTCCAACTCCACCGACGACGCGGCTTCCACGAGCGGGAAGAAGACATCGTGTGGGCCTTCGAACGTGAAAAGCCCACCGGCGCCGGTCTGGGCAAGTTCGCGACTGCGGGCGGCCCCGTCGCCGGGTGCGGAGTCGAGCTGAATGTGAACTTTCATCGGCGCACGCCGGTGATCGCCGCCACCGCTACAACCGTGCAGTACAGGAGTGGTCCCCAACCGAGTACGGCGCTCACGTCGTCGGCGCCCGAGACCAATGACCGGAATCCCAGGCCGGCGGCAATCCCGAGTACGCCCACCACCGCGCCCACGATCCGCGCGGAAGACTTCCGGGCAGACAACAGTTGCACTGTCAGAAGCGTGAACAGAAGTAGAAGGACAGCAGCGGCGCCACTGCAGATCAGGACGACGGTGACCGCGTCGGAGATGTCGGTTGCCGAGTAATCGGGATTGTCCCGCGCGATCGACGCCTCTAGCGCGCTACGGATCTCGGTCAGGTTCACGATCATGATCGCGGCGATTGCCAGGAGTACAACGACGGACCCCGCCCAGGCCGCCATCGAGACTTTTGGTGTTCGATGGGGCGAGTGCTGGTGCAGCGGACGGATCGAGACTGCGGGCCTCGCGGGACTGGGGCGCGTATCGGCGCTGGGAGAATTGTCGGGATCCGTCACGGGCCGATCGTAACCAGTCCGGGTGATCCGGAGCACATTTCGGAAATTTCTCGGAGGCCGGGAACAAATTTACCGGTGTTGTAGTTGACCATTTCGACAAGCTTGAGCGCCCCCGGCTCAACTTCGAGTTGACTCTCAGCCTCGGTTGAGGGCAAACTTGAGCGGAGGACGCTCACCAAGCGAAAAACGCGCGGTCATGGCCGAGATCAAGCACTCGGACAGAGCACCGCAGAACGAAAGGTAGGAACACTATGGCTCGTGCAGTCGGTATCGACCTCGGTACGACCAACTCGGTAGTAGCAGTGCTGGAGGGCGGCGAGCCCGTAGTGGTCGCCAACTCCGAAGGCTCGCGTACCACGCCGTCCGTCGTCGCATTCGCAAAGAACGGCGAGGTCCTCGTCGGCCAGCCTGCGAAGAACCAGGCGGTCACCAACGTCGATCGCACCCTCCGCTCCGTCAAGCGCCACATCGGCACCGACTGGAATGTCGAGATTGACGGCAAGAAGTACACGCCGCAGGAAATCAGCGCTCGCACGCTCATGAAGCTCAAGCGTGACGCAGAGGCTTACCTCGGCGAAGAAATCACGGATGCCGTGATTACCGTCCCCGCATACTTCGAGGACGCACAGCGTCAGGCCACCAAGGAAGCCGGCCAGATCGCCGGCCTCAACGTTCTCCGTATCGTCAACGAGCCCACCGCGGCTGCACTGGCATACGGCCTGGACAAGGGTGACACCGAGCAGACCATTCTGGTCTTCGACCTCGGTGGCGGCACCTTCGACGTCTCCCTGCTGGAAATCGGCGACGGCGTCGTCGAGGTTCGCGCAACCTCCGGTGACAACCACCTCGGTGGCGACGACTGGGACGAGCGCATCGTCTCCTGGCTCGTCGACAAGTTCAAGGCTCAGAACGGCATCGATCTGACCAAGGACAAGATGGCCCTGCAGCGTCTGCGTGAGGCTGCGGAGAAGGCGAAGATCGAGCTCTCCAGCTCGCAGAGCACCTCCATCAACCTCCCGTACATCACGGTCGACGCGGACAAGAACCCCTTGTTCCTCGACGAGCAGCTCACGCGTAGCGAGTTCCAGAAGATCACCTCTGATCTCCTCGACCGCACCCGCGCGCCGTTCCAGGCCGTGATCAAGGACAGTGGCATCTCCGTCAAGGACATCGACCACGTTGTTCTCGTCGGTGGCTCCACCCGTATGCCGGCTGTCTCCGACCTGGTTCGCGAGATGACCGGTGGCCGTGAGCCCAACAAGGGCGTCAACCCGGACGAGGTTGTGGCCGTCGGTGCTGCTCTGCAGGCCGGTGTCCTCAAGGGTGAGGTCAAGGACGTTCTGCTCCTCGACGTCACACCGCTCTCGCTCGGTATCGAGACCAAGGGTGGCGTGATGACCAAGCTCATCGAGCGCAACACCACCATCCCGACCAAGCGCAGTGAAACCTTCACCACGGCTGACGACAACCAGCCTTCGGTGCAGATCCAGGTGTTCCAGGGTGAGCGCGAGATCGCTTCGCACAACAAGCTTCTCGGCTCCTTCGAGCTCACGGATCTGCCGCCCGCACCGCGTGGCGTCCCGCAGATCGAGGTCACCTTCGACATCGATGCCAACGGCATCGTGCACGTGACCGCGAAGGACAAGGGCACCGGCAAGGAAAACACGATCAAGATCCAGGACGGCTCCGGTCTGTCCAAGGAAGAGATCGAGCGCATGGTCAAGGACGCCGAGGCTCACGCCGAGGAAGACAAGGCCCGCCGCGAAGAGGCAGAGGTCCGCAACCAGGCCGAGTCGCTGGTCCATCAGACGGAGAAGTTCGTCAAGGAACAGCGTGACGGCGAGAACGCTGGCAAGGTCTCCGAGGAGATCCTGACCAAGGTCGAGGCAGCGATCAAGGACGTCAACGACGCCCTCGCAGGCACCGACATCTCGGCAGTGAAGACCGCCGTGGAGAAGCTGGGCACCGAGTCGCAGGCTCTTGGCCAGGCAATCTACGAGGCCTCCGCAGCCAACGAAGCCGGAAACACCGACGGCGCAGGCAATGACGACGACGTCGTCGACGCCGAGGTTGTCGACGAGCCTTCCGACTCGGACAAGAAGTGACCTCGGACAACTCCGAGAACAACCCGGTCGACCCCGAGACCGGTGCACAGGGAGAGGCGGGCCGCCCCCGGCCGCCCCCCCGCGCCGCCGCCGTCCCACGGGGGGTGGCCGGAGCCCCCGCCCCCCGGGTAGCCCCCGCCCCGGCGGGCCCCGTGGCGCACACCCCC
>NZ_JAWLRZ010000008.1:166159-530096 GCF_033142425.1 Rhodococcus sp. IEGM 1366
CGGCTCGTCCGCTCGTCCTTCGGCGCGGGGGCGGGCCCGGACGGGGGCCTCCTGGGGGGCGGCGGGCGTGGGCGCGCGGGGGGGGGTGCGGGGCCCCGCCGGGGGCGCGGGGGGGGGGGGGGGGGCCGCGCCCCCCCCGCCGCTCGACTCGGAAGACACAGGGGTAGTGCAGGAAGCCGAGGCCATCGTGGAAGAAGCGACGCTGGCTGACCAGTTGGCAGAACGCACTGCAGACCTGCAGAGCTTGCAGGCACAGTTCATGAACTACAAGCGCCGCGTCGACCGCGACAAGCAGGTCGACATCGCCAACGCGAAGGCCTCCGTAGTGGGAGTGCTCGTCCCGATCCTCGACGATCTGGATCGTGCACGCGCACACGGAGACCTCGAAGAGGGTCCCCTGCGAGCCCTCGCGGACAAGCTCAACACCACCCTCACGGGTCTCGGCTTGAGCGAGTTCGGCGCCGTGGGAGACGCTTTCGATCCCGAACTGCACGAAGCTGTGCAGCACGAAGGTGAAGGAGCCGACCCGGTCCTGAGTGTGGTCATGCGTAAGGGCTACAAGTTCGGTGACCGCGTCCTGCGACACGCGATGGTAGGCGTTGCCGATCGAGTGGGCGAGCAGCCTGCCGACGGCAGCGCAGGCGCAGAAGAAGAATCAAAGTAACAGCGAGAGGAGGAGACGCCCAGTGAGTCAACGGGAGTGGATCGAGAAGGACTTCTACAAGGAGCTGGGCGTCTCGTCCTCAGCTTCGGCCGACGAGATCAAGAAGGCGTATCGCAAGCTGGCTCGGGATCTGCATCCCGATGCCAACCCTGACGATCCCAAGGCCGAAGAGCGCTTCAAGGCTGTCAGTGAAGCGAACACGATCCTGTCGGATCCGGAGAAGCGCAAGGAATACGACGAAGCCCGAAGGCTCTTTGCCAGTGGCGGATTCGGCCCCCGGGCGCAAGGCGGCGGTGGCGGATTCAACCCCGGCGCCGGCGGCTTCGACATCAACGACCTGTTCGGCGGCGGTGCCGGCGGTCAGGATTCGGGTCTCGGCGACATCTTCGGTGGATTGTTCAACCGCGGCGGCGCCGGTCAGCGAACCTCGTCCGCTAATCGTCCGCGTCGGGGCAAGGATCTCGAAACCGAAACCACACTCGGGTTCCGCGAAGCGGCGCTCGGTGTCACGGTTCCGCTGAGGATCACCAGCCCGGCGTCGTGCACCACCTGCCACGGCAGCGGCGCAAAGCCGGGCACCAGCCCGCGAGTGTGCCCGCACTGCAACGGAACCGGTGTCATCAACCGCAACCAGGGTGCTTTCGGATTCAGCGAGCCGTGTGACGATTGCCGGGGAACCGGTTCCATCATCGACTCGCCCTGCGAGGACTGCCACGGCAGCGGCGTCACCAACCGCACCCGCACCATCACGGTGCGCGTGCCGTCCGGCGTCAGTGACGGTCAGAAGATCAGGCTCAAGGGCAAGGGTGAAGCGGGACTCCGCGGCGCTCCCGCCGGCGACCTGTTCGTCAACATCCGGGTGCGTCCCGACTCCGTGTTCGGACGCAACGGCGACGACCTCACGGTCACTGTGCCGGTGAGCTACGGCGAACTGGTTCTCGGCACCACACTGTCGGTACCGACGCTGGAAGGCCGTGTCGGCGTCAAGGTTCCACCAGGAACTGTGGACGGGCGTGTTCTGCGGGTTCGCGGACGCGGTATTCCGAAGCGGCCTGAAGGAGCCGGCGATCTGCTGGTCACTGTCAAAGTGTCCGTCCCGCAGAAGCTGGACGACGCGGCGATCGAAGCGCTCGAGACCTATCTCGAAGCAGAGAAGGCGAGCGGATTTGATCCACGGGCCGGGTGGGCCGGTGTGTGATGACCGAGCAGCCGAAGAATCAGAGAGACGTATCGCTTGACCCCGATGCTCAGATCTTCGTAATTTCCGTGGCCGCCGAATTGGCGGGCATGCATGCGCAGACCTTGCGCAACTACGACCGTCTCGGTTTGGTGACCCCGCACCGCACCACCGGTGGCGGGCGCCGTTACTCCCCGAGAGATGTTGCGCTTCTTCGTGAGGTGCAACGCCTTTCGCAGGATGAAGGCGTCAATCTTGCCGGAATCAAGCGGATCATCGAGCTGACAAATCAGGTCGAGGCTCTGCAGCATCGAGTTCGGGAAATGGCTGAAGAGATCGCCAAGGTCCATGCCGGCTACCGCCGGGAACTGGTGCCGATACCGCGCAACAATGCGTTGGTGGTGTGGAAACCGCGTAATCAGCGGTAGCGCGTAGCAGCACGAACTTACGGCCCGGTGGCCTTTCGAATCACAGGATTCGCAAAGGTCACCGGGCCGTTTTGCTGCGTTCTTTTGATGATTTTCATGTACTTCCACCCAGCGGGAATTACCCTGTCGAGACGGCCTGAATGTGCATAGCGTTCGCCTGGATGGCCCGTTTGACGTTAGCCAGATCACATCCTATGCTTCGAACCCAAGCAACCGCTTGCTGGATTATCAAGCGGGTGCTTGGTCGACTGATGCCTAAAACGGGGTGTGTCCATCGGTCGGGCTAATTCCACGTCAGGTATTCGCCTGACGTTCGATACAAATGGGTTCTAGGAGTGCGGACATGAAACGTCGGCCTATTCTTGTGGCGGCAGTTGCTGCGACGGCGGCTCTGACTCTCGCGGGTTGCAGTGGCTCCACCGATTCGGAAGGCGGAGCGGACTCGCCCTATCGGGTTCTGCTGACCGGTGGTATCAGTGCTCAGGGCGTTCTGGCGGCGAACTCACAGACGTCGCTGCTCGCGACCAAGGCCGGCGTTCAGGTCCAGAACGCGGCCGGCGGTATCGATGGTCGTCAGATCGAGTTGACGACGGTGGACGATGCAGGCGACGCGACCATCGCGGTGACCAAGCTGCGTGAGGCGATCAACTCGGGCAACAAGCCGGACCTCTACCTGAACTCCGGCCCGTCGTCCATCGCGGCTGCGGTGCTGCCGATCCTCAAGCAGAACAACATCCTGTCGATGAGCATGGCGCCCTCGCCCGATTCCACGGACCCCGCGAAGTTCCCGCTCAACTTCGACCTCGCCCCTGGTGCGACGGATACCGCTCGCGGAATCTCCGAGTACGCAAAGACCAAGGGCTACACCAGTGTCGGAGTTCTGCACGGCAGCACCGCCTACGGTGAGCTCTTCGGCGAGGAGATGACAACCGAGCTCGGCAATGCCGGGCTGAAGGCCGCCGGAAACGAAGAGTACGACGCTGCCGCTCTGGACATGACGGCGCAGTTGCAGTCGCTCAAGAACTCCGGGGCCACGGCCATTGCGTTGGACGCGTACGGCGCCCCGCTCGGATACGTCCTGCAGAGCCTCGAGCGTCTGGGCTGGGACGTACCACTGATCGGCAACACGTCGGTCTCCGCGACCAACCTCATCGCCAATGATCCGCCTGCCGGCGTCCTCGGCACTCCGCAGGTGAAGAACCTGGTGACGCAGGTGTTCACCAGCACGGTGTTCGATCCGAACAACGAACTGGTCAACACGATGGTGGACACGATGGCATCGCTGGGTTCCATCCCGTCCACGCTGATTCTCGCGGACAACTACGACGCGTTCCCCCTGGTTGCGGCCGCAGCGGAGAAGGCCGGCAGTTCGACCGACCCGAAGAAGCTTGCCGAAGCACTGGAAACCTCTGAGGTCCAGGAGAATGCCAAGACGGCGTTCCTCTCTCGCTACAATTTCAGTGCCGACAACCACGGTCCGAACCCGAATACCAGTGAGCTGCAGTTCATCAGCCCCACGAAGATCCTCAACGGCCAGTTCGGAAACCCGGCCGCCTCATGACAATTCTGTGGTCCGGGTTGGCGCTCGGCGCGGTCTACGTGCTCGTCGCCATCGGATACAACATCGTTTTCGTTTCCTCCAACACGTTCAACTTCGCTCAGGCTCAGCTGATGATGGTGGGCACGTTTGTCGCCTACACCGGGTTGGTCACTCTGAAACTCCCCGTACTCGTGGTGGCGGTCATGGCCACCGTGACGGTGATGCTGTTGGCAGCAGTGGAGGAGATCATCGCGATCAGACCGGTCGCCGATCATCAAAATCAGTTGGTGACAACACTCGGCGTTGCCACCCTGCTCAACGGTGCGACGCAGTTGATCTGGGGCAGTGAGCCTCTCACGGTTCCGTTCTTCGGCTCCAACGATCCCATCACCTTGCTCGGCGGCCGTACCTACCCGGTGGAGATCGCCCTGCTGGTCGCGGCGATCGCACTGGTCATCGGCTTGAGCTACGTCTCGAAGAAGACGATGACGGGTCTGGCGCTGATCGGAATCTCCGAAGACCGTGAAGCGGCGATGCTGCGCGGAGTCAACGTACGACGGCTGGCACTGGGAGCGTTTGCGTTCTCGGGCGCCTTGGCAGGTGTCCTCGGACTCCTGGTCGGTCCCAAGACGTTTGCGGTCGCGACCTTGGGTGCCGCGCTGGCACTGAAGGGGTTCGTGGCGTTGGCGATCGGCGGATTCGGCTCTCTGCCAGGCGCTTTGATCGGCGGGCTGACCGTCGGTCTGGTGGAATCGTTCACCGCGCTGTGGGCGGGCAGCCAGTACAGCAATATCGCCGTCTTCACGGTGCTGATCGTCATCTTGATGGTCAAACCGGCCGGATTGTTCGGCAATGTCCGAGAACGGGTGGTATGAAATGGTAAGCGCGTGGCGGACTTTCCGTTCTCTTCCGAGTTGGATCCTCCCGCTGGTCCTGGCCGTGGTGATCTTGCTGCTGCCCGTGATGGGGCTCGACCTGTCGACGTCGCGGCAGATTCAGTTGGCGTGCATCCTGGCGCTTGTCGTCAGTGGCTTGAACCTGAGCCTCGGCTTTGCCGGTGAACTGGCACTCGGGCAGGCCGCGATGTACGCGGCCGGCGCCTACACCGCGGGTCTGATGTCGCAAGCCGGTCACACCGACATCCTGGTGCAGCTCGCTGCGTCCGGTGCGGTGGCTCTGGGCGTCGGCATTCTGACCGGTGTTCCCGGTCTGCGCCTGGGCAATTGGTCACTCGCCATGACGTCGTTCTTCCTGGTGCTGCTCGTGCCCGACGTACTGGCGATCTTCGGCGGTAAGACCGGTGGCCGAAACGGCCTCACCGGCATGGAGCCGCCGACGCTCTTCGGTTCCGAACTCGACACCCAGCAGTACTACATGGTGGTCGTCGTCGTGACCGTTCTCTGGTTCGCGGTGATGCGCAACCTCGTGGTCTCACGCCACGGCATCGCGTTCCGCACGCTCAAGCAGTCGCCGGTGTTGGCGTCCTCGCAGGGTGTGTCGGTGTTCCGGATGAAACTGCTCGGCTATGCGATCGGCGCGTTCCCGGCCGGTCTGGCGGGTGCGTTGTTCGCCAACACCGACCTGTTCATCTCGCCGGAAGCGTTCGGGTTCACCTTTGCCACAGCAGTTCTGGCGGCATCGATCCTGGGCGGCGCGGCAAGTGTGTACGGCGCCGTGGTCGGTGCCGCGATCATGCAGCTCGGCCCCAACCAGTCGACGGCGTTCCAGGAGTACTCGCTGATCTTCTACGGCGGTTTCCTGATCATCGGTGGTGTGTTGCTCTCGGGCGGTTTGACGAAGGTCGGCCGCTCGCTGGTCTCGAAACTCGATCGCAGGGCGGGTCTGGGCGCCGTAGTTCCGAAGGAGGATGGCAGCGCCGCAGTCGAACTGGCGCCGATCAACGGTGCTCGGTTGGTGGTCGACGGGGTATCGAAGGCGTTCGGTGGCAACCAGGCACTCAACGCTGCAACCCTGAGCGCGGAGGCCGGTAAGGTCACCGCGTTGATCGGACCCAACGGTTCGGGTAAGACGACCATGCTCAACATGATCTGCGGGTTCTACACCGCAGATGCCGGCGTGATCACGATCGGTGACACGGTGGTCTCCCAATCCTCACCGCACACGGTGGCGCGTGTCGGTGTCGCTCGAACGTTCCAGACTCCGACGATTCCCGAGAACATCACGGTCCTGGAAGCTGTTGCCTCCGGACGCTATTCGGTGCACCGCGCCTCGATGGCGTCGGCTGTGCTGCGGCTACCCAGCTTCCGCAAGGTCGCGAAAGCAGACATCGTCGAAGCTGAGCGGGTGCTCGAGTTGGTCGGGATGTCGCACCTGCGCAACGAGATTGCGACGTCGTTGCCCTTGGGTATGCGTCGTATGCTCGAAGTTGCCCGCGCCGTCGTCGCCGAGCCGAGAGTCGTCCTCTTCGACGAGGTGGCATCGGGACTCGACGAGGACGAACTCGAACGTCTGGCAGATCTGATCCGGGTACTGCGCGATGCCGGTGCCACAGTGGTGTTGGTAGAGCACAACTTCCGGCTCGTACTCTCGCTCGCCGACGAGATCGTGGTGTTGGCGCAGGGTCAGGTGATCGCCACCGGCGATGCTGCGGCCATCGAACATCACCCACGCGTGCTCAGTGAGTACCTCGGGGTGAAATCCGGTGACGAACAAGCGCTACTCGAAGAAATCGGTGCCGTCGACCATCAGAGCAGTGAGGTGAAGTGATGGAACCGATTCTCAAGGTCCGCAACCTGCAGACCGGGTACGGCGATCTGCGGGTCGTCTGGGATGTCTCGTTCGACGTCTATCCCGGCCAGGTCACGGCTCTGCTCGGCCGCAACGGCGCCGGCAAGACCAGCACGTTGCGCGCTCTGTCGGGGCTCAACAAGGTGGCGTCTGGAACCGTCGAGATGGACGGCGCCGACATCACCGGAGTTCCCGCGCACAAGCGGGTGCGCCAGGGGATGGCCTATGTGCAGGAAGGCAAACGGGTCTTCCACAAACAGACCGTCGAGCAGAACCTTCTCCTCGGCGGGTACACCCGCAAAGTGAAACGCGGCGAACTCATGGAATCCGTGGAATCCATGTACGAGATGTTCCCGATCCTGGGGGAGAAGCGTGCGCTTCCCGCCGGTTCCATGTCGGGCGGCCAGCAGCAGATGCTCGCGATCGGCGCAGCGCTGATGGCGCAGCCGAGGTTGCTCCTGCTCGACGAACCTTCGGGCGGTCTCGCTCCCGTGATCGTCGGTGAGGTGATGGACCGCGTCCAGCAACTCAAGGAAACCGGGTTGGCGGTCCTGCTGGTGGAGCAGGCCGTCGAAGCGGCGATGAGCGTCGCCGATCACGTGACGGTCCTCGATATCGGCAAGGTGGTTCTCGACGCCGACGCCAAGGACATCGACGACCTGGCAGTTCTCAAGGACGCGTACTTCGGACGCGTCTGAACAGCAGCGAAAAGGACTTCAGCCCGGCCACCACGGCCGGGCTGAAGTTGTCTCCCGCTCCGTGGCACGGCCCGTAGCCAGCCGTCGAGCATGCGCCTACCGTCGTCGAACAACTCCTGTGAGAGGCAAACTCGATGACTGCTCCTGATGTGCTCGCTCCGGCAAAGCTCGGTCCGGTGACCCTGCGAAACCGCATCATCAAGTCCGCAACGTTTGAAGGCAAAACTCCCGATGCACTGGTCACTGACGACCTGATCGAATTTCATCGGCGCCCGGCAGCAGGCGGCGTTGGAATGTCTACCGTCGCGTACTGCGCCGTTGCGCCCGAGGGGCGCACGGAATACGGCCAACTATGGATGCGGCCCGATGCCCTGCCTGGACTGCGACGGCTCACCGACGCGATTCACAGCGAAGGTGCGGCCGCGTCCGCTCAGCTCGGACACGCCGGCCCGGTCGCGAATCAGAAGTCGACCGGACTGCCCGCACTTGCACCGTCGAGCTCATTTAATCCGTTGAGCATGAGAATGATTCGCACCGCCACCACCGCGGACATCACCCGCATTGCTGCCGCACACGGCAGCGCCGCACAACTTGCTGTCGAGTCAGGATTCGACGCAGTCGAAATCCACTTCGGCCACAACTACTTCGCGAGCTCGTTCCTGAGCCCGAAACTGAATCGTCGCAAAGATTCCTACGGTGGATCGCTCGAGAACAGGGCCCGGGTTGTTCTCGAGACCGCGCGCAGCGTTCGTGACGCTGTCGGCGACAAGATTGCGATCTTGGCCAAGCTCAACATGGATGACGGTGTGCCAGGCGGATTCTGGGTGGACGAAGCGATTCAGGTGGCGCAGTGGCTGGAGGCGTCCGGCAGTGTCGACGCGTTGGAATTGACCATGGGTAGTTCGCTGCTCAATCCGATGTACCTGTTCAAGGGCGACGCGCCGATCCGTGAGTTCGCTGCCGCGATGCCGCAACCGGTTCGACTGGGTGTGCATCTCGTGGGTAAGAGCATGTTGCATGCGTATCCCTACAAGCCGCTGTTCATGCTGGAAGAGGCTCGGCAGATCCGTGCTGCGGTGAAGTTGCCGCTGGTGCTGCTCGGCGGTGTCACGGACAAGGCGGGGATGGATACCGCGATGGCGGAAGGATTCGAGTTCGTCGCGATGGCCCGCGCCTTGCTCCGTGAACCCGACCTGGTGAATCGGATTGCGGCAGAATCGGATACCCGATCGCTGTGCATCCACTGCAACAAGTGCATGCCGACTATCTTCAGCGGTGCGCGCTGCGTGCTGGTCGAGCGCGCCTGAACGCTCCAGAACGGCCGCGACCCGACATCTTCGTGATGTCGGGCCGCAGCCGTCCGAAGGGTGAATTTACTCGGCTTCCTTGATCCAGTCCGTGGCATACATCGTCATGGGACCGAAGAACTCGTGAACGACGTCGTTGACCGCTTCGAGTCCGCTTTCGCTGTTTGTCATGATCACAACACTGCGACCTGTCTCGGGGTAAGCGATGAAGAAGGCTTTGAACGCGCCGTTGTCGCCCCAGTGCCAGATCGCCTTCCCGAGTTCATTTTCCTGCAGTCCGATGCCGAGGCCCCACTTGATGTGGTCGATCGCGTCTTTGTTGCTGCCACCGTGGTCAGCGCTGCCGGCAGCGGTGAACATCATGTCCCGAGTGGCAGGTTCGAGTCCTTCGCCTGCGAGAAGTGCTCCGCGCAGGAACTTCGAGTAGTCGCCGGCCGTCGTCTTCAGGGTGTACGCGACGTTTGCCCGGGGAAAATTGCGCAGGGCCTTTGCCGTGCCGTCGGCGGTATGACCGACCGCGGTGACGGCCTCGAAGGCCGGGTTGGTCAGTAAGTCGCTGCTTGTCATTCCGAAACGCTGGAAGACGCGCTGCGAGGCAAGTTCCGCAAACGGTGTGCCGGTGAGCGACTCGACGGTCTTCTGCAGGTAATAGAAGCCTTCACCCGAGTATGACCACTGGGTCCCGGGTTCGAAAGTAGTACTGACCGGCGTGGTCTCGAACTCTGCACTCGATGGGCCCGTCGCCCAGTTGGGCAGGCCGGTGGTGTGCGTCAGCGCCATTCTGGCGGTGATCTTGTGGGCTGCAGGATCGGCCGCGATGCGTGGGTATTCAAAATACTCGGACAGTGGCCGATCGAGATCGATGACACCCTCGTCCACCAGTTGGAGGACAACGTACGACGCCACCACTTTGGTCAGCGAGGCGGCCTCGAAGACGGTATCCGACGTGACGGCGTTGCCGGTCTCGACGCTCGAGACACCGTAGTTGAACTCCTGTCGTCCCTTGCCGTCCGTGTACACGACCTGTGCTCCGGGAATGCCATGCGCGGCAAATGCTGCGTTGATTCGCTGCGCTAGCGCGGGATCCGTGCTTCCGCTCAGGGAACCGGTATCGAGAAAGGCAGATCCGGTGGTAGGGAAATTGATCGGCTGAGCCCCGGCGCCGACTGCGGTCGAGATAACGATTGCTATGGAAAATGTTGCGGAAAGTGCAGGTATTAAAACCTTGCGTTGAGCGGACTTCACAAAGACCTTCTTCGAATACAGGGCTGATGGGACTCCCGAATGTTAGGAGACCCGTTTGCCTGTTTTCCCAGGTGTAACTGCGGGGGCATTAACTCTCAACGCGATTGAAACGAGTCAGGCGTGATCATGACTGCCCATCCACCGGGAGAAGCCGTTCCGGAACCGATGGAGCAACTCGTACCGTTTTCAGCATGACCGATCCTGATATCTCCACCGCACCACTCGACGTCGTAGTCATCGGCGCCGGCGTCGCAGGCCTGTACGCCATGTACCGACTCCGCAAGCAGGGACTGCGTGTCCACGGCTTCGAAGCCGGCTCCGGAGTTGGTGGAACGTGGTACTTCAACCGCTACCCGGGGGCTCGCTGCGACGTCGAGAGCTTTGATTACTCATTCTCATTCTCCGAAGAGCTGCAACAGGATTGGGACTGGAGTGAGAAGTACGCTGCGCAGCCCGAGATTCTCGAGTACCTGGACCACGTGGCGGATCGGTTCGACCTGCGGAGCGGGTTCACCTTCGACACGCGAGTGAAGAGCGCGCAGTTCGACGAGGAATCGGCACTGTGGCGGGTACACACAAACGCCGGGCACGACGTCACCTCACGTTTCGTCGTGTGCGCCACTGGCAGTCTCTCGACAGCGAACATGCCAGACATCGACGGGCGAGATTCCTTCGCGGGGGATGTTTTTCACACCGGGTTCTGGCCGCACGAAGGCGTCGACTTCACTGGACAGCGAGTGGGTGTCATCGGCACCGGATCGTCGGGAATCCAGTCGGTGCCTCTGATCGCCGAGCAAGCCGATCATCTGTATGTGTTCCAGCGATCGGCGAATTACAGTGTCCCGGCTGGAAACACACCTCTTGACGACGCACGCCGCGCCGAGATCAAGGCAAGCTATGCCGAGCGTCGTGCGCTCAGCAAGCGCAGCGGCGGCGGCTCACCGTTCATCTCGGACTCGCGAAGCGCGCTGGAGGTTCCCGAAGACGAGCGAACCGCAGCGTACGAGGAACGTTGGCGCCTCGGGGGAGTGCTGTTCGGCAAGACATTTGCCGATCAGACCAGCAACCTCGAAGCCAATGACACGGCACGCGAGTTTGCCGAGTCCAAGATCCGTTCCGTTGTGGAAGACCAGTCGATCGCGGATCTCCTGATCCCGAACGACCATCCGATCGGTACCAAGCGCATTGTGACGGACACGAACTACTACCAGACGTACAACCGGGACAACGTCACCTTGGTCAACCTGAAGAAGGCCCCGATCGAAGCGATCGACGCGACCGGGATCAAGACCACCGAATCTCACTACGACCTGGATGCGCTGGTGTTTGCCACCGGATTCGACGCGATGACCGGTGCACTCGACCGAATCGACATCCGTGGACGCGGCGGGGAAACGTTGCGTGAGAACTGGCATGCCGGGCCGAGAACGTA
This sequence comes from Rhodococcus sp. IEGM 1366, assembly GCF_033142425.1. NCBI lineage: Bacteria > Bacillati > Actinomycetota > Actinomycetes > Mycobacteriales > Nocardiaceae > Rhodococcus > Rhodococcus sp. IEGM 1366. The sequence goes on from NZ_JAWLRZ010000008.1 coordinate 177,399, forward strand.
TCTGGGACTCGGGGTCAACGGATTCCCGAACCTCTTTGTCGTGACCGGACCAGGCAGCCCGAGCGTTCTGTCGAACATGATCCTCGCGGCAGAACAGCACGTCGACTGGATTGCGGACGCAATTGCCCATCTCGACGCGAATAATCTGACCACCATCGAACCCAGCGTCGAAGCAGTCGACGGATGGCTCGAGGAGTGCTCACGACGAGCGTCGGCCACACTGTTTCCTTCGGCCAACTCCTGGTACATGGGTGCAAACATTCCTGGCAAGACGCGGATCTTCATGCCCTTCATCGGTGGGTTCGGCGTCTACAGCGACATCTGCGCGGACGTTGCGGCGCAGGGATATCGAGGCTTCGAACTGAACAGCGCGGTCCACGCATGAGGCGGCTCGAGGGCGCGCGGGTACTGGTGACCGGGGCGGCCGGCGGCATGGGGCGTGCGCACTGCATTCGGCTCGCCGAGGAGGGTGCGTCGGTGATCGCGTTGGATATGGCGGCGTCCGGACTCGATGAAACAGCTTCGGCCGTGCGTGATCTCGGCGGCGCGGCGGTCACGGGCATTGCCGACATCCGCAACTACGAGGAACTCGCAGCAGTGGTGGCGGACTGCGTCGCCGAAATCGGCGGACTGGACGTCGTTGTTGCCAACGCAGGCGTCTACGACACGCCCGGACCTACGTGGACCATCGACCCGTCCGTGTGGAACCGTTCGCTCGACGTCAATCTGACCGGAACCTGGCACACCGTGAAAGCGTGTGTTCCGCACTTCGGTAACGGCGGATCTGTTGTTCTGGTCAGTTCGACGGCAGGAATCAAAGGCATTGCCGGAGCGGGTCATTACAGTTCCGCCAAGCACGCCGTCGTCGGACTGGCTCGAACCCTGGCCAACGAGTTGGGAGCGCAGAGTATTCGCGTCAACTCAGTGCATCCGGGTTCGGTGCGAACACCGATGATCATCAACGAACGGGTATTTGCGAACCTGTGTCCGGGCATCGAGAATCCCACGGAATCCGACGCCGCGGCCGTCCTGAGTGCTCGAAACTTGTTGCCAGTGCCGTGGGTTGATCCGGTGGACGTGAGCAACGCCGTGCTGTTTCTTGCGTCCGAGGAGTCCCGCTACATGACCGGTTGTCAGTTGGTGGTCGACGCCGGCCTGACCCAGAAGGTGTGAACTGATGAGACTCGAGGGAAAGATCGCGCTGGTCACCGGTGCGGCAAGGGGAATCGGACGGGCTCAGGCCGTGCGTTTTGCCGAAGAGGGCGCAGACATCGTCGCGGTCGACGTGTGTGCCTCGGTGGACACGACGCTCACGCCGCCGTCGACCGAAGCTGATCTTGCGGATACCGTCGCGCAGGTAAGGGCTCTGGGACGGCGCATCGAATCAGCGGTGGTGGATGTTCGTGATCTCGAGGCGCTGCGAAGTGCTGTCGATTCGGCGGTCGGATCACTCGGTGGACTCGACATCGTCTGCGCAACAGCGGGTATCACGTCTTCGGACAGTGCCTTGGCGATGTCGGAAGACATGTGGCAGACGATGCTGGACGTGAACCTGACCGGCGTGTGGCACACCACTGTCGTCGCAGCGCCGCATCTGATCGCGCGGGGTGGGGGATCGATGACGCTCACCAGTTCCATCGCCGGGCTCAGAGGGCTCGTAGGTGTTGCGCACTACACGGCAGCCAAGCACGGCGTCGTGGGCTTGATGCGGTCACTGGCAAAGGAATTGGCGCCGCACAACGTGCGGGTCAATACGGTGCACCCCACCAACGTGGATACTCCGATGATTCAGAACCCGGCGGTGAGCAGTAAGTTTCGCCCCGATCTGGAAAATCCGACGCGCGAAGAGTTCGCCGAAGCAGCGATGACGATGAACATGCTCGCGATACCGTGGATCGAGCCGGTGGACGTGGCAAACGCCGCGCTGTTCCTCTCCTCCGACGAGGCCCGCTACATCACGTCCGTCGCATTGCCCGTGGACGCGGGTAGCTCGTCCCGTTGAGATCCGTCACGGTGTGTAGCGTCGGTTCCACCTAACCGAAAGGCACACACCGTGACGGAACGACGCTATCTCGAAGTGACAGTCGGGTCGAACATCATCCTGGTGCTCGACCACCGCACCGTCGAGGTGTTCGACCGGACCGCGGCGAGCACCAGTGAGGTATGCCGCTGGCACGTCGAACACATTGGGGTTAAAGCAAAGCCGACGAAGTCAGGTCTGAAACTGACGATCGGCAATCGGCTTGCCGACGACTCCATTGCCGTCGCCGGAGCGCGTGCTTCTCTGACGGTTCCGCCGGACGACGAGGCGGCCGTGATCGCGTTCTTCGACGCGGTCAAAGCCGCCCGCTCCTAGCTCAGGCGTCCGCACTGACCCGGGTGGCCGCATGGGCACCGGCAACACGACCGAACGCGAGGGCGTCGGCGATGTGGAACCCGCCGTCTTTGGCTGCGCTGTACGTGGAACTGACGGTGCCTGCCGCGTAGAGTCCGGAAATCGGATTACCGGCGGTGTCGAGTACACGCGAGTGGCCGTCGCGGCGAGGGCCACCGTTGCTCCACCCCAGGAGCGGCGGCCCGGATACGGCGTAGAACGGCGCAGTGACAACGGGAGCCAACGTCGCGGGGTCCCGACCGAATGACTCGTCGACACCAGCAGTGCATGCCTCGTTGTAGCGTCGCACACTCGTTTCCACGACGGCGGGGTCCAGGCCCAGCTTGTCGGCGAGTTCGGCGAGTGTGTCCGCCTTGACGATCCACCCCTTGTCGATCTCGGTTTGGTTGTCTGCGCTCCACTCGTAGCCCTCGTCGAGAACTAGACGCCCGACAGCCAGTACGTCGCGGCCGGGGCTCAGTGGCCCGGCCAACCTCATGGATTCGTCGAACACGATGTTCATCGACCGGACCGGAAAGTGTTGGTAGGAACCTTCTTTGAACACATGGCCGTGGCGCATTTCGGCCGACTCGCAGGTGAATCGGCGTCCCTCCTGGCTGAGGAACACGTAGTTGTGTGCGTTCCACAATGCGAGGTAGTGCCCGGACGGATCGTCTGTGTCGCCGGAGATTCCGGTAATGGTCATCATGTTGTTCATGTGCCACAGGTCGGCACCAACTGCCTGGGCCATGCGATGGCCGTCGCCGGTTGCCGACGGTGATCCCCAGATTTTCGGGTTCTCGAGGCGGAGGTAGTCGCGGACCATGGCCGGGTTGGCCTCGAAGCCGCCGGTCGCCAGGATGACACCCCGACGCGCGTACATCTGCGAAGTTGTTCCACCCGAGACGGTTTCGACTCCGATCACTGCTCCGGACTCGTCCGTCAGCAGTGCGGTCGCCTCGGTGTCGAATAGTGTTGTGATGCCGCGTTCCGCGAGGGCCGAGACGAGGAAGCGGTAGAGCAGTTCGTTGCCCATGGCCCCACCGATGGTGTCCATCCCTGCGTAACAAGAACTTCCGTCAAGTTCGGCGTACTCCGCCGTGGAATGGAACTCACCGGACATCGATACCGGTGCATCCAGCTCGCGCAGCCAGTCCGAGAGCCCGTGTGTGTTCTCGGCCCACGCGTCGATCACGTCGTCGGCGACGGTGAACGAGCCGTTCAAGGCGCGCAGGAACGTTCGGGCTGCAGCGGGATCCTGGTTGACGAACCATCCACCGCCGGACAATCGGGTGTTACCGCCGGCGTTGTCAGGTTCGCACTTCTCCAGGATCACCACTGATGCGCCGTCAGCGTGTGCTTGCAAAGCTGCAGCCGATCCTGCAGCTCCCGAACCGATGACAATTACGTCGAAATTGTTATCCATGTCACAAAGCTATGGCGCCTGAATTGCGTCGTACATGTAGCTTCCCAGTGAGCGAGAGAAGTCCTGTTCAGTACAGGGAGCCGGGAACGGGATAGCTGCGCTCGCTCATTTCGACGGCTCCGGCGTCGGCAAGGTCGTTGATGGTCTGACGCAACGACGAGCACGAACGCTGTGCATACGGATTATCCGACGGGCGCGCAAGTTCCGGGCAGACCTGCTCGGAATCCTCGAGCCACTGCACGCTGGTGTGCGCGTTGCTGTACTTCTCGATGAGTACTCGGTTGCCGCAATTGCGGCAGCTGACCTGCCGCATCAGCGTACGGCCATGTCCGACATCGCCCAGAACGCGCGCGTGCTGGTGATCTTGGCGTTCTCGTCGAAGGTCATCACGTCGATGGGGGAGACCTCGTAGATCTTGTCACCCATCGGTGTCACGACGCGGAAATGGAACGCCGCGCTGGAACCGCTGACGCGCAGGGTCAGGAGTTCGATCTCCTGCGTGCGACCTTCGAGGGCACCGAAGAATGCGGCAATCGCCTCGCGGCCGACAACGGGTTCGCTGCCCACGGGATCCTCGAGAGTTCCGTTCTCCGCGTACAGGGCTGCGATGTCTGCGCTCGATCCGCGGGAAACCGCGTCGAGGTACGCGGTGACGGTCGCGGTGATCGCAGCGGTGATATCTGGTTCGACAGTAGTCATCGTCGTAATCCGATCAGTTGTGTCCCGGTGAGGCCGGCGGTGGGCGCCGACCTCACCGGACGTTATCGCTTCTGATCGTCCCTATCGCCGATGTCTCCCACGCAGCGGGACGCCCAGTTCAGACGTCGGTGGCTTGTCGGAGGCTTATGCGTCGAAGCGACCGAAACCGCCACGGTAGAAGAGCAGCGGGCCGTCGTGGCGCAGCACGGTCAGATCCGTGATGCGTGCAACGACGATCGTGTGATCGCCTGCATCGTGCTCGTTTTCGATGGTGGCTTCGATACGGGCCAGGGCGCCGTCGAGGGCAGGCGCGCCGTTGGAGCCTGCTTCCCAGTCGACACCACTGAACTTGTCAGTGCCGCCGCGAGCGAAAGCCGAGCACATGTCCTTCTGATCGTGCGCAAGAACGTTGATGCAGATAGATCCGGCTTCACGCAGTTTCGGCCAACTCGTCGACGTCTTGGCCGGGCAGAACGACAGCAACGGAGGATCGAGAGAAACCGAGACCAAGGACTGGCACGTGAATCCGAGTGGGGATTCACCGTCGTGGGCGGTGATCACCGTGACGCCGGTGCAGAAGTTGCTCATCACGTCGCGCAGTGTGCGCCCGTCCAGCGCCGGCGGTGCGGCATTTTCTACGGACATGTGTCTCTCCTCGATCAAAGCTCTGCAAACAGGGTGTGAGTCCCTACGATGTGGGGCAACGGCGAGGTAATCCAGCGCCAGTCCCACTCAATGGCAGCAAGAACACTTCTGCCCAGGATCCCGCTCCACCCGGTCGACTCAGCACTCCCGGTCAGTAGAAGCGCTGCCCTACGGGTTCGGGATGAACCCGTCGAGTCCGCCGGACGGTGCAATCAGTTCGAGTCCGTCCGGCAGCGTCGGGTTGATCATCGGCGCGAGTGGCGCAACAGCCGTCGACGTCATGACGCCCAAGGTCGAGAAGATTCGTCCGTCCGGAGTGACCGCCAGAATCCCTTCTGTGGTGTCGGTGGCGAAGCCGATGTTGCGCATGCCCTTTCCGGTGGCCGGATCGATGTCGACGATGGCGGACTTCACCGGCACCGAGACGGGGTAACCCTGGATCGGGACGTCGTAGCCGTAGAAGACTTCGATCAGAATTGAGCCGTTCACAACCGTCGGGTTGCCGTTGCCGCGCACGATGGGCGCGCCGTACACGTCGCTGACCGGGAGCGTTGCGTTTGTCAGCTCGCTGAGATCGGCGTCCCAGAGCTTTGCGCCTGCGGCACTGTATGCCGAGAGGACGCCGGGGTTGGTGAGTGCGTAGATAGATCCTTGCGCGTCCACGGCTACCGCGGCAGCGGCAGCGCCGGACGGAGCGTTCCAGAGTTCCTTGCCGGATGTAGCGTCGAACGCATAGAGGAGTCCCTCGTCGTCACACGTGTAGACGGTTTTGCCGTCGGGCGAGATAACGGGACTCGAACCGCTACCTGGGCCCATCTGCGCCGCAAAGGCAATGGAAATCGAGCCGGGGGCACCGTTCTTCGGTGGGGTGATGTCGAGGCCGTAGAGCGCGCCCTTGTCTTGTTCCTTGTCGGTTGCCGCGACGTAGACGCGTCCGGTCACCGAGTCCACTGCGGGAGTGTTTGCGCTCTGGACTATGCCGCCCATGATGATCTGGAAGATGGGATCCTTGATGACAGGGTCCATCATTCCGCCGGCCCACATGTTCGGTGACATCGGAGTTTTTGTGTGCCGCTTGGCTATTGAGCCGGGAAGCTGGAACACGGGTGCGCGCAGCTCTCCGGTGGCCCGATCGACCACCATCACCTGACCGAACACGGTGGTGCCGAAAACTGCACCGTCCTTGGTGAAAGCGGCTGTGACAAAGGGATTGATCGCCCGCGATCCGTCGGCAAAGGGGTTGGGGCTGGGCGCTGCCGGTAGGTCGATGACCCAACGCAGGGCGCCGCCACTGGTGTACGACCACAGTTGATCTGCGTCGCTGACAAAGATGTTGCCGTCGGCGTCGATGATGGGGGAGGAGATGATCGCGGCCGAGTCGACGCCGGTCTTGCCGCTCCACGCCGGCGTTTCCCAGACGATGGTGCCGAACTTGTCGAGCACGTGGAGGTTGGCGCTGCCCTCGGCCTTGCCTGTGGTGATGGCCAGGTTTCCGTTGGGCAGCATTGTGGGAGCGGTGAGAATCGAGGCACCCTGCAGAGCTGTCCACCGGGTGTAACTCTGCGCGGGTTGAACCCCCAGTTGCTGACGACGATTGCTCGAATCGCCGTGCAGGGTAACCCAACCTGTGTCTGCGTAGACAGATGTGTCGGGTTCGAGGCTTCCGTCGATACTTCCGGTGCTGCTTCCGAACCCTGTCGCGAGCACCGTCGTAGCGGCAACGAGTAGGGATCCGAACCTGGCCGGGGTCATTGATCTCAAGGGGCTCATTAATACTCCTTATTAGTAGTAATCGGAAAGGTACACTAAGCGCCATGAGTACGGGAGAGCTCTCGACCAAACAAAAACTTCTCGAAGTCGCGGAAGAACTCTTTGCCACGAAAGGGATTGAAGCGACCCTGGTCGGTGACATCGTTTCGGGTGCGGGTCAACGCAATCCGTCGGCGTTGCGGTATCACTTCGGCTCCCGCGAGGGCATACTCCAGGCGATTCGGGAGAAGTATCTGGTGCAGTTGGAGTCTCGACGAACCGTGATGCTGGCAAACTGGCAAGGCGATGTCACCCCGCGTGAGTGCGTCGAACTGATCGTGGCGCCGCTGGGGGAGATGCTCACCAGCGAAGCGGGCCGCAGATACCTGCGCATTCTCGGCCAGACCATTTATCAGCTCGAACCCGAGCAGATAGATCAGGTACCGCCGAAGTATCCCAGCCTCGTCAGATCCATCGAGTTGCTGCGCGAATCCATCGGCCACCTGCCCGGCCCGCTGGTGGACGAGCGTGTGCGCGGCGCAATTCTGCTTGCCACCGCAATGCTTGCCGTCCGGGCACGTGATCTGACCGGGCGCCGCCGATTGCCGCTCTCGGCGGCGGACTTTCAAGTGAACGTCATCGACATGACGACAGCAGCCTTGACCGCCAATTCGTGAAACTCTCCCGCTAAGCGGGCACCTCGGTTTGTGATGCACCTCACCTGGTCGTTCGATTGTTAGACTCCTGTCCGTGTCCGCAACCGAAGACGTGTCCAGAGGACTTCCCGCAACGAGTTGGGCGGTCCTCGGAACGCTCACGTTCGGTGAGGAGCTGACAGGCAACGATCTCAAGAAATGGGCCGACTGGAGTGTCGGGTTCTTCTACTGGAGTCCGTCCATCAGTCAGGTGTATGCCGAGCTCAAGAAACTCGAGAAAATCGGGTTCGTGGAATCGCGGGTCGTATCCGAACCGGGAGTGCGGGGTCGGCGCCTGTACGCGATTACCGAATCCGGAACCGAGGCAGTGCGCACCTGGTCACGCGAAGCTCCTGTGGAGGTTCCCGTACTCAAACACGGTGTCATGCTTCGACTTTGGATGGGGCATCTCAATGACCCGCCACGGCTCAAGGCACTTGTCGGTGCGCATATCGCCAATGTGGAGGAGCAACTACGACGCGCGGAACTTCACGCAGACCACGCAGAAAACGAGCCCGCGTGGGCGTACTCCGTCATGACATTGCGTTGGTCGGTACGCTACTTCCGGGCTGAAATCGACCTTGCGCGTGAACTACTCGACGATATCGACCGGGCGTCGGCAGAATTTGCCAAGGTCGCCGAATATGATCCCCTCGGGTCACCGATCCCGGTGTCGCCTGGCCGATGGAAGGACATCGAAGATCATGTCCTCTCACTCACCCAGGATCAGCGCGATATCTGAGTAACCAGCTGCCCTCGGTCATGACCAACGTGTTGCTCACGCCCTGGCAGCGGTGGGCAGGTTTCGCAGCAGCTGCCGACGCTGCAAAGTCGGTGTGACAGTGTGAGATCCACCGTCGATGGCACGCCAGATCGCAGACGCGGCCATGCGGACGGGTGCTGCACTGATGTGATCGTTACGTAGCGCCTTCGTCGGCCCACAAATCGACACTGCGGCAACTGCCCGTCCGGGCAGTCCGATCGGTGCCGCCAGACAGCTGAAGCCGGCCAACCCACTCCCACTTTCGAAGGCCACACCGGCCTCCCGAATCCGGGCACGCTGGGGATGCGTTGTGGATTGTGACTCGAATGCGAGCAGCGCCTGCCCCAAGGCAGTCGTGGGAGCATGACGCCGTTCCCCGACGCGCGTCGGGACAGCGGCGGCCAGGCGCCCGCCGATCTTCTCGAGATACACCACATCGGAGCCGTCGAGAATGCCGAGGTGAACAACAAATCCAGTGACGCGATACAGCTCGTGCAGCAGTGGCAACGCAGCTGTGTGCAGGCGATCCTGGTGTACGGCGAGTGAGCCCAGCTCGACCAGGCGCATACCGAGCTCGTAGTCGCGGCCGTCGCGCCGTAGCCATCGCATCGAGACCAGCCGCTCGAGTAGGCGGTGGGCGGACGACCGAGGAAGGCCGGTGCGGCGAACAATCTGGGCGAGTGTGAGGCGGCCAGGACCGTCGAAGGTGTCGAGGACGAGTGAGACGCGGTCGAGAACGGCAGTGGGTGTCGAGTCAACCCCCAGGTCGGCGGAATCTAGCTTCACGGTCGCTACTTGGGACTCCAGTGCCATAGTCATCGCGTCCACTACTCCTCTTCGATGAAAATCTGTGAGCTGGCTATTTCAATTAGAAATAGTGTCATATGACTCGCGATTTGTGAAGTGAATCACGTAAACGTCCTGCATCTGGGCGTAGGGGCGTGGCGCGCTCGGGTTTTTGTGGGCGCCATTCCTGTCGACTGGGTGATCCGGCGCGCATGCGTGTCGCTTCGGTTTCAGATGTGCCCGATATGTCTCTTGATTCGAATAAGTGTTCGAGTATCCTTGTGGTCAAGGGTGGGGAGGCTCTGATGACCACGGTCAGCGATTTTGTTTCGGTGGGGGATGTTGTAGCCGGTTCGGCTGCGGGTGTGCGTTGCAGGTTGTGGCAATTGCGCCCGGCGGAGGTTCGTGACGTTGCAGTCTGTGTTTCTGCGGAAATTCTTCGGTTGGAAGCGATTCGGGTTGCCGCAGTCGATGAGTTGGCACTCAACCCGGATGAACAGGTGCTGTGCTACCGCGGTGTTGGTCGCTGGTTGGCGGCGAACACGATGCTGCAGAACGCAGCCGGCAACAAAATTGCCGCCCTCGGTGCCGCGTTGCGGGGGTTCCCGGACATTACTGCCCAATTCGAGGCCGGGGATCTCTCGCTCGATCATGCGGCAATAATCGCCTCGTTCTGCGAATCACCACCAAAAGGTATGCCGGAGAAGGCTCTACCGTCCTGCATGGCAACCCTGCTCGCCGCGGCATCCGGGGTGGAGGCGACCACCCTCAAACTGCGGTACGCGATTGCAGTTCTCGAGCGGATCTTCGAATCCGACGACACCCCGCCCGGTGAGGACGACGACCTCAACGTCTTGCGCATCGCTCCGACGCTCAACGGTCGGGTCGCGATCAAGGGCGATTTCGATGCACTCACCGGTGAAATGTTGTTGTCGGCACTCTCGGGTTTGTCGATGCCGAAACCGGCCGCGGATGGGACCCCAGATCAGCGGTCGGCTGCCAAGCGCACCGCCGACGCGTTCACGGAGTTGATTCGCCGGTATCTCGACAATGCCATGACCGGGGTTGATGGTGGGCAGCGTCCGCACGTGAACGTGCAGATCACCGCGAAAGACCTTGCCGAGCATCGGGAATGCACCACCATGCGCAGCGATATCGCACCGGATTTCGATGAGCCTGATGTCGAAGATCTGGACGTCGGATACATGCCCTGGATGGGACCACTGAGTGTGAGCCTTACCCGAATGCTCGCCTGCGATTGCATGCTCTCCACCATGTTGATGGACGGCAACGGCGCACCGCTGGATGCGACCCCACACAAACGCCTCGTCACACCCGAGCAACGCACCGCGTTGATTGCCCGGGACAAAGGCTGCGCCTTCCCCAACTGCGATGCCGTACCGGCCTGGTGCGACGCCCACCACATAAAACCCTGGTCAACCGGAGGCTTGACGGTGATGGACAACCTCACCCTCCTTTGCCGTAGCCACCATCGGTTGATCCACAGCACCAGCGGGTTCCGCGGCATCTGGGAAATCAAGATGGGCGATGATCACAAACCGTGGTTCATCCCGCCGGCCGCGATCGATCCGAAACAACGTCGCCGACGCTCCACCACCCGCCAGGGACCAGTCCACCGAGACTGAATTCGGCTCTGCCGGAACTGAATACCGTGTGTGAGCTTCGCATCACCAGGAAAGACGATGTGAAGCCAACACGCATGCCTACGGGGTCCGAACACAGGAAAAGGGCTTGCGCACAAATGTGCGCAAGCCCGTCCCGGTAAAAATTTACATCGCTTGCAATTTACATCGCTGCCAGCGGTTCGCTGCCCGACCAGTCATGGCCCCAGTAACTGTCGGCGGTGATCTCCTCTGCCGAGTAGGAGTCCTGATCCACCTTCGATCCCTCGGTGCCGAACTCGATGTCCCAGCCGCCTGGTGCCCGGACGTAGAACGAGACCATCTTGTCGTTGGTGTGTCGACCCAGGGTCGAGGACACCGAGAATCCGTCCTTCACCACCCGGTCGAGTGCCTGGCCGACGGCGTCGAGTGTGTCGACCTCGACCATGATGTGGATCAGGCCGGGCGCGCCGCCGTGCGGGGCAGGGCACAGCGCCAAGCTGTGGTGGCGTTCGTTGACCCCGAGGAAGCGGATGCGCAGGGGGCCGAACTCCGGCGGCGCGGGCAGGCGGAATGCGCCACGCGGATAGAAGCCGAGAACATCGGTGTAGAAATCGAAGCTCGCAGCGCTGTCCATGACCGGGAGAACAACGTGGCCAAGGCCCTGTGAGCCGGTGACAAATCGAGAGCCGAACGGTGTGACTACCGGGCTGTGATCGAGGATCGCGCCGTGGAAGATTTCCACCGTTGCGCCGCCGGGATCGGTGAAGGTGATGACCTCTTCGACTCGGCGTGCGTCGGCCTCGGCCAGGGGAAGTTGCTCGACCGCGGTGCCGAACTTCTCCAGTGCGGCCTGAACGCGTCGTAGCGCGTTGCGATCGGCCACCTCCCAGCCGATGCTGACGATCTCGTCGCGTTCGCCCTCGACGATGACGATGCGGGCGGCGCGCTCGTCGAGTCGCAGGTACAGCGCGTTCTCGTCCGGTCCGCTGCCCTTGGCGAAGCCAAGAACGTCGAATGCAAAAGTGCGCCAACGGTCCATGTCGTTGGTGGAGATCTTGACGTAGCCAAGTCCCTTGATGTCGGTGTGCGTCATCGTGTGTTGTTCCTTATGTCAGATCATCGCCCGCAGCGGGCCCTGCGGATCGGCGCCGAGGCGGCTGAGGGAGGCAGCGTGGAATACGGTGCCGGGGACGTGGATTGCGTGATGCTGGCCGGCATGGGCGTCGCGCCAGAAGCGCTGCAGTGGCTTGTCCATGCGAAGAGCGTTGCCGCCGCAGCGCGGGTAGACCTGGTCGATGGCATTGATGGCGCGCCACGCAGCCTGAACCTGGGTCTGCCGACCTTCTGCGCGCTGCTCGAACGTCACTTCCTTGCCTGCGTCCACGCGATCCCACATGCGATCGACATTGGCCAGCAAGGTGTCTCGCGCCGCGCGAATATCGGCTGTTGCCTGGCCGATGGCGAAGAGCGTGTACGGATCATCCTTGATCGCGGTGCCCTGGGCATTGATGCGATCAGCCTGGTATTCGTTGGCGTGGAAAAGCATTCCCTCGCAAATGCCGATGGTCGCGGCTGTGATCCCGAGTGGGAACATGTTCGACCACGGCATCAGGTACAGCGTCTCGGTGCGTCCGTACTTGCGTACAGCGGTACCGTCGATGACCTCGTCGCAATCCATGACGCGGTAATCGGGAACGTACGCGTCCTTGACCACAAGATCTTTCGACCCCGTGCCGCGCAAACCCATGGCGTCCCACGAGTCTTCGATGATCTCGTAGTCGGTGCGCGGAATGATCACGTGCAGCATGCGGGGCGGCATTTCCATGTTGCCGTCCTTGTCGCAGGCCATAGCGCCGAGGAACGCCCAATCACAATGGTCCGTACCGGAGGAAAACTGCCAGCGGCCGGAGAACTTGTACCCACCGTCGGTGGGAATACACATGCCGCCGGGCATATAGGGAGAGGCCATCCAGGTATCAGGATCGGAACCCCAGATTTCCTGCTGAACCTTCGGATCGGCAAACGCCAACTGCCACGGGTGAACTCCGACGATCCCGTGGACCCAACCAGCCGACGGATTCAGCGACGCCATCCGCATTACGGTTTCCGCGAACTCGCGCGGATGTGCCTCCATGCCGCCGTATTCCTTGGGCTGCAACATCCGGATCGACCCGGCGGCCTTCATCTTCTTGGCGGTATCGTCGGCCAACCGTCCGATTTTCTCGGCCTCGATACCTTCTTGGAAGATGTCGTCGGCCATCAAGTTGATCTGTTCGAGCACTTCGTAACTCATGGTCACCCTATGTTGTGTTGTGTCGTGTGGTCTCGGTCAGCACGGGCTCTGATCAGGACGTGGTCTGAGGTGCCTGGGCTTCCCGGGCTGCGACGTTCTCGGCAACTTCCTGCTTCCAGCTCGCCACCGCTCGGGTGGTGTCGATCTCGAACTCGAAGCGCTTGGTCATGTCTTCGGTGACGTCCTCGACATCGGTGTAGAACTGGTTGTACCAACGCCGCAACTGATATACCGGGCCGTCTTCTTCGGAGAGAAGTGGATTGTCGATGGGAGCCTTGTTCTTCCAGATCTCCACGTCCTGAAGGAATCCCGTCTCGACGCCCTCGGTGAACTGCGCGGCCATAGCCGCAGTGTCCTCGTCGCTCATTCCGGGAAGCTTCTTCACCATGGCGCCGTACTGCAGCACGAAGGCGTTGTTCGAGATCGGGTAGTGGCAGTTGATCAGAACGGTCTCGATGATCTGACCGTTGGCCTCGCTCTTGAGCCAGTCGATCATGTACGACGGACCGAAATACGACGCGTCCGAACGAAGAACAGCGTTGGGATCGCCGTAGTTCGTGCCGCTGATGACATCCTCACGTCCCACCGACTCCATGTACTGGCTCGCGACATGACCTTCGAAGATGTTCTTGAAATACCGGGGGAAGGAGTAATGGATGTAGAAGAAGTGCGCCATGTCCACGACGTTGTCCACGATCTCGCGGCAATGCGAGCCTTCGATGGTGAGCGTGTTCCAGCTCCAGTCGCTCCACTCGCTGCTTCCGAACCCCTCGATCTCGGGGATGGTGACTTCTGCGGGTGGGGGATTGCCCTGGGGATCGTTCCAGACGAACAGCTGGCCGTTGCGCTCGAGTGTCGTCCATGCACGGGTCTTGGCCAGCGGCGGAACGCGTCGTGCGTACGGAATGTCCGTACATTTTCCGTTGCCGCCCCAACGCCAGTCGTGGAACGGGCACGCGATCGAATCGCCCTTGACCGTGCCCTGCGCCAGGTTGCCGCCCATGTGACGGCAGTAGGCGTCGAGGATCTTGATGTCGCCCTTGCTGTCGGCGAAAACAACCAGGCTGGTGCCGAAGATTTCGATCTGGTGTGGCGTTCCGTCGCGATACGTCTTGCTGAGTCCGAGGCAATGCCACCCCCGAGCAAATCGCGCCGGGGGAGCCGCCGCCTCGATTTCGCGAATTTCCTCGTCTGCCGTTGTGGGTGAGTCCGTGCTGAGCGACATGTCTTCCTCCGAGCCGCGTCCGACGACGCTGTCAGTGATGTGATCCACCCCATAGAACCGTTGGCGTGGTTGCCTCGGATACGGGCATTCCCGCTGGATGGAACACTTACTCTTGGGACCGGAAACTCGCCCCGCGTCGCATGATGTGGGAGCGATCGAGTTCGGCGATCTCACGTACGCCCATGAGCGTCAGAGTCCGAGCGATCTCCTCGCGGAAAATCTCGAGAACGTGCGCGACGCCGTCCTCACCGCCAACCGCCAATCCATACACGTACGGTCGGCCGATTCCGACCGCGGTCGCGCCGAGTGCAAGTGCCTTCACCACATCGCTGCCACGACGAATGCCGCCGTCCAGGTAGACGGGAACGCCGCCGGATCCGCCCACTCGATCAACCACCGCAGGCAGTGCTTCGATGCTCGAGAGCGCGCTGTCGAGTTGGCGTCCACCGTGATTCGACACGACAATTCCGTCGGCACCCAGTCGGACAGCAGCAGCGGCATCATCCGGATCGAGAATGCCTTTGACGTACATCGGACCGTCCCACAGATCGCGGATCTTCGCCAAGTCGTCCCAGCACAGTTCCGGTCGCAGGAGACTGACCTGCTTCTGCGCCGATCGCACTGCGGCGGCGGCGCCTCGCTCGTCGACCAACATGCGCGACGAGATTCGCTGGTGTTTGAGGAAGTTGTAGGCCCAGCGGGGTTTGCGGGCCGCGTCGAGGACGCGGGACGGCGAGAGAGTGGGCGGAATCCCCATGCCTCGCTTACGCTCCCCCTCCCGGTTTCCGGTCACCGGAACGTCAACCGTCACGAACAACGCGCTGTACCCGGCGTGGTGTGCGCGGTCGATGAATTTCTTCGCCAACGATTCCCCGGTGCGGACGCTGGTCCACGGGTAAAGCTGGAAGAAATGGTTCTCGGAGGTCGCGTCCGCGATCTCCTCCACTGTGTAACTGGATGCCGTGGAGATAACCGCTCGCGTGCCAACGCGTTCGGCTGCCCGAGCGGCAGCTCGTTCACCGGTC
Organism: Rhodococcus sp. IEGM 1366; assembly: GCF_033142425.1. NCBI lineage: Bacteria > Bacillati > Actinomycetota > Actinomycetes > Mycobacteriales > Nocardiaceae > Rhodococcus > Rhodococcus sp. IEGM 1366. The sequence continues at coordinate 192,704 of NZ_JAWLRZ010000008.1, forward strand.
CACTGGATCAGTCCGGTCATTCCGGTGGGAGAGAGGAAAACCGGGAGATCGAGCGCTGTGTTCCCCACTTTGGCGGACAGCCCTTGACCTTCGTTTCCGGTCAAAACCCGTGAGCGAAGCGCCCACTTGTCGAAATCATCGACGTTGGCGCGCAGCGTCAGCTCGTCCTCGGCGCCGCCGTCGACGTACGCCCAGATCATCGCGGGCAGTGCCTTGCGGGCACGTTCGCGGTAGTCAGCGACGGTTATCGGTGACGTACGTGAGGACAGAGTGAATGCAATGGCCGACATGGAGACACTCAATCACCGGAGAATCGCCCGGTTACTGCCTGATCCCGCTCGGTGGAACTTACCGATCCGAGTGAGCAGTCTCTGCCACGGTGACCCACGCCCTGCCCGCGGTTACGCCTGCGTCATCGGTTGCACTCACGATGAAATCGGAAACATACTCCGAATCCTTGAGATAGCGGGCGACGGCAGTGCGGGTAAACGTGAGACGCGAGGCATCCGAGACGAAGATCCGGGTACGGAATCGACGGACACTGTCGGCATCGAACGAGGCGTCGACGTGCGCGGCCAGTGCGGACGAAGTGCTCGCAGCGACAGGACCTTTGATGTCGCAGGCGACTCCCGACGCGTACACCTCGGCAACCAGGTGCCCGTACACGTCGCGGTAGTCGATGGTCCGGGCGATCCGCGACGGGCCGCCGTCGGTGGACGAGATTCGTTCGAGTGAACGAATACTTCCCACAACAGTGTCCGTGGGGCGTGGCGGGCCGAAGAACACCACATCCTGTTCGTCTGTCGACGCGTCGATCAAGCCGGCGGATGCGTCGTACAGCGTCGAAAATGTCGGCAGCACCGCGTGCGCCAAGGGATTCTCGTCGACAAGCATTGCAGTCACGATAACCTCCGTTTCCCCCGGCCAGTCGGCCGTTCGAGTGGGTGATGGCAACGCTAGTGACCATCGCGGCTACCACAGCATTTGCTCCCGCTGATCGGGAATATGTGCAGAAGTGCCCTGTAGTGCGGCTGGGACGTGGCCGTGGTTTCGGTGGGCGAGACATCAGTTTCTGGCGGTATTGCGCTCGTTCCACCGTGCGGGAGATCCTCTGTCGAGCGGGCTGTAGGCCGAATAGTGTCACCCGAAAATTCGGCAGAGCAACGCGTCACTGCAGGTTGCGAAGGGAATGTGATGAAACTCGAAGAATTGCGCGACGGAACAGCAGTGATCACGGGAGCCGGAAGTGGAATCGGCGAGGGTCTGGCCCGCGAAGCTGTCAACCTCGGAATGAATGTCGTCCTGGCGGACATCTCCGCCGAGCGCCTCGAGGCTGTGGCGACCGATCTTCGGGCAGACGGAGCCCACGTGCTGACCGTCCCGACCGATGTCACCGTCGCCGCAGATGTGGACGCACTGGCCGACGCGGCCTTCGCGGAGTTCGGTGCCGTGACACTCCTGGCCAACAATGCAGGCCTCGAATCCGTCGGGTTCACGTGGGACATTCCGGCGGACGAATGGCGCCGCGTCATCGACGTCAACCTGACCGGGGTTTTTCACGGCATCCGCTCGTTCGTCCCCAGAATGGGAGCCGACCCGCGGCCTTCCCACGTCGTCAACACCGTCTCGGTCGGCGGTGTGGCGATCACACCGAAGATGACTGCGTACGCGGCCTCGAAGCACGGTGTGCAGGCGCTCACCGAAAGCCTGTATCTCGAATGTGCCGAACAGTTTCCACAGATCCGCGTCTCGGTGTTCAGTCCGGGACAGGTTGCCACCAGGATTTTCGAGGACGTCGCGGTGCGCCCGCAGTCCGGGTCGGATACCGAGTTCTGGCGCGAGAACATCAGAGAAGGTATGTCGCCCGCGGCCGCAGCCAAAATCTACTTCGACGGTGTTGCGCAGGAAGAGTTCTGGATACTCACGCACCCCGATTCGTTCGACCGTCTGGCCGCAAAGCGGGCCCAGGTTCTGACCGGAAAACTACGTCCGGACGCACTTTTCGACGGCCGGAACTGAAAGGTACTGCTATGACGAACAAGGCACCTAACGTACTGATCGTCTTGGTCGATGACATGGGATTCGGCGCCACCTCGCCGTTCGGTGGGCCGATCGACATGCCCACGGCGCAGCGGCTCGCAGATGACGGCCTGAAGTACAACAGGTTTCACACCACCGCACTATGTTCGCCGACCAGAGCGTCGCTGCTGACCGGCCGAAATCCACACGCGGTGGGGTTCGGTACTGTCACCAACTTCGAGAGCACAGACCCCGGATACAACTGCACAAGGCCAGACAGTGCCGCAACGCTCGCGATGACTCTGCGTGAGAACGGATACAACACAGCAGCATTCGGAAAATGGCACCAAACTCCGGGTGTCGAGACGGGGCCGGCCGGACCGTTCGATCGTTGGCCAACCGGGGAGGGGTTCGAGCACTTCTACGGATTTCTCGGCGGATCCACCGACCAGTACTACCCGGCTCTCTACAACGGCATCACCCCGGTTGACGCCCCAGCAGGTCCGGAGGAGGGCTACCACCTCTCCGAAGATCTCGCCGATCGCCTGATCGACTGGGTGGGCCACCAGCAGGCGGCCGCGCCGGACAAACCCTTCTTCACGTATCTGGCTCTGGGAGCGACACATTCACCCCTTCAGGTCCCGGCGCAGTGGAGAGACAAATACGCCGGGAAGTTCGCGCACGGGTGGAACCGTCAGCGCGACATCACCGTGGCACGCCAGCACGAGTTGGGCGTCGTACCGGAAGACGGACAGCTGACGGCGTGGCTGGATTTCATTCCCCAGTGGGATTCGATGAGCGACGAAGACCGTCGCGCGGCGGAATTGCTCATGGAACTGTACGCAGGTTTTGCCGAGCACACCGACGCTCAGGTCGGACGGGTGATCGACGCACTCGACGACATGGCCGCGCTCGAAAACACCTTGGTTTTCTACATTCTCGGCGACAACGGTGCGGCCGGTGAAGGCGGCATGCTCGGCACCGCCAACGAGGGCATCCTGTTCAACGGCCTGAATGACACGTCGGCGCGGATCATCGACAAGAGTGCGGAATTGGGTGGACCGACCACAGCTCCGCAATATCCGATCGGGTGGGCGCTGGCGATGGATACGCCCTACCAGTGGGTGAAGCAGGTCGCGTCGCATTACGGCGGCACGCGAAACCCGTTGATCGTGCACTGGCCGTCCGGCATCGACTCGGGTGGCGAGATTCGCGAGCAATGGCACTTTGTGTCCGACGTCGTTCCCACTGTTCTCGAGGCTGCGGGAATTGCGCAGCCAGAGACTGTCGGCGGCGTGGCGCAGCAGCCGATGGACGGAGTGTCGATGCTCTACAGCTTGAACGACCCGTCGGCGCCCGATCGGCGAACCACGCAGTATTTCGAAGTATTCGGCAACCGCGGGATCTACCACGAGGGGTGGGTGGCGTGTACCGCTCACCGCGTACCGATGCAGGTGGCATCCGGTGACAAGCCATTCGAAGACGATGTGTGGGAGCTGTACGACACGAATACCGACTGGACCGAGGCCGCCGACCTGGCGTCGACCCGGCCGGACAAACTTGCCGAGCTTCAAGCGGTGTTCGAACGCGAGGCGGTCCGAAACCAGGTCCTGCTCGACAACACTCGCATGCAGAGGATGCGCAAGGGGTCGGTGAAGCCGGCGCCGAGTTCGCACACCTATCCCGGGTCGATGCCACCCTTGCTGCCGGACGCGGCACCCAAACTGTTCAATCGTTCGCACGCGATCACGGCGAACGTCGAACTGTCGGAGGCGGGGCGAACCGGCGTTGTCGTGGCTCAGGGTGCTCGCGCCGACGGCGGATGGAGTCTGTATGTGCACGACGGTGCCCTGACGTACTGCAACAACGTCGCGGATCTGCATGTGCAGCACGTTCGTAGCCGGGTGGTGATCGAACCCGGCCAGCACGACCTGCGGATGGAACTGCACTACGAGGGCGACGGATTGGGCTCCGGCGCGCAGATCGTGCTTCTGGTGGACGGCGCCGTTGTTGCGTCGGATCGGATCGAGCGGACGACACCGTTCTACATCGGCGGAACCGGCCTGCTGACAATCGGGCGATGCCACGGCGTCGCAATCACTTCCGACTACACCGATCGAGATCGTTTTGTAGGGACGGTGCGATCCGTTCGGGTCGATCTGGATGATCTGCCGCCGCGCGAAACGGAAGCGGATCTCGCGCGGATTGCGTTTGCGGTGCAGTAGGGCCGTAGGCCCCTCTGGAACCTGTTCCAGTTTTGTGCGATTGTGGATAACGTATTCGTGACCGGGAGCACATCTCGATGACGGCAGGCCAAGCAGAAGGAAGACCAGATGACAGACGAGTTTGCTGACCTCCACCGACCGATTTACGGTCCGGACCTGCTCATCACCGCCCTCGAACGGAACCACGACAAGCCGGCGCTGTACATCGGCGACGTTGTTCTCACCGGCGGACAGATGCGCGATCAGATCAGCTGCTTCGCCCAGGCACTCGCGTCGCTCGGAATCACCCAGGGCACCAGCACGGCGATGCTCTCCAAGAATCGTCCCGAAGTACTCATCAGCATGGGCGCCACCATGATCACCGGTTGTCGCGCCAGCGCTCTCAATCCGATGGGCTCCCTCGACGACCACAAGTACATCGTCGACGACGCCGAGATCGAGACCCTCATCTTCGACCCCAACGCTTTCGAGGACAGGGCCGCCGAGTTGAAGGCGTCGTCGCCGTCGTTGACCACGATCCTGTCGATGGGCCCGTCGGAGATCGGCATCGACATTCTGGCTCTCGCGGCAACTTTCGAGCCGAAGCCGCTCAAAGCCGCGCACGTCGACGCCGAGGACGCCAGCAGCATGGTGTACACCGGCGGCACAACCGGAAAGCCGAAAGGTGTTATCGGGTCGTTCCGTTCGGGCGCGGCGCTCAACCAGATCCAGATGTCCGAATGGCAGTGGCCCGAGGAGAATCGCTTCCTCATCTGCACGCCGCTGTCCCATGCCGGTGCCGCGTTCTTCACTCCGACGCTCCTGCGCGGCGGCGCGCTGATCGTGCTGCCCGCCTTCGAGCCCGGAGCAGTTCTCGAAGCGATCGAAAAGTACAAGATCACGGCAACCATGTTGGTGCCCACCATGATCTACATGCTCATGGACCATCCGGATTTCGAGAAGCGGGACGTCTCGAGTCTGCAGACGCTCTTCTACGGCGCATCCGCGATGTCACCGGCCCGCTTGCAGGAAGGAATCAAGAAGTTCGGTCAGATCTTCTTCCAGTTCTACGGTCAGAGTGAGTGCGGCATGACCATCTCGGTGCTCCGCAAGGAAGAGCACCTCGCCGACGACCCGGTCCGACTTGCCACGTGTGGCCGCCCGGTGCCGTGGCTCGACGTCCGGCTGCTCGACGACGATCTGAACGAGGTGCCGCAGGGCGAACTCGGTGAGATCTGCGTCCGAGGTCCTTTGGTCATGAAGGGGTACTGGAAGAAGCCCGCCGAGACTGCAGAAGCATTCCGCGGTGGCTGGCTGCACACCGGGGACATCGCGCGCAAGGACGTCGACGGGTTCCTGTCCATCGTCGATCGCAAGAAGGACATGATCGTGACCGGCGGTTTCAACGTGTTCCCGCGAGAGATCGAGGACGTGATCTCCGCGCACCCGTCCGTCGCGTCAGTGGCCGTGGTGGGTGTGCCGGACGACAAGTGGGGCGAAGCCGTCAAGGCGTGCGTGGTCTTGCGCGGCGGGCTCACCGTCAGTACCGAAGAGCTGGTCGAGCGGGTGAAGGCGGCCAAGGGATCAGTACACGCACCCAAGAGCATCGACTTCGTGGACAGCCTGCCGCTGACACCGCTCGGCAAGCTCGACAAAAAGGCTCTGCGCGCGCAGTACTGGGAGACCAGCGACCGCGCTGTGTAGTCGTAGGAGTGAGCTGGCAGTAGGAGTGAGCTGGCAGTAGAAGTGAGCACAGTTTTCCTCGAGTGAGCAGCCCCTGCAGCAGGATGCAAGGGCTGCTCACTTCGCAAAAAGGGTGCTAGCTCGCAGCGTCTCCAGACCTCAGCGTGTCCAGGTCTCAGCGTTTCCAGACGTAGCGTCGTTCCGGGCGGCCCACCACTCCGTACTTCAGGGATGTGGTGGACTGCCCGCTCGCGCACAGGTGCTCGAGGTAGCGACGCGCGCTGGCCCGCGAGATGCCGACGCGTTCGGAAATGTCTGTCGCCGAGGCAGGTTCCGCTTCTCCGCGCAGTGCGGTCTCGACCAACTGCAGGGTCTCGGGACTCAGGCCCTTCGGCAGGGGTGCTGCCACAACGCCGGCTACACCGAACGCTTCGTCGACGGCGGTCTGCTCGGCTTCACCCGCGCTGTCGAGGTTCGCGTACGTCGATCGGTACCGTTCGAGACGGTCACGGAGAACGTCGAATGTGAACGGCTTCATCAGATAATGCACGACCCCGCTGCGTAGTGCCTTCTTCACCGAGCCTGCCTCGCGCTCGCTGGTGATCACCAGAACGTCGAGTTCGGGAACCAGCTCCCGGAACGGAGCGATCAGATCGAGCCCTGTTGTTCCGGGCAGGTGGACGTCGAGAAGCACCAGATCGGGAACCAGGTCTCCGACGGCAGCCAGCGCGGCCTCGGCGGAGTGCGCAACACCGCATACCTCGAAACCGTCTATCCGCGAAACAAATCCGCTGTGCACACGCGCGACCATGAAGTCGTCGTCGACTACCAGAACTCGGATCATGCGCTCTCTCCGTCATGTAGGACTGCGGTGAAAACCGTCCACTCGAGACCCTCCGCCGCGCGGGTGCTCACGGAGACGTCACCGCCGCGCCGCCGACATGTCAGCCGCACCAACGCCAACCCGAATCCGTGACCGTCGCTCGATTGTCCCTTGGTGCTCCAGCCCTGGCTGAACACCCGCTCTCGATTTTCGGGCGCGACACCGGGGCCGGCGTCCTCGACACGCACTTCGACGGAGGCGCCCGAGCTGCGAATGGACAATCGAACCGTGCGCCGCTCCGTCTCCGACATTTCAGCGACGGCATCGACGGCATTGTCGACGAGGTTTCCGACCACCGTCGCCACATCGCGCCCGAGCGCGCGTTCGAGAGTGCCCAGATGCGAATCGGCAGACAAGTCGACGGTCACCAATCCCTGTGCCGCCGCGCCGATCTTGGCAATGACAAGCGCGGCGGTGCCCACATCGGCGATCTTGTCGGTGACCGCCGCGCTGATCTGCGCCCGCTCCATGGTCAAGCCTTCGACGTAGCCGACAACTTCGTCGTATTCGCCCAGTTGGATGAGACCGGAGATGGTGTGCAGTTGATTGTCGAACTCGTGAATATGGGCGCGCAGTGCGTCGGTGCTGGTTTTGGTGACGTCGAGTTCTTCCTCCACAGCCCGCAATTCGGTGCGATCGCGGAACGTGGTGACCGACCCGATGGTGCGGCCTTTGGACTCGATGAGCACGGTGTTGAGAACAAGCAGCCGATCGCCGACCAGAACCAACTGATCGGATTCCGTTGTCCCGGAGGTCAGAACGCTCTGCAAGCGATCGTCGAGTCCCAGGTCTCGGACGGATTTGCCCGCGCTGCCGTAGGCGATGTCGAGAAGTTGGTGGGCGCTCTCGCTCATCAGCACCACTCGTCCCTGCGCGTCGAAGGCGATGACTCCCTCCTTGAGTCCGCGCAGCATTGCCTCGCGGTGGCGGACAAGATCGAGGATCTCGCCGGGCTCCATGCCAAGTGTCTGCCGTTTGACCCTACGGGCCAACAGGATCGAGCCGACTGCGCCGATCACCGAAGCAACTGCGAGATACACCAGGAGGTTCGGCGCCGACTGCAGTAGGCGGGTCCAGATCGACGGGTACTCGATCCCGACTACGGCGCTGCCGATGATCGAACCCTCGTTGCCGAGAATCGGAACCTGCGCTTCGACGGCCTTGCCGGAGGACGTGTCGACCAGTCCCGTCTCGGACCGGCCCTGAGTCTGCGGCACAGCAGTGCCGACATCGCCGGGACGCGTGGAGATGACAACGACGGCGTCTCCATCGGCAAGGGACACGTACGTGACGCCGGAGATTGCGCGCACCGAGTCGACAGATCCCTGCAGCCCCGAGCGAATACGGGTCTGAGCCCCGGGGAGTAGTTCTCGCACTGCCGGATTGGCGGCAAGCGACTCTGCTGCCGAGAGTGCGCGGCGCCCCTCCTCGCGCTGGAAACTCGCCGACGACTGCGCAAGCGAGAGCGCGGTCACGCAGAGAAGAACCGCCACGACGATCAGGAGTTGTAGTTCGAGTAGCTGTGTCGCCAACGTCTGTCTCCGACGGCGGAAGCGGGCGCGCAGCGGTATGCGTTCGGCCTGCGCGTTTCCTGTGGACACCTGCCAGACCATAGCGCGGTAGTCGGGCGCCGGGAAAGTGGCTGTTTGTGAGCACAATGAGCACAAAGCACTTTGCGTTCCCAATGGTGACTCCAGTCACAAAGTGCGCCAGTATGAAATCTGTTCACACATCGAACCAGGCAGGAAAGGACAACATCATGAGTGCATCGACGCGGCTGAGCAGGCATATCGCCCTGCTGGCTGCTTGCGCGATGGCTCTCGTGGCGGCGATCGGATGCACTCCGGTCGAGTCCTTCCTCGCTGGTGGCCAGGCAGGAGCCAGTTCCGAGGAATTGCGCATCCTGGTGCCGTCGGTTGCCGGTGGCGGTTACGACCTGACCGCCCGAACCATGGTGCAAGCCCTTGCCGACGAGGGAACCGCCACCGCCGACGTCGTGGTTCTGCCCGGATCGGGTGGCATCGTCGGACTCAACCGGTTGGTTCTCGAACGGGGTAACTCCGATCTCCTCATGGTGATGGGACTCGGTGTGCTCGGATCCGTGGAGATTCTGCCGTCCCAGCACACGCTTGCCGACGCGACCCCGATCGCGCGGTTGATGGACGAACCGGAAGCTGTTCTGGTTCCGGCAGATTCGCCGTTCACAACCCTGGCGGATCTGACATCGGCGTGGACCCAAGACCCGTCGTCGATCTCGATAGGCGGGGGTTCGAGCGAAGGCGGACCGGACGGGCTGTTCCGGCTTCTCCTGGCACGGGCCGTCGGCGTCGATCCGTCGCTGTCCCCGTCGCGCACGTACGACGGCGGCGGTGAACTGCTCCCAGCGCTATTGACCGGGCAGGTCGATGTCGCGGCAACCGGTCTCGGTGAATACCTGGATCAGATTGCGGCAGGAACGGTTCGGGTTCTTGCGGTCAGTTCACCGCAGCGCTCCCCGGCGGTGGACGCGCCCACCTTGGCTGAACTGGGCGTCGACGTCACCTTCACGAACTGGCGAGGCCTCATGGCGCCGCCTGGGCTGACCGACGATCAGCGACTGCGTCTGCAGACGCTGGTGACGGACTTGACGGCCAGCCCGCGATGGAACGAGCTTTCCCGCCGAAACGGTTGGAACAGTGCAGTTCTCACCGAACCCGAGTTCTCCGAGTTCCTGCAAGATCAATCCCGGTTTGTTGCTGCGACTTTGGACCGGTAGGGCGTCAACACAGAAGTTTCGTTTCAACCTCAGTAGGACATCAGCTGGATTTGCTGTGCCTTCTTCTCCTCGTTCCATACGCAAAGGAGCTCACCATGCTCGTCACACTCGGCTTCCTCATGGTTGCGGTGTTCATGTTCCTCATCCTCACCAAACGTGCAACACCGGTGGTGGGACTGACACTGGTTCCCGTGGCCTTCGGATTACTTGCCGGAGCGGGCCTCGGTATCGGCGACATGATCACCGACGGCATCAAATCGCTTGCCCCCACCGCGGCGCTCTTGTTCTTCGCGATCATATTCTTCGGCATCATGATCGACGTCGGGTTGTTCGATCCGCTCGTGAAGTTCATTCTCCGGTTGGTGCGTGACGATCCGATGCGCTTGGTGGTCGGCACCGCAGTTCTGGCGATGGTGGTCTCCCTCGACGGCGACGGTTCCACGACGTTCATCATCGTGACGTCCGCGATGTTGCCGCTCTACCTCAAACTCGGAGTCAGTCCGGTTGTGCTGACAGTGGTCGCCGGGCTGTCCAACGCGACGATGAACATCATTCCGTGGGGCGGTCCCACCGTCCGGGCCGCAAGCGCCTTGGGACTTTCGCCGTCCGATGTCTTTGTTCCGATGGTGCCGTCGCTGATCGTCGGATTGATCATGGTGCTCGGGTTTTCGGTTCATCTCGGGATCATGGAGCGTCGCCGGATCGGGACTTTGGTCCTCACTTCTGAACGCATCCTCGAAAAGGTCGGAAACGGAGGAACTTCCAGCGCCGGCAGTGATAACAGTGGCAATGCCGACGACAGTGACGACGGCGGCGACACCGGACGCTTCATCGACGGCCTCGACCCCAAGCGGGATACTTTGCGGCCGAAGCTCCTGTGGTTCAACGCCGCGCTGACGACTGTCCTTCTGGTTGTTCTCGTCATGGATGTGCTTCCCATCCCGGTGCTGTTCATGATCGCGTCGTCGATCGCTCTCGCGGTGAATTTCCCGGCCGTCAAGGATCAGGGTGAGGCGATTGCCCGGCACTCGGCGAGCATCGTGTCCGTTGTCGCGATGGTGTTGGCGGCAGCTGTGCTGACCGGCGTTTTTCAGGGCACCGGCATGGTCGAGGCAATGGCCGAATGGCTCCTGCAGGTCATTCCCGACGCGATGGGCTCCCACCTGGCTGTCATCACCGGCGTCCTGAGCATTCCGCTCACGTTCTTCATGACCAACGACGCCTTCTACTTCGGCGTACTGCCGGTGCTGTCGGAGACGGCGGCGCAGTACGGAATCGAGCCGGTGGAGATGGCTCGGGCGTCGATCACCGGGCAGGCAGTACACATGCAGAGCCCGCTGGTCCCGGCGATTCTGCTGCTCGTGACGTTAGCTGGTGTGTCTTTGGCGGATCACCACAAGAAGGTCCTGTGGCGAGCCGGCCTCATCTCGATCACGATGCTCGTGGTCGGAGTTGCGTTGGGGCAGATCCCGTTCTGAGCGTGATCACGTGTGGAAGGGGCATCGACCTTGGTCGGTGCCCTTTTTCTTCGTCACGAAGTTGGGGCGGATCGAGAGATCTGGCTCGTCGTAGAGGCGATGGAACGTCGGGGTGAGAGAACTGGACATCGGCGGGTTCACCCAGGACCAGTCCGTCGGGCACTTGCGTCCCGCCTTCTCTTCGCGCGCGATGTGGTCGATGAATTGTTTTGCGACAGTGTGGTGGTCGACCATGATGACGCCGGCCTTGCGATAGCTGTGAATAACTGCGCGGTTCAATTCGACCAGAGCACGGTCCTTCCACAGAGTGCGGTCGTGGCTCGTATCGAGTTCCAAATGCGATGCCACGGCGGGAAGCATGTTGTAGCGATCGGTGTCGCTGAAGTTGCGGGCGCCCACTTCGGTACTGACGTACCAACCGCTGAACGGAGTGCAGGGGTAGACGATTCCGCCGATATCGAGATTCATGTCCGAGACTGCCGGAACGGCGTGCCATTTAAGGCCCAGGTCAGCGAACCACGGGTAGTCGGGATGCTCGATGGGTACCTCGAGGACAAGGTCTGCAGGCACGTCGAAGTACTGCAGTGGTTCGTCCGGAACCGAAATGAGCAGGGGTAGAACGTCGAACGGCGTTCCGGCGCCCTTCCATCCCATCGACGTAACCTGTTCCGTCAGGTCGACGTGCCACGGGTCGCCCAGAATTGTGCCGTCCGGCTGCCGGTAGCCGGCGTAGCGGATCAGTTGCGGGCTGAGGATGCGGTACTCCTGCCCGTCCTCGCGGGGAAGTGGTCCGACGGTGACTACGGACTGGAGTGCGCCGCCGTTGGTCGAGAGTCGCAGGTGTTCCCAACAGGCTTCCGCCAGTGCGTATGCGGTGATGGCATCGCGGGCGTCGATGAGCTTGAGGGTGCGCCAATGTGCGCGTCCGACGCACCGTGCGTGGTTGCGCCACGCGAGTTTGGCTCCGACCAGAAGTTCTTCGGCGGTGTGGGTGTACGTTCCGGTCCGATGCAGTTCCCGCAGCGCTTCGTGTCTTCTCGACGTCGGCAGGTGGCTCAGTTCCGGAGAGTCGAAGAACTCCACGCACTCGAGTTCGCGGCGTTGAAGATCGGTAGGCACCGGAGGATGTGATGCGAGCGGAGTTGAAGGAGCGCTACCTGTTGGCAATGCATCCGGTCGAACAATATCCACGGCACGACTCCTGTTTGGCTGGTTCGGATTTCGCTGGACGTTAGCTCAACTGTCGAGCGTGTCGAAACCCTTGCTTATTTTGCACCCCCCAGCGAAAAAGGGACGGGCGTACCGAAAAAATCGACGTGACGTGTGACATATATGGCCAAACATTTACGAGTTGGACATTTGTGACATAAGCTCCCCTCGGAAAGTTTGCGGCTGGTCTGCCGCGAAAAATCGGGACGAGGATAAGCGTGGATTCGCAAGCAATTTCTCTGGTCCGGTCGAGCTTCAAGTCCATCGTCGCTGAAGAAGGCGGCCCGGAGCGGCTTGCCCGGACCTTCTATTCGCTGCTGTTCGCGCGCTCACCGGAGACACGCGAGTTCTTTCCGGCTGCAATGGACGTGCAGCGTGACCGTCTGTTCACGGCGATAGCTTACGTTGTCGAACGACTCGACGAGACCGACGAAATTCTTGAATATCTCGCGCAATTGGGCCGCGATCATCGCAAATACGGTGTAACGGACGAGCATTACCAAGCCGTCGGCAATTCGATGATCGAAGCCTTCGAGCTGTTCGGCGGCGCCGAGATGTGGACCGACGAGGTCGACAGCGCCTGGCGCAACGCCTTGGCTGTCATCTCCGCAGCCATGATGGACGCGGCAAACGCAGAAGACGGACCGCCCGCCTGGAGCGCCACGGTAATCGAGACGCGCACCGCGATCAGAGGAGTCGCGATCGTGCGACTCCAACTAGATCAGCCCATGGACTACCGACCCGGTCAATACGTCAGTGTGCAGGTTGGCGCGCGGCCCCGGATGTGGCGATACCTTTCCCCGGCCAATCCGCCGGACGGATCGGGAATCATCGAGTTCCACATCCGTCAGGTAACCGGCGGCTGGGTCAGCCCCGCAATGGTCACGCAGACCACCGTCGGAGACATCTGGGTGATCGGGTCACCGATCGGCGGCCTCGGAATTCCGGAGAACACCAAAGACCTCCTGATGATCGCGTCGGGAACCGGCGTTGCACCGCTGCGCGCACAGATCCTGGAACTGATCCGTCGCGGCAATACTCGCAAGGTTCACTTGTTCTACTCCGGTGCGCATCCGTGCGATCTGTACGACCTCCCACATCTGTGGGCCCTCGCCGAGCGACATCCCTGGCTCACCATCGTCCCGGTCTCGGAAGACGACACCAATCCGTGGTGGCACACCGAGACCGAACCGCTGTCACCGATCGGAATGCCGAAGCGGATGACCGGAAAAGTCGGCAAGGTCGTCACATCGTTCGGGAACTGGGCGGGATGCGACATTCAAGTCGTCGGCAACGAATCCGTCGTGAACAGCACTAAATTCCGGCTCCGGGCCGTCGGCATCGACGCCGCGACCGTCCGCAGTGATCCCACGTACTGACCGTCAGTAAGGGTCGAAGCTTATGGCCTCGGCCGGCGTTCCCGTCGCAATCAGCCGATCTCGCGTCGAACGCACCATCGCAGCCGACCCACACACCAACACCTGGTGCTCGGTGAAGGCCCCGTACGACGAGACGACGTCGGCAAGCGTTCCCTCCACCAGATGATCCTCGCCGAAACCGATGTCGACGCCGAGCCTTTCGGCCCAGCCGTCGGGTGGGCCGGCGTCCGTGAGATCTTCGACGACGGGAATCGGTTGCAGCCACGGCAGTTCGTGGGCGAGTATCCACAGCATGTCCGCCGCGTACAGATCGCGAAGCGTTCGACCGCCGAAAAACAGGTAGACCAGCGGCGGATTCGGCGACTGGGCCAGATCGAGGATGATCGACCGCATCGGCGCCAAACCGGTTCCGCCCGCGATCATGATGACGGGCGGACCGTTCTCGTCGACGGCAAGATTGCCGCGCGGATCGATGATCGTCCACATGTCGCCGGGTTGAGTGTCCTTGACTATCGCACCGCTCACCCAACCGCCGGGAACCGTCTTGACGTGGAACTCGAGCTTCCCGTCCTGCGACGGTGGCAGCGCGGGGGACAGCCGGCGAAGCAAGCGGGCATTCTGCGGCACGCTCACATCCACGTATTGACCCGGCCGGAACGGCACGACGTCGCCGATCAGGCGAACCACGGCCAGATCCTCACGCAGGCGGTGATGTTCGACGACAGTGCTGGTCCAGGATCGTGAAGTCATGGATGTCTCCTGAAAGTCAGTAGAGCGGGTCGTGCAGGATCTGGTCGATCGGAGTGCCACCGGCCCGCAACGCGTAGATCGTGGTCTTGATCATCGACGGTGACCCCGAGATCTGGATCTGACGGTCCGCCCACGAACCGAACCGCGCAACGACCCGACCGATAGGGCCGGTCAGGCGTGAATGCATACCGAATGGCGGCTCGAGTGCCGGCCCGCTGTGCCACCACGGATTCTCGGCTTCCTCGGACACCGGTACGACGGTCAGCCACGGGTTGCTGAGCGAAATGTGCCACAAGGTCTCGAGATCGTAGAGATCACACGGGTAGCGTCCGCCGACAAAAAGATGAACACGCGGATTCTGCGCTCGCTGAGACATTTCCATCACCTGAGCGCGCAGCGGCGCGATCCCGGTGCCCGAACCGATCATCAGGACGTCGCGGTCGTGTGTGAAGTCCACTTCCAGGCCGCCGAGCGGAGTGGACATGACCCATTGGTCGCCGACATTGGTCTCAGTGACGATTGCCGGGCTCACCCAGCCGCCCGAGACCTTGCGGACGTGGAACTCGAGTTGGCCGAAGGGATTGGTCGGAATGGCGGGGGAGTAGTACCGCCACATTCGGGGGCGTTGGGGTACCTGCACCCCGACGTACTGACCAGCGCCGTACGGAATGGGCGGGTCGGTTTCGAGGCGCACTATCGCAAGATCGTCGAGCACCCGTTCGTGGCTGACGACGGTTCCGCCCCACAGCGCCGGGGTGTTATCGGACTCGGCGCCTTCCGCCATCGTGCTCACGACGAACTCGGTGAACTCGGACCAGGCCTCTTCGAGTTCGGGTGTCCACTTGTACCGGCTGTGGGCGCTGGTCCCGTGCATCGACTTCACGGCGCGCCTCATCGCAACTCCGGCAGCCCGGTAGTGCTCGCGTTCGACACCGTAGCGACGATGGTCGAGGCCGAGTTGAGTCAGGAATTTCCGGATCCTGCGCTGCTGCGGCAGGTTCTTCACGACAAATTCGATAGCGGTGACAAACCTGTGGCCTTGGGATTCCATCCCGGCCGGGAACAATGAGCGGTACAGAGGATGCTCGGCAAAGAGGGCCGTGTAGAACAGAGCTGAAAAGTGGGCGCGAGAGTCGTCGTCGTCGGCCAGAGCGTCGAGGCTGGATTGCAGGCGGGCGATCACCGTCGGATCCAATCGACACCCCTTTCGCAACAGCTGCAACTCTCGTCCCAATTCTAGTACGGCTCGAATTGTTACAAACGATGGCGAACCCGCCTGGCCAAATCAAACTTGAGCGGAATAGACTCAAGTTTGTCCGCGTTGAGCATATTGACACGGCCGCACCACCACCCGGAGCGGCCCACAACTTCGACTTCGACGCGCTTGTGGCGACCGGAGCCCGGCCAGAAAGGTGACAAGTGGACTCGTTCACACCAACAACCAAGACCCAGGCTGCGATGACGGCTGCACTGCAGTCGGCGTCGTCGGCGGGTAACCCCGACATTCGACCGGCACACCTGCTGGTCGCACTCCTCGACCAAACCGACGGCATCGCCGGCCCGCTGCTCAAAGCAGTGGGCGTCGATCCCACCGTCGTGCATCGCGAAGCTCAGAGCATGGTGGATCGCCTGCCGAAAACCACCGGTGCGAGCTCGACGCCCCAGCTCGGGCGTGAAGCACTCGCGGCGCTGACCTCCGCGCAGCACCTCGCCACCGAGATGGACGACGAGTACGTCTCCACCGAGCATGTGCTGTACGGACTTGCCGACGGTGATTCCGACGTCGCGACCCTGCTGAAGAATCACGGTGCGACACCAATCGCGCTGCGTGAGGCGTTCACCACAGTTCGCGGGAGCGCGCGTGTCACCAGCCCGGAGCCGGAAGGCACCTACCAAGCGCTGGAAAAGTACTCCACCGACCTCACCGAAGCCGCACGCAGCGGCAAGCTCGACCCGGTGATCGGCCGCGACACCGAGATTCGACGTGTCGTGCAGGTGCTCTCGCGTCGCACCAAGAACAACCCGGTACTCATCGGTGAGCCAGGCGTCGGCAAAACCGCGATCGTGGAGGGCCTTGCCCAACGCATCGTCGCGGGTGACGTCCCGGAATCGCTGCGCGGAAAGACCGTCATCTCCCTGGACCTCGGGTCCATGGTGGCCGGTGCCAAGTATCGCGGTGAATTCGAGGAGCGCCTCAAGGCAGTTCTCGACGACATCAAGAACAGCGCCGGACAGGTCATCACCTTCATCGACGAGCTGCACACCATCGTCGGCGCCGGAGCCACCGGTGAATCCGCGATGGACGCAGGCAACATGATCAAGCCGATGCTCGCCCGCGGTGAGCTGCGGCTGGTCGGTGCCACCACGCTCGAGGAATACCGCAAGTACATCGAGAAGGACGCCGCACTCGAGCGTCGCTTCCAGCAGGTACTCGTCGGTGAGCCCTCGGTCGAGGACACCGTCGGCATCCTGCGCGGCCTCAAGGAGCGCTACGAAGTGCACCACGGCGTGCGCATCACCGACTCCGCGCTGGTAGCAGCCGCTTCTCTGTCCGACCGCTACATCACGTCGCGGTTCTTGCCGGACAAGGCAATCGACCTCGTCGACGAAGCAGCGTCGCGTCTGCGCATGGAGATCGACTCGCGTCCCGTCGAGATCGACGAGGTGGAACGTACAGTCCGCCGACTCGAGATCGAGGAAGTGGCACTCGAGAAGGAAACCGACGACGCGTCGAAGGCGCGGCTCGAAAAGTTGCGCCAAGAACTTGCCGACGACCGCGAGAAGCTCAGTCAGCTCAGTACTCGCTGGCAGAACGAGAAGCAGGCCATCGACTCGGTGCGCGTGCTCAAGGAACAGCTCGAATCCCTGCGAGGAGAGTCCGAACGCGCTGAGCGTGACGGCGATCTGGGCAAGGCAGCCGAGCTGCGCTACGGCCGCATCCCCGCGTTGGAGAAGGAACTGGAAGCCGCAGCAGAGGCTTCCGGCGCCGCCTCCGACGGCGATGTGATGCTCAAGGAAGAGGTCGGGCCGGACGACGTCGCAGACGTGGTCGCAGCCTGGACCGGCATTCCGGCCGGCCGAATGCTGGAAGGCGAAACCGAGAAGCTGCTCCGAATGGAGTCCGAACTCGGCAAGCGCGTCGTCGGACAGACTGATGCCGTCGTCGCCGTCTCGGATGCGGTTCGCCGCGCCCGAGCAGGTGTTGCCGACCCCAATCGGCCCACCGGTTCGTTCCTGTTCCTCGGCCCGACCGGCGTCGGTAAGACGGAGCTCGCCAAAGCCTTGGCGGACTTCCTCTTCGACGACGAGCGCGCGATGATCCGCATCGACATGAGCGAATACGGTGAGAAGCACTCGGTGGCCCGACTCGTCGGTGCCCCTCCGGGATATGTCGGTTACGAAGCCGGCGGCCAGCTCACCGAAGCAGTTCGGCGACGCCCGTACTCTGTGGTCCTCTTCGACGAGGTCGAAAAGGCACACCCCGACGTGTTCGACGTCCTGCTCGCAGTGCTCGACGAAGGCCGACTCACCGACGGTCAAGGCCGCACGGTGGACTTCCGCAACACCATCCTGATCCTGACCTCCAACCTGGGATCCGGTGGAACACGCGAGCAGGTCATGGACGCGGTACGCCACGCGTTCAAGCCCGAGTTCATCAACCGTCTCGACGACGTGGTCATCTTCGACTCGCTCTCCGAAGAGCAGTTGGAGCACATCGTGGACATCCAGCTCGAGCAGCTGCAGAAGCGTCTGGCCGCGCGTCGACTCACCCTCGAGGTGAACGGGGCGGCTCGGATGTGGCTCGCGGTGCGCGGTTACGACCCGCTGTACGGCGCTCGGCCACTGCGTCGACTCGTCCAGCAGTCGATCGGCGACCAGCTCGCCAAACTGCTCCTGGCCGGCAAAGTCCAGGACGGAGACACCGTGAACGTGGGTGTCAGCGAGGACGCGGACCAGTTGGTTCTGTCCTGACCGTTCTGCCGCTGATGCGTTAAGCGAATGCCCCGTCGATCCATGCGGATCGGCGGGGCATTCGCGTTTTCTCTACCCTGGTTTTGTCGACGTTGTTTTTGTCTACGCTGAACGGCTGGATTCGCGTACGGCAGATGTGGTCCGCACCCGTACGTCCGAAATGAAGGTGGCCAGGAATGACTGATCAGAACGATCCGCGTAAGTCGGACCAGCCGACCGAGCATTTCGAGATTCCCGAGCAGTACCAGAACCCACAGCAGTACCAGAACCACGGGCAGCAGCAGTATCCGTACGGTGGGCCGGATCAGAACACCGAGTATCTGGGCCAGCCGAACCAGCAGGGCCAGCAGGGTCAGCCCAACCCGACGCAGGCGTTTCCGCCCTACAACCCGCAGTTCGATCCGCAGGCCCCGCCGCCGGGCGCGACGCAGGCGTACCCGACATACAACGCGCAGCAGTACGGGCAGACGCAGCAGTATCCGGTTGCGGGCGGAAGTGGCGGCGGGGTGCCACCGGAGCAACCATTCTTGGACAGTGGGTCGCCGGATGGTGGGAAGCGACGCAAGCTCGGGACCTGGATCGC
The DNA here is from genome assembly GCF_033142425.1 of Rhodococcus sp. IEGM 1366. NCBI lineage: Bacteria > Bacillati > Actinomycetota > Actinomycetes > Mycobacteriales > Nocardiaceae > Rhodococcus > Rhodococcus sp. IEGM 1366. The sequence continues at coordinate 211,619 of NZ_JAWLRZ010000008.1, forward strand.
CGCGGGAGTTGTCGGCATCCTGGTTGCCGTCGTCGCGATCATCGGGATTTCGTTGTTCGGTTCCTCGGGTGAATCGGGAACGCAGACGGCATTTGTTCCGCCAACCAGCACGGTGGCGCCGACGACGCCCAAACCTACGACCACCGCACCTGCGCCATCGCCCACATCCTCGCCGCTCGAAAACCTGCCTGGCGGACTCGGTGATGTCATCGGCCAAGCCGGCGGAGCTGTCGGCACAGTGGTGTCCAACGACGGCGGCACCCTGGTCATCAACTCGATCGGTGGATCTCAGACCACCATTCTCACCACACCTGAGACGACGCTGATCGCGTTCAACCGATCATCCGTCGCTGACCTGCAACCGGGTGACAACGTCGTCGTCGACGGCACCCCGGTGGAGAACGGCACGATGACCGCAAAGACGATTCTCGATACTTCATTGCCGTCGTTCGGCAACTGAGCCAGCGTGTCGTCGCGCTTATGAGACTTGGATCGAGGGGTTTCGCCGCACCGAAGGTAACGCCGCCACACCGATCAGGTGACAGTTCTCGGGGTGTTGCGGGAGGTTGTCGTCGGAAGTCGCTAGGCTGGCTGTGATGACTGGAATGTGGTTCGGACTCGCATTAGTGGCACTCGCAGGCGCGGGTGCGCTTCTGTACGTCGATAGAACAAGACGTGATCAATCCGGCCGCGTACGTCAGATTTGGGCAAAGGCGCAGGGCTACACGTACACCGGTGCTGATGATCAGCTTGCCGGCGAGTGGCATCGCGCAGCGATGGCCAAGCAGGACTACCTGACCGCAACCGATGTTGTGCGTGGCACAAGACGAGGTGAGCAGTTTGTGCTCTTCGACCTCGAGGAAACAGCAACCATCGTGGCAGTTCGACGCGAAGTCGGGTCTGACGTCGACATTGATCTACGGCTCAAATCGACGGCACCGCCCAAGGACGGCGACCTCAATCTCCTGGGCGCAATCGGTCCGCGCGTCGTGTTTGCAACCGACCTCGAAATCGCTCGCCGGGTCTGTGACCAGCGTATGGTCGCCTTCACCGAATCAGTACCCCCGGCAATCAGCATGCTGTGGAGCGAAGGTCGCTGGACCCTCGGCTCCCTTCCGGTCTCGAGCACCGGCCGCGATTGGGATGCTGCCATCGAAGCTGTCGCACGGCTGTCCGGCATTCTGCACGTACTCCCTCCCGTCACGGATCCGCGTGAACTCGAAGTCGATCACGACCCGACCCGGCCCCGCCCCCGCAGCGACAAATCCGATGCACCGCTGAACCGCGAAGCGCCGCAGGCCGTTCGTAGTGCACCGCAGGCACCGCCGGTCGTTCGTGGCGCACAGCAGACACCACGCCGGGAGGCTCCGGAGTCGCAGCGTCGAGAGGCTCCAGAGTCGCAGCGTCGAGAGGCTCCAGAGTCGCAGCGTCGAGAAGCTCCAGAGTCGCAGCGTCGAGAGGCTCCAGAGTCGCAGCGTCGCGAGGAGTCGGACGTGCCCCGTCGAATCGCCCCGGAATTGCCCCGCCGGGAGTTTCCCGCCCCGTCGACCACGCCGAAACCCAACCCCGGCACACAGCGCTCGGGAACCGTACGCCCCGTCGATTGAGCCGCGTGTAAGCCCACCTTTCGAGGCCTGACGCACTAGCGTGGCCGGTATGTCGTCATCGAACTCGGATCGCCCCGCGCGTCCTGTAGCCCTGGTCACCGGCCCCACCTCAGGTCTGGGTGCCGGGTTTGCCAAGAAATATGCGTCGCTCGGCTACGACCTGGTGCTTGTTGCACGGGACGAAGTGAGATTGCGTGATCTTGCCTCCGAACTGTCCTCGATGTTCGGTACCGAATCCGAAATTCTGGTGTCCGACCTCGCCACGGAACCTGGCCGTGACGCGGTCGCCGACCGATTGGCCCGCGGCGTCGACGTTCTGGTCAACAACGCCGGGTTCGGTACCTCCGGTGAATTCTGGACCGCTGATCCGGCACTTCTGCAAGCTCAACTCGACGTCAACGTCACCGCCGTCATGCGCCTGACCCGTGCGGCGTTGCCCAGCATGATCGCGTCGGCGAACGGGACGATCGTCAATGTCGCAAGTGTGGCGGGATTGCTGTCCGGGCGCGGTTCGACGTATTCGGCCAGCAAGGCCTACGTGATTTCGTTCACCGAAGGATTGTCCGGCGGCCTGGCCGGAACCGGCGTTCGGGTTCAAGCGCTGTGCCCGGGGTTCATCCGCACCGAGTTTCACGAGCGAGCCGGAATCGAGATGTCGTCGATCCCGAAGCCGATGTGGTTGAGCGTCGATCAGGTGGTCGCGACGTCGATGAAGGACCTCGGCGACAACAAGGTCATCAGCATTCCCGGGATTCAGTACAAGATCCTCACCACTGCCGGGCGTCTGGTTCCGAAGGGCTTGGTTCGTAAGATGACCAACCTTGTCGGACGTGGGCGGGGTAGGACGTAGATACAGGTCGCGCGGAGATTATTGCCTCGGCGCTGTGGTCGGTAGGCTGAGCACTCATGAGCGATCGTGAGGATTTGGCTGCGCTGGTGCGCGAACTGGCTGTTGTGCACGGAAAGGTGACGTTGTCTTCGGGCAAGGAAGCCGACTACTACGTGGATCTTCGCCGCGCGACGCTTCACCACAAGGCAGGGCCGTTGATCGGCTCACTGCTGCGTGAACTTGTTGCAGACTGGGATTTCGACGCGGTTGGCGGTTTGACGATGGGTGCAGACCCGGTCGCGATGGCAGTGATGCACGCGCCCGGCCGTCCGATCGACGCGTTTGTCGTCCGCAAGGCTGCCAAGGCCCACGGAATGCAGCGTCAGATCGAGGGACCCGATGTGGTCGGCAAGCGTGTTCTGGTTGTCGAGGACACCACGACCACGGGCAACTCTCCGCTCACCGCGGTGAAGGCACTTCGTGAAGCGGGCGCCATCGTGGTCGGTGTGGCAACCGTGGTGGATCGCGCGACCGGCGCCGACGCCGTAATCGGTGCAGAGGGCGTGGAATACCGCTCGCTTCTGGGCCTGGACGATCTCAACTTGGGCTAGCGCCCCCGTGCGCCTTTCTGGTAGTTCGCGCTACCGGAAAGGCTCACAGGGCCGAAGGCCTTGCCGACGTGATCATCGATCGCAGCTCGGCCAACCCCACGGTCAGGCGTTCGATCTGCTCGGGTTCGAGGTCCGCAAAATGCGGAATCAGGGCATCAGCGATGGCATGTCGACCGTCGGCTAGGGTCTTTCGTCCCACATCGGTCATCGCGACCAGTACGGCGCGGGCGTCGTCCGGATCCGGGCGCCGCTCGACCAACCCGCGCTCACCGAGTGTGCGCATCACCGCAGTTGCGGAGGGTTGTGAGCAGTGATCGATCTTGGCGAAGTCGCTGATCCGCATTTCGCCGTATTCCTCGAGCAACGCCAACGCGCGGAGCCAGGTCCGGGGGTAACGGTCGGCAGCAAGTGACGTCGCCATTTTTGTGAAGCGATGGGTATTGCTCACCAAGTCGACCAGTAGGTCGTGCAATCTCTGTTCCTGATCGGGCACGTTCGAATCCTTCCATAAGGTAATGATTGTGTAAACGAGTCTTTGGCGACAGTTGGTATTCGTTCAGGGGAGATGTGCAACCACAGTCGACCTGACCAATTCTTCGATGACGAGGTCAGGGGTCACGAGGCTCAGACTGCGGTTCGCGGCCAACACTGCAATTCCGTGCGTTCCCGTCCAGATCTTCAGTGCGGTCGCGTTCGGATCCGAGGCTTGGTCTGCTTCGGCAAGAGTCCGCAGAGCCTCGAAGAGTGGAAGCGACGTTGCCCGGAGGTTCGCGCCGGCGCCTTCGAGTAAATCGTGGCGGAACATCAGCTCGAACATCGCCGGTCGATCCTGCGCAAAAGCGACGTATTCGATTGCGGCAGAGATCAATCGGTGTCGCGCAGGCGTGGGGGCGTCGAGTATCGGTGCGAGTCGTGCCCCCAAGTCACGTAGGCCCTGTGAGGCAATCGCCGCAAGTAGGCTGTTGTGTGTCGGGAAATAGCGTCTGGGCGCCCCGTGTGACACGCCGGCTCGACGGGTTATCTCTCGTAACGTCAGGGCGGCGAGGCCGTCGGTGTCGAGAATGTCGACGCCCGTGGCGACGAGGGTGTCGCGGAGTGTGGTGGCAGACATGGGAGACAGTGTCTACCATCTAGGTGCGTAGACAGTGTCTACTCTCACTGATTGGGGTGTTGGCGTGCTGTATCGACTGTTCAAGTACATCTTGATAGGACCGGTTCTGTGGGTCTTCGGACGCCCCACGATCGAGGGGCACCGCAACATCCCGAGAAAGGGGCCGGTGATACTTGCCGGTAATCACCGGGCTGTTGTCGACTCGTTCTTCCTGGTTCTGAAAGTGCGCCGACGGATCACCTTTGTCGCCAAGAGCGAGTACTTCACCGGTTCCGGCATCAAGGGCGCGTTGCAGCGCTGGTTCTTCGGCGGCGCAGGTCAAGTTCCCATCGACCGCAGTGGCGCTGACGCCTCGCGCGCCGCACTGGATACTGCCGTCGGAATCCTCGAACGGGGTGGTGTGTGGGCGATCTATCCCGAGGGAACACGATCGCCGGACGGTCGCCTGCACAAAGGCAAAACGGGGGTGATCCGGGTTGCGCTGGAAACGGGTGTCCCCGTTATCCCGGTTGTTGTTCACGGCGGCGACGCGGTGAACCCGCCTGGCACCAGGATGTGGCGATTCAGCAAGGTGCACGTCAGTGTTGGCAAGCCGATCGACTTCTCCCGCTACCGAGAACTGCGGACCCATCAGGCTGTTGTACGCGCGGCAACCGACGAGTTGATGGCGGCACTGTGCGAGCAGTCCGGGCAGGAATACGTCGACCTGTACGGGGCTGACGTCAAATCTCGTGATTCCCTCTGAATTACCCAGTACGGTCGTCTTGGACGCGTAACCAACAGCGCGCAACCAACAGGAGGACTGGGCATGGCAGGCAAGTGGGGCATCGAGCACGCGGTTTTTGCGGCGGCAACGGCGGCAACGGTGGCTGGGGCGGTGCTCGGCAACGAGCGTGTTCAGCAGATTGCCAAGCCGTTGATTGCGCCGTCGCTCGCGGTCAGGGTGCTGCGCAAGCGATCCGAGACCGATACCGCCGATACTGCGCTGCTCTTGGCAGGTCTTGCTGCGGCAACGATCGGTGATGTGTTCATGATCGACCCGGATAACGATGCTCGCCTGGTGAAGGGTGCGTCTTCGTTTGCCGTCATGCAGTCGAGCTATTCGGCGCTCCTGTTGCGTCGTGGTGCCAGGCCGACGAGGGCTGCGCTCAAGCCTCGGATGAGCGGGTGGTCCACGGCTTCCGGGTTGCTGCGTGCAAAAGCTCCCGAGGTCTCGATGCCGTTGACCGCGTACGGATTGCTGCTGGGAACCACGTCGACGTTGTCCGCAGATCCGGCTTTGGCACCGGGGGAGAAGACGGTGCTGGACGTGGTGGTGCCTGGCCAGGAGCGGCGATCCTGGCTGGGTGTGGGCGGCGTGCTGTTCACCGCATCCGACGGTCTGATTGTGGTGCGACGCTTGTTCATTCGCGGCAAGGCCGGCCGCGCGGCCGCTGAGGGTGTGATTCTGGCGTCGTATGCGGCTGCTCAGTTGATGCTTGTCGAGGGAATGCTTGCTCTCGGTCGCAAAAATGCCTGAGCGGAGCATCTTCATCACCGGGGCGGCGTCGGGAATCGGCCGTGAGGCCGCGTTGTTGTTTGCGCGCAAGGGTTATCGGGTTGGCTGCTATGACATCGACGAGTCCGGGTTGACGGCTCTGGCCGCCGAGATCAACGGGTTCGGGGGTGTGGCCGTGACCGGCGCACTCGACGTGACGGACCCGGCGCAGTGGTCGACACAGTTGGCTCACTTTGTCGGTGCGTCGGGTCGACTCGACATCCTGGTCAACAACGCCGGTGTTCTGTCGTCGGGGAAGTTCGAGAGTATTTCCCTTGCTGCGCATCGCCGCATGGTCGATATCAACGTCACCGGCGTTCTCAATGGGACACACACGGCGTTTCCGTATCTGCGCGATACGCCGGGTGCTCAGGTCGTGAATATGTGCTCGGCATCGGCCATTTACGGACAGCCTGAACTGGCGACATACGGGGCCACGAAGTTCGCGGTCCGGGGGCTGACGGAGGCACTCGACCTCGAATGGGCCGAACACGACATCCGAGTGATTGCACTGTGGCCTCTCTTCGTCCAGACGGCCATGGTCACCGGAATGGATACCGGTTCGACGCGATCACTTGGAATCAAGCTCACTGCAACGGAAGTCGCGCAGGAACTCTGGGATGCGACGCGCGGCGCCGGACGCATGCCCAAGGTTCACTATCCGGTGGGAGGGCAAGCGAAAGTGCTTCTTGCCGCGTCGCGATTCTCGCCTGCGTGGTTGTCGAGGTTGACGAACAAACGTTTAACCGGAACGTAATCGAACTCGCGATATAGTTCGGAATCGTTTTGTGGGCCGGGTTGAGGCAGAAGACATGGGTGGAGGTAGTCGCGGTGGTTCGTGTCCGGGTGGGATTGCTGTGTCTGAGTGTGGGTTCGGCGGTACTGCTCACTGGTTGTGGCGGTGACGCGCAGTCTGCGCCGACGCCGACCACGCAATCCAGTACGGCAGTCTCGACCACGCCCCAGGTGACGACGACCGTTCCGGTACCTGTCACAACGACGACGATCCCGCCCACAACTGTGCCGCCGACAACCACATTGACGGACGTGCACTTCGAGCGCAACGAGTCCTACTACTTCACTACTCCGGACGGGAACTTCCAGTGCGGCATCATCAGATTGCCCACCCGCATCGAAGCCGGGTGTGAGGGAACGACAACTCCGGTGCCGCCGCGCCCGGACAGTTGCATGGTGAACTGGGGCAACGGAATTCGTGTTCAAGATGAGGGTGAAGGTGCCTTCATGTGCTCTGGTGGCCCGGTGTACATGTCCGGCGGACCCGAAGCTGATCCGGTGCTTCCGCCCGGAACGCCACTGTCTAAGCTGGGCTTCACATGTACTACCACGGCGACGGATGTCTCGTGTGTCAACGAGCAGACCACACACGGATTCACCGTGGCTGCCGATTCCAACGAGGTGTTCTGATGTCCGACGTGAGTGTAGAACCGGCCGACGAGGTCGGTCCGACAGAATGGGGCGAAAACCCGAACGGTGTCGGCCCGTGGGCGGAGTTTCACGGGACGGACCTCCCCACCGACGAGCGTTACGACCCGCTGCTTCTGCTGGAGGGTGACCGTCGAAACGTGTTGGACGAGTACAGGTACTGGACACGCGAGGCGATTGTCGATGACATCGACTCGCGGCGTCATCCGATGCACGTGGCCATCGAGAATTTTGCGCACGACGCCAACATCGGCACCGTGGTTCGTACTGCCAACGCGTTTGCCGCAGCGGCCGTGCATATCGTGGGCCGGCGACGGTGGAACCGCCGCGGCGCCATGGTCACCGATCGGTACCAACACATCGTTCACCATGCTGACATCGGCGAGTTGGTCGAGTACGCACGTGAGAATTCGCTCACTATCGTTGCCGTCGACAACACCCCCGGATCGGTACCACTCGAAACCGCGAGCCTGCCGAGAGACTGCATTCTGCTGTTCGGCCAGGAGGGTCCAGGAGTGACCGAACTGGCGAAAGAGGTTGCGTCCATGACGGTATCGATTGCACAATTCGGCTCGACCCGCAGCATCAACGCCGGCGTCGCGGCAGGTATCGCGATGCATGCCTGGGTGCGGGAGCACGCGGATCTTCGTAACTCCCGCTGACCTTGCCGGAGTCTGTTAGCTGGGTAGGCGCTAGCGCCGCAGGCTCCGAGGGGACAGGATATGTCTTATGCAGCAAGTGTGGGCGGAACGCGCAGATGCGGCCGAAGGAGCCATTGTCAGTCGGCATCTGCGACGGTTGTGGGCAATGCCGAGAACAGCGCTGGGTGTCGTGGCGTGGCCGGCGGTGCGCCGCGAGCGCATGTTCCGCCCGTGGCATTACTGGTGGCAGGCGCATCTGCTCGATACTGCCGTCGACGCGCTCGAACGTGACCCGACGCCCAAGCGTCGTCGTAGAATTGCCAAGGTTGCCCGCAGCGTCCGCGTCCGCAACGTCAGGTCCTGGACCAACAGCTACTACGACGACATGGCCTGGCTGGGGTTGTCGCTCGAACGCGCCCAACGGCTGTTTGCACTGGACCATCGCAGCGCCGTACAAGCTCTCGAATCTCAACTCTTCGACTCGTGGTCGCCGGAGGACGGTGGCGGAATTCCCTGGTGCAAGGGTTCCGATTTCTACAACACCCCGGCCAACGGCCCGGCCGGGATCATGCTTGCTCGGACTGGCAAGCTGTGGCGAGCTCAGGCGCACGCCGACTGGATCGAGGAGACTCTGCGTGATCCCGAATCGGGCCTGATCTTCGACGGTGTCCGCCGCGACGGAACGCTCGAACGGGCCATTTACTCGTATTGCCAAGGAGTCACTCTCGGCCTGGAGACGGAACTGGCGATACGGTTGGGTGAACCGAGGCACCGCGAGCGGGTTCACGCCCTCGTCAACGCGGTCTACGACGGTTTGACCGATCGCGGCGTCATCACCGGAGGCGGCGGCGGTGACGGTGGCCTGTTCAACGCGATCCTGGTGCGGTATCTGGCGTTTGTCGTGGTCAACCTGACCTGGGAGAGCAACGAGGACATTCGGGCGAAGGAGATCGCGGCGCAGATCGTGCTGGCGTCGGCGGAAGCCGCCTGGAAGAACCGCCTCGAGGTCGAGGGGTTACCGCTGTTCGGTCACGACTGGACTCGCGATGCCACACTGCCGAGGCTTTCCGGGGAACTGGCGACGTTCACGGGAGGTTCGGTGCGATCGTCGAGCGTCCCGGAGCGTGACCTGTCAGTGCAGTTGGGCGGCTGGATGCTCATGGAAGCCGCATACGTCGTCTCAGCCGCGGGATATCCGCGTAAACGCTGAGCGCCAGAGCCTCAGCCGCGTAAACGCTGAGCGCCAGAGCCTCAGCCGGGCAAACGCTAAAGGCGTCAGTCCAGAACTTCCTCGACCTCGACGTCCTCGGCGGGGCGGGCCATTTCCTTGCGGTACTGCCAGATGCCGAGACCGGTGCCGACGACCAGGCTCACAGTCATCACGATCAGGACCGCAGGCAGGAGCCAGGGGACACGATCGAGGAACGAGCCGCCGTAGAAGCCGATCAGCAGCAGTACCGGCGCCCAGATGATTGCGCCGATGGTGCTGGCCACGGTGTACCGCGTGTGGTTCATCTTGGCTGCGCCCGCGACCATGGGGCACAGGGTGCGTATCCAGGGGATCCAGCGGGCGATCAGGACAGCCCAGAAGCCGTGTCTCTCCAGCAGGATGTTGACCCGGTGCAGGTTTTTCTCGGTGAAGTATTTGCCACCTTTGCGGGCCTTGATGTGGTTGCCCGTTCGGTGACCGATGACGTACCCGACCTGATTGCCGGCAATGGCGGCGATCATGGCGCCCACCGAGAGAGCCCACACGTGTCCGGCGCCGGATTCGTGGCCGGCCAGCACAATTCCTGCGGTGATGAGGAGAGAATCGCCGGGAAGGAACAACCCCAGAATGATCGCGCATTCGATGAAGACGAATGTCACGACGATGATCCACACCAGCGCAGGACCAGCGGTTTCGAGGGGACCGAAACTGCCGGACGCGAGTGTCATGGTGGTCAGTTTCTTGCCTCGGTTCTGGTGATCAGTGAGTCGGTTCCTCGGTCACGGATTCCGAATTGTCCGTAGTTGAAGTATTCGCCGTTTCACCGCGTCGTGACGCGAGAAGGCGCTTTCCGATTTCGAAAACGATCGGCAGGACAGACACCAGGACGATCAAGATGAAGATGTAGTCGACGTTGTCGCGGATGAACTCGATCTGACCGAGGAGGTAGCCGAGCATCGTGACGCCGGCACCCCACAGAATGCCACCGACGATGTTGTAGGTGAGGAAGAGTGAGTACTTCATCTTCGATGCGCCGGCGACAACCGGTGCGAAGGTACGCACGATCGGCACGAAGCGGGCCAGGATGATGGTGACCGGGCCGTGCTTCTCGAAGAACGCGTGCGACTCGTCGATGTACTTCTTCTTGAAGAACTTCGCGTCGTCGTTCTTGAACAGAGCAGTTCCACCCTTGGCGCCGATGTAGAAACCGACCTGGTCACCGAGGATCGCGGCAATCGGAATGGTCACCAACAGCACCCACAACGGCGCGAACGGTTCGATCTCGGTGGACTTGGACGCCGCGATCAACCCTGCGGTGAAGAGGAGGGAATCGCCGGGCAGGAGCGGAAACAGTAGGCCGGATTCGATGAAGACCACCAGAAGCAATCCCACCAGAACCCACGTTCCGAAGGAGTTCAAGAGGTTCACGGGATCGAGGAAGCCGGGCAGCAAGGCCAGGTTCGTCACGGATTCAGTTGCTGCCTGCACATTCACGGAGGCCAGACTACCGGGAGCGTCTGAGTGTTTCCCACTGCTGCAGGTCACCGCGTCGTCCACGTCACGGCGAGACCGCAAAGAGACGTGGCGACCACGACTTGCCATACTGCTAGGACCACACGAAGCGCTTTATACATCGTCGAGCGCTCCGAACGACACGTAAATGGAGGACTCCCGCCGTGCCTATCGCAACTCCCGAGGTCTATGCCGAGATGCTGAGTCGGGCCAAGGAGCATTCCTTTGCCTTCCCCGCTATCAACTGTGTCGGCTCCGAATCCATCAACGCAGCCATCAAGGGCTTTGCAGACGCCGGCAGTGACGGCATCATCCAGTTCTCGACCGGCGGTGCCGAGTTCGGTTCCGGTCTGGGCATCAAGGACATGGTTACCGGTGCTGCTGCACTCGCCGAGTTCGCGCACGTGATTGCCGCCAAGTACGACGTCACCATCGCGCTGCACACCGATCACTGCCCGAAGGACAAACTGGACACGTTTGTGCGTCCACTGCTCGCCATCTCGCAGGAACGCGTCAACGCCGGCCGTAACCCGCTCTTCCAGTCCCACATGTGGGACGGTTCGGCTGTCCCGATCGACGAGAACCTGGCGATCGCCAAGGAACTGCTTGCACTGTCGAAAGCTGCAAACATCATCCTCGAGGTCGAGATCGGTGTTGTCGGCGGCGAAGAAGACGGCGTCGAAGCCGAGATCAACGACAAGCTGTACACCTCGAAGGAAGACTTCGAGAAGACGGTCGACGCTCTGGGCGTCGGCGAGCAGGGCAAGTACCTCCTCGCTGCCACCTTCGGCAACGTGCACGGTGTGTACAAGCCGGGCAACGTCAAGCTCAAGCCCGAGGTTCTCGACGAGGGCCAGCGCGTTGCCGCAGCGAAGCTCGGCCTCGCTGCCGGCTCGCAGCCGTTCGACTTCGTGTTCCACGGTGGATCGGGCTCGCTGAAGTCCGAGATCGAGGATTCGCTGAACTTCGGCGTCGTGAAGATGAACGTCGACACCGACACGCAGTACGCGTTCTCGCGTCCGATCGCGGGACACTTCTTCACCAACTACGACGGCGTCCTCAAGGTCGACGGTGAGGTCGGAAACAAGAAGGCTTACGACCCGCGCAGCTACCTCAAGAAGGCCGAAGCAGGCATGACTGCTCGTGTCATCGAGGCGTGCAACGACCTGAAGTCGGCCGGCCGCTCGGTGTCCGGAGGCTAGAACTGCTCGATCGAAAAACTGTGCGCGCCCACGAAGTCGACGACTTCGTGGGCGCGCACAGTTGGTTATGGTTCGAGTGTTTAACCGGTCTGGCTCGGGTCGCAGACCTTCCAGGTTCCGTCCTGGCGTTCCAGATCGAAGGTTCGCCACGACCGTTCCCCGGTTGCCGGGATGCTCGCCTCAACCTGGGCGATAGCGGTGTCGTCGGTGATTCGGACGGCGTCGACGGCGCTGACCTGGGGAATCGTCTTCTGCGCTACCGCATTCTGGTGGACCTGGGCAAAAGCGTCGTCCGGAACGGACTGGTAGTAGTCGGCGAGAGAACCACACGTTGCGGTGCGCAGTGCGGCAATGTCACCGGACGCGAGAGCGTCGACGTACGTGCTGATCGCCGTTTGGACCTGAGCTTCCGGTGAGTTTCCCCCGCTGCTGCTCTCGGACGAGACATACAGTGCGACGCCGATCGCGGCCACGATGGCGACAGCGGCTGCTCCCGCGGCGATGTACCACCCCTTGCCACCGCGCTTCGCCTGCTCCGGCGCGGCCGGCTCGATTCGAGTGGGAAGAGGCTGCTGCGGCGGAATTCCGGCTGCTACTCCGACGCGCTGCGGCGCGGCGCGGACCGGCTGTGGTGCCTTGGGCTGCGGCGACGGACGTTGCGGCGACTGACGTTGCGGTGCCTGGGGCGGCGGCATCTGGGGCTGCGGTGCCTTGGGAATGGCTACGGTTGCGGGCTCAGGCGCCGGGGGCTTCGGAGATGCCTTGGGGATCGCGACGGTGGCGGGTTCAGTCGGCGTCGAACTTTCCGGCGCCCCCTGTTTTTCCGGCGCTCTCTTTGTCGAGTTGTCGTCTTTCGAGTCCGGCACCGGTCATCCTTCGGTCTGGGGCAATTGACGTCCCCAGCGTAACGATCGGTCGAATCCGGTCGTAACGGCGACCACGGGTGAGGCGGTCCGGTGCCCACGGACCGCAGCGGGCACAATAAGCCCATGACCCAATTCGGTGACCTGCTCGGACCCAAGCCCACTTTGCTTCCCGGCGACGACGACGCAGAATCGGCCCTGCTCAACCACGCTGATCCGGCTCAGGTAGCGGCTGATCATCCCACTGCGTCCATCGCGTGGGCGTATCTGGCCGAGGCCGCATTCGAGAGTGGCGCAACCATCACCGCGTACGCCTACGCGCGTACCGGTTACCACCGCGGACTCGATCAGCTTCGTCGCAATGGTTGGAAGGGCTTCGGGCCCGTCCCGTACAGCCATGAGCCCAATCGCGGTTTCCTCCGTTGTGTAGCAGTGCTGGCCAAGGCCGCGCAGTCGATCGGTGAGACAGACGAGTACGCCCGCTGCCTGGACCTGCTCGAGGATTGCGACCCCAACGCTGCCGAAGCGCTTGGCGTCGGTTAGCAGTTTCCGTCCGAGCGCGTCGAGCATCAAGGACCGCGCTCGCAAGTCGGGGCGCCGGCTGAGAACGTCGGCGCTACCGATTCTTCAATGCGCACTGGCCGCAGGGTTGGCGTGGTGGGTTGCCACCACGGTGATCGGGCACCACGCGCCGTTCTTTGCGCCCATTGCCGCTGTCGTGTCGCTCGGGCTGTCGTTGGGTGCTCGCCTGCGTCGCTCGTTCGAGTTGGTGGCCGGTGTGACGGTCGGCATCGGTATCGGCGATCTGATCATTTCCGGTATCGGCAGCGGCGCGTGGCAGATCAGCCTGGTGGTGGTGCTGGCGATGTCGGTGGCGGTCTTGCTGAACAGCGGCCCCATCTTCTCGATGCAGGCCGGTAACTCGGCTGTGCTGGTGGCGACGTTGATTCCGCCAGGGGGTACCGGCGGAATCGACCGCATGATCGACGCACTGGTCGGTGGTTTGGTGGGCATCGCGGTGGTCGCGATCATCCCCACACATCCCGTGCGACGCGCTCGCAAGGACGCGGCGGCGATTCTCGCGACGTCGTCGGAGGTGCTGGCGTTGGTGGCCGACGGATTGCGAGCCAACGATCCCGAGCCGATAGTGAAGGCTCTCCGCAAGGCCCGCGCGACGCAGTCGGCGATCGACGGATTGCGCACCAATCTCAAAGGCGGGCAGGAGATCAGTCGGATCTCGCCGCTGTACTGGAACACTCGCCCGCGGCTCGAACGACTCATGGCGACAGCCGATCCCATCGACAACGCGATGCGCAACATTCGAGTTCTGTCGCGGCGTTCCCTGACGTTGGTCAGGGACGACGAAATTCTCGATCCGCGTCTGGTGACGCAGGTGGAGAAATTGTCCAAGGCCGTCGACGTCTTGAGGGAAATGATTCTCGCGGAACCGGGGGAGCAGCCTGACCAGGCGGAGGCCGCCCGGGTGCTGCGTTCGGTGGCCAAGGAATTGAAGCCGGCAATTGTGGAGACGGCCGGTCTGTCTGCGACGGTGGTGTTCGCGCAGATCCGCTCGCTGGTTGTCGACTTACTGCAGGTGGCGGGGATGAAGCGTATTTCGGCAATCGCTACGTTGCCGCCCACTGTGGAGAAACCGGCGTACCAGCCTGAACACTGACCTTTGTCCCGCTCACCGAGCAACCCGTTGTATATATGCGAATGTATGCATATGATCGGGAGAACTCAGGAGGTAAGCGGTCATATGGGGTCAGGGCACGGTCATTCTCACGGTCACACGGCGGCAGATTCGGTCGGAGTAGGACCGAGTCCGACGCGCATCCGGAAGATGGTGATCGCACTCGCGATCCTGGTTGCCTTCCTCGTTCTCGAGGCGACCGTCGGCTTGCTCATCGGCTCACTGGCTCTGCTCGCCGACGCCGGCCACATGCTCACCGATGTTGTCGGCATGGCCATGGGGTTGACAGCGCTCCTGCTCGCCAAGAAGGGGAGTACCACCGCTGCACGGACTTTCGGCTGGCATCGCGCCGAGGTCCTCACAGCGATGGCCAACGCGGCCATGCTCTTGGCCGTTGCGGCGTGGGTGATGTACGAGGCCATCGGCCGCATCGGTGACGAACCCGAGATTCCCGGCGGCGCTCTCATCATCACTGCCGCAGTTGGGTTGCTCGCCAACATCGTGGTCATGCTCATGTTGCGCGGCGACTCCAAGGACAGCCTTGCGGTACGCGGCGCCTACCTCGAAGTGCTCGCGGATGCCGTTGGCAGCGTTGGTGTTCTGATCGCCGGCGCTGTGGTCCTACTGTTCGGCTGGACGTGGGCAGACATCGTTGTCGGTGTGCTCATCTCGCTGTGGGTGGTTCCCCGCGCACTCAAGTTGGCGGCCGCGTCGCTGCGCATTCTGACGCAAGCGTCGCCGGCCGATGTCGATGTCGAAACCGTCGAAGCCGATCTGGCCGCACTACCCAACGTCAAGGGCGTGCATGATCTGCACATCTGGACCCTGACGACGGGAATGGACGTTGCCACAGTGCATTTGACCAGCGACGCCGATTCTTCCCACGTTCTCGAATCCGCCCGCGCGGTCTTGGAAAGTCACGGGCTTTCACACGCGACCGTGCAGGTGGAATCGTGCGCCAACGGCGAGCATTGCGAGAAGAACGTCACTTGGTGAACCGGGTGATCTCCTTTCCCGGCTTCCAGAGGTCCACGTACATATGTTCGTCGTCGACCGTCGTATGGACTACCTCGTCGATGTCGAGGACAAAGAGGTGCAGGGGTTTCGGAACCTCGTAGGTATAGCTGGCAAGCACAGTCTCGAACTCCTCGCCGGTCACCTCTCGTGCGGTTCCGGCGATCTTCGCGTCGCCGCCCTCCATCGTGTGCTCGCCGGGATTGCTGTGGAGGGCGTAGCGCCCGTCGCGGATGAGGTCCTTTGCCTTGAGAGCGCCGAACATCGATCCGAGCACCAGACGCCCGTCGAGCATTTCCACCTCGGTGCCACTGACCCGCGGTGAACCGTCCTTGCGCAGGGTTGCGAGCACGTGATGCTTGTGGGCCTTGAATCGAGCTTCGACGGCTGTGGCTAGGGCGGGAACTTCTTCGGAGAACTGCTTCCAGGTGACCATGACGGTCATTCTGCACCCCTATTCCTGACAACTTCTGTCAGTGATTCTCGGTAATGTTCGCTCCATGAGATCCGCGCGCCTGCTTCAACTCATGTTGCGATTGCAGGGCAGTCGAGGAGTTGTAGCCGAGCAGTTGGCCGGCGAGTTCGGGGTGTCGGTACGGACGATCTACCGCGATGTGGCCTCGTTGTCCGCTGCCGGTGTGCCGATCTGGACCGAAAGTGGCCCGGGCGGCGGTATCCGCTTGCTCGACGGCTGGCAGTCCAAGCTATCGGGAATGACAGACGACGAGACGTCGGCGCTGATGCTGCTGGGCGTGCCGTCCATCGCCGCCGATCTGGGCCGGACGGATTCCGCGGACGCCGCGGCCGCAAAACTGCTGGATACGATGCCGCCGAGCCTGCAGAAAGGCGCGCGGTTGTGGCAGGACCGCATTCTTGTGGACGTCCCCGGATGGTTCGGTGGCAGCGACGATATCTCGGCACTGCCGACTATTGCGTCCGCGGTGCTGGATTCACGCCGGGTACATTTCACTTACCGTGACAAACAACGGACGGTTGATCCGCTCGGTCTCGTGATCAAGGCCGGGGTCTGGTATCTGGTGGCACGTCTGGGCGGTCGAACTCTGTCGTTTCGGGTCGGCCGAATCACCGGCCCCGTGGTGTGTGACGAATTATCCGACAGGCCTGCGGATTTCGATTTGGCGATATGGTGGGCGGCATCCATGGCGGAGTTCGACCGTTCGCTGTTGCGTTTCAGCTGTCGGATTCGATTGTCGCCCAACGGTTGGCGAAGACTCCCCGATGCGGTGGGAGTCGAGGCGTCGCGAGTGGTGCCAGGTCCACCTGATTCGGCCGGATGGATGGACGTCGAATTGAGATTGGAAAGCCCTGAAGTTGCGCTCTCTCAGTTGATCGGTTTGGGTGCGGACGTCGAAGTGCTGGAACCGTTGTCGCTGCGCGATGCAGTGTGCGCGGTGGCGGAGCAGATGGCGGCGCGCCACAGGCACATCGACTAGGCCGTCGCCGATCGCTTTGCCAGCACGCTCGTAATGCCCAACTGCGCTGCGACGATCACCGCACCGACCACCAGGCCGAGAGCTGCAGATGCAAGAGTGTTGACGATCCATGCCAGGACTCCGCCGACACCGGCAATATCCTTGACCGCTTCTTCGCCGTGATGAACGGCGTCGTAGAGGGGATGGAAGCCGAGTTCGTCGATGCCGACCAGAAGAATGTGGCCACCCACCCACAGCATTGCGGCGGTGCCGACCACGGAGAGCACCGACATCACGTGCGGCATGCCGCGAACGAGCCCGCGCCCGACCTTGTGAGTGAAACCGGACGACGACTCGGCGATGCGCAAACCGATGTCGTCCATCTTCACGATCAATCCGACAACGCCGTAGACGACAACGGTGATCACCACAGCGACGACGGCAAGAATGATCAGTCGGCTCCAGAAACCTTCACCCGCGATGGTGTTGAGTGCGATCACCATGATCTCGGCCGACAGAATCAGATCGGTACGCACGGCGCCGGAGACAACGGCCTCTTCGTCACGAGGATGCTCGTCTGCGCTCTCGTGATGGTCGCCGTGGCCGAAAATCGCTCCCCAGATTTTGTGGACAGCTTCGTAGCTGAGGTAACAGCCACCCACCATCAGCAGGGGAGTCAGTAGCCCGGGGAGGAACTGGCTGAGCAGCAGCGCGATCGGCAGAATGATCAGCAGCTTGTTGCGCAACGACCCGATCGCGATGCGCTTGATGATCGGCAGTTCGCGTTCGGCCGCCAAGCCGCGCACGTACTGCGGAGTGACAGCCGCGTCGTCGATCACCACGCCGGCAGCCTTGGCGGTTGCCTTACCGGTCGCGGCAGCTACGTCGTCGATCGACGCTGCTGCCATCCGAGCCAGAGCGGCGACGTCGTCGAGCAGGGCAAACAGTCCGCCGGCCATCACAAACCTCCAGTGGAATCAGTGGAAAGGGGTGGCCGGACGGATCCGGTAACGCAGTTGCTTGATCGCACGAAGTCTCTATCCCATGAACGTCGGAGGCGGCGGCAGGTCACCTCGAACGATACCGGCGACTTCGCAGCGTGAGTAGCGCAGACCCGACGTCAACTCTGCAGAGATCGTTGCGTTAAGGGCTTCCGGGCTAGTTGTTCGCGTGCGAGACTGCACAGGGGATCGACCGAATGGGATCGACCGAATGGGGCATCATGCGCGAACCGGACACAGCACAGGTCGCCAAGAGTTTCGACGCGATGGCGACTCACTACGACCGACAGATCGGACGCTTCGAGCGCTTTGCACTCGGTGACGCACGTAGATGGGCAGTCGACAAAGCGCGCGGCCGCGTCGTCGAGATTGCCGTGGGTACCGGCCTGAACTTGCCGCTCTACGGTAAGGACGTCGACTACGTCATCGGAGTGGATATCTCGAAAGCGATGCTCGATCAGGCCCGCGCCAGGGTCTCCGAGGGTGTGAGCACCAGCGTCGACCTTCGGTACGGAGACGTGCAGGAACTGGATATCCCCGACGAGTGCGTCGATACGCTGCTGTCCACCTACGCGTTCTGCACGATTCCTGATCCGGGCCGAGCTGCAGTCGAGGCCTTCCGCGTTTTGGTGCCCGGCGGTCGATTTGTTCTGGCGGAACACGGGCCGAGCACCAATGTTTTTGCGCGGGCCGTGATGAAGGTGGTCGAACCGCTTTTTGTGCGTTTCGGTTCCGACCACCTCACTCGCGATCCCATCGGATACCTCGAGGACGCGGGTTTCCTGATCGACGAAGTGCAGCGCAGCGGACGGGGCGGGGTCGTGTTCCGAGTAGTGGCGAGCAAGCCGGATCCCGAATGGACGGCGTTGGGTCACTGACTGACGGTCCGGACCTTGCCGGACTACTCGACGGGTATGCCTTGCCGCGGCACCGACTTCGTGCCGGCGGTCTCCGAGCTGGCGGTATCCGTGCTGGAGGTGGGAGTCATCCCGAGTGATGCGACTGCGGATGCAACAGCAATTGCGACGATGACCCACCAGGCTTGTCGGAAGGTGCTGTAGTCGACCGCGCTTCCGAGGACTGCGATCAGGATGCTCACGCCAAGCACAGTACCGATCTGACGGCTCATGCTGATGACGGCGCTGCCGGTGGCCGATCGCGCAGCGGGCAGGTCGGCTGTTGCCTGCGAGAGGATGGTGGGCAGAGCGAGGCCGACGCCGATCCCGGTGATGATCCACCCCGGCAGCAGTTGGGTGGCGTAGTGCGGTGTCGTGTCCACCGACAGCAGGACAAAAAGCGTGCCCGCAGCCCAGAGCGCGCTGCCCAGAGCGGCTACTCGGCCGGCGGAGTATTTGCGGGTGAGGGCTCCGCCCACGATGGCAAACAACGGAACCATCATCGGACCGGGAGCGACGGCAAATCCGGTTCGCAGTGCCGAGTATCCCCAGACTTCTTGCAACCAAAGGATATTCGCGAGAAGTCCGGCCGCGAATGTGGCGCTGAACAAGATGGCGGTGATATTCGACCAGGCAAACGAGCGGACTTTCAGGAGGTCCGGCGCGATCAGCGGAGCGGAGTGGCGGGAGTTGCTCCACCAGAAGGCAATCAGAGTGACCGCGGCGAGCGCAAAGGCAGTAACGATGCGCGGGTCTGTCCATCCCCAGTCAGGACCCTGAACCAGTGCGAGAGCAAGAGCGCCGATACCGACGGTGAGGAGTGCGGCGCCGGCCAGGTCCATTCCTGCATCGGGGTCCTTCTCCGCGGCATCCGGGACAAGTCGAACGGCGAAGTAGAGCAGCACGATCCCGATGGGAACGTTGATCAGGAACACCCAGTGCCACGACGCCTCCACGAGCATGCCGCCGACAACGGGGCCGAATGCCGCTGCCGCAGCGCCGGAAGCGGCCCAGATGCGAACGCCGGATTGGCGTTTCGCGGCCGGGAGTGCGTTGATCAGAAGTCCGAGGCTGGCCGGGGTGAGTGCTGCAGCGCCCACGGCCTGGACGATGCGGAATGTCACGAGCATCCACAGTGACGGGCTGAAAGCGCAAGCGGCACTGGCGAGAGTGAAGAGTGCGAGACCGGCGATGAACGCTCGTTTGGGGCCGATGCGGTCAGCCCAACGCCCGAGTGGGATGAGCAGTGCGGCGTAGACGATTGCGTATCCGTTGAGGATCCAGCTGAACTCGCCGAGTGAATGTCCGGGAAAGCTCTTCGCGATGTCGCCGAAGGCCACATTGACGACAAAGAGATCGAGGCTCGCAACAAATGGTGCTCCCGACAGGATTGCCAGAAGTGGGCCCGTCCTGACGGGCTGACTGTTGAGTTCCATAGTCAGGAACCTAAACCCTGGCTATGGCAATGGCAAGTCAGGGAGTAAGGTGATGAGTATGGACGCAGTGCGACTGACCGGAGTCTTGGCGGATCGGGACGCGTGGCAAGCCACGCATTGCTCGATTGGCCGCGCAATGGAAGTGGTCGGCACGAGGTCGGCGATGCTGATCCTGCGTGAGGCTTATTACGGCACAACCCGTTTCGATGATTTTGCGTCGCGGGTCGGTATCACCGAAGCGGTAGCGTCGGCGCGTCTGAAGGATCTCACTGCCGCCGGCATTTTCGAGCGTCAGCCGTACAAGGAGCCCGGGAAGCGCACCAGGCACGAGTATGTGCTCACCGAGATGGGCCGGGATTTACTGCCGGCGGTGCTGGCGCTCATGCAGTGGGGCGACAAGTACCTGCACGGGGGCAGGGGTGGGCCGCTCAACGTTGCCGACGACAGCACTGGTGAACCCGTGACGGTCGACGTGCGCAACCAATCCGGCCACGTCGTGCCACTGGGGGAGTTGCGGGTGTCCGTGAACGGCGCTCGGGTGCGCGGCAACAGCTAATCGTCGAATATCGATTGGCGATCCTGTTGAGCAAGGTGGTCATCGGAGGATTCGGTCGAGATACGCGCGGCGCTGGGTGTCGTCGTAATCCCCGGGTGGCCGGTTGCGGGTGACGACACGCTTAGCGACTTGCAAGAGACGTTCAGGTGCAGCTTCCTCGAGCGTTCCTATCGGTGCCAGCCAGCGCGGGACTGTGACCTCGCGACCTGGTCGGCGTGCAGTGTCGGCGATGGCGCGACCTACCTGTTCGGGTTGCAGCGTGGGTTGCAGATCGAGCGAAACACCAGAGGTGAGTTCGGTGTTGACTGCCGCAGGCATGATCGTAGTGACCGTGACTGCGGTGTGGGCAATTTCGGCGCGCACAGCCCGCGACAGGGCGGCAACGGCGAACTTGGTGGCGCAGTACACCGCGATTCCTGGTGTGGTCACCTTGGCGGCCATTGATGCGACGTTGACGATGTGGCCGCAGTTGCGGGCCAACATGTCGGGGAGGAAGACGTGCATGCCGTTGATGACGCCGCCGAGGTTGACCGCCACCTCCTGATGATGGCCTTCGAGGCTTTGGTCCACGAACGGACCTAGCCGCATGATTCCGGCATTGTTGACGAGCATCCGAACCGGGCCGTCGGCGCTGGCGGCAGCCCAGAACTTTCGCAGACTTTCCCCTTTGGTGACATCGAGATGCATTGACTTGGCATCGATTTCAGCAGCGGTGCGGGCGGCCTCCTCAGTGTCGAGGTCACCGATCCACACTAGTGCTCCCCTGCGAGAAAGTTCAGCAGCAGTGGCACGTCCGATGCCGCGGGCTGCGCCGGTGACACAGACGACGGCCCCGTCGAGTTCGATCATGACCGCACCTCCTCGTTCTCGAAGTGGCGCAACGCAAAGTGGGCGATAGTACGAATCTCACCGGTGTGCATCGTGAGCAACGCTCTACCGAGGTACAGCCCTGGTAGCAACTCGACGATCTCGTCACGGGTGCGTTTGATCGGGAAGGTCCGCACACTCGGATTGCAGTACTCCTCGATGCCGGAGTCCAGCGCGATCACGGGAATCTTGGGAGTGACCAGTCCGACATCGGCGCTGTAGCGAAAGTCGAAGCCCACAATCTCCGGGCCGGCCCGACGCAGGCCGCGATAGAGCGGCGCGATCACCCGCATCGCATAGCGCGCCAACGGGATCAGTCGATTGAACCCCGTACCTGACTCGGCGTTGAACGTCTTGCCCTGCCACGTCGGGTTGATCGCGAGCAGCGGATTGGCCAACGCGGCCTCGGGAACATTGAAGAGTTTGCCCACGATCAAACCTTCGTAGGCACCGTCGAGCTGCGCGGGCCGTGTTCCGGCGGCAAACAACGCGCCGATCTGGTCGCGGCGGTCGGCCCTACTCAGCTCACGTAGGTACCGCCATCCCTCTACTCGCGCTCGACCCGGCGCGTGTTTGGAGAGCTCACGCAACTCGGCCAGTATCGGCCCGATCACCGCTGTGACGGTGGAGGGAAGTTGGGTGGCACCGGTAGCAGCAGGCGGTGTGGGTGACATCGATGAACGTCCTCTCGGTAGCCGATGAACTATTCTGGTACCAAACTGTGCCAAATATGGTCGACAGGTGTCAAGGGCCCTACGCAGCGAACGAGACGAGGCGAATGCCACTATGGCTGTCATGAGTGCCCAGCCTGCGCGGAGCTACGGCGGAATCGATGCCGGCGAGCGGGTGCGGGTTCGCCGCAACCAGCTCATCGACGCCGCGCTGGGAATCATGGCCACTGACCAGTGGCGCACCGCGACGGTCGCCAGGGTGTGTTCCACCGCTGGGCTGAACAAACGCTATTTCTACGAAAGCTTCGACACCCTCGATGCACTGGCGGCGGCCGTCGTCGAGGAAACCGCACGTCACGTAAGCGAGAGTGCCGTCCTCGCGTTCGCAATGTCAGCAAAGAAGTCCCTGCAGGAGAGGGCCTTTCAGAGCATCGACGCTGCGGTGCGAGCCCTGGTCGAGGACCCTCGTCGCGCCAGGGTGCTCTTCGACGCGGTTTCCGCGTCCCCTGCGGTGTTGGCCCACCGGGCCGCGGTCGTTCAAGGCCTCGCGACGATCCTGGTTCAACACGCCCGCGAAGTTCACGATGTAAAACTCGAACGAGACAGCCTGGCCCGAGTTACGCCGGCGTTCCTCGTCGGCGGCACCGCCGAGGCGATCATGAGCTGGCTCAACGGCACTGTCGATATCACCCTTGAGCAACTGATCGATGACCTGAGCACGCTGTGGCTGATCACCGGCAACGGCGCCGCCGACCACGCCCGCCGGCGACTGCCCGAGGAAAAGCCGTGAGCATTGCAGAGGCGATCCGCGTCATTTTCTTACCCAAGGGTGGTTTGCCTGTGATGTGACGGTTGATCCGGCCACCTACGGTGTCCCAAATTGAACTCCGCTGCGCTCCGCTCTGGAAAAGCGCTGATTTGTTTAAGGGATGGCCGCCGCGGCGTTCTCGACAGTCGACTGCTTATCGAGAAGTGTGACTTGATCGCTATTTAAGGACACGATGGAGAGGTCGCCTACCCAGGTGTCAGCCCGATCCGTGGCGAAGCGAGTGCGCCTTCTGTCACGGAAACGTAAGTGCCGAAACGTATCCGATGAATCACCCGTGCAGCCTGCATTGTGGTGAGGCTCGATCAAAAGTTCCATGACCACCCGAAAATTCAGGTGGAGGATGACCGCTCGAGGCAATCTTGTTTGTCCATGGCTGCCGCGCCGCCGCTTCGCGCTGGCTTGCCAGCGGATATACAGTCGACTGTCTCGACGACCGAGTTCGCGTTCGCGCTCAATACCACCGAAAACCCTTGACGCTGGTGGTTAGCCCCATTGGGTGTTCATCTTGTTCGCGAGCCATTCTGCGTCCGTCTGGACCATCGGTCCGTGCAGGCAGTAGTGGCCGCCGTTGTCTTGGACGTAATGGGTGTAGCACTTGTTTTCGTATCCACCGTGTCCTGCGATGCGGGGCCCTGTAATGAATCAGGCGGTGTTGGTCTCGGTCATGGTGGTTCCTTCCGGAGAGTCCGTAGAGTCGCTCCCCTCGACACGGTGTTCGGGGCGACTTGTGCGACGACTTTCTTGGCCGCTCGGGGAGTGAAACACCCCTGAAACACCTTAAGCAGTTTGGGGAGGAACCTGGCTTGATCAGTTCGTGGCGGCGAGTTGGTCGGTGTCGAATCTTTCGTGGCGGGGCTATGCGGTCGAGGTGACGACGGGTGGCGTCGAGTTTTGGGCGATCGTTTCCCAGCTGAGGGTGGGGTCGGCGAGTTTGCGTCGGGCGGTGTCTTTGACGTTGTGGGGGAGATCGGAGGTTGCGATGAACTGTTCGAGTTCGGCAAAGAGGTCCGGCTCGAGTGAATATTCTTGGAACCTGTCCGAAATGCCTCTTGAATCGAACGAACGTTCGAGTATCATTGTGGTCAAGGGTGGGGAGGCTCTGATGACCACGGTCAGCGATTTTGTTTCGGTGGGGGATGTTGTAGCCGGTTCGGCTGCGGGTGTGCGTGGCAGGTTGTGGCAATTGCGCCCGGCGGAGGTTCGAGACGTTGCCGTGAGTGTATCTGCGGAAATTCTTCGGCTGGAAGCGATTCGGGTTGCCGCTGTCGACGCGTTGGCGCTCAATCCGGATGAGCAGGTGCTGTGCTACCGCGGTGTGGGGCGGTGGTTGGCGGCGAATACGATGCTGCAGAACGCGGCCGGTAACAAGATCGCTGCCCTCGGTGCCGCGTTGCGGGGATTCCCGGATATTGCTGCGCAGTTCGAGGCCGGTGACCTTTCGCTCGATCATGCGGCAATAATCGCCTCGTTCTGCGAATCACCACCAAAAGGCATGCCCGACAGAGCGTTACCGTCCTGCATGGCAACACTGCTCGCTGCCGCATCCGGCGTGGAGGCGACCACCATCAAACTCCGGTACGCGATTGCGGTTTTGGAGCGGATCTTCGAATCGGATGAGACCCCGCCCGGTGAGGATGATGATCTCAATGTGTTACGGATTTCGCCGACGCTCAACGGGCGCGTGGCTATCAAGGGTGATTTCGACGCGCTGACCGGCGAAATGCTGTTGTCGGCCCTCTCGGGTTTGTCGATGCCGAAACCGGCCGCGGACGGAACCCCGGATCAGCGATCAGCTGCCAAACGCACCGCCGACGCCTTCACGGAACTGATTCGCCGGTACCTCGACAATGCCATGACCGGTGTTGACGGCGGTCAGCGTCCGCATGTGAATGTGCACATCACTGCGAAAGATCTTGCGGAGCATCGGGAATGCGCCACCATGCGTAGCGATGTCGCGGCGGATTTCGATGAGCCTGATTTCGAAGATCTTGATGTCGGGTACATGCCGTGGATGGGCCCGCTCAGTGTGAGCCTGACCCGGATGCTCGCCTGTGACTGCATGCTCTCGACGGTGTTGATGGACGGCAAGGGTGCGCCGCTGGATGCGACGCCGCACAAACGCCTCGTCACACCCGAACAGCGCACCGCGTTGATTGCTCGGGACAAAGGCTGCGCCTTCCCCAACTGCGATGCGGTACCTGCTTGGTGCGACGCCCACCATATAAAACCGTGGTCAGTGGGCGGTCTGACGGTGATGGACAATCTCACCCTCCTCTGCCGAAATCACCACCGATTGATCCACAGCACCAGCGGGTTCCGCGGAATCTGGGAAATCAAAATGGGCGATGATCACAAACCCTGGTTCATCCCGCCGTCGGCGATCGACCCGAAACAACGACGCCGACGCTCCACCACCCGCCAAGGGCCAGTCCACCGAGACTGAATCCGGCCCTGCTGGAACTGAACACTGCTCGTTTGCTTCGCATCACCAGCCAGACGATGCGAAGCAAACGAGCATGCGCAGGTTCGGAAATTCCGTGGCGATCTTCAGCCGTGCGTTAGCTCAAGGACTTCTTGAACCCGATGTGTGAGGCGACAAATCCGAGGCGTTCGTAGAACTCGTGGGCTTCTGTCCTCGTCTGGTCGGAGGTGAGCTGAGCGAGGAATGCGCCGCGCCGTGCCCCCTCGTCGCATGCCCAACGCAGCATTGCGCTCCCGATTCCCTGGCTGCGGTGATCCTCGTGCACCCGAACGGCCTCGATCTGCATCCGGGTTGCACCCATCCGGCTCAGTCCGGGGATGAAGGTGAGTTGCACGGTGCCGATCACGTTGTCGTCGGCGGTGGTGACAACAACAAGCAGGTGTGCGTCGTCGGCGTCGATCTTCTCGAAAGCCTTCTCGTAGATCGTCCGGGCGTCGGGATTTGTGGTTTCACGAGTGGACCCGATGGGGTCGTCGGCTAGAAGGTCCACCAGGGTGCCTACGTCGTGAAGCTCTGCCTTTCGGATGGTGTAAACCGAATTGCCGCACTCTATCGACGCCGAAATCATCAGTGGTGCTCCTGTTGAAAAGTAAATAGACCGAAATGTCAGGTTCTCATGTCGGCGTTCAGCATTGTTCGGAAGGGTGCGATCTCCGTCACGTCCAGAAGCGCATCAACGAATTGCCGGCCGCCGCGTAGTTCCCGGGTACCCCACTGAGTTCGAAGATCCAATAGATCGCGTCGAAAAAGATCACGTTGACCTGAGGGACAAAGAGAACTGCGACCAGAAGGAGTAATCCATACGGTTTGAACTGGTCGAGTTGCGCTCGGGTCGTTGGCTTCAGGAACGGTTCGAGCGCGCCGTAGCCGTCCAGTCCGGGAACCGGCAACAGGTTGAGGACGGTCGCCATCACCTGCAGGAACGCGAGGAAACTCAACCCCGCCCAGAACGTCACATGCTCTGGTCCGGATCCATACGTGCGTATGACAACAAGCAGGACTACGGCGGCGATGGCGTTGGTTGCCGGACCGGCCAGGGAGATGCGGGCCTGGACTTTGGGCGAGAACATCCCGGTGCGCAGATAAACCGCACCGCCGGGCAAGCCGATACCGCCAAGAGCTATGAACAGCACCGGGAGCCCGATCGAGAGCAAAGGATGGCTGTATTTCAACGGGTTGAGCGTCAGATATCCACGGGCTGCGACGTCGGTGTCGCCGTGACGGCACGCAATAAAGGCGTGCGCAAACTCGTGGAGACAGAGAGTCACCACCCAACCTGCGACGACAAGAACAAAAACCCCGGCCCCGCCGGCCACCGAACCGCGTTCGGAACTCCAGGCAACAACGCCGCCGAGGACAGCGATGGCCACGACCCCGAGGAAGACGGGGCTAGGCCGCACGGCTGACCTCGCAGCGCCCGTTCTCACCGGACCAACAGCCAGGTCTTGTCGTGGCGGTAGAAGGTCGAGCGTTTGAGGTCTCGGGGGTTCGGAACACCGTCGCGCACGAGGTGGGCTGCGGGCGCTCCCAGTTGGACGGCTCGACCTTCCAGCCACCGTCGCCCAGCCCAGCGACTGCGGCGATCAACGGACGCCCGGATGCCTGGCAGCTTGGGGCTCGGAACAATCCGGACACCCTGCACAGTGCCCGAGAAGAGTTTGTTGTCGTCGACATACGCCTCACCGATCAATTCCTCGGTTCCACCTGGGCCGGTGACCGTGGCAGCGCCGACCAGCGCTATTCCGGCGTCGTCGCGAATCAGTGGCACGACGTGCGCGGTGCCTTTGAGTGCTGCGCGGGCAGCTTTTGCGCCCGTGGACAGTCTGTACGCATCGGTGGCGTCCGACCGATCCTCCGTGACGTAGGCGAGTTCGACGTCCAATAGCTCGAGACGCATCAGTCGCGTCAGCACCGCGGCAAACGCCGCGTCCGTGCCGACCACAATCAAGCGGGGTTCGGAGACGACCTTCAGTTGTGCCAGGGCCTCACTGAAGTCGTCTTTCTCGGGCACCTCCGGCAGCGCGAACGACGTGACCTCGCCCAACGGGAGAGGCACGGGTGAATCGCCACATCTGAGTACCACTGGGGTCAACGCGCGCTCCTAGCTCGATCATGACTTTGTCGGCGGTGGTTGCACCACCGACACCGCTCACCTGGCTGGGGAACAGTCGTCGGAATTGCAGACCACGATCCTAATGCGACGTCGGGTACAGACCGACAACTGCGACAACAACGAGCCGATTTCTGGACCGAAGGGTTTGATCGTGTGCTCTGGGCTAGACTTCTCCTTCGGTCACTGCAACAGCTCGGCTGCACAAGAGTGCGCGGATTCAGGCAGTACCAATGCGGCGGGACAACTGCTGCACGTCGACCGTAGGAGACAACGTCATGCCGGCAATCGTCCTGATCGGCGCCCAGTGGGGCGACGAAGGTAAGGGCAAAGCTACAGATCTACTGGGCGAGCAGCTTCAGTGGGTCGTGCGATACCAGGGCGGCAACAATGCCGGACACACCGTAGTTCTGCCGAACGGTGAAAAATTCGCACTGCACCTCATCCCGTCCGGAATCCTCACACCGGCCGTCACCAATGTCATCGGAAACGGCGTCGTGGTGGACCCGGGAGTGCTGCTCACCGAACTCGCGGGCCTGGAATCGCGCGGCGTGGACACGTCCCGCCTGCTGCTTTCCGCCGATGCGCACCTGATCATGCCGTACCACGTGGCCATCGACAAGGTCACCGAACGCTTCCTCGGTGCCAAGAAGATCGGCACCACCGGTCGCGGAATCGGCCCGTGCTACCAGGACAAGATCGCTCGCGTCGGCGTACGGGCAGCGGATGTCCTGGACGAGAAGATCCTGACCCAGAAGGTCGAGGCGGCACTCGAATTCAAGAACCAGGTGCTGGTCAAGATTTACAACCGCAAGGCTCTTGATCCCCAGCAGGTTGTCGAAGAAGTTCTGACGCAGGCGGAGGGCTTCAAGCACCGCATCTCGGACACGCGACTCGAACTCAACCTCGCTCTCGAGCGCGGCGAGACCGTCCTGCTCGAGGGTTCACAGGGAACGCTGCTCGACGTCGACCACGGCACCTACCCGTACGTGACGTCGTCCAACCCCACTTCCGGTGGCGCAGCGGTTGGTTCGGGCATCGGCCCCACCAAGATCACCACTGTTCTCGGAATCCTGAAGGCGTACACCACACGCGTCGGCTCGGGCCCGTTCCCGACGGAACTGTTCGACGAGTTCGGTGTGTACCTGGCCGACAAGGGCGGTGAGGTCGGTGTCACCACCGGTCGTGGCCGCCGCACCGGTTGGTTCGACGCCGTAATCGCCCGCTACGCAACGCGCGTCAACGGCATCACCGATTACTTCCTGACCAAGCTCGACGTGCTCAGCAGCCTCGAGACGGTACCGATTTGTGTTGCATACGACGTCGACGGTGTGCGTCACGACGAAATGCCGATGTCGCAGACCGACATTCACCACGCCAAGCCTATCTACGAAGAGATGCCGGGTTGGTCCGAGGACATCTCGAAGGCTCGCACGTTCGAGGAGCTTCCGCAGGCCGCGCAGAATTACGTGCTTCGACTCGAAGAGCTGTCGGGTGCGTTCATGTCCTGCATCGGTGTCGGCCCCGGCCGTGACGAGACGATCGTCCGCCGCGAGGTCATCCGCTAGGAATTGTTTGTCGAAATCCCCGTTCCTTTCAAGTAGGAGCGGGGATTTCGTGTTTCAGGCTCGCTTCGACAAGTATTCGGTGACCGTCGTCCAATCGGGAAACTTGGTGGTGCCGAACTTGATCCACTCGCCCTCGAACCTGTCTGCGCCGTTGGCTCCGCGATCGTCGACGAGGAAGTCGCCTCGGTTGAGGTGCTTGTGGTGCGAGAGGATCAACCGCTTGTACGCGACGCTGCCTTCTTCCAGTCCGAGGTGTTCCTGGACCCACAGGACCTTGTCGTGCCACGCGGTTGCGTTCTTCCAGGGCGCAGTCGACAGGATGTAGGTGTCGAACTGCCGCGCTAGTTGGTGGTACGCGTCGATCGCGCCGTCGAGGGGATCCATACGCGAGAAGATGTGTGGGGCTTCGTCGAGGTCGTTTTCGAATTTCTTTCGCACATTGTCGGTCAGGCGATCGATGCCGGACTGGAAGTTGACGAGGGTGTTGTCGAGGTCGATGTAAAGAATCTTCTTGGATTCAGACTTCTTGGATTCAGGCATCTGCGCCTTTCTTCGAGCAGAAAGAGTCCAGTTTTATCGAACTGGACTGAGATCAGTGAATTCTTCCCCCTCATCACAATGGCACGGGGGTCCGACAGAGTTGTTCTCGGACCGTTCGCCGACCTCGCCGAAGATGCCGCCGAGCGGTGCTGCCAGGCGAAACTGTTCCACTCGAATGTATGTACCTTCACCTTCTGCGGGCGCAAAAAAGTACACGACGGCCACAAAGAGTCCGATGCCGATAAGCGTTGCGAAGGTAGTCATAAGCTCATCATCAGGTACACTGGTATTGAATTACATAGCCAAGTACTCGATACTGGACCGCATGATGACTCGAGTTCTCGGTGCCCGTTCCCTTGCGCGTGATCTCGGGTCCTGGCAGGAGGAATCGGGACGACGGCCCGCCTACCGCGCACTGGCCGACGGTATTCGCTTACTCGTGCACGACGGGCGCGTTCCGTTGGGCGTGGCTCTGCCGAGCGAGCGTGAACTCGCAACCGTGCTCGAACTGAGCCGCACCACGATCACGTCGTCGTACTCGGTTCTGCGGGACGAGGGCTATCTGATCAGCCGTCAGGGTTCGCGCAGCACCGTGGCGTTGCCTGCCGGTGCGCGGCCGAACGGCTTGATGTTCCGCCAGCACCAACCCGGCCCGAGCGGTGCCGTCGTCGATCTCAGTTATGCCGCGATGGCTGCCCCGGCCGAGCAGGTGCAGCAGGCGTATGCGTCTGCGCTGGAGTCACTTCCGCAGTTCCTGCCCACTCACGGCATGGAGCCGATCGGCATCGCAGAACTGCGGGACGTCATCGCTCGTCGTTACACCGCACGCGGCTTGCCCACGACACCCGAGCAGATCATGGTGACCTCCGGCGCCCAGCACGCTTTGCGGTTGTTGTTGTCGGTGCTCACCTCTCCCGGCGAACGGGTGCTGGTGGATCACCCCACGTATCCCAATGCGCTGGAAGCGATTCGGCGCAACGGGGCCAGGCCCGTTCCGGTTCCGGTGCGTCCGGAGTTTGCCGCCGCCGGAGCCTGGGACCTCGACGGAATCCGCAGTGCTGCAAGGCAAACCGCTGCCCGTATGGCCTACCTGATTCCGGACTTCCACAATCCGACGGGTCTGTGCATGGATTCCGCCGGGCGCGCGGAGCTTGCCAAGATCGCCCACGAGACCCGGATGACGCTTGTCGTCGACGAGACCATGGTGGACCTGTGGCTCGATGCGCCGCCGCCCGCTCCGGTGGCAGCGCACGGCCGCGGCGCCGCGAAGACGGATGTCGTAACCCTCGGTTCCACCGCGAAGTCACTGTGGGGCGGCTTGCGCGTCGGCTGGATTCGGGCCGACCCCGCACTGATCACCCAGCTGGTGGGCGCTCGCGCGGCTGTCGACCTCGGTACCCCGGTCATGGATCAGCTTGCCGCGGCATACCTCCTCGCCGACGACCACTCGCTGCTCGAGGAGCGTCGCGCGGTCCTGCGCGAGCAACGATCGGTTCTGCTCGACGCGGTAGCCGAGCGACTCCCGGACTGGAGCCCCACGATCGGCTCGGGCGGAATGTCGGTATGGATGCGCATGTCGGCACCCGTGTCGACTGCCTTGGCGGCGGTGGCGCCCAACTTCGGAGTGCTCCTCGCAGCCGGCCCGAGATTTGGCGTCGAAGGTGCTTTCGAGCGGTTCATCCGTGTGCCATACGCACGTTCGTCGGAAGATCTGATCCGCGGAGTCGCGTCCATCGCCGCTGCATACGACACCCTTGCGACCGATCGGGACGCTGCAGACCAACGCCTCGTCGTCGTCTGAGCGGCTAGCCTGCGCTCGCGCGGGTACCCACCTGGAAACCAAGGTGAATCCAGGAGGTTTCGATGGCAACCGTCGAAGGGGTCAATGCAGAGGGAGCTGGGGCAGGGGGCGCCGGGGCAGAAGGCGTCAGCGAATCGGAGGCATTGGCGGAACGGATGTTCGCGGCCGCGATCGGCGCGGCAGAACTGCAAGCGGTCTACCTCGGAGATCGGCTGGGCTGGTATCGCGCGTTGGCTGACTTCGGGCCCCTCACGTCGACGGAACTGGCTGATCGGACGGCAACCGTGGAACGGTATGCCCGCGAATGGCTGGAACAGCAGGCTGTGGCCGGGTACTTGGACGTCAATACGGATGCCGACCGTCGATATACGTTGTCCGCAGCACACGCCGCAGTACTCGTAGATCCAGAGAGTCTGCTGTATGTGGCGCCGATGGCCCGATTGTTCGTGGCGACGACAACGTCGATGCCCAGACTGCTCGACGCGTATCGCCACGGCGGCGGGGTGACCTGGGAGTCCATGGGCGTTGACGCGCGCGAGGGGCAGGCGTTGCTGAACCGCCCGATGTTCCTGCGCCAGTTGTGCCAGGAGTTCTTGCCGATCATTCCCGATCTGCACACCACGTTGACCGACGGGGCGAAGGTCGCGGATCTCGGAATGGGGGAGGGATGGTCTTCGGTGGCACTGGCTATCGGATACCCGAAAGTCGAGGTTCACGGCTTCGACGTGGACGCGGCGTCTGTGGCTGCGGCGCGCCGGCATGCGAGCGACTACGGCGTCGACGACCGTGTGCATTTCTCGTTGGTCGATGTGGCCGGCCAGGCCCCTGAGCAGGAGCGGGTGGAATCGGGTACCTACGACGCTGTTTTTGCGTTCGAATGTCTGCACGACGTGCCGGACCCGGTCGGGTTTTTGTCCACCGCCCGGTCGATCGCGCGCCCCGGCGCACCGGTGATCGTCATGGACGAGCGCACAGCGAGTTCTTTCGATCCCAATGCCGGGCAGGTGGAGCAACTGCTCTACGGGTATTCGCTGACTTGCTGCCTGCCGGACAGTCTCTCCCACCCCGGAAGCGTCGGGACGGGAACGGTCATGCGTAAGTCGACACTCGAAAGTTTTGCCCTGGCAGCAGGTTTCGAGCGAGTGGATGTGCTGCCGATCGAGCACGAGTTCTTGCGGTTCTACCGATTGGGCTGACGCCCTGTGCGCCTTTCCGGTAGCCGGAACTACCAGAAAGGCGCACGGGGCCGAAGGCCCTAGGTCAACACGGGGCCGAAGGCCCTAGGTCAACACAGAGCCGAAGGCCCTAGGTCCAGACCGTGTCGATATCCGTCGCCTCGCGCGCCGGCGGCGACGGAACGCTCGCCGGGGTGCGGGAGAAACGCGGTGCCGGAGCGTGCTGGGTGACGCCGTCGAGTTCGATGAGCGAGCCGCGCGCTGCGATGTGCTCGTTCGACGGTGCTTCCGCGAAGGTCAGTACCGGCGAGACGCACGCGTCGGTGCCGAGGAAGATCTTGGCCCACTCGTCGCGAGTCTTGGACAGGAACTTCTCCGTGAAGAGTGCCTTCATGTCGTCCCATTTGCTGGAATCCATCTGATGCGGAAGCGTCGACGGATCCAGTTCGAGGCCTTCGAGCAGCAGGGCGTAGAACTGCGGCTCGATGGAACCGACGGCCATGTACTTGCCGTCGGAGGTCTCGTAGGTGTCGTAGAACGGCGCACCGGTGTCGAGGAGGTTGACACCACGCTCGTCGGACCAGACGCCGCGGCCACGGAAGGCCCACATCATGTGTGAGAGGGCGAGGGTGCCGTCGACCATGGCCGCGTCGACTACCTGGCCTTTACCGGAGATCGAACGCTCGACCAGGGCGGACAGGATGCCGAAGATCAGGAACATGGAACCGCCACCGAAGTCGCCGACCATGTTGAGCGGCGGAACGGGACGTTCACCCTTGCGACCGATGGCGTTGAGGACGCCGGTGAGGGAGATGTAGTTGATGTCGTGGCCGGCGGCGCTCGCGAGGGGGCCTTCCTGGCCCCAGCCCGTCATACGCCCGAAGACGAGACGAGGGTTGCGCTCCAACAGCACGTCGGGTCCGAGCCCCATACGTTCCATGACGCCGGGACGGAAGCCTTCGATGACAACGTCGGCGCGATCGACCAGGTTCAGGACCTTCGCGACATCCTCGGGATCCTTGAGGTTGGCTTCGACGACACGACGGCCTCGCTTGATCTGGTCGGAGGCGTTGGCGTCCTGAGGAATCTGGCCTGCGCGTTGCACGATGACGATGTCGGCGCCCATGTCGGCGAGCAGAGTCGCTGCGTGCGGTCCCGGTCCCAATCCAGCGAATTCCACGATCCGAATGCCCGCGAGCGGGCCCTTCTTCTCCACAGTTTCTGCAGACACACGAACTCCCAATTCAGACGGCGACAACACTTCTGACCCGACGGTAACCTGTCGGATCGATCAGGTGTGCTCCGGGGCACGGTGTCTACGCAGGGAGGCGTCGGTCACTAGACGGCGGCGCCTTCGAACTGAGCGTTGTAGAGGCGGAAGTACGCTCCGCCGTGGGCGATGAGTTGATCGTGTGTGCCTTGCTCGACGATCTGGCCGGCCTCCATGACCACGATCAGATCCGCATTGCGAATCGTGGACAGACGGTGCGCGATGATGAAGCTCGTGCGACCGGCTCGCAGTGCCGACATAGCGTGCTGGACAAGCTGTTCGGTGCGAGTGTCGACCGAGCTGGTCGCCTCGTCGAGAATCAGCAGCGACGGTTCGGACAGGAAGGCGCGGGCGATGGTGATGAGCTGCTTCTCGCCCGAACTGATGTTGGACGCTTCCTCGTCGAGCACGGTGTCATAGCCGTCGGGCAGGGTGTGGATGAAGCGGTCCGCGAACGCCGCCCGGGCTGCCGCTTGGATCTCGGCTTCGCTGGCACCGATGCGTCCGTATGCGATGTTTTCGCGGATGGTGCCGCCGAACAACCACGTGTCCTGCAGGACCATGCCGACGTGCGAGCGGAGGTCGGCGCGCCGCATGTGTGCGATGTCGACGTCGTCGATGGTGATCCGGCCCGAGTCGACTTCGTAGAACCTCATGATGAGGTTCACCAACGTGGTCTTGCCTGCGCCGGTGGGACCGACGATGGCGACGGTCTGTCCGGACTCGGCAGTGAGGTTGACGTTCTCGATGAGCGGGACGTCCTTGTCGTACCGGAACGAGACGTTCTCGAACACGACGGTGCCGACGGTGCGGTGACGGCCGGCCTGCTCGGGGAGGACGGGGTTCGCGATGTCCGGAGTCTGCTCGGGTTCGTCGAGCAGTTCGAAGACGCGTTCCGCCGACGCGGCCCCGGACTGCAGACTCGACGACATCGAGGCGATCTGGGTGAGCGGTGAGCTGAACTGGCGGGAGTAGACGATGAACGCCTGGACGTCGCCGAGGGACATGTTGCCGCTGGCCACCTTCAGGGCACCCACCACTGCGAGCAGTACGTAGGTGATGTTTCCGACGAAGTTCATGACGGGCATGATCAGGCTGGACAGGAACTGTGCGCCGAACGATGCGTCGAGAAGTTTCTTGTTCTGTACCGCGAATTCGCGCTCGGCCTCGATCTGATGCCCGTAGACGCGCACCAGATCGCGACCGCTGTAGGTCTCTTCGATCTGCGCGTTGATCTTGCCGGTTTCTTCCCATTGCGCTTTGAACAGAACCTGCGCGCGCTTGGCGACACGGGCAACCAACACGACCGACACGGGAACGGCGATGAGTGCGATCAGTGAGAGCATCGGCGAGATGACGAACATCATGGTGAGGACGCCGACGACCGTCAGCACCGAGGTCAGCAGCGACGTCAGAGTTTGGGACAGGGTCGACGAGACGTTGTCGATGTCGTTGGTGACGCGGCTGAGAACTTCACCGCGAGGCGTCCTGTCGAAGTACGGCAACGGAAGTCGGTGAATCTTCGCTTCGACCTCCGCACGCAACTTGTAGATCGTTTTCTGCACGATGATGTTGAGCAGGAACGCCTCCACCCAGGCGAGCAGCGACGCCATCACGTACACACCGATGGCGATGAGGATGACCTTGCCGATGGCGTCGAAGTTCAGCCCGACGCCAGGGACGACGTCGGCAGAGTTCTGAACCAGGTCGGCGAACGTCGAATTACCGGATGCACGAATGGCTTCCGCGGCCTCGTCACGGCTGATGCCGGCCGGCAAACTCTTGCCGATGAATCCGGCGAAGATGAGGTCGGTGACGTGACCGAGGATCTTGGGAACCGCGACGGACAGCGAGATACTGCCGATCGTCGAGAGCACCACGACGAATACCGCGATCTTGTGCGGCTTCAACAGGCCCAACAGCCGTTTCATCGTGGCTTTGAACTGCTTGGGTTTGGTCGCGGGTGTGGTGGACGCGGGCTTCGGCGCCGGGGCATCCGGCTTGGGCTCGTCGCCGGGGGGCGGTTCGACAGGCGGTGGTCCGGATTGTTGTGGTCCGGACTCTTGTTGCCCGGACTGGGGTGGACCGTACAGGGGCTGACCGTACAGGGGCTGACCGTACTGTGGCGCAGGTTCGGCAGGCCGCGGTGTTTCCGGCTCCGCGGGGATCTTGGCAAATACGACGGTAGGAGCGTCGTCGAAATACTGACGATTGCCCGGACCGAAATTTGGGCCTTGCGGAATGGTCATGCGCTCATCTCCGCGGGAATCTGGGAGGCCACGATCTCTTGGTACGTCGGGCAGTTGGCCAGCAGGAAGTTGTGGTCGCCGAGTCCGACGGGAGCGCCGTCCTCGAGGACCATGATCTGGTCGGCGTCGATGATCGAAGACACGCGTTGCGCGACGACGATGACGGTGCTGTTCGTCGTAATCGCGCGCAGCGCTGCGCGAACGGCCGCGTCGGTGTGCATGTCCAGGGCGGAGAAGGAATCGTCGAAAATGTAGATCCGCGGTCGGCGGACGACGGCTCGGGCGATGGCCAGGCGCTGCCGCTGGCCACCGGAGAGATTCGATCCACCTTGCGCTATCGGGGATTCCAGGCCCTGCGGAAGTTCCCGGACGAAGCCGTCGGCTTGCGCGACGGCGAGTGCAGCCCAGATGTCGTCGTCGGTGGCTGACGGATTTCCGTACCGGATGTTGGTGGCGACCGTGCCGGCGAACAGGTAGGTCTTTTGTGGGACGTACCCGAAGTTGGTGAACAGTTCGTCCTGATCCCAGCCGCGGACGTCGAGCCCGTCGATCAGAACCGCGCCGGCTGTGACGTCGAAGAGCCGGGGGATGAGGGAGACGAGGGTGGATTTTCCGCTGCCGGTGCTGCCGACGATCGCAGTGACGGTCCCAGGTAGACAGCGCATCGTCACACCGCTCAGAACCGGAGTCTCGGCACCGGGGTAGCTGAATCCGGCTCCGCCGAACTCCACGACGCCGTAAGGGTTGGTGGGGCGCAGCGGTTGGGACGGTGCCGGGACCGATGGCTTCGTGTCGATCACTTCGGTGATGCGGTCGGCGCAGACGGCGGCCCGTGGAATCACGACGGCCAACATTGTTGCCATCACGACGGACATCAGAATTTGCATGACGTACGCGAGGAACGCGCTGATCTGACCGATCTGCATGTCACCGGTGTTCACGAGGTGGGCACCGAACCACATGACCGCAACGCCGGTCAGGTTCGCGATCAGCATGACCGTCGGCAGGAGAACGGCTTGGTATCGACCGATGAGCAGGGCCGTGTCCGCAAGTTCCTTGTTGGCCTGATCGAAGCGCATGGTTTCGTCGGGTTCGCGAACGAACGCGCGAATCACGCGCATACCGGTGAGCTGTTCACGCAGTGCGCGGTTGATCTTGTCGATGCGGGCCTGCATGGTCCGGAAGTGCGGAATGAGGCGGGCGACGACCACTGCGACGGTGATGCCGAGTAGTGGCACCGAAATGGTCAGGAGCCACGACATCTGCAGATTCTCGCGTAGCGCCATGACTATGCCGCCGATGCACATGAGTGGTGCGCTGACGAGCATCGACGACGTCAACATCACCAGCGTCTGGATCTGGAGGACATCGTTGGTATTTCTGGTGATCAGTGTCGGTGCGCCGAAACCGGAGAATTCACGGTCGGAGAAACTGCCGACGGCCTTGTAGACGGCGGCCCGGACGTCGTGACCGAATCCCATCGAGGACTTTGCCGCCAGATACGTCGACGCGACCGAGGCGATGATCGACGCCAACGAGACCATCAGCATGATTCCGCCGGTCGACATGATGAATCCGGTATCACCGCGGGCGACGCCGTCGTCGATGATTCGGGCATTCAGGGTCGGCAGGATCAGCGACGCAATGGCACCGAAAAGTTGCAGCGCCAATACTCCTGCGAGCAACCAGCGGTACGGCGGCAGGTACGCCTTGAGCAGTTTTGCTAACACGGCGATCCCGATCTGGTTGCCACGCGTTCAGGATTGATCACATGCACACGGTATGACAGATCGCGGTCGGTGCGGGCACCGACTCTTACCTTTGCGGCCTTTTGTCCCAATCAATTGTGATGTCGATCACATTTGAATTTGAAGTTGAGTTCGAGTCACATGTCTTGATCTGGGGCTTTACAGATCACCGCGAACTGTCACGCGAGTCTTTTTCCTTAAACAAACTGGACGTATGTATTTCTCCTGACTGCAAAGGCTCTCGGCGGATCAAATGTGCGCCACGTCATAAATCTCACGCAAGGAGTTCAGTTATGGGTTCGGTCGAAAACCTTCTCGAGGCAAACGGTATGGGCTGGAGTCTGCTCAAGCTCCTTCCGCTGGTGAACATGCTCAAGACCATCCAGGGCCTCGATTCCGCCAGCTCGAACTCCTGACGTTCGCGCGCACGGCAATCTTTCGTAACGACACAGGAGTAGTCACATGACCTCGATCCAGAATCTCGACGCCTTCCTCAAAAGCGTTCTCGCTTTGGTGACCAAGCTGAACGCCGGATCGGCAGATTCTTCGGGTTCGACCGGTTCGGCTGCCGAGTAATTTCTCCAGCCTTTCCGATTCATCAACTGCATTTCTGAGAAAAGAGGAACCGACATGGGTTCGCAAGAAGAATTCAGCGCCGTTATCAAGAACCTCTTCCCGGTTCTCAAGGACCTGCTCACGGCTATCGGCGGTGGCTCGCTCACTCCGGGAACCGGCTCGGCCGCTGAGAAGTAGGTCTGAGAAGTAAGTCCCGTTTGCCCGAAAGTGTGGCTCGCAATTGACTCCGAGCCGCACTTTCTGCATTTCTGCTGTGATGCACATCACAATTTGCACTCTAATTGGCGTTGGATTACCGTCTTGATCTGCAGTTTTGATGACAGGTGTTACTTCGAGTCTGTGATGGTAGCCACACGGTAGCTAGACAAGTGTGTTTCTGCGGTCTATAAATGCTCTCAGCGCTTGTTAGTGCGCTGCATCACAGCACGGGATGTCGCAGGGGGCGACCGCATATTTCACCCCTGTGGCATGAGTTCCCAGACTGTTTCGGTCACCGCCTGCGGCCGAAACGTCGCTGAACATTTCACATCACCTCTACGCACCAGGAGAACTCCTATGTTCGGATCACTCAGCGCACTCGGACCTCTGCTCACAGCACTCGGCGTTTTCCTCAAGTCGGTAGACACCTCTTCGCTCGAGGGCGACTCGGGATCCTCGGGATCCAGCGGATCTGCTGAATAAGACCAACCGCCAACAAGACCTATCAAGTGCCGAGTCCTCGGTACTGTGATGGTCGGTCACTTCGCATTGCCCTCTGACCGCGTCATCGGTCAGAGGGCAATGTGGTCTGAACGTGACGATAAGATTTGGCAGTCGCCCGATACGCCTTTTCTGGAGCGACGGTGAGGTGACGAATGACAAGGATGGGCCGAGTAACGCGGCTGCTGGTTGTCTTTGTCGTTGTCCTGCTTGCCGCGCTCATCGGAATTCTCACGCGGCCGCCCGGACTGCTCGCCACGTTCTGGTGCGCCAATGCGTTGCTGCTGGGAATGATGGTGCGGTGGCCGATTCTGATCGAGTGGCCCACGTGGATTGCCGCCGGCGTCGCTTATGTGAGCGCTGATCTGCTGACCGGCAACACTCTCTCGATGGCAATTCAGTTGAACGGTGCAAACCTGGTCGGGGTCACCGTTGGTGTGTTGTTGCTCGACTACCTCAAACGCACCCCGTTCCGCTTGGTCGATTCAACGTCTCTGATGTGGATGGTTGTCGTCGCCGGACTCAGCGCCTGCGCTACCGCGGCAACAGCTGGGCTGATGGATTGGGTCTTTCGAGGTGAGTCGTTTGCCGACACGCTTGTTCACTGGGGCAGTACGGAGTTCATGGCCTATCTGCTGGTGTTACCTCTGATTCTGTCCATGACCATTCCGTCCAGCATTGCGGAGACCCGCAGCAAGACGACTGTACGGGCAGTTCTCGCCATGACAGTCCCGTTGCTCGCTACCGCCGCTTGCATGCCGATCGCGCTCAGCATCGAGGGACCGATTGCCCTTCTCCTGCCCATCCCCGCGCTGTTGTGGTGCGCTACCCGGATTTCGGTTCCGAGTACTGCGTTGGTTTCGGCAGTGTGGTCGGTGTGGTCGCTCATGATGGCCGACGCCGGCAGGCTGGCTCTCGGGGAACAGAGTGGCGCAAACGTGAACGAGGCGGTGATCACGTCGATAGCGGTCACTCTGGTTGCGTTGGGCCCCATCGCTGTGGCGTGTGCGACGCAGGAGCGTCGGGCTGCCGAGCGTGAGCTGTTCCGCGCAGTCGAATACGACTCTCTCACCGGAGTCCTCTCGCGCGGGCCTTTCCTGCGTCAGGCCGAAGAACGACTCCAACAGGCAACGCAGACGGCGTTGCCTATCGGATTGCTGATGCTCGATCTCGACCACTTCAAAGCCGTCAACGACACATACGGGCACATGGTCGGCGACAGTGTTCTCGCCGATTTCGGTGCCCGGATGGCAGAACGCGTCTCCGATACCGATCTGGTCGGTCGACTCGGCGGTGAGGAGTTCGCGGTCTTGCTCACCGGTTCCAGTTTCGCCCGTGCGACCGAAGTCGCCGAAGAGATCCGACATGCTCAGGTCCACGACTCGGCACGATCCGGGCATGACAGCACCGTCAGTATCGGACTCGCTTGGACAGATGACGCGACACCCACCTTGGCGTCGCTGATGGTCGCCGCCGACGCAGCCCTGTACGAAGCCAAGCATGCAGGCCGAAATGTCGTGAAAGCCCAGAACGTTAGTGACATCGTGAGTGGCGTCGTGTCTGAGCGGATCACCAGAACCGCGTGAGTTCCGCCATCGCGTCCTCTGGACACGCTGACCTGCATCGGGATTGGCATATAGTCGCAGCCATGCAGCCTGATTCAACGCCGTCGGACCTTTCGGCGCCCTCGGACCCTTCCTCGCTTCCACTCCGATTCGGCACTCCGCTCGCCGAGAACGCGATCAGAGTGATGATGTTGGGATCGGGTGAACTGGGCAAGGAAGTTGTCATCGCGTTGCAGCGATTGGGCGTCGAGGTTATTGCAGTGGATCGGTACCCGGACGCACCCGGGCACCAGGTTGCGCACCGGGCTCACACCGTCGACATGACCGATCCCGATGCACTGCTGGCCGTGATCGAACTGGAGAAGCCGCATTTTGTGGTGCCCGAGATCGAGGCAATCGCGACCGACGCGCTGGCCGTCGTCGAAGCGCGGGGTGAGACCGTCGTCATTCCCACGGCCAGGGCAACACAGCTGACCATGAACCGCGAAGGTATCCGGCGGCTTGCAGCCGAGGAACTGGGCTTGCCCACCTCGCCGTATGCATTTGCGAATTCACTCGACGAGGTTCGGGCTGCCACCGAACTCACCGGTTTTCCGTGCGTGATCAAGCCCGTCATGTCGTCCTCCGGCAAAGGGCAGTCGACGGTGCGCACTGCCGACGAACTCGAGTCAGCGTGGGATTACGCGATGGCCGGTGGGCGCGTCAATCACGGCCGGGTCATCGTAGAGGGCTTTGTCGATTTCGATTACGAGATAACACAATTGACGGTCCGGGCCGTGGGCAGTGGCGGCGAGGTCGAGACGTCGTTCTGTGAACCGATCGGTCACCTGCAGCAGTCGGGCGATTACGTCGAATCCTGGCAACCGCAGCAGATGTCGGCGCTCGCCCTCGCGGCCGCTCGCGAGGTCTCCGAGAAGGTCACGTCCGCGCTTGGCGGTCGCGGAATCTTCGGCGTCGAGTTGTTCGTCAAGGGCGACAACGTGTACTTCTCCGAGGTGAGCCCACGTCCACATGACACCGGACTGGTCACGCTGCGCACACAGCGGCTCTCCGAATTCGAATTGCACGCCCGCGCCATCCTGGGGCTCCCCGTCGACACGACGCTCACCTCACCTGGTGCTTCAGCCGTCATCTACGGCGGCGTCGAAGCGCAGGCAATCGGATTCGACGGCGTCGCAGAGGCTCTCGCGGTGCCCGAGACCGACATTCGGTTGTTCGGCAAGCCGGAAAGTTTCACGCGTCGACGGATGGGCGTTGCCGTCTCCACTGCCGCAGATGTCGAGACAGCTCGCTCCCGTGCACGCGAGGCGGCGTCGAAGGTTCGCCCCGTCGGATGAGTCCGGCTGCGGAAGTTGTTGTCGGGCTGGCAATTCTGATCGGCCTGATCGGGGTGGTTGTGCCGATCATTCCGGGAACGCTGCTCATCTTGGCAGCAATTCTGGTGTGGGCCTTGATGACCGGTGGCGCGACCGCGTGGACGGTGTTCGCGTTGGCCGCGCTGGCTCTCGTGATCACGGGTGTCGTGAAGTACACGTGGCCCGGTCAGCGAATGCGTGCCGGGGGAGTGCCAAACCGCTCTGTCATGGTGGGCGGGCTTGTCGGCATCATCGGATTTTTTGTCGTTCCGGTGGTGGGGCTGTTTCTGGGATTCATCGTGGGAACGTATGTCGCAGAACTCGTGCGCTTGCGCAACGTCAACATCGCGTGCGCATCGACGCTTCACGCTGTGAAAGCTGTGGGGTTGTCCATGGTGGTGGAGTTGTTCGGTGCGTTGATCGCGGCCGGGCTCTGGTTGGGCGCAGTCGTTTTCGTGTGAGCAGATTTCAGGAGTGAGCAGCATTTCGGGCGTGAGCACTGGCTCGTTCACACCGATACCAGGCGCGGGCGTTGCCACCCATCACCGCCGGAAGATCGTCCCCGACGGCGTCGGCGATCACGTCGAGATCGTGGATCTCGAAGGCCCGGCGGGCGCGGGTGCCTGGCAGGTCGGTGCCGAACATCAGCGCCTGGGGATTGACAGCGTGGATTTGACGGAGCACGTCGCCGACGTCGGAGATGGTGGTGCGTCCGAATCCGGTGGCTTTGACTCGGACTCCGCGGTCCACGAGGTTGAGGAGATACGGCAGGCCGCGCGTCGACATGCCCAGGTGGTCGATCGACACGGCCGGAAGCTTCGCGAAAACTGGTTCGAGCGAGAGAAGTAGCGTCGCGTCGACGTAGAACTCGGCGTGCCAGCCGGCCAAATCGAAAGCCCGGTTTGCCAGGTCCGCGAGTTGACGCAGATCTGTTGCGCCGCGTCGGAGATTGAATCGGACTGCGCGAACACCGAGTGCGTCGAGGTCGACTATCTCTTTGTCGGTGACGTCGTCACCGAGTGCCGTGACGCCAACCCAGCCGGGGCCGAGTTCCGCGAGTGCCGTTTTGAGGTACTCCTGATCAGTGCCCTGATACGACGCCGTCACCACTGCTCCACCGTCCACACTCAGCCCCTCGAGAGTCGCCACCCTGGACCGGTAATCGGGGACGGTGAACGGCTCGGGCAGGTAACCGTGATTCTCGACCAGCGGAAAGCGCGGGTCGATGATGTGAACATGGGCGTCAAACACGTCATTCATTTTGCACGCTGTCAATATGACCTCGAACAGACGACCGGCCCGATGTGACCTGGATCGCTACGTGGCGAATTTCGGTCATATCGGGCCGGTCTGTCTGTGATGCCTGTGGTTATGCCTTCTCGGGCTCCGAGGCTTTCAGCATGTCGTGACGCTCGACGACCTTGATGCGCTCGCGGCCTTCGGGTTCGCCGAGGCTGCGCTCGTGTGCGTCGAGGCGGTACCAGCCCTGCCACGTCGTGTACGGCACCTGCTTGCCTTCGAGGAATTCGATGACGGCGTTCTCGTCGGGGTGTGCGGCGCCGGTGAAGTTGGTCGAGTCCTCGAGGAGGTTCGCGACGGTTTCGTTGGCGTCACCCTTGGTGTGGCCGATGAGGCCGACGGGGCCGCGCTTGATCCAGCCGGTGACGTAGGTGGCCGGCATGAACCGGGCTGCGCCTTCGGCGGTGTCGTCGGCGACGACGCGTCCGGCGTCGTTGGGGACGGTGCCGGCCTGGTCGTCGAACGGCAGCTGCGTGACGTTCTGTGACAGGTAGCCGACGGCGCGGTACACGGCCTGAACATCCCAGTCCTTGTAGGTGCCGGTGCCCTTGACGTTGCCGGTGCCGTCGAGTGCGGTGCGCTCGGTGCGCAGGCCTACTACCTTGCCGTCTTCACCGAGAACCTCGGTGGGGGATTCGAAGAAGTGCAGGAACAGCTTGTGCGGGCGGTTTCCGACGTCGCGGATTGCCCAGTCCTGCAGTGTGTTCGCGACCATGTCGACCTGCTTGGAGTTGCGGCGAGCCTGCTCGGAGCCCTCGTCGTAGTCGATGTCCTCGGGGTCGACGATGACCTCGATGGTCGGGGAATGGTCGAGTTCACGCAGTTCGAGAGGGGTGAACTTGGCCTGCGCGGGGCCGCGTCGTCC
Source organism: Rhodococcus sp. IEGM 1366 (assembly GCF_033142425.1). NCBI lineage: Bacteria > Bacillati > Actinomycetota > Actinomycetes > Mycobacteriales > Nocardiaceae > Rhodococcus > Rhodococcus sp. IEGM 1366. The sequence goes on from NZ_JAWLRZ010000008.1 coordinate 255,883, forward strand.
GAAGACGTGGACCTCGATGGCCTTGTTGTTCTTGAGGCCCTCGTAGACGTTGGCGGGGATCTCCGTTGGGAGCAGTTCGTCGCCGGTCTTCGCGAGGACGCGGGCGATGTCGAGGGCGACGTTGCCGACGCCGAGGACGGCGACCTTCTCTGCGGTGAGGGGCCATTCGCGGGGGACGTCGGGGTGGCCGTCGTACCAGGAGACGAAGTCGGCGGCGCCGTAGCTGCCGTCGAGGTCGATGCCCGGGATGCCGAGGGCGCGGTCGGCATTGGCGCCGGTGGAGAAGATGACGGCGTCGTAGAACGACTGGAGGTCGTCGAGGGTGATGTCGGTGCCGTAGTCGATGTTGCCGAGGAGGCGGACCTGCGGCTTGTCGAGGACCTTGTGCAGGGCGGTGATGATGCCCTTGATGCGCGGGTGATCAGGTGCGACGCCGTAGCGGATGAGACCGAAGGGCGCTGGCATGCGCTCGAAGAGGTCGATGCTGACACCGCGGCCGGAGACTGCGGTATCGGACTTCATGAGGGCATCGGCGGCGTAGATGCCGGCGGGGCCGGCGCCGACGATCGCGACCCGGAGTGGGCGGTTGGAGTCAGTCATCGTAAAGACAGCTACCTTCTTCGAAGTTCGGACAACGTATCGACAAGTATCCAATTTAGCCGAACCTAAGCACCGTGGAGTGTTTGCGGTTCGACCCGGTTCACACTTTCACCCCAACGGGCGTCGGTAAACCGTTTCTTTCTTTCAATTCTCCTGCAAGTGCGGTTCGAAGCGGTAGGGGTCCACTACTTGACGGGCCACAAGCTGAGCTTGTGGGGGAGTATTGGTTTCATGAATGACCAGCGCGACGATTCCGGCAATTCCGAAAGCAAGACAGCATCGGCCGGGCCGTTCATCCTGGCAGTGGCAATTGTCGCGCTGATCCTCGGCGGAATCTTCATTTCGTCCTGGATGTCCCCGGCTGAGGAAAACGTCAGCGAAGAGGACCGCATCAGCCGTGTGGTCGCGGACTACGTCGCAGCTCACAACGAGAACGACACCAAGACGCTCCCGAGCCTTACCTGCACAAACTTCGATCCGGAGACCGGACCACTCGCCGATACCGAAGGTGACGTCGAGATGCAGGGCATCAACGAATCTGTGGTCAGCGGCGACCGCGCGACTGTCGATGTTCGGCTCTCCGGTGGCGGCCAGGATCAGCGCGTCGAGGTCTGGACACTCACCCGCGACGGCGAAGGCTGGGATATCTGCACCTGATCGCCCGCACAATCCGGTCTTGTGAAAACATGGACAACGTGAGTTACGCAGGCGATCTGACGCCGGAGCAAGCCTGGGAGCTGCTCCGCGAAAACCCCGAGGCAGTGCTCGTCGACGTGCGCACCGACGCAGAGTGGAAGTACGTCGGTATCCCCGACGTCACGTCCCTCGGCAACTCGGCTGTGCAGATCGAATGGGTGAGCTACCCCAACGGCGCACGCAACGACAACTTCGTCGACGAGTTGAAGGAATCCGGTGTTGTTCCCGGCTCCGGGAAACCCGTGATCTTCCTGTGTCGATCCGGTCAGCGATCGATCGGGGCCGCAGAAAGTGCGACAGCGTCGGGCATCGGTCCGTCGTACAACGTGCTCGACGGGTTCGAAGGCGGTTTGGATGCCGACGGACATCGTGGAGTTGTAGGTTGGCGGGCCATCGGCCTGCCGTGGAGGCAGCAGTGAGCGGAATTCCCCAGGGCGGCGCATTTCAACGAGCGTTGCCGGACGACGTAGGTCTTGGCACGCTCGGTGTCCGCGGCGGATTGATGCGAACGGGCTTCGAGGAAACCTCCGAAGCACTGTTCCTCAACTCCGGATTTGTCTACGAGAGTGCAGAAGCCGCCGAACAAGCCTTTACCGGCGAAGTAGACCATTTTGTCTACTCCCGCTACGGCAATCCGACGGTCAAGATGTTCGAAGAGCGTCTGCGCCTCATCGAAGGCGCAGAGGCGTGCTTTGCGACGGCCAGCGGAATGTCCGCCGTATTCACGGCGTTGGGCGCACTGCTGGGCAACGGTGACCGATTGGTCGCTGCTCGCAGCCTCTTCGGTTCCTGCTTTGTCGTATGCAACGAAATCCTCCCGCGCTGGGGAGTCGAGGTTGTTTTTGTCGACGGTGAAGACAATGCGCAGTGGGAAGAAGCGCTGTCGGTACCGACCACGGCAGTATTCTTCGAGACACCGTCCAACCCCATGCAATCTTTGGTGGACGTACGACGCGTATCCGAACTCGCTCATGCCGCCGGTGCAAAGGTAGTCCTGGACAACGTCTTTGCGACGCCGCTCCTGCAGCGAAGCTTGGACTTGGGCGCCGACGTCGTGGTGTACTCCGGCACCAAGCACATCGACGGTCAGGGCCGCGTCCTCGGTGGTGCGATCCTCGGAACCGAGGAGTACATCAGCGGTCCCGTTCGAGAACTGATGCGGCACACCGGACCTGCGCTCAGCCCGTTCAACGCCTGGACGTTGCTCAAGGGCCTCGAGACCATGCCGGTTCGTATCCGGCACTCTGTGGCGTCGGCCCTCGAGATCGCCGAATTCCTCGAAGCGCACCCGGGCGTCAAGTGGGTCAAGTATCCGTACCTGACTTCGCACCCGCAGCATGAACTCGCGAAGGCTCAAATGAGCGGCGGCGGAACAGTTGTCACGTTCGAGCTCAATGCGCCTGACGGCGAGGGCAAGAAGCGGGCGTTCGAGGTTCTCAACGGCCTGCGCGTCATCGACATCTCCAACAACTTGGGTGACTCCAAGTCCTTGATCACCCACCCCGCGACCACGACGCACCGGGCCATGGGTCCGGAAGGCCGTGCAGCAGTGGGTCTTACAGACGGCGTTGTGCGTCTGTCCGTCGGGCTCGAAGACACTGTCGATTTGTTGGCTGATCTGAAGCGAGCCCTCGGCTAGTTGTCGACGCAAGACCAAATCGCTCTGTTCGTGCACTCAGACGAACAGAGCGATTTTGTGTTATCCGATCGGTTGTTGTTGCGTGACCAGCTTGAACGACGGAATCGAAACGCTCTGATTCTGACCACCGTTGTCATTGCTCCGCATGAACTGGAACAGAACGATGACGTTGATGACCTGTCCGTTGTAGTCGCTCGTGAAGTCTGTGATGTCCGCGTTGGCGCTGTCGGACAGGAAGACGTTCACGTCCAAGTACGGCGCCAGGGCGCCGCCGATTGTTCCGGTCTGTGCGACTACGTCGGCCCGCAGGCGAGGACCGGTGGCGGATACTTTCGAATTGCAGGAGTAATAGACGTCCTGGCCGGGAAAGGTTCGGAAGGTCGAGATGTCTGGGATCGCTGTATAGGGGGCAGTATCGTAGTTGCGATAGAACCACCCCGTTGCAGTGGGTCCGCCAGGTCCCACGGTGCATGGTCCGAGGGAAAGGGTGCCGGCAGTAACCGTCTTGGAGAGCACAGTTGCGGAATCGTTCCACGAAGCGAGCGTGCCACTTCCGCCGAGAAGAACCGCAATCGCCGCGGTGGCCGCCAGGGCGCCTTTCCACTGTTTCTTCATTTGCTCACCAGCGCAGCAATTTCAGCGGGGAGTTCACCTGTGGGCGAGGTGGACGTCCACTGCCCTGCGATCTTACTGACCTTACGAGGTCCGCTGGATCCGAGTATCCACAATTCGTCAGCGCCAGTGAGCCAATGCAATTCGTCGTCGAGGCCAACTGAGGTGCGGAAGATCTCGGTTCCCGACGAGTCGGTGATCGAGGCAAACCGGCCTGATTCACCAGTCACTATTGCAGCGAAATAGGTGCCCGAGTCACTGGGATCCCCAACTGGGACAACCGCAGTCGTTGTCGAAGTAGTTGGCAGGGTGGTTGTGGTTGTGGTTGTGGTCGGCAAGGTCGTGGTCTGTGTTGCTGTTGTTTCGTTGGTTGTGGTTGTGGTTGCGGTAGTTGTCGTTTCAGGAGGGGTCGTCGGTGTCGGAGATGATTCTGTTGCCGAGGTCGACGTGCTTGTTGTCGTCTCGCCGGCAGACGACGTTGTGGGTGCGGCCGTAGTCGTCGACGTTGTTTCGGGAGCCGTGGCGGGTGCCAGTCGGGCGGCGAACCCTGTAGGAACGGTCTGCGCGCCCTCTTTGACACATTTGGTTCCGGTTAGTGTTCCGACGGTAAGAGGGACGGGGAAGAACGTAGTCGACACCAGCGAGCCGATCTTGGTGTAGATCTCCGCCGTGTACGCGCCGTCGGCGAGAATACCGAGCAGACCGACGCTTACTGTCGTGGTGAGGGTACTGATGTTGTCCGTTGTACTCGCAATGGACGATGGGCTGTTCTGCCGAACGATGACCTTGTACGTGTAGGGGCCACCGGCAGGTGCAGTCCAGGAGAGTGTGGAGGACGCCAACAGTCCTAGGACGCTCACAGTAGAACAGGTAACACTTGGAACCCGAGGAGCAGTGGCTACCGAGAAGGTTGAAGCCGCCGCAGCTGGGTCCTGAAATGCCGCAGCAGTTCCCGCGGTCTGGGCAATGCCGAGCGAGACGGACACGAGAGTTAGTCCGGCAATCGTGGTTTTCACGAGCGTGCCCGATCGGGTTGCACGCGAAGGGGTATCCGATGGTGAAGAGATAACGTGTCTGTTTGTCGTCTCGATGCTTTCGCCAGTCGGAGGCTCCGGGCGGTTCGGTCGAGGCCCACCGGGCCTGAACGCGATCATCAGCAGGATTCCGGCGAGAACACCGCCGAGGAAGACGCCGATCGGTCCGGATGCCCAGGACACGAGGTAGCCAAGTTTGTTCATGCTGAACAGAACTCGATCAACGGTTGTGACGTAGTACGTCTCGATGTCAGCCTCGGCGTTCGCGTCACCTTTCAGAGTCAGTACTACGCCCGCAGCCTGCGGAGCAATGCTGTCGACGCGGTGGGTAATCCGAGTGCCCTGAGTATTGGTCACGCTGACAACGTCACCGACGGCGATCTCATCGGCAGGTGTTGATCGAGAGAAAGCCAGTGCGCCTGTGCTGATTTCAGGTTCCATGGAGCCCGATCGGAAGACGAGCGGCTTGATCCCCAGAAACAGGCCCGCCGCCGCGATCACGATGCACAGAACTCCGGCGCATGCGCCGATCGTGAGCGCGAGATCCCGAACGCGACCGCGTCGATGTGAATGCTTCTCTCGGGTCATGGCGCGCTCACACCGACGTTGCAGTGAAGTTGAATGTAACTGTCACAGTGGTGCCTTGGACTGTCGTCGGCGCTGCCGCGTCCAAAGCCACGAGAAAGCAGATGTCGTCGACGCCGGAGGTGGCGGGCAGTGAACGAGTGCCGATGATGTTTGCGCTTGTACCCCCGTTCACGAGGGACGTATTTGCGATGATCGACGTTCCACTGCAGGTTCCGACATTGCTGGCATTGGCTGCGGTCCCTCCCGAGTACGTCGAGACTTTCAGGTACGGAGCGAGAGTAGACGTCGTCGATGTTGTATTGGCGGTGTAGGTGAAGGCTACAGACCCTTTGTTCTGAACTGGCAGCATGGCTGCAATGCTCTGTCCCGGAGACATATTGGCTTTCGTAAGCGCGACGAATGCGTATGCGGTGGGGTTTCCTTGGTTTCCGTTCAGTTGGAGATCGATGGTTCCCGTACTGAATGCGCCCGAGGTGGCTGTAGCTGTGTCGGTCCACGCAGCCATGGTTCCGACCGCACCTGTTCCCAGAACCATCCCGAGTGCGAGTAGTGCGCGAACCCGCGCACTACTGAGCATCATTCGAACTCTGCTGGGCGTGTTTTCAGAGTGTCGTGACATGTCCGGCGCTTTCGTTGTGTGACGCGGTGGCTGTTTCGGATAGCTGGATATCGTCAGACATCTGAACGTCGTCGACATTCGCGGCGCGATTGCGTCGGTCTCTGCGGCCCTCACGCGTTCCACTGACAAACATATAGACGGCATAAGCGGCGAGAGCGGTGACAACAATGCTCAGGATGATCTTGCGTTGCTCCCCGGTCAGCCAGCTGTGCACGTATCCGAGATACGGAAAGCTGTACCAGACCTTCCCTCTGATCTGTTCCGGGATTACCGGTTTTTCATCCGGAATGGAGTTGGCGTCTCCCTGTGTGGTGAAAACTCGTTCGCCGCGGGTGTTCTCACTGATGGCGACGATGCGATGTGTCACGACAGTCGGCTTTCCGGACTCCAACTGAAACGTGATGGGAGTTCCGATCGCGAGATCGTTTGCGTCTGCTTCCTTGACGACAATCAGGGAACCAGGCTTGTAGGTCGGCGACATCGAGCCTGTCAGAACCGTATATCGCTGCGCCCGAGCAAGGTACGGCACCACGATTGTTGCAATGATCAGCGCGCTGAGGACAAGCAGAAGCAGCCAGCTGGCAATGGAAGTGATCCACCAGATAGGTCCGCTTCGTTGTGCGCGGTGCTGTGCGTCCATCAAAATCCTCACTACGGCTGCGTGCGTGGGGGAACGAATTGTGTGCCCTTGAAGTTCAAGGTTGCGGTAGTCGACTGACCTTGTGCGGCACTTGCATTGACGGTCGCTCGCAGACACCACGTTGACGACGTGTTCGGTGAAAGAGTGGGCCTGGGTGTCGGTAGCGGAGTCGCTGGGTACTTGGCCGCAGTCAGCGTCCCGGTGTAGAGCTGCGTGCCGGTGGGCGTTCCTGTTGTCGGGCAATCGGCATTGCTGCCTACCTGCCACACCGTGAGATTGAGTTTCGGTTCCGGCTGCGACTGGCTTGCCGAGGTCAGTTCGTATTCGACGATCATCGGAGTGCGGTTCGCGATGGTGATGGGTTTCTGGGAGTAGGCGCCCAGACTCATGGCGGTACCTCCGAAACCAGTCATCGTGTAACTCTCGGTCGCACTCGCGTAATCTGCGCCCAGGCGTAGGACCAACGTGTCTGCTGTCATTTGCAGCCCGGACACTGGAGTCTCGGCACGCCACAGGGCGCCGGTCTGTTGTGCTGATGCAAACATCACCACGATGACCGACGCACCTGCGAGTGCCCCCCAGGCTTTAGCTCTCACGGTTTCGCAGCCTCAGGGATTGATGGCTGTTTGCTCGATCTTGAGCGCGAGATCCGTCAAGTTGATCGACGCACCCTGAGCAACAAGGTCGTTCACGTTGGCGAATGTGATGACAACCGTGACGGCCACCGCGTCGCCGTTGTTGGCTTCTGTCAGGGGGCTCGCAGCGGTCACGACATTGCCGTCGACGGTGACAGTGGTCTCGACATCGATGTTGGCGAGGAGCTCCCCGGCAGTGGCGCCGGTTGCCGCTGTCGTGCCAGCTGTGATCGAAGCGGGATCCGCCTCGATGACGGCGTTCAATCGATCGCCGATTGCGGTGATCGATGTGGTGCAGTTGTACTCGAGCACCTCGGTCGGGACGATTCTGTATGCAGCAAGGTCTGCGGTGGGAATGGCAATGGTCGTCGGGTTCGTCGACGCCCATCCACTGGTGCCTGCAGCTGCGACGCAATCTGCGATTTGCAGCTCGCCGGCGGTAATGGTGTTTCCGCCGATCGTCGAACTGTCGCTCCAGTATGCGAGTGAACCTGCGCCGCCGAGGAGTAGTGCGCCCGCGGCTGCTGCCGCAATCGCACCCTTTGTCTGTTTCTTCATGGAGAGCTCATTTCTGGGGAGTCCGAATTGGGTCGTTCAGAAATGAGTATCAGCCATGGCAAACGATTCGTTACCGGTTTTGAAAAGAATATTTCGCCCAAATTGAAAATTTAGGTTTGAGCTGGGAAAAGCCGCCTACCTGCGACTAGTCACCAATCCGTTAGTTCAACCTTGAAGAATTCTCCCGTTTGTCCAACTCGACAAAGGTTTTACGTTTCCTTTGTTTTGCGTTATTCATTCGTCTGGTTAACTACCCGTTCTATTTAGGCGATATGTCCGAATTGTCTTTACTTAGTGCTACGAAAAGGGTCCGTTGTATTTCCGACAAGGGAGGCGACGGATTCCAGAACAATGGTGGGGCGGTAGGGATACAGCTCCACGGACGCCGGTGTCGAGATCCCGGTCATGACAAGGATGGTCTGCAAGCCCGCCTCCAGGCCGCACACGATGTCGGTGTCCATCCGGTCGCCGATCATCAAGGTGTTGGCGGAATGAGCGCCGATGGACCGCAATGCTGATCGCATCATGAGGGCATTCGGCTTGCCGACGTAGTACGGGTCGCGTCCCGTGGCTTTGGTGATCAAGGCGGCAACGGAACCGGTGGCAGGTAGCGAGCCGTCTCGCGACGGTCCGGTGGCGTCGGGGTTGGTCGCGATGAACCGCGAGCCTCGCTCGACCAATCTGATCGCGGTGGTGATTGCCTCGAACGAGTAAGTGCGGGTCTCTCCCAGGACGACGTAGTCGGGATCGCTGTCCGTCAGGACGTATCCGATGTCGTGCAGTGCCGTGGTCAGGCCGGATTCGCCGACCACATACGCGCTGCCTCCCGGTCGCTGATTTGCGAGGAAGGTGGCGGTCGCCAGCGCTGAGGTCCAGATGGACTTCTCCGGAATGTCGAGACCGGAGTTGAGTAGGCGTGCCCGCAAGTCTCGCGGAGTTCTGATCGAGTTGTTGGTCAGCACCATGTACGGGATGTTGTTCGATGCCAGTTCGGCGAGGAACGTGTCCGCTCCCGGCACCAAGTGCTCTTCGTGAACGAGGACTCCGTCCATGTCCATGAGGTAGGTCCACTGGGGTTCATTCGCGGTTGTGGTCATGTCTCAAGTATGTGGGAACCGCGTCCGACGTGGGCGATCAAGCGAGCAGGCGCCACAGTCCGATCAGGCCGACGACGACAATCGTGTACCGCAGCGCGGTGGGGGACAGGCGTCGCCCGTAGCGGGCGCCGAGTACACCTCCGCCGAGTGAGCCGACTGCGATCAAACCGGCTGCTGCCCAATTGATCTGGTCGAAGGCCAAGCTGATGTACATCACCGCCGCGACGATGTTGACGAGCAGTGAGAGCAGGTTCTTCGCGCCGTTCATTCGCTGCAGGGTTTCGGGAAGGATGGCACCCATCACACCGATCAGGAGAATGCCCTGGGCGGCGGTGAAATAGCCGCCGTAAATGCCGACGGCAAACGTGCCGGCGGTCAGGAGCATCAACCTCGAGGTCGACAACGTTGTCTCTTCGGTGGAGCGCTTCTTCGCCCAGGCCTGGATGCGTGGTTGGAGAAGGACAAGAGCGAGCGCCAGGATCAGCAATACCGGAACGATCGTCTCGAATAACTTCTCAGGTAGGTGCATCAGCAACCACGAGCCGAATAGCGCCCCGGCGAGCGACGCCGGAATCTGCCACCGAAGCCGGTCCCATTGCCCTGACAATTCGCGTCGGTAACCCCAGGTGCCCGAAACGCCGCCGGCGACCAGGCCGACAGCATTGGACATCGTCGCAGTGACCGGAGGCATACCGAAAGCCACGAGGGTGGGGAACGTGATCAGGGTTCCACTGCCCACCACGGCGTTGATCGCCCCGGCACCGATACCTGCCACGAGAATAAAAAATGCGTCCAGTCCGCTCACTCCGCAGACGGTACTGCAGGGTGATTCGGGGATGAGCGGTGGCTCGGGGCATCGGATACGGCTCATTCATCCAACACTGCATTCGCCGCTGTCGGGAGGCTTGCGATCAGCCTGATTTCAACGCGCATAGATCCCTATTTCCCTTGTCTCGCAGGGAAATACAATATTTGACGACCGTGGATTCAGCGTCTAGTCTTTGCTCACCATCTCGAGCGACCGAGAGACCTGGCTCATCGACGTCGCAGCAACCCCCCGAGTGATCGGGAGCGGGTGCTTTCTGCCAGGACCGATGGAAGGCATCACATGGGTATCACTCGCTGCGCCGGTATTGCTTCGTGCGCCGGTTCGAACGCGTACGCACCGCACCGTCGACGTCACATCGACCTGCGTCGTACCGCGTCGTGTCACTGTCGCTGACCGAAATTCTCGGCACCAAAAATTCGTCGCGCAGCATTCCCATTTTTCGAAAGGTCTATTTTGTGATGTCCACTCCGTCAGGCAGTGCGCTGTGAGCGCGCCGACCGAGATTCGTCCCGAGAAGTCGGTAGCCGAGCCGCGGCTTTCCGACTCGGAGCTTGTTGTTGCCCGCACATGGCATCCGTTCCAATGGGTGGTCAGTGCGATAGTGCTGATCTTGCTGGCCCAGTTCATCCACGGTCTTGTGGTGAATCCCGGCTGGGACTGGCCGACGTTCGCGCAGTACTTCACCGCGAAATCGGTGCTTGCCGCCTTGTGGGTGACGATCAAACTGACCTTGTGGGGAACGATCCTGGGGTTCGGTCTCGGAGTCGTGCTGGCACTTGGCCGACTGTCGAATAATCCGGTTCTGCAGGTGATCGCCTGGACCTATATCTGGGCGTTCCGCTCGATCCCACTGATCGTGCAGTTGCTCTTCTGGTTCAACATCACCTACCTCTACCAAACGCTCTCTCTCGGAATACCGTTCGGGCCGGAGTTCTTCACGTTCCAGACCAGTGGCGTCATCGGCGGATTCACCGCAGCTGTCATCGGTTTGGCGCTGCATCAGGCTGCGTACTCCGCGGAGATCATCCGCTCGGGCATCATCTCGGTGGATCACGGTCAGATCGAAGCCGCTCATTCGCTGGGGATTCCGCGCCGGCGCCAGTTCTTCAAGATCATTCTGCCGCAAGCGATGCGGGCAATTCTTCCCAACGCCGCGAACGAGGTGATCGGGCTGTTCAAGGGAACGTCCATCGTCTCGACCATGGCAATCGCCGAACTGTTCTACCAAGTACAGGTCATCTTCGGGCGCAACGGACGAGTGGTGCCGCTCCTGATGGTTGCAACACTGTGGTACATCATCCTCACAACGTTGCTTTCCATCGGCCAGTACTACGTCGAACGTCATTACGCTCGCGGCTCCGCTAGGGCTCTCCCGCTGACGCCTCTGCAGAAGGCGCGCAACAAATTCAACGAGATTCGTGATGCGCGTCTCGACATTCCGAGAGGTGCGACCCGATGACCGCGGAATTGCTCGAAGACAACGTCTATGCCGTCGAGGCGCGTGGCATCCACAAGTCGTTCGGTGCGCTGGAAGTGCTTGCCGGCGTTGATCTCCTGGTCCGCAAGGGCGAGGTGACCGTTATCCTCGGGCCGTCAGGTTCGGGAAAATCCACTCTGCTGCGCACCCTGAATCACCTCGAGAAGGTCGACCGGGGAACAGTGCGGATCGACGGGGAACTGATCGGATACCGGCGCAAGGGAAATCGGCTACACGAACTGCGCGATCGCGAAATCCTGAAGCAGCGCTCGCACATCGGTTTTGTGTTCCAGAACTTCAACCTGTTTCCCCATCTCACCGCTCTCGAAAATGTAGTGGAAGCCCCGCTGTCGGCACAGAAGCGTGATCGCGACGACGTGTACCGAGAGGCAAGGGCCCTACTCGAACGAGTGGGTGTGGGAGACAAAGCCGATCAGTATCCGCGTCAACTTTCCGGTGGCCAACAGCAGCGCGTTGCCATTGCCCGAGCCCTGGCGCTGCGGCCGGCTGTGATTCTCTTCGACGAACCGACGTCGGCGCTGGACCCGGAGCTGGTTGGTGAAGTTCTCGAAGTTCTTGCCCAGCTTGCCCGTGACGGTGCAACATTGATCATCGTCACGCACGAAGTCGGCTTCGCCCGCGAGGTGGCGGACACCGCAGTCTTCATGGACGGCGGCGTCATCGTCGAACAGGGCCCGCCCTCGCAGGTGATCGACAATCCCGTCCACGAACGGACCAAAGCATTTCTCTCCCGCGTTCTCTGACGCTCAGACACATTTTCCGAAAGGCACACACTGATGTTCTCCCGATCCCGCCGCGCGACCTTCCTGATCTCGGCTCTCGCCACAGTCGGACTGCTCAGCGCTGCGTGCAGCAGTGCGGACGCAGAGTCCGAGGGTAGCCAGGGCACCGCCGCCGCGGGTTACAACCTCACCGCCGAGCAGAATCGCATCACCACAGCGAAAGTCGATTCCATCGCTGCCGAGCTTCCTGCGGAAATCCGCGACAGCGGCACGCTGCGAGTGACCGGTAGCGCCGGATCCGCTCCGCCGCTTCGCTTCTACGCCGACGATGACAAAACCCTCATCGGTTCCGAAACGGACTTCGCCTACCTGATCGGTGATGTACTCGGGTTGAAGATAGACCTGCAGACGGCTGACTGGGCACAGAACTTCGTCCGGATAGACTCCGGTGAAGCCGACGCGTTCCTCTCCAATGTGACTGTCACAGAGGAGCGTAAGGAGAAGTACGACTTTGCCACCTATCGCCTGGACACCCTCGCATTCGAGGCCAAGAAGGGCGCCGGGGTATCCATCACCGCGCCCAAGGACATTGCCGGGCTGAAGATCGCGGTGGGTTCCGGCACCAATCAGGAAGCGCTGCTGGTCAAGTGGAACGAGCAGAATGTTGCGGCCGGCCTGGCACCAACCGACATCTCGTACTACCAGAACACAACCGACTACTACCTCCCGCTGCAGTCCGGCCGCATCGACGCCTACTTCGGACCGAACCCGTCGTCGCAGTTCCATGCCAAGCAGTCGGGTGAAACCGAGGTGGTCGGGGAGTTCTCCGGTGCGGGTGACACCCTGCAAGGTCAGATCGCTGTGCTGGTGAAGAAGGACAACGGACTGATCAAGGCTATTAACGACGCCATCAACCACACCATCGAGAACGGCACGTACCAGCAGATTCTCGAGCGCTGGAACATCACCGGTGAAGCCGTCGACACGTCGCTGATCAACCCGCCCGGTCTCCCGAAGACCAAGTGAGTATCCGTCGATGAGTGAGATAGTCGATGTGATCGTCATCGGCGGAGGGCTTGTCGGGTCCTCCGTCGCGTGGCGGCTCGCGGCGCGCGGGCACAGCGTCGTACAGCTCGAGCAGTACACGCCGGGGCACAAGCACGGTGCGTCACACGGCACGTCACGTATCTACAGGCAGGCCTACGACAATCACCTGTACACCGGGCTGGCAGCGTCGGCTCTACCGCTGTGGCGGGAGTTGGAAACCACAACGGACATCGGGTTTCTGGAACTGACGGGCGCCGTTGATCACGGGCTGCCCGCTGCGGTACTGACCAAGTCGCGGGTACTTGTCGAAGCGGGCATCAAGGGTGAGATCCTCACTCCTGCACAAGCGTCGGCCCGCTGGCCGGGGCTGCGATTCGACACGACAGTCCTCCATCACCCCGACGCGGGCAGGCTGCACGCGGACCGCGCTGTCGTCGCCCTCGAAGCGGGTTCGCGACTCGAGGGAGCTGACGTCCGCCACGACACGCGCGTCCTGGCAGTTGCCGAGGCGTCGTACGGCGTCGACGTGATCACGGAGGGCGGGACGCTGCGAGGGCGGCACGTCGTTATTGCCGCCGGCGCGTGGACCGCGGAATTGATCGGGCGAAGCGAACTCGGCGCATCGGTCGTGTTGCCGACTTTGCGCACGACGCAAGAACAACCGGCACACTTTGCGCCACTCGATCCGGGAACCGCGTGGCCGAGCTTTGTCCATCATCCCGGTGCAGAGCTGGACACAGCCGGGATCTACGGGCTCGGTTCCGAAGACGGCATCAAGATCGGCGAGCATGCGACGGGGCCGGAGGTGACTCCGCAGACTCGCAGCTACACGCCCGACATCGCAGGCGAACAGCGTCTGGTCGACTATGCCGAAGCCTGGTTGCCGGGTGTCGATTCGACGCAGGTCGAGTCCCTGACCTGCCTGTACACCAGCACACCTGACAGCAATTTTGTGATCGACAGGGTCGGTGCGATCACCGTCGCCGCAGGTTTCTCCGGACACGGATTCAAATTCGGGCCGGCGTTGGGTGAGCTGGTGGCTGATCTGGTGGAAGGAAATGCTCTGTCGCCGCAGCAATTCCAGTTAGGGGTGCGGTGAATGCGGCGCAAGGAAACCGAAAGGAAGATCACATGAGTGTCGAGATTGCGGGAATCGGCGGCGTAGAGGTGCGATCGGTGTCGCAGAACGATCCGCTGGCAGCGCCGCTCATCGCGGAATTGGCGCTGGAATACAGTTCGCGATACGGCGGTACGCGTGACGAGATATTCGAAGATCTCACCACCTATCCGGCCGAGGAATTTGCGCCTCCGCACGGAGCGCTGCTGGTTCTCACGCTCGGTGATCAAGCCATCGCCGGTGGCGCGTTTCGTCAATTCGATTCCACCACTGCCGAACTGAAAAGAATCTGGACGTCAGCGTCCTTTCGTCAGCGTGGCCTCGGAAAGATCGTCGTCCGGGAGTTGGAGTCCGAGATCGCAGCTAGGGGATATCGCAGGGTCTATCTCACAACCGGTCCGCGCCAACCCGAAGCGGTCGCGCTCTACTTGTCCTGTGGCTACGCACCGCTGTACGACACTGCACTATCACCGCTCGAGGTGGGGATTCATCCATTCGAGAAGAAGCTGCAGGTACGGCATGACTACGACCGGCGGGTATCGGCATGAGCGCGGCGGGGTTCCCGAAAATGTGGCGTAGCCTGCAATTCCTACTGAACGAGTTGACAACTCGCGATCATCTCGTAGACTTGCGAAAGACCATCTCGAGCGACAGAGAGACCTGGCTCAATGAAGTCGCAGCAACCCTTCGTGTCATCGCGTGAGGGTGCTACCGCCAGGATCGATGGAGGAATGAAGTAATGAAGGCAGTTGAAGGCGGTTTCGATACCGCGTGGTCGCGTCGTCACGTAGACCTGTGCCGCACAGCAGGATCGTTCTGTACTCACTGACCATGGCCGCGATGTTTGCCGTCGTAGTTGACCCTGGTCAGTCTCTCGAGGCTCCCGCACGTGGGTAAGCCTGTTTTCTCTTCTCTTCGTAGCTGATTCGTGCTTGCTTGCCCCGTTCTCCGGTTGGCGACAAGCGCGCTTTTCCGCATGCCTCTTTAGGAGTTCTTGGTGTCTTCACGCTCAATCGGTGCGCGCTCACGCGTCACCGTCGCCGCTGGTATCGGCGCTATCTCGGTTCTCGGCACCGTACTTGCCGGTTGCAGCACCAGTAGTGGCGACACCAGCGCCGACGCCGGTCCGGCCCAGTCAGGTGGAACCCTGCGCTACGGACTCTCGACGGCGCCTACCTGCGCCGACCCCGCACAGGCGGGCACGAATCAGACCGTGTATGTCACTCGTACCGTGGTTGATTCGCTGACCGACCAGGATCCGGAGACGGGTGAGATCACACCGTGGCTGGCAAAGAGTTGGGACATCAGCCCCGATGCAGCAACCTTCACGTTCACGTTGCGCGACGATGTCACGTTCAGTGACGGCACGCCGGTGACGGCGGACTCGGTCAAGAAGAACTTCGACGTGGTCAAGGATCTGGGCCCGAACGCCGCGCTGGCAAAGAGCTACCTGTCCTCGTACACGGGCACCGAGGTTGTCGACGCACACACGGCCAAGATCAACTTCTCGGGGCCCAATGTTCAGTTCCTGCAGGCAACTTCGACGCCGCAGCTCGGCATTCTGGCGGACTCGACCACGGCGCTACCGTCGGAGCAGCGTTGCGCCGGGGCAGCTGTTGTCGGATCCGGCCCGTTTGTCTACACGGATTGGCAGCAGGATCGCTCGGTCGCGATCGAGAAGCGCGCCGGGTACAACTGGGCCTCGGATGTGACCGGCCATCAGGGGGAGGCGTACCTCGACGGAGTCAACTTCACGGTTGTGCCGGAGTCGGGAGTGCGTGCGGGCAGTGTCGCATCGGGGCAGCTCGATGCGGTCAGTGATGCACTGACGCAGGACGCTCCGCAGATCGAAGCGGCAGGCGGACGAATTCTCACCCGGCCCAATCCCGGGGTGAGCTTCTTCTTCCAGCCTAACGTGAGCCGCGGTGTTCTTGCCGATCAGGCTGTGCGCCAGGCGATCATCCCCGCTGTCAATCGGCAGGAACTTGTCGACACGGTGCTGGATCCGTCGTTCTTCCCGGCGACGAGCCCACTTGCGCACACCACTCCGCTCTATGCCGATCAATCAGGTGTCGTGACCTATGACGCTGACAAGGCGGAAAGGCTACTCGATGCGGCAGGGTGGAAGGCCGGTTCAGACGGAGTGCGTGAGAAGGACGGCCAGAAACTGACTTTCGCGATTTCCTTCAGCCCGGCGTTCGCCGGCAACCAGGCAATCCTCGAGCTGGTTCAGCAGCAGCTGCGGAAGGTGGGTGTGGATGCGAAGCTCAACCTGCTGTCCAACGGGGAACTCACCGAGAAGCAGACTTCGGGTGACTACGATGCTGTGTACTACAACGCCACTCGTGCAGATGCGGACATTCTTCGGGCGTCATTCGGCATCGACGGTCGAAACCTCAACAAGCGCACCGCCGATCCGGAACTCGACAAGGTATTGACGGAGCAGCTCGCAACCACCGACACAACGGCACGCGGTGAATTGGTCGCTCAGGCACAGGAACTGATCATCGATCGTGGACTCTCGATTCCGACGATCGAACTGTCGCAGGCAGTCGGCGCTGGAGCCTCGGTGCAGGATCTGAAGTTCGAGGCCTCCTCACGTCTGCAGTTCTACGACGCATGGTTGTCGGGTAAGTAAGTCATGACGCGATACGTACTCGCCCGACTGGGGCAGGCTGCGCTGGTCCTCTGGGCAGCGTTCACCATCTCGTTCGTGATCTTGTTCCTCCTGCCGAGTGATCCGGTCAGCATGGCTGCGGAGTCGGCAGGGCAGGGTGTGGCGGTGGATCAGGCTGCACTCGAACAGCTTCGAGCGCGATACGGCCTGGACCAGTCGGTGTGGGCGCAGTACTGGACTTCGTTGACCAATGCGCTGCGCGGTGATTTCGGCACGTCGATCTCCACCGGTCAGTCGGTGACGGATGCGATCTTCTCGGCGCTGCCGAGCACGTTGGTGCTGGCAACCACGGGTTTGGTTCTTGCTGTGTTGTTCGGAGTGTCGATCGCGTTCTTTGCTACCTACACCCGTAAGCGCTGGCTCGCGAACCTGCTGTTCTCGCTGCCTCCTCTCGGTGTGGCAGTGCCTACCTTCTGGGTGGGTCTGATTCTGCTGCAGCTCTTCTCGTTCCGGTTGCACATCTTCCCCGCATTCGGAGACAAGGGATTCGCGACGGTTATTCTCCCGGCGATCACCCTGGCGATCCCGACTGGCGCCGTGATCGCGCAGGTGCTCACGACCAGCCTGCAGTCGACGCTGCGTTCGCCACACGTGGAGACCGCGTACGCCAAGGGTGCAAGCCGGTGGCGCGTGCAGACCCGTCATGCGTTGCGACTCGCGAGCATTCCGGCATTCACCATTGCCGGTGTGCTGGTCGGAACTCTGCTGGCCGGTTCGGTGGTCGTCGAGACGGTGTTCTCCCGCGCCGGAGTCGGGCGTCTGACTCAGACGTCGGTGATGGCGCAGGACACTCCGGTAGTCCAAGGCGTGGTTGTCTTTGCATCCTTGGCATTTGTGCTCGTCAACCTGGCGGTCGATCTCTTCTATCCGTTGATCGACCCACGCATTATCTCGGCCAAGACGTCCGACACCGGGAAGTCACAGTCCGAAAGCTCGACAGATCTGGAGCCGGCGCATGTCTGACACGTTGATCGAACCACTCTTGCTCGATCCGATACCGGAGGAGAAGTCACCGGCTACCACGCGTCGGACAACTTCGGTGATCCGACGGATCAGTAAGCCGGGTCTGCTGATTTCGGTGCTGATCGTGGCTCTGGCCATAGGCTTTGCCGTGGCACCTGGCGTATTTGCCAGTGGCGACCCGTTATCCGGCGTGCCGGCCGACAAGTTGCAGGGACCGAGCCTGGCGCACTGGTTCGGAACGGACAACCTGGGACGAGATCTCTACACACGATTTGTGCACGGCGCTGCGTTGTCCTTGACCGCGACTCTCGTGGCCGTCGGTCTCGCGTTGATCGTCGGATCGTTGATCGGGCTGATTGCAGGATTTGTCGGTGGGGTTGTCGACGCAGTGCTGATGCGCATCGTCGACGTTCTGCTCTCGATTCCTGCCTTGCTGTTGTCGCTGGCACTGGTCACGGCACTGGGTTTCGGCACCATCAACGTCGCGATCGCAGTGGGTGTGGCGATGGTCGCGAACTTCGCCAGGGTGATGCGTGCCGAGGTGATGCGGGTACGCAGCGCCCAGTACGTCGAGGCGGCTTTCGGTTCGGGAGTGCAGTGGCTCGGAGTTCTGCGCCGCCATATCCTGCCCAATTCGTATGCGCCCGTGATCGCATTGTCTGCGGTCGAATTCGGGCAGGCAGTACTTGCGGTGTCCGCGTTGAGTTTCCTGGGCTTCGGAGCGGTACCGCCCACCCCGGAATGGGGATCGCTGGTGTCCGAGGGGCGGAACTTCCTCGCCAATGCTTGGTGGATGACAACACTTCCCGGCCTCGCCATTGTTGCCGTGGTCATCTCAGCGCATCGCATCGGACACGAGATCGAAAGGAGCAACCGGCGATGAGCACAACGCAGGATCAGTTGCTTTCCGTTACCGACCTACAGATCTCCTACGGAGCCGCACCCGCGGTACACGGCGTGAGTTTCACGGTCGGCCGAGGTGAAGTTGTTGCAGTGGTGGGTGAATCGGGCTCCGGAAAGTCCACAACAGCCCATGCGATTCTCGGACTGCTCTCCGGCAGCGGACACGTCACCGGGGGCAGCGTCGAGTTCGAGGGCGAACGTATCGACGACTACTCGGACCGGGCCTGGCAGAAAATCCGTGGTGCACGTGTCGGTTTGGTGCCGCAGGACCCCACAACGTCACTCAATCCGGTAACCCGGATCGGTGATCAGGTTGCCGAAGTCCTCCGTATTCACGGCCTGGCCGACCGACGGAAAGCGCGGTTCGACGCCATCGAGGTGCTCGAGCGCGCGGGAATCGATCGTCCGGAGATCCGAGCACGGCAGTACCCACACGAACTCTCCGGCGGTATGCGGCAACGAGTTCTGATCGGCATCGCGCTGGTCGCGAACCCGGCACTGATCATCGCCGACGAACCCACCAGCGCCCTGGACGTCACGGTCCAACGACGGATCCTCGACCACTTGGACGAGCGGATCGCCGAATCCGGTGCCGCAGTTCTCCTCATCACACACGACCTGGGAGTGGCCGCCGATCGCGCGGATCGGATTCTGGTGATGCACGACGGTCGGATCGTCGAATCCGGGCCCACCGAAACGATTCTGGGAAATCCTCGACACGACTACACGAAGAAATTGCTGAGTTCGGCGCCGAGCCTGTCATCGGGACCCATCGATCGTCCGGTCCGAGCGCACGCAACTCCGTTGCTGACTCTGGCGGGGATCACCAAGCGCTTCACCGTCGGACGAGGCAGTGCTATCACCGCGGTCAACGATGTGTCGCTGACCGTACCGCGTGGACAGACAGTGTCGTTGGTGGGGGAGTCCGGGTCCGGGAAATCCACGACGGCGCGCATCGCAGTGCGGTTGGAGCAGGCGGATTCGGGAACCATCACCTTCGACGGCGCGGATATCAGCAAGGTCAAGGGCAGCGATCTGCGTGAACTACGCCGCAAGATCCAACTCGTCTACCAGAACCCGTACGCATCCCTCGATCCCAAGCTCTCGATAGTCGACATCGTGGCGGAACCGTTGCGTGCCTTCAAAGTCGGCACTCGAATTCAGCAGCAGGCCCGCGCCGCGGAACTACTCGACCAGGTTGCCCTGCCCGGGCAGTTCGGCAGCCGCAGACCTGCCGAACTGTCCGGCGGGCAGCGGCAGCGTGTGGCGATTGCGCGAGCACTCGCACTGAAGCCCGATCTGCTTGTCCTCGACGAACCGGTATCCGCCCTGGACGTTTCGGTGCAGGCACAGATTCTGGCGCTCCTCGACGAGTTGCAACGCGAACTCGGATTGACGTACCTCTTCATCTCGCACGATCTGGCAGTAGTGCGGCAGATCAGCGACATCGTCGGTGTCATGCAATCCGGCCAGCTGGTCGAAATCGGCACTACCGCAGAAATATTCGACAATCCCCGCCACGACTACACCCGAACACTGCTCGGTGCCATCCCCGGGCGGGACCACGCAGCCGGAAAGGCCGAACATGTCCGAGCATAATTCCGCAGCATTTCTGATCGGCCTCGAATTCGAGGGCACCGGTGTGCACCCCTATTCGTGGCGCCGCGAGGATTCGCGGGCCGAAGAAGTGTTCACCTCGTCCTACTGGGTGGACCTGGTGACCGCCGCCGACCGGGCAGGCGTAGACCTGGCCTTCTTCCCGGATTCGTTTGCCCTGCAGACCCAGGGGCAGCATGCAACGCGTGGTCGACTGGAAGCAGTTGCCACAGCTGCCCGATTGAGCGGCGTGACCTCGCGGATCGGGTTGGTTCCCACCGCGACCGTCACCCACACCGAACCGTTCCACATCTCGAAAGCGATCGCGAGTATCGACTTCTCGTCTTCGGGCCGGGCGGGTTGGCAGGTAGAGGTATCCGACACTGACGCGGCTGCATCACTGTTCGGCCGAAAGGCCGTGCAGAGCGAACACTCGCTGTGGGAGGAAGCATCGGAGGCCGTCGAGGTGGTCAGCCGGCTGTGGGACAGCTGGGAGGACGACGCCGAGATCAGAGATGTGCCGACCGGACGATTCATCGATCGGGACAAGCTGCACTACATAGATTTCGAGGGCAAGAATTTTTCGGTCAAGGGGCCGTCCATCACGCCGCGCTCACCGCAGGGGCAACCGCTGATCGTGGTGGACGCGAGCAAGCCGCAGGCGCGGCAGTTGGCAACCGAGCGAGCCGATCTCATCCGCATCTCCGCCGCCGACCTGGGTGAGGCGCAGGCCACCGCCCGGCTGGTCCACGACAAAGCCGCGGAGAACGGCCGTACCGTTCGTGTTCTGCTCGACGTCGATGTTCTGCTCGGTGCCGATCGCGGGGCAGCGGACGACGCCCTCGCCGAACTCGAAGAGTGGGCAGGAGCGCCGTACACGCCGCACTCGGTGTTCTACCGCGGCGACGCCGGCGGACTGACCACGCTGCTTCGCGAGATCAGTGGTTCGGCCGGGCTGGACGGAGTGGTGCTGCGACCGTTGGCCCTGGCAGCCGGGGCAGCGAAGATCACCGCCGATGTACTGCCCGCGTTCAATCCGAGGCCGAACCTCGCCCCGACGCTGCGGGAGCGGCTGGGTCTGGGACTCCCCGTCAATCAGTTTGCGTAGCGGCGAGAAAAGAACAGGAAATTCGATGACACAGAACAAGATTCGTAAGCAAGTTCATCTGGGTGCTCACTTCCCTGGTGTGAACAACACCACCGTATGGGCTGATCCGGCCTCGAAGAGTCAGATCGAGTTCAGCTCGTTCGAGCATCTTGCACGCAGTGCCGAACGCGGCCTGTTCGACTTCTTCTTCCTCGCCGAGGGGCTGCGACTGCGCGAACATCAGGGCAAAATTCACGATCTCGACGTGGTCGGCCGCCCGGACACCTTCAGCATTCTCAACGCGATTGCCGGTGTGACAACACATCTCGGACTTGCCGGAACAATCAACACCACCTTCAACGAACCGTACGAGTTGGCCAAACAGTTCTCCACGCTCGATCATCTCTCGGACGGCCGGGCAGCCTGGAATCTGGTCACCTCGTCGGACGCTTTCACCGGTGAGAACTTCCGCCGCGGTGGATATCTGGAACACTCGCAGCGATACGCCCGCGCCAACGAATTGGTCGACGCGGTGCGGACACTGTGGGACAGTTGGAGTGTCACTCGCCCGCTCGTCGACCGTGAGCGCGGAATCTTTGCCACCGACCAGCAGGTCGGCCAGTTCTCGCACACCGGCGAACAATTCGACATCTCCGGACGATTCGAAGTACCTCGAAGCCCGCAAGGTCACCCAGTTCTCCTGCAGGCAGGTGACTCCGACGAAGGCCGAGAATTCGGGGCAGCCAAAGCCGACGCCATCTTCACCGGCCACGGAACGCTCGAAGCCGGAAAGGCTTTCTACGCGGACGTGAAGGGGCGCCTCGCCAAGTACGGACGGACGCACGCCGACCTCAAAATTCTCCCCGCCGCCACCTTTGTCCTCGGTGACAACGCGGCTGACGCCCAGGAGAAGGCGTATCATATTCGGAGGCAGCAGGTCGGACCGCAGACCGCTATCGCCTTCCTCGAACAAGTCTGGGGCCGAGACCTTTCCGAGTACGACGCCGACGGCCCGCTGCCGAAGGAAGACCCGACGGACGACGTCAACATCACCCGTGGACGCGTCCGTCACGTCAAGGATCCCCGCGCCGTTGCGGACCAGTGGCGAGCAAAGGCCGAAGCGGAAAACCTCAGCATCCGTGAACTGATCATCGATGTGACTGCCCGTCAACAGTTTGTGGGCAGCGCAGCGGAGGTGGCTGCCGAGATCGACAGCTACGTCCAGGGTGACGCGAGTGACGGATTCATCCTCGTCCCTCATCTCACGCCGGCGGGTCTCGACGAGTTCATCGACACCGTTGTACCCGAGTTGCAGGACCGCGGCAGTTTCCGCACCGAGTACGAAGGAACAACTCTGCGCAGCCACCTCGGGTTGCGTCATCCCCACGAGCAGGCCGAAGGAGTTCGCGCATCATGACCGTCACCGAGACCAGAGACACCACCTTTGTCGACGAATGGACTGCGTGGCATGCGTTGCGCGACGCCACCTTTGCCGAGCCGCTCGGTTGGCTGAGCCTGACCGCCCTGCACTGGCTGGTGGACACCGATTCCACTTTCTCGGACCTACCGGGTGCATGGCGGGCCGACGCAGATGCTGTTGTCGTCACCGCGAGGCCGGCAGACGACCTCTCGATCGACGGTGTTGCCGTGGACGGTTCGGTCACCCTGACACCCGTCGAAGGCGCGCCGGGATTGATCGTGAACCAGGGGCCCCGTCGAGTCGAGGTCATCCGCCGCACCGGTGAGGTCGCTCTGCGCATTCACGATCCGCTTGCACCGGCTCTGGCGCAGTTCAGCGGTATCCCGACCTTCGATCCGAATCCGCAGTGGCGCATCGACGCTGTCTTCACCGCTTTCAACGAGGCTCGAACAGTGACGACGGGCGCCGTCGTCGAGAGGCTCGAACATCACCACGATGCGCGCGGAACAATCAGTTTCGAGTACGACGGTGAAACTCGGACTCTGATTGCGTTCGCCGGCAAAGACGACGGCTTTCACATTCTGTTCACCGATGCGACCAGCGGGGTGACCACCTATCCGGCAGCGCGTTCGCTGCACGTAAGCCCACCAGTGCCCGGTGGTGCGGTAGTCCTCGATTTCAATCGTGCGTCGAATCTGCCGTGTGCCTTCACCGATTACGCGACGTGCCCCGTAGCCCTCGCGGAGAATCGCCTTCCGTTTGCGGTCGAAGCCGGCGAGAAGATTCCGGAAGTGCATTGACATGACGGTGCCGCTGTCAGTTCTGGACCTGTCGCCGATCAGCGAGGGCAGTACGGCGCGAGACGCGCTGCGAAACTCGCTGGACCTCGCGCGATCTGCCGAATCCTGGGGGTACAAGAGGTACTGGGTTGCGGAGCACCATTTTGTCGGCGTCGCGAGCTCGTCCCCGGCAGTACTCGTCGGGCTGATTGCTGCTGCCACCAACACTATTCGCGTCGGGTCCGCTGCCGTGCTGCTGGGTAACAACACGGCAGCCGAGGTGGTGGAGGCATTCGGTACCGTCGACGCGTTGTACCCGGGGCGGATCGATCTGGGTATCGGCCGCAGCGGCCAACGGCGGGTGGAAGCGCTTCGAGCCGTTGCCGCCGGCAAGACCGTGCCTGGTGCACCCAGGGAGACAGTGGTGCGTGAGGGTGTTGTGATCCCGGCGCCGTTCGATATTTCCGGACTGCTCACGTCACCGCGTCTGCAGGCGTCGCTGGAGGCCTTGGCATTTCCCGGCGCACAGGCCCCCGAGTTCGAGGAGCACGTCGGCGAGATCCTGGCCCTGTTGAACGGCACCCACCGCACCCGTGACGGCATCGAATTGCACGCGAGTCCTGGCGAAGGCGCCGACGTCGAGGTGTGGGTGTTCGGCAGCAGTGCCGGGCCGAGTGCGGAGCTCGCGGGAAAGCTCGGGTTGCCGTTCGGTGCGAATTACCATGTGGCGCCGTCGAGCACACTCGAAGCGGTGCAGGCTTACCGCGCCGCGTTCCGTCCCTCGGACACGCTGGCGGAGCCGTATGTCGTGGTCTCTGCGGATGTCGTCGCGGCGGAGGACGACGCCACAGCGCGGGAGTTGGCGTCCACCTTCGGGCATTGGGCGCACAGCATTCGCAGCGGTGCCGGAGCAATTCCGTACCCGGATCCCGCGACTGCGCTCCCGTTGCCCGAGCGCGAGCGCGCCTTGGTGGAGGACAGGCTGATCACTCAGTTCGTCGGCTCGCCCAGCACCGTTGCGGACCGGCTCGAGCGTCTGCAGAAGCTGACCGGTGCAAACGAATTGGTGATCACCGGCGTTACTCATAGGCATGAGGACCGACTGCGCTCGTACCAGTTGTTGGCCAGGGAGTGGGGACTGCCCGCGCTGCTGGCGGCGTGAGTGCGGCGAGTGAGCATAGGTTTCGGCAAGTGAGCAGCCCCTCCTGCAGACGGGAAGGGTTGCTCACTGCGCAGAACCTATGTCAGCTCTTCAGCAAACCCGACTCCTACGCTCCGATCGCCCCCGCGATCATCGGCCAGGACGCGCGCATGTCCGCTTCGAAGAGCCCCCACGTGTGGGTGCCCTCGGGTCGGTAGCTGAATGTGGCCGGTATGCCGAGTTGTGCGAACCGCCCCTGCAGCGCAGCGGTACACAGTTGAGTGATCCCTTCGAGCACGCTGCCGGGAATGACTCCGGCGATCGCGGGGATCGAGTTGATGCCGTCCACCGGTCCGGGGATACCGTTACCCGTGGCGATGAAGAGCTGTGTGCCGCGGAGCTTTTCGGCGTTGACCAACGGGTCGTGGGCAGCCCACTGCGGTCCGCCCGGCCGGCCCCACATGTTGTGGACGTTGCCGCGTCCGAGAACTTCCACCATGGATCGAACCGCCATCTGTCCCAGCCCGTCGACGGTTCGAGGGCAACCACTGTACGAACCGACAGCGCGGTACAGTCCCGGCGCTTGAATGGCGAGGTCCAGTACCGGCCCGCCGGCCATCGACACTCCGCCGAGAGCGTTCACCCCGGTTGTGTTGTAGCGAGAGTTCACCGCCGCGGGGAGTTCCTGCGTCAGGTACGTCTGCCATTTGTTGCGGCCGAGCGCCGGGTCGTCGGCATTCCAGTCGGTGTACATGCTGTACTTGCCGCCGATCGGCATCACCACGTTGACGTGTTTGTCGTCGAAGAAATCGCGAACCCCGGTGTTGTTGAACCACGAGATCCCGTCTTCGCCGCCGCCGACCCCGGTCAAGAGGTAGAACGTGGGCGCTGGGCCCCCGCCGGCGGGGGAGATGACATCGTTGCTGATCCACCGGTCCATGGACGGTGAATAGACGTCGAACCTCGTGACCGTGGACTGTGCCGACGCAGTAGGGGCGGTCAGGCTCAGAAAGCCTGCGACCATTACCGCCGCCATCGTGAGATGATGGATACCGAAGTGTTTCCCGAATCGCGTCACGATCACGTCTCCCCACGTTTGATGCTGACGGTTGCTGCTCGTCCCGGCGAATTGTGTATACCAACAGTGGCACAATGCGAAGCAGAGTAACGAATGTCCGTTATTCAGCTGGATGAGTGGTGGAGGGCGGTCTCGTGGGTGCACAACCGGATCGACCTGCGCCCGATCTTGTGCGTCTGGGCTTCGGATTGGCGTCGATCACGCTTGCCACGGCCCGGCGAGCGGCGACTGCCGTGTTGGACTCCGTTCCGCGGATTCCGATCGTCGGAGAGCCGCTGGACCACGCAATTGTTCAGGTGAGTGCCCTCGGCAACGACGCAATCGCCTCTACCGCCGCGTTTGCCGACACAACCTTGCGGACGGTGATCAAGGCCGTGGTGGCAGCGGCGCTGGACGAAGTCGACATCACCAAGATCGTCATCGACAACGTCGACCTCGACACTATTGCCGAAAC
The DNA here is from genome assembly GCF_033142425.1 of Rhodococcus sp. IEGM 1366. Lineage (NCBI taxonomy): Bacteria > Bacillati > Actinomycetota > Actinomycetes > Mycobacteriales > Nocardiaceae > Rhodococcus > Rhodococcus sp. IEGM 1366. The sequence continues at coordinate 281,912 of NZ_JAWLRZ010000008.1, forward strand.
CATCGACGTCGACAGGATCGCCGAACGTGTGTCGCTGGAACCGATCATCGATCGCATCGACGTGGACGACATTGCGCGGCGATTGGATGTCGAAGCAGTGATCAATCGGCTCGACCTCGACGGCATCGTCGATTCCGTCGACATCGAACGGCAGATCTACCGGGTTGATCTGGTGAAGATCGCGGACCAGGTCATCGAGGGCGTGGATCTGCCACAGATCATCCGCGAGTCCACTGGGTCGTTGTCCACCGAAGCGGTCCAGGGTGCCCGCGTGCAGGGGATGCAGGCAGACGACGCCGTTGCTGATTTTGTCGGTCGACTCTTCGGACGCGACAAGACCGACAAGACCGACAAGAACAACGAGAACGCAGGGCAGGAGTAGTGGCGACATCCCAGAATTCGGGTCCCGCCGGAATTGTGACCCGCGGTATCGCCGGAGCGATCGACCTGGGTGTTGTACTCGTTCTGATGGGCGGTGGATACCTCGCGGTGGCCTTTGTGCGACTGCTGTTCTCGCCGCAGACGTTCACGTTCTCTCAGCCCGGGATCTTCCTGTCCACGACGGCATTCATCACGGTCTCGACTGTGTATCTGACGGTGTGCTGGGCGACCACCGGCCGAACTGTCGGCAATGTGGTCATGGGCTTGCGGGTCATCACGTCGGGGCATCGGCTGGTTCGCTGGCCGCTGGCACTTGTTCGGGCCGTGCTGTGTGTGCTTTTTGCCTTCGGGCTCGGCTGGGCGGTCATCGATCGGCGTCGACGCTCGTTGCAGGACATCGTGCTGCGGACGGCGGTGGTGTACGACTGGCGTCAAGATCCGGACATCGTCGTTACCCACGGAGTGGAGCACTCGTGACCGAACCCAATAGACCGGACGAACGATTCACCCTCGCCAGCGAGCGAACCTTCCTGGCGTGGATGCGAAGTTCGTTGGCGCTGTTGGCCGGTGGGATCGCGATAGTGCAGTTGGTTCCGGGGTGGAGTACCGGGTGGGTGCGCACCACGCTCGGTCTTGTCCTGATTGTGTTGGCGGCGGCAGCCGCACTGGTGGGGATGCGTCGGTGGTTGCAGGTGAAGAAGGCGCTCGAAGACGGAGCCCCGATGCCGGAACCGCACGCGCTCTGGCTGTTTGCCCTGGCACTGGCCGCCGTGGCGGTTGCGGCCGGAGTGGCAACGGTGGTTACGAGCCTCGCCCGCTGATCCACACGTAGAAGTCCTGGAGTGGCCTGGATAGTGTGCAGAGAAGGCGATTTACACGTCATAGCAAAACAAAGACGAAGAGGAGCACACAGTGGCGCAGGAGCTCAAGCTCGGATACAAGGCCTCGGCGGAGCAGTTCGGGCCTCGGGAGCTGGTGGAGCTGGCAGTTCTCGCCGAACAGCACGGCATGGATTCCGTTGCGGTCAGTGACCATTTCCAGCCGTGGCGACACAACGGCGGCCACGCACCGTTCTCACTGGCCTGGATGACGGCAGTGGGCGAGCGGACCGAGCGCGTGCAGATCGGCACGTCGGTGATGACTCCGACGTTCCGCTACAACCCGGCCGTTATCGCGCAGGCTTTTGCGACCATGGGTTGCCTGTACCCGGGACGCATCATGCTCGGTGTGGGCAGTGGTGAGGCGCTCAACGAGATCGCCACCGGATTCCAGGGCGAGTGGCCGGAGTTCAAGGAACGCTTTGCGCGGCTGCGCGAGTCGGTTCGGCTGATGCGCGAACTGTGGCTCGGTGACCGCGTCGACTTCGAGGGTGAGTACTTCACGACTCGCGGCGCCTCGATCTACGACGTTCCCGAGGGTGGTATCCCCGTGTACATCGCAGCCGGTGGACCGGTTGTGGCTCGGTACGCGGGCCGCGCCGGTGACGGCTTCATCTGCACGTCCGGCAAGGGCATGGATCTCTACACCGAGAAGCTGCTGCCCGCAGTGGCGGAAGGCGCTGCCAAGGCCGAGCGTGACGTCGCCGAGATCGACAAGATGATCGAGATCAAGATCAGCTACGACACCGATCCCGAAGCCGCGCTCGAGAACACCCGATTCTGGGCGCCGCTTTCGCTCACTCCGGAGCAGAAGCACAGCATCGAAGACCCCATCGAAATGGAAGCAGCAGCCGACGCGCTGCCCATCGAGCAGGTCGCGAAGCGCTGGATCGTCGCGTCCGATCCCGACGACGCCGTCGAACAGGTCAAGGCCTATGTCGACGCCGGACTCAACCACCTCGTGTTCCACGCACCCGGACACGATCAGCGCCGGTTCCTCGAACTGTTCGAGCGCGATCTCGCACCGCGGTTGCGCGCACTGGGCTGACGGACAAGCACATCCTTGACGGTGCCTGCCACTCGCCGCGTGGCAGGCACCGTTCGTCTGTCTCGGTGCCACCGGTGGGCTGATTCTCGGTGACGGTCACCACTCATTCGAGCAAGCTGGATAGGTGGCCCCACTAAGCTGTGGGGCATGTCCAGCGCGCCTGCACCCGTGTCGAGTGTCTACATTGCTTCTCCCGAAGGTGATACCGGGAAGTCCACCATTGCATTGGGCGTGATGCAGATGTTGTGCGCGACGGTCGCCCGCGTCGGCGTTTTCCGCCCCATCGCTCGGTCGACTGCCGAGACTGACTACATCCTCGAATTGTTGCTCGAGCACACCACAGCCGATTTGTCGTACGAGGATGCTCTCGGTGTCACGTACGAGCAGGTGCACGAAGATCCGGAGGCGGCGCTCGCGGACATTGTCGCGAAATACCATGAGGTGGCCGAGCGCAGCGACGCCGTGGTGATCATCGGCAGCGATTACACGGATGTCGCGAGTCCCAGCGAGTTGGGTTTCAACGCCCGAATTGCCGCGAATCTGGGTGCCCCGGTGTTGTTGGCGCTGAAGGGCGCTCGTCGCACCACACCGGAAATACTTCAGCTGGCGCAACTGTGCGCGTCCGAATTGTCCTCGAACCACGCGCATTTGCTGGCAGTGGTTGCCAATCGCTGTGATCCAGCCACGCTCGACGACGTGAATGCGGCATTGGCCGGCTTGGGTGTTCCGACCTGGAGCCTGCCGGAGATTCCGCTTCTCATCTCGCCCACGATGGCAGAGTTGATGGAGGCCACCGGTGGCGAATTCTATTCGGGCGATTCCGAATTGCTGCACCGCGAGGCATTGAAGGTGATGGTGGGCGGGATGACCGCCGAGCATATTCTCGAACGGCTCACCGAGGGAATGGTGGTGATCGCTCCCGGTGATCGCTCCGACGTTCTGTTGGCATTGATGAATGCGCATGAAGCAGAAGGGTTTCCCTCGCTGGCCGGCATCATCATGAACGGTGGAATTACCCCGCACCCGGCGATCGCCGCACTGATGGCCGGGCTCAAGCAGCGTCTGCCGATCCTGACGACAAAGCTCGGAACCTTCGACACCGCCAGTGCCGCAGCGCAAACGCGCGGCCGCGTCGCCGTCGGATCGCAGCGTAAGGTCGACACCGCGTTGAGTTTGATGGAACAGCACGTCGACGCCGCAACCTTGTTGGGCCGGATGGCATTACCGATTCCGTCGGTCATGACGCCGCAGATGTTCGAGTACAAGTTGATCGACCGCGCTCGCGAGAACCGCAAGCACATCGTCCTGCCGGAAGGTGGCGACGACCGTATCCTTCGGGCCGCCGGCCGAGTTCTGCAGCGTCAGGTTGCCGATCTGACCATTCTCGGTGACGAGGCAAGCGTGCGCCGACGGGCCGGTGAACTGGGCGTCGACATCAGTGCCGCTCGGATCCTGGCGCCGGCGCAGTCCGAGTACACGGAACGATTTGCGCAGGAGTACGCCGCGATTCGCGCCCACAAGGGCATGACCGTCGAACGGGCCCGCGACGTGATCGCGGACATCTCGTACTTCGGAACCATGATGGTGCACTTGGGAATTGCCGACGGGATGGTCTCCGGTGCCGCGCACACCACCGCGCATACGATCCGGCCGTCGTTCGAGATCATCAAGACGGCGCCGGGTGTGTCGACGGTGTCCAGCATCTTCCTGATGTGCCTGGCGGATCGTGTTCTCGCATACGGCGATTGCGCTGTCGTCCCGGATCCGAGTGCGCAGCAGTTGGCGGACATCGCTATCTCGTCCGCGCAGACTGCGAGCCAGTTCGGTATCGATCCGCGCGTTGCGATGCTCTCGTACTCCACCGGGGATTCGGGCTCCGGCGCCGACGTCGACAAGGTTCGTGCCGCAACCGCCCTGGTGCGCGAGCGACGCCCTGACCTGCTGGTGGAAGGACCCATTCAGTACGACGCCGCGGTCGAGCAAAGCGTCGCCGACCAGAAGTTGCCGGATTCACTGGTGGCAGGCAAGGCGACCGTGTTCATATTCCCCGACCTCAACACGGGCAACAACACGTACAAGGCTGTGCAACGCAGTGCCGGGGCGATTGCCGTCGGCCCCGTTCTGCAGGGGTTGAACAAACCTGTCAACGATCTTTCGCGCGGCGCGCTGGTTCAGGACATTGTCAACACGGTGGCCATCACGGCCATTCAGGCGCAGGGAGCGTAAGCATGAGCGACGGCACCGTACTGGTCATCAATTCCGGCTCCTCGTCCATCAAATTTCAACTCGTACACCCGGATACGGCGGAGTTGGTGGCACACGGACTCATCGAGCGCATCGGTGAATCCGACGGCCACATCGTCTACAACCACCGCACCGGAACCTCGGACCGCAACCTCCTCATTGCCGATCATCGCGCTGGACTGAAGATGGTTCTCGAGATTGTCGCCGAAGTGGGGCGGCCACTGAGCGAGGCCGGCGTCATCGCTGTCGGGCACCGGGTAGTACACGGCGGGAACGTCTTCTACGCGCCGACGCTGATCGACGATTCTGTTGTCAAGGCCATCTCCGACCTGTCGACCCTTGCGCCACTGCACAATCCGGCAAACGTGATCGGCATCGAGGTGGCCCGCGAGGAATTGCCCGACGTACCGCACGTCGCCGTATTCGACACTGCCTTCTTCCACACACTGCCGGCGGCCGCGTCGACGTACGCGATCGATCGGGACGTCGCCGAAGCCAACCAGATTCGTCGATACGGATTCCACGGCACGTCCCACGAGTACGTATCCGGCCGGGTCGCCGCATTCCTGGGCAAGGATCCGGCAGACTTGAATCAGATTGTCCTGCACCTGGGCAACGGTGCGTCGGCGTCGGCGATCAAGGGTGGCAAGGCAATCGACACCACGATGGGCCTCACTCCGCTCGAGGGCCTGGTCATGGGAACCCGCAGCGGAGATATCGACCCCGGCATCATTTTGCACCTCAACCGGAACTCGGGCATGAAGGTAGACGAGATCGACGACCTTCTCAACCGCCGCTCCGGGCTGAAGGGACTCTCGGGTGTCAACGACTTCCGGGCACTGCTCGAGCTGATCGCAGCCGGAGACCAGCACGCGATGCTCGCCTACGACGTCTACATCCACATGCTGCGAAAGTACATCGGCGCCTTCATCGTTCAACTGGGCGGCGTCGACGTCATCACTTTCACCGGAGGAGTTGGGGAGAACAACATCGACGTCCGCCGTGACAGCCTCGCGGGCCTGAGGCGTCTGGGCATCGAGGTCGACGCAGTACTCAACGAGACGAAGAGTCGCGACGAGCGTCGTATCTCTGCATCCTCGTCGGCCGTGGAGGTGCTGGTGATCCCCACCAACGAGGAATTGGCGATCGCGCGCGCGGCGCAGGCGCTGGTTTCCGAACTCCGGTAAATCTCGCACTGCCCGCTTCGTGATCAGAAATTACTGTGCGGCCGAACGCTGTTCGCGAGGTCGACCAGAGCATAGCGATGCGTTCGGGAGACGGTGGTACGGGCCAGCGTCCGAAGACACATTTCGGCACCCGTGCGCAAACCGCGCTCGGTGAAGGGCAGATCGAGGATGGGTTCGAGTTCGTCGTGCGCTCGGTTTCCGGCCCTGATCCAGTCCAGTGCCGTGCCCAGTACCAGGGTCCGCATCTGCAGGCAGCGACCCTCGTCGGCCGGCAGGGCGCGGACGCGTCTGGCAGCCTCTCGGAGAGTTGCCTCGTCGAGGTTTGCTATCTCGGTGCGCGAGAGCATCGTCAGCACGCTGGTCATGCGGGCAACGTTGTAATGGCGTGAGCTGGTGGGGACCTCGTCCAGCGCCGTGACCGCGGCACCGGTGTCGCCGCGTTCGGCAAGTTGGCGTGCCAACCCGAATGCCGCGCTGACGTAGTTGTGGTCGGTCCGCCACACCGTGCGGTAGTACTTACCGGCGAAGCGGCACCATTGATCAGGATCCTCGGAATCCCATTGTTGCAGTACTAATTCGGCGGTTGCGGCCAGCGCGAGTTTAGGCGCCAACTCGCCGGGCAAAGCCGTGAGAACCGATTCGAAATGGGTGAAAGCCGATTCGAATGCGCTCTGCTGCAATCCCACCAGTCCGCGGTACCACTCGATCTTCCAATGGTCGCCGATGGTGGAATGCAGGTCGTCGAGTATCTTCTGCGCGGCTTCGGGATCACTCAGGTCCAGGTGCGCTTTGGCTTCGGCCAGTCGGAACTCCCCGGAAAACGCCGCCTCGGTTGCTGAGGCAACCCGATCGATCCCACCCTCACGGGCGCGGCGGAGTGCGTCGAGGGTCTGGGACGGCTCACTGTGGACGGCCGCGGCCAGCAGTGGCGCACTCGGATCGGTGGGGTCGACCAAGGGGATGGGGAGTGCATGCGCAACCTCGAGTGGATCGAGACCGCTGTCGCGGGAATTGCCGTCGACGTACACGTCGGTCTGCGCAACCAGATCGTCGGTGCCGAAAGAGGTTCGTTGTCTACTGAATACGAGTGAGAGTCCCGGGTTTTCCTGGCCGCTCTGGTGCGCCAGTACCTCGTGGAGAACACCGACAAGTTGGCCGCCGATCTCGTCCGCAGACTGGAATCGTTTCTTCGGATCCGGATCGGTGGCGCGCAGAAGCAACCGGTGGAAGAACTCGTACTCGCTCAGCACCGGCTCGTCGGCGGGGTCGGGAAGACCGTCGAGGTAACGGCCGTGTTTTGAAGGCATGTCGAGAGTGAGCACGGCAAGTGTACGGCCGACGGTGTAGATGTCGGACGCAACCGTCGGCCCGGTCTCGATGATCTCGGGGGCCTGGTAACCCGCTGTGCCGTACAGGTATCCGAAATCTTCGATTCCCGACACGGCGCCAAGGTCGATGAGTTTCAACTGGTCCTCGGTGACCATGACGTTCTCGGGTTTGAGGTCGTTGTACGCCAAGCCGGTGGAGTGCAGATAACTCAGGGCGGGAAGAATTTCCAATACATACCCGATGGCCTGCTCGATCGGCATGTGACGGCCGTCGGGGAACGTAGCGAGTACTTCTCGGAGCGATCGCCCACCGACGTATTCCATGACGATGTAGCCCATGGGGGTGCCGTCGGGGCGAGGGTGCTCGACGAAGTTGAAGATCTTGACGATGCTGGGATGCGCTACTTCTGCGAGGAACTGCCGTTCGGCAACCGCGACGGCCTGTGCCTCGGAATCACCGAAGTGCAAGAGTCCCTTCAGAACTACCCAGCGGTCGCTGACATTGCGGTCGATCGCGAGATAGATCCACCCGAGGCCACCGTGAGCTATCGGCCCCTGCACCTCGTACTGACCGGAAACCAGTTCGCCTTCTTCGAGCAGCGGACGGAAGTCGAAAGTCGAACCGCACTTGGGGCATACACCACTCTGGCGCGCGGACGTGCCTGCCGCTTTGCGGCCCACAGGTTCTCCGCACTTCCAACAGAAACGTTTGCGTTCGGGAACCGTCGCATCGCTCATCACCGCCGACGCCGGGTCTACGTGGGGAACCGGGGGAACCTCGACCAGACCGCCGCCCAGACGGAGTTTGCGCGTCGAGCGTGATCGGCGGGAACGAGTGGACCGGCCCGTCGGCGTCGACACGGAGGAGGGAACGGACTCACGCAACTGCGCGGATGTCTGCTCGGGGCGGGCAGTGGCCGCGGTGAAATCCGGCTCGAATCGTGGCGCTGCCTGTGTGGCAGCATGATCGGGCTCGCCGTTCCGATCCCCGCCGTTCTGATCCTCGTCCTTCGGATCTCGAGATTCTGTCATGACCGCCTCAATCCCGATACGCGGCAGGTGGGGGACCAGGAGTCGGTCCGAGCATGGTGAGCCAACGGTCGTAGAGAGAGTTCCAGGTGCCGTCGGTGCGGATCCGGTCCAGGGTGCCGTTCACGAATCGGACCAGATCGGTGTTGCCCGCGTTGATACCGATCCCGTACGGTTCGGTGCCCAACGAACTTCCGACCATGTCGAGATACGGGTCCTGCGAGGCAAGTCCGGCAAGAATGGTGTCGTCGGTGCTGATGGCGTCGACCTGCCCTTGTTGAAGTACCACAAGGCAATCCGACCACATCGGCACAGTGACAACCGTGGCCGCGGGTTGTAGTTTCTGGATGCGGCTCAGTGACGTCGTCCCGTTCGCGACACAGACCCGTTTATCGGCCAGGTCGTCGATATTGCGAATATCGGATCCCCGGACGACCAGAATGCGTTGGCGCGCAGTGAAGTATTCACTGGAGAACTCGATCTTCTCCCGCCGCTCGCAGGTGATGGACATGGTCTTGACGACGATGTCCACGGTGGAATCCTGCAGGGCTTCGATCCGCTCGTCGGACGTCAGGATTCGGTATTCGATCTTCTCGGGATCGCCGAGGACATCGCGGGCAACTTCACGGGCGATGTCGACGTCGAAACCCTCGAGGCGTCCGGTTGCGGGATCGCGGAAGCTCATGAGGTTGCTGCCGGTATCGAGTCCGACGATGAGGCGGCCACGTTCGCGAATCTTGTCGACACTCGGCTGCGGCGGGCGAGGATTTGCGTCGGCCGGGACCGGACGCAGGCTGGCCGTCGGATCTCCACAGTCGGCCGACGTTGTCGGCGTAGGGGTGGGCGCGATGGTCGCTTCAGCAGGTAGCGGCGGCTGCGTGTATGGCGTGGTGGTGGACGAGATGAGCTCCTCGCCGGGTTGGCCGCCGCACGCAACCAGGAACAGCGCGGCCACACCTGCCGCAACCAGCGCACGCGCTTTTCCTCTGCCGCTCACTGATACTCCCGCAGCCGTGGCCAGAATCCGGCGGCGATACCGACAACGCCAAGTATGGCCAGCATCGTCACTCCCGGAGCCGACGCTGACAACACACGCGAGGCGTGTGAGATGTCGGCGCGAAGGCTCTCACGGGAATCCGTTATCGCTTCCCACAAGGCGTCGTCGAGCGCGCGGTACTCGGCAGCGGAATCTTCCGCACCCGATCCGACGGCGATGTTCGCAGCTCCCGTGAAATCTCCGACGCCGAGGCGCAGAGCCATCCGATCGTGCGCCGCCACCCATTGATCGCGGGCGTCGATCGCCTGCGTGAGCACGGCGGTATCAACTCCCGACCGCCCATTGCCTTGCAGCTCACGGAGAATGGCGTCGACGTTGCTCACCTTGTTGATGAAGATGTCGGTCTCGTCGCCGTCGGAATCACGCTGGGCCAAACCCAGAGTCTCAACTGTTCGCGCTTGCTGGGCCATGATGCGGGCCTCGGTCAACTCGTGCAGCGGACCCGCTCCCGCGTCGAGCGCGCGGGTGGTGGTGATCGCCGAGATCAACCCGACCGTCAACAGCCAGATCAGCGCTGCAGCAACAGATATCGAGGCGAGGATCAATCCGAGATTGAAGCGTCGACGGCTGTGTTGCGCGATGCGGATCTGGACTGCGATGAGCATGGACAATGCCAGTGCAAATGCGATGATCGGCCACCACGGTGGGCGGACAAAATCATTCTGAACCTTGGTGACCTGCGCTTCTTGTGCGGAATGCAGGTGCTGAGCCGTGGGAAGCAAGGACGTTTGCATCAGATTCGACGCCTCGCCGAGATACGCGGCGCCCACGGGGTTTCCGACGCGATTGTTGGCACGCGCCGTCTCGATCAGCCCGGTGTACACAGTGAGGTCGGTCGAGATGGAGGTGAGGGCGGCTTGGCCGGCCATGTCCACAGTGTCGAGTCCGGCGGACGCGTTCACTATTTCTGCCGACGCCTCGCCGATCGACTGTGTATAGCGGTCGCGCACCGCCGGCGGTTCCAGTCCACCCCAGATGAACGCGGTGGCTGCGGCCGCGTCCGCAACCGACAGTGCGCTGTAGAGATTCTGAGCGGAGTTGGCAAGCGGTTCGGTTTCCGTCAGGACGTTGCCCAGGCGCGCTTGACGGTTCTCGATAGTCGCGGCGGCCAGGAATCCCGCCGCCAGGGTGAGCAAGATCAGGACTATCCCGACGGCGGTGAGGCGCCCGGGGGTCGACGTCATGAAATCGCGAAGTTCGCTCTGGATCATCGGCCTGGAGGCGGCTGTATCCACCGGGTCCTCGTCAGGCGGAGCGGGTGCGGTGCGAGGTTCGAGGGAGGGTGTCACGCGGCTGACCATCGAACACCTCTCACTCTCTGCACTCGGGCTGGAGGATCACTGGATTGCGGCCTCTTCGCGAGCATATAAGTATGGTCCGCACCGAGGGCAGATTGAACGGGTTAGTGTGGGGCAGGATAGTGGCGAATTTAAAGGCAGGGCGAGGTAGTCGATGCGTGGTGACGGTGACGGTTGGTCGGTCGGATCGGACGGAACTCGGCATTGGGGGCGTCACGGCGCCGCCGGATTGTTGTTGCGTGCCCCTGACGTAGACGGAACTCCGATGGTGCTGCTCCAGCATCGTGCGGCGTGGAGCCATCAGGGCGGAACCTGGGCTTTGCCGGGTGGCGCGCGTGACTCGCACGAAAACACAACGCATGCGGCAGTTCGAGAAGCACACGAAGAAGCCGGAATCGACGAGTCGTCGGTGCGTGTGCGGGGAGACGTCGTCACGATGCGCGCAGAGAGCGGATGGACCTATACGACGGTGGTTGCAGACGTCGAAAGTCCACTCGAGACGGTCGCGAATGGTGAGAGCACCGAATTGCGGTGGGTGCGCGAGGACGACGTCGAGAGCCTGCCGCTACATCCAGGATTTCATTCGGCCTGGCCGAGTTTGCGAACGTCCGTGGTTCCGGCGGACGAGGGAACGGATCAAGGCGGTGCCCGGACTGTTGTATTGCCGGACGGACGATTCGGTTGGACGTCGGGTAGTGCGGATTCTCTACAAGACGCCTCGGAGGCATCTCGCGCCCAGGCGTAGGACGGCTTCTCGCGCTCAGGCGTAAGACACTCCCGAGAAATACAAGAAGGGTCGGACTCGTCAGAGCCCGACCCTTTTCGTTGTAGTTTCGGCGCGGGCGGCAACGCGAACGAAGGGTCCGCAGCCAGCCGAAACGGCGCTCAGCTGAGCGTGTTCAGCGCGGTGATGAAGGAAACGGCGGTGATGCCGAGCTTGAGCAGTTCGCTGATCTTGCCGAGGTTCAAGTCTTCGAGTGAAGCGGTGCTCAGCGAGGCGGTGTCGATCGATCCCATGAAAACTCCTAAATTCGAATTGTTAGCTGAAGGTAAGCTATATCAGGAGAGTGCTGAACGCGGGACCAATGGACAGATCTGTGACCAAAATCACTAATTGGGATCATTCGGGCTGGTTAACGGACAATCGTGCAGCTTGTTTCTTGTCGAACTGGACAAGTTGACCAGTCCGGAACTTGCAGCTGGACGCGAGCTGAACTGGAAGGTAACTAGAACACCATCATGTCGGCGAGGCGGCGCGCGGCTGCCTGCGGATCCGCGGCTTCCGTGATCGCACGAACGACGACAATTCGGGTGGCTCCGGCTTCGATGACCTCCGGAACGCGCGCCTCGTCGATGCCGCCGATCGCAAACCAGGGACGCGTCGGCGTTGCATCGGCAGTCGAGCGGACCAGATCCAAGCCGGCCGCGCTGCGGTTCGGCTTGGTCGGTGTCGCCCAGACGGGGCCGGTGCAGAAGTAGTCGACGCCCTCTTCGATTGCAGCCAAACTTGCCTGCGCGCGTGAGCTCGTGGAACGGCCGATGACAACGTCGTCGCCGACAACCGTCCGCGCGTAGGGGACGGGGATGTCGTTCTGACCCAGGTGCAACACATCGGCGCCTGACGCCATGGCCAGGTCGGCGCGGTCGTTGACGGCCAGGAGTGCGCCGTGACGCCTCGCGGCAGCCGAGAGAACGCCAAGCGCGATCAGCTCGTCCTTGGCTTCGAGCGGCCCGAACTCGCGCTCGCCCGCGGAGCCCTTGTCTCGGAGCTGAATGATGTCGACGCCACCGGACAGCGCGGCTTCCGCGAACTGTGCAAGGTCGCCTTTGTCGCGACGTGCGTCGGTGCACAGGTACAGCCGTGCTGCTGCCAGGCGCTCGCGCCGGTCGAAGAGGTTACTGGGATGTGTGGGGTGCACGAAGCAAACGGTAGCCTCTAGGAAGCAAGGTTCGACACGGGAGTCCCGAAACTGTGCTGTCGCATTTGTCGCGAAGGCAAAGTTCGTGGGGCTGAGAGGGGATCGCGGCAAAGATCCCGACCGTCAGACCTGACCCGGATCATGCCGGCGCAGGAAGAAAAGGGTGGAATTTGTCATGAGTACGCACGCACGCTCGGTTGCGGTGGTCGGCGGGGGAGTCATCGGACTGTCCATTGCCTGGTACGCAGCGCGCGACGGATGGGCAGTACAGCTGTACGACCCGGCGATCGGAACCGGCGCATCCTGGGTCGCCGGTGGAATGCTCGCCCCGCTGTCCGAAGGATGGCCAGGTGAGGAAACGGCATTGACCGTCGGCGCAGCCTCGTTGGAGCGGTGGCCGGATTTCGGCGCGCACCTGCAGAAGTTCGGACCGTCGGTGTTCACCACCGACAGTTCACTCACCGTCGCTCTCGACAGCGCCGACGCCCAGGACCTGGCGACCATCGCGGAATGGGTCAGCGCGCAGGGGCACGAACTACAGATCCTCGGCCGAGCGCAGATCCGTGAACTCGAACCGATGCTCGGCCGCGGCATTCGCTCGGGGCTCATGGCTGTCGGTGAATCCGCTGTCGACAATCGTGTGTTGCTGGCCGCTCTGCAGGCCGCGTGCGTGGCGTCGGGCGTCGAATTGATCAACCGCGCTGTCCACGATCTCGCGGAACTCGATACCGATCAGATCGTGCTGAGCGCGGGAATCACCTCACCGAAGCTGTGGCCAGGATTACCCGTTCGGCCGGTCAAAGGTGAGATCCTGCGTTTGCGCAGCCGGCCGGGAGTGACGCCGGCGCCCAGTCGAACCATCCGCGGCAGCGTCCACGGCCGACCCGCGTACCTCGTGCCGCGCGGCGACGGAATCGTGGTCGGTGCAACACAATACGAATCGGGCGAGGACACGCAGGTCACTATGGCCGGTGTGCGAGACCTGATCAACGACGCCGAAGCACTCATGCCGGCGATCGGTGAATACGAACTCTACGAGTGCGCGGCCGGCTTGCGTCCGATGACGCCGGATAATCTACCGCTGATCGGCCGGGTCTCGGAGCGTGTTGTCATCTCTACCGGGCACGGCAGGAACGGTGTGCTCCTGACTCCGGTCACCGCAGACGCGACACTCGCGTTGTTGAACGGCACATCATTGGTCGAGGTCAAAGGAACCGAACCCCAGCGGTTCGCAGCAGTGAAGGAAAATTCATGAGTGAGCAGGTCCCGATCGGGATCACCGTCAACGGCGAAGAACTCGAATTCGATCGAGCCGTCACGGTGACCGAACTTCTGACACACCTCGAACTGCCAAGCAAGGGAATTGCCGTCGCCGTCGACGGTGCGCTCTTCCCGCGTGGGCGCTGGGACGAATCCGTCTCGCGTGGTTGGGAAATCGAGATCCTCACGGCGGTGCAGGGTGGCTGAACACGATCTACTGACTATCGCGGGCCGTACGTTCGGCTCGCGGCTCATCACCGGCACCGGCGGCGCTGCCAACCTCGCAGTTCTCGAGGAAGCGCTGGTCGCGTCCGGCACCGAACTGACCACTGTCGCGATGCGACGCGTCGACGCTGCCGGCGGTACCGGCGTGCTGGATCTGCTTCGGCGCCTCGGAATCGAACCACTACCGAACACGGCCGGATGCCGCGGCGCGGCCGAAGCGGTGTTGACGGCGCAGCTGGCACGTGAGGCGCTCGAGACCAGTTGGGTGAAACTCGAAGTCATCGCCGACGAGCGAACCCTGCTGCCCGACGCCATCGAACTTGTCTCCGCTGCAGAACAATTGGTCGACGACGGATTTACCGTGCTGCCGTACACGACGGACGATCCGGTTCTGGCGCTTCGGCTCGAAGAGGTCGGTTGCGCGGCGGTCATGCCGCTCGGTTCGCCCATCGGGACCGGGCTGGGCATCGCGAACCCGCACAACATCGAGATGATCGTCGAACGCGCAGGCGTGCCGGTCATTCTCGACGCCGGAATCGGAACGGCCAGCGACGCAACACTTGCCATGGAGCTGGGCTGCGACGCAGTGCTTCTCGCAACGGCGGTCACCAGGGCCAAGAATCCCGCGCTCATGGCGTCGGCGATGCGTCATGCCGTCGTTGCCGGTTTCGAGGCCAGGCACGCCGGCCGGATCCCGAAACGATTCTGGGCGCAGGCATCCTCCTAGGGGTCTTCTCGGGGTGGTTCCCGGGGTCCACGTCCTACCTGGGTACCACGTCGAACTAGACCTGCGACCGATGTGCAGGCGGTGCCGGATCAGGCAGAGTTCTGCTCATGATTGAACTGAGGGGATTGACCAAGGTTTACGGACCGACCAAGGCGGTGGACGATCTGACGTTCACCGTTCGCCCCGGCATCGTCACCGGGTTCCTCGGACCCAACGGCGCCGGCAAGTCGACGACGATGCGGATGATCCTGGGGCTGGATCGCCCGACGTCGGGTGAGGCGCTGATCGAAGGCAAGTCGTACCGCGAGCTCAAGGATCCGTTGCGTACCGTCGGCGCTTTGCTCGACGCGAAGTGGGTTCATCCGAACCGCAGCGCCAGGGCGCACCTGCAGTGGATGGCCGCGTCGAACGGGATTCCGAAGTCTCGGGTAGACGAGGTTCTCGGCCTCGTGGGGCTGTCCGAGGTTGCGGGCAAGAAGGCCGGCGGGTTCTCGCTCGGTATGTCTCAGCGTCTCGGCCTGGCCGGTGCGCTGCTGGGTGACCCGAAGGTGCTCCTGTTCGACGAGCCCGTCAACGGTCTCGATCCGGAGGGCATCGTCTGGATCCGTAAGTTCATGCAGCGACTGGCTGCCGAGGGACGCACCGTGCTGGTGTCGAGCCACTTGCTGTCGGAAATGGCTTTGACCGCGGAGCAATTGGTTGTCATCGGTCGAGGTCGACTGATCTCGGACTCGACTGTCGCCGAGTTCGTCGATCGTTCGTCCGAGTCGACGGTTCGAGTGCGTAGTCCTCAGCTCGATGCATTGCGCAGCGTGTTGACGTCGCAGGGATTGACGGTGCGCGAAGACGGTTCGAGTGTTGTTCCCGCTCTGGTCGTTGTCGATTCCACCACCGAAATCGTGGGTAACTTGGCTGGTGCGCAGGGAATTGTGCTGCACGAGTTGGCTTCTCAGCGTGGTTCGCTCGAGGATGCCTTCATGAAGCTCACCGGCGACGATGTCCAGTACCACGCGACCGGGGTCACAGGCCCCGCCGTCGCGCAACCGAACGCTCACCAGAATGTCATGGGAGGTGCACTGTAATGGCTGTTCTCAGTGCTGAACGCATCAAGATCACCACGACCAAATCGCCACTCTGGTGCTCGGTCATCATCGTTGTTCTCGCTCTCGGATTTGCCGCCATCATGGGCACGGTAGCCAAGTCTGCGCTGACGTCGGACGCCCAAGGCGCCCCCGAACTCGACGCGGCACTTGCCACCGCCGGAATCTCGGGCTTCGGAATCATGGTCCTCATGATCATGGCGGCACTCGCGATCACCAGTGAGTACCGCTTCGGAACGATTCGCACCACATTCCAGGCAGTGCCCAATCGGGCATCGGTTCTCGCCGCCAAAGCCGGCCTGATCGGTGGATTCGGGGCAGTCCTGACCTTCGTTCTGGCATTCGGTGCCTACGCGATGGCCAAGGTCTTGGCCGGTGCCGACGCCAGCGCCGGCTTGACGCTGTCGAGCAGCTCTGACTGGCGCGCGATGTACGGCAT
The DNA here is from genome assembly GCF_033142425.1 of Rhodococcus sp. IEGM 1366. Lineage (NCBI taxonomy): Bacteria > Bacillati > Actinomycetota > Actinomycetes > Mycobacteriales > Nocardiaceae > Rhodococcus > Rhodococcus sp. IEGM 1366. The sequence continues at coordinate 298,032 of NZ_JAWLRZ010000008.1, forward strand.
CCCGATCTACGCGTTCTTCTGCGTCGTACTAGCCGTGGGTGTCGGTGCGATCATTCGTCAGTCGGCCGGTGCGATCGCCTTGCTGCTGCTGTGGCCACTGCTCATCGAGAGCCTCTTTTCACTGTTCGGCAGCTTCGGCGAGAAGATCATGCCGTTCCTGCCCTTCAACAACGCAAACCACTTCCTCAGCCCTGAAATGACGACCGGCGATTTCCACTGGGGACCGTGGGGCAGCCTGATCTACTTCGCGGTGTTCGTGCTGGTCATCTTCGGCATCAGCATTGTCCTGGTGAATCGCCGCGACGCCTGACCTCGACGCCTGACCTCGACGCCTGACACTGTGCGCCCTTGTCGACCGCCCGCGGTTGATAAGGGCGCACTGCCGTTTCCTTATCGGCTCCCGCGGTTACTCTTTCGCGCATGAGACTCCATCACGCGTTGGCAATCGGCATAGCCGGGGTTCTGGTGCTTGGTGGATGTTCGGCCGGGGCCAGGCCCGCAGACACGGCACTGATCGAACCGCAGGCCTTCTCGGGGACGGTCACCGTCGACGCGGTCATGGGCCATCTCGATCAGTTCGGCAAGATCGCAGCTGCCAACGGTAATACTCGGTCCACGGAAACCCCGGGGTACGACGCCAGCGTCGACTACGTCGCAAACCTGCTCGAAGACAATGGTTTCGACGTGGAAACCCCGGAGTTCGCGTTCAGCTCCTTCGACCCAGGAACCGAGCTGTTGACCTCCTCAGACGGAGTCGACTTTCCGGTCCGCGCATTGACCTACTCGACGTCCACCGGACCGGACGGGATCACCGCACGCGTCGTGTCGGTACCCGCAGACGAGACACCAGGTTGTGAAGCCTCCGACTACGACGGGCTCGATGCTGCGGGAGCTATCGTCCTCGTCACCCGCGGGGTGTGCCAGTTCGGCGCCAAGCAGACCATCGCAGCAGATCAGGGCGCCGCTGCACTGTTGGTGGTCAACAACGAAGACGCGATGTTGGGCGGCGGAACCCTGGGCGATCCGGATATTGCGCGGATTCCCACGGGAGGCATCAGCCTGTCGTCGGGGCAACAGCTTGCCTCAGAGGGCGGTGACGTCACTCTGGTGCTGGACACGGTCACCACCACAACACGCTCGCGCAACGTCATCGCGCAGACGAAGACCGGATCAAGCAGCGACGTTGTCATGGTGGGCGCTCACCTGGACAGCGTTCCCGAGGGGCCAGGTATCAACGACAACGGCAGTGGCAGCGCGGCCATTCTGGAGACGGCGCTGCAGCTCGGTAGTTCGCCGGACATCACTAACGCGGTGCGGTTTGCGTTCTGGGGCGCCGAGGAACTCGGCCTCGTCGGCTCGACCGAGTACGTTGCCGGGCTCAGCCCGGAGGAACAAGCGGCCATCGCGCTGTATCTGAATTTCGACATGCTCGGCTCGCCCAACCCCGGATATCTGGTGTACGACGGTGACAATTCGGATGGTCTCGGCGAAGGTCCTGGCCCGGAAGGCTCCGCCGGTATCGAACGCACCTTTGTCGACTATCTCGGCGGTCGCGGAATTCCGGCAGAGGGAACCGACTTCGACGGACGATCTGACTACGGCCCGTTCATCGAGATCGGAATTCCGGCAGGCGGCGTGTTCAGCGGAGCCGAGGAGCTGAAAACCGTCGAGCAGGCACTGAAATGGGGCGGCGAGCCCGGCGTGAGTTTCGATCCGAATTATCACACCGCCTTGGACAATCTCGACAACATCGATCGGGACGCACTCGCCGCGAATTCCGCCGCGGTGGCGTTTGCGGTGGCAACGTATGCGCAGGATATCGGGGGCCTCAACGGAGTTCCGGTAGGCGAGGCCAGAACCTTGGCTCGAACCCGGTGATCATGAGGCGCGCGGTGAGCAGCTCTAGGTTACTCTCGAGTAATGAGCGATCCGATCCCGAGCGAAGTACCCGGTGACGTGCGCGATGCCGCTCCTTCCGGCGTCCGCTCGGTCATCGGATCGGTGCTCAACACCGCGTCGGATCTGAACGGACACCAGCAGCTCATCGAGGCGCTACGACGTGTACGTCGGTTGCTTCCGGGCGACCCGGGGTTCGGCGACCCGCTCTCCCTGTCGGGGCCTGGCGGCGCACGGGCGGTGGCACGCGTCGCCGATCGTTTTCTCGACCACAAACCGGCCGCTACCAGGGAAATGAGCCTCGGCGCGTTGCAGGTGTGGCAGGCGGCCCTCGAGAAGATGGGCCGAGGCCGTGGTGATCAGGAACTGACTATCGTCTTCACGGACCTCGTCGGTTTCTCCACGTGGTCGCTCCACGCCGGCGACGGGGCGACGCTCGCGCTCCTGCGGGCGGTCGCGCAAGCTGTCGAAACACCCATCACGGATCGCTACGGTCACGTCGTGAAACGGATGGGCGACGGACTCATGGCAGTGTTCACCAGCCCAGACGCGGCAGTCTCCGCGGTCTTCGCGGCGCAGGAAGCCCTGGCGCAGGTCAACCTCGACGGCTATCGGCCCAAGATGCGCGTCGGCCTCCACACCGGAACACCCCGGCAACTGGGCGACGACTGGTTGGGTGTCGACGTCACCATCGCCGCCCGGATGATGGGATTGGGCGGCGACGGCAACGTCATGATGTCTGCGGCAACTCTCGAAGAACTTGCGCCGGGAACCCTCGAAGAGCTGAACCTGGAGATCCGTCCGTGGCGCCGCGGATTCTTTGCGACGACGCCGAACGGAGTACCGCAGGATCTGGGTATCTGGCGCGTGTGGCAGGCCTGATACTCCTACATTTCGAGCCGCCACAACGGTGACACGGGGCCGTGACCGGCTCCGAGGTCGTACGACGCCTCGAGGCACTTGGTCACCCATTCCTTGCCGAATGCGACGGCGTCGGGAACCGAATAACCGTGTGCCAGAGCGCACGTGATGGCAGCAGCCAGGGTGTCGCCGCCGCCGTGATCGTTGCCGGTCGCGATGCGGGGACTGCTGAACTCGAGGAAAGTGTCACCGTCGAACAACAGGTCGGTGCTCATGTCCGAGGTGCGCAGATGTCCACCCTTCACGATGGACCACTGAGCGCCCAAACCGTGAAGGGCCTCGGCTGCGCGACGTGCGGTGGCGTCGTCTTGGACGTCGATGCCGGTGATCAACCGAATTTCGTCGAGGTTCGGTGTCACAACAGTTGCGGCGGGGATAAGGACGTTGCGGACAGCGTCGAGCGCTTCCGCGTGCAGGAGAGGATCGCCGTGCATCGACGCACACACGGGGTCGACGACAAGCGGGATCGGCCGGTCGCGGCCGATCCCCACCTCCGCGGCAACCGCAGCTACCGCTTCGATGATGGTTGTCGACGCCAGCATGCCGGTCTTGGCGGCGCCGATGCCGATATCCGACACCACCGTCCGCACCTGATCGGCGACAACCTGCGGTGGAATCTCGTGGAAACCGCTGACGCCCACCGAATTCTGCACGGTGACGGCCGCAACGGCCACGCACGCGTGGACGCCGCACATTGCCATCGTGCGGGAGTCGGCTTGGATGCCGGCGCCGCCGCCGGAATCGGTGCCGGCGATGGTGAGGGCACGAATCGGCGTCTGGCCGGAGGGCGTCAGGGGAAGCAGGTTCACGTCGGAGAGCCTACCGATCGGACCTGGGGAAACCCCAGTTCGGTCCGGGCAGGTTCGGTTTCGAGGAGGTCCGCGTACTGACGGACGTCCGCCGAGATCCGCATCGAGCAGAACTTCGGACCGCACATCGAACAGAAATGCGCGGTCTTGGCGGGCTCGGCCGGAAGCGTCTCGTCGTGGAATTCTCGTGCCGTATCCGGATCGAGCGACAACGCGAACTGATCCAGCCAACGAAACTCGAAGCGCGCCTTGGACAGTGCGTCGTCCCGGGCCTGAGCGTTGGGGTGTCCCTTGGCGAGGTCCGCAGCGTGCGCGGCAATCTTGTACGTGATCACCCCGGTTTTCACGTCGTCGCGGTTGGGCAGGCCGAGGTGCTCTTTGGGGGTGACGTAACAGAGCATCGCGGTTCCGGCCCGCGCGATCATCGCTGCTCCGATGGCCGACGTTATGTGGTCATAGGCAGGCGCGATGTCTGTCGCGAGCGGTCCGAGTGTGTAGAACGGCGCCTCGTCGCACAGTTCTTCCTCGAGGCGGACGTTCTCTTCGATCTTGTCCATGGGAACGTGTCCCGGACCCTCGATCATGACCTGGACGCCCGCGGCTTTCGCGATCTGGGTGAGCTCGCCCAGTGTGCGCAACTCCGCGAATTGCGCGGCGTCGTTCGCGTCGGCGATCGAACCGGGGCGAAGACCGTCACCGAGGGAGAACGTGACGTCGTAACGCCGCAGGATCTCGCACAGTTCGTCGAAGTGGGTGTACAGGAACGACTCCTGGCGATGGTGCATGCACCACGCGGCCATGATCGCGCCGCCGCGAGAAACGATTCCCGTCACTCGGTTGGCGGTCAGAGCGATGTAGCCGATTCGCACACCCGCGTGGACGGTCATGTAGTCCACACCCTGCTCACACTGCTCGATTACCGTGTCGCGGTAGATCTCCCACGTCAGGGCGGTGGGGTCACCGTTGACCTTCTCCAGTGCCTGATAGATCGGAACCGTGCCAACCGGAACGGGTGAGTTCCGCAGAATCCACTCACGGGTGAGATGGATGTCCTTGCCGGTCGACAGGTCCATGATGGTGTCGGCGCCCCACCGGATCGCCCACACCATCTTCTCGACTTCCTCTGCCACAGAAGATGTTACGGCGGAGTTGCCGATGTTTGCATTGATCTTCACGGCAAACTTCTTGCCGATGATCATCGGTTCCAGTTCGCCGTGTCGATGGTTGGCCGGGATCACGGCCCGGCCTCTGGCTACCTCGGAACGAATGAGTTCCGCGGTAACACCCTCTCGGACAGCGCAATAGCGCATCTCCGGGGTGATCACGCCGGCTCTGGCGCATTCCAATTGTGTCGAATCTCGTGCACTCCGCTCCCACGCGTCACGCGTTCTGAGGAGGCCGCGGTCGAGATCGATCGTGGCGGCGGTATCGGTGTACGGACCTGACGTGTCGTACAGATCCAGATGCTCACCAGTGGTGAGGGTGACGCGTCGAAGCGGGATCCGGAGCGAATCCGATTCGAGATAGTGCTTGCTGCTGCCCTCGATCGGGCCGGTAGTCACAGCTGCCACGCCGTGGACAGCCTTGTTGGGGACAGTCTTGTTGACAGACTTCTCGTGCATTAATGCGCTCCCTACGCCGGCATTACCCGGTCAGGTTCATCCGGTCGACGGCCCTAGCCGTCCTCTCAGCCCGCTGGTGCGAGCCCCCGTGGTGGTCGTATGAAATTTTGTGCGCGTGCTGTCACAACGGCACCGGGCGACTGTATCTCAGTACCGAAAGAAAATCTCGGGTGCGATTGCGGTGGGGTCGTTTTCGGTGCGAAAATTGGGCGATCCCGGGACAGCGTCGTCGGCAACTGTTTCTATGAGTGTCATGGATCACAGTTTGGGTACCGTGCGTGCAGCAGTGGAGGTTTCCACCATGAACAACTCCGCCATGAATAACACCGACATCACGCTGATCGACAACCCGTCACATGAACGGTTCGAATTGCTCGCGGGCGACGAACTGGTCGGCATCCTCGGCTATCGCGACGAAGACGAGATCCTCGGGTGCGGCGCCGAAGCCGGCGATGTGGTGGCGTACATGCATACCGTCGTCAAGGAAGAGTACGGCGGCCAGGGAATGGCAGCCGTATTGGTGCAGTTCTCGATGGATTGCGCCCGCGAACGTGAGTGGTCGGTTCGCCCGGTGTGCTCGTACGTGCAGCGATACCTCGGCGAGCATCCCGAATATCTCGATCTGCTCGTCGAGGACTGACCGCGCCGCTCCCGCTTTTCAGGAACCCAGCTGTGCGATCACAGGGGCGTGATCGCTGGCGCCCTTGCCTTTACGCTCGTTCCGATCGATTTCGGCTGACTCGACGCGAGCCGCCAGTGCGGGCGAGCCGAGAATGAAGTCGATGCGCATTCCCTGCTTCTTGGGGAAGCGGAGCTGCGTGTAGTCCCAGTACGTGTACACGCCGGGACCGGGAGTGTGGGGGCGGACGACGTCCGTGAAACCGGACGAGATGAACGCGTCGAAAGCAGCGCGCTCGGCCGGCGACGTATGAGTCTTGCCTTCGAAGACAGCGGGATCCCAGACGTCCTCGTCGGTGGGTGCGACATTCCAGTCGCCGACGAGGGCGATCTGCTCGTCCGGGTTCTGCTTCAGCCAGCCTTCGGCGTCGTCGCGCAGCTTGGCGAGCCAATCAAGCTTGTACGCGTAATGGGGATCGTCGAGTTCACGGCCGTTGGGAACATACAGGCTCCACACCCGCACCCCGCCACACGTCGCGCCGATCGCGCGGGCCTCGCGCACCTGCTCCGCTTCGGGGTCCTTGGTGAAGCCCGGCTGATCCTCGAAGCCGATCTGCACGTCGTCGAGACCGACACGAGAGGCGATAGCGACGCCGTTCCACTGGCTGAGTCCGACGTGAGCGACCTTGTAGCCGATCTCCTCGAAACGTTCGTACGGGAACTGCTCGTCCTTGCACTTGGTTTCCTGCATCGCCAGGACATCGACGTCGGATCGGTCGAGCCAATCGATGATCCGGTCGGTACGGGCACGGACGGAGTTGACGTTCCAGGTAGCTATGCGCACGCGGGCAAGCCTAGCGTCAGGCACCGACAGGCGCGGTGGCGTACCGGTAGCGATGATGTTCGACGAAGCCGAGCGAGCGAGCTGTGGCGACTGCCGCGGCGTTGTCTTCGGGAACGGCCAGGTAAGCATGGGTTGCGCCCTGGATTCGACTCCACCCGAGCAAGTCAGTGCAGATCAGAGTGCCGATTCCGTGCCGTCGGTGCGCATCCGCCACCGCGAGATCGAGCAGACCTGCCCACCGACGGCCGTCGGGCGCGTCGCTGACGGCGACTCGTGCCGAAGCCAGGATCATCGTGTCGGCGCTGCCGATCGTTCCGGTGGCCACGCGCGTGAGAGTGTCCCCGGTGCGAGCGTCGTCGATGGTGGTCGTGAACTGTGGCGGCGTCGGGGCTACGTTGTCGAGGTCGGCGGCAAATATGATGCCCTCGCCGCCGGAAATCCACGTGGGCGGGGCAATTCCGAGGCGGTCGGGCAGCATCAGAGTGGTCGGACGTCCCCGACCTGCGAACCAGGAGCGGATGGCCGCCAGCGTTTCCGGGGTTCGCGACGCACTGCCGCCGGGTTCGCCGAGGGGGAGTGCCGAGTCCATGTCATGGGGCGAGTGCCCGATGCGCAGCAGCCAACCGTCGATCCGAGCCTGCTCGGTTCCCGGTGAACCGGCGGCCGCCGCGATCTCGAGGTTGCGGATGTCGCCCACCCGAATGGGCCGCGCTGCAAGAAGTTTGAGCGCGATTACCTGATCCGCCGATACGGTGACAACACGCCCGTCGTTGCCGCGAACCGTGATCGGGTCCGCGGATTCGAGGGTGCCGATCACGTCGGTCATCGGATGCGAGTAGCCGGGTGGGAGCTTGTACCGCAGCACCACCCGGCTACCGATCGAGATGGGCAAATGTCTCAGTCTTCGTCGTCGTGGCCGAACGGATCGTCGACCGTACCCGGAGTCCAGGTCAATCCGGGCTTACCCCAACCGGACTGCTTGATGGCCTTCTTCGCGGCGCGCGCATTCCGGCCGATCAGAACGTCGGTGTACAGGAAGCCGTCGAGGTGGCCGGTTTCGTGCTGGAGCATCCGGGCGAAGAATCCGGTGCCCTCGTACTCGACAGGGTTGCCGTCGGCGTCGGTTCCGGTGACCTTGGCCCAGTCGGCGCGGCCGGTGGGGAACTGCTCGCCGGGAACGGAAAGGCAGCCTTCGAAGTCGTCCTCGGGATCGGGCATCGTCTCGGGGATTTCCGACGTCTCGAGGACGGGGTTGACCACAACTCCGCGTCGGCGGGTGTCGCTACGATCGTCACCTGGGCAGTCGAACACGAAAAGACGCAGCGAAACACCGACCTGATTGGCCGCGAGGCCGACGCCGTTGGCGGCGTCCATCGTCTCGTACATGTCGGCGATCAGTTCGGCGATTTCCGCCGGAGACTGCGTGACCGGCTTTGTGGGCTCGTGCAGTACCGGGTCGCCGACGATTCGGATGGGGAGGATAGCCATGGCGTCAAGGATAGTGCGGCGCGCCCGCGTGGTTATCGCGGCCCGCCCGATACCTCGTGGTTCAATGGTTGCTGAAGAACAACGATGTGATTTGTTGCTCGGTCGGGCCACGCACCCGGGGGAACGCGGGCAACAGGGGGACACAGTCTCACTGACGGCGAATACAGCAGTCGAGGAGTGACATGGACAGCGCAGTTGCGCGTAGTCGAAGCCGGACCGATGGCGCCGAGGTCGAAGATGCTGCGGGCGTCAGCTCTGCCGGAATCAACGATGTCGGCGAAGACGGGCTTACTCGCCGAGAACACGACATTCTTTCCTTCGAACGCCAATGGTGGAAGTACGCCGGCGCGAAGGAAGTAGCGATCAAAGAGTTGTTCGACATGTCGGCAACCCGCTACTACCAGGTGCTCAATGCACTCGTTGATCGCCCCGAATCGTTGGCGGCCGATCCGATGCTGGTCAAACGCCTGCGCCGGTTGCGTGCCAGCCGGCAGAAGGCCCGGGCGGCTCGTCGCCTCGGCTTCGAAGTGACCTGAAGCCGCAAAACCTGCACACAAACCTCTGTCGATGAACGGTCGAACCGCCCACTGGCGATAGGGTCGAGAGTGTGAGTACCCCGAAAGAGCAGCCGTCCGGACCACCCCTACGCGCTATCGCCATGGTGCTGATCGCCCTCGCGATCGTGTTCATCGGGCTCGGTGCGGCGTCACTCGGCGGTTCCGATTCCGACACCACGGCGGCCGAGCAGACCGAGACGAGCGCGCCGGCCGCAACCACAACAGCGGTTGCCCCCGTGACAACAGCACCGGCTGCCAAAACCGGCACCGACTCCGCGGAAACCACGACGACACGCCCGTCCGCGACCACGACATCAGCCGGCGCGTCGGTGAGTGTCGATCCGTCGACTGTCAGTGTCCGGGTGCTCAACAACAGCACGGTATCCGGGCTCGCAGCAGGAACCGCGGAAGAATTGACCGCTGCGGGTTGGAACGTCGAGGAGACGGGTAACTACAGCGAAGGAACGGTGAGCACCACCACGGTGTACTACGGATCTTCCGCGGCCGAGAAGGCAGCGGCGCAGCAGATTGCCGCCGAACTCGGTGTGACCGCAGAGCCACGATTTGCCGGTATCGCAAGCGCGTCGCCCGGTGTGATCGTCATCGTCACGTCCAACTGACCCGTCGGTTCGGACGACCCGTCGGGTCTGTGTACTACTCACGCCGTTATGATCAGTTGCACTTCCTCGCCACCCAAAGGAGCGGTTCGATGGCCCCCAGCAGCACCCGGCGTATGTCCTGGCGCGTCGTTGCCCCCGTAGTCGCACTAGCCGCTTTCGGCTTGACTGCCTGCAGTAACAACGAAGAGCCCAGCAACGTCCCCGGTACAACTCCGCCTGTGTGGACGGGTGCGGCCGACCCGAGCGCACACGAGAGCGAAAGCCACGGAGCGTCGTCGACTGCTCATGCCGGTAGCTCCGCAACCGAGACGGTTACCGCAACGTTGAACGGCGCAGACGGCAGCAAGGTCGGCACTGTCACGTTCACGCAGGAAGGTAGTGACGTCAAGGTCACCCTCGATGCAAAGGGCCTGACGCCGGGCTTCCACGGCTTCCACGTTCACCAGATTGCCAAGTGCGAGACCAACTCGGTTGCGCCCAGCGGCGGCGAGCCGGGCAACTTCCTCTCGGCCGGCGGACACTTCCAGGCAGAGGGCCACACCGGCCATCCCGCCAGCGGCGACCTGACGTCCGTACAGGTTCTCGAGGACGGCTCGGCCACCCTCGTGACCACCACCGACGCGTTCACGGTCGATCAGCTGGTGGCAAACGGCGGCACCTCCGTCATGATCCACGCAGGTGCCGACAACTTCGGCAACATCCCGACGCGTTACGCGCCGGCGCCGGATCAGCAGACCCTCGATACCGGTGACGCCGGCGCACGCGTTGCGTGTGGTGTCATCACCGAGAGCTGATCCTGCTCTGAGTTCTGTATCACTTCGGCAACTACCACGCAGTAGCCAGCACGGTGTTCTCGCGATCATTGTGGTTGGATTCTCTGCGTGGTAGTTCCATTTCCGGGTTCGCCGCGTCCGACGCTGGGCGTGGAGTGGGAGATCGCCTTGGTCGATCGTGTGACCAGAGATCTCTCCAATACAGCTGCCGAGGTGTTTTCGGCGGTCGAGGAGCTTGCGGGCTCCGAGACTCCGCACATCACCAAGGAGTTGCTGCGCAACACCGTCGAGTTGGTGACGGGCATTCACGACACGGTCGGCGAAGCCATGAGCGATCTCGATGCGTCCCTCGACCTGTTGCGCCGGGCCGCGGATCCGCTGGCCGTCGACCTCATCTGTGCGGGTACCCATCCGTTTGCCCAGTGGTCCACTCAGTTGGTCACGCGTACGCCTGATTACGACGAGCTGATCGAGCGCACGCAGTGGTGGGGCCGGCAGATGTTGATCTGGGGTGTGCACGTCCACGTCGGAGTGTCTTCGGCGGATCGGGTGTTCCCCATCATCAATGCGCTGTTGCAGCGGTACCCGCATCTGTTGGCGCTGTCGGCGTCGTCGCCGATGTGGGCCGGCGTCGATACCGGCTATGCGTCCAACCGGGCACTGATGTTCCAGCAGTTGCCGACGGCGGGTCTGCCGTACCAATTCGAGAGCTGGGCCGAGTACGAGTCGTTCATCGACGACCAGATGAAGACCGGCGTGATCACCAAGATCGGTGGCATGCATTGGGACATTCGTCCGGCGCCCAAGTGGGGAACCATCGAAGTCCGGGTGTTCGACGGGGTGTCGACGCGCGCGGAACTGGGCGCGCTGGTCGCATTGGTTCACTGCCTCATCGTTGATCTCGACCGCCGCCTCAGCGCGGGGGAGACGTTGCCGAACATGCAGCCGTGGCATGTGAAGGAAAACAAGTGGCGCGCAGCCAGATACGGTCTCGACGCCGAGATCATTCTGGACTCGGCCGCAAACGAATGTCTGGTCACCGACGATTTGGAGCGACTGCTCGAAGATCTCACGCCGATCGCGGTGTCGCTCGGGTGCGCGGACGAGTTGGCATCCGTCGCCGATATTCCGCGCCGCGGAGCGTCGTACCAGCGTCAACGACGCGTGGCGGAAGCTCACGGTGGAGATCTGGTGGCAGTGGTCGACGCGTTGGTTGCAGAGTTGGGTACGTGACGCGCCGCTGAGCAGTTCGGACAAACAGTCCATTTGTCTAGACGCCGTCCAAGCACCGTTCACACGCCGTTTACTATTATCCGGTGTTGACAGACAGTGTGTCCCGAAGTGGGGCTTCGACGGGACAGACGGGCCAGTCCTGGGCGGCTTCGCACAAGGTCCTGATTCTCGGTAGTGCCGCAGTGCTTGCCCTCGTTCTGGGCGTGCAAGCTTTTGCGTCCTACAAGGGATATCTCGGTCCGGTGGAAAGCCTGTTCGGTGACTACTTCCTGGTTCCTCGTTCGGCAACGATGCCGTGGGTGGGGCTGGCATTGGCCCTGGTCGGGCTCAATACCCGGGAGCGTGTGTACGCGATCTCCGCGGCTGTTGCCATCGACCTGGTGGTCGGAGTTATCCGCTGGTCCGCCGGCGGTCCGATCACGATGGGCACCGGCGGCACCTGGGTGCTCACTGCTATTGCGGTGTACGCGTTCTGGAAACTCACCGGTGAGCGTCGGTCCGGCGTGCTTCGCGGAGTGGTGTTGGGTGCGTTGCTGATCCTCGCCGCGAAGGTGGCCGAGACCTGGCTTTCGATCACCATCCTCCTCGGCACCGACGTGTGGGACGAGTACGTCTTCCTGGCCGATCAGGCGCTGGGCAACCCGTCGTGGGTCATGGGTCAGTTCGTCGACGCGCTCGGCCCGGTGGGAGCGGCGATCCTCGACTGGATCTACGTCGAATTACCGGTCGCGATCATCGTTGTCGCGCTGTACCAATGCCGTAAGGGCTGGCCGTCGCATCACCTTCTCCAGACGTTTCTGCTGATCGGTTTGATCGGGCCGATCTTCTACATCCTGTTCCCCGTGGTGGGTCCGGTATTTGCGTTCGGCCCCCGCGGGTTCGGATTCCAGATCGGCGACTTCTGGCCGAATATCGTTCCGAACGTGGATTTCTCGGCGCCGGCGTCGCTGCCGTTCGACGACGCAGCACCACGTAACTGCATGCCGAGTCTTCATACGGCGTGGGCTGTTGCGCTGTTCACCCACTCGCGCCGCGGCCCGTGGTGGCTGCGGACCTTGGGTACGTTCTGGCTTCTCGCGACGTTGACGGCAACGTTGGGTTTCGGGTTCCACTACGGCGTCGACCTCATCGCCGGCGCGGTTCTGTGCCTGACTCTCGATGCCGCACTGCACGATCCGGAACGTGGTTGGGGTTGGTTCCGCATCAGGCTGGTGCTCGGCGGAAGCGCGATACTCGTCGGACTACTGCTGTCGTACAGGTTCGCGTCCGTGCAGATGGCGGCGTACCCGGAACTGTTCGGGCCGCTGCTCGTCGGAGTTCTGACCGCGATGTCGGTGGCCTTCTTCGCGACGTTCTACGCCAAGCCTGGCACTGCGCTTGCGCAGTGGGGCGGCCGGAGCGAAGACGTCGCGGACCCTACGGATTCAGCTACGGACTCTGCGGCGGGTCTTCCAATTCGTTGATCTTCATGACGGCGTCCTGCTCGCGCTGCTCGCGGTAGGCCACACGGCCGACGCTGTGTGCGATCACCGGCGCCGTCAGCATGGTGAAGATTCCGACCAGGACGAGCATCCAGATGTCGACGCTGCCGCGCAGCAGGAACACCGCGCCCATGAGAACAAGAACAAGTCCGACGACCTGAGGTTTCGTGGCCGCGTGCATCCGGCGCAATGTGTCGGGGAATCGCACGATGCCGACAGCTGCGGTCAGGGCGAGCACCGAGCCGAGGAAGATGGCGAGGACGCCGATGACGTCGAGGACGTTGCCGATCATCGGTCACTCACCCGGAATCGTGCAACTGAGACGGATCCGATGAATCCGACCAGAGCGAGTGCAACGATCGCGGGAACGATCGTGGTGTCTCCGCTGTACGCGGCCCATACTGCGAGTCCACACATGGCAACGGCGACAATCGTGTCCAGCGCGACCAGACGGTCGAGTGAGCTCGGCCCGTCGATGAGCCGGAAAGTGGTCAGGACTGCGGCGACCGCGAGCATCACTCCGGAGATGATCAGGATGGTGGTGATGAATCCGTTCATTATTGATCCTCCGCTCGTGGCGCATCGAATTCGTAGTCACGTTGGTGCCACGGGCTTGGTTGCCAGTCGGAGTCACGCTCGAACGACGCGATGAACAGTCGCTCCAAATCTTCGACCGAGCGATAGAACGCGCTCACCGCTTTCTGTGAACCTACGTCGAGGACGTGAACGTAGACGATCCGGCGGTTCTGGTCGATCTCGAGAACCATCGTTCCCGGGATCAGGTTCAGCACGTCGATGCACAGCGTGAGTACCAGGTCGGACTTGATACCCAGTTGGTAGCGCAGAACACCGGTGACGGGCGGCGGCGACGGCCGGATGGCAAGCCACGCCACCTGGATGCTGGAGACGGCCGCGTAGTACACGATCACGCCGATCAGACGCAGTATCGAGAGCACGTGCACTCGACCTTCCACGGGGACCGGGGGTAGCGGTAGAAGGACCATGATGACCAGGCCGACAGCAAGTCCACCGAAGATATTGCCCCAGCTGACGTTGCCCCACAGCAGAATCCACACGATCATGAGCCACAGGAGGACTCCGATGCGGAGTACGAGTGAGCGTTTCATCGCGGCGCCTCCTCGGTGTCAGTCACAGGCGTGTCAGTCACAGGCGTGTCGGCTACAGGGGCGTCGGCTACAGGTATCGGTCGGTGATCGCCGAGAACCGCGTCGATGTAGATGGACCGATCCTGTAGATCCTTCGCGGCTCGGTCGCTGATGTCGATGATCTGCCCGGCAAACACCGTCAACGCGAGGCCGACGCCTACGAGTGCGACTGTCGGGATCAGCATGAAGGCGGGAATCTTGCCGACGTCCTCGCGGTCGTCGAACGCGATGTCCTCTTCGGATTCGTCGATCAGAGCCGACGGGCTGACATCGGCGAGGTCGCCTTCGGGTGCGTCGGCCCGGGCACGCCAGAAGGCCTTGGTCCACACACGGGCCACGGCGTAGAGCGTCAGGAGGCTGGTGACGGTACCGCCCGCGACGAGTACCCAGGCGAGTGCGCTGGCGTCGGAGGCTCCGGCCTGCAGCAGCGCAACCTTGCCGATGAAGCCGGAGAACGGCGGAATACCACCAAGATTGAGAGCGGGAACGAGGAACACGATAGCCAGAATCGGGCTGGCAGCGGCCAAACCGCCGAGGCGTCGTAGTGACGAGCTTCCGGCTTGTCGTTCGATCAGACCCACGACGAGGAAGAGCGTCGTCTGCACGATGATGTGGTGCGCGACGTAGTAGATGGCGCCCGACAATCCCGAGGTCGTGGAGAGCGCGATACCGAAGATCATGTAGCCGATATGGCTGACCAGGGTGAAGGACAGTAATCGTTTGATGTCGCTCTGGGCGATGGCACCCATGATGCCGACCACCATGGTCAACAGACCGCACACCATCAGGACATTGTCGAGTTCACCTTGCGGGAACAGCAGTGAGTGCGCGCGGATGATCGCATACACACCAACTTTGGTGAGCAGGCCGGCAAAGACGGCGGTGATGGGCGCCGGCGCCGTCGGGTAGGAGTCAGGAAGCCACGCCGACAGTGGGAAGACCGCAGCCTTGATCCCGAACGCCACGAGTAGGACGCCGAAGATCGCGGTGCGGGTGCCGGCGGGGATGTTGTCGAACCGCAGGGCCATGTCGGCCATGTTGAGTGTGCCAGTCGCGGCGTACGCAAAGGCGATGCCGGCCAGGAAGATCAGCGAAGACACCATCGACACCATGACGTACGAGACACCCGCTCGAACGCGGTCGGCACTCGCTCCCAAGGTCAGCAAGACGAAGCTCGCGGACAGCAGCACCTCGAACCCGACGTACAGGTTGAAGAGGTCACCGGCGAGGAAGGCGTTGGAAATACCCGCGGTCAGAGCCAGATATGTCGGCAGGAAGATCGACACCGGCTGCGCTTCGTTACCGTCGCGGATACCCTGACCGATCGCGTACACCATGACGGTGAGCAGGACGATCGAGGAGACGACCAGCATCATCGCCGACAGTCGGTCGACGACGAGAGTGATGCCGATCGGCGAATCCCAGCCGCCCACCTGAACTGCGGTGGTGCCGTCGCGGTCTGCCAGATACAGCAGCATGCCGGACACAGCCACGACGGCGACCAGTGCGATCAGGGTGATGACTCGCTGGAACCGGGGACGTCGGCCGACAACAAGTGTGGCGGCAGCGCCCAGCATCGGAATCAAGACGGGCAGGGGCGCCAGTGCGCCCATGAGGTTGGACGAAATGGTCACGTGCGCGCACCTCCCTTACCGTCTTTCTGGCGCTTCTCAGGTTCTTTCTTGCGGGCGAGGTCAGTGGCCCAGTCGGGCACGGGTTCGTCCTCGAAATCGCCGTCGCGAAGATCTTCGTAGCACTCGATGTCCTCGAGGTTGACCAGTTGTTCCAGAGGGATGGGGTTGCCGTCCTTGTCGAATGCGTCGCCGCCGATGCTGGGCGCACCGGTGACGGGGTCGTCGGATCGGTCGTGGTCGGGAGCGTCGGCGGGCAACCGGCGCAGCAAGACCTTGGTGTCCTCGGGATCGTCTTCCACGGCGTCGGCGGTGTTGATCTTGTAAGACCGGTACGCCAGTGCCAGAACGAAGCCGGCCATGCCCATCGTGATGACGATCGCGGTCAGGATCATGCCCTGCGCCAGAGGATCGGCGATCTCCTCGTGCACGGAGTCGCGGCCGACGATCGGCGGATTGCCGTCACTGCCGCCGACGGTGAGGATCAGCAGGTTGATGCCGTTTCCGAGCAGAAGCATTCCCAGCAACATGCGGGTGATACTGCGCTCGATCAGCAGGTACACGCCCGTCGACGTCAGGACGGCGATCAGGAGGAGCATTCCGATATTTGCGCTCATGATGCTTTCACCTCGATTTCTGCGTCGAGGCGTGCGCCGAGACTTCGGAGTACGTCCAGCACCAGGCCGACCACGATGAGGTAGACGCCCAGGTCGAAGAACAGTGCGGTGACCAGTTTGACGTGGCCGATCAGCGGGAGGGTGAACTCGAAGACCGCCGACGAGAGAGCCGGGGCACCGAGGAACAGCGAGATGATCGCGGTGCCGGCCGAGAGAGCCAAGCCCAGGCCGAGGATCTTTCCGGCGTCGATGGGAACGGCTTCACCGAGTTCGTAGCGTCCACCGGCGAGGTAGCGCAACACGAGCGCAAGCCCGGCCGTCAAGCCGCCGGCAAAGCCGCCACCTGGCGCGTTGTGGCCGGAGAAGAAGAAGTAGATCGACAGCACCATGATCGTCGGGAAGACCAACCGGGTGGTGACCTCGAGGACCAGGGAGCGGTGACGCGGATCGATCAGGTCGCCGCCGCGCAGCCAGGTCGTGTCGGTGCTTGCGGCCGCTTTGTCGACGATCACCGAAGGCGCGTCGGAGACACGGGGCGCGATACCGAAGCGGCGGTTGCGGAACACAAGGCTGGCGACGCCCGTCGCGGCAACCAGCAGCACCGAGATCTCGCCGAGAGTGTCCCAGGCGCGGATATCGACGAGCAAGACGTTGACCACGTTCTTGCCGTTGCCGATGGTGTACGCGGCGTCGGGAAGCAGTTCGTAGATCGGACGCGTATTGCGAGCGTTGACTGCGTACGCCGCGATGGCGGTGATCGTGATTCCGACGGCACCGGCCAGAAGGGCGCGCGGCAACTTGAACCCGATCGCCTTACTCTCGTCGATCTCGGCCGGGAACTTTCGAAGCACGAGCACAAAGATGACCAAAGTCAGTGTTTCGACCAGGAATTGGGTAAGAGCCAGGTCGGGGGCACCATGCAGCGCGAACAACACACCAGAGCCGTAGCCGGTGAGTCCGACCAGGATCACGGCGGCCAGACGGTTGCGCATCACGGTCGCAGCGATGGCTGCGGCGATCATCATCAGCGCGATCGTCAACTGGATGGGGGAATCCCACAACCGGAGATCGACGCCCGTGTCGGTGTCGATGATCAGCAGGACCAGGGGAACGACAACCAGCGTCGCGAGGATGGTCGACTGCGTCCGGGGCAGTGAACCACGCTGCGTGACTCCGGTCAGACGCATGGAGATGGTGTCCATGCCGCGCAGGGTCGCGTCGTAGATACGGTCGGCGTTGCCGAGCGGAGGGTGCTCGAAGTGCAGGCGGCTGATCTGGCGTTGCGCGATGTAGAGCGCAAAACCTCCGGCGATGACCACACAGGTGAGCAGCAGCGGCGTATTGATGCCGTGCCACAACGCCAGGTGATAGTCGGCGTGCGGACCGGCGGGCAGGGTGGTGGAGTACGGCGTCAGTAGCTTCTCGAGCTGCGGCGACAGTATTCCGGCAGCCAGTCCGGCAACGGCGAGCAGACCAGGGGAGAACAAGAACAGAGCGCTGGGCGCATGCATCTTGCTCACGGCGGGACTGGGCTTGCTCAGGGTCTTGCGTCCGAACGCGCCCCAGATGAAGCGAATGCTGTATCCGACGGTCAGAATCGAACCCATCACGATGACAGTGATGACGGCGATGGACGACCAGTGGCCGAGGACGTCGGTTTCGAGCACCGATTCGAGGGCAGCTTCTTTGCCGACAAATCCGAGAAGCGGCGGTAGCCCGGCCATGCTGGCGGCGGCTAGGGCCGCGATGATCGCCAGCGCGGGGGCCGTCTTACCGAGATGGGCAAGTTTGCGCAGGTCACGGGTGCCGGTGGTGTGGTCGATGATACCGACCACCATGAAGAGCGCAGCCTTGAACATGGCGTGCGCCACCACCATCGTCATGCCGGCGAGGGCCGCGTCGCGGGTTCCCAGACCGACCAGAACCATCATGAAACCGAGTTGGCTGACGGTGCCGAACGCAAGGACGAGCTTGAGGTCGTATGCCCGCATGGCTCGCCAACCGGCCAGGATCATCGACAGCAAGCCGAGGCTGATGATGGTGATGCGCCACGGCGGTGAATCCGCGTATCCGGGGGCGAGACGGGCAACGAGGTAAATACCGGCCTTGACCATCGCGGCGGCGTGGAGATAACCGCTGACCGGGGTGGGCGCGGCCATGGCGCCGGGAAGCCAGAAGTGCAGCGGGACAATTGCGGATTTCGACAGTGCGCCGATCAGGATCAGGACAATCGCGACGGACGGCAACCATCCCGTCGGCGGGTTGGCGACCAGGTCGGACAGGTTGTAGCTGCCACCGGCTTGGCCGAGGATGATCATGCCGACCAACATCGCGAGACCACCAGCGGTGGTGACCAACAGTGCCTGGGTTGCGGCGCGGCGACTGGTAGCGCGCTCGGCGTAGTGGCCGACCAACAGGAACGACAGAACCGTGGTCAGTTCCCAGAACATGTAGAGCAGCAACATGTTGTCGCTGGTCACGAGGCCGAACATGGCGCCGGCAAATGCCACCATTTCGGCAGCGAAGATGCCGAGGCGGGGTTCGTCGTCGTTGAAATATCGTGCGCAGTAGATCAGAATCAGCGTGCCGACACCCAGGACCAGGACGGCCATGATCGCGGAGAGCGCGTCGAATCTGAAGTCGATGTCCATCGACAGGCCAGGAGCCCACGTGATGTGGAGTGTCTCGACTGTGCCCCATTTGTCGATGACCCAACCGAGGCTGACCAGCGGAACCAGTGAGAGCGGGAAGAATCCATTTCGCCCGAACCTGCGCACCACAAGCGGAGCCAAGAGGGCGGCAACGGCATGGGCAAGCAGAATACTGAGCAAAAGGCACTCCGTCGTGTTGTGTTCAGCGGGCGGCGGGGTGTCCGAACAAATCGAACCTATCGGTAATTTCGGGACGTAGCCCCTTCACAAGGACACCGTCTGGGTGTATACATTACCGGCCCGTCTTCATTTGCCGTGCAGTGCGTCGCTTCGAACTACAACCGTGTGAACTGATTCACGTATGTTGGACCGGGTGAAAACGCAGATCATCCGCACCGCTGCCCTTGCACATATTCGGGATCGCCGACTGATTCAGACCCGGTCGGTCGGGAAGACAGCGTTCTACATGGCCGGCGGCAAAATCGATCCGGGTGAGACCACCGAACAAGCATTGCACCGCGAGATTCGTGAGGAACTCGATGTCGGACTTGTCCCCGGCACCGTCGAGTTTCTCGACGTGTTCGAAGCTCAGGCGTTCGGGCATTCGGTAGGGACGGCGTTGCACATGAGTTGCTATCGCGCCGAGATGGACGGCGAACCCCGTCCGACGAGCGAGATCGCCGAGTTCCGGTACTTCACGTGCGCAGAGTACGAAGCCATGGACGACGTGGCACCAGGTTCGCTCAAAGTGTTTCGACGCTTGGTGTCGATGGACCTGATTGACTGATCAGACGCAGTCGGCGGCTCGCGTAGGCGCAGACGACCACGATCACGAGGGCTGTGCCGTTGAGGATCAAGACGTCGTCGGACGGTGCGAACCGACTGGCCGTGGTAGCTCCGGTGATGGGCGTGTAGTCGGTCCACCCGTAGGAGAACTGCGGATATACCAGTAAGGCCAATGCCGTGGGTCCGAAGATCACACTGAGACCGACGAGCAGTCGCGACGCCCCGGTCCGCGCCGGTTCGGACTGCATGGCGCTGACAATCGTGTACGCCGCGCCGGCGCCGCAGATGCGGATCAGGACGTCGCTGACCGAAAGCGCGTTCTCCGAAGAGAACGTGGTTGTTGCGACGTAACTCGCAATTCCGGCAACGGACAGGACACCGAGCACGATGTAGCCGCCCACGAGTGAGGGACGAAACGCTGCGAGCGTTGCTGCCGCGATGATGAGGACCGTGAGAAAAATCGCAGTCGGAACGGGCGCCGATGCCCCGGTGCTCACGGACGCCGACAGGCTGTTTGCCACCGCGGATGCCAGCATGGCCGCGGCGGCCGTCGACATCAGCAGGATCTGGCCGCCCTTCTCCAAAACACGCGCGGCGATGACGGTGACCAAAATGGCACAGGCGACGACGGGAATCGCCGCCCACACCGTGTTGATGGTGATCCACCAGTTCACGGCCACGCCCATGAGCGTCAGCACTGCCGAGATCACCACAGGCCGCACTGCCATCCGTTCCGGTGGCTCGTCGCGATGTCGGTCGGCGTTGCTGCGCCACCAAACGAGCGCCGTAAGTGCAGTCAGTCCGAGGGCGATGAGTGTGGCGGCCACGATCGGCGGCTGAAACTGGGTGGTGTCTTGCGCGAGGTAGTCCGCATAGCGACGTGGAACTGCCGTGGGGTCGAGCAGTGCATCCGAAACGAACACGGCAACAAGCACACCCGCTACGGTGGCAGCCCGCACCATGCGGGGAATCGTGACCGTTATTGCTCCGAGCGCCACGCCGGCACCAACCGGGGACAGGGCCTCGAAGGCTTGGTAATACAGACCTGGCAATTCCAGCAGGAGTCCGCCGAATGCAACCAGCGCCGACGTCCGAATGCGAGTTCGAGCCAGACCGGCCGCGGTGCCGACAGCAACAACCGCCAGAACGCCGGCCCCGATCGTGCCGATGGACCAGAATCGATCGCCCGACCAGATCGACCTGGACTGGCTTTCCAGGAAGGGAGCCAAGCCGACCACAGTGACCACGAATGCCGTCACGCCGCCGAGTATCAGACGGGGCGTCCTGCTTATGACGGGCACCACTTCACGGTAGTCAATGAGCGTCGGATACGCCGGATTCTGCTGAATTGGAGTTTTGTGGAACTCGTCTGATGGCGGCGCCGCACACAGCGATGATCGCGACAAAGAGGAGTGCTGATCCGATTGTCTGGGCGTTGACGTAGTCGACTGGAATCTCCGCGGTGTATATCGCAGGCTCCACAGAGGCGAAATTCACCCGCACCGGTGGCCACGAAAGTTGATAGGCCAGAACAGTGATCGAGGTAAACGTCATTGCCGCGAACGGGATCGCGAGTCCGAGGGTGGCGTCGACCAGGCTGGCCGGAGCAAGCGCACCGAGCAACGCCGCTCCGCCGAACCCCAGGGCGGCGATTTTCACCACGATCGAAACGGCTCCGTGTGCAGTGGTGAAAGGGAGAAGCTCGGACAGGGGCACCGCGGCGAGGATGACCACTGCGACGGTGGCAGGGATGCGCTTGCTCAGTCGCAACCCCAGCGCGACCGCCACACCGGAGGCGAGCACCACAACCCAAGGAGATTCCAGCGATGCCCATTGGCCGTATTCACCGTTGACAAGCATCAGGGTCGGGGCCGACGCAGCTGCGAGTGCTGTTGCGGCCCAGAGAAACTTGCCGCCCGCGCCGGACTGCTCGCCGAGTTGGCGGGCAGCGATTGCCGTGAGGGCCAATGCCGCTGCGGCGCAGAGAATCATGACCACCCAGGCGGTGCCTTTACTCGCGAATTCCTGTCGGTCGACGATGGATCCGAGTATCCGGTGCCCGATTGCCAAGGCGATCACGGCAATGAGCGCGACGCGGATTTCGCCGGCGTCGGGGCGTCTGATGCGGAATCCGGACTGAGCGCTTATTGCGCAGGCGACTGCCAGTACAGCAGTTGCCGCCAGCAGAAACCACGCTGGTTCGCCCACAGCGGAGGTGCTCATCCGGCCTGCTCCGGTGCCGAAGGCGCGCGCGGACAGATATCCCGCGATCACACCCAGTAGCACGCCGTTCCTTGCGGCGGTCCGATCCCAGCTTGCGGCAACTGCGCAGCCCAGAATGACGCCTGCCGCAACACTTTTGAGTACCACGAGTGTGATCAGCAGGTCGAGGACGGCAACGTCCGGAACGGCAACCCGGATCAGTGCGATGATCGCTGTTGCCGCGGTGACAACGATCCACGCTGCTCGGCGGGAACCGCTCCGCTGCGACAGCGCGCACGCCAAGACTGCTGCGACAGCGCCCAGTGTGACGGAGGTGGGACCGCTGCTGATCCAGCGATCGATTTCGGACTGCGAGGCGACAATCGCCCAGTCCTGCAGCGGGGGATTGGTCAAGGCGAAGGCGGCAAGTGCCCCCGACGCGAGTGCCGCGAGGGTGGTGAGGATCGCTCGGAAATCGACTGGCATCGAACCAACCTATCGCGGGCTCGCTCTCAGGCCGGTGGGGTCAGCGCGGGAAACCAGATGTCGGTCAGGACGTCGGCGGCCACGTCGGCGCCGGCCGTGATGGCGCCTTGCTCGGCCCAGCGGATGAAAAAACGCTCGATCTGGGTGAGTAGCAGTTCAACTCGGAGTTTTGCCTCGTCGTGGCGTTCTTGCGGCCAGCGGGCAAGGTACGACGTCATCGCATTGGGGAGCGCCGAGATGCCGTCTCGCGCGAGGGTCCGAAATTCGGGTTCGAGAACCATGGCCTCGTCCCACGCGCGCATCAGGTGGTGGTGATCGCGGCACCAGTCGAGTGTCCGGTTGATCCACCCCGCAAATTCTGCGCGTGAACCGGAATCGAGGACGTGGTCGAGGTCCTGGAAGATCGCGAGCGTGCTGATGACGACGGAGTTGGACCCGAGGGCCTTGAGTATGTCGAGTTTGCCGGGGAAGTGGAGATAGAACGTGGCCCGGCTGCACCCGACCGCGGCGGCGATGTCTTCCACGGTGACGGCGGCGTAGCCCCGTTCGGTGAACAGTGCGTCGGCTGCGGCCACCAGGTCGGCACGGGTCTGCTGCTTCTGCTTTTCGCGCAGAGTCGGTTTGGCGGCAGTGTCTGTCATTGGAGGAATCTTACGGCTGTCGACGAATTTGCACGAGACTATCCGTCTGTCACTTGACAGGCCGTTAGTGAAAGCTACTCTGTGGTGCAGGGCACAATCGACCGATCAGAGGACGCCATGACTATCTCGGATACAACGCGCACACCTGACCTGCCAGCCGGATTCGACGTCACGGACCCCGCGATTCTCGGCGAGCGGATTCCGTTCGAGGAATTTGCCGAACTTCGCCGAAGCGCACCGGTGTGGTGGTGCGAGCAGCCCCCTACCGTCGGCGGATTTCAGGACGAGGGTTACTGGGTTGTTTCTCGGCACGCAGATGTCAAAGAGGTCAGCCAGCGCAGCGATATCTTCTCGAGCTGGGAGAACACCGCCATTGCGCGCTTCGCGGACGACATGCCGCGCGAGGCCGTCGAGATGCTGCGGCACCTGCTCCTCAACAAGGATGCGCCGGAGCACACCAAACTTCGCAAGCTGATTTCCAAGCTGTTCACCCCGCGGGCCATCAACGGGATGCGCGACGAGTTGGACCGACGCGCACGCAGCATCGTCGACACCGCCGTCGGTGAAGGCCCGGGCGATTTTGTGAAGCAGATTGCCAGTGAGCTGCCGCTGCAGGCGATCGCAGATCTGATCGGCGTCCCGCAAGACGATCGCGACAAGCTGTTCAAGTGGTCCAACGAGATGATGGGCTACGACGACCCCGAGTACGTGGGTGATCCGGCGGTCGCGTCCACCGAGGTGCTCGGATACGCATACCAAATGGCCGACGCGCGTCGCAGTTGCCCGGCCGACGACATCGTCACCACTCTCGTCCAGGCCGACATCGACGGCGACGCCTTGAGCCCCGAAGAGTTCGGATTCTTCGTGCTGATCCTCGCGGTGGCGGGCAACGAGACAACCCGAAATGCCATCACCCACGGCATGATTGCGTTCCTCGAGAATCCCGAGCAGTGGGAGCTGTACAAGAAGGAACGGCCAAAGACCACGGCCGACGAGATCGTCCGCTGGGCAACACCGGTCACCGCGTTCCAGCGCACCGCCCTCGAAGACACCGAACTGGCCGGCGTCTCCATCAAGAAGGGACAGCGGGTGGTCATGCTCTACAGTTCCGCGAACTTCGACGAGGATGTCTTCGAGGATCCGATGACCTTCGACATCACCCGTAACCCCAATCCGCACTTGGGTTTCGGTGGAACTGGCGCGCACTTCTGCATCGGGGCGAATCTTGCCCGGATGGAGATCGACCTGATGTTCAACGCACTCGCCGACAATGTCCCCGACATCACCAAGATCGGTGATCCTCGTCGTCTGCGCTCGGGTTGGATCAACGGCATCAAGGAGTTCCAGGTTGATTACAAGAGCACAGGCTGCCCGGTAGCTCACTAGAGTCGGTAGGTGAGAGGTTCACGCCCTACAAACTTCAGGAGTCCTCACATGACATCGATCAACGACAAGGCCACCGCTCTACTGGCGCTGCACCAGCCAGGAAACCCCGTCATTCTCCCCACCGTCTGGGATGCCTGGTCCGCAAATCTTGCGGTTGCGGCCGGTTTTGCAGCTCTGACCGTTGGCAGCCACCCGGTATCGGATTCCATCGGAAAGCCCGATAACGAGGGAATCACGTTCGGCGAGTTGGTACGCCGGATCAAGCAGATCACCGGCGCCGTCGACGCTCCGGTTTCCGTGGACATCGAGAGTGGATACGGACTCGAGCCCGCTGTGCTCATCGAAGGGCTGATCGATGCCGGTGCGGTCGGTCTCAACATCGAGGACACCGTGCACAGTGAGGGTGGCCGTCTTAGGGAGGCACAGGAGCACGCCGATTTTGTGGGTGGGCTTCGCCAGGCCGCCGACGCCGCAGGTGTCCACGTTGTTGTCAACGCGCGCACCGACCTGTTCGTGAAGCAGGTGGGCGACGAGGCTGATCGTGTGGACCGCGCCATTGCTCGCCTGAAACTGGCCGCCGACGCGGGAGCCGATGTTCTCTACCCCGTCGGACGGCACGACGACGCGACCCAGCGGCGTCTGACGTCGGAGCTTCCGTTGCCGGTCAATGCAATCGGGATCCCGGATCAGGACGACCCGGCTAGTTTCGGACCGCTCGGCGTCGCCCGCGTGAGCTTCGGGCCGTTCTTCCAGATGGCATTGTCGACTCGGGCAAACGAGATTTTGGGGCGCTGGAAATAACTATGCAGAACGTGATGTCGCCAGGCCCGCTTCTCGATGCGCGTGGGCACCTCGTAGAGGCGGGCTGGGCGCCGTCGGAGGTCAGGACTTATCAGCGGTCGGCAGTCAAGGCGCCGAAGTTCCGGCTCAAGGAGTGGGACTACTACTGCGTGCTCACACCGGAATACGGGATTGCGCTGACCGTCGCGGACAACGGCTACATGGGATTGCTCGGGGTGTCGTGGCTGGATTTCACCACTCCGAGTGAGGTCACGGAAAACGTGATGCTCCCCTTCCCGATGGGCAAACTTGGGTTGCCTTCCAGTGCCGATTCCGGCGACGTCGTTGTGTCGAAAGGTAAGGCGCGCTTCGAGTTCAGGCATGTCGACGGTGGTCGTCGCCTGATCGTGGACTACCCGGCATTCGACCATGGCAAGGGATTGCACGCCGATCTGTTTCTCGAAAGCCCCGCCGATGACCGCATCGCGATCGCCACACCCTTTCCGAAAGCTCCGCGGTCGTTCTACTACAACCAGAAAGTCAACTGCCTGCCCGCTACCGGAACCGTTCGGGTCGGATCGCAGCAGTTCGCGTTTGCTCCGGAAGATGCCTTCGGAGTGCTGGATTGGGGCCGCGGAGTCTGGACCTACGACAACACTTGGTACTGGGGCTCGGCATCGGGATTGGTGAACGGCGAGCGCTTCGGCTTCAACATCGGTTACGGATTCGGAGACACCACAGCGGCCAGCGAGAACATCGTCTTCGTGAACGGTGTTGCGCACAAACTGGATCGCCTGGCGTTCGAGATTCCACGAACCTACGACGGTGCGCCGTGGAACTTCACGAGCAACGACGGCCGGTTCGAGATGAAGTTCGAGCCCATCATCGATCGCGCCGCGAAATTCGACGTGGGTGTCCTGCGGTCCATTCAGCACCAGGTGTTCGGCAGGTTCACCGGCACGGTTGGTCTCGACGACGGCACATCGGTGGAAGTTCGCGACCTCCTCGGGTTTGCGGAGGAAGTTCGGAACCGCTGGTAGGGGTGCTGGCTAGCCGGCGGTGTTCAGGTCTCCGTACACCGTTCGCCCCTCGAGGACGGTGGCGCGCACCTCGATGTCGGCCAAATCGGTGGGCGCCACATCGAAGGGATTGGCCGACAGCACAACAAGATCCGCGTAGGCGCCCGGGAAGATTGCGCCGATGCTCTCCTCGCTGAAGAGCTGCCATGCGGCGTTGACGGTATGAGCGCGCAGCGCAGCGTCGACGGGGATACGTTCCTCCGGCGCACGCACCTGGCCACTCGGCGAGAGTCGGGTGACCGCGTCCTGCATGTTCCGCAGCGGGTTGGCCGGGGTGACCGGGCCGTCGTTGTGGAATGTGAAGCGCTGCCCGGCGGCAAGGGCAGAACCTGCTGCCGCCCATGCTCCGCCGTGCTCGGGGCCGAACAGATCGTCGACCAACACGTCGCCCCAGTAGTGCAGGTGATCGATGAAGATGCTGACGGTGACGCCCAGTTCAGCGGCCCGGCGGAACTGATCTGCGCGCATCGCGCCGACATGTTCGAGGCGCAAGCGGTGATCGGACCGCGGAAACTCCTGCAGCAGTTGCTCCCACGCGTCGAGAACCATCGTGATTGCGTTGTCGCCGTGGGCGTGGCACGCGATCTGCCACCCTTGCTCGAAGTAGGCTGCGCTGATGTCGTGGATCTGCTCACCGGTGTAGTTGGCATGACCGTGGGTGCAGGCGATGCCGAGTCCGCGAGTGGCGGCTGTGTCGAGGTACGGGAAACTGGTCGCGACGTTGCCGACCCACGGTGAACCGTCCGACCACACTTTGATGCCGATCTGCTTGACCAGATCATCGCCCTCGCCGGGGGTGGCGTCCGTGGCGCGTTCCGGTGTCGACATTTCGTAGAGGCGGAACCTGGTGGTGAGCCCGCCCGCGTCGGCAATTGCCTTCAATGCCGGGCGCATTCGTGGGTCGAACGACATTTCGGCGACGGTGGTGATGCCGGCCGCATTGAGCCGGGCGCACTCGGCGGCCAACAGTTGGGGGTAGTCGCTCCCGATGGTCATCGCGTGGCCGGCAACGGCAAACACGGCCGGTGTCTCGTACGCCGCGCCGTCGAGTTCGCCCGAGGAATCGTGGCCGTACGATCCGCCGATCGGATCAGGGGTGTCGCGGGTGGACCCGGCCTGCGCTGCTGCTGCGGAGTTGAAGTATGCGACGTGGCCGGAGTTGTGCATGATCACGAGCGGGTGGTCCGGTGCGATCATGTCGAGCCACTCGAGCGAGGGCTCGGGTAAACCCGTCTGCAGCAGAGGATCCCAACCGTTGAGCGATGCACCGGCCGCGCCGCGTGCTGCAACGGTGTCGATGACCGTGGCAACAACGGTATCTGCGTCGGCGATCGTGACGGGGCGGATGTCGACCACTGCCGGGCCGAGCACGATCGCCTCTTCGAGTGGGTGCCCGTGCGGTTCGATGAATCCGGGGAGCACGCAGGCAGTTCCGACGTCCACCACCCGCGTACCTTCGCCGATGAGCGAGTCGATCTCGGTCCGCTCGCCGACTGCCGTGATCCGGCCACCGGTCACGGCCAGAGCGTTCGCGCGCGGAGCGTCCTCGTGCATCGTGACGATGTCGCCGTACAGAACCAGATCAGCATCCATGACAGTCCTCATCGGTTGTCGGCGTATGCCTGCAGGTGGGCTACCTGCTCGGGATCGAGTGACGGGCGGACCTTGTCGCGCGCGGTGGCAACATCGGCGGCGGTCACGTCGGCGGCGTCCATGCTGCGGCGCATGGCTGCCAGGGCGGCTTCGCGTAACAGAGCTGAGCAGTCGGCTGCCGAGTAACCTTCCAGATCGACTGCCAGCGCGTCGAGGTCGACATCTTCCGCCAGCGGCACAGACTTTCCTGACGCCTTGAGAATTGCCTTGCGCGCGTCCGCATCCGGCGGCGGAACAAATACAAGGCGTTCCAATCTGCCTGGACGCAGCAGTGCCGGGTCGATCAGATCAGGGCGGTTGGTGGCGCCCAACACCACGACGTCACGCAGCGGCTCGACGCCGTCCATCTCCGTCAGCAGGGCTGCGACGACGCGATCCGACACCCCGGAGTCCGAGCTCTGCCCGCGTCGCGGTGCGAGGGCGTCGATTTCGTCGAGGAAGATCAGCGAGGGTGCGGAATCGCGGGCGCGCTGGAACAATTCGCGCACCGCTTTTTCGGATGCGCCCACCCACTTGTCCATCAGCTCGGCGCCCTTGACGGCGTGCACGCTCAGGTGGCCCGAGCTGGCAAGGGCGCGAACAAGATACGTCTTACCGCAGCCGGGAGGGCCGTAGAGGAGGACGCCGCGGGGCGGGTCGACGCCAAGGCGGGCAAAGGAATCGGGGTGCTGCAGTGGCCAGAGCACAGCCTCGGTGAGCGCCTGCTTGGTTTCGACCATGTCGCCGACGTCGTCGAGAGTGACGCTGCCGATGGACAGTTCTTCGGTACTGGACCGGGACAGTGGCCGAATCACCTCGAGCGCTCCGACGAGGTCGTCCTGCGTGATCTCCGGCGCTTCGGCAGATTTGGACGCTCTGGTCGCGGCTCGCAGCGCGGCTTCGCGGCACAACGCGGCGAGGTCGGCAACCACAAAGCCGGGGGCGCGGGAGGCGATGGCGTCGAGTTCGAGTGTGCCGGTGGGAACTCTGCGGAGCAACAGTTCGAGGAGTGCCTTGCGGGTAGCACCGTCGGGCAGGCTCAGGGAGAGTTCACGGTCGCACAGATCTTGACCGCGCAGGCGGGCGTCGACGGCTTCGGGGTGCGCGGACGTGGCGACAAACGCGATGCCGGGGGTGGCGACGGCGCTGCGCAGCTGTTCGAGGATGAGCGCGGAGACGGGTTCGGGTGTGGCGGGCAGTAATGCGTCGATATCGGTGATCAGGAGAACCCCACCGCCGCGCACACCGGCTACGGCGTCGACGATGCGCTGGAGTCGGGTATTCGCTTCGGTTGCACCGACTCCGGGGCCGTCGAGTTCCACCAGCTTTCGCGCCGAGAGAACTGATCGGGCGAGTGTGGCTTTTCCGACGCCTGCCGGTCCGGTGATCAGAACACCGAGGTGCGGGGAGGCGCCGAGTGTGCGCAGCAGTTCCGGTTCGTCGAGCGCCAGGCCGAGCCACTCGGTGAGTTTGGCGGCCTGTGCCTGTGCGCCCACGAGGTGGTCGAGGGGAACGGCAGGGGTGGGCTCGGCAGGGACAGACACAGTGGCACTGGAAACAACACGGGCAACGCCGGCGGGACTGGCTGTTCCCCAGTCCACCGCCGAGTTCGGCTGCACACTCACCGGCCCACCGGCCGGGTCGACGCCGGTGACGGTGAGCAGTTCCGACGTCCAGGCGACACCGAAGGTGCGGGAAAGAGCTTGAGTGGCTTCGGAAGTGCTGGTGCCCGGGCCCAAGTCGCGGGGGAGAAGCGAGACGGTATCGCCGACGCTCACCACCTTGCCGAGCAGGGCTTGGCGCAGGACGGTGGGGCTGATCGAGCGGGTTGCCATGGTGGAACCGGTAACGGAGACGGATCGTGCTCCGTACACCGTCACCGGACCCACCACGACGGACGAGTTCTCGGTGAGCCCCACGTTGGACATCGTGACGTCGTCCAACAAGATCGTGCCCGCCGGTGTGCCGGTGGGGGCCCGCCCCGCCACGGCAGCGGTTCCGCGTGCGCCCATCAAGGCGATGGCATCCCACTCGCGGATACCCAACGCTGCCAAGGCTTCGGGATGCAGGCGCACGACACCGCGTCGTAAATCTGCTGCGGAGGTGTTGAGTCGGACAGTCAGGGCGAGTTCCGGCGAAGTCACTCCCCGAGACTACGTCCTGAGCTAGCGAGGCCGACGCAAGCCGAGGCGCACCATCGAGCGTCGTCCACCCGCTGTGGGTTGACGACGGATCGCCCGGCGCTCCGACGGCTTGATGTCCCACGTTTCCGGCCGCGCCGCCACCCAGCGCTTGGAGCGGACGGCAAAGGGAATGTGAACCAGGTAGATCGCAATGAGAACGATCAACAGCACGTACGGGAAGGTGATCAGTGCGGCCGCGGTCAAGGCCACGAGGACCAGCAGCGCGGCAGCCATGTGCGGCGGCACGGATACCGATTTCATGGCCAGGGTCGGGATGCGGCTGACGATCAGAGCTGCCGAGAACAACATCCAGATGACTACAACTACCTGCGACGACCACCACCCGTCACCCCATTGGATGGTTGCAGCCAGGGGGGTGAGGGCGATCAGGGCGCCTGCGGGCGCTGGCACTCCGACAAAGTACTCGCGGGCATATGCGGGGACGTCGTCTTCGTCGAGCAGGGTATTGAACCGGGCCAGGCGCAACACGATGCTGACGGCGTAGACCAACGCGATGATCCAGCCGAAGTTGGTGTCGTCCAACAACGTCACGTACAGGACCAATGCCGGGGCAACGCCGAACGAGATGGCATCGGACAGCGAATCGAGCTCGGCACCGATCTTGCTGGTCGCGTCGAGAAGGCGGGCGATCCGGCCGTCGAGTGAATCGAGGACCGCCGCAGCACCGACCATCGCGAGCGAGATGCCAGGCTCTCCGTCGAGTGCGAACTTGACGGCGGACAGGCCCGCACACAGAGCGAGGATGGTGATGACGGACGGCAACAGCCGCACGGCTTGGGTGCGTTTTGGCACCTTCATGGCCGGGCTGGTTGTCACCACCGGTCTCTTCACGGCTGGCTTCATTCTCGGTGTCTTCACGGCAGTTGCGCGATGACGGTTTCAGCGCCAATTGTGCGCTGACCTGGTTCGACCAGCAAGGTCGTTCCGGCCGGGAAGTACGTGTCGACGCGCGATCCGAAGCGGATCAGACCGTAGGTGTCACCGATGGGAAGGGCATCGCCGACACCGGCGTAGCAGACGATACGACGCGCGAGCAGACCGGCGATCTGTACGACGGCAACGTCGTGTCCGGTCGCGGTCTCGATGAGCATGCTGTTGCGCTCGTTGACCTCGCTGGCGTCGGCCAGGTCTGCGGAGAGGAACTTGCCCGGCTGGTGAACAACAGTCTTGACGGTGCCTCCGACGGGAGCGCGCTGGACGTGTACGTCCAGAACCGACAGGAAGATGCTCACGCGGGGTCGAGGTTCGCTGCCGAGGTTCAGTTCGGCTGGCGGGACGGCATTGTCGACCAGTGCGACCTCGCCGTCGGCCGGGGCCACGACGACGCCGATGCGGTTGGGCGGTACCCGGTGCGGGTGACGGAAGAAGGTGGCGCAGGCAGCTGCGGACACAAGGCCGGCTCGACGCACCCACTTACGGTTGCGACCCAGGGCTGCAACACCCAGCGGAGCGAGCACAAACGGAAGACCGGCGGGATGAAGCGGCGGAATCGCATGCCGAACCAGATCGACGATATGTCCGATTCCGGTGGGTTGCGGGGTTCCGGGGGGTGTGGGTCGGCGTGCCACAGGCTCCTCTAACTACTCGGTCGGTGTACTGCTGGCCGCACAGACACTACGGGGCGTCGTGCATCACTAGATTACGTGAGGCATCCGTTACTGCGGCATCTGTTGTTGCGGCACCCGGTATCGTCCGCCCCAGATCATGTAGGCGCAGTAGCCGAGCACACCGACCAGATAGAGAACGGTCGGGGCGACGAGGAGCCAGGTATCGACGGAACCATCCGTCGACGTGCCCGCGACCGCTGCGATCCAGGCAAGTAACAGCGCGGTGGCAGCGCCGAGCCATTCGAGGTCTTCGGAAATTCTTCGATCGAACTCGGCGCGATTGACCGGGTCCGTCCAGTATCGATGGTTCGCGATGCTGATAGCGTGCCCAGGAACACGGGGGATCAGGAACCTCGCTGACCCGAACGCGAGAGTGAGACCGAGACAGATTCCGCCGATCGGACCGAGGAACGACCACTTCGAATCCCACCGGGTTACCGCACCGGACGCGTCGAAGTGACCGGGAATCTCGTCACCTGCCGTTGCTGCCACCCACGTCCAGGCGATCGCAAACGCGCCGAACGCGAGCCACAAGACTGTCCGCGACTTTGCCTTCATCGAGGGCAACTCTATTACGTGTGCGCAGCCTGTAGCGGCATCAAGTACGAGAAGTACCCGGCGTAGTCGGTGGTGCGGATAGCAAGAGGCAGTGCCGCGCCGCTCGCCCGAATCACCAGTGCCCGACCGGGTTGCGCTGCCGCGGCCTCGCGAAGTCGCTGCCGATCGACCAGCACTCGGAACCTCTCTGCGGGAACCACGTCAGCCGGATCGATCCGAGCGCTTCCGTTGCCGTCGACGCTCACGATCGCTGTTTCCGTGGCGCCGTTGAGCAGAGCCGCCAGTTGGTCGCCTCTCAGTTCGGTTGCGCCACGGTCTTCGCGCAGGATGCGATGGTCCGGAAATTCACCGTCCTCGATGAGCGGGCTCGACACCGATCCGCCGGGATACGACGCGGTCACCGATCGGGTGGCGAAGGTGAGCGTCACGACTCCGGCGATGTCTCGCATCCTTCGCGCAAAGGCGAGCGGAATGACTGCCGAGACGGTCAAATTGGATCGCACGCTCACTTCTGCGACCGCTAGCCGGTACCGATCAGTGGTGACAAACGCCGCGACGCCGTCGTGAATGTCGATATGTACTCCGCGAAGGATCGGGAACTCCGAATCGGCGTCCACGGCAAACAGCACGGCGTCGAGTGCGCGTCGTACATCCCAGGAATCGAGGGGGACGCCGGTTGCGGTCGGCCGTGAATCGATGAGCCGATGGATTCGATCGAGTTCGGCGCGGGCGTCGGCGAGCCCGTCTTCGAGATTGCGCAAGTGCGCGTCCAATCGGGAGTGTGGGTCCGGCCCGGTCAGGACGGCTGTCATTTCCCGAACCGGGACACCGACGCGCCGCATGCCCGCGATCAGGCGAGCATCGCGGAGTTGGTCGTCGGTGTACCAGCGATAACCGGTGTGAGGGTCGACGGAGTGCGGAACCAGCACGCCTTCCTTGTCGTAGAAGCGCAGCGCACTGATCGGTAGCGCCGACGCCCTTGCCATCTCGCCGATTGTCAGGAGCGCAGGGGTCAGGAGCGCTGGGCTAGTGGTCACGATCGAATTCTGCCCGCAATCGCGCGATGGCGCCCCGAATCATCCGGCCGTATCCGTCGTCGGTCAGTGTTCCGGCCGCGTCTTCGGCCTTGGTCAGATGCTCGTGAGCTTCGGCGACTCGACCGAGTTTGTTGTAGTCGGCGGCCAGGTTGAGATGCAACGACGGGTAGAAGCCGGCAACCTGCAGCGTCGAATGATGTTCTCGAGCTCGGGTATCGGTCAGTGAATCAGCCGCCTGGAGCGCGCGTAGATCCCAGCGGAGTTCGTCGGCGGGATCGTCCTGAACGTCGGCCATGTAGTGCGCGAGGGTGACAACGTGCAGCGGATCAGTGCCGACGTCGCGCCACACGTTTTCGAACGCAGAGCGAGCCCCGGCCCGATCGCCGGAGCTCGCCAATTCTTGTGCCTGCATTATTCGGTTCATCACGGGATCCATGAAAGGAGATCCTGAAGTCTCGACCTGGTTGAGGGTCAAGCGGGAACGCTGGCTGCTTCCGCTTCCTTCTTCACACGCTCGAGAGTCGCGTTCATGCCCTTGACGAGTTCGACCTCGAAGCTGTCGTTGCCACCGAAGACCGTCTTGACCAGGAACTGCGAGACCTGGGACGTTCCGGTGGGAGCTTCGCGACGCTCGGTCAGCTTGGTTCCGGTTTCGGTCGCTTCGATGTTGTACGACCATATGGTTCGGTTCTCGGCGATACGGAACGCGACGGACTTGTTGGGCTCGAACCGAACAACCTTCGCTGTTGTCGGCCAGACGAGAAGGCCCTTGCGGTTGATGTTCAGGGTCTTGGCACCCTCACGGACGGTTCCGCCGATGACCTTCATCTTCTTGCACTGGGGGCTCCATTCGCCCATCCGCTGCAGGTCGGCGACGATGGCCCACACATCCTGCGGGGATGCATTGATGTCGATGCTGGCTTCGAGGGTGTTGGACAATGGTTTCTCCAGTCAATTTGATGATACGGCGAGTTACAAACACTTTTGCCGACGGTACGCGATACGTCAATACCCGATGTGCCTCAGGTCACCTTACGGCCAGGTCGCAGGGGTGGGCGGGAGGCTGGCGGCCGGTAGCGGACAATAGACGGCGCACGCATGCCTGCCATCCGACTGGAGTACCGAGTGAACACCGACGCCTTGCCCGACGAACGGGCCGGACTCAAGAGGGGGCTGACGGCGCGGCACATTCGTTTCATTGCTCTGGGCTCGGCAATCGGAACGGGACTTTTCTACGGCAGTGCCGAAGCGATCAAGCGCGCCGGGCCGTCGGTTCTGCTGGCTTACCTGATCGGTGGCCTCGCGGTGTACCTGGTGCTGCGCGCTCTCGGTGAGATGGCGGTACGCAACCCCGTCTCCGGTTCGTTCAGCGAATACGCCAACCAGCATCTGGGTCCGCTCGCCGGATTCATGACGGGGTGGACGTACACATTCGAGATGGTGATCGTCTGTCTTGCCGACGTCACAGCGTTCGGCCTGTACATGCAGTTCTGGTTCCCGGACGTGCCACGCTGGATCTGGGTTCTGGCCGTCGTCTTCTTCATCGGCGCTCTGAACCTGTTGAGCGTCAAGGTGTTCGGTGAGCTCGAGTTCTGGTTCACGCTCGTCAAGATTACCGCCATCATCGCGATGATCGTGGGTGGCATCGCGATCATCGTGTTCGGATTCGGCGTGCACGACACCGACGCGGGAGTCAGCAACCTGTGGTCGGACGGCGGATTCTTCGCTACGGGAATCGGCGGGTTCCTCGCGTGCTTTGCAATCGTCATGTTTGCGTTCGGCGGCACCGAAATCATCGGAATCACTGCCGGTGAGGCGGAAGACCCGGCGCGGACCATCCGAAAAGCGGTCAACACCGTTCCGGTACGCATCATTCTCTTCTACGTCTGCACCCTCGCAGTCATCATGATCATCATTCCGTGGCAGACCATCACCAGCGACAACAGTCCCTTTGTGCAGATCTTCGAGAACCTCGGATTGGGCACCGCTGCTTCGATACTCAACATCGTGGTCATCACCGCGGCGCTCTCCGCCATCAACAGCGACGTGTTCGGCGCTGGCCGCATGATGTTCGGAATGTCCCACGCCGGTCAAGCACCGCAGGTCATGAAGAAGGTGTCCCGCAACGGAGTTCCGTGGATGACCGTTGTCATCATGACTGTCGCCTTGTTGGTCGGCGTGGTGCTCAACTACCTGATCCCGGACCAGGTTTTCCTCGTGATCGCGTCACTCGCGACCTTCGCCACCATCTTTGTGTGGGTCATGATTCTGCTGTCGCAGTTCCGTTCACGCCGCCAGATGAGTGCCGACGAAACAGCGGCACTGAAGTTTCCAGTGCCGCTGTGGCCGTACGGTCAGATCTTCGCGATCGGTTTCCTGGTGTTTGTCATCATCCTGTTGGGCGTCATTTCCGACACCCGTGTTGCTCTACTGGTGGGCGCCGGATGGCTTGTCCTGCTGGCCGGCGCGTACTACAAATGGGTGAAACCAGCCGTCAGCGCAGCGGATCGAAGTGGCGCATCACAGTAGGCATCGTGCCTGCCGTCATCGACTCCGCCATCATCTTTCCGGTCAACGGACCCAACGCGATTCCCCACATCCCGTGACCACCCGCGACATGGACACGCGGCGACTTCGTAGCACCGATCAACGGCAACCCGTCAGTGGTGCAGGGACGTGATCCGACCCATTCTTCGTCACGCGCAGTCCAGTCGATGCCGCGGAGCATGGGCTTTGCGGCGTCGATGATCGCCTGCACGCGACGCGGATCCAACGGTGCGTCTGGGCTGCGGAATTCCATCATTCCGGCGACTCGGAAGCGGTCGTGCAGCGGCGTGCACGCCACGCGCTGAGTGGGGAAGTACACCGGGTTCTTGGGCAGGTGATCGGGTGTGACGCTGAAGCTGTATCCGCGTCCCGCCTGCACCAGTTTGCGCACACCGAACGGCGCTGCCAGCTTGTTCAAGCGAGCGCCACTGGAAATCACGACGGCATCTGCTGCACGCGAATCACCGTTGGCGGAGCGAACACTCACGCCGTCGGCGCGGTCGTCGATTGACGCCACATCGAAGCCGGTGATGATCTCGGCGCCACGTTCACGGACGGCGTCGGCCAACGAGTTCACAAATTGCGGGGGATCGATGAAACGCTGACCACGCAGCCGGATTCCGGCCTTCACACCGGTGCCGAGGGTTGGCTCGAGCGAGTGGATCGCATCGTGGTCGAGGAGATCGAAGTCGACCTCGCCGCCGGCGGCCTCCACATGACGGAACTCCTCGACCAGGTTCTCGCGATCCTGCTCCGACGCAAACGCCGCGAGGAACGGATCAGCCAAGCGGGTGTGCTCCTTGACGCCACCGTCGGCAAGTTCGTCGAATGCGCCCAGCGCGGTTCGGTTGACCTCCGTGTAGACGGACATCGCTTCCTGCCACTTCGAGGGCGTGCAGTGGCGAGCAAATCCGACCAGGAACCGGATCAGTTTCAGATCGGTTGTCAGCGGAACATACACCGGCGACGACGGACTGAGCATCGCGCGCAGGCCGTACTGAAGGACAGCGGGTTCGGGGAGCGGAAGCGTGAGAGCGGGAGCGAGCCAGCCGGCATTTCCCCAGCTTGCATCAGCGGCGACGCCATCACGATCGACGACGGTGACGTCGACTCCACGTTCCTGGAGGAACCAGGCCGTCGACAATCCGACCATGCCTGCGCCGACCACGACCACACGATCGGGGCTCTGACGAGTTCCCATGACCTGCTCCTTTAGCTCCGTTGACATGCGAGACGCCGGTCACACCGGCTCTGTTTCAAGCATGGGCTGAGGAGTGAGTGAAAGGAGTGGCCGTTCGGCCACAGGTAGAGATCAGGCGTTGTGCATATGCACAACGGGCGTTCAATTCCGCAGTTTGAACTGAAGCATCAGGATCAGTCGAGTGTCCGCGTCGGTCAGGTCAACACCACACATGTCCTTGCAGCGGCGTAGCCGATTGCGCAGGGTGTTGGGGTGAACGTGCAGTGCTGCGGAAGAATTCGCGACATCACCGCCCTTGTCGAGGAAGGTGCGGGCCGTGGCGACAAGTTCGCTGCCGTGCCGACGGTCGTGCTCGTCCAACGCGCCTAGGGGTGTGGCATCGCCCAGTCCGTCGAAGATGTCGGCGACATGCAATGCCAGTACAGACGCCAAGGTGTCGTTCATTCCCGCGACAATCCCGCCGGACCGGTTGTGCCGCAGCGCGCCCAGAACATGGTCGGCGTCGGCGCGCGATAGATGGCATTCGCTGGCGGATTTCACAGTTCGGCCCACCGCCACGGCAAGTTGTGCGCGTTCGCGGGCGCGACCGAGGAAGTCCTCAAGCAACCGGCGGGTGTTCGCTTCGTCAGCGGAGACAACAAGATACGTCGCGTCGATCAACTGCGCGATCACTGCGTCGACGGCCAGTGTGTCGAGATACAGACCCATCGACGCCGCGACGGTGCTCGGCATGAAACCGGCTGTCGCGCCAACCGCTACGACGGTCAGCGGTCCGCGCAGTCGCAAGTCCTCGGCGGCGCGGAATGCTTGCTCACCGCCGCCGATCAGTGCTTTTACTCGCTCGGTCTGGCGTCGTCTGGTGCTGTTGATCCGGTCCCGCTCGGACGCGATGTGCTCCGCAACCACGGGCACAGCAGCGCGAAGTGTCGATTCCTGGGACGGCGTCGGCTCGCCGGCGAGTGCCACCCAGATAGACCCGACGGCAATGTTGTTCTCTCGCACGGCGATGACAAGCCGGGGAGTGATCGCCGGATCGTCGAGGTTGACGTAGATAGGGTCCGTCTCGCGATGGAGGCGTTCGAAAACACCTGCATTCGAGAGTAGTTCGCGAATTCTGCCGGGTACCTGCCGGCCGAGGATGGTTCCGATCCGAGCCTCGTCCACGGCTTGTTCACCACCGGAGTAGGCAAGGACGGTCGAGTTCTCGTCCTCGATGGTGACGGGGGCTCCGAGTAATTCCGCCAAGGATCCCGCGACGCTGAAGAGATCGTCGTCGCGCAGGTCCATGAGGCTGAGCCTACTGAGCCGGTTCGTTTCTTGTGGTGCGACGCGTAGGGGTTGCAACTATAGGCTGGTGCAATGGCTGACATCGAAGGTGTTCTGTTCGACATCGACGGAGTCCTGCTCACGTCATGGCAGCCCATCGAGGGTGCCGGCGAGGCGGTCCGCGATGTGCGTAGTCGGGGCTTGGCGTGTGGGTTTCTCACCAACACCACCTCCCGCAGTTCGACCCTGATTGCGGAGGGACTGTGTGACGCGGGAATTGCCGTCGAGCCCAGCCAGATTGTCACTGCAGCAAGGCTCACCGCAGAGTACGTGCGCGCCACCTATCCCGAAGCGAAGGCCTGGGTGCTCAACAGCGGCGATGTGTCCAGCGACCTCGAGGGAATCGAACTGGTCGACAAGAACCCGGATGTCGTCATCCTCGGCGGCGCCGGCCCCGAATTCACACACGAGGCACTGAGTCAGGTGCTCGAATATTTGCTCGACGGTGTCCCGGTGGTCGCGATGCACCGCGGAATGATGTGGGAGACAGATACGGGCTTGAAGATCGACACCGGAACGTACCTACCGGGTTTCGAGGAAGTTGCCGGCGTCAATATCGCGGCCGTCGGCAAGCCGTCGCTCACGGGCTTTCTCGCGGCCACCGAATTGATGGACGTCGACGCCGAAGCGACGGTCATGGTGGGAGACGATCTGATCGGTGACATCCTTTCGTCGCAAAGGGTCGGGTTGACCGGAGTTCTGGTGCGTACCGGCAAGTTTCGGCAGGCAGTGCTCGAATTGGCGACGCAACAGCCGGACTATGTCATCGATTCCGTGGCGGATCTACCGGGGTTGTTGGAAACCTTGCTCGAGTCGTGACCTGCAAAGCGTGACGGACGTCATGTGAGCGGGTACTCTCGCGCCCGAATCCATGAACGTGTTCCAAGAAGGAGTTTTCTATGCCCTTGATCTCGTCAGTCTGGTTCCGCCGCTCGTCCTCACGAGTTAACGGAAGTACCAGTAGTCGGTTGGGGGGCCGCCTGGCGAGAACAGGGGCTGTGGTGACTGCGGGGATGGGCTTGGTTGCGGGGCTGGCGCTGGCCGGCGGGGGAGTCGCTTCGGCTGCACCCGTTACGTGTGTGTCGCCGCCGTTGGTCAACGACATCCAGGTATCGGACACCGCGAGCTGTGGCGCACAGGCTGTTGGTGCGGGACGCTCGCAGGCCGGTGCCATGGAGAGCGGAACAGCTGTCAGCGTCTCGGCTGACAACAGCTACACCAACACTTACGCCAACGGTTTCGGAACGGCTCTCGGTGCTTCGCGCGGCAACGGTCAGGCTCACGCCTATGCACTCGGTGGCGGCATCGCCCGTGCCGGTGCGGCCGACGGAAACTTCACCGTTGCCATCGCCGGGTGGGGAGCGGGAGCGACGGCTGACGCCAACGGAGTCAACTGCATGGGCAACTTGTCCTTCGCTGTGAACTTCACCAACGGACAGTTCTGCATCGCCGGCTGAGTCTTGACCTTGCACTCGGCACGCTCGAGTGCTAAAAATGCAATTGGCACTCGCGAGCTGTGAGTGCCAGGTCGAGTCAGTGAGACCGGGATCCATCGACACCCCCGGTCGTCCGTCGCGGGCACTGACTTAAGACCGCAGGCTAGATGGGTGACCTAAGCAAAATTCGGTCGCCCTGTGCCGATGAGGTGACCCGACGAGCGGTCACCTTGTGTGTCACCCCCTATCCGGAGGATCACTTCGCAATGGCAAAGATCATCGCGTTCGACGAAGAGGCACGTCGCGGCCTCGAGCGAGGCCTCAATGCCCTCGCCGACGCTGTCAAGGTGACGTTGGGCCCCAAGGGTCGCAACGTCGTTCTCGAAAAGAAGTGGGGCGCCCCCACGATCACCAACGATGGTGTTTCCATCGCCAAGGAGATCGAACTCGACGACCCGTACGAGAAGATCGGCGCGGAGCTCGTCAAGGAGGTCGCCAAGAAGACTGACGACGTCGCTGGCGACGGCACCACCACCGCCACCGTCCTCGCACAGGCACTGGTCCGCGAAGGCCTGCGTAACGTCGCAGCCGGCGCGAACCCGCTCGGCCTCAAGCGCGGCATCGAGAAGGCTGTCGAGGCTGTCACAGCTCGCCTGCTCGAAACCGCCAAGGAGATCGACACCAAGGAGCAGATCGCTGCTACCGCCGGTATTTCCGCAGGCGACCCGTCCATCGGCGAGCTCATCGCCGAGGCAATGGACAAGGTCGGCAAGGAAGGCGTCATCACGGTCGAGGAGTCCAACACCTTCGGCCTGCAGCTCGAGCTCACCGAGGGCATGCGCTTCGACAAGGGCTACATCTCGGCGTACTTCGCCACCGATGCAGAGCGTCAGGAAGCCGTCCTCGAGGACGTCTACATCCTGCTCGTCAGCTCCAAGATCTCCACGGTCAAGGACCTGCTGCCCCTGCTGGAGAAGGTTATCCAGTCCGGCAAGCCGCTCCTGATCATCGCCGAGGACGTCGAGGGCGAAGCTCTCTCCACCCTCGTCGTCAACAAGATCCGTGGCACCTTCAAGTCTGTTGCCGTCAAGGCTCCCGGCTTCGGTGACCGTCGTAAGGCTCAGCTCGCCGACATCGCCATCCTCACGGGTGGAGAGGTCATCAGCGAAGAGGTCGGACTCTCCTTGGAGACCGCAGGCCTCGAGCTCCTCGGCCAGGCACGCAAGGTTGTCATCACCAAGGACGAGACCACCATCGTCGAAGGTGCCGGCGACGCCGACGCCATCGCAGGTCGCGTCAGCCAGATCCGCGCTGAGATCGAGAACAGCGACTCGGATTACGACCGTGAGAAGCTGCAGGAACGTCTGGCCAAGCTGGCCGGCGGCGTTGCAGTCATCAAGGCCGGCGCTGCAACCGAGGTTGAGCTCAAGGAGCGCAAGCACCGCATCGAAGATGCAGTGCGCAACGCAAAGGCAGCTGTCGAAGAGGGCATCGTCGCCGGTGGCGGCGTAGCACTCATCCAGGCAGCTCCCGCCCTGGACGACCTCAAGCTCGAAGGTGACGAGGCAACCGGCGCGAACATCGTTCGCGTTGCACTGTCCGCTCCGCTCAAGCAGATCGCATTCAACGCAGGCCTCGAGCCCGGCGTTGTTGCGGACAAGGTCTCCAACCTGCCCGCAGGTCACGGCCTCAACGCTGCGACCAACGAGTACGAAGACCTGCTCGCTGCAGGCATCAACGACCCGGTCAAGGTCACCCGCTCGGCACTGCAGAACGCAGCGTCCATCGCGGCTCTGTTCCTGACGACCGAAGCTGTTGTCGCTGACAAGCCGGAGAAGTCTGCTCCCGCAGGCGATCCCACCGGCGGCATGGGCGGCATGGACTTCTGAGTCCATCCCTTAGCTCCTAGAGGCCCGGTCCACCATTTGGTGGGCCGGGCTTTTGCGTGGGCGGGGTCGAGTGCGGGTGTGCCGCAAAATGGAACCCACGTTCACTACAAGATGGCTCGATGTTGCAGACCAAAGCAATTAGCCTGTGGCATCCGAATTGCCTGAGTGATCCCATCCGCCACCCAGCACAAGAACTGGATATTGGCGGAGCCACAGTACAGTCACGACCGCTATTCCTTGTCGGTGACTGCATTGGGCATCTGGATACTGGATCGCAAGCATTGCTCAGTGCGGATAGCGAATGTAGGGCGCGACGGGAAGGTTCCACGGGGCACGGCTGCACCATGGTCGATCGAGCAAACCGATGCGGCCGGCGAAGTGAAAGGCGACGGGCGGAGTGAACCCCTATCCCGACCGATGGGTCCATCCGATAGTTCGATTCGAGAGGGGCGATTCGTAGACTGGACAAAGCCCTGCACATCGCTAGCGACCGTCGACGTATAGACCGCGTGATATTACGAACAAAGCTCGCTGGGTTCGGATCGCAGATCTTCTTACTGTCGAGTAGTTGTCTGCGCGGTGCTGGCAACAGATTTGCGCGACGATTCAGAATAAGTTCGATCTCTTTGCCGAGGCGGGGTATTTCGCGATTAGATCTGGCCCTGAGCTGGCATCAGTTCGGGTACCCGGGCCAATTGCGATGCATGGTTACGGCAAGTCGCACCGAAAGAATCCACTGCTGATCTAGGCTGCCACTTCTCGATGTGCAGGCGAGGGTTCGACTTCTTGTGAACCAAGTCGGTGTAGGTTGATTCTCTAGGCGGAAAGTTTCACGGAGATCTTGCGGCGCATGCTCCCGACGATTCGAAGTGTGCACTGGCGCTAGTACTTTCGGTGGGTGTGTTGGATTGGGGTGCACCTGAGTCCTAGTACTTTCGGTGGATGCGAAGTGGCCTACTCCCGATGTGTCCGGCCCAAACTTGGTGGGATGCTTCATGAGTCGATTTTATGTGCCGAAACATATTGGTAGACAGTCTAAGTAACTGTCCTTGGGGCGAGGCTCGGTGGAGAGTGTGGCTCTGCACGGTTGCTTGAGTACTGCAGGGTGCGGATTTGCATGCTTTCGTTCGGCGACCGCACGGGTGATTTTTCGCAGTTCTGAACACCTGACCAGCGAAAATAGAACAGGTTTCAAAATTGCCGAAAAAACTTTGCCAAAAGTTCGCAAAATCGGACTCGCCTGCATTAGCCTTACCCCAGTCGCAGCCGCAGAAGGGGTAAGCCCGCAGGACTTGTGGCCGAAGCGCCACCGACTTTCCTACGGTGACCTAATTCTGTTGTTGTGTATGCATCAACAGTCCAGGGCAGATGTTCAATATCCAAATGAGCTCTCCAAGATCTACAGAAAGGTGGGAATCGGTATGCTTGTAATGTTTCTCCAGACGGCGGCTACATTGGTTAGTGATTTGATCGGCAATGTATGGTCGGGATCATTCATGCCCGGAGTCGACGGTGTCACGGGTTCGCTGGTTTCATTCATTGAACTCAGCTGATGGAGAATACGAGTTTTTTCCGAACGTTCTTTGACTACAGGAGTGGATGATGGACCTGGGATCGATAGCCGAAATGTTTAAGCCACCGTATGGTGATTTGGTTAAGTCGATAATAGGAATGGTGGCGTTCATGCCGTTCGTGGCATCATTTGACTTCGATTTTCAATGGTGAACTTCAACAATCGTAGCGAGGTGGAGAGATAGTGGATACTGCAAGTTTGATGGGCGTGATCGGGAGTTTTGACGTGGGGTCGCTTACGCCCGTACTGACGAACGTGACCGCAGTGATTCAGGGTGTTTTCTCCGTCATCTCGGCTGCGATCGATGTCGCGGTTAGTGGATCCGTTTCTTCGGCGGGAAGCATCCAAACCGTCCTCGGCTCTGTGGCCGGCCAGTAATAAGGAGAAGAATACAATGTTCGATATATTTCTGGCCTACATTTCTGACTTGGTCAATTTCGGATCGGTTGACCTGGTAGGTACATTTGGGAAGTTCTTTGACACCTTGTCCGCAGATCCCGGAATTTAACGAGAGGATAATCTGATGCTTGAAAAATACATGGTTGGAATGATCTCGTGGTTTTCGGGCGTGCTCGGCCTGGTCTCCACTGGCAGCAAGATGATCAAGGACCCGCCCGCCAAGTAGTCAGGCTGGGGTGGAATGACGACCTCCGTCGATCTACCGCGTGAACTGGTCCTTCCGCCCCAAACTCCTGAGATTCCCGAGGTTCCCATTGACCTCGGGAATTTTCGGTTTCAGAAGCATGAATATATCGCCAG
Organism: Rhodococcus sp. IEGM 1366; assembly: GCF_033142425.1. Classification (NCBI taxonomy): domain Bacteria; kingdom Bacillati; phylum Actinomycetota; class Actinomycetes; order Mycobacteriales; family Nocardiaceae; genus Rhodococcus; species Rhodococcus sp. IEGM 1366. The sequence continues at coordinate 342,088 of NZ_JAWLRZ010000008.1, forward strand.
GCACCGCTACGTGAGGAGCGCCCATGAGACTGTCCAACCTTTCGATTGCAAGAGTCATGCAATTGAATCCACGAGACGCCGACTTCATCTACAACGAAGCCGACGGGCATCTGGGACACCTCATCGGCGTGTATTTTTTCGAAACCTCGCAGCACCCGCAAGCGGAATTCTCAGAGGAACAGGCTGTCGAATGGGTGACCGCGCGACTCGGGCACAATCGAATGTTCACGCAACGCATCCAACGCACGCCACTGGGCCTCGAACATCCACATTGGGTGCCCGACCCAGATTTCGATGTCCGTAACCACGTTCGCGTCACCGATATCACGGAGTCCGGCTGGGCCCCGTTGCAGAAGCCGCTCAGCGCATTGTTGACCTCGAGGATGGATCTGACTCGACCGCCATGGGAGTTGCATTTCTTCAACGGAATAGAGGGGCTCGATGATCTGCCTGGTCGGCTGACGGCGGTGGTGCTCAAATCGCATCACAGTGGCGCTGACGGTATTGCCATCAAGATGCTGGGTGAAACCATTTTCTCGGATAGGTTGCGGCCGGCCGAGTTCGAGCCCACAGTGCCGTTCTTGAAGGCACGCATGTTGCTCGAGTCGGCGCTGGGCTTTCCGCAGCAATTACTGCGATTTGCGCGGCATGTCCCCGGTAATCGGGCCGCCGCCAGGGCCGTAGACGCAGCCCAGTCCGCCGGAGAGTGGGTCGAGAGCTATCACGAAACTCCGGCCACTCGTTTCAATGGCAAGGTGAGTGGATCCGGGACTCTGGAGCAGATCACGTTGCCAGGGGCGGAGGTACGGCAGATTAAGGGCGCAGTTCCTGGGGCCACAATCAACGATGTTCTGTTGGCAGTCGTCGGTGGCGCACTGGCGCGCTATCTCACCGAAAAGGGAGAGAAGCACAAGGGTTCCCTGGTCGCGATGGTGCCGCGGTCCATGCGCAAGGTTGAGGAGTGGGAGTCGGCAAATCAGTTGGTCACACTGGCCATCGACATGCACACCGATGTCGAGGATCCGTTGGAACGGGTGGCGCACATTGCGGACTCTGCGCGCTCGGAGAAGACTCGCACTTCTCACCTCGCAGTACGACGTTTGAGTGCCGCAGTGGAGACGGCACCGGCGCCATTGCTGCGGTTGATGGCATATACGCGAGGGAAAAACTCGCACGAACTCAGCCGCCCTCGCTATATGCACACCATGGTGAGCAACATTCCTCTCTCCGTCGAGGGGTTGACCTTGAACGGCGCGCCGGGCGCGGCAGTGCTCGCTAACCAGCCGCCCGTCGACGGCGATGGTTTGCGCCACTTCATGGTCGCCGCATCGGGCGGTGGGCTCACGCTGAATGTCATTGCAGACACGGCCTCAATGCCAGACCTTCATCACTACATCGAGCTGCTGCGAGCGAGTTTCGAGGAACTCAAGGAGTCCGCTGGAATTTCTGCGCTGCGGAACGATTCCGAGGAGTTCGCTTCCTGAGAAACATCATTGAGGTCCGACGGGATATCAATCCACAATCGCTCGAGCTCTCCGGCGCAGAAGGTCTCGTAGCAATCGCACATCGGCCGAGTCCTCGCGCGAGGAGCTGGTTCCGGGTGACACGTCCACGTAGATACAGTGGCGGTGTCGAAGCGTTTGTGCAGACTTCGAAACTGGTCTGTGGATAACGACACAGCTGTGTATAGATGAGGGAGAACAATGGCTATTCGAAGCCTGAACCATGCGGTGCTGTTCGTTTCCGACGTCGAGCGGAGTGCGTCGTTCTACTGTGACGTACTGGGATTCGAGAAGCTTCCCGTGAATTTCCCCGGCGGCGCGTTCCTTCGCGGAGCGAATTCGGCAAACGATCACGACCTGGGACTCTTTCAGGCCAGCGCGCCGCGTGCGCGTGATGGCGCGGTTGGTCTCTACCACCTGGCCTGGGAGGTTGAGACGCTGAGCGAACTCGCGCAATGCCGCGATCGCATGCTGGCCGCAAATGCTCTCGGCGGAGCGTCCAATCACGCTGCGACCAAGGCCCTGTACGGTCGCGACCCTGACGGAATCGAATTCGAAGTCACCTGGCTGGTACCGGACGGGCTACTCGACGGTGAACTTGTGCCTGGTGTTGCGCACACGCGACCGCTGGACATCGCTGCCGAGATCGAACGATACGGCGCCACGACGCCTGGTGGCCCGCGAACGGATCGTGCGATGTACGCGCAACTCATGGGGCGCACGGAGGAGCAGAATCAGGACGCTTCGAATTGATTCTTGGCTCGAAGATCGTTTGCGACGCAGGTATCCCAGATATCGCGCGCTGCGATACGCACCGTTGATACGAGTTGGTTCATTTTCATGTCGTCGATCGGTCCGCAGACGGAGAGCGCTGCGCGGTTGCCGTAGTAGTGATCGCGCGGACCGATTGACGTTGCCACGCAGGCAATTCCGAGCACTGATTCTTCGCGGTCCATCGCTACCCCGCGGTCGCGGACGCGATCCAATTCTGTGTAGAGGTGTTCTTGCGACGCGATGCTGTACTGGGTTGTCTTGCGAAGCGGAGCGCGAGTAATGCTCTGCATCTTGTCTGGTTCGAGATTGGCCAGAATCGCCTTGCCGACGGCGGTGACGTGTGCGGGAAGTCGCGAGCCGACACGGCTGGGGAGTGCTAGTGGCGTTCGTCCGGGGACGCGGTCCAAGTACAAGACGTCACTGTTGTTCAGTGCCGCCAGATGGACCGTCAGCCCGGTGGAACGAGCCAACCGGTTCAAGACAGGCACGGCACCGTGGCGTAGCCGGTTCTGATTGAGTGCCCACTGGCCGAGTTCGTACGACTTGCTGCCGAGTTCGTATCGGTGTTCTTGCCGAGTGATCCACCGCTTGGTCACGAGTTGCTCGAGCAGGCGGTGAGCGGTGGAGCGAGGGATCCCCGTTCGCTGAGTTACCTCGGCGAGCGTGAGTGGCCCTGTGTTCTCGAAGGTTTCGAGGATGGCCGAAATTCGATCGACAACCGACACCGGATCGTCCACCTTGCGAGTGGTTCTCACCATGAACTCCTGTCCTTGCCGCGAATCTGTGATCGCAGTCACCTTAGTGTTGCCCGATTCGCGTCGGCAATTGTTCGGCCCAGCCAGCGGGAGTGAGTGCGGCGGCTCGGCCTCATGTCGCGTGCACGGTTGCCCACAACTCATCGGGTGGACGGAGGGCTGTGCCTGCCGCCAGGAACTTGTGTGCACTCAGGTCCGGGGGAGAAGCCTGGGCAATCCCCGGATATTTGGACACCTGACCGATAGAATCCGGACAGTCTTCCAGCGTCGGATGTGAGGGGCACACATGATCTTTCGGAACTCGTTGCCAACCGGGGTAGCTCAGTTGGGTCCGCGGGATGCGGAGTTCATCTACAACGAGTCCGAGGGCCACCTCAGTCATATGGTGTGCGCGTACTTCTTCGACACTGCGGGCCACCCGCTGGCCGACATGACACACGCCGACGCGGTTGGATGGATTTCGGAACGGTTCGGGTACTGGCCGCTGTTCACGAGCCGAGTGCAGCGAGTTCCCCTCGACCTGGACTATCCGTACTGGGTGCCGGCACCTGATTTCGATGTCGACGATCATGTGCGGGTGCACAAGGCGTCGGGGCCCGGATGGGCACCGGTGCGAGCGTTGCTGGGCAAGTCTCTGAGCGCGCCGATGGATCTGACGCGGCCGCCCTGGGAGTTGGAAGTCATGACGGGAATCAGCGGGATCGACGATCTACCCGGCGACCTGACGCTCATCATGCTCAAGACACATCACAGCGCGGGCGACGGTTTGGAGATCAGGAACCTCACCAACCGATTGTTCTCGGGGCCGGCAAAACCCAAGTCATCCGCACGGGAATCGGGTCTGCCGCTCGTGGAGATGATGGGGCGCAGTGTCCTCGGGTTCCCGGGACAACTGATCCGGTTCGGGAAGGGTCTCTCGGCGACAAAGGTAGCCGCAGAAGAGATCACACAGGCCGAGGAATCCGGTGAGTTGGCGAAGTACGTCGCAGACCGCCCGCCGACGCGTTTCAACCACGTGCTGGAGGGTGATCTGGCCCTGGAGTTCGTGACGCTCGACGGTGCTGACATCAAGGCGATCAGAGCCGCCGTGCCAGGGGTGACGGTGAACGATATCTTTCTGACGGTGGTGGCTGGGGCGCTCGAGAAGTATCTCGAGGAGAAGGACGAGCGGCCGGAACGCCCTCTGGCGGCAATGGTTCCGCGCTCGATGCGGCAGATTGCGGAATGGGAGTCGGCCAATCAGCTCGCGCTCCTGACCGTCGATCTGCACTCCGACGTTGCGGATCCGGTCGAGAAACTGACCCGGATCCGGGATTCTGCGCAAGTGGCCAAGGAGCGTAGCTCGCACCTCGCTGTCCGGAAATTCAGCACACGTATCGAGACGTCACCTGCGCCGTTACTACGTTTGACGGGGCTGGCCAGGCGCCTCAACAAGCTGAATACGGATCGTGAGGTCATGCAGCACACCACGATCAGTAATGTCCCGGTGACGATCGACGGAAACGTGTTCGACGGTGCGCCCGCAGTTGCCGTGTTGGGTGGGCAGGCGCCGGTTGACGGAGATGTTTTGCGCCACTTCCTGATTGCCGCGGCCGGCGGCGCGTTGACGCTCAATGTCATCGTCGCTCGCGGAGCGATGCCCGATCCGGAGCACTATGTCGTGCTGCTGCGCGAGAGTTTCGACGAACTGCGCCAGGCGGTGGAGTGCGACGTCCCTGCCGTCGAATGATTTTCCGGTCAGGTGCCCGCCGGGCCGGAATTGTTGTGGATCGCAATGAATTTTGTCCGGTAAATTGTTTCGAGAATGGGAAAATCGAGTTAATCGTTCATTTCGGACACAGGTTCTAGGATTAACACTAAGGTCGTAGACGACACATCAACGGTGAACCTTCGCCGGAACCGATTCTTTGGCGGTCGAGTGGGGATCCTTCTAGATAGGGAGTTCAGTCATGGGTTCTTTGATGGACATTCTTCTTGGACCGGACGGGATGGGCACTCAGCTGGGGAGCCTTCTCAACATGCTGATGGGATTGGATAACTTGGGTGCCAATCTCTTCGGCTCTCTGAGTGACACCTTCGGAGGGATCTCCGGATCTCTCGACACGATTAGTTTCCTGCCTGAAGTTATCCCGCCAGCTTGATCCTGCAATCTGAGCAGTTGGCACATCCACTTCACTCAACAGATATTTAGGAGTACAACATGATTGAAGGATCCGTCATGGATGCTGCGGGTTCCGTTGGCACCATTATCGGCCAGGGCATGGGCAGTGTTGCCGATATTGCTGTCAAGGGCCTCACCGCTCTTGCCGAACTGAGCGGTGGAACGCTGAAAGCCGCCAAGTAGCACAAAAGAGCTTGGTTTTGGGGCCCGGGCGCACGTCGCGCGGGCCCCAAAATGCTCTGTACCTGCATATTTGACCTTAATTATGGAGATTGACAGACAATTTTCCATTTCGCCACTGAATTTCAGTTTTGCCGCTAACGTGCTGATAGACAATGTTCGCAAGTTTTCTGTTGAGGAGTTAAAAATGGGGTCGCTGGTAAACATCCTCGGTTATGTTATGGAGAATGGCGAAACCGCAACTCAGGCACTGGTGAATGTGCTGTTAGGGTTGGATAACTTGGGTGCCAACTTGTTCGGCTCGTTGAGTGACACCTTCGGTGGGATCTCCGGATCTCTTGACACCATCAGTTTCGCACCCGCTGTTGTCGCTCCGTAGTCTTGCAGTTCTGAATTATCTGACCATCCCGTAACTGTGCGGATAGAAGGAGAACAAACATGATTGAAGGCTCCGTAATGGATGCTGCGGGTTCTGTCGGAACTCTTATCGGCCAGGGACTAGGCAGTGTCAGCGAAATCGCTGTCAAAGGCCTGACCGCGCTTGCCGAACTCAGTGGTGGAACGCTCAAAGCCGCGAAATAGGTCAAGAGTTTTTATTGTGGGGTCCACGCGAGAAATGCGTGGGCCCCGCAATACTTTTCTCGGGCGCGCTATCCCAATGGCATGAGCATCCACGCTGCAAGATAGACCAAGGCTGCAGTTCCACCGGTGCAGACGGCGGCAATCACTGCCAGAACACGAATCAGATTGACGTCGGCGCCAAAATATTCTGCAATCCCGCCGCACACTCCGGCGAGCATTTTGTTTTCGGTGGATCGGGTGAACGGGCGGGGTGTGTTGCTCTCGAATGTCATGGTTCAAGTCTGGCCTGACCAGGCCACTTCGACCATCGGGAATCACCCCCATCTATCCCTGATCTTCACCGAGCATCGAATTCGCCCGTTCATCAGGGCGTCACCAACTGGTTGCTGTTGACGGCTAGCCTGTCGGGAATGACCGAGATAGCAGAGCGCCGTCCTTTTCTCAGTGCCTTCGCCGACCTGTCGAGTGCGGTGGACCTGACTGACACGACAGCATTCACCGTCGATGACAGCGATGACGATGATCCCGTGTTACTCACGGCACCAGGCGGTTTCGAGGTCGACACGTGGCGCGAGGGATACCCGTACGACTCTCGGATGTCACGCGAAGAGTACGAGATCGCCAAGCGTCTGCTGCAGATCGAACTCCTGAAGCTGCAGAACTGGTCTAAAGAAACCGGTGCCCGCCACGCGATCGTGTTCGAAGGCCGCGACGCAGCAGGCAAAGGCGGCACCATCAAGCGCTTCATGGAACACCTCAACCCGCGAGGCGCACGCGTCGTTGCGCTGGAAAAGCCGTCGGCGCGAGAGTCGACGCAGTGGTACTTCCAGCGCTATGTGCAGCATCTTCCCGCTGCGGGCGAACTCGTGATGTTCGATCGCTCCTGGTACAACCGGGCCGGAGTCGAGCGTGTCATGGGGTTCTGTACGGACGAGGAACACGAGCGTTTCCTGCGGCAGGTGCCGTTGTTCGAGCAGATGCTTGTCGACGACGGCATCAGCCTCATCAAGTTCTGGTTCTCCGTCTCACCGCTCGAGCAGCGGACGCGGTTCGCGATTCGGCAGGTGGATCCCGTTCGGCAGTGGAAGCTTTCGCCGATGGACATCGCCTCCCTCGACAAGTGGGATGCGTACACCGCCGCGAAGGAAGAAATGATCCGCTTCACCGATACGGAGACCGCTCCGTGGACCGTCATCAAGAGCAACGACAAGAAGCGTGCGCGGATCAACGCGATGCGGCATGTCCTCAGCCAGTTCGACTACGACAACAAGGATCACGACATCGTCGGAACGCCTGATCCGCTGGTTGTGGGCAGCCTGGAATAGCAAGACTGCTGACCGATGCCGTCGCGGTCGTTAGTGTGAGACGAATGGAGACCGTGCCGATCCAACTTCCCGATGGAACCGTCACTCCGATCCGCCTGTTTCCGGGACCGGTCGACGACGCTCCCGTCGTCGTGATGTTTCCCGGTCTCGGTGTGCCTGCTGGGTTCTACGATCCGGTGGCCGAAGCGTTGGTCACCGCGGGGTTCAACGCGGCGATCGGGGAATTGCGTGGCCAAGGCGACAGCCGGCCGCGACCAAGTGCGTCGTCGAGTTTCGGGTATCAGGAGTTGGTGTCGGTAGATTTCCCCGCCACCTTCGAAGTGGTGCGCGAAAGGTTCCCAGCGAGTACACCATTCCTGCTCGGTCACAGCATGGGCGGCCAGTTGGGGACGATGTACGCGGCGAGGATTCGCGGACGCCTCGGTGGGTTGATCCTGGTGGCGTCTGGTTCGCCGTATCACCGGGGCTTCCCGGGCATTCGCGCTCCGGGGTTGTATCTGGGTTCGTCGGCGATGTCGGTGACAGCCAACATCGCCGGGTTCTGGCCCGGTGATCGCCTGAGCGTAGGCGGCTTCGGGCGGCAGTCGAAAGTGTTGATCACCGACTGGGCCAGATTTGCGCGCACCGGCACCATCGAACCCGTCGGCGCGGACATCGATTACGAGGAGCGGATCGCCCGCCTGAACCTGCCGGTCCTGTCCGTCACCATCGACGGCGACGACCTTGCTCCGCGTCGATCCGCAAAGAACTTGGTGGACAAGCTCACCGGCTCACAGGTGACGATGGTGCACGTCGACGAACCACTCGGTCACAACGGCTGGATCCGGAAACCGGATGCTGTGACCGAGTGCATCGTCGCCTGGCTGCGCGACCGCTGATCAGTCAGCTGAACTTCTGCCACAGGAATTCGTAGGTCAGCGCGGTCTTGTAGGCCAACTGCGCGTTGTCCGCGGCGCCGCCGTGCCCGCCTTCGATGTTCTCGAAGTACAGCACCGGCTTGCCCAGTTCCTCCAGGCGTGCGGCCATCTTGCGAGCGTGCGCTGGGTGGACGCGGTCGTCGCGAGTGGACGTCGCGATGAGGATCGGCGGGTACGAGCCGTCCGCGTCGATGTTCTGATACGGGCTGTACTGCGAGATGAAAGACCACTCGTCAGCGTTGTCGGGGTCGCCGTACTCCGCCATCCAGGATGCGCCGGCCAGGAGGAGATGGAACCGTCGCATGTCGAGGAGCGGAACCTGGCAGACTATGGCGCCGAACAACTCTGGGTACTTGGTGAGCATGATGCCCATGAGCAATCCGCCGTTGCTACCACCCTGGGCGGCCAACAATTCCGGTGTGGTGATGCCGCGGTCGACCAGATCGCGAGCGACAGCCGCAAAATCCTCGTGCACCTTGTGGCGTCCGGACTTGAGAACCTGTGTGTGCCAACCTGGCCCGTACTCGCCGCCGCCGCGGATGTTGGCCACGACGTACGTGCCGCCGCGAGTGAGCCAGGCCCGCCCGATGGAACCGCTGTACGACGGCGTCAGCGACACCTCGAATCCGCCGTAGCCGTAAAGAAGAGTGGGTCCGGGTGTGCTGTCTTCGGTGCCGACCACGAAGTAGGGGACCTGGGTACCGTCGGCCGAGGTTGCGAAGAACTGTTGCGTCACAATGTCTGTGGCATCGAAGAATGCGGGCGCAGACTTGACAACTGTGGGTTCGGATTCCCCGATGACTCCGTGCAGAAGCGTTGCCGGCGAGGTGTATCCGCTGGCGTTGAGGAAGTACTCGTTGCCGGAATCGGGATCGGTGTCCAGGATTTCGATGGTGGTGAGCTCGGGCAGGCCCTCGAAAGGCCTTTCGTCCCAAGTGTTGTCGGCGGGAGTCAGAATGCGCAGGGTGGTCCGGACGTCGGTCAGAACGACGAGAATGAGATGATCGCGGGTCCAGCTGTAGTGGTCGAGCGACGAATGATCGTCTGGCTCGAACAGGACCGTGAGTTCGCGAGCGCCCGCGAGGTAATCCTCGTACCGAGCCGCCAGCAAGGTGCCCGTCGCGTACTCGGTGTCCTCGACCGTCCACGGCGATTTGGTGCGAATCAGCAACCACTCGTGGTGAATCGAGATGCCGGCGTCTTCGGGTGTGTCGATCAGAACGAGTTCGTCGTCGAGGGTGAGCTGGAACCGTCGAGAGTTGTAGAAATCGACGGAGCGGGTGACGAAGTCCCGCTCGAAGCCAGGCGTCGGATCATGTGATGCGGAAATCGCAACGTCGGTGCTTTCGCCCTCGTACAGCGTTTCGGCGCTGGAGAGGGGAGTGCCGCGCTTCCATCGCTGTGCGAGACGGGGGTAACCGGAATCGGTGAGTGATCCCGGCCCGATATCCGTTCCGAGATACACGGTGTCGATGTCGATCCAGTCGATGTCGGTCTTGGCCTCGGGGAGGTAGAAACCTGCATCGGGTCCGTCAGGAGAGAGGAATTGCCGTGTCTCCATGTCGAATTCGCGAACCACTGCGGCGTCGGCTCCACCGCGCGACAAACTGATCAAGGCGCGATCGCGGTGGGGGCGCAGCAACTGCGTGCCCTTCCAGACCCAGTTCTCACCCTCGGCTTCGGCCAACGCGTCGAGGTCGACCAACACGTCCCACTCGGGGTTGTCGCTTTGATACTGCTCGAGCGTGGTCCGTCGCCACAATCCACGAATGTTGGTGCCGTCGCGCCAGAAGTTGTACAGATATTCGCCGCGGCGACGCACGTATGGGATGCGAGCGTCGGTGTCGAGGACCTCGCGGACATCCGATTGCATCTGCTCGAAGCGCTCACCGGTTGCGAGTTGCGCTTCGGTGACGGCGTTGTGCGCACGCACCCAGTCGAGAGCGGTCTCACCCGTGACGTCTTCGAGCCACAGGTACGGATCGCTGTCGACGGGGGAGTTCTGATCGGATGTCATGGCTCCATTCTTACTGCTCCCCGCCGACAGCATTCGACCCCGCTCCCGAAAGGCAGTGGGAGCGGGGTCGAAAGTGCGGACTCAGACGTTCAGCGAACGCGCGATCATCGGCCACGAGTTGTGGAGATCGTCCTGCCAGTAGCCCCACGAGTGGGTACCGGTGGGCTTGAAGTCGAACTGCGCGGGGATCTGCAGCTGATTCAGACGGTAGGCCAGATTGTGGGTGCAGTAGTTGACCGCTGCCTCGATGAGGCCGCCCACAATGATCTGGTTGGCCAGATTGGCGGGTTCACCGTTCATTGCCGGGTTGGCGAGGGTGTCGTGCGGGCCGGGCAGACCGGAGCCGGTGGACACGTAGAGTTCGGTGCCGCGAAGCTTCTCGGCGTTGACAACCGGGTCGTTGTCGATCCAACCCTGACTGCCCACCGGGCCCCACATGTTCGCGATGTCAGCTCCACCACGGATGCCGGTGACCAGCTGAATAGCACCCTGGCCGACAGGAGTGCTGGTCTCGGCGCAACCGCTGTACGCGCCGACGCTCTTGTACAGACCGGGGGCCGCGATCGCGAGGTTGAGAACCGACGTGGCGGTCATGGAGATCGCGGAGATCGACTGGACCTTGTTGGTGTTGAATTCGGCGTCGATGACGGGCGGGAGTTCCTGTGTCAGGAACGTCTGCCACTTCTGACGACCGAGTTCGGGATCGTCGTTGACCCAGTCGGTGTAGTAGCTGAATGCGCCTTCGAGCGGGGTGACGACGTTGAGGTTCTTGTCCTGGAAGAAGTTCATGACGTCGGTCTTGCGCTGCCACGTCGCAGAGTCTTCGCCGCCGCCTGCGCCGTTGAGGAGGTAGAGCGTCGGGCGCGGTGCGCTGTTGTCCGCGGGGAGGATGACCTCGAGCGGAATGTTACGACCCATCGACGCCGAGTACACGGAGATCGTGGACTTGCGGCCGTTGTCGCTACGGCTCGCGAGGTACGAACCGGAGGTACCCGATGTGGCTTGTGCCGTTGTGCCGGATGAGTCGCCGCCCGCGGAGGCGATGGCGGGACTGATCAGCATCGGGATCACGGACAGTGCCGCTACTGCAGCGACCAAACGTCCCCGCGTGAATGTACGAGCGCCCATACGATCTGAAACCTCCACTACGTGTGCCCCGGCGTGTGTCCGGGGTCGATGTCACTGGTCAGTAAACCAGAATTGCCATGGTCAGGGGAGCGTTTTATGGTTCCAGCATCCATGTAGCACACAACCCCGCTCTCCAAGTCGAGGAGAGCGGGGTCGAGTGCTTGAAGCTGGTGGTGTCAGACGCCCATGGAGTTGGCGATCATCGGCCACGAGTTGTGGAGATCGTCCTGCCAGTAGCCCCACGAGTGGGTGCCGGTGGGCTTGAAGTCGAACGTTGCCGGGATCTGCAGTTCGTTCAAGCGGTACGCGAGGTTGTGGGTGCAGTAGTTGACCGCTGCCTCGATGATGCCGCCGACGATGATCTGGTTGGCCAACACGCCGACCTGGCCGTCGACTGCCTCGTTGGCGAGGGTGTCGTGCGGGCCGGGCAAACCGGAGCCGGTGGAGACGTACAGCTCGGTGCCGCGGAGCTTCTCGGCGTTGACAACCGGGTCGTTGTCGATCCAGCCCTGTCCGTCGAGCGGGCCCCACATGTTGGTGACATCCGCGTCGCCGCGCATGCCGACAACCAGTTCGATGGAGCTCTGGCCGACCGGGGTGCTGGTCTCGGCGCAACCGCTGTACGCGCCGACGCTCTTGTAGAGGCCGGGGGCTGCGATCGCGAGGTTGAGCACCGAGGTGGCGGTCATGGAGATCGCGGAGATCGACTGCACCTTGTTGGTGTTGAACTCGGCGTCGATGACGGGCGGGAGTTCCTGTGTCAGGAATGTCTGCCACTTCTGAACACCGAGAGCCGGATCTTCGTTAACCCAGTCGGTGTAGTAGCTGAATGCGCCTTCGATCGGGGTGACGACGTTGACGTTCTTGTCATTGAAGAAATCCATGACATCGGTCTGACGCTGCCAGGTCGCGCGGTCTTCGCCGCCACCTGCACCGTTGAGGAGGTAGAGCGTCGGACGCGGTTCGCTCGTGTCAGCCGGAAGGATGACCTCGAGGGGAATGTCGCGACCCATCGACGGCGAGTACACGGTGATCGTGGACTTGCGACCGTTGTCGGTGCGGCTCGCGAGGTACGAATCCGTCGAATACGCTGCGGGAGCGGTACGAGTTCCAGCGGTGTCACCACCGGCAGAAGCCATGGCCGGACTGACAAGCATCGGCAGCACGGACACCGCTGCAATCGCGGCGACCACACGGCCGCGCTTGAATGTACGAGAACGCATAGGCTTAAGAACCCTCCACCTGAATTACCTTGTAGATCCGCCCCGGGTGGAACGATCCTTCGTCGACACTTCTCCGTATGGGTTTTTGCATCCCGACGCATATAGAGCGTGCAAGTCTTGATCTTTCTACAGCATCGGCGCGCTATTCGCCAGTGAACCGAAGATTTGCTGAACGATTGACCAGTTTCGGATTGACCTCGCTGTTTACCTATATGCTCAACGGGTGAACCGGACATATCCGATCTGGGAACAGCACTGCTGCCTGCCTTTGCAGTCCAATGCCTCCATTGCGGAGCTATTGCGGTACCGGCGGCCTGAGGGCAGTTACGTTTCGGTCAATGTCGGTTATGCGCCTCACACACGTGCGGATTCAACCGCGCTGGTCAAGAGCTTTGCCTGGCAGGCGCGCGTCGAGTATCCGGAAATCACACCGGTCTCGACGATTCTCGATGTTGCCGACGTGCAGCGATCCGGCGGAATCGCGCTGGCATTCGACCTCGAGGATTCCAACCCACTGGACGGCGATCCCGACAACATCGCGTACTTCTACGATCTGGGCGTGCGGTCGATGTTGCCGACGTACAACCACGTCAACGCCGCCGGCTGTGGGTGCCTCGACGCCGTCGACACAGGCTTGACTGCGTACGGCCGCGAACTCGTGGCCGAGATGAACCGCGTCGGCATGATGGTGGACGGCTCGCACTGCTCGACCCGGACCGGTCTGGATCTGGCCGCTGCCACGACACGTCCCATGATCTACAGCCATTCGAATCTCCGCAGATTGTGGGAGCACCCCCGAAACATCACCGACGATCAGGCCAAGGCGTGTGCCGACACCGGCGGAGTTATCGGGATCAACGGCGTGGGAATCTTCCTCGGCGTCAACGGCCCCGACGACAACAAAGCCAGGCTGGAGGCGATGGCCGATCACATCGAGGAAGCCGTCGGACTCGTCGGTGTCGATCACGTCGGGATCGGTTCGGACTATTCGTTCGACGCGGAGGACTTCCTCGACGAGATACACAATCATGCGGCGTCGTTCTCCGAGGCGTACACCGCGTGGGGACCGCTGCAGTGGGTTCCGCCGGAAGACACCCTCACCTTGGACGTCGTTCTGCGTCGGCGCGGTTTCGACGAGTCCTCGATCGAAGCGATCTACGGCGGAAATTTCGCCCGAGTTGCCGCAGAAGTTTGGTCTACTGGCCGGTAAGGCGACCATCCGGGGACAGGAAAACGATGCAGGACTACCCTGTTACATCGTGACCTCACACTATGACGTCGTTGTCCTCGGAGCCGGCCCCGGTGGGTACGTCGCTGCTATCCGCGCGGCACAACTGGGCCTGAGCACTGCCATCATCGAGCAGAAGTACTGGGGCGGTGTGTGCCTGAACGTGGGCTGCATCCCGTCCAAGGCGCTTCTCCGCAATGCCGAACTCGCGCACATCTTCACAAAAGAAGCGAAGACGTTCGGCATGTCCGGAGACGTGTCCTTCGATTTCGGCTCCGCCTTCGATCGCAGCCGCAAGGTTGCGGACGGGCGAGTCAAGGGCATCCACTTCTTGATGAAGAAGAACAAGATCGCCGAATTCGACGGCAAAGGCACGTTCGCCGACGCCAACACCATCAACGTCGAGCTCAGCAAGGGAGGCACCGAGACGATCACGTTCGACAACGCGATCATCGCCACCGGTTCCTACACCAAGCTGCTGCCGGGTACCTCGCTGAGCGAGAACGTGGTGACCTACGAAGAGCAGATCCTCACCCGCGACCTGCCGGGCTCGATCCTCATCGTCGGCGCCGGCGCCATCGGCATGGAGTTCGGTTACGTCCTCAAGAACTACGGCGTCGACGTGACGATCGTGGAGTTCCTCGACCGGGCACTGCCCAACGAGGACGCCGACGTCTCGAAGGAAATCGCGAAGCAGTACAAGAAGCTCGGCGTCACCATCAAGACCGGCGCCGCTGTCCAGTCCATCAGTGACGACGGCAGCAAGGTCAGCGTTTCGATCAAGGACAACAAGTCCGGCGAGATCGAAACCGTGGTCGTGGACAAGGTTCTGCAGTCCGTCGGATTTGCACCGCGCGTGGAGGGCTTCGGCCTCGAGAACACCGGTGTCGCCCTCACCGACCGCGGCGCCATCGCGATCGACGACTACATGCGCACCAACGTCGAGAACATCTTCGCCATCGGTGACGTGACCGCCAAGCTGCAGCTGGCACACGTCGCGGAGGCGCAGGCCGTCGTTGCTGCCGAGACCATCGGCGGCGCGGACACGCAGACGCTCGGTGACTACCGGATGATGCCGCGTGCGACGTTCTGCCAGCCGCAGGTCGCGTCCTTCGGGTTGACCGAGGAGCAGGCCAAGGCCGAGGGCTACGACATCAAGGTCGCGAACTTCCCGTTCGCAGCGAACGGCAAGGCTCACGGTCTCGGTGACCCGACCGGTTTCGTCAAGCTGATCGCCGACACCACACACGGCGAACTGCTCGGTGGACACCTCATCGGACCGGACGTCTCGGAACTGCTGCCCGAGCTGACCCTGGCCCAGAAGTGGGACCTCACGGTCA
This sequence comes from Rhodococcus sp. IEGM 1366, assembly GCF_033142425.1. Classification (NCBI taxonomy): domain Bacteria; kingdom Bacillati; phylum Actinomycetota; class Actinomycetes; order Mycobacteriales; family Nocardiaceae; genus Rhodococcus; species Rhodococcus sp. IEGM 1366. Next base: position 357,220 of record NZ_JAWLRZ010000008.1, read on the forward strand.
ACGAGTTGGCACGCAACGTCCACACGCACCCCACGCTCAGTGAGGCGCTGCAGGAAGCGATCCACGGCCTCGCCGGCCACATGATCAACTTCTAGGTAGGGCCTGCGGCCCCCGTGCGTCTTTCTGGTAGCTCACGCAACCAGAAAGGCGCACGGGCCTTTTTGTATTGCCAACACGCCAGATCGCGACTTCGAGTCCAGGTCTGAGCTGACGGCGCACTAGCGTCCCGATTCATGAAAACTCGTTGTGTACTGCTCGCGGCCGCTCTGGCTCTCGGTCTCACCGCGTGTGGAAACTCGGCCGGTACCGAGTCGACCGCGGCTTCGACGGCATCCGCCGAAGCCGGCGCCTTTCCGGTGACAGTCGACCACGCCTACGGTTCGACCACGATCGATGCCGAACCCATGCGGATCGTGACCATCGGATGGAGCAGCCAAGATTCGGTGCTTGCCCTGAACAAGGTGCCCGTCGCGATGGAGAGCTTCTCGGGCGACGGTGTCGAGAACAACATATTGCCTTGGGACGCTTCACTGTTGAACGGCGCGACGCCGGTTCTGATGACCACCAATCCGGATGTGCCGTTCGAGCAGATCCTTGCCCTCGACCCCGACCTGATCCTTGCCGTGTATTCGGGGATCACCGCGGAGAAATATCAGCGACTGAGTGACATCGCGCCCACCGTCGCATTTCCCGATCAGCCCTGGGACACCGCCTGGGACAAGCAGATGAGCATGATCGGTGCAGCGCTCGGGCAGCCCGCACGCGCACAGGAGTTGATCGACGACACCGGAGCGTATTTCGAGCGGCAAGCCGCCGAACATCCGCAGTTCGAGGGCAAGACGGCAACATACGCGATGCGCACCGACGAGGGCCTGATCGTGTTCTGCAACACCGATCCTCGCATCCGTCTGCTGGGTCAGCTCGGGCTGAAGACCTCGCCCGGGGTCGACGCGGTGTGCACGTCCGGCGACAGTTCGGTGTCCGTGGGGATGGAGTCCATCGAAACCCTCGACGCGGACGTCTTCATTCTGGTTGACGCCGACGGCACCAATCTCGACAAGCTGATGGCCTTCGGTCCGTTTGCCAACATGACCTCGGTGTCGAACGGCCGGATTGTTCGCCTCGTCGGAATGGACTACGCGATGGCAACGTCAGCGCCGACGGTCTTGAGCGTCCCGTATGCGTTCGACGAGTTCATCGCTCAGCTTTCGGGGGCGCTCGACTGACTCTCAGGCTTTACCGATTGCGGGCCTCCCTGATTGCGGGCGTCACTGATTGCGGGCGTCGTAAGACTCTTGTGACGCAATGATTGTCGGCACGCGGGATTCGAGCAATTCGATCAGGGCGGTGATCTTGCCGGCCACGTCTGCGCCGAGTTCGGTCAGGCTGTATTCCACTTTGGGCGGGATGGTTTCGAGCACTTCACGGTGCACGAGACCATCCCGCTCCAGTGTCTGCAGGGTCTGCGAGAGCATGCGCTCGCTGACGCCGTCGACGCGTCGACGTAGTGCGCTGAACCGGTACGGGCCTTCGTGGAGTGCTGCCAATGCAAGTGCGCCCCAGCGGCCGGTTGCGTTCTGGAGCGCTGCCCGAGAATTGCATCCGCGAGCGAACACATCGGCCTCGAGGGTGGGATCCTGATCTGTTTCGGCAGCACAGTCAGGGGTATCGGTGCTGGTCATGTCCCCAGGTTACTACTAAACATACCGATAGCGCTAACTTGCAGGGTTGCACTTACGAATAATTAGTGCATGATGGTTGCAGAGCACATTTACGCTTCAACCTAAAACGGGAGTTCGCATGAGCATCGCAGTCACCGGAGCAACGGGAAACCTCGGACAACTTGTTGTCGAGGCACTGATCACGCGGGGCACACCCGCGTCGGACATCGTCGCCGTGGTTCGTAATCCGGAGAAGGCGGCGGATCTCGCAGCCCGCGGCGTGGTGGTTCGCAAGGCCGACTACACCGACGCCACCGCATTGGAAGCAGCCTTTGCCGGCGTCGACAAAGTGGTGCTGATCTCGGGCAGTGAGGTGGGCCAGCGGCTTGCGCAGCACACAAACATCATCAACGCGGCAAAGGCTGCAGGCGTCGGATTCATCGCGTACACAAGCATTTTGGACGCTCAGGATACGCCGATGAAGCTCGCAGCCGAGCACAAGGCGACCGAGGATGTGCTTGCCGCGAGTGGAATTCCGTTCGCACTCTTGCGCAACGGTTGGTACTGGGAGAACTTCCTCAATGACCTGGCCGGCGTTATCGAGCGCGGCGCAGTGGCCGGAGCGGGCGCTGACGGAAAGATCGCCGCTGCAGCGCGGGCCGACTACGCCGACGCTGCCGCAGTTGTCGTCACCACGGACGGCCACGAAGGCGCAGTCTACGAATTGGGTGGCGACGAGCGTCTGACGTACGCCCAGTTCGCGGAGAAGGTCAGCGAATTTGCCGGCAAGCCTGTCGTGTATCAGTTTGTGCCGGAGGAGGCATACAAGGGCATTCTCGAGAGCGTCGGACTGCCTGCCCCAGTCGCAGAGATTCTCGCGGATTCCGACGCTGCAATCGCCAAGGGAGCGCTGGACACCGAGTCCGGTGATCTGCAGAAGTTGATCGGCCGCGCCAGCACGCCGGTGGCTGAGGTTCTGAAGAAGGCGTAACCGCCGGTGCGCCTTTCTGGTAGCGGGAACTACCAGAAAGGCGCACAGGGGTTTACCCCATATGGACAGCGCCCTCAGCGGGGAGGTCGCCCTTCTTGGCGCGGACGAGCACTACGACAACGGGTGCGATGATCGCCAACAGGATTGCCGCCCAACCGAATGCGGCGGTGTATCCGGAGACCTCGGCGCCGAAGACGTAGTCGGTCATCGAGGCGATGAAGTCCTGCACCGGCTGGGGGAGCAGAGCCAATTCGTCGCCGGTCGGAACGGTCGCGTTCGACATGTCGACTGGAATGCCTTCCGGGGGGATCGGTGCCGCGTTGTCGGTGGTGAATGCAGACTTGGCCGACGCGTAGATCGTGGTGAAGAGTGCGGTTCCCAGTGCGCCGCCGATCTGCAGCGTTGCGTTGACGAGGGCGCTGGCTGCGCCGGCGTCGTGGTCGGGAACACCGATCAGTGCAAGGTTCTGCATGGGCACCATCAGCAGGCCCAAACCGAAACCGAAGATGGCAAGACCCGGGAACACGTGGGTCCAGTAGGAGCTGTGGACCTCGATCTGGGTGAGCATGAGCAGTCCGACTGCGGCAACCAGGGGGCCGGCAACCATGAGCGGCTTGGGGCCGATCTTGGTGGACAGCTGGGCGGCGGCGGTGGATGCAAGCACGATGAAGAAGGCCATCGGCAGTGAGCCGACGCCGGCCATGACGGGGCTGAATCCGAGCACGATCTGCAGGTAGAACGTCAGGTACAACGTGCCGCCGAGAAGCGCTGCGCCGACGAGCATGGACCCGATCAGTGCGGCGCCGCGGTCGCGGTGCCACGGAACGCTCAGTGGCAGAAGCGGATTCTTGCTACGACTCTCGACGACCACGAACAGTGCCAGGAAGACCAAGCCCAAAGCGATGAACAGGAGGGTATCGGTCTGACCCCACCCGTGCTCGGCGCGCGTGAATCCGTAGACCAGGGATCCGAGTCCGAGTGCGATGAGGACGGCGCCGGGAAGGTCGTAGCTCGTGTCGCCGTGTGCCTTGGTTTCCTTGACGATCGGGACGGCAGCAGCAATCGCGATGAGCGCGATCGGAATGTTCACGAGCAGGCACCAGCGCCAGTCGACGTACTGAGTCAGGACGCCGCCGAGCAGCAGGCCGATCGCTGCGCCACCACCGGAAATCGCGCCGTAGACGGCAAAAGCCTTGGCGCGCTCCTTTTCTCCGATGAAGGTGGTGGTGAGCATCGAGAGCGCGGCGGGCGCGAGCAGTGCCGCGAAGACACCCTGCCCGGCGCGGGCGATGAAGAGTTCGATACCGGTCTGGGCGATCCCGCCGATGCCTGACGCCACGGCAAAGCCGGCCATGCCGACGATGAAGGAACGCTTACGTCCCCAGTAGTCGGCGATGCGGCCACCGAGCAGAAGCAGTGCGCCGAATGCCAGCGCGTACGAGGTGACAACCCAGGCGCGATCGAGGTCGCTGATTCCGAGTTCTGCCTGCGCGGCGGGCAGGGCAATGGAGACGATGGTGCCGTCGAGCACCACCATGAGTTGTGCAAACGCGACGATGCAGAGCACCAGCCAACGTCGTTGATGATTCGGGTTTTCGGAGATCGCCGGAGACGGCGGCGTTGCGCCGCTTTCGACGTCAGTGGTGGTCATCGTTACAAGGTAAGTGAGCGCTTCTTCGAGAGTCAAACGAAATAGTTCGTTCGGTTACGATAATCACTATGGCTCCCACAGATGTGACCGCAACGAAGCAGCGAATCCTTGACGCAGCGCTAGAAGAATTCGGCACCTACGGACTCGCCGGAGCACGGATCGATCGCATCGCGAAGAACGGCAACGCCAGCAAGGAACGGCTTTATGCGTACTTCGGTGACAAGGTGGCGCTCTTTCACGCCGTGCTCGACGCGGATTTTGTCGAAGCCATGGAATGCGTGGAGTGGGTGGGCGGGGACATGCCGCAGCATGCTGTCGAATTGTTCGATGCCATGACCCGAAAGCCGCACATCCAGCGCATGATGATCTGGGGCCAACTGCAAGGTGAAGGCCCGCGGATGCGTAAGCAAGCCGAAGAGCACTCCAGTTGGCTCCCGCGGATGGCTGCGATCCGCAAGGCTCAGGACGACGGCGGCATCGCAGCGCACTGGAATCCGGAAGACCTCATCACCTTGATCTTCGGCCTCGTCTTTGCTTGGGTGGTCGCACCCGGCATCATCGACAATCAATCGGTGGACGCGCAGGAACTCGCGCGCCGCCGTGAAGTGGTGCGGGAAGCGACAATTCGTATTTGCAAACCTTGATGGCCGGCTACGAAAAATCGCGTTGGACGCGCAACGTCCCGATAGTGGTAGCCAAGCCGTCGTATTGGGTGACCAGCAACGTGAATTCGATGAGCCGACGGTCGTCGAGGTGCTGGGACAACATGTTCCAGGTCACGTCGGTGACGTCTTTGGTGGTGACCAACTCGTCGACCGCGGTCAAGATCGCGTGGTGACGAGAACTCAACCCGGAAGCGTTGGGGCCCTCGATAATTCGGGCAAGCTCCTGGGCGTCGATTCCAGCCTTTCGGCCGAGCCTGATGTGGTGGTCCATTTCGTAGTCGCACTGCCTCAGGTGTGCGACGCGCAGGATGATCAGTTCGGTGTCGTGGCGTGAGATCCTGCCGCCGGGCATCAGTGACCCGGAGTAGTGCAGCCAACCTCGGAACAGGCCGCCGGTCCGACCTAACGTGCTGAACAGGTGTGCGTCCGGTGCGCCCGCGGCTTTCGAGAGGACACGCCAGATTCCCCAGTTGATCGGGCCAAGTTCTTTGAATCGGCCTGGCCGGATGCGTGCAGTCATGACGCGTACTCCTCGAGTGTCGTGGGTTGATACGACGCTAACACTGCCCGGAATCGGATTACGGCAACCATCGCGGCAAGTGCGGCGAGAACGAGCATCGGTATCGACGGTCCCAGGCTCGGTTCGAGGACAACCAGCAAGACCGGCAGTCCGAAGCCGAGGTACGTGCCGACGTAGAAGATGCCCGTCAATGTTCCGCGTGACGCCGGTGGCGCAAGGGTTTCGAGGTCGAGGAGACCACTACGCAGGCACAGGCCGTATGCAGTTCCGAGCGTGAGGGCGCACACGACAAACAGGGCAAGTGGCGGGTGGGCTCCGCCGGCTGCGACGAGGCAGTATCCGAGCGCGGCTAGTCCGGCACCGGCGCTTCCGGCCTGCCTGCCCCAATCGTGATGACGGGCAATGGTTTGAACGATGATGCCCGCGCAGAGTGTGAGTGCTGCGGCTATTCCGGGGAGTAGTGGTCCGGAGTATCGATCGCCTAGTCGCGCGGACATCGTCACGAATGAGACTGTCGCACTGGCAAACACCCAGGGCGCGAGCGGTAGCGCCCAGATCAAGGCCGAGCGGACGGATCGTTCCCCGTCGGCCGGCAACGGGAGCACGGCCGAAGGTGAGGTCGGTGTTCGACTCCACATCGCCGCGGCGGCAACGGAACAGACGGACAGCAGTGCTGAGACGACAAAGGGCGTGGCCAAAGGAAAGGCCGCGAACTGGGCCATCAGGCCGGAGAACAAGGGGCCCAAGGCAAAACCGGAAGTGAGGACAACGCCGGCCATCGCGGTTCCGGCTTTGCCGCGCAGATCAGCGGCCCAGGCTGTGCCGGCGCCGATTGCCAGACCGGCGCCGACGCCGACCACAAGACGGCCAACCAGGAGGCCGGAAGTGTTGTGCCACAGCAAGAGAAATACCGTGCCCAGCGACGCCACCAGAGCTCCTGGCAGGACAACGGCTGCTCGTCCGACACGATCGGACAGCACACCACCGGTCAACAGTCCGGGCAGCAGACCCAGCGCGTAGATGCCGAACACGCCGTCGAGAACGGCGTGCGAGAGTCCCTCGTGCTCCCGCAGTACCGGGATGAGGGAGGCAAAGTGGTTGGCGGCCCACCCCGTCGACAGAAGTACGGCAAGTACCGAGATGAACCCGCGACGGGATGGATCGCCCATGCCCCGCAGCTTAGGCGGGCACCAGGTTGCTGACGTCGGCGAGTAGTTCGAACGTGCGCAGCCACGCGGCGCGGTTGGTGCCGGTTGAGACGGTGATCAACTCGTCGGCCTGCGCATGCTCGGTGAATTCGTCCAGGTACGTGCGGACTTCTGCGGGTGTGCCGACGGCGCTGTACCTGGCCATTTGCAGAACCTGTTGACCGGCGGGGGAGTCGAGCAACATGTCGGCCTCGTCGTCGGTGAACGTGCGGCCACGGCCGAGGAGCAAGCTGACGCGGTTGCGCTTGGATTCGAGGAACTCTTGCTGAGCCTGCTCGGTGGTATCGGCGGCGATGACATTGACGCCCGCGATCACGTACGGCTCCGCCAACTGTTCCGACGGCTTGAACTCCCGGCGGTAGATGGTCACGGCGTCGCGAAGAGCGTTAGGCGCGAAGTGTGACGCAAACGCGTAGGGAAGGCCGAGCATCGCGGCAAGTTTTGCGCCGAACAGTGACGAACCGAGGATGTAGAGGGGGACATGGGTGCCCTTGCCTGGCACCGCGCTGATGCCCGGAATGCGCGAGGTGTCGCCAAGATATCCCTGAAGTTCGAGGACATCCTGCGGGAAGCTGTCGGACGAACTGGGGTCGCGGCGCAGGGCCTGCATCGTCTTCTGATCGCTGCCGGGTGCGCGTCCGAGGCCAAGATCTATGCGTCCGGGGTGCAGTGTCTCGAGTGTGCCGAACTGTTCGGCAATGGTGAGCGGTGCGTGGTTGGGGAGCATGATGCCACCAGCGCCAAGTCGGATCTTGGTGGTGTGAGCTGCAACGTGGCCGATCAGGACACTGGTCGCGGACGACGCGATGGAGCCCATGTTGTGGTGCTCGGCGTACCAGATTCGCTGGTAGCCCCACTCCTCGGCTCGCTGCGCCAGCGTGACACTGGCGTCGAAGCTGTCTTTGGCGGTCTCGTTCTGGCCGATGTGCGCAAGATCGAGGATGGAGAGTGGAACCGACATGAAGTGGGCACCTTTCGAGGCGGGCAGAAAACAGTTGTTGTGAAGTGCAACCGCCCGGAGTGCATTCCTATTTCCTCACCGCACAATAAATCGAAATGTGCCCGTCAATATCGAACCGCACTCGCCAGTGCCGCCAACGACAGTGCCTGGCGAGCGTGCTCGACAACCACGAGCCTGCCGTCGTCGATGTGCGCCCGCAACGACTCGAACGCTTGTGGCAACTTGTTGTCGAGAACAAGTTCAGCTATCGCGATGTGCTCGTCGATCGTCGCTTCGATCCCGGCCGGCGTCAGGTAGTCGAACATCCGTACCGGCCGGATTTTGGCATTGACGGTTGCCAAGGCCTCCGTCAGTGCGGGGTTTCCGGCCGATACAAGTAGTGCCGTGTGGAACTCCTCGTCGAGAGTGACAAAGCTGGAGTCCGGTTCGAGCGAATGGGTGCGCAGCGCATACCACTTTTCGAGTTCAGCACCCAGAATATCTGCGTCGTGACGGGCGTACTCCGTATCGATGACTCGGCGAATTCCCTGTAGTTCGAGCAATATTCGTAGCTCGTACAATCCGTTGAGATCTTCCAGGCGTGGCCGATACGGATACAGCCCATGCTCGCCGCGTTGAACCAAACCGTCGGATTGCAAGCGGGCCAGAGCTTCTCGCACCGGAGTTCTCGAAACTCCGTAGATCTGCGCGAGCCGCTCCTCGCTCAGTCGTTCCGTCGGCGTGATCTTCCCGGCCATCAGATCGGCCCGGATCGACTGATACACCTGATCCCGCAGCGATCCGGTCGAATGTTCGACGGCGGACATGTCAGATGGCCATCGCTCGTCGGACGGCATCGGTGGATGTGGTGCCTCCCTCTCCGGTCGACGTCACATGACCGGCCGCGAGAACGCTGTAGTGCTGCGCTGACTGGAGCGCAAACCCGATGTGCTGTTCGACCAGGAGGACTCCGAGATCGCCGCGATTGGTGAGGTCGATGATGGTGCGTTCGATCTCGGCGACGACGTTGGGTTGGATGCCTTCGGTGGGTTCGTCGAGGATCAGAATTTTCGGTTCGGTGATGAGGGCGCGGGCGATGGCGAGTTGCTGTCGCTGCCCACCCGACAGCAAGCCGGCCCGGCGGTCGAGCAGTGTGGTCAGCGCGGGAAACATATCCAATGCTTCTGCAATCAGCGCCTTTCCGCGTTTGCGGCCGTCCGCGACAACCTGAAGGTTCTCGGCCGTGGTGAGTTGGCCGAAGGATTGTTGTCCTTGGGGGACATAGGCGAGGCCGCGGGTGACGCGGGCGCTCGGGCGCAGTGTCGTGATGTCTTCGCCGTTCAGGAGGATCGTTCCACTGGTCGGTTTGATCAACCCGACAGCGGCTCGGAGCAACGTCGTCTTTCCGGCGCCGTTGTGGCCCATGACGGCGGCGACACCGTTGCCCGGAACGGTGAGCGAGATTCCGTGGATGACCTCGGTGCGTCCGTATCCGGCGCGGACGTCCTTGATTTCAAGCATGATTCACTCCTCGCCGTGAGGCACAGCCGCAGCGGTGCCGAGGTAGACCTCTTGGACTTTGGGATCGGCCTGAACCTGCGCGACAGTTCCTTCCGCAAGAACCTTGCCTGCTGCGAGGACGGTGACCGAGGTGGCAAATGCTCGCATGAAGTCCATGTCGTGCTCGACGACAACCACGGTGCGCGCACCACCGATACGACGCAGGAGGTTGCCGGTTTCCTCGCGTTCTTCCAGGCTCATTCCGGCGACGGGTTCGTCGAGCAGAAGTACCGAACAGTTCTGTACCAGAAGCATTCCGATCTCGAGCCACTGCTTCTGCCCGTGCGCGAGGATTCCGGCGGGTGTATCGCGTAGAGCTTCGAGTCCGGTGGTTTCGAGGGCTTCCTCGATCTCGGGGAGAACGGATTTGCGGGTGCGCAGCAACTCCCACGGGGAGCGGCCCGCACCGGCAGCGATGTCCAGGTTTTGCAGAACGGAGAGTTCTTCGAAGACGCTGGCGGTCTGGAAGGTGCGCCCGACCCCGAGGCGGGCGATCTTGTGAACCTTCTTGCCCAGCAACTGTTCACCGGACTTGGTGATCGAACCCGTCGCCGGTACCAGTCCGGTGATGGCGTCGACAAGGGTGGTCTTCCCGGCGCCGTTGGGGCCGATCAGAAAGCGAAGGTCACCCTGCATCAGTGTCAGGTCCACACTGTCGACGGCCTTGAATCCGTCGAAGCTGACACTCAAGTTCCGCACTTCCAGGTATTCGGAAGACATTCCGGCATTGCCGCCCAATACGGGGTTCGGTGCGCTTGTGTCGGTTGTACCGGTGCTGGTCATACGGACACCTCCACAGTTTCCGGTTCGCTGATTTTCGGTGTTTCGGGGGTGGTTTTTTCACGCTTGCGGCGGTGGCGCAGGAGCGCAAAGAGTCCGGCGACTCCGGCGGGGAAGAACCCGACGACAACGATGAACATCAGACCCTGGGCATAGATCCAGCCGGACGGCATCTTCTCGGAGAAGGCCGACTGAGCCCAGGCAACACCGATGGCACCGAGCACGGGGCCGAGAAGCGTTGCGCGGCCGCCGATCGCCACGCCGATGAGGAAGGCGATGGAGGGAACGATTCCGACGTCGGCGGGGGAAATGATGCCGACGATGGGCACGAACAACGCTCCGGCGATACCGGCCAGGAATGCGGCGGTGACGTAGGCGACCAGCTTGATGTTGGCAGGGTCGTACCCGAGGAAGCGCACGCGCTCTTCCTGATCTCGCACTGCGACAAGCAGTTCACCGTAGCGTGAGTTCATCAGTTGCCGGATCAGGGCGACGGAGGCGAGGAGCACTCCGGAGGCGATGAAGAACAGCATCTGCTTGTTGGCGGGGTCGTTGAGGTTGAAGCCGAAGAACGTGCGGAAACGGTTGAGTCCGTTGCTGCCGCCGATGGTTTGCTGACCGATCAGCAGGATGGCGAATGCCGCGGCGAGAGCTTGCGAGAGGATCGCGAAGTATGCGCCCTTGACGCGTCGTTTGAAGACGCCGAGTCCGAGGAGAAACGCGACGGTCGCGGGCAGGAACAGTACCGCGAAGATCGCGACGAACGGGGAGGCAAACGGCTGCCAGTAACCGGGCAGTTCGGTCTTGCCGGCGATCGCCATGAAATCGGGTACCGCGTCACCTTTGAGTTCGGCGTCGGCGATCTTGAGGTGCATTGCCATGACGTAGGCGCCGATGCCGAAGAACACACCTTGGCCGAGGGTGAGCATTCCACCTCTGCCCCAGGCGAGTCCGATGCCTACTGCGACGATCGCGAAGCACAGGAACTTTCCCAGCAGGGAGAGTCGGAAGTCGGAGAGCACGGCTGGGGCAAGTCCGAACAGGATGATCGCGGCGACGGCGAATCCGCCCCAGACCCGGATTCGGGGATTGGTCAGGACGCTCATACGAGGCTCCTTGTCTTGACTGCAAACAGTCCCTGGGGACGCACTTGGAGGAAGACGACGATGATGACGAACAAGATGACCTTGGCAATCGATGCGGTGGTGGAGTACTCGATGAAGGAGTTCAGGATGCCGAGTGCAAACGCGGCGATCACTGCGCCCTTCATCTGTCCGAGTCCGCCGACGACCACAACCAGGAACGCGTCGATCAGATACGACTGCCCGATGGTCGGGCTGGTGGAACCGATCAGGGTCAGGGCGACACCGGCAACGCCGGCGAGTCCGGATCCGAGGAAGAAGGTGGTGATATCGGTACGGCGGGAGGATATTCCGCTGGTCTCGGCCAGATCTCGGTTCTGGACTACGGCGCGGATGCGCCTACCCATCGACGACTGCTTGAGTGCCAGAGACAATGCGATCACTGCCGCGATTGCCAGCACCAGAATGAAGATGCGGGTTTTCGGAACTACGGCGCCGAGGATGTCGACACCACCCGAAAGCCAGGACGGTGCGGTGGTGTTGACGGCAGGCGCACCGAAGATGTCGCGCGCCAACTGCTGAAGGATCAGTCCGACGCCGAACGTCACCAACAACGTGTCGAGCGGGCGGTGGTACATCCGTGACACCAGAAGCACTTCCAGGGCCACACCCATCAATCCGCCGACGATGAAACCGACCAGTAGAGAGATGATCAACGAACCGGTTGCATTGGAGATTACCTGCTGCACAACGTAGGCCGTGTACGAGCCGGCCATGATGAACTCGCCGTGGGCCATGTTGATGACACCCATTTGGCCAAACGTGAGCGATAGTCCCAATGCAGCCAACAACAGAATCGAGCCGATGCTCAAACCTGTGAACAGCTGTCCGATCACAACATCCATGACAGACGTTCCACCTCTCTACCAGTCGGTTTCATTGCGGTCAGGTTGTTACTTGCTGGCGCCGAGACCCGAGGCCCACGGGTAGCTCTCGAGGTACGGGTCGGGCTCGATCGGCTGACCGGAATCCCAGACGGTGTAGATCAGTCCGTCGCTTCGGATTTCGCCGATGCGGGCGGTCTTGGTGATGTGATGGTTGTCGCCGTCTATGGTGACGAGGCCTTCGGGGGCTTCGAAGGTGACGCCGTCGGCGTTGTCCTGAATATCCTTGACAGCAAAGGAATTGGCCTTCTCGGCCGTGTTCTTCCACAGGTACACCGAGGTGTATGCAGCTTCCATGGGGTCGGACGTCGGCTTGTTCTGGCCGTACTTCGCCTTGTATGCCGCGACGAACTTGTTGTTCTCCGGGGTGTCGATGGTCTGGTAGTAGTTCCAGGCCGTCAGCTGTCCTTCGACGTTCTGCACGCCGATGCCGCCGACCTCTTCCTCTGCGATGGACACCGAGACAACAGGCATGTCGGCCGGCTTCAGCCCCACATTGGTGTACTCGCGGAAGAACGCGACGTTCGAATCGCCGTTGAGCGTGTTGAATACGGCGTCGGCGTCGGCCGTGCGGACCTTGTTGACGATGGTGGAGAAGTCGGTCGAACCGAGCGGCGTGTAGTCCTCGCCCTTGATCTCGATACCGTTGGCTGCCGCGTACGCCTTGATGATGCGATTGGCGGTCTGTGGGAAGACGTAGTCACTTCCGACCAGGTAGAGGGACTTGACGCCCTTTTCCTTCAGGTAGTCCAGTGCCGGGATGATCTGCTGATTGGTTGTAGCGCCGGTGTAGAAGATGTTCTTGGAATCCTCGAGGCCCTCGTACTGAACGGGGTAGTAGAGGAGCGAATTGTTGTCTTCGAAGACCGGGAGCATGGCCTTACGGCTCGACGACGTCCAACCGCCGAAAACTGCTGCGACACAGTCGCTGCTGATGAGCTTCTCCGCCTTTTCTGCGAATACCGTCGGCTCGGATGCGCCGTCCTCGGCGACGATCTGAACCTTTTTGCCCAAAACGCCACCGGCGTCGTTGATCTCCTGAACTGCGAGTGCAATCGAATCGCGCACTGTCACTTCACTGATGGCCATGGTGCCGGACAACGAGTTGAGTGAACCGACCTTGATCGTGTCGCCGGAGGTGTCGACGCACGATGCTGCCGTGGTGTCACCCGACGTCGTATCAGAGGCTTTGCTTCCGCAACCGGTGAGTACCAAACCCAGAGCTGCAAGAGCTGCCGGAGCGGCGAGGGTGCGCTTCGAGAAGGTTCGCATAGACGGGCCTTTCGTCTTCATGACTTCAGTACCTGCTTTTCGCCGACGTGCAAACAGGGGCGTGGCTACAGGTACATGGCTTCGGGGAACGGACTACCGGATGTGATGTATCCGGCTCGCGTATACGGCGTTGTATTCGTCGATGCGGATGAGCGTAGGGAGAACTTGTTTCTGAAAGAAATAGACTCGATCACCATCGTGTGTCCGATATGTCGGTTGGATGAACGAGTGCTCACTCCGCAGGTCAGAGCAGGCTCGGTGTTAGCATCCTCGATATTCGATCAAGCATTCGCTTGACGATTGATGAGGGGATTAGACCAGTGCGTTCGACCCGACGGGAAGAGATACTCACTCACGCGGCAAAATTGTTCAGCGAGCGTGGTATCGCGGCAACGACGGTGCGAGATATCGCCGACGAGGTCGGAATTCTGTCCGGAAGCCTCTATCACTACTTCGAATCCAAGGACGCGATGGCGCACGAAATAGTCGTGCGTTTCCTCGAAGATCTCAACATCAGATACGAGGACTCGATCGAACCTGGTGGATCAGCTCGCGACCGGTTGGCGTCCATGGTCGAGGTCTCGTTCAATACCGCGCTCGACCACCCGTACGCCACCGAGGTCTATCAAGGCGAAGCGATCCTGTCGTCCCAGCCTTCCGACGCGCCGATCACCGTTGCGGTTCAGAAGGCGCAGGCCTACTGGCGCACGGCAATTGCGAGTGGGATTGCAGACGGGGAGTTTCGCGAAGACATCGATCCTGAACAGTTTCATCGGTTGATGCGGGAGTCGGTGTGGTCGACGGTGGCTCAATACCGTTCACAGTTGGCCGAGCTGGCGCCCGAACTGCAGCGGAATTTGATCCTTGTGTTTCTCGACGGTTTTGCCCGCCGCGGAGACGGTTCCACAGCGCTCGCTCGGGTGAAGGTCAAGACTGACGATGTCGACGTTGCACCGCCGGTCGGTGAGGTTGCCGAACTGCGTTCGGACGTCGACGAGTTGAAGTCGGTGATCCGCGATCTGAGCACCGCGATTCGCGATCTGCAGGCCGAACAACGGGGCTGATCGCTCCCTGTTACGGCGATTTTGACTATCTATGTGACCCAGTGCATACTTCTGCCCAGCGTCGTGAATCAAGCGCTTGTTTGATTTACCAAATATCGTTTGGACAGGAGTGGGATGTGAGACTCGGGAAGGCAATAGCCTTAGCCGCGGCAGTCGTGCTCGGGGCAGGTGCGTGTGCATCTGCTGGAGTCATTCCGGACAACGAGATCGTGATCGGGCTGGACGAGGATTCGACGGGCCCCGGTGCGTCGTACAGCACCATCGCGGGCAAGACGGTCCGCCTCAGCGTCGACTTGATCAACCAGGCAGGTGGGATCAACGGCAAGCCCGTCCGCCTGGTTGTCGAGAATGACGAGAGCAGTCCCACCAAGACGCCGTCGATCATTCGTAAGTTGGTCGATCAGGGCGCAAGTGCCGTCATTCTGGCGACCGGCAGCGGCTCGGTCCTGCAGGCGAAGTCGATTCTCGAGCAGTCGAAGATCCCGGCGATTGCCCCCGTTGTCCTCAGCGACGCGTTTGCTTCCCCTCCTGGCAACGACTATTCGTTCATGATTCCCAACTCGCTCAAGCAATATGCCGAGGTGTATTGCGGAGCGTTCGAGAAGCTGGGCTACCGCTCACTCGGAATCCTCGGTGATGCAAGCGCTTCCATCGACGGCATCATCAAGACGCTGCGTCCGGCGCTGGAGAAGTGCGCAACGGTCACTGCCGTCGAGAAGGCTCCGGTAGACGCCGCGGACCTCACGGCGCAGGTGTCGCGACTCGCGGAAACGAAGCCTGACGCCATTCTTGTGGCCAGCATCGGTGGGCACTTCGAGATTCTGGCGCACAACACACTTTCGAAGATCGTTCCCGAGACGCAGCGTTTCTCACTGGCCTCCATCGGAAACCAGCCGGCGTCGTGGGCTTTGGCCGATCCGAAGGCCCTGAGTGGCATGGTCTACATGGGATCGCTCAGTGCCGACAATGCGCGAACTGCGGAATTGACCGAGAAGGTCCGGGCGGTCAAGGGCGCCGACTATCAGTTGACCGCCTACGACGCGCAATCGTACGACGCGGTCATGATGCTGGCGAAGGCCATCGAGATTGCCGGTGATCATCAGGACCGGACCGCCGTTCGTGATGCACTCCAGCAGGTTTCGGGTCTTCCCTCCAGTTTCGGCCAGGACGATTTGACACTGTCCTTCAGCCCGGACGACCACTTGGCCCCGGACAGCCTGTGCGGACTGGTGCTCATCGAATTCGGTGACGACAACAAGCCCGCGCATCCGTGGGATTCCTATCAGCCCCCGTGCGGATAACCGAGGAGCTTTGACATGACAGACGCACAACTCTGGCTTGCAGCCATCGAGATCGGTGCTTTCTTCTCGTTGATCGCCCTGGGGATGTACCTCGTGGTGGTCGGCGCGGATTTCTTCAACTTCGCGATGGGTCCGTACGCCATGGCAGCGGCTATGGCGAGCAGTTGGATCGCGGTCAATCACGGGTTGGCGCTGTGGTTGGCCATGCCACTGGGAATTGCTGTTGCAGTGGCGCTTTCGGTGTTGACCGAAAAGCTGGTGGTGAAGCAGGTGCAGAAGCGTTCGGGGCGTGGTGAGCTGCCGGCCTTGGTAGCCGTGACGGCGGTGCTCTTCGGTATTCAGCAGCTTGCGGGAACCGTATTCGGGCGTACGCCGTTGCCGGGGCAGAAGATCTTCGACTTCGATCCGATCACCGTTGGCGGCGCAACGCTCGACAGCGCGACTGTAGTTCTGATCGTGGCGACTGCGCTGGTGTTCATCGGAATCGGACTGTGGCTGAACAGGTCTACCGCCGGCCGGTTGCTGCGCGCCGTGGGCGACAACCCTGAGGCAGCACGGGTACTTGGCTTGCCGGTCGACCGTGTTCGATTGATTGCCTTCACACTCGCGGGCGTCATCGCCGCGATCGCCGGACTGTTGTTCGCTCCCAAAGCCGGCGTGCAGTTCACCAGTGGATTGTCCTGGACGCTCACCGCATTCATCGCGCTGGTCATCGGCGGTACCGGGCGTAGCTGGGCACCGCTGATCGGCGGAATGTTGCTGGGCATCGTCCAGGTATTCGCGCCGTACTACTTCGGTGCCAGCGCCGCACAGACCGCGATCCTCCTGATCGCTCTGGTCTTCTTTGCCTTCCGCCCGGAAGGTCTGCTCTCGAGAAAGGTGCGCGTCTGATGGGTGCGATAACCACACCTCGCGCGATCAGGTCGCGAGCGCGGCTCGGCAACGTGTCGCGAGAAGCCCTGATTACGGTGACAGTTGTTGCCGTACTTCTCCTGTGGATGGGGCCGAGCCTGTACCGGCAGGACCTTATCTTCCTGGCCGCGACGTACTCGCTGATTGCGCTGGGGATGTATGTTCCCTTCGTTCTGGCAGGTTCCCTGTCGATGGCCTACAGCGCCTATGCGGCGATCGGGGCTTACGCGGTTGCCTTGATGTCGGTGAAGACCGGGATGTCGATGTGGTGGGGGTGGCTCATCGGCGCTCTGGTCGCGGCGTGTGTGGCAGTGCTGCTCAGTCTTGCCACGCAGAAGCTTTCCGGGTTCTACCTCGCCGCTGTGACTCTGCTGTTCGGAATTGCCTTCGAGCACTGGCTCATCGACGGACCGAGTTTCACCGGCGGTTCGGCGGGAATCTCGGGCGTCGCGGCTCTCACGATGTTCGGCTGGGAAACACCTCGTTATGCGTTGGTCGTTTTCGCGATTCTGTTCGTCTGCGTCATCGCCGTTGCGGTCGATCGACTGCGGAAGTCCGTGTGGGGCCTGATGTTGCAAGCTTCGCGGGACAATCGGAACGTCGCCAGGGCATCCGGTGTCAACCCGATGCATCTGACCGTCGTGGCACTGGCTATCGGCGCGGCAATCGCGTCGACCGGGGGATCGCTCTTCACCGTCTCGGTTCAAGCGGTGACGCCGGAAACCTTCACCCTCAGCATCGTCTTCCTTGCCATCTTCATGCCGATCATCGGTGGCCGCGGTTCCGCGTGGGGTGCACCGCTCGGCGCTCTCATCGTGGTGATCGTGACACTCAACATGCCCGGCTATCAGGGCAGTGGTGAACTCTTGCTGGCGGGTGCGGTTCTGGTCATCCTGATCGTCGCGCCTGGCGGCGTGATCGGTTGGTCTCGCGCGTTGATCAACCGTCTGACTGCTACCTACCAGGAGCGTGATTCCCGATGACCGATCCGTTGCTCGAGGTTCGTGGGCTCCACAAGTCCTACGGCGGTGTGCGTGCCGTCGACGACGTGTCGTTCAGCGTCGGTCGCGGTGAGGTGATCGGTCTGGTCGGACCGAACGGCGCAGGCAAGACAACACTCGTCGACTGCATCTTCGGTACCCAACAAGCCGATTCCGGAACGATCACGCTGGCCGGTAAGTCCCTGAGCGGCCCGTCGGAACGTCGTGCCAGGCAGGGGCTCTCGCGGACGTTCCAGCATCCGCAGTTGGCACTCGAACTCAATGCCGTCGACAACATCATCCCGGGACTGTACGGGCACCGGATCACCTCGCCGCTGCGCTCGCTGTGGTGGGCGATCAAGGGGCCGTTCGAGAACTGGGACAGAGCGTCGGACCAGGCTTCGGCGCTCGCGCGGGAGTATTCGATCAGCGACACCGAAAGCGCGTGCGGGGATCTGAGTCTGGGAGCGCAGCGGTTGGTCGAGGTTGCGCGTGCGATGGCTACCGGTCCGGAAGTGCTGCTCCTGGACGAACCGTTTGCAGGCGCGGATCACGACGGCATCGACGCTATTTCGGGCGCTGTCCGTTCCATTGCCGCGCAGGGCAAGGGTGTTGTTCTCGTCGATCACAACGTCGACCTCATCGCAGAACTTGCGACAACGGTTGTCCTGCTGAACTTCGGCGGCGTCGCGTTTTACGGTCCGCCGCAGGACTGCCTGTCCAGCGACGCGATGCGTGAGGTGTATTTCGGTTCCGACGACGAAGAGGGTGTGAGCAATGCTCGAGGTCGATAAGGTCACTGTCCGTTACGGATCGGCCATCGCGGTACGCGACGTCAGCTTCGTCGCTGCCCCCGGTCAGGTCACCGCGCTGGTCGGACCCAACGGTGCGGGCAAGACTTCTCTGATGGGTGCGATCTACGGTTCCGTACCGGCGTCCGGCCGGATAACCGTCGATGGCCGCAGTGTCGAGAAGATGTCGGCGCTCGAACGCGCACGCAGCGGTTTTGCTTATGTTCCGCAGGGACGGCAGTTGTTCATGCGCATGTCGGTCCGCGAAAATCTACGCGTGGGTGCCGATCTTCTAGGTCTGAACGCGGACGCAGTGGATTCGGCTTTTGCGCGCTTTCCCATTCTGAAGGACCGCGCCGAAAGTTTTGCCGGGGTACTCAGTGGTGGTGAGCAGCAGATGCTGGTTCTGGGCCGGGCGTTGCTGGCAAAACCGTCGTTGCTGCTTCTCGACGAGATGATGACCGGTCTCGCGCCCAAGATCGTGGCTGAATTACGCACGCTTGTAGGACAACTGGCATCGGAAGGGGTTACGGTGATTGTGGCCGAGCCCGCTTTGTCAGCATTGAAGGCGGTCGTGGACCGTGGGTACGTGATGCAACGCGGCGAGATTGTGCGCGAATGCGATTCCGCCGCTTCGCTGGATGCTGCTTACAAATTGTCGATGGGCGTGCACAGCGCCGAGGGGAGATGAATGACGATCATGCAGGAACCCACAACGTTGGACGTGGCAATCGGCGAGTTTGCCCTCGATCCGGATCGATTTTCCGGCGTCAGCATCAGTGAAATAGTCCGTCACTGGTCGGAGACCATTCCGGACCGCACGGCCTTCATCACCCCGACTTCGCGAATTTCGTGGGCGCAGTACGACGCGGCCGCGGACGCCATTGCGTCGGCACTCGAACTTTCCAGTGAGGGATACGGGCATGTAGCGGTGCTGCTTCCGGACACCATGGTCTTCCACGCCGCGCTGTGTGCCGCGTACCGGACCGGCCGGGTGGCCGTGGGAATCGGGTCGCGATCCGGGCTCCGCGAGATCTCGCATCTGATCGAACGTTCCGACGCCACAGTTCTGGTGACGACGCGATCTTTGCGCGGCGTCGACACCACGGAGTTGATCTCACAACTGCGACAGGCGCATCCCACCCTCGACGTGGTGTTTGCCGACGACACCGGAGCCGTGAGTTTCGAACGGGCCGCCGCGGTGGGAGGTGTTGTCTCTCTTCCCGTGCCGAAGCGGGTTTTCGAGGCCTCGAGCCCGACCTTCTCGACGGCTGCCGTGTCCATGCTGAACTCGACGTCCGGTACGACCGGACTTCCGAAGCTGGTGACTCAGACGGAAGATCGGTGGGTTGCATTCTCCGAGATCGGCGCAGAGGCAGCTGATGTCGGACCGGAAGAAGTCTTCCTCGGGGCGGTTCCGGCTCCCTTCGGTTTCGGCCTGTGGACGTCGCATTTCCTGCCCGCGTTGCTCGGCGCCCCCAACGTGGTCATGGAGCGATTCGACGTCGCGGTGATGATCGATCTCATCGAACGCGAAGGCGTCACCGTGTTGAACTGTGTGAGTACACAATTCAAGATGCTGTTGCGATCCGACGCCGCTGCGAGCGCAAACCTCGATACGTTGCGCGTCATGTTTACCGGGGGAGAGGCGGTTCCGTACTCGGAGGCGCTGGCATTCGAGGAACGAACCGGAGCAGCAGTGCTGCAATTCTACGGTTCCAACGAAACCGGAGCAGTCTCCGTCACCACCGTCGAAGACGACTCCGATACCAGGCTGCGTACCTGTGGTCACGTCATCGACCGGATGCAGGTTCGGGTGTTCGACGACGCCGCAACAGAAGTGGTCGGATCCATGCGCCGCGGGCAACCGGCGGTCAACGGACCGTTGATGTGTCAGGGCTACTGGGGCGACGTCGACGCCAACAACGAGCTGTACACCGAAGACGGCTGGATGCTGCTCGGCGACATCGTCGAAATCGACGAGGACGGTCGCGTCCGCGTTGTGGGTCGTAAGGCCGACATCATCATTCGCGGTGGCAAGAACATCTCCGCCGTCGAAGTCGAGGAATACGTCCGTGCGCACCCGCTGGTGGATTTGGTTGCCGCGGTCGGCGTCGACGACGCTCTGTTCGGGGAAAAGGTGTGCGCCGTTGTCGTGACCACGGACAGTGAGGCACTGTCCGCGGCAGAGCTCACCGAGTGGATGCGTGAGCAGGGCATCACTCGCGAATACATTCCGGAGTATGTGATGACGCTGGCGGAGTTGCCTATGGCAGCCGGCGGAAAGGTTGCCAAAGGCGCCGTCAAGGAACTTGTGCGCGAGAAACTGGCTGAGGCGATCTGTTGATCCGGCGGCTTCGACGGTGTCGGGTTAGTCTGATTCGGACCTAGTGCCGAGCTGTCAGGACTCCGATGCCATATCGACTCAGGACACCGATGTCCCATCGACTCAGGACACCGATGTCCCATCGACTCAGGACTCTGCTTCGCAGCCCGAAGCCCGGCGCGCTGATTGTGCGCTGGGTCTTCGGCCGTGACGCAGCAAAGGTCACCGACAAGCTGCGCAAACACGCGCCGGGAGGCGTCGACGCCATTCGGGATCAGTACTATCGCACCGATGATTCCGACGCCCGACTGGACGTGTATTTCCCGGCTGGTACGCAGACCGCGCTCCCCACAGTGGTGTGGACACACGGCGGTGCCTGGATTTCCGGCACCAAGTCCAACAACGCCACGTACTACGAGTTACTTGCCTCGCGCGGTTTCACCGTGGTGTCGCTGGACTACTCCATCGGACCGGAGCATCGTTATCCGACGGCGATCGGTCAGCTCAACGACGCACACGCGTACATCCTCGCGAACGCCGAGAGGTTGCACGTCGATCCGTCGAAGATATTTCTGGCCGGTGATTCGGCAGGTGCTCAGTTGTCGAGCCAATTGGCAACGATCATCACCAATCCGGAGTACGCGGACCTTGTCTGTGTGAAGCCGGCCTTGCATCCGGATCAACTGCGCGGAGTTGTGCTGAACTGCGGAATCTACGATGTTGCGAACATGGTAGGTGGCCCCGGCATCATCGGCTGGGGTGTCGATCGCTCGCTGTGGGCCTATACCGGTGATCGCCTTTTTGTCGATAGCACAGCGGCGCAACAGATGTCGACGCTCCATCACGTCACGGCCGATTTCCCGCCCGCCTACATCAGTGGCGGCAATGCCGACCCGCTGACAGATCGTCAGTCGAAACCTTTGGCCGACAAGCTGACTGGATTCGGCGTCAAGGTGGACACGTTGTTCTTTCCGGAAGATCACGAGCCGCCGCTCGGACATGAGTACCAGTTCAACCTCGATGGTGCAGACGGTGTGGTGGCGTTCGAGCGCACCGTGGATTTCCTGTCGGCGCGGGTTGATTGATCGTATCCCCTTGTTCTGCTTGAGAATTTGACAATCCCGGCAATCTGGTCGTCGATAATTGACAGGCAATTCCCAGGAACCGCATCTCCGCTAGCCTTGTGCCCGATGCTGTTTCCGACGCCCAGGAGTTGCCGTGCCCAAGTCGTCCACACGTCGATCGCCCAGGTGGGTGCTCGGCCTGTTGAGCGCGGTGTTCACGCTGATGATTATCGGCGGATTGGCGACGTACTTCAGCCCATGGCCGGGGACGTTGGCAATGCGGTGGATGGCGGAAGGAAGTGCAGATTCGGTTTCTGCGACGCTGTCGGAGTTGGCTCCGTCCGGCGTCGAGACGCGTACCGATGTGACCTACCGCGACGGCGATCCGGATGCCCTACTCGACGTCTACTTCCCGGATTCGGCGTCGGCAGCGCTGCCAACACTCATCTGGACTCATGGTGGTAGTTGGATCTACGGCGACAAGGAAGATTACTCGGGCTACTACAAGAGTCTTGCCGGCCAAGGGTTCACGGTCATCTCCCTGGACTACTCTCTGGGCCCGGACGCGACGTACCCGACAGTGCTCCGTCAACTGAACGACGCCTATCGGTACATCACCGACAATGCGGAGCAGTTGCACGTGGATCCGAACGCACTCTTCCTCGGCGGCGATTCTGCGGGCGGCCAGATCTCGAGCCAGATCGCTGCAATGATCACCGACCCGGTCTACGCCGCCGAAGTCGGAGTCACGCCGAGCCTGTCGCCGCAGCAGGTCCGGGGCGTCGTCCTGGACTGTGGCGTCTTCGATATGTACGAATTCCTCGATCCCGACGGCAGATTCGGGTGGACGGCAGACCGCGAATCCGTTTGGGCCTACACCGGGACCAAGGACTTCGAGAACTCACCGGCGGTCAGGCAGATGTCGACGATAAACATCGTCACATCGGCTTTCCCCCCGACCTTCATCACCGGCGGCAATGCTGACGAACTGACCGCCGGCCAGTCGAAACCGTTTGCGGACACACTTATTCGCCTGGGTGTCGACGTCGACGCGCTCTTCTACCCGGATGACTACGAACCGGCGCTCGAACACGAGTACCAGTTCGATCTGGATACTCCCGACGGGCAGACCGCGTTCGATCGCACGGTCGCATTCCTGCGTGCGCATTCGCAGTAGCGTCGAGCCTCTATCGAATTACATACGGCGAGATCGAGCTTCGATGCTCGCTGATGTCCAAGGCCTTGCCCAATGGAGGGAAAGCGCGCTGGGGGCAGTTCAAGCGTTCGCACACCCGGCAACCCGAACCGATCGGTGTGCCGGGATTGGACTCGTCCAAGTCCAAGCCGTCGCCGTAGACGAGACGGTGGGCATGGCGGATTTCGCAGCCCAATCCGATGGCAAAGATCTTCTGAGGCTGGCCGTACCTCGCGGCCCGACGCTCGACTGTCCGCGCCACCCACAGGTACCGTCTGCCGTCAGGCATCTGGGCGATCTGCGGCATGATCTTGCCCGGGTAGGAGAAGGTTTCGTACACATTCCACAGGGGGCAGGTGCCGCCGCTGGTGGAAAAGTGAAAGCCGGTGGCGGACTGACGCTTCGACATGTTTCCGGCGCGGTCGACGCGGACGAACATGAACGGGACACCGCGCAGTTTCGGTCTCTGCAACGTCGACAGTCGGTGGCAGATCGTTTCGTAGCTGGCAGAGTAGAACGCTGACATACGTTCGATGTCGTACCGGAAATCTTCGGCCACATCGTGAAACTGTCCGTAAGGGAGGACGGTAGCCGCGGCGAAGTAGTTGGCCAGCCCGAGGCGAGCCAGCGACACCGATTCCTCGCTGGTGAAGTTGCCTTCGGCGACGAGGGAGTCGAGTAGGTCGTTGTGTTCGAGGTAAGCGAGCTCGGTGGCGAACTTGAATACCTGCTGACCACCGGAGAGGTGCGACGAGATCTCGAGGACCCGGTTCACGGGGTCGTACCGATGCAGAATGTTCTCGCCGAGGTCGATTCGGCGAACGATCTGCACGTCGTGAATCGTTTCCAGACGGCGAGCGATTTCGCCCGCGATGTCGCCACGGTGGAAACGCAGGCGTGACGTCAGTTCTTCCGCGGCAGTGTCAAGATCGTGGATGTAGTTCTGCCGTTGGTAGAAGTAGTCGCGGACTTCCTCGTGGGGCATCGTGATGGAACCACTGCCGCTGCCGTCCGAAAAGCGATCCTCGGTGGCCGCGGCCAGCTGCGCCGTGGTGTTGCGGAAGCGGCGGTGCATGTTGACCATCGCCTTCGCCAACCCCGGATGGCTCGACACCATCTCGGCGATCTCGTGCGCGTCGGCGTCGATCCCCATTTCCTGATCGAGAGCCACCTCGCGCATTTCGGCGATCAGTCGAGTGTCGTCCTGCGACGAGAAGAAGGTGGTGTCGACACCGAACACCTCGCTGATCCGCAGCAGGACCGGCACCGTCAGCGGGCGGACGTCGTGCTCGATCTGGTTGAGGTAACTTGCCGATATTTCGAGCGTCTTTGCCAACGACGCCTGGCTCAGCCCACGCTCGGTACGCAGTTGGCGGAGCCGGACACCGACGAAGGTTTTCGACATTCAGCCAGGATACGAGGGGTGTAGGAAGTTCGCAAACTTGTGTTTGCAGACTTAACCTAGGCTTTGTTCTCCGCACGCGGAGCACCCATGCCGGGATCGATCTGGAACGGACCGTTCGCAGACGGGGCAAGTGGGAAGTCGAAGATCGCGGTCGGGAGATACACCGTCGAGCAGGAGTTCGGAATATCGACGACGCCGGAGAGCCGGCCTTCGATCGGCGCGGCGCCGAGTAGCAGATATGCCTGCTCCGGTGCGTAGCCGAACTTCGTGAGGTATTCGATCGCGTGCAGGCAGGCGCGCTGGTAAGACAGATGGGAGTCGAGATACTTCTGCTCACCGTCCAGCGTCACGGATGTGCCCGAGAATGCCAGCCACTCGGAGTACTGCGGATCTGTGTTGCCCGGCATGAAGATCGCATTCTCGGATACCCCGTAGGTGTCCATGCCGCCTTTGATGATGTCGACGCGCAGATCGATGAAGCCGCCCATCTCGATGGCGCCGCAGAAGGTGATCTCACCGTCGCCTTGGGAGAAGTGCAGGTCGCCGACGGACAGGTTCGCTCCGTCGACAAATACGGGGTAGAAGATTCGGCTGCCCTTGGTCAGGTTCTTGATGTCCTGGTTGCCGCCGTTCTCGCGCGGGGGAGCTGTGCGGGCAGCCTCGCCGGCAACACGCGTGTAGTCGTCGCCGGTGAGGGTGCCGAGTACGGCGTCACGGGGCTCGGGTGGAAGTGCCAGCGGGGGAACGCGATTGGGATCGGTGGCAATCAATGCACCTTCGCGGGCATTCCACTTGGCGAGCAATGCCGCTGACGGCGCAGTGCCCATGAGTCCCGGGTGCACGATGCCGGTGAACGACACGTGTGGGATATGGCGCGACGTAGCGGTCTGTCCCGAGAAATCCCATACCGCTTTGTATGCGTCGGGGAACTGCTCGGTGAGGAATCCGCCGCCGTTGTTACGCGGGAAGATGCCGGTGTACCCCCAGCCCTGGCCGGCCAACGGTCCCGAATCTTCTTGGGGGATAGGGCCGATGTCGAGAATGTCGACGATCAGGAGGTCGCCGGGCTTTGCCCCTTCGACGGCAAACGGGCCGGAAAGCGTGTGCACGGTGGTGAGGGGCGCATTGAGGATGTCGTCCGCGGAGTCGTCGTTGTGAATGGCACCGTCGAACCACTCGCGGCAGTGAACACGGAACGCATCGCCCGGCTTCACCGTGACTGCGGCCGGAATATCAGGGTGCCAGCGGTTATGGCCGACGATGGCCTGCTCGGTGAACTTCTTGGTGGAATCGAGGGGGAACAGCAACTCCGGCATGTGAACTCCTCATCATCGAAGGTGATACTCAGGGGCGAGGTAGCTTGCGGTGCAACGGATTAGACGTAGTCGGGGTGACGGTGCGGCGAGTGCCCGGTAGTGAGCCGTTGACTACTGCCGGCTCATGGGCGGATCGCGCAGTGGCGTCGAGTAGTCCCATCGCGGCAGAGGATGCGTGACTCAATCTCGGTGTGGACATCACGCGTCGGGAATCGGCGGAGCATTGTGGGCACACAATCGACGAGGGAACCTCGGCCATCGCAAACGACCGTTCGAGCGGTCCGCAGCCGGTGCAGCGAAACTCGTACAGGGGCATGGCCGTCACGCTAGTGGAGGTTGGCGTCGGCGGCAGCGGAACGACGAGCCCAGGTGCACACAAGTGTGCGAAATCAGGCCGAAGCGCACGTTTCGAGGCAACTTGTGTGCAATAAATCCCGCCTGCACACGGTGAATCTGCGAATTCCACCCAGACGGGCGTGATTGCGATCACTTCGAGTCACAAAATGTTGCTGGGAGTGATGCTGGAGTTGCCCATCGGCGGCGCGCTTGCGTCGTCGCAGTAGGTTGCGTGCATTTCGTTCACAGCCTGCAGTTTCTTGCTACCGGCCAGTAGGAAACCTGCCCGATTGGCGAGGTTTGAACCCCTCTCGATCTTCACAGTCTTAGCAAAGTGTGTTGAAAAGCTAGCGAAGATTGGCATTAGCAACAGGTAGACGGCACTTTTTCGATGTGCCATTCTCGATGAGTACACAAAAAGGGCCTGGCAAGGATGTGAAGCAGTACGCACGTACCGCTCACAACGGGCCGGACCAGTAGATCAAAGAGATGGAGTCTTGATGTCGACCACCGGCACCCCGAAGACCGCAGCAGAGCTTCAGCAGGATTGGGACACCAACCCTCGCTGGAAGGGCGTAACTCGTAACTACACGGCCGATCAGGTCGTCAAGCTCCAGGGCACCGTCGTCGAGGAGCAGACCCTCGCTCGCCGCGGATCCGAGATCCTCTGGGATCTCGTGAACAACGAGGACTACATCAACTCCCTCGGTGCACTTACCGGCAACATGGCTGTGCAGCAGGTTCGCGCCGGCCTCAAGGCCATCTACCTCTCCGGCTGGCAGGTTGCCGGCGACGCTAACCTCTCGGGCCACACGTACCCGGACCAGAGCCTCTACCCGGCCAACTCGGTTCCGACCGTCGTTCGTCGCATCAACAACGCACTGCTGCGCGCCGACGAGATCGCCAAGACCGAGGGTGACACCTCCGTCAGCAACTGGCTCGCTCCGATCGTTGCCGACGCCGAAGCCGGCTTCGGTGGCGCTCTCAACGCTTACGAGCTGCAGAAGGCCATGATCGGCGCCGGCGCAGCAGGCGTCCACTGGGAGGATCAGCTCGCTTCGGAGAAGAAGTGCGGCCACCTCGGCGGCAAGGTGCTCATCCCCACGCAGCAGCACATCCGCACCCTGACCTCGGCTCGTCTGGCTTCCGATGTCGCGGACGTTCCGTCCGTCATCATCGCCCGCACCGACGCTGAGGCCGCAACCCTCATCACCTCCGACGTGGACGAGCGCGACCGCCCGTTCCTCGACGGAACCCGTACGGCTGAAGGCTTCTACGGCGTCAAGAACGGCATCGAGCCCTGCATCGCTCGCGCCAAGGCTTACGCACCGTACGCAGACCTCATCTGGATGGAGACCGGCGTGCCGGACCTCGAGGTTGCAAAGAAGTTCGCCGAGTCCGTTCGCAGCGAATTCCCGGACCAGCTCCTGGCCTACAACTGCTCCCCGTCCTTCAACTGGAAGGCACACCTGGACGACGCGACCATCGCGAAGTTCCAGAAGGAGCTCGGCGCGATGGGCTTCAAGTTCCAGTTCATCACGCTCGCAGGCTTCCACTCGCTCAACTACGGCATGTTCGACCTGGCCTACGGCTACGCCCGTGAAGGTATGACGGCATTCGTCGACCTGCAGGAGCGCGAGTTCAAGGCTGCCGAAGAGCGTGGCTTCACCGCCATCAAGCACCAGCGTGAGGTTGGCGCCGGCTACTTCGACACCATCGCCACCACGGTTGACCCCAACACCTCGACGGCAGCTCTCAAGGGCTCCACCGAAGAGGGACAGTTCCACTAAGAACTGACATCGGGTGGGGGAGAGGCTCGGCTTCGGGTCTCTCCCCTGCTTGTATCACCGCACTACTTCTCTTTCGTCTTCAAAGCAGTTCCGATTGCGCCGGCCATCAGCGTCGACGCGGTTCGAAGTGCTTCCACAGCTACACCTCCACCAGACAAACTCCACGAGACAAACAAGGAGCTGACGTGACCAGCGAAAAAATTCAGCGCGTCGGCGTTATCGGCGCCGGAATCATGGGTGCCGGAATCGCCGAGGTGTGCGCCCGCGCACATGTCGATGTTCTGGTCTTCGAGCAGACTCGCGAGCTTGCAGCAGCCGGGCGTTCACGCATCCTGCGTTCGCTCGACCGCGGCGTGAGCAGCGGAAAGATCACAGAACGTGAGCGTGAGCAGGCCGCATGGCGTCTGCGTTTCACCTCCGATCTGGGAGATTTCGCGGACCGCCAGCTCGTTGTGGAGGCCGTCGTCGAAGACGAGAAGATCAAGAGCGAAATCTTTGCCGAGCTCGACGCGGTCGTGACGGATCCGGATGCGGTTCTCGCGTCCAACACGTCGTCGATCCCGATCATGAAGCTGGGTATCTCGACCAAGCGTCCCGAGCGAGTCATCGGTATGCACTTCTTCAACCCGGTGCCGGTTCTGCCGCTCGTCGAACTGGTGACGACGCTCAAGACCAGCTCCACGGTGTCGCAGCGCGCCGAGGCTTTTGCCAGTGACGTCCTTGGCAAGCAGGTTGTCCGCAGTGCCGACCGCTCCGGCTTTGTCGTCAACGCACTCCTGGTGCCGTACCTGCTCTCGGCCATCCGCATGGTCGAGTCGGGCTTCGCCACCAAGGAAGACATCGACAAGGCAACGGTTCTCGGCCTCGCGCACCCCATGGGTCCGCTGGCTCTGACGGACCTGGTCGGACTCGACACCGTAAAGTCCATCGCCGACTCCATGTACGAAGAGTTCAAGGAGCCGCTGTACTCCGCCCCGCCGCTGCTCCTCCGTATGGTCGAGGCCGGTCTGACGGGTAAGAAGTCCGGCGCAGGGTTCTACGAGTACACCGACAACGGTCGTTCCGCCAAGCAGGCAAGCTAAGGCCAATGGCCCTGTGCGCCTTTCTGGTAGTTCCGGCTACCACAAAGGCGCACAGGGCGCTTGCGCCCCTCGGTTAGAAAGGTCGACCGCATGTCCAGCAGCACTGCAGCATTCGGCTCCAGCGTCCTGGGGTACCCGCGCATCGGGCCGCGGCGGGAGCTCAAGCGTGCCCTCGAGTCCTACTGGCACGGCAATTCCGACAAGGACGCACTTCTCGCGGTTGCCAAGGAACTTCAGGAATCGACCTGGAGCGAATTGGCTGCAACGGGATTGAGCCAGGTTCCCGGCAATACCTTCTCGTTCTACGATCACGTTCTCGACAACGCCTTGCTGTTCGGCGCCGTGCCCGAGCGGTTCAAGCCGCTCGAAAGCGCTTTGGACCCACTCGATTTCTACTTCACGATGGCGCGTGGACGTCCCGACTTCCCGCCCCTCGAGTTGGTCCGGTTCTTCGGCACCAACTACTACTACCGTCAGCCCGAGATCGACGCCGCCACCGAGTTCTCACTCCACTCGGAGGCGTTGCTCGACGAATTCGAGCGCGCCAAGGAACGAGGCATCGAACTGCGTCCCGTGATCATGGGACCGGTGTCGTTGCTTCTGCTCTCCAAGGTGGGGCCGGCAACCGAAGCGGTCGACGCCGATTTCGCGCCGCTCGATCGACTCGACGATCTACTTCCCGTGTACGAGAAGCTGTTCGAGCAGTTGGCCAAGGCCGGCGCAACGTGCGTTCAGCTGGACGAGCCTTCGGTGACGGAGGATCGCTCGGCAGAAGAGCTCGATGCGCTCAAGCGGGCGTACGAGAAGCTGTCCACCGCGCCGCTGCGTCCGCGTCTGCTGGTCACAGGACCGTACGGCAAGTTCGGCGAGGCTCTGAACATCCTGGCTGCCACCAAGATCGAGGCATTCGGACTGGACCTCGTGCACGGCCGGATCACGGCCGAAGAACTGGCTGCGGTTCCCCATATCAAGCGCAAGCGGATCTACGCGGGTGTAGTCGACGGCCGAAACGTCTGGCGAGTCGATCGTTTCAACACCTTGACGTACCTCAACGAGCTCAAGGACGTTGTCCCGGATCTTGTTGTCTCCACGTCGTCTTCGCTGCTGCACGTGCCGTACGACGTGCTCTCCGAGTACGACATCCCGGGAGACGTCGCGGATCGTCTGGCCTTTGCCAAGCAGAAGGTCGGCGAGGTCGTGACACTTGCGAAGGCCCTCGCCGAAGGTCCGTCGGACAAGTGGCGCAAGCGTCCGACAAAGGTGCACTTCAAGCTCAAGCACGCCGTGCGAGCTCGGGTCAACGCAGTCAAGCCCGAAGATCGTATCCGCGCTCCGTACGAAGAGCGTCGTAAGGCTCAGCAGGAACGGTTGAACCTGCCCTTGGTGCCGGCTCAGACATTGGGCTCGTTCCCGCAGACCAACGAAATCCGCCAGGCACGTTACGAACTCGGCGAGGGTCGGTTGGAGTGGGACGACTACTACAAGCGCATCCAGGAAGAGATCGAACGCACCATCCGCCTGCAAGAGGACATCGGACTCGACGTCCTCGTGCACGGTGAGCACGAGCGCAACGACATGGTCCAGTACTTCGCCGAACTGCTCGAAGGGTATGCCTTCACGCACAATGGTTGGGTGCAGGCCTACGGATCTCGTTGCACGCGTCCGCCGATTCTTTACGGAGACATCGCGCGTCCGAAGCCGATGACGGTCGAATGGATTGCGTACGCGCAGTCGCTGACCGACAAGCCGGTCAAGGGCATGCTCACCGGACCGGTCACCATGATCGCCCGTTCTTTCGTCCGTCAGGATCAGCCGCTCTACGAAACGGCAGAGCAACTGGCCCTTGTCATTCGGGACGAAATTGCAGATCTCGAAGCGGCCGGCATCGCCATCATCCAGGTGGACGAGCCTGCAATTCGTGAACTGCTGCCGCTACGTGAGGACGGCCGGGAGGCCTACCTGGAGTGGGCCGTCGACGCGTTCCGTCTGGCAACAGGTGGAGCGAAGCCGGAAACACAGATCCACACGCATCTGACGTACTCCGCTCGGTCGTCGGTGGTCGACGCCATCGAACGGTTGGACGCCGATGTGACGGCTATCGTCGCGACCCGCTCCATCACGTGGGTGCTCGACGCACTGAAGGAAGGCGCGCTCACACACGGCGTCGGACCCGGTGTGTACGAGTCCCGTTCGGCGAGGATCCCGGATATCGACGAACTCGACGAATTGCTCACGGAGGCAAGCGAATCGATTTCTCTCGATCGTTTGTGGGCAAACCCGGACGGTGGGCTCAAGACCCGCCATCCGTGGCAGCTCGAGCCGTCACTGCGCAACTTGGTTGCGGCGGCGAGACGACTGCGTCGCCGGGCCGAGAACGCTCAGGATACCGACAACTAGACAAATCGGTACAAGAAGGGACCTGCAATTTGCAGGTCCCTTCTTGCGCGAGTAGGCATGTACCCATGGTTACTGCTGCTGCTTACGCCGCTATGTCCGCTGACGGTCCTCTGGAGAAGACCACCATCGAACGACGCGAGCTCGGTCCACTGGACATTCTCATCGACATCAAGTTTGCCGGAATCTGCCACTCCGACATCCACTCCGCCCGAAATGAGTGGGGCGGAACAAAATACCCGGTTGTCCCGGGCCACGAAATCGCGGGTGTAGTTGCCGCGATCGGCTCCGAGGTGACGACGCACAAGGTCGGCGACCGCGTGGGTGTCGGTTGTTTTGTCGACTCCTGCGGGGAATGTGACATGTGCGTCGCCGGTGAGGAGCAGTACTGCCGCACCGGAGTGACCGGCACTTACAACGCCAAGGGTCGCGACGGCGAGCGCACCCAAGGTGGGTATGCGACGTCCATCGTCGTCAACGAACACTTTGTTCTTTCGATCCCCGACGGCATCGAACTCGATGTCGCGGCGCCACTTCTGTGTGCAGGTATCACGTTGTACTCGCCGCTACGGCACTGGAAAACCGGACCGGGCACGAAGGTTGCGATCATCGGCTTCGGTGGTCTCGGCCATGTCGGTGTGAAGATCGCCAAAGCGATGGGGGCCGAGGTCACTGTCCTGAGTCAATCACTGAGCAAGCAGGACGACGGTCTGCGTTTCGGTGCGGATCACTACTACGCCACCAAGGACCCCGGAACGTTCAAGGCATTGCGTGGACAGTTCGATCTGATTCTCAACACCGTGTCGGTCAACCTCGACATCGACGCGTACATGTCGTTGCTCGCACTCAATGGAACCTTGGTCGAATTGGGATTACCGGAGAAGCCGATCGAGGTGCGCGCGTTCTCGCTTGCCGCGAACCGTCGTAGCCTGGCCGGCAGCATGGTCGGCGGCATTCCGCAGACGCAGGAGATGCTGAACTTCTGCGCCGAACACGGAATCGGAGCCGAGATCGAACTCATTCCGGCAAGTGAGATCAACGTCGCTTACGATCGCGTGGTCGCAAGCGACGTCCGTTACAGATTTGTCATCGACACGGCCACAATCTGATCGCGGTCGCTACTGCGGGTTAGTCGAGTTGCTCGCGAAGGCTACTGAGAGTCTTCGCGAGCAACCGCGACACATGCATCTGCGATACCCCGACCTTCTCGGCGATCTGCGTCTGCGTGAGATTGCCGAAGAACCGCAGCATCAACACGGTCCTTTCCCGGTCAGGTAGCTTCTCCAGCAGTGGCCGCAGAGCTTCGTGATTTTCGACATTTTCGAGAGCTGCGTCGTAATCGCCGAGAGTTTCCACCAGGGGTAGATCGTCGGTGTGGTTGGACGCAGCGCCGTCGACCGACACTGTTTGATAAGCGTTTCCGGCGATGAGCGCTTGGGCTACTTCTTCGCGTTCGACACCCAGCGTCGCCGCAAGTTCGTCGACGGTCGGAGCGTGCCCCAACTGCTGTGACAGCTCGCTGATCGCCTGGCCGAGTTGGAAGTGCAATTCCTTCATGCGGCGAGGAACGCGGACCGCCCAGCCGGTGTCCCGGAAGTGTCGACGGACTTCTCCCATGACAGTGGGGACGGCAAACGATACGAAGTCCGATCCACGACTGACATCGAACCGGTCGACCGCGTTGACCAGACCCAGCCGTGCGACCTGAACAAGGTCGTCATGTGCCTCGCCGCGGCCGTCGAAGCGCCGGGCAATGTGCTCGGCCAGCGGCAGGCAGCGCGTGATGAGCGCGGCCCGCACTCGCTCGTACTCGACTCCGTGACGATCGAGGGTGTCCAACTTCTCGAAAACGGCTATGACGTCTCGATACTCGTCTGTCGACCGACGACGCGGCCGCGGTGGGCCATGCTCGGGCGATGCCCCGCGAGCGGACGATGTCACTGGCGCCTGCCGTCGGCTTTGGTGAACTTCATAGTCGTGATGTACCCGGCGCCATTCGGATCTTCTTCTTGATCAAGGGAAATCGAGTCGGTGAGGGCGGTGAGGACGTGCCACCCGAAGGATCGCTGGTCGGCACCGTCGGACTCAGCTGTCGTGGTCGCGACCGAAATATGTAATTGGGACGCCGCGTAGACAAATCGGCACACCAGTACAGAATCGGGGAGAGCTCGGACGATGAGATGCGTACAGATCTCATCCATGGCCAGCCTGATGTCGGCGATGGCGTCGAGGTCGAAGCTCTCCTGAATCGCGACGGTCGCAGCGAGCGCCCGCAATATCGACAGTTGGTCAAGGGTTGCCCGGATTCTCAACTCGACGACGGGTTGAGTGCGATCCTGATCGGGTTCGATTGCGCTGAGATGTGGCATGAGTTCTCCGGATCGTCGTACCAGGTGCCGGCCCCGGACGCTGGTGCGGTGAACCATACCGACCGATACGATCACAGACACCCCTATACAGAAAATATCTACGCCGGTGCGCAGACGCTTAATGGGGATTACCTCCAAAGGGTGCAGTTCAAACCACAACTTTGCGCAACCTCGACCACCAGCTCGTGACGTGCGACCGAACCGAACGCTCACACCGCGCTTGTGACCTCCGTCATCTCGGGGTACTGTTCCTAACCGAGGTTGAGCACACAGCCGATGAGGGATTATCCATTATTTATGGGGCCCGATATCGCGTGCGCCCCTGGTGGATGTCCCCCGTTTCTTTGCACAGTGTATGCCGTTGCGGGATGGGAGAACCATGACTGTTGTTCCAAAATCATCTGTTCCAGGATCGCCTCTTTCCGGGCCGTCCGTCTCTGGATCGTCTGTCCCTGGGAAGGCGAACGTAGGTTCGAAACCGGGCTTTTCGTACGCAGGTCGAGGTTCGCTCGACTACGGTCCGCCGCCATCGACGACGTCGACCGCCTCGTTTCGCGCGAACAAGGTCAGTGCCTCTACGGTCGTGATTTCGGTTCGCGGTGAAATCGACTTGTTGAGCGTCAACGCATTCCGTGATTATCTGTCCAGCCAGGTTGTGCCGGGTCGGACCCTGGTTGTCGACATGTCGGATCTCGAATTCATGGGTATGTGCGGGTTGTCGTCGTTGTCGATCCTTGCCACGCTCACCCGGGATGCCGGCGGTGCTCTTGCCTTGATCTGTGGTCGACCGGTTCAGCGTCTCCTCAGAGCCGCCGGCCAGGAATCCATGTTCGACTGCTACACCTCGTTGGAGCACGCAGTCGGCCTCGGCGAAACCAAACGTTTCCTTGCCTGAAAGCGCTGAGTCATACAGCGTTAAGGAGTATCGGAGATACAGCGTTAAGGCGAATCGAACTTAAGGAGAATCGGGTCGCTCACCGAGCTACTTCGCTTCGGTGAGCGACTCTGTGCGCCCGCGTGCGGGGCGGCGCGGTGACGCAGCGACCATAGGTCCGCACAACTTCGCCGGCCACGTGTTCCCACGAATACGATTCGCACATCCTGGCTCTGCCCGCGCGTGAGAACAAGGCTCCTTCCTCAGCGTTGTCGAGCAAGTGCCGAACCACCCTCGCGGTCTGCTTCGGATTGTCGACCGGAACGCGGTGCCCGGTCAGTCCGTCCACCACGGTGTCGCGCAGCCCGCCGACCGGTGTTGCAACAACGGGAACACCGCAAGCCATAGCCTCGAGCGCGACGATGCCGAACGGTTCGTAGCGGGCGGTGCAGAGCAGTGCGTCCGCCGACCGCATCAACTTCGGCAGCGACTGGTGGGGAACGCGGCCGAGAAGTTTCACTCGATCCGCGACGCCCAGTCGTTCGGCGAGCTTCTGCAACTGCGTGGCGATCTCGTCGGTAGGCAGACCTGACGACGGTGGACCGCCGGCCACCACCAACTCGGTGTCGGGCAGCGACGCCAGAGCCGCTATCGCGACGTCGAATCCCTTCTGCTCTACCAACCTTCCGACGCACAACAATCGGTGCGGCGCGTTTCGTTTTGCCCGCGGCCCCTCCGGAGTGAAGTGGTCGATGTCGACGCCGGACGGAACCATGGTTGTCCGCGAGCGAGGCGAGCCGAGCCGGACGAGATCGAACACCTCGTCCGAGCTCGTCGCGATTACATGCGTCGCACCCTTCGCAACCAACTGCTCCAGATGGGAACGCTCCGAGGGGTTTTCGTCGGACAAGCCGAGATGGCGCCGTTCCGTGATACCGAGCGAATGGAATGTTTGCAAAACCGGGATGCCGAGAATCCTCGTTGCCAGTTCCGTGGCTATACCCGACATCCAAAAATGCGCGTGCACTACGTCGGGCCGGTCCAGAGTCCACAAATTCCGTAGTTCACTACCGAATTCGCCGAGATACTGCAGTAGTTCCTTGTCGCTCAGCGCATGCAGCGGACCGGCTTCGGCATACACGACGGTATAACCACCGCGTGCGCGAACACGGTCGGGACCGTGCGCACTCTGCCGCCGCGTGTACACCGTAACGTCATGGCCCGCGCGAACGAGCGCCGAGGACAACTCGTCGACGTGCAGATGCTGGCGTCCGGCAACGGAATTGCCCACCTGAGCCAGTGGGTCCGCATTGACCGACACCATGGAGATATTAAGCATTCGTCCGGGTGCGATGGCGGGCGAATAAGTCATCTGGGCGCCTCTCGGTTGACTGTTTCGTCTTCGGATACCCCCAGTGCATGATCTGAACCGGGTTTCGCTGCGCCCCGGGATGGGCACATTTCAAACACGCAAGGTGAGGAGTGGATCGATGACCGAACAGGTACTAGTCGACGCGAGTGTGGGGCTCGGATTCCAGCGGTACATCCAGTCGGTGGCCGAGGGCGTCGGCGCAGGAATCGAGCAATGGTGCTGCCGGGGTGAGCATCCGATGGAGGCGTACATCGCCCTCGATCGAGAGGTGCCACGTTTCCCCGGCCGGGAAGTTGCATTGCTGTGGGAGGAAACATGTGGTTGGGCGTTGGCAGTGGAAACCCGATCGGGTGAGGATCTGATCGTTCTCGGATACTTCGGGGACGACGCAGTGCCCACTGCGGACGTGGTCGCGGCATTCGGCGCGAGCGTCGGCACTCCTGACGCCCGGATGCGTCGACGCGCGTCGTGGACCAACGATCGTCCGCTGGCAGATTCCGATCGGACTGCGCGCCTGCTCCGTCAATACGGTCACGACGCGAACTGATGGAATCCGCTAACTCACTACGTTCAGATCAACTAGTTCACTACGTTCAGAACAACTAATTCACTACGTTCAGTGCCGGATCCAGGACCGGCGCTGACGCCGCCTCTGTGTCCAGATCATCCATCAGTCGGAACACGATGTGCCCGCCGATTGCGCCGCCGACACCGATGGCGCTCAGCCCGACCAGTGAAAGCAACCGCGCTAGTAGCGGCGGCGGGGAATCGTTGCTGCGCAAGAAGTACGACACCAGGAAAGCGTCGATGCCTACCGCATTGCTCGCGGCGTGGACGAGCCCGACCCGGCGCGCGATCGTGTCGCGTTCAGACCAATCGAGCCAGCCCGTGATGAGGGCGGGCGGTGTTGTGACCAGTCCGAGAAGGATCAGGTTGCGCACTGTTTTCGGGTCCCGCACAACATAATCGAACACAACGGATGCAGTCCACGCTCCGATGGGGACGGCCACCAGTGCGGGATGTAGCGGGTGCTCGACCGGTGATCCACGAAGGATCGACGCAACTTTGCGCGTAGCCGGTGAGCGTGAGGTCGCGTCGAGGATTCTGCGTTGAAGCCCTGTGGACGGACCGTCCAGTTGGTCGGCGGATTCGATTCTGCGGAAAAGGTTTCCGATATTCATGTAATTCGGCTACCCCAGGTGCCGCCGGGGAAACCCGCTTGTCGGGCTGTGTGCTCAGGCGTACGGTCGAATCGAAAGAGATCCGATCCGAGGAGCCAACATGAAGCTCAATCTCTTTGCGGCCTGGGCGTCGTACTTCCTGGTTCTAGTCACTGTGGTCTGTCTGGGCGGATTCCTCTTCGCAGCCGGATCAGGCAACGCCGGCTGGGCGCTGGTTTCGGGGTTGGCGGCAGCGGTGTCCATAGGCCTCATGATCGCGCTGTACAGCGGAACCGTTCGGCACGATCACAAGGTGCATCGGGAAACGCCCCACTTGTTCTGACTCTCCATCAGGCTGTCCTGATTATCCATCAGGACTCGGCGAGTCGAGCCTTCTCGATCTCGACGTCGAAATCGGCTGGTGGCCATGACAGGTCGAGGCTCTCGAATGCGTCGATCAACAGTTCGGTGACGGCGATGCGGCTGTACCACTTGCGATCACACGGCACGACGTACCACGGGGCGTGCTCGGTGGACGTCTTGTCGAGCATCGCCTGATAGGCCTCTTGATATGCGGGCCACAGTTTCCGTTCGGTCACGTCGCCCGGGTTGTACTTCCAGTACTTCTCCGGCCGGTCGAGTCGCTCCTGCAGACGTTTCTTCTGCTCGTCGAGCGATACGAACATCGCGACCTTGACGATGGTGGTGCCGGCGTCGACCAGTTCCTTTTCGAACTGATTGATCTCGTCGTAACGTGCTCCCCAGACATCCGGCGGCACCAGATCGTGAACTCGCACCACAAGAACGTCCTCGTAGTGCGAGCGGTCGAACACCCCGAGATAACCGCCGCGGGGGAGTTGCTTCTTGATCCGCCACAGGTAGTGGTGCTGCTTTTCCTCGTCTGTCGGAACACCGAAGGACGCGTGGTCGACACCCTGTGGATCGACGTGCCCCACGACGTGGCGGACCATTCCGCCCTTGCCCGAGGTGTCCATTCCCTGCAGGACGAGGAGGACTGACCGCGAGTCACCCGAGCGACCGTTGGCGTACAACAGTTCCTGCAAGCCAGACAGCACGGCGCCGCGTTCTTCGAGGAGACGCTCGCCGTCAGCTTTCTTCCCGGTGAATCCCGGAGTGCTGTTGCGGTCGAGACCTTCGAGATCGAAGCCAGGCTGTGATCGAAGGATCGTCACGGCCGGTGTTTCCCACAGCGAGTCGTCTGTCATACCCGGAGACTGTGCCACAGCCGAGGTGGCCTCCGTGGGAACTTCAGGCTCAGTCGTTTTCGGGAGCGATCAGCGGATGCGGCATGGATTTGAACTTGGCCGGCGAACCCTTGACGGCGGCGATACCGGTGATGCCGCCCCACGTCATCATCGTCAAGTAGTCGATCAAGGATTCAGCGGACATCGACTTGTTGGAGATCCACCAGTGCGTCGCCAACTGAATACCGCCGACGATGCCGTACGCCCACGGCAGAGATCCGCCGGAATCCATTTCCATCTCGCGCAGGCGATTGCCCAGCACCGTGGACAGGAGTTCGGCGATCATTCGCTCCGACTCGGCGACGACGTCACGACTTGCGCCGGCTCCGTTTGCCATGACATAGAGGTAGATCGCCGGGTCCGACGCGACAGTCTCGACATACGCGGTGATCGTTGCGTGTGTCAGTTCGAAATCGTCGAGTTCGTCGCTGATTGCCTGATAGATGCGCGGCGCGAGAATTGTCTCGACGTACCGCATCATCGTGGCCGTCGTCAGGTCGCTCTTATCGGTGAAGTAGCGATAGAGAACAGTCTTGGACACGCCGATTTCGGACGCGATCTCATCCATACCGATTTCACGGCCACGCGCCCGGATCGCTGCGATGGTGCCGTCGACAAGCTCCTCACGTCTGGCGATCTTGTGTTCGCGCCAGCGTCGTTTGCGTCCGTCGGACTTCTCGGGCTTCGTGTCAGCGACAACTGGGCCGTCTACCTGCTCGTTGTCCTGCACAGCGTTCTTAGCCACGGGGTATCTCATATCTGTGGTGCGATCCACGTCCGAGCGGTCTCATTCCGTTTCAGCTTAGTGTCCGGGGAATTACGGTGGGCACGCACCTGCGGCTTCGACGCACCAGCGACAAGCTTTCGGCACAATGGCAAGGGTGCAGCAATTGAGCCCTAACGCTTTCGACTCGACTTTCGGCGACGACGCCAAGCGTCGGGACCTCCGCAAGATGAAGTTCTTCGCGACCGGTCTCCTCGGTTTCGCGACGGTCGTCTATCTGTTCTGTCGATGGCAGGAATCACGAGGCGCGGGCGAGTGGGTCGGGTACGTGAGGGCTGCGTCCGAGGCAGGAATGGTCGGCGCGCTGGCGGACTGGTTTGCCGTCACGGCGCTGTTCCGTCACCCGATGGGCATACCGATTCCGCACACGGCGATCATCAAACGCAAGAAAGACCAGCTCGGGGCCAGTTTGAGTTCGTTTGTCGGTCAGAACTTCCTGGCCCCGGACGTTGTGTCCGCGAAGGTGCAGCAGGCACAGATCCCGCTGCGGCTCGGGACGTGGATGGCAGAGCGAGACAACGCTGCGCGTGTTGCAGCGGAGACGTCGACGATCCTGCGGGGACTGGTAGAAGTGCTGCGCGACGAGGACATCGCGCAGGTCATCGACCACACGATCGTCAAGCGGTTGGCAGAACCGATGTGGGGCCCGCCGATCGGCCGGGTACTCGGTGAGCTTCTGAAGGAGAACAAGCAACTGCCGATCATCGAACTGCTGGCCGAACGCGCTCATCAGTGGGCGCTCGGCAGTCAGGAGACCATCGACCGGGTGATCGTCCGGGACTCTCCCGCGTGGTCGCCGAAATTTGTCGATGCGATGCTCGGCGAGAAGATCTACAAGGAACTGGTCGAGTTCACGTGGAAGGTGCGGGCAAATCCCGAGCACGAGGTTCGGCTGGCGGCCAATCGCTTCCTGATCGATTTTGCGGACGATCTCCAGAACGATCCGGAGACGATCAAAAAAGCCGAGGGCATCAAGGCCGAGATCATGGGGCGCGAGGAAGTCACCGGACTCGCGTCGGCGACGTGGAAGGTCGCGAAGCGGCTGATCATGGAATCGGTCGACGATCCCAACAGCACCCTTCGGGCCAAGGTCGCCGAGAACGTCGTCGGATTGGGCATCCGCCTGCGCGACGACGAGTCGATGCGAGGGAAGGTCGACGGGTGGCTGGCCGCCGGTACGACGTACATCGCGGAGAACTACACCGACGAGATCACCGGTGTCATCAGCGACACCGTCGAGCGCTGGGACGCCGAAGAAGCAAGTCGCAAGATCGAGCTTCAGGTCGGTCGTGATCTTCAGTTCATCCGCATCAACGGCACGGTGGTCGGCGCGATAGCCGGTCTGTTCATCTACACGGTGTCGACGCTGATCTTCGGCTAGTAGTCGGCCCTCGAATGTGACGTGCACCCCAGTGCTAGCAGTAGTGCTTGCAATAGTTAGCACCCTCTCCTACTCTGGGAAATGTCCACAGGAAAGGGAAGACGCAATGTCTGCGAAGTCGACGAACTCCGATGAAGGAGAACGTGAATCATCCGGTGCCGCAGCCGGAGCCAGCGACTTGGCAGCGCGCGTCGTCAGCTCTGCGGCACACGACATCGGGGGATTCATTCGTGCGCAGCGCGAAGCCGCACAAGTCTCGATGCGCCAACTTGCACAGCTCGCCGGTGTAAGCAATCCGTACCTCAGCCAGATCGAACGAGGACTACGGAAACCGTCTGCCGACGTGCTCGCGCAAATAGCAAAAGGGCTCCGAGTGTCTTCGGAAGTCCTCTACGTCCAGGCCGGATATCTCGAACAACGGCCACATAGTCCGATCCGTGACGCCGTGCTCGCAGATACCTCCATCAGCGAGCGACAGAAACAAGTGCTGCTCGAGATCTACGACTCGTTCTGTCGGGAGAACGATTCGACGCGGCCCGCTGCAGTAGCCCAGAGCGCAGCCCCCACCACAATTCCGGACTCAGACCTCCCAGAAGGAGAACAACATGACCGATAAGACCGCCATCGACAACGTCAAGACCTCGATCTACGCCGCAGTCGGCGCCGGCGACCTCGTCGTCCAGGCCGTTGCCGACGTTGTTGCCCAGGTTCGTGAGCGCGCCGAGACCAGCCAGGACGAGGTCACCGGCCGCGTCGACGGTGCACGCGAAAAGTTCGCCGCAGTGCAGGGCGACGTCGTGGAAAGCGTTGAGGCTCTTCGTGAGCGTCTCGCCGGCCTGCCGTCCGAGCTGCCCGAGGAGCTTGCCGAGCTGCGCGAGAAGTTTGCACCCGACGAGCTCCGCAAGGTCGCCGAGGCATACCTCAAGGTTGCGGGCGATCTGTACAACTCGCTGGCAGAGCGCGGCGAAGATGCAGTTGAGCGCATCCGCAAGCAGCCGGCCGTCGAAGAGGGCATCGCCGCCGCGGAGTCCGCTCTCGGTGACGCTGTCGAGCTGACCGAAGACGCACTCGGAACCGTTGCCCGTCAGACGCGCGCCGTGGGCGAGCAAGCTGCCAAGCTGGCCGGCCGCGCTGCCGGACGCATCTCCGACACCGCCGAAGAGGTTGGCGAGAAGATCTCCGACGCCGGCGAGAAGATCGCCGATGTGGGCGACGAAGCTGCGCTCAAGGTCCTCGACCTCGGCGACCAGGCAGACGAGGCTTCCAAGGAAGCTGCAGCTCGCGTGACCGCTGCCGCATCCGATGT
This sequence comes from Rhodococcus sp. IEGM 1366, assembly GCF_033142425.1. NCBI lineage: Bacteria > Bacillati > Actinomycetota > Actinomycetes > Mycobacteriales > Nocardiaceae > Rhodococcus > Rhodococcus sp. IEGM 1366. The sequence goes on from NZ_JAWLRZ010000008.1 coordinate 398,961, forward strand.
CCAGGAGCGCGCAACGGCCGCTGCCAAGAAGGCTGAACCCGCCAAGGCTGCACCGGCCAAGGCTGCGCCGGCGAAGGCTGCTCCCGCGAAGGCTGCTGCCGCACCAGTGAAGGCTGCTCCGGCCAAGACCGCTGCACCGACGAAGGCTGCACCGACCAAGAAGGCTTGATCGGCCGGCTCGACAAGTGAGAAGGCTCCTGCGCTCTCGGGTGCAGGAGCCTTCTGTTCGTGATGTCGGACTACGGAAACTAGGATGTAAGACGTGGTAGCTGTGGATGGCATTATCGGCCTGATTTTTCTCGCACTGAAGTTGCTTGCCTTGGCAGGTGCTGTCTTCGCGATCGTGCATGCCGTGCGGCAGCGCCCCGACGCGTTCACCGCAGTCAACAAGCTGACCAAGCCGATCTGGCTTGGCATCCTTGTCGTCGCGGCTTTGGTGCTGTTGGTGACGTCTCCGGTGGGAATGCTGGGCATCATCGCGGTAGTCGCAATCTGCGTCTATCTCGTTGACGTGCGGCCTCGCGTGGACGACATCCAGCGCGGTCCGCGCTGGTAGCGCGTTTTTCGCAGTTCGTCCCCACCGGGGTGGCACTATGCGGTGCTATTGTGGGTTAACGGCAGTCACACATAGATTGCCGGTCCTCGTGGGGAGTGAACTGCGATGTCTGTCGAGCATGGCCGATCGACGAACGATCGGCGCCCATCCCGACTGACGCGTGCCGGTGACCGCCAGGAAACAGCGTCCAAGCTCCTTGCCTCGGCTGCCCGCACGTCCTACGACCCGTTGATCGAAATCGACTGGGAAGCTCCCGTCCCCGACGACCTGTACGGGATGAGCCCCGAATGGTGCAGCCTCTACGGCACGCCGATGTGGGACGAGATGACGCAGCAACAACGCATCACGCTCACCATCCACGAGGCCGCCAGCATCGCCGGCACCGGCATCTGGTTCGAAATGATCCTCATGCAGATGCTCGTCCGCGACATCTACTTCCACGATCCTTCCACGGCGCACGTGCAATTTGCGCTCACCGAAATCGCCGACGAATGCCGGCACTCCACGATGTTTGCGCGCTCCGCAGCCAAATTCGGCGTCCCGTCCTACCGCCCGAAGACCTGGATCCGCACCGCCGCGCGCCCGTTCAAGGCCACGGCTACCGGATCCCTGGCATACGGCGGAACACTCTTCGCCGAAGAAATCCTCGACATGATGCAACGCGAATTCATGCGAGACACCCGAGTGCAACCGCTCACCCGAACCGTCAGCAGAATCCACGTGGTCGAAGAAGCCCGCCACATCAGATTCGCCCGCGAGGAAACCGTCCGACGAGCAGCCAACATCACCCGGTTCCAGCAAGCCCGCGTCCGGTTCGTCCTTGCCGTCACCGCTTACTTCGTGGTCACCAGCCTCGTGAACAAGAACGTTTACGCAGCCGCCGGACTCGACGCCGAAGCGGCAATCCACGCCGCGAAGAACAATGTCCACTACCACGACATGGTGCGTCGAGGATGCGCGAATACCGTCGAATTTCTTACCGAGGTCGGCCTGATCGGCGGCCCGTCAACGATGTTGCTGCGCCGAGCGCACATCATCTGACACCCATCATCCGTATCGATTTTCTTTCGAATTCAGTCAGGAGTACATGCATGTCCAGCAGTTCGCGAACCACCACACTCCGGGTATTGGCCGGAGTTGCCGGAGCCGGAGCGTTTGCGGCAGCCGTCGCCGCTATCCGTCGTCGTAGCTCCACCAGAGGGCTCACTCTCGTTGCCGACGTCGAACCGAACGCACTCTTGAAGACCCCGACGTTCAAAGCGGACATCAGCGAACTGACCACCGAAGACGGCGCGATCATCAACATCCGGGCATACGGCCCCGTCGACGGTGATCCCATTGTTCTCAGTCACGGCTGGACCTGCTCAACCGAATTCTGGTACCCACAGGTCAACGCGCTGGCCGGCGAGTACCGGGTCATCACGTACGACCAGCGCGGACACGGACGCAGTACTGTCGGCACCCTTCCGCTTGGGCCCGACGTACTCGCCGACGATCTCTCGGCAGTGCTCGGAGCGACCGTCCGTGAAGACAAGAAAGCCGTCATCGTCGGACACAGCATGGGCGGCATGAGCATCATCGCGTGGGCCGGAAAGCACCCCGGCGACGTCAAGAAGTACGCGTCGGCGGTAATGCTGGCCAGCACGGCAAGTGACCGTCTGATTGCCGAAACCACCGTGATTCCGCTGCCGGAACGCTTCCCGCGGGTGCCGGTTCCGGTCGGCCGCGCCATCCTCAGCTCGCCCGTGCCATTCGTGTCCTCGGGCGCGATGACCAAGGCGATCCAGTACGTCTCGATGTCGCCCAACGCAACCAAAGCCGAAGTTCAGTTCTGTGAGAACATCGTTCGAGAGTGCAAGCCGCGCATCCGCGGCGGTTGGGGAGCGGCCCTGAGCACTCTCGACATTCACGAGGGACTCGACAATCTCGAAGTGCCGACCACCGTGCTCGTCGGATCACTCGACCGACTCACGCCACCCGTCCACGCACGCAAACTCGCGCAGGTGCTCGACGAAGCAGGCAACCTCGAACGGCTGATCGTGATTCCCGGTGTCGGTCACATGTCGTCCATCGAGAGCATCGACGAATTCGACCGCGAGATCGTGCGGTTGCGCAATCTCTAGCTGAACACCACAGTCTTGCGGCCGTGCACCAACACCCGATCTTCGAGGTGCCAGCGCAAACCGCGGGAAAGAACAAGCTTTTCGATATCGCGACCCTGGCGGACCATGTCGGCAACATCGTCGGCATGGTCGACGCGGATCACGTCCTGCTCGATGATCGGGCCGGCATCAAGTTCCGCGGTGACGTAGTGGCATGTCGCACCGATCAGCTTCACACCCCGAGCAAAAGCCTGGTGGTACGGGCGGGCCCCGATGAACGACGGCAAGAAGCTGTGATGGATGTTGATCGCGCGGCCCGCCCAGTGCTCGCACAGTGACTGCGGCAGAACTTGCATGAACCGAGCCAGGACAACCGCGTCCGGGTCATGGGCGTCGACCAGGGCGCGCACCTTCTCGAAGGACGGTCCGCGTTCGGCCGGGTCCTTGGGGAAGGGAACGTGGTGGAAGTCGATCCCGTGGCGCTCGGTCACGCTGCGCAAATCCTCGTGGTTTCCGATGACGGCGCTGATTTCGGCTGGGAGTTCGCCGCCGGCCGCGCGTCCGAGGAGGTCGTGAAGGCAGTGACCTTCTTTGCTCACCAGCAGGACGATTTTCTTGGGAGCCCCCGAATCGTGCAACGTCCACTCGGTTTCGGGTCCGATCTCGGCGGCAACGGCCTTGAAACGCTCACGCAGTTCCTCGATGCTGATACTCACCGACGATGCCCGCACTGCCTGACGAGTGAAGAACCAACCGGTGTCCGCGTCAGCGTGATACGCCGCTTCGACGATCCAGCCACCGACATCGGTGAGGAAAGACGAAATGCGCGCGACGATGCCCGTCGTGTCCGGGCAGCCGAGGGAGAGTACGTAGCGTCGATCATCAGTCGAGGGTGCAGCGGTCATACCGCCTAGTCTCTCAGGTGTCGCAGTGCCGCTCGACGCATGGTCGTATGCCAAGCTTTCTTTCATGGCCCACGCTGCGCTCACTCGTTCACAGGTTGCCGCAATGGTCGACCACACCCTGCTCAAACCCGAAGCCACGGCCGCTGACGTCACGGCGTTGATCGACGAGGCCCGGGAATTGGGCGTTCTCGCTGTGTGCGTCTCACCGTCGATGCTGCCGATCCGGGCCGACGGTCTGATCACCGCCGCTGTGGTCGGCTTTCCGTCCGGCAAGCATCACTCCTTGGTGAAGGGTGCCGAGGCTCGTCTTGCTGTTGATCAAGGTGCCCGCGAGATCGACATGGTCATCGATGTCGGGGCAGCACTCGCCGGTGACTACAACGCTGTGCTTGCCGATGTACTCACCGTCCGTGAAGCCATGGGCGAGCACGCGGTGCTGAAGGTGATCCTCGAGACTGCGGCACTGCCCGACGAAGCGATAGTCGAATGCTGCCGCGCGGCAGTACATGCGGGCGCGAACTTCGTGAAAACTTCCACAGGTTTCCATCCCGCCGGCGGGGCAAGCGTCGAGGCTGTTGCGTTGATGGCCAAAACCGTCGGGCCGTCGGTGGGAGTCAAAGCCAGCGGTGGAATCCGCACGACGCAGGCAGCACTCGACATGATCGCTGCCGGTGCCACCCGCCTCGGGCTTTCGGGAACCCGTGCTGTGCTCGACGGTCTGGGGGAGTAGCACTGGATTACCCGATTCGGAAGTGATTCAGACCTGATTCAAAACGGTGGCGGGTCGTTGCCGTAGTCGACGGGTTTGTGGGGCACCTGCTTTCGGGGCACATGTTTTCGGGGTGTGGAGATCGGGAAGGTTTGCCGCCGTTTGCGTTCCGCATTCTTCGCCGCCCGGTTTTGAATCTTGACGCGGCGGTGTTTGCGTTCACTTCGGATGCGGGCAGCTTTGTTTTCCAGCCGAGTTCGTCGCGGTTTGCCGCCTTCCGGTGGCGGTGGTTCCTGCATCCCCGCGAGTAGTCCGGCATCTCTGGTGCGGTAGCAATGGCCTGTCTGCGAGGTCAGGGTGACGCTGCGATCCGGGTTCGGATCGAGCTGCCACTTCCCGGAGTGCTTGAGGCGGTGGTGGTTGCGGCAGAACGCGTTCAGATTCGACGCGACCGTCTTCCCACCCTTGGCGGGGTTGGTGTGGTTGAACGGATCGTTGTGATCGAGGTCGCAATTCCAGGCCGGGACATCGCAGTGCGGCCATTGACAGCTGCCCGCGAAGACCCGCAGCCACGTGTCGAGTGCCGCCCGGGGGCGGTAGACCAACGCCGAAGCCGGCTCAGGTGTCGGTTCAGGTTCAGCATCTGCCGGGACTCGCACTTCCCGAACGTCTGCGTCTTTCGCGATGTCGCGGGCATGCTCAGCACTGATCACCCCGTACCCGTCGAGATGCGCAGGTTCATCCGATCCTGCGTGCAGTGCGGAATCGTGTATCACCACATGCACGAGTGGCCGGCGAATGATGACAACACCGCTACGGTCCTGCGGGCAATCACCGCGGTCGCAGTCGCACACCAACACCGTCGAACCACTCACCAGAGCGCCCAACGCGTCGGCTCTGCGCTGCTCGTACGTGCGGGAATCATGGCGGCACACCGACATCGCCAATTCCCGCAACCGGCCGTCGAAGGCGCGGGCTTGCTCCGCCGGGATACTGCCGAGGATGCGGGCCATGCCGTCCTCGGCGGCGCTGACTCCGACAAACCTGTCGGCGAGGGCGCGGCGTCGTCGTTCTCGCATGCCTTCCGGATCGACGCGGGCGACGATCCGGTCGATCGCCGCGGTCAACCGGCGACCCGTCAACCCGGTACCGCCGTCCACGGGTGGAGCGAGCACCTGCTCGAGCAGCAAGCGTTCGACCTCGTCGATCAGCTCGTCGCTGACATTCGCGGTCGCGGACTCGATCAACGTGACCCGGTAGAAGTCGAGTTCGCCGCGGGCCATCGCGGCCCGTGTGCGATGCAACCGCGTCTTCAAAGCGAAACCCAACCCGATGAGCTTCCCGGCAGCGGCACGGCCCATCGTCAGGACTGCGCCGACCTCGGATTCGGCCAACTCGTGCGCCGACGACGTCCACGTACCGCCCTCGACATGCTCGGCACTACGACGGGTGAAAAACTCCGCCACCACCGCCAGCTTCCGCTCGACCAACATCGCTTCACACGAATGCAACTGGGCCATCAAATCAACCAGGGCGCAATCAGTTTCGGTACCACTCAGCTGTGCCGAGATACCGAAACTCCCCACCCCCGGATCGAACATTCCCCAACCGTAATCGAAATTCTGTTCGAATAGAACGGTTATTCGAAATCAGTCGGAAAAGTCCGATAACAGGTAGAGATCAGGTGAGAATTCCGCAGCTGTCAGGGACTGCGGATGCATTCTGGGCCGAGGCATTGGCAACGGGCATCGCGTAGGCGCCGCCCTCGAGTGAAATCTCGATCGCGTCATCGGTAACGGTGAGCTCGGTGGGCTTCATGTCCAACGGGTAGGTCTGCAGGCTGTCGGTCAGAGTCTGGACGATGCCGTCGACCAGGTCGGTCGGAAGTCCGAATCCCAGGATCTCGGCGCCGACGGTTTGTACGTCGACAACTCCGTTCGAGATAGTCGGCTTGACCGTGAGCTTCGCGAGACCTGCCGGTCCGACGTCGAAGGCCAAAGTTCCCGCGGCGGAATCAGCCGTGACACCGGTGACAAGTCCGCCGAAGGTCTGTTCCTGGAGGGTGGCCAGGATTCCGGCAGTGGACCAGGTGACATCGGCGCTCGAGCTTTCGATGGTTCCGCTGTTTCCGTCGGACGGTTGGAGATTGATGTCGTTGACCTTTGCGTGGACCTGCATTCCCGTTGCCGGCCCGAATGACGAATCGTCACTGTCGATGGTGATGTACGGGACCTTCTTGTCGATGGCCTGAAGCAGGACAGGCTTCCAGCTCAAGCCCACGTCTACCTGCGAGCCGAGTTCACTCTGAAACTGGTCGGCCATGCAGCTTTTGACTTGATTGCGAACGTAGAGTTCTCCGCCGACAAGCGCTGCGACCAGTACAGCGATCACGACGAGCAGGATGATGAGCACACGATTGCGCGGGGGCGCGTTGTTTGCTGCGACAGTCATCTCAGGGATTCTTCCCGACGACTCTGAACGAACTCTGTGAATACGCGCCCATCCGATACTGTGATCTGAAACACAGAATGCCGTAGCCTGGCGGAAAAGCGCTCCAGACGGTCACCGGAGGTGGTCATGGCTCCAGACTATGAAGCACTCGAATTGTTGGCACTGCGCCAATGTGGGTTTGTTGCGACTGATCAGGCCGCCGCCCTGGGTTTTTCCGGCAGTGACTGGGACTGGCTCTTGGAATCCGGAACCTGGATTTCGGAGTGTCCGGGGCTGTTCCGACTGGATCGGGTGCGCCGCACCGCGATGGACGAGTTTGCCAAATGGTGTACGTGGTTTGCCGGCCGAGCAACCGTTTCGCACTACAGCGCTGCCGAACTTCACGGTCTCGGCCACTTGCAACCACGGTTCCTGCACTTGTCCGTCGGAGTGCCCGTTTCGGCGCCGACTCGTCAGCTTGCTCTGCACCGATGCTTGCTCGCGGAATCGGAATGCGAGCAGTTCGGAGCCATTCGAATTACGACGCCGGTGCGTACTGTCCTCGACATTGCGTCGGGTGGCATTTCCCAGGACCTGCTCAACGAAGTGGTGTCCGACGGCGTCGCGATCGGTCGACTCGACGCCCATGAGTTGTACCGCTCGTGCGAGAACGCCGCCGTCGACGTGGCTGTTCGCGTGGAATTGGCGCTCACCGCAAGCCTGTAGTCGTAACCGACCTTGTGCCAAATGCACCAATTTGGCGAAAAGGGTAGTTGCGTTACAGGCAAAGGGATAACGTCACGGCATCAAAGCAGATGGACACTTGTCCTAGACACCTGTACTGGACGCCTGTCTGCTCCGTCGTCGAGAGGGATGTCTGTGAGTGGTGTTCGCCGTGTTGTCGGTGGTTTGAGTGTTTTTGCTGTTGCTGCGGGTTTCGTGGCGGTTGCGGGTGTCGGGGTTGCGGGGGCTGCTCCGGTGACGGCTGAGTTCAATTCGAGTGGTTACAAAATCACTCGAACAATCAGTGACGGGACGCCGTCCGAAGGTGATGTGATCACCTCCACCACGGTATTCAAGCGGACCGACTTTGTGGTCAATTATCTGTACGCGGTTCGGGATTTTCATCCGTCGTGCATGACGTATGTCGAGGGTTCGGCGAAGGTGAACGGGAAGGCGTACGCGCCGGAGACTCCGGTGAGCACTGACTCGGTGCGCGTGAGCGCGAGCATCACCGATTGGCCGTTGTATCAGAACAATACGAAGTCGTTCGAGTTTCAGTATCGCGTCGGCGCAGGGTGTGAGCGCGGTAATGATTTGGCGAGCACCGTGCATTTCGACGGTTCGGCTTGGGTGAATGACACGACAAACGGTCGTGGTCCGTCGATCAATGTTCGGAAGAACGTGTCGTCGACTGTCGTGTCGCCGGTGAGCGGTGCCCAGGTGGGTCAACCGGTGACGTTGAGCGCGACGGTGACCGGTGGTGCCGACGGTGATTCGGTGGAGTTCTTCGACGCCGGTTCCAAGATCGGCGCCGGCACGCTCGCCAATGGTGTTGCCACACTTGACTGGACACCGACCACTCGTGGGAATCACTCGATTACCGCGAAGTTCGCCGGCACCGCGCGAGCTGTCGAGTCGACATCGGCGGCGCTGAACGTGAACGTCTCGCAGGCTGATTCTCCGTCGACCACCGCGCTGGCGCCGATCTCGGGCGCTCAGGTGGGTAAGTCGACCACCCTCAAGGCGACGGTGTCCGCGCCGGGAACGGGTGGGACGGTGACGTTCAAGGTCGGTACGACGGTTCTGGCTTCGGTCCCGGTCGCCGGCAATGGCGAAGCCACTTACGCCTGGGTTCCGACGGTTGCGGGCGCGCAGACGGTTGAAGCTGTGTTCGCGGGCCGATCCGGTGTCACCGGGTCGAGCACCACAGCGAGTACGACAGTTGCCGAGCAACCAGTCGGAACGACAAATTCCACAACAGTTCTCAGCGCTGGAGCGGGTCAAGTCGGTGTTGCGCAGACCGTTTCGGCTCAGATCAACCCGGCGAACGCCGGTGGCACAGTCACCTTCAAGGACGGTGAGTCGGTCATCGGCACAGCAACGGTCGATTCTTCCGGCAAGGCCGGCATTTCGTGGACGCCGGCAACTCAGGGCCAGCGCGTCGTAACGGCCGAGTACTCGGGCGCCGGAACAGTGACGGCTTCGGCCGATCAGGTCTCCGTTCAGATCGCAGCACCCGTCGACGGCGGAGGGCCCGGTACCGGCGGAACAGGTTCGCTCGGCAACCTCGGAAACATCTTCGGCTCCTAAGGCATTCGACACCTGGTGATGCCCCGTCCGCGTGAAGCGGTGGGGCATCACCCATATCGCTCGCTTCTCGAGAAGGAAAATCTATGTCTGTTGGTTCTGCACGCCGTGTTGTCGGTGGTGTGAGTGTGTTTGCTGTTGCTGCGGGCTTCGTCGCGGCTGCCGGTGTCAGTGTCGCGGGGGCTGCTCCGGTGACGGCGGAGGGAAATGTGCACGGTTACCAGGTTGTGCGCACGATTTCGAACGGAACGCCCAGTGTGGGGGAGACGATTACCGTGAAGTCGGTACTGACTCGAACTGGTTCCCTCGAATACTTGCAGCAGGTCAAGGATGTTCATCCGGATTGTCTTACCTATGTGACGGATTCGGCCAAGGTTGACGGTTCGGTGATCGGCCGTGACAAGGTCGAGGTTGCTGCCGACTACGCGAAGATCTCTGGCAGTTGGGCGGTTTACTGGGATGGTGGTCTGATCAATCCGAAGTACCGAACGGTTGAGTTCAGTTATACGGTCGGTGCGGGTTGTGCTCGTGGTGTGGATTTGACGACTGAGTTGCATGTGAGTGGGACTTTGGGGTCGGGGCAGCTCAAGGGTGTCGGTCCGTCGATCAGCGTCGCGAAGAACGTGTCGACGACGACGCTGTCCCCGGCCAATGGCGTGCAGTTGGGGCAGTCAGTTCCGCTGAAGGCGACGGTTACCGGTGGCGGCGACGGTGATTCGGTGGAATTCTTCGACGCCGGTTCCACGATCGGCACTGGCACGCTCGCCAATGGTGTTGCCACACTTACCTGGACGCCGACCGGCGTCCGCACACACACCGTGACGGCCAAGTACCTCGGCAACACGAAGGTGGCAACCTCGACGTCGTCGGCAGTCGACGTCGTTGTGTCCGAAGCGGACAAGTCCACGGCAACCACGATCACCGGCCCAACGACTGCGGACGCAGGTGAGTCCGTGACTCTCGAGGCTTCGGTCTCGCCTGTGCCGGTGGGCGGCACGGTGCAGTTCAAGGACGGCACAACCGATCTCGGTAGTGCAGTTACCGTCGACGCCAACGGCAAGGCCTCGCTGACGGATTCCTATGCAGCCGGTGAGCATTCGATCGTGGCGGTGTACTCCGGTTCCGGTCTTTACCAGACCTCGACGTCGACGCCGCATACCTTGACGGTCGCTCCCGTCGTGGTCGAGCAGAGCACCACGACCACCCTCGTCGGTCCGTCGAGCGCTTCGACAGGAGAGGAATTGTCGTTTACTGCCACGGTGTCGACCGGCGCTGCGGGCGGCACGGTGCAGTTCAGGGAAGGGGCCAGAGATATGAGCTCGCCGATTCCCGTAGACGCCTTGGGTAAAGCCACGATCACACCGACGTTCAACGACGCCGGTGAATACAACATCACCGCAGTGTTCTCCGGTTCGGGGAACTTCCTGGGTTCGACCTCGAGCGTTCAGACTGTGAAGGTCGCCGCGCCGGCTCCCGTCGATCAGCAGACCCAGACGGTCTTGACTGTTCCCGCGAACGCAAAAACCGGTACGGCAGTGGGTCTTTCCGTGACGGTCACGCCGGCTCCGTCAGGTGGCACGGTGCAGTTCAAGGATGGTTCGGGCACTCTCGGCCTGCCCGTGGTGGTTGTCGACGGCAAGGCGTCGATGCTGCATGAGTTCGGCAGCGTCGGTACTCACGACATCACGGCGGTGTACTCGGGTGCGAGCGGATTCCTCACGTCTACCTCGGTCGTGCAAGCGATTTCGGTCACGGCTCCGGCCGCAGAAGATCAGGAAACGTCCATCACCGTGAGCGCTCCGGCGTCCGCCACGAAGGGCGCAAAGGTAGATCTGGCTGCTGCCGTTGTACCTACGCTCAACGGCGGGACGGTCCAGTTCATGGACGGCGCCACCACGATCGGCGGACCGGTTGCGGTAGTGAACGGTAAGGCGACACTCTCGCATGCCTTCACCGAGGTCGGCGATCGTCGGATCACCGCGGTGTTCAGCGGAACTGACGGATACCTCGGTTCCGAGACGCAGGCCGGCGTCACCGTCAAGGTCACGGCAGAGCCCGGCACCGGCGCTCCGACCGGTTCGCTCGGAGACCTGGGCGCAATCTTCGGTTCCTAGCTCGAAGCAGCATTGACGAAAGGCCCCGCCGCGGAGAACACCTCCGCGGCGGGGCGATTCGTGTCTGTGAGATCAGGGGTTCGGGGCTACAACGTGCCAGGGCACGGTCAGGATGCAGTCACGCACGCGTCGCCGCGCCGGTTGAACCGGAATGCCCTGCCCACGAAGTATTTCCAGTGCCGCAGCCCAGCGGTGTCTGGGGCCGAACGACGCGTGGGGCGCCGCAGTGGCCCATGCGCGATCCGCGGCCGTGAGTAGCGCGTGAATCGGTTCTCCCGGAACATTGCGGTGAATGAGGGCCTTGGGCAACCGTTCTGCGATGTCCGACGGTTTCTCGATGTCGAAGGGATCCCACGCCAAGGTGAGGCTCAGGGGTCGGTGCGCATCGAGCAGCACCCAGGCGCACCGACGCCCCAGCTCGTCGCACGTCCCGTCGAGGATCAAACCGCCAGGCGCCAAACCGGACTGAATGTGCGACCACGCCGATTCCACCGCGTCTTCGGGGTACTGGCGCAAAACGTTGAAAGCGCGAACGAAAATCGGTGACAGGCCGGCCAACTCGAACCCGCCGCGCGCGAAACTGACTCCGTTGCGGCTTTCCACCACGCGGGCGGGGTCGATTTCGAGTCCGATGACCCGGCGGTCGCGTCGTACCGCGGTGAGGCGGTCGGCCATCTCGAACGTCGTGTCGGGGCGGGCGCCGTAGCCGAGATCGACGATCAGTGGGTCGGCAGCGTCGTGCAGTGCCCGTTGAACGGCCCGGTTGTGCACGAGCCAGCGGTCGCTGCGCCGCAGACGGTTGATGCCGGTTGTGCCGCGTGTGATGACACCCTCGATCTTCGGGGGTGGAGCAGTCCTCACCGGGGGTCAGCGAGCGGCGAGCCAGGTCGCGGTGACCTGAGCTTCGGTGCGGAACAGGTCGACAAGATTGGTGAGCATCAGCTCTTCCAACTTCCCGCCGACAAAGGGGATGTGCACTTTGGCTTCCGACGACGTCCGCAAGGTGCATCCTGTTTCGGTGCCGAACAGTTCCATGGTTCCGGTGAGACTGCCCGGTCCGGCCGGGATGGAGGCCTCGTAGGTTCCGGTTACCGTGTCACCGAACGGGCTGTACGACTCGGTGCGCGTGATGATCAGATCGTTGCGCATGACGGTCTGCGCGATATCGGGTAGATCGGTGCGGGGCAGGACGTGGTGCAGGACGAGTTCGATTCCGGAATCGCTGACCTCGAAATGTTCCACCCGATTTTCGGAATGCTTGCGCATCTCTTCGACCCGGGCGTCCCAGTATCCGCGATCGGTCAGTGCTTCGTAGACCTGTTCGGGGGAGTGCTGGTAGCGGGCGGAGTAGTCGATGCGTCGAGCCATGATCGCAAACGATACCGGCTACCTGCTGTTACAGAAAAAACCTACCCCGCCCGCAATGCCCTATTTTGCGATCCAGTCCCGCGTGAAGTCCTGCTCCGCCTCGATCAGACGGGTGACCTCGTCGACGATCGCGCTTTCGATCTTGCCGCCGAAAATCGGGATCTTGACCTCGACCTCACCGGTGGCACTCAAGGTGCAACCCGTGTCGTCTCCGCTGAGCACCTGGGTGCCCTCGATGCGGGCAGGGACGCCGTCGACGTGCGCCGAGAAGGTTCCCGTCGCGGTTCCGCCGTTGAGCGGTGCGATGGTCTCGCTGCGCTTGATGACGATGTCACCCTTGATGAAGTTGGAGACCATGGAGGGAAGGTGCTCGGCCGGAATGACCTGCGACATGGTGACTGCGACGGTTTCGTCCCGGACAGTCAGTTCGTCGATGGTGGCGCCAGGGCCACCTACTGCGGCGATACGGTCACGCCAGTACTGCTCCGACGTCACCGCCTCATGGACCTTGGCGACGGGGACGGTGTACTTCGATGAATGCTCGATGCGACGGCTCACGATTGTGGAGGCTACCGTTTACCGATGTGTGGGACGTAACCATTGGCCAACGCGTCGTAGATTCCGGCGCTTTCGTGTCCGAGAACATTGACCTGTCCGGATTGACGACGCTCCGGGTAGGAGGACCTGCGCGGCTGCTCGCGGAATGCCCGACGACGCAGTCTCTGGTCGACGTCGTTCGGCTTCTCGATCGTGAAAACGTGCCGACGCTGATCTTGGCGGGCGGGTCGAATCTCGTCATTTCGGACGAGGGTTTCGACGGAGTTGTGGTTCGTGTGGCGAACACCACGGTGACCCTCGACACGGATCGTGTTGTCGCCGAGGCCGGCGCCGTGTGGGACGAGGTGGTCGGTCAATCCGTCGCCGCGGAATTTGGCGGACTCGAAGCCCTGTCGGGAATCCCTGGTTCGACGGGCGCAACCCCGGTGCAGAATGTCGGCGCATACGGCGTCGAGGTGGGCTCGCGACTTCGGCGGGTCCAGTTGCTCGATCGCCGCACCGGAGAGGTGTCCTGGGTCGATCCGTCGACTCTGCAACTCGGCTACCGCTCGAGCGTCCTCAAGCATTCGGACGCAGCGCTGGTTCTGGCGGTCGAACTCGACGCGACAACGGATGGACTGAGCGCGCCCCTGGCTTACCGGGAACTGTTCACGGCACTCGATGCTCAGGAAGGTGATCGATTGCCGTCGTCGCAGGTCCGCGAAGCTGTTCTGGGTTTGCGCGCCGGTAAGGCGATGGTGCTCGACCCTTACGATCACGACACGTGGAGCGCGGGTTCCTTCTTCACCAATCCGGTTGTGCCCGAGGATCGGTTGCCCGCAGTTCTTTCCGCTATTACGACGCAGCTCGGGGATGTGACTGTCCCGCAGTATCCGGGGGTCGGCGGAACCAAGCTGTCGGCGGGGTGGCTGATCGAACGAGCCGGCTTTTCCAAGGGATACCCGGGCGAGGACGCGCCGGCTCGGTTGTCGACTCGTCACACACTCGCCCTGACAAACCGCGGCGACGCGAAGTGCTCGGACATCGTGGCTCTCGCCCGCACCGTGCGAGACGGCGTGGACGCCGCGTTCGGTGTGCGTCTCGAGCCGGAACCGGTCACCGTGGGTTGCCGGATATGAGCTGACAATCGTTAGCGCGGGTAGCCTGTTGAGGTGCATCAGCTGGGTATTCGGAGAAAACGTTCGCGTCTTGCTGCTTTGGTAGCTGTTCTGCTTGCGGCGATGCTCGCTGTTGCGGGATGCACCATCGGTGGCGCCGAGACGGCCGGCGAGGCATCACCAGCTGACAAGGCACCCGTTGCGCAGGTTGTCGAGACGCCGGTTGTCGGTGCCAGGGACGTCAGCCCGATCGCCCCGGTATCCGTCACAGTCACCGGCGGCACTCTCGACGAGGTCGCGCTGAACAACTCGGCGGGTACCCCCGTCGCAGGTCAGCTGTCTGCGGACCGGACGTCTTACGTCGTCAGCGAGGCTCTCGGGTACGCGGCCACGTATTCGTGGTCTGGTTCCGCCACCGGCACGGACGGAAAAACCGTTCCTGTCGAGGGCAGTTTCACAACGTTGGCACCCGATTCGCAGACCGGCGGCACCCTCAACATCGCCGACGGTCAAGAAGTGGGCATAGCAGCGCCGATCACCCTCCAGTTCGACAACTCCGTCGTCGACAAAGCAGCAGTGGAGAAGGCGCTTGTTGTCACGAGCGTTCCGGCGACCGCAGGTTCATGGGCGTGGCTGCCGGACGATAACGGGGGCTCGCGCGCGCATTGGCGTCCCGCCGAGTACTGGGTCCCGGGAACCGTCGTTCATCTGGACGCGAAGCTGTACGGACTGAACTACGGCGGCGGCGCGTACGGCGATCAGGACCTCACTCTCGATTTCACTATCGGTCGTAGTCAGATCGTGAAGGCAAACGCGCCCAGCCACCGTATGCAGGTCGTCCGCGACGGCCAGACGATCATGGACATCCCCGTCAGCTACGGCGAAGGCAACGAGGCCCGCAACGTCACGCGTAGCGGCATCCACATGGTGACCGAGAAGTACGAAGATTTCCTCATGTCCAATCCGCCGTTCTACGAGAACGTCCGCGAACGGTGGGCCGTTCGCATTTCCAACAACGGTGAGTTCATCCACGCAAACCCGCAAACCACGGGAGTTCAAGGTTCGTCGAACGTCACCAACGGATGTATCAATCTCTCGATGTCGGATGCGCAGGAGTATTTCGGAACCGCGCTGTACGGCGACCCCGTCGAGGTGACCGGGACGTCGATCGACCTCTCCGCCGCCGACGGCGACATCTACGACTGGGCGATCGATCTCCCGACCTGGAAGTCCATGTCCGCGCTCGCCTGAGCCGCAAGAATCTTTTCTGTCGGCGGAACCCCTGGCATCACCGATGCGTCTATCCAGGTAGACACGGATGAATTCGGGGGATAGTCGTGAGTCTTCATGATGTTGTGGCGGATGGTCTCGCCCTTGTGGCATCGGTGCCCGGTCGTGTCGCCGATGTGGCATTGGCCCCGACCGCTGTGCTCCAACATTTCACCGACGATCGCGGCGAGTTCGACGACACAATCGCCGAAGCATCGAAGGTCGCCGACCTGGAACGCGAAGTGAACTGGGCAATCCGCGATGCACTGACTCCGCGGGCGACGGCGTTGGAGTACAGCGAACACGCCATTCTTGAAGACGATCCCTTCGACGCGATGTCTCATGCTCAGATTTTTGCGCATGTCGACGAGATGAAGCCCGAAATTCTTGTCGCGATCAGTAAGGCCTGGACCGAGATATCGGAGCGGGTTGTGAATGGAATCTCGGCCTTCAACCTCGCCGTCGGATCGGCAATCGGTGACGGCTGGCAGGGCAAGGGTGGATCTGCGGCCTTGGAGGCTGTTCTTGCGTACTCAGCTGACGGCCAGGAACTTCAGACACGAGTGCAACTGGTAGCCAACAAAGTCGAAGAAGCAAAGATCGCACTGGGACAGGCAAAACAGTCGATACCGCGTCCAAGCGACGCATCGCTTGGGGAACAGCTCATCAGCATGATTCCAGGGGAGTCGTGGCGTCAGGCGCAACATGAAGCCGAAGAAGCGGAGCGACTGGCGCGCCAGGTCATGAAGGAGATGTACCTGCCGTACATGAAGCGCGCCGATGATCAGGTTCCCGTCCTGCCGCCCGCATTCAATCCCATCACCTCCGGCGGCGGAACCTCCGGCGGCCGTAGTCCGTTCCAGACCGGTACCGATCAGATGTCGTACGAGCAAGCGGCATCCGCCGCGGGCAACTACCAAACATCTGGCGGTGGTAGCGGATTGGAACAGCGCACAGCTGATTCGCCAGGTGGCGCCGGGACTGACCCGACGGTCGGCGGCGCGGGTGACGGTGCTTCGGCTGGTGGATCAGGTGCGACGCCAGGCGCTGCGCTCGGCGACAGCGGACGGGTATCCGGGTCGGGAATCGGCCGGAGTGAAAGTGGTTCCGGGCCGGCGACTACCTCGGCGGCGTCCGCTGTGCCGCAGTCTGTCGGCAGTGGGTCCATCCCTGGTGTCGGACATGGCGCCGGACTTGGTGGAGGTACCGGTCTCACCGGCGGACCTGGGAGTGGCGGATTTGGCGGCGGCGGATCTGCAGGTGGGGCAGGTGGCGGCATCGCGGGCGGTGGATCAGGCGCCAATGGATTGGGCGGCAGTGGTTTGGGTGGCAGTGTGGCAGGCGGCGGCCTGGGCAGTGCCGGCGGCAGCGGTGCCCGCGGCGGTGCGCCAGGCAGTCTCGGAGCAGCCGGTAGCCGGGGCATGATGGCCGGCGGAATGGGAGGCATGGCAGGCGGCCGCGGACAAGGCGACGACGACAAGATGCACGAGACGCCGGGCTACCTCATCACTCTCGACAACGGAAACGAACTGATCGGGGACCTGCCGATGGTCACGCCGCCGGTGCTGGGGCAGTGAACACTGGTGCTGAAGCAGTGAACACTGGTGCTGAAGCAGTGAACACACAGTCACAGTGGCGCTTCACCGGAATGGAATTCCAGATTCTGTGGGAAGCCGTAGGTCGGGACAGATTGCCGTACCCATTGAAATTCCGTCCGGCGGCCGAAACCATGACCGAACTGACTATGCAGCGGAAAAACGCGGCACTGCGGATCCGGCAGATTCTCGACGAGAGTATGACCGACGCGTTGCAGATACTGGCGGAGCCCACCGTACGCATCGAAGTGTCAGGATTTCACGGCGCCCGGATGAACATGGTGACACGGCTGCACGGTGCGATCGCCGGCGAGTGGGGAGTGCTGGTTGAGCAGTTGCCAGGTGCGGCAGCTGATTCCGGCTCCGATGTTGTTCTTTCGGTGCAACGGGCGTCGGTGCTGGTGTCCGCGATGGTGACGCACCTGCCGCAATGCCCGGCGGGGAAGGTTCGGGTCGCGTCGGCTCGGAACACGAAACATATTCCGGGAGAGTCGATCCTGAGTCGAGCCGACGATCCGCGACCAGCGCAGGAGCTGGTGAGGTTCTTTCGTCGGCCGCGCACGTCGATCGGTGAAATCACCATCTCGTCGGGCAGTGCCATAGACAGCAGACCGAACCGGGGTGACGTTGTCTTTCAATGGAACGACTTTGCCGACGACGGTAGGTACATCGTGAGAGGTGGTGAAACGCTCAGCGCTGTTGCGGCTTCCGCCCTCGACGTGGAAACGGCGATCATGGCCGCCGTTTCCACGAAGAGGCAACAACGCTAGGTGGTTGGGCTGTGCTAGGTCGTAGTGCGGTGGAAGCGTCCAGCACCTGCCTGATCGCGAGGACGCACGACGATCTGATCCAGGTTCACATGTGACGGACGTGCCGCGACAAAGCCGATGATCTCGGCGATGTCCTGAGCCACAAGCGGAGTGATGCCTTCGTACACCTTGTCGGCCTTCTCCTGATCGCCCTCGAAACGGACCAGGGAGAATTCGGTTTCGACGGCGCCGGGAGCGATCTCCGTCAACCGAACGGGCTTGCCCAACAATTCGCCGCGCAGGGTCCGATGCAGAACGGCCTGAGCATGTTTGGCGGTGGTGTACCCGGAACCGTTGTCGTATGCCTCGAGTGCGGCGATCGAGGTGATGGTGACCACCAAACCGTCGCCGGAGTCGATGAGCTTGGGCAGCAACGCTTTTGTGACCCGCAAAGTGCCCAGCACATTGGTTTCCCACATCCAGCGCCAGTCGTCGAGATCGGCCTCCATGACTGTCGCCAGGCCCTTGGCGCCGCCCGCATTGTTCACCAGGACGTCGACGCGGGGCAGGACCGCGGCAAATGCGTCGACGGAATCCTCGTCGGTGACGTCGAGTTCGAGCGCGGTGCCGCCGATCTCCTCGGCGATCTTCTCGAGGCGATCGAGGCGCCGGGCCCCGATCACCACGTGAAATCCCTGATCGGCAAGCGTGCGGGCAGTGGCCTCGCCGATTCCGGAGCTGGCTCCGGTGACAACAGCGACGCGGGCATCGGAAGAAATGGTCATGACGCAATCGTAGGGCTAGTCGGCCGCGTACTCTGCCTCCCGCTCGATGGATTCGATGTGACGGGCCGGGACCTGGACGGTTCCCGGGGTGTACGTGACGGCTCGGAGCGCGCCGCTGTAGCGGAAGCTGCCGCGTCGACTGTGCAGGTCCCATGACACCGGTCCACGCGCATCGACGCCGACCGAGATGCCGGTCCACGGCGCCATGCCCACAAGTTGGACCTGATCGCGGAGGTGGCCGGCCGGAACGCCGTCGACGCTGACGTCGAGGTTCCAGCGCAGGCGCGGCGCGACTCTCACCGCAACGTCGATGCGGGTGCTGCCCACCGCGAGCGGCCCGGTGTCGATGCTTCGGTAGTCCCCGAACGCGTTGTATCCGAGATGGAGATGGCCGTCTTCGACGTACAGGATGTACCCGCCTTGGGGGTCGCCGTGCGCTACGAGGACGCCGGAGTCGCCGCCCTGGTAGCCGCTCAGTTCTACGGTGATGTCGAAGTCGCGGAAGGCGATGAGCCGAGTCGATCGGTATCGCTCGAGGGTTGGGGTGCCTGCCAGGATTCGCACCGGCCGCGACAGCGCTTGTTCTTCGGGCCGACGCACCGCTCCGACGCCGTTGCCCAACAGCGGGAAGACGGTGTTCGCCCACGCCGAGTTGTCCCAGGCGTCGGCAAGTTCGCGGACCTTGTCCGGGTACTGCGCGGCGAGATTGTTCAGTTCGGTGGGGTCTGCGGTGACGTCGAACAGTTGCCAGTCGGGTTCGTCGATGTTGTCGGGTGCCAGCGCCAGCAGTTTCCAGCCGTCCTTGTAGTACCCGCGGTTGCCGGTCATTTCGGTGTATTGCTCGGTGTGGGAGCTCGGTGCCACCGGTGAGTGCAGAACGTAGGCAGCCGAGACTCCGTCGAACTCCTTGGCGGGAAGGCCATGACGCACGGTCGGAACGTCGATGCCTGCAAGATCGAGGAGGGTGGGGGTCAGATCGGTGACGTAGGCAAACTGGTCTCGAATGCCGTTGTCGGCCGCAGCCGGTTTGATACCGGCCGGCCAGGACAGGACAAACGGCACTCGGACGCCACCGGCAAACGACTGGCCCTTGTAGAACCGGAACGGGGTGTTGGACGTCTGTCCCCATCCGCGAGGGTAGTGAACCCCCAACTGCGGACCACCGATCAACGATTCGTCGTGCGGGACGTCGCCTACCCACTCGGGATCCTGCACGTGCGCGAATTGCGCGAAGTAGCTGCGCGTGCCGTCCGAACCACCCTCGGCCGTGCCACCGTTGTCGGAGGTGAAGACGATGATGGTGTTGTCCAACTCTCCGAGTTCTTCGAGCGTCTCGACAATGCGGCCAACGCTTTGATCAACCGAATCCACCATGCCTGCATAGACTTCCATGTAGCGGGCAAACCGCGACTGTTGCTCCGATGTCAGGGAATCCCATTCGGGAACGTCGAAGCCAGGCTCGGAATTACGCGGTGCTTGCCGCGTACCTTCGGGGAACAGTCCCGCCGCGAGCTGAGCAGCAAAGCGGGATTCGCGGATTCGGTCCCAGCCTTCGTTGTAGCGGCCCCGGTACTTGGCTTGATCTTCGGGTTTGGCTTGCAACGGCCCGTGCATGGCGACGTGCGCAAAGTAGAGGAAAAACGGCTTCTCCGCATCGTGTGCCCGAAGATCCTTGATGTAGCTGACAGCTTTGTCGGTGAGATCGTCTGTCAGATAGTAATTCTCGGGATACTCGTCGACGTCGACGACGGAGTTGTCGGAGATCAATTGATTGGGGTAGTAGAAGGAATTGAGGCCTTCGAGTGATCCGTAGTAGCGGTCGAATCCGCGCTGCGTCGGCCAGGAGTCGCGGCTGCGACCCGGCGCGAGGTTGGCGTCACGCACAAGGTGCCATTTACCGACTGCGTATGTGGCGTAACCGGATTCGCGAAGGATCTCGGGCAGGGTCAGGATGTCGTCACCAAGCTCGAGCCGTAAGCCCGGGTAGCCGGGGTCTGCGTTTGCCACGAACCCGTATCCCGCCCGATGTGGATTGACTCCGGTCAGGAGCGCTGCCCGAGAGGGTGAGCACAGCGGCGTCGTGTGATAGTTGGTGAGCCGAACACCTTGTGCAGCAAGTCGGTCCAGGGTCGGTGTCTCGATCTCCGATCCGAACGGGCCGATGTCGCTGTATCCCATGTCGTCGATCAAGACGACCACGATGTTGGGGGCATCCGACGCCGGTGACGCTGTCGACGGCCAAGACGGGATCGAGTCGGCTGCGGTACGGCCGATCCGGCCACCGAACCCCTCGTAGCCGCGTGCGTGTGGTGGGGGAGTGGTGTCTGCGCCGGTCATGTCAGCACTAAAACAGCTGTATTTGCGGTTGGCCATAGTTGCATTCACTGTGATCGTTACCGCACCCGATTTGTGAAACTGGACAGAGCTGCTATTTTTGGATCTATGTCGACCGACCAGCCTGCCGCTTTGCGCGTCACCTATGTGACCGCTGCGTTGGGGTCGCGTCTGCCTCTGGCACGCGAACTGTGTTGTTGCCGCCGTTCTTTCTGCAGCTAATTTTCTGCGCCGCTCTCCACCCTTTCTTCCTTGACCAGCATTGATGCCGGTCCGAGGGCTGAAGTGTGCGCTTTCTCCTCCTTCTGCAAGGGACTGCCATGTCGACCCCCACACTTACTGCCCCGCAGCTTCGATCACGAACCGTCCTCTCCGGACCGCGGCCTCAGGTTGTTGCACCTGAGCTGCGCATCGCCGACGGACCGGCGGCAACGGTCCTCCGCATCGCTCGGCTGAGAGGCCCGATTTCGCGGGACACTGCTGCCAAGGCCTCCGGGTTGAGCATTGCAACCGTCAATCGGCAGGTCACGAGCCTGCTCGACCTCGGAGTGGTCCGTGAGCGAGCAGATCTGATTGCCTCAGGTGCCATCGGTCGCCCCAAGGTTCCGTTCGAGGTGAATCACGAGCCGTATCTGACGGTCGGCATCCACATCGGTGCAGCCGTCACCAGCATCATTGCCAGCGATATTCGGGGCCGGGTGCTCGGCGCCGTCGAAATCCCGACGCCCACCACCAATTCATCTGTTGCACTCGCGACTATCGCGCGTTCGGCAAAATCGTTCACATCCCGGTGGCACAAACGTCGACCGCTGGCTGTCGGCGTTGCGATCGGTGGACGCGTCGACTCTGCTACCGGTGTGGTCGACCACCCCCGATTGGGATGGAAGGGTGCAAAGGTCGGTGCAGTCATCGGAGCCGGATTGGGCTTGCCGGTTTCGGTTGCCGCGCACGTCGAGGCCATGGCCGCATCGGAATTGCTGCTGAGCGCCGATCGCACCGAGACACCGGCTACCGGGACCACTGCGCTGTACTTCTATGCGCGCGAAACATCAGGCATTGCGATCACTTTCGAGGGTCGCGTGCACACCCCGTCCAGCGGACCGGGCTCGATCGCGCACCTGCCGACGGGGTCGTCGGCCCGGTGCGCCTGCGGTTCCGTGGGGTGCTTGGAAGCGACCATCAGCGATCGAGCGATTGTGACGCAGGCACTGTCGAGCGGCGCGGTGATTCAGGGTAGCGAGCGCATCACCATCGCCGACGTGTACGCGGCGGCCTCTGCCGGTTCGGCTGCGGCACATGAACTCCTGGTCGAACGAGCACGGGTGCTGGGTCGCACGGTGGCGCTGTTGCGTGATCTGTTCAACCCGGATCGTGTGATCCTCGGCGGCCAGGCTTTCACCGACTACCCGGCCGGCGCGCCGTATGTCGCCGAGGCTTTCTCGACGACATCGTCCCTGGAGCGTAAGGACATTCGGATCACCGGCTTCGGGAATCGGGTGCAGGAATACGCGTCGACCGTGGTGTCGCTGAGCTCGCTGTTCGCTGATCCGGCCGCAGCGATGCGCCGGGCCGCCGTAATCTGACTTCGTCTGTGCCGGTTACAGCTCCGGCCGGTCGAGTACCCGCAACCACCGTCCGTCGGGCTGGCGGCGCGCAACCTGAGTGCGTCCGCCGGTACCGTCGGCCGGCGCAGTGGAGGTCATCGCGAGATCACCGCTGACGACCGTCGGCAGCGCCTTCTCGACGGTGAACGTGGGTGCGGCAGCGAGCATCTGTGCGATCACGTCGCGGATGGCCGAACGCCCGACGGTAAGCGAACCGGGCGGAAATGCCATCACGGCGCCCTCTTCGTAGAGTCCCGCTACTGCGTCGGCGTCACCGGCGTTGGCGAACTCGACAAAGAGGCGAGCGAGGTCTTCCGGGGTCCGGGCTTCTCGAGTTGTGTCTGTTGTTGTCATGCCTCCATCGTGCTGCGATCCTGATGATAAGTCCAAGATCTGGTTTGTCTCGTAGCTAGAATCAAAAGTTATGGAACTTCGGCAACTCGAGTACTTCGTCGCAGTGGTCGACGAAGCGAATTTCACCCGCGCGGCCGAGCGTCTACACGTCGCTCAACCAGGTGTGAGTGCGCAGATCAAACGCCTCGAGCGGGAGCTGGGGCAGGAACTGCTCGATCGAAGCGGCCGGACCGTACGTCCCACTGAAGCGGGGCGCGCTGTGCTGCCCCACGCTCGCGCTGCCCTGGCCTCCGTGGACAGCGTCCGCGACGTCGTGGACGCGCTGAAAGGTTTGGTCCGAGGCTCGGTTTCCGTCGGGATGGTGACGGCCTGTGCTTCGGCTGACCTGACAGATCTGCTGGCTCGGCTGCACCTCCGACATCCGGGTCTGGATATCTCTCTGGCCGAAGATGATTCACGCAACCTTCTTGCCGGTGTCGCGGACGGAACCTTCGACATAGCGGTTGTCGGGGTGGCGGGGGAGCTGCCCGAGGGCCTCGAATCCCGCGTGATCACCGATGAGCGACTGGTGGCGGGAGTGGCCGCGAATCATCCACTTGCCGAACGGGATACTCTGCCGTTCGCGGAACTCGGGACGCGGTCCGTGATCTGCCTTCCGTCGGGAACCGGTATCAGGACGTGCCTCGACGCGGCCTGCGTGGCGGTAGGCGTCGCCCCCACAGTTGCGCTCGAGGCCAGCAATCTCGGGATTATCGTCTCACTGGCAGCGCAGGGGTTGGGGATGGCGGTTATCCCGGAATCCGCAGTGGGACAGTTGCATCGGATCAACCTCGAACCTGAGGCCCGGTCCCGCTTGGAAATGGTGTGGCGCGCCCGCGGCGGCAAGAATCCGGCGGCGTCGGCGCTCATAGATCTGGCGCGATCTGCTCCCGTCTCGTGACTTCCGATTGGGCGCGGTCCAACCCGCCGTGCTCGAGGGCCGCGAGGTGAGAAGTGTCGGTCCAGTACACAGTGCCTCGCCGACGTACGGTCACAGTCAACGTGGCACCCAGATGTTCCAGTGCGCCAGGAACGTTGCGGCGCTGCGCGGGAAGAGGTACCGGGAGGATATGGGCGTCCGACAGGGGAGCGCTGCCCTCGATCTCGACACTCCAGAGGTGATTGCGGCCGCGTAGTGTCCAGCGGTCGTCGGCAACCACTGTGGTCACGGGCGAGGTGACCGGGTTTCCCAGCCGGAATACGGTTCCGTCGGGCAGTGCGACAACAACGGCGGTGACTTCGGTGCGAAGCGGCCCCGCGCTGATCTGCCCGCCGGCGAAGGCGATACATGCATGCGGGTCGGTGAACCCCTGAGCCTGGCCCCACCACCAGGATTCGGGGAAACCACCCTTGCCCCAGTTCTTCTCGCCGTACACCTGTGCTCCGGTGAGATCCCAGGTCTCGCCGTCGATGATCGCGGCGCCCTCGGCTCTGCCACCGAGAAGCCACGGATGCCAGTACTGATTGAGAGCGGGAACAGACTGGAAATAGCTGGAACCGCCGAAGCGTCGACGCGGCCAGAATCGCTGGCTCGAGATGCGAACGTCCAGACGCGCGGTCTCGAGATCGGCGTGTACCTGATCCGTCGTGCCGCGAAAAGCGTTGTCCGCATAGGCCCCTAGCCGGTCAGGATCGGCATATCCGCCGGGATACTCTGTGTCGCTGAGGAACCCGCCGGGATGCGCGGCTACCGCGAGTGTCGACCAATGGCCGTCGGCCGCTCGATTGATTCCGGCCAGTGCAATGACAACGCGGCCGCTTTCCGGCAGCGTGAACCGCCAGAAATAGCCCTCCATCGCAACATCGTGCGAGGCAAGTAGATTGCCGTACGGCGCGGTGGCGCCGGATGACCGGTACCCGGGAAGGTTCACGGCCCCAACACTGCCTGGGATGCCGTGACCTGAGCGACCAGACGGCCCTCGTCGTCCCGGAGTTCGGTGACTATCGCGATGGTGCTGCGGCCGGCATGCAACGGCCGGGCAGTTGCAGTGACGGTGCCCTTGCGGACACCCCGAGTGAAGACCGCCGACGAACTGGTAGTCGAGGTGCCGGCGCCGGGTGGCAGGTTGAGGAATGCACAGACGGCGCCGACGCTGTCTGCCAGCGTCATCAAGGCGCCGCCGTGCATTCCGTTACCGGCGGTGGTGCGGTGGTTGTCCCAATCGAGGTGCCCGACAACCTCTTCGGAGGTCGCACTGTCCAACTGCACTCCGGTATGAACGGCAAAAGGCATGCTCGCGACAAGCTGTTCGAGGTCCATGCCTACCGATGCTAACCAGAAGTCGAAGCCGATGTGGAGCTTCGGCTACAGCGGAAGCGCAGTTTCCGACAGGCCGTCCGGGGCGTTGCGTCGACGGAACCACTCGGTACCGAATGCCGCGGTGAGCTGCTCGGTGGGCATTTCGAGGAACGGCCCGAAATCCCCGACCTGTGTGGCGTGCGCGTACATGGCCGCACGCTTCGAGCTGATCACCGAACTGACGTCGACGGCCGTGGTGAGCTGTTCGGCTGGAAGGCCGAACGTCTCGATGTCCGGTGGCTGCGCTTCTTCCGTCCACTCCGGATTGGCCAGCATCAACATCTTCATGTGATCGCGGTTGGTGGACGCCTCGTAGACGAGCGGTGTGCCCGCGAGCTCAGCCGCCCGAATGCCGACGTAGTGCACCTGAATGTGGTCCGGGTGACCGTAACCACCATTGGCGTCGTAGATCGTCAGGATGTCGGCGTTCTCCTCGCGAAGAACTTCTGCCAGACGTTCGGCCGCCTCGTCTACTTCGGCATTGCAGAAAGCGTCGGGGTTCTCGTTCTCAGGGGTGCCGACCATTCCGGAATCCGGATAGTGCAGCGACACGACACGGCTGGCACCGAGGGCGTCGGTGGACGCCTCGAGTTCGCGGCTGCGACGCTCCGCCAATGATTCGTGCTCGTCCAACAGGCCGTCGGGATACTCACCCAGCGCACCGTCGGTGGCCGTGACGACAACAACGCGATGACCCGCGTCGGCAGCCATTCTCATGACGCCACCCGTGATGAATACTTCGTCGTCGGGATGGGCGTGGAAACACACCAGGACACTCATTCGCGCAATCGTAGGGCAAGCTACCGACAGGTCAACTCGACCCGGGATTTGTGGTGGCTGCACATATTCTGTGAACCTTGTGTGGTGCACGAGAATCAGTCATGACCAGTTCCGACGATAAAGGCCTGATGGGGGCATATCGCGAGATATTCGCCGCCCCTGGCGCGGTTGCCTTCTCCGCCGCCGGTTTCATCGCGCGGTTGCCGATCGCGATGATCGGCATCGGAATCGTGACGATGATCTCGCAACTTCGTGGTGACTACGGGCTTGCCGGCGCGCTCGCCGCAGTATTTGCGCTGTCCTGCGCCGTCATAGCGCCGTTGGTGTCCCGCACCGTGGATCGATTCGGGCAGCGCGCGGTTCTGCCCCTGGCCGCTGCGGTCAGTGCAATCTCGATCGGTGCGCTGCTGCTGTCCGTGAGATTCGAAGCGCCGGACTGGCTGCTGTTCGCTCTGGTGATCCCGGCCGGTGCGACCCCGACGATCGGTGCGATGGTTCGCGCCAGGTGGGTTGCGATCTACGTCGGAAAACCTGAGTTGCGCACAGCTTTTGCGTTCGAATCCGTCGTCGACGAACTCTGTTTCGTGGTGGGGCCGGTGCTCTCGGTCGGTCTGAGCATCGGGTTGTTTCCCGAAGCCGGTCCGTTGGCGGGAGTAATTCTTCTTGTGGTCGGCACGCTCCTACTGGTGGCGCAGCGATCGACGGAACCCAAGATTCATCCGCGCATACCGGGCCGGGGACGCTCGGTTCTCGCGAACCCGGCGATGTGGATCGTCATCATCGTGATGGTGATGCTGGGAACCATGTTCGGCGTCATCGACGTCGGTGCCATCGCGTTCACCCAGGAACAGAACTCGCCCGGGTCGGCGACCGTTGTCCTCGCCTTGTTTGCCGGAGGATCGGGGATCGTGGGGCTGGTGTTCGGGTCCCGGCACCCGACGCGCTCGCTACGCGGACAGCTGATGATCGCGTCCATTGCCGTCACCGTGCTGAGTATTCCGCTCCTGCTGGTCGGCAGCGTCGCGGGACTGGCAGCGGCCTACATCCTGGCCGGCGCAACAATCGCGCCGACGCTCATCATCGCCACAGCTCTTGTCGAGCAGATCGTCCCACCCGAGAAACTCACCGAAGGTATGACGCTGACGGTGACCGGCCTGGGCGTCGGCGTGGCGCTCGGATCCGCGCTGGCGGGGCAGCTGATCGACCGCTACGGAGTCTCGTCGGCGTACACGCTTGCCGTCGGCGCAGCGGTCACAGCCTCTATCGTGACGGCATGTCTATTCGTGAAGCCGTCAGCGTCGACGGCACGTCCATCGTCTACCGAGTAACCGGAAACCCGGAAGCAACCCCGCTGGTCCTGCTGCACGGCTGGGCGCAGTCCTCGCAGTGCTGGGGTGAGCAGGTTCTGAGCGAACTGGCGTCCTCGCACCGGTTGATCGCCGTTGATCTACGCGGCCACGGATACTCCGACGCCCCCGAAGACGGTTACGACAACAGCGCGAACTGGGCCGGCGATGTTGCCGCTGTCCTGGCAGCCGAGGGCATCACCGAGAAAGCCGTGTTGCTCGGGTGGTCGTACGGCGGGCTCGTGATCTGCGATTACCTGGCAGCGCACGGAACGCACGCTGTGGCCGGCGTTGTCCTGGTCGGCGCGATCACGAGCATCGGACGCGGTGAGAAGGGCGGCAAGGTGGGTGCGGCGATGCGCAGCGCTGTTCCCGGTGCCATGTCGGAAGATCCCCGCGAGGCGATTCGGGCACTCGGCGCGTTCGGCAACGCGCTCACCGGCCCGCCGGAAGGCAAAGGGGCCCAGTCGCAGGCCCTGTTCGGTGCGAGCCTCGCGACCCGCCCGCGCGTGCGGGCGGCACTGTTCAACCGTGCGGTCGGTCACGACGAACTGCTCCGTTCCCTCGACATCCCGGCGCTGGTTCTGCACGGCACCGAAGACTCCGTTGTCGACGTGAGTGCAGGTAAGCACGCCGAAGAGCTGATTCCGAAGTCGCAGGCGTCGTACTGGGACGGCTGCGATCACGGGCCGTTCGTGGAGGATCCGACCCGATTCGTGTCCGAAGTGAGAACGTTCGTCTCCAGCCTCGGTTAGAGTTCGCGCCCGGTGAGGGGGCACTATGGAGTCGTGACACCCACGCACACTTCGCGCCCTCGCCGGGTGGCCGTACTGTCGGTCCACACCTCGCCCTTGGCGCAACCAGGCACCGGTGATGCAGGTGGGATGAACGTCTACGTCCTGCAATCCGCGATTCAGTTGGCAAAACGTGGTGTCGAGGTGGAGATTTTCACCCGCGCGACGTCATCGGCAGACGCTCCCGTCGTCGAAGCCGCACCGGGGGTTCGGGTGCGCAACGTCGCCGCCGGTCCGTTCGAGGGCCTCGACAAGGCAGATCTCCCGACGCAACTCTGCGCGTTTGTCGCCGGAGTCCTGCGAGAGGAAGCGCGTCGTGAACCGGGCTATTACAGCCTGATTCACTCGCACTACTGGCTGTCCGGGCAGGTCGGCTGGTTGGCTCGGGACCGCTGGGGCGTTCCGCTCGTCCACACCGCGCACACTCTTGCCGCCGTCAAGAACCTGTCGATGGCAGAGGGGGACACGCCCGAACCCGCCGCTCGACAGATCGGTGAGCAACAGGTTGTGGCCGAGTCCGATCGACTTGTTGCCAACACCACCGACGAAGCCAAGGCTCTCCACGAGCTGTACGGGGCCGACCCGACGCGCATCGACGTCGTCGCGCCTGGCGCGGATCTGACGCTCTATCGTCCGGGCGATCGTGATCGGGCCAGGGCGTCGTTCGGCCTGAATCCCAACGAAGTGATCGTGACGTTTGTCGGTCGCATTCAGCCCCTCAAGGCGCCGGACGTCCTTCTGCGTGCAGCTGCGGAAGTCATCAGCCGCCATCCCGGATTGCCGCTGCGGATCCTGGTCGTCGGTGGTCCCTCCGGCACCGGGTTGGCTCAGCCGGACGTCTTGATCGAGCTGGCACGCGCCCTCGGCATCACAGCGCAGGTGACCTTCCTGCCGCCGCAGGCGCCGACGCGGCTGGCCGATGTGTATCGGGCGTCGGATCTTGTTGCGGTACCGAGCTATTCGGAATCATTCGGCCTGGTGGCCATCGAGGCTCAAGCCTGTGGGACTCCGGTGATTGCCGCTGACGTCGGTGGTTTGGGTGTTGCCGTTCGCAACGGTGAGACGGGCCTACTGGTGCAGGGGCACAAGACTCAGGATTGGGCAGGCGCTCTCGAAGCGCTGGTCACCGAACCCGCGCGTCTGGAAACTCTTGCGGAGCGCGCTCCGCGTCACGCGGAGAACTTCTCGTGGGAACACACCGCGGACGGACTTCTCGAGAGCTACCGCAAAGCCGCCGTCAACTACAACAACGGAACCGGTCCCAGTGACTTCTCGCCCCGCCGCGCGCGGGGACTGTGGCGTCTGCGGCGGACCGGAGGAGTGCGTACATGAGCAGTGTTTCCGACATCATCGAGCAGGCCCTCACCGAGCGTGAACTCGAATTCACGAAGCGCGACGGCACTCATTTCATCGTCGAACTTCCCGGTGAGCACAAACTCAAGACGTCGACTTTGCTGACCGTCGGGAACCACGGTGTGCGGGTCGAAGCTTTTGTGTGCCGCAAGGTCGACGAGAACTTCGAGGGTGTCTACAAGTTCCTGCTCAAGCGGAACCGTCGCCTGTACGGGGTGGCGTACACACTCGACAAGGTCGGGGACATCTACCTCGTCGGCAAGATCTCCGAACATGCGGTGACCGGTGACGAACTCGATCGGGTTCTCGGCCAGGTCCTCGAGGCTGCGGACGGCGATTTCAACGTCATCCTCGAACTCGGATTCTTCTCGTCCATCAAGCGGGAATGGGCGTGGCGCGTCTCGCGTGGGGAGTCGCTGGCGAACCTGCAACCGTTCAAGCATCTGATCGAAGAAGCGGACGCAGAGAAAGCGGACGCTGAAGAATTGGACACTGCCGCCGAGAAGTGATGCGTGAGACATATCGGCGATGTGTCCCGTAGGGTGTTCTTTACTTTGTGACTACCATCACGGAATAATGCTGTTTCCGTAAGTCACAGTAAATTGTTCGTCACCTTGCCGCGCAACCTTCACGAGGAGCACCGTTGAGCTTCAAGAGTCCGTTCCCCGACGTCGACATCCCCAACGTCAGTGTCTACGACTTCCTGTTCGGAAACATCGAACCCGCTGATCTCGACAAGACTGCGTTTGTCGAGGGCGCTTCGGGCACCGTCACCACGTACGCCTCGCTGATCGCGCAGATCAACGGCGTCGCTGGAGCCCTCGCCGCGCGCGGACTCGCTGTGGGGGACGTCGTCGCTCTGCATTCACCGAACGTCCCGGCGTTCGGATCCGTCTTCCACGGCATCTTGCGTGCCGGTGGCGTTGCGACCACCGTCAACGCTCTCTACACCGCCGAGGACATCGCCAAGCAACTCACCGACTCGAAGGCCACGTTCCTCTTCACGGTCTCGCCGCTGCTTCCGCAAGCCAAGGCGGCGGCCGACGAGGTCGGCATCCCGGCCGAGAATGTGATCGTCTTCGACGGCGCCGAAGGTCACCTCTCGCTGCGCGATCTGCTCGGTGAAGGTGCGACGCCGCCCGAGGTTTCCTTCGATCCGGCCACCCAACTCGCGGTGCTGCCGTACTCGTCGGGCACGACCGGTCGACCCAAGGGGGTCATGCTCACCCATCGCAACCTGGTCGCGAATGTCTGCCAGATCATGCCGCGGATGGGCATCGGCTCCGACGACAAGATTCTCGCAGTCCTGCCGTTCTTCCACATCTACGGCATGACGGTGCTGCTCAACGCCGCGCTCTTCGCCCGCGCGAGCCTGATCACGATGCCGAAGTTCGATCTCGTCGAATTTCTGCGGATCGTCGCCGAGCAGAAATCGACGTACATCTTCGTCGCGCCGCCAGTCGCGGTCGCGTTGGCGAAACATCCACTGGTCGACCAGTACGACCTGTCGAGTGTGCACACGATTTTCTCCGGCGCCGCCCCGCTCGATGCCGCCCTCGGCAAGGCCGTCGCCGATCGCCTGAACTGCCGGGTCCGTCAGGGCTACGGCATGTCCGAGATGAGCCCGGTCAGCCATGCAATTCCGTTCGACCGGGACGACATGCCGCTCGACTCGTGCGGCCCGACCATCGCGAACATGGAATGCAAGCTCGTCGATCCGGGCACCGGTGAAGAGGTTGCATACCCGGTGGCCGGTTCCGGTGAGGTCAGTGCGCCCGGTGAGCTGTGGTGCAAGGGCCCGAACATCATGGCCGGGTACCTCGGGAACGAGCAGGCAACCAAAGACACCCTCGACGCCGACGGTTACCTGCGTACCGGCGACATTGCGACCGTCGACGCCGAAGGTGTCGTCACCATCGTCGACCGTCTCAAGGAACTGATCAAGTACAAGGGCTACCAGGTTCCGCCGGCCGAACTCGAAGCGTTGCTGCTCACCCACCCGCAGATCGCCGACGCCGCCGTCATCGGAGTACTCGACGAGGAGG
This sequence comes from Rhodococcus sp. IEGM 1366, assembly GCF_033142425.1. NCBI lineage: Bacteria > Bacillati > Actinomycetota > Actinomycetes > Mycobacteriales > Nocardiaceae > Rhodococcus > Rhodococcus sp. IEGM 1366. The sequence goes on from NZ_JAWLRZ010000008.1 coordinate 430,456, forward strand.
GCGAGGAAGTGCCGAAGGCGTTTGTCGTCCTGCAGGACGGTGCCGCGTTGTCCGAGGCCGACGTCATCGCTTTTGTCGCCGAGCGCGTCTCACCGCACAAGAAGGTTCGCAAGGTCGCCTTCATCAGCACGGTCCCCAAGTCCGCGGCCGGAAAGATTCTCCGCAAGGATCTGCGCACCGCAGAAGCAGGCTGACCCTCAAACAGGTGAGCAGTCCCGCTGCGAAACGGTCATCGTCAATCCGTCGTAGCGGGGCGGCTTTGCCCACCCTCGGTGGTGGTTGTGTTTGTTTCACACCGATGTGTGTTGCTGCTCGGAGCGTCATTTACGTCAGGGTCGGTCGACGTGGCACTACTCAAGTCGAGATTGTGTGTGATAGCGGCCCACACAGGTGTGGCAAACCAACTGAGCCAGCGCAGTCCCGGTCGTACGCGGGTGATCGACAAAGCAGCCCAGACAAAGACAGTCGGTCCGAAGAGGAATACGCCGACGAGAACACTCACGATCCAGCTGTCACCGAGTGCGAGTATGCCCAGAATGCAGAAAAGCGTCCCTCCGACTCTCAATATTGCGGACTTCACCGTGAGTTGCCAACGCGGAAAACGAGTGTCGTAGGTAGACCACCGAACTACGGAGAAGTACCCGGTTGCCAATACGATGCCGGCGAACACTCCAACAGATGCGAGCAATTCCAACGGATTCGGCCACTCGATCGCGATAGAGCGACTTCTCACGATTTGAACAATCGACAAACTTAAGTGCATCGCGATTGTCACCACAATTCCGATTACCAGCGAGCGCCATATATACCCACAAACAATTCTTCGAAATGGAGAGTCCGATCGCACATCAGGGACGGTGTATCCGATCTTGTTTCGCCGTTCGGTTCGTCTGTCGGCAGCCTGTTTTTCAGCATTCTCGCGAAAAAGCTGATCGGCTCGGGTGCTTTCCCCTGAGATGGACAAAACCATGAGTAAACACATCATCGCGAAGACACAGGTCATGAGCGAGATACCCGACGTTTCCCGTACCTCGGGTCCGATCCACGCTGCCCCTGCCAACAGCACGGCACCCACCGCCGCCAGCAATGCGGTGATCTCCAACAAGATCCGCCACTGACTGTGAATGGCCTGTTCTTGTACGGTCAGACTCGAGGCCTTACCGATTGCCAACGCCACTGTGATGGTGGCGCATCCAGCGAACAGTGCGATCGCACAAGTCAGTGTGTTTGCCGGTGTAATTCGTCCGCTCAATTCGGCGTGCAATGCGGGTAACCATGTTCCGGGGGTGACGAGACGGGCATCAGGTGCTGATTCCTCGATTGACGGCCATGTCGTAAGGCCGATGAGGACGAGGACGAGTCCCGAAACTACAGCGATGGAAACCAGTCGATTGACTACCACAGTCCAGAATCGATGTTTGGCTTCGAGTGCATCGGCCGCATCGTTGTTGCCTGGGGCATCGAGATCGGCGGGTGACTCGGGTGGTACGTGAATGTCGTCTTGAGGATTGTGCTTTCGCACCGAATCGACGGTCAAGAGTTCGGCTCCTCTCATATCGGGACATCCGATCTAGCGGGATCCCGAAGCTTGACAGCGCTGGTCGCTGTTGAAGTGAACCGACAGGATAGGTCAATGTTTGACGGATATCGGGATCGCCGAGGTTCGCGGCGGTGGACTGAATGAAACTGTAGTTTTATTGCGGGATTTGATCGAGGGCCGATCACTCATTCAGCCACGGAGCCAAGCATTATTCGATCGGAGCTCACATTTTGCCGAAACGAGAGCGAATGTCCGTAATCTTCGGGCTGGGCGTGGTGACGAAGGTTCGCAAGGTCGCCTTCATCAGCACGGTCCCCAAGTCCGCGGCCGGAAAGATTCTCCGCAAGGATCTGCGCACAGCAGAAGCAGCGCAAAGCTGATTTCGCGGCAGGGTTGATCAAGACGTGTTCCGGTACTCATGCCAGGATGAACGGCATGAGTATCGGAACACTGGTCCTGCTTCGCCACGGCGAGAGCGAATGGAATGCACTCAATCTGTTCACCGGCTGGGTGGACGTACACCTGACCGACAAGGGCATGGCCGAAGGCAAGCGCGCCGGCGAACTGCTCGCCGAGCACGGCCTGCTGCCCGATGTCCTCTACACCTCGCTGCTTCGCCGCGCGATCAGCACCGCCAACCTCGCACTCGATGCGGCCGATCGCCACTGGATCCCCGTCGTCCGCGACTGGCGCCTCAACGAGCGCCATTACGGCGCCCTGCAGGGCAAGAACAAGGCTCAGACCAAAGAGGAGTACGGCAACGATCAGTTCATGCTGTGGCGTCGTAGCTATGACACGCCGCCGCCGGCCATCGAAGCGGGCAGCGAATACAGCCAGGACACCGATCCGCGTTACGCAAACCTCGACGAGGTGCCGCTGACCGAGTGCCTGCTCGACGTCGTCAAGCGGTTGATCCCGTACTGGGAAGACACGATCTCCCAGGAACTGCTCGCAGGTAAGAACGTTCTGGTCACCGCTCACGGCAATTCGCTGCGCGCCTTGGTCAAGCACCTCGACGGTATTTCCGACGAGGACATCGCCGGTCTCAACATCCCGACGGGCATTCCGCTGCGTTACGACCTCGACGAGAACCTGCAGCCGCTCAACCCGGGCGGCACCTACCTCGATCCCGAGGCGGCCGCCGCAGGCGCTGCCGCAGTGGCGAATCAGGGCGCGAAGTAGCGCCATCATGATGACTTCCGAAGCCCCTCGAACTGACTGTTCGGGGGGCTTCGGCGAACAACAGATGAACGGCGCGCCAACGCCGCCCACCGGGCGGATGACGTGGGCGGAAATGCTCGAACCCGCCGTAACCCACTCGACGCGCGAACGTACGATTGCGCCGTGAGTGTCGCAACTGCAGTGCTGCTGATCGTGGTTGGCGGCTTGATCGGATACCTCGTCGGAGGTGTGCTGATTCCGAGGCTGAGCTCACGGCACCGGGAACGTGCTGCAGAACAGACCGGGTTGACAATGTCGCAGGTCCTGGACCTGATCGTGCTGGCGTCCGAGAGCGGTATCGCCGTTGTCGACGGCTATCACGACGTGGTGCTGTTCAATCCCCGCGCGGAAGAGTTGGGGCTTGTCAAGAATCGCCGCGTCGACGAGCGGGCGTGGCAGGCAGCCCTGAAGGTGCTCGAGACCGGGCAACCCGTCGAAGTGGATCTGACGGCCACAACCGTCCAACGCGGACGCGACAAGATCGCGGTTCGCGGGGTGGCGCGTCTGCTCAGCAAGGACGAGCGCAATTTCGTGGTCCTGTTCGCGGACGACGATTCCGAGCAGGTTCGCATGGAGGCGACGAGACGCGACTTCGTTGCGAACGTCAGTCACGAACTCAAAACCCCGGTCGGAGCGATGAGTTTGCTGGCAGAAGCACTGCTGGAATCCGCCGACGATCCGGAATCGGTGCGGCACTTCGGCGAACGAGTGCACAGCGAGTCGATTCGCCTCGGCAAGATGGTGACGGAACTGATCGCGCTTTCACGATTGCAGGGAGCCGAGAAACTTCCCGACCTCGATGTCGTGGACGTGGATACCGTTGTCTCCGAAGCGTTGTCGAGGTCGAGGTTGTCGGCCGAGGCGGCCGAGATCACCGTCACCACCGATCATCCGAGTGGACTCGAAGTTCTCGGCGATCAGACGTTGCTCGTTACCGCACTGTCCAATCTCATCGAGAATGCGATTGCATACTCGCCCAAGGGTTCTCCGGTGTCGGTCAGTCGCTCGATGCGCGGTGGCAACGTCGCCATCGCCGTGACCGATCGCGGCGAGGGAATCGCAAAAGCCGACCAGGAACGCGTATTCGAGCGATTCTTCCGGGTCGACAAAGCACGATCGCGCCAGACCGGAGGCACCGGACTGGGGCTCGCGATCGTCAAGCACGTAGCGGCCAATCACAACGGCTCCATCGACGTATGGAGCAAACCAGGAACCGGGTCCACCTTCACCTTGCAGATACCAGCGCATGTGGAGGAGACCGACGACCTCGACGACGGCGACGCGGGAACACTCGGTTCCGGGCGACGCGGTAGACGAGACTCAGGCAGTAAAGACACAGGCATGGAGGCCAAACGATGACGAGGGTGCTGATCGTGGAGGACGAGGAGTCGTTGGCGGATCCGCTGGCGTTCCTGCTCCGCAAGGAAGGGTTCGAGACCACCATCGTCAACGACGGCCCGTCGGCCTTGGCGGAATTCGATCGTTCCGGCGCAGACATCGTGCTGCTGGACCTCATGCTGCCCGGTATGAGCGGTACCGACGTGTGCAAGGCGCTGCGCACTCGTTCCGGTGTGCCCGTCATCATGGTGACGGCACGCGACAGCGAGATCGACAAGGTTGTCGGCCTCGAACTCGGTGCGGACGACTACGTGACCAAGCCGTATTCGGCCCGCGAACTCATTGCCCGTATCCGGGCCGTGCTGCGCCGCGGTGTCGAGAACGAGGCAGACCTGGGTTCGGAAAACGGTGTGCTCGAAGCCGGACCGGTCCGGATGGACGTCGAACGCCACGTCGTCCAGGTGGGTGGGAATCCGATCACGTTGCCGCTCAAGGAGTTCGATCTTCTCGAGTACCTGCTCCGCAATTCCGGACGCGTGCTCACCCGCGGCCAGTTGATCGATCGTGTGTGGGGAGCGGACTACGTCGGCGACACCAAAACCCTTGACGTGCACGTGAAGCGGCTACGTTCCAAGATCGAAGCGGACCCGGCCAAGCCGGAACATCTCGTGACCGTACGTGGCCTGGGATACAAGCTCGAAGCCTGAAAGAACGACGAAAAAGTTCAGCCGCCCCACACGTCGTGTGGGGCGGCTGAAGTCGTTTTTACGCCTGAGCTTTGTTCTGAGCGATCGTGGTTGCCGGGTGGACTGCGATAAGGCCGAGCCCGGCCCGGCGCCTGCAGAGGCGAGCCAGCTCGTCGTAAACGGCCTTCCCGAGTAACTCGGTCAACTCCGGGGCGTACGACTGCCACACCTGCTTCTGGCCGACATGAGCGTCGGGCGAGCCCGAGCAGTACCAGGACAGGTCGTCGCCGCCCTCGCCCCAGCCGCGGCGGTCGTACTCGGTGATCGTGGTCTTGAGGATCTGAACCCCGTCCGGGCGGTCCACCCAGTCCTGGGTACGACGGATCGGAAGCTGCCAGCAGACGTCCGGCTTCACCTCGAGCGGCTCGATGCCCTTCTTGAGCGCCATCGAGTGAAGCGCGCACCCCTGGCCGCCCGCAAAACCCGGCCGATTCAGGAAAATGCACGCGCCCTTGTAGCGGCGGGTTCGCAGCGCCGGCTCGTCCTCGAGGTCGTCTTCCTCGACGTAGCCCTTCTTGCCGAGACCCTTCTCCATGAACTGCCAGTCCTCGGCTGTGAGCAGTTTCACTGACGCATCGAGCTTGTCCTGATCCTCCTGATCGGAGAGAAAAGCGCCGTGCGAGCAACATCCGTCGTCGGGACGATCGCCGAGAATTCCCTGGCATGCCGGAGTACCGAACACGCAGGTCCAGTGCGAGAGCAGCCACGTCATATCGGCGGCAATGAGGTGTTCGGAGTTGTCGGGGTCGACAAATTCGACCCACTCGCGCGGGAAATCGAGGTCGACCTCGGGGCTTGGAGTCATCTTGTGGGACCGGTCTGGGTTACCTGCTGTCACAAGGGCAGACCGTAGACCCAGTAACGTGGCGATGTGCGACTAGGGGTACTCGACGTCGGAAGCAACACCGTTCATCTACTGGTAGTGGACGCCCACCGTGGCGGCCACCCAACACCCATGAGCTCCACCAAGGCGACTTTGCGGCTCGCGGAAAACACCGACGACCGGGGCGACATCACCGTCGTCGGGGCTGATCGGCTGGTCTCCACGGTCGGGGAATTCGCCGGTATCGCCAAAATGTCCGGATGTGAGGAAATGATGGCGTTTGCCACCTCCGCCGTGCGTGACGCCAACAATTCCGAAGCCGTGCTCGCCCGGGTGCGCGCCGAGACGGGCGTAGGGCTCGAGGTGCTCTCCGGTGTCGACGAAGCCCGATTGACTTTCCTTGCGGTCCGCCGTTGGTACGGCTGGAGCGCCGGACGCATCCTGAACCTCGATATCGGTGGAGGTTCGCTCGAGCTCACCGCAGGCGGCGACGAGGATCCGGACGTCGCGTTCTCACTCCAACTCGGCGCAGGCCGGCTCACCCGGGACTGGCTCCACGCCGACCCGCCCGGCAAGCGCCGCGTCGCCGTGCTTCGCGACTGGTTGGACGCAGAACTGCTCGGACCAGCCAAGGAACTCCGCAGCGCCGGCGACTGGGACCGGACCGTCGGCACCTCGAAGACCTTCCGTTCCTTGGCCAGGCTCACCGGCGCGGCACCGTCCGCAGCCGGGCCGCGTGCCAAACGGACCCTGACCGCCAGCGGACTCAGGCAACTCATAGCCTTCATATCCAGGATGACGGCGTCAGACCGTGCAGAATTGGAAGGAGTGAGTGCAGATCGGTCACAGCAGATTGTGGCCGGCGCACTCATCGCAGAAGCAACCATGCGAGCGCTCGGAGTGGACGAACTCGAAATTTGTCCGTGGGCATTGCGCGAGGGTCTGATTCTGCGGAAGCTCGACACAGAAATGGGCGGTGAATTGGTGGTGAGTGCTTGATGACCGAGGACAGTCAGCAGATTTCCGTAGCGGAACTGCTCAAGCGGAACGGTCAGACGGTCGAGTCCCGCGGTGGGCGTCGTCGTAGGGGCGTGGCCGGAGGTATCTCCGTAGCTGAACTCACCGGCGAAATTCCGATCGTTCGGCCTGCCGGTTCACGTTCGGTAGCCGAATCGGACGCACCCTCGGCACCGCCTGAAACCAAGCCTGCCGAGACCGAGATCGTCGAGACCAAGACCGTCGAGACCAAGACCGTCGAGACCAAGCCTGAGTCCACTCAGGCTCCGGTGACCGAGTTCACGCAGTCGGTCGAGAACGACGATTCGGACGACACCAAGATCGACCTTCACAAGCCGATCTCCAAGAGCGCGCCGGGGCAGTGGGTCAGCCGCGCACCCGTCGAGCCGAAGAAGGCTGCGCCTCTCGCGCCGACACAGGCTGTGCCGGTTGTGTCGACCCCGGCTGTGCCGGTTGGGTCTCAGCAGGCTGTGCCTGAGACCACGACCAGGAAGCCGGTGCCGGCTGGGCCACCGAAGGTGACGCAGGAGCCTGCTCTGCTGTCCGGTCAGACGTTGGCAGGTGACCTGATGCGGCAAGAACGCGAGGTTTCCCAGAATCCGTCGATGCGCTCGCCGATCCTGCCTCCGCGAGTCGCGCCAAGCTCGGCTGACGCTGATGTCAGCACCGAGATGATGGCCTCGATCAGCGACGAACCCGCCGAGAATGCCGGTTCGACGGAGCCGACCGCCGCTGCGCCGGAGCCCTCGCCTGCTTCCGTGGAAGAGGTTGCACCGACCGAGCCTGCCACTGCAGAAGACACCGGCGATCGGAACTCGATCCGTGAATGGGCGATCCTGGCCGGACAGGTTGTGGTTGCGCTCATCATCGGCGGCGCGATGTTCAAGGGTTTCGAGAAGCTCTGGGACATGCTGCCGTGGGTGGCGCTGGTACTTGCCCTGATCGTTATCGTCGGTCTGGTGGCGGTTGTTCGAGTTCTGCGGAAAACGGACGACATCACGAGTTTTGTGATTGCGGTCGTTGTCGGCATGATCGTGACCTTGGGTCCGCTGGCGTTCTTGTTGACCTCGGGTTGATCCGACGATGATCGCTGTGGGCTTGTCGACGGCATCGGTTTATCCCGAGAACACCGAAGCCGCGTTCCGCTACGCGGCCGATTTGGGATACGACGGCATCGAATTGATGGTGTGGGCCGAGTCGGTCAGCCAAGACGTCGGTGGCGTTGCGGCGTTGGTGCGCAAATACGGGATTCCGGTGCAGGCCGTTCACGCGCCGTGTCTGCTGATTTCGCAGCGTGTGTGGGGCGCCGATCCGATCGAGAAGCTCGAGCGGTCCGTCCGCACTGCCGAAACGTTGGGCGCCACCACTGTGGTTGTGCACCCGCCGTTTCGGTGGCAGCGCAAATACGCCGACGGCTTTGCGGATCAGGTCGTCGACCTGGAATCGCGAAGCAGCGTCGTCGTAGCTGTGGAGAATATGTTCCCCATGCGTGCCGACAGCTTTTTCGGCGGCAAGGATCGCTCGGCCGAGCGACTGCGTAAGCGCGGCGGTCCAGGTGCGGCGTTGTCGGCGTTCAGTCCGTCGTACGATCCCACCGATTCCGATCATTCCCACTACACACTCGACTTGTCGCACACCGCAACTGCCGGCATGGACGCATTCGAACTGGCTGCGAGAATGGGCAAGGGACTCCAGCATCTGCACCTCGCGGACGGGCGAGGCGCGTCGATGGACGAGCACCTGATTCCCGGCCACGGATCACAACCCTGCGCCGAGATATGCCGACACCTGGCCGCAACAGGTTTCACCGGCCAGGCCGTCCTCGAGATCAATACTCAGAATGCTCGCACGCGGCGGGAAAGATCCTCGATGCTGGCGCAGGCACTCGCGTTTGCACGCGAGCACCTGGCCTGAATCTTTGGTGGCTGTCAGCGATGTCCGATATTCAGGGATGCCCGGCAGTGAGCGCTGCGTCGAACTGTGAGCGCACTTCCTCGATGTGAGAATCGAGGTCGTCGAGTTGCCATCCTGTAGTGGAGATGGGGTCGAGAACCGAAACGTAGACCGGGCCCGGATGGGCGACAAGAGAATTACGCCACATGCGTTCACCGGCATTGTGGATCACAACCGGCACGATGGGAACGCCCGCTTGCATGGCCAGGTGGAACGCGCCCTTCTTGAATGCCCCGAGTTTTGGTGTGGCGGAACGTGTTCCCTCGGGCGCGATGACTATCGAGACGCCGTTTTTCAGCTTGTCGACGGCCGGTTGCAATGCCGCCTTGGCCTTGGCGGTGTTGGATCGATCGATGTACGCGACGTCCAACAGGGCGCCGATCGGAATGAAGCGAGGATCGTTTGCCGCTTCCTTCTTCGCCACTCCGGTCACGTCGCGTTTGATGACGGTGCCCAGTACCAGCAGGTCCAGCGAGCTTTGATGATTGAACATGAAGACGGCTGGGCGGTGATCCCATATATTGTGCTCACCGTCGATTTCGACGTCGATGCCCAGTAGCGACAGGGAGATGTCGGGGCCGTAGGTGCCCACGAGGTTGGCTCCCAATTGCCGGTTGCCGGTGACCAAACCGGCCGAGAAGCCCACCACAGCAGTGGCAGCCAATGCGCCCATCGCGGTGGCGGTGCGCACCGTCGAGAGGGGAGTTGCTCCGCGTTGTGGTTTACGCAGCGTGACGGAGGGCCAGCCCTTGCGCCTCGCGACACTCGCCAGGGTGCGATCCGGATTCAAGGCGACGGGGCGGCCGACGGATTCGAGCATCGGAACATCTTCGGCACCATTGGAATACGCAAAGGCATTCCGCAGATCGACGCCGCGCTTCTCGGCGTAGGCCGCGAGTGCGTCGGCCTTCGCGGGACCCCATAGTGCCGGCGCCGACAGGTCGCCGGTGAGCATGCCGTCGATCACTTCGATTTCCGTGCACAGCACGTCTTCGATGTCGAGATCCGCGGCAACCCCTCGGGCCTGGAACGGCGTGGCCGATGTGGCCATCACAACGGTGTGACCGGCCTTTCGATGCGCCGCGAGAATCTCGCGAGCGTCGGGGTAGATCATCGCGGCGATTTCCTGCCTGAACAGCCGCTCGCCCCAGTCGTTCAGTTCTTCCTCGGTGCGGCCGGTAAGCGCGCGGACTGCGATGTCCATGAGCGCGCCGACGTCGGCACCGCGAAACTGGGTGTCGATGGCGGCGCCGGTGGTCCGCAGCAGTTCGCCGAGGCTGATATCGAAGCGCCGCAGTCGATCACGGTAGACAACGCTGGCGGAGTACCCGCTGATGAGGGTGCCGTCCAGGTCGAACGCGGCAATGGTGTCGGGTCCGGCTGGGGCCGCTTTGATCGCGGCGTGCAGACGCTCGAGTCCGGTCACGGTCCTGCTTCCTCGTGAGGGGTGGGATTGGGAGTGGCTGCGGCGCCATAGGATCTGGTTGCCGCGTCGAGGCGGGAGTGGGCGAGTTCGCGGATCCGCCGCAACCGGTCGACCAGAACCCGCAGTTCCTCGGCGAAGGCAATCCGACGCGCGGTGACCCCGTCGTCCACGGCTTCCACGAGATTGCGATTGCGTGCCAAATTGAGTGCGGTGGCAAACAATTCGCCGGATACCGATTCGCTGCTGGCGATCTGCTGGCGCAACCGACGCTCGTGGGCCACGTCGATGCAGTTGCGGGTGAACGACTTTTCGTCGAAGGACTTCGACACCGGCGCGAGGACCAATTGGTCGGCCACCACCTGGTACGCCTCGAGGAACGGTTGCAGTACACGGTGGGCTAGGTAAGGGCGAACGCCTTCGATGATGTGCGCGGTGCGGTTCGGGTCGGCGGTGACCGAGCTCCAACTGGGGTCGATCAGGTCTAGTTCGGTGCGCATCTCTTCTTCGAAGGTGTCCCGGTCGCTGAAGAAGAACTCGAACTTCATCAGGTCCCGAATGCGTTTGGCCTCATTCCAGCCGTCGAGGATCGGGTCGGTGAACTGCTCGTCTACCGCCGCCTGCAGAACCAGTTCCGCGATTGCCCGGGCAACGAGGAAATGAATGGTGTTGTTGCGGTAGAACGCTGCAACAAGACCTTGATCCTTGCCCAGGTAGAAGACCTTTTCGCCGCCCTTGTCGAAATGCATCAGCACGCCCGACTCGACATGCGTCTGCAGTGCCTTGTCGATGACGTGCGGATCGTCGAGTTCCACATCGCCGGCGAGCGGCAGTTTGCGCGCCGTGATGTATTGGAACAGGGGCGTGAGGATGAGGGTCAGTTCCGTGACGGTGAGCGCGCGATCCTCGATTCCGAGGAAGGGGAGCATCGCGAGAGAGGACACCGTAATCGGTGTCACCTCGTTGATGCGGTGGCACACCTCGATCGCCGCCTTCTGAATGGCCAGGCGCTGGTCGGGTTCTTGCCGGAGTGCTTCGGCAAAGGAAAGCGGCCGCCCGATCGTGACGTGCGCGACGCCGTTCCTCTTGCCTTGCGCCCGAACGTATCCGAACATCCAGCGCAAGCCTTCGGGCTTCTTCTCAGCGCCGAGGGCTTCGGCGGCCATGGCACCGACTTCGTAGAGTTGGTCGTAGCTCAGCGCTACCGGCACCAGGTAGACGTCGGAGGCGCCGCTGACGTGAAAAGCCTTGGCCAGATACGTCATCAACCCGAAACGCGGCGGACGCAGTTTGCCGGTGCGTCCACGTCCGCCTTCGATGTACCACTCGAGGTTGAATCGTTTGGTGAGCAGGTACCGCATGTACTCGTGCATCGACCACTTGTAGACCTCGTCGTCGCCGATGCTACGACGGATGAAGACGGTGCCACTGCGCTTGAGGATCGACCCCATTGGCCAGAAACTGATGTTGAGTCCGCCCATCACGTGATTGAGCGGAAGGCCGTTGTTGATCAGTGCGGGGCGGAGCACTAGTGGATCGAGATACGAGCGGTGGCTGGGAAGGAAGACAAGTGAATGTTCCTTGTTGAGCTCCCGCAGTTCGTCGAATCGGCTGGTGTCGACATCGATCGTGTACGCGCGAGCGAAGTAGCGTCCCAAACGATCCCACACCGCGATTGCCTGGCGGCTCTGGGTGGCAACCATTTCCTCGAGTGCTTCGCGCGCACGCCGGTCCACTTCGGCAACGGCGATGCCGAGACGGTCGGCGAGGGCCATGGTCTCGGTGGTGAAGCGCCGGGTGTCGGTGATTTCGTCGACGACAAATCGCGACACCTTGTACTGCCCGCCGATCAATTCGAGTTCTGCTCGCTCGAGGGAGAGGGCAGCCTGACGGCGGATGAACTCGGGCAAAGATCCGCCGCCGCTTTCGTCGAGACGGCGTGACAGGTCGCTGAGCGGGGCGGGTTGGCCTTCGATGACCTGACAACGGTCGGGATCGGTGCGCAGTGTGCGGCGCTGCGCGCTCCGGCCGGGGTGCAACGGATCTCGTGGGGCGAGCGCATTACGAACGCGCCCTGCTACGTTCTGTTCGGTTCGGTTGCTGGGTAGCCACACCACTCGCAATGGAGCGAGCATCGGGTCGTCGGTTCGGCGGGACAGTTCGCCGAGCGTGCGATCGGTGATCGCGACGGTAGTCGACCGCTGTGCCGTGCCGCGAGCTTTGTCGGCCAACCACTTTCGCAGAACGCCGGCTTCGGCTTCGGTCATCGGCTCGGTCAGGTAGACATTCTGGCGGGTCACGTCTGCGGTCATGACTCACGCACCTTCCGCAGTGGTTCCGAGGGCCACGATCTCGTCGAGGCTGTCTTGGATGCACTGCATGAGTAATGCAGGTTTGGTGACGGCTGCAGTGTCGATGTTGATTCCGATGCAGCAGATTCCGACGTGCGAGACCAGCGTTGCCATCACGGCGCAGCCAGGGGCGGGACCGAATGGGAACATCCGCTCGATCTTCGCGCCGGCAAGATAGACCGGGACGGGAACGCCCGCAACGTTGCTCGCTTGCAGGTCGAGTCCGGTGGACTGGGACAGATACCAGCTCGCGAGGAGCTGATTTGGCAGGCGAGCGAGGACGGGCGCAGCCAGGTCGAGGGCGTCGAGCGCCGGCTCTTCGCGAAGGTTCAGAACGATTTCGCGGACCTGCCGGATTCGTTTGGCCGGGTCCGTCTCCGAGATCGGGCCGCTGAAGCGAACGGCGGCAAATCTGTTGCCGCCGGATGGATCCGAACCGGTGCGCATGCTGACCGGCATCCCCATGGGAACACTGTCGACCGATTGACCGAACGCGTCGTGATAGCGACGGAATCCGCCGAGCAGAGCTGCGACGTACGCGTCGTTGAGTGAGCCGCCGGCCGCTTTTGCGCCCGCTTTGAGTTCGGGCACACCAACTTCCAAGGTTCCGAACCAGCGACCGAGACCGCGTTCACGTAGGAGTGGAGAACCGGAACTGGCGGGCGGAGTGACAATTCGGCGCAGCGAGTTGGCGTAGTCCAGGACCTCGGTGGTTGTGGTGATCGGTTGTGTGATCGCGGTGGCCGCGATGTTGGTGACGCCGCGCAGCAGTCGTGCCACTCGCGACGGCGCCCGACGGATCTCGCCGATAACTTCTTCGCCGAAAGCACCGATCGAGGACAGATGCTCTGCCGGCGGCGGGGTGCGATCGGGCTTGTCCGGCGTGGGATCGGCGCGCCTGCTGTGCAGGAGCGTCATCATCTGGATTCCGCCCATGCCGTCCGTGATGGAGTGGTGGGTTTTGACGACAAAAACCGCTCGGCCGTCGTCCAGTCCCTCGATGAGCAGTGCGCTCCACGGCGGGCGAGCCTTGTCGAACGGTTCGGTGGCGAGGTGGCGGCACATACGCAGTGCGTGATCGAAATCGGCAGGTGCGGGTAAGCGGACGCGTCGCAAGTGGTACCCGATGTCGAATTCGGGATCTACCGACCAGACCGGGTTGCCCAGGTTCAGCGTGGGTTCGACAGCTCGCATCCGGATGCGGGGTACGACGTGCGACGCCCATTCGACGGCCCCGCGTAGACGATCCCAATCGGGCGCCTGGTCGAGGACTTCTACCGCGACGATCGGCGAGCGCAATTGTGGTTGCGCTTCTTCCATCCGCCACATCCCGGTCTCGAAATCGGACATCGTCCGGTTCGCGCCCCACGCGACCGCAGAGAGGTCGACGTCGACCGCACTAGGAGGAACAAATGGATTGTTGTCGGCCATACTTCAAGAACTCCCTCGGTCTTCGGGTCCACCCCGTCGTTCTGTATCTAAGTGTGGACCCGAGACCGTCGGCGCGTCCCGGTTTCGGTGGCAGTGAACAGATGTGACGTTCGACTGGACCGGTCAAATCAGACAGTGGCGACGGCGCCCACTGCGTTGAGTGCGATTTCTCGATAGAAGACACTGACTTCGTGCGGTGTCTGCGGACCGTCCGGCCGGAACCAGAGCGCCACCGATTGGCACATGCCCAGCATGGCGCGCCCGGTGCCGGCGATGTCGGTGACGGTGAAGTCGCCTTGTTCGACACCTGCTGTCAGGACGTCGGCCAGAAGGTTCTCGAGGTGCTTTCGCTTGGCCGCATAGGCTTTTCGCTCTGTGTCTTCGAGGTAGCGCAGTTCGGAATCGAGGAATGCGATGTCGGTTCGGCTGGTCATGTGCAATACAACGGCCTCGACAAGGTTTCCGAATTGTCGGGTAGGGGAGGGTCCGGCAGCGTCGACCGCTTCGCGTGCCCGGACGGTGACCGCTTCGATGCCGGTCATCATCAAGGCGACAAGAATGCCCTGCTTGTTTTCGTGGTGGTAGTACAGCGTGGGAACTGTGACGCCGGCGCGTTTGGCGATATCGCGGACGGAGGCGCCGTGGTATCCGAATTCGTGGAAGGTGGCCAGGGCTGCTGTGAGGAGCGGCGTCAGTGTCAGCGGTTCGACGGTGCGCCACCCTTCGTCCTGGGGCAGTGCAGCGTCCTGGGGCGGTGCAGAAGGTTTTCTTGCCATTGTGCCTGTGAGCTCCGCTCGACAATCGTTTCTTAGTGTTCGCTAGAACGTCCGAGGATAGTCCACGCAGGGGTGGGATCACGGGCGCATTTCAGTTGGATAGTATCGGTATCTAGTGAGGGGGCGAGGAGAGCGATGAAGATTTCCGAACTGTCGGCCAGATCCGGCGTGGCACTGCCCACTGTGAAGTACTACCTGCGTGAGGGTCTGCTGATGGCGGGCGAACCCACCAGTGCGACCGGCGCACAGTACGGCGACGATCACATTCGTCGCCTCGGGCTGATCAGAGCGCTCTCCGGGGCGGGCCTCTCCATTCCGCGCATACGTGCGATTCTCGATCTCGTCTCGGCGACGGACCTCTCCGAATTCGAGCGGATCGGACGCGCCATCGCCCAGTTGCCACCCCACGTCGACAACGATCCGGTGCACGAATTTCCGCGGGCGCAGAAGGTGCTGGAGTTTCTCGGGCAGGTGTACGACCCGCGGTATGTCGCCGTCGCTCATCTGGAACAAGCGCTGATCGGTCTCGAAGGAGCAGGTCTGACGTTGAGCGAGGAACGACTGCGGGCTTACGGAGAACACATTCGAGGAATTGCCGAAGTGGAAATCGATCTGATGCCGCTCGGTTCGACGGAAGAGGCAGTTCGGTACGCGGTCCTCGGGACCGCGATGTACGAACCGGTCCTGACAGCACTACGACGCTTGGCGCACCAAGACCTAGGATCCGCAAAGTTCACGTCACCTGCGGAGCACACGACAAACCGGATGAAGGAAAATTGATGAGCACCAGCCCTTTTCGTGATCTGAACCGACTGGAATCGCTCGGTGGCGGCCGTTTCCGCGCAACGATCGACCCGATCTGGACCATCGGACCCAAGGTTCACGGCGGGTCGATGATGGCAGTGTGCGCGGCGGCTGCGAGAGCGGCGTTGCGCGACGGCGCTTCCGACAACGACGGCGGCAGCAACGACGGTGTGCGTGCGATGCAACCTATCGCCGTGAGCGCGAATTACCTTGCCGCACCCGATCCGGGTGACGTGGAATTGGCAGTGACAGTGCAGAAGCAGGGGCGCCAGGTGTCGCTGGTGGACGTCGAGTTGAGTCAGGCTGGAAGGGTTGCCGTCCGCGCCGCGGTCACACTCGGCATTCCCGACGGCGACGTGCCTGCCTTCGTGAGCACCTCGTCGATCGACGACATGCCCGCGGAACCGTCGGAGCACGCCGCCGCGGTAGAGGGTGATCATCCGATGGCGCAGATCGTGCATGTCGGTCAAGGCTGCGACATGCGGATCGACACGACGTCCGCGCACTTTCTCACCGGCGCTCAGGGGGAGCCGGAGGTGCGGATGTGGGTGCGCGCTCGGCCCGATGACGAAGCGGATGTCGACACCGCGGTGTTGTTCGCGATCATGGCGGGAGACATCAGCGCTCCGGTCACGATGAACCGTGGACTGTTCGGCTGGGCGCCGACCGTGCAGTTGACGACGTACCTGCGCAGGCTGCCTGCACCGGGCTGGCTGCGGGTTCGGGCGAGTTCGGATGTGTTGGGCAGCACGTGGTTCGAAGAGGATCACGACATTCTCGATTCCACCGGGGCAGTGGTGGTGCAGAGTAGGCAGTTGGCCATGATGCCCCGGTAATTCCCCTCGATGTCGTCGTGGCAGGCTTGACGGCATGACAAGAATTGCGATTATCGGTGGCGGCAAGATCGGCGAGGCGCTGATCTCCGGGTTGCTGCACGCAGGCCATGCGATCAAGGATCTGGTTGTTGCCGAGCAGTATCAGCCGCGCGTGGAGGAACTGATTGCCGAGTACTCCATCCGCGTCACCACGATCGAGGACGCGGCCGACGGTGCTGACGTTATCGTGATCGCCGTCAAGCCGAACGACGTCGAGGCAGCTCTGACAGCGCTGTCGAAGGTGGATCTCGACGGTGATCTCGAGCAGTTGATCGTCTCGCTCGCCGCCGGTATCCCCATCGGGTTCTACGAAACGCGGCTTCCCGCAGGGTTCCCGGTGATTCGGGTCATGCCGAATACACCGATGCTGGTCGGCGAAGGCGTCAGCGTTCTGGCGCCGGGCCGACACGTCAAGCCGGAGCACCTGGAATTGGTGCGCGGAATTCTGGGCAGCGTCGGCAAGGTCGTCACGGTGCCCGAATCGCAGATCGATGCTGTCACGGCCGTATCCGGTTCTGGTCCGGCATACATGTTCCTGGTGGCCGAAGCGATGATCGATGCCGGTGTCAGTCTCGGCCTCACTCGTGCAGTGGCGTCTGAATTGGTTGTTCAGACGATGGTCGGTTCGGCCGCGATGCTCGATCGCACCGGAGACAGCGCCGGCGATCTTCGGGCTGCCGTGACCTCGCCAGGTGGCACGACAGCCGCAGCGCTTCGCGAACTAGAGGCAGGCGGTCTTCGAACCGCGTTCTACAACGCTCTCGAGGCCGCTAAGACGCGTTCAGTCGCAATGGGTGCCGCTGTCGAATAGTCGCCCATTACGCCACACCCGTCGCTTTAACCCCACAAGTACAGCTAAGCTCGGGTTAGTACGTACGTGTCTGTTCCGCCGGAGGGGAAGCCGGCGGCGCGAGTCGTACTGGAGGTATGTGGATTTATGGTGTCTGCAAACAAGCCGTCCATGGGTTCGTCCCACGACGGGAAGCCGGCTGTGGCCGGAACACAATTCCTCACGGTTGCCGAGGTGGCAACGTTGATGAGGGTGTCGAAGATGACTGTGTACCGTTTGGTACACAGCGGCGAATTGCCCGCTGTTCGAGTGGGACGTTCGTTCCGTGTACATGCGAAAGCGGTGCACGATTATCTCGAAACCTCGTACTTCGACGCAGGCTGACCAGCCGATTCGGAGAGGACGAGCTCGGCGTAAGCCCTGTCGCGGGCACAGCAGAAGCTGTGCCGGAGGCTCGGTTTATGTCGAGTGAGTCCGCACCGGTACGATAATCAACTGTCGTACCAGCAAGCTGGTGTCGTAAGGCGCTGAGCTAGTTAAAACGAGGGCCAGGCGCCAGTTGCTTGGCGCAGGCGTACGTGACCGGCGTGCGCAGGAACGCTATAGAAGAACGTGAGGGACACCCGCTATGGGTTCAGTGATCAAGAAGCGTCGCAAGCGCATGTCCAAGAAGAAGCACCGCAAGTTGCTTCGTCGTACCCGAGTGCAGCGCAGGAAACTCGGTAAATAAGCAGTACTGTGCACTAAGCGTCGATGCCCGCCACTTCTTCGGAAGCGGCGGGCATCGTTGTCTGTTCGGGGCCTGTTCGGGGGGTTATGGACACGCCGTCCCACTCCGTGGGAGATATGTCTTGAATGAGTGTGATGCGGGTAAACAGCGCGAGACCCCGACTGGCCGTATGGTGGGGGAAACTTGTCACAAAAGTGATTCGGGAACGATCGTTCGTCCTGGATAGGGGGGTACTTGGTGGTAGTTCGTGACACAGCAGCCGACGAAAAATCAGCAGGCGACACGAAATCGGACAATGTAGTTCCCCGCGTGGTTCTCGTAACCGGCACAAGCCGATTTCTGGGCGGTTACCTGGTAACCCGACTGGCGCAGAATCCGGCAATCGAGCGAGTGATCGCCGTTGACTCCGTGAGCCCGAGCAAAGACATGTTGCGCCGAATGGGCCGTGCCGAATTCGTGCGCGCCGATATCCGCAACCCTCTCATCGGCAAGGTCATCCGAGGCGCCGAAGTTGATACCGTCGTACACGCGTCGACCCTGCAGAAGGCCCCCAAATCAGGCTCACGCGCAGCGATGAAGGACATGAACGTCATCGGTGCAATGCAGTTGTTCGCCGTGTGCCAGAAGGCCCCTACCGTTCGCAAAGTCGTTCTCCGATCCGCGTCGGTCGTGTACGGGTGCAGTGCCAAAGATCCCGCCCAGTTCACGGAAGAGATGAGTGCGCGTCGGCGCCCGCCCGGAGGCTACGCCAGGGACACCCTCGAAATCGAGGGGTATCTCCGAGGCATGGGACGTCGCCGGCCCGACATCGACGTGGCAATTCTGAGACTTGCTCCGCTGATCGGCCCCCAACTCACCGCAACGGTCGGGCACTACATCAGTGCACCGGTGGTTCCCACCATTGCCGGACGTAACGCACGTCTGCAGTTGCTGCACGCCGAGGACGCGCTTGCCGCGCTCGAATGCGCCACCGTTACCCCGGTGGCGGGAACGTACAACATCGCAGCAGACGGGGTTGTGATGATGTCGCAGGCCATCAGGCGAGCCGGACGCATCGAAGTTCCGATGCCGCTGGCGCTGTTCCGCAGCGTCGGCAACGCTTTGGTGGGTTCGTCCATGCGGTTGTACACCGACGAACAACTCGAGTACTTCCGGTTCGGGTGCGGTCTGGACACCACACGAATGCGCAGCGAGATGGGATTCGAGCCGAGGTGGACGACGATGCAGGCGCTCGACGACTTCGTCCGGGCCATGCAGACGCGGCGGATCATCGGGTCCGAGTGGATCGACCGGGCGGAGAAAACGTTGACCGCGATAGTCGGCGGCAACGGAGCCGTGGCGTCACCGAGCGCCGACGTGATGTCGATGACGACCCCGGACCGAGGTGTGGTGGAGCGATGAGTGACGTGGCAAAGGTAATTCCGTTGCGGCCGCACCCAGCCCGAAGCGAAGCAAGCTCACGTGAATCGGTAACCGGCGCACAACGATTGGTGCGAGAGCAGAGCGAGCGCCGGCATCCCTCGAGTGGGGCGTTGCCACCCAAGACTCCGAACGACGGGTCGTTTGTCGACACCGTCCGCTCGGGACTGGTCGATCAGATCGCGTCGACGGCGGAGTTCCTACGGCGCCGGATGGCCGGTGACTACGAGGTCGACGAGTTCGGGTTCGATCCGCACTTCGCGGACCACATCGTCATGCCGATGCTGCGGCCACTGTTCGAGAAGTGGTTTCGTGTCGAGGTCAGCGGAATCGAGAACATCCCCCTTACCGGCGGCGCTCTGGTGGTCGCGAATCATGCCGGCGTGATTCCGATCGACGGGTTGATGACGTCCGTTGCCGTACACGATCACCATCCGGCGCACCGGCCACTGCGAATGTTGGCTGCGGACATGGCATTCGAGATGCCGCTGGTCGGCGGACTTGCGCGCAAAGCGGGGCACACACTGGCTTGCAACCCGGACGCCGAGCGACTTCTGCGTGAGGGTGAAGTGGCGGCGGTCTTCCCCGAAGGGTTCAAGGGAATCGGAAAACCGTTCAGTGAGCGCTACAAGTTGCAGCGGTTCGGGCGCGGCGGATTCGTTTCGGCCGCAATGCGTACCGGAGTTCCGATCATCCCGTGCTCGATAGTCGGCTCGGAAGAGATCTACCCGAAAATCGGCGACTTGACGACGCTGTCACGGTTGTTGGGCCTTCCGTATTTCCCGGTCACTCCGTTGTTTCCGCATCTGGGACCGCTCGGGCTGGTTCCGCTGCCGTCGAAATGGCACATCGAATTCGGGACGCCGATCGTCACGGACACGTACGACGCAGGTGCAGAAGAGGATCCGATGGTTCTCTTCGAAGTGACCGACCACGTGCGCGAGACCATCCAGCAGACGCTCTACCGACTGCTGGCCAAGCGCCGCAACATTTTCCTGGGCTGAAAGCTGGGCTGAACTGAAAGCGGGGCTGAACTGAAAGTCCGGATCGGATTCGATCCGGACTTTCGATTCCGTCAGGCGTTCTGTTCTTTCCGACGCGCAAGGATGACGGCGAGTGCACCACTGATCGCCCCGAGCACCAGCGCCGTGGGAACACCGATCTTGGCCGCTTTGCGCGCGGTGCGGAAATCACGCACTTCCCAGCCGCGGTTCTTTGCGAGTTCGCGAAGATCGGCGTCGGGATTGATCGCAACAGCGGTACCGACGAGGGACAGCATCGGGACGTCGTTGTGAGAGTCGGAGTACGCGGAGCACCGCTTGAGGTTGAGGCCCTCGCGAACCGCCAGCGTGCGGACGGCATGCGCCTTGCCCATTCCGTGCAGGATGTCACCGACAAGACGGCCGGTGAAGACGCCGTCCTCACTTTCCGCGACTGTGCCCAAGGCTCCGGTCAGACCCAACTTCTCGGCGATGACCTGCGCGAGTTCGACAGGGGTAGCCGTCACCAACCAGACCTGCTGGCCCGCGTCCAAGTGCATCTGAGCCAACGCACGGGTGCCAGGCCAGATCTTGTCCGCGATCACCTCGTCGTAGATTTCCTCACCGAGTCGCGCGAGTTCGGCCGTTGACCGGCCGGCGACAAACGAGAGAGCCTTCTCGCGGCCCTCGGCAACATCGTCACTGCTCTCGCGTCCGGTTACCCGGAATTTGACCTGTTTCCAGGCGAAATCCACCAGGTCCGACGTTTTCAGGTATTTCCGGGCGGCCAACCCACGTGCGAAGTGAATGATGGACGCACCCTGAACCATGGTGTTGTCGACGTCGAAGAATGCCGCAGCAGTGAGGTCTCGCGGCACCGCCGGTACAGCGTCGTCGGCCGTGGGCTCTTCCGCTTGGGCGGCCGCGGTGAGTGCCAGGGCCGCGTCCGCACTGGCCTCACCGGCGAGGTTGGCTCGAACTTCCGATTCGCTCGGTCCCAGCGGATTCTTGACCCGGCGACGACCGGGGAGAATGACCCCGGCCAGCCCCGACCCGAATCCGGAACCGTTCGGTAGTGATCGCGCAGGCACCCGCACCTCCCGTGTTGCACCGTTGAGCAGAGAACTCTTGAAGTCAGCCTATCCTCCGCGGTGAGGCTCCAAGGCGTGGATGGCGATGAGTGTCGGTGTGTGTGACCTTCCTCTCGGGCGATTTGGTATCGGGGTGGGCACAAAAGGCACACTTGACCGACTGATAGATGAACATCGCGCCTGAGGAAGGGTCCTTACTCGATGACTGTGAACACCCATGAAGTGACCTTGTTGACCCGTGCGGGATGTGCCTCCTGTGTAGGCGCGGCGGAGGTGCTGGCGCGGGTCTGCAGCGAGTTCGAGCTTGAAGTGACGTGCATCGACGTGGACGAAGCCGCAGCAAGCGACCCGGAACTGAGGGCCGAGTACGGAGACCGGCTACCGGTCATTCTTCTCGATGGGCGCGAGCATGGTTACTGGGAAGTCGACGAAGAGAGACTTCGAGCCGATTTACGCAAGTAAGGCAATGCTAAATTTGGGGAAATCTGCCGCTCTGCAGGTTAAAGGCACATCGAACCCGTTCCAAGCAACTTTGTGCATGGGTTCACAAGCGGTTACCGTGGTGTGAACATTCCCCCCGGAGCATCGTGGAGGTCGACAACTGTGTCGGTCGGACGAGGAGCCAACGACGTGACCGAACCGCACCAGACGCACGAGCCATCGGCTCAGAGCGTCACCGGCGCTGCGGGCCGTCCTGTCACCACTGCTGCTCCAGTCGCTGCTGAGGTCGATTCCGCAACTACGCAGGATCGCGTCATCCCCCAGGCTACGGTGACCCGGTTGGCGGCATACCTGCGGGTCCTCGGAGTCATGTCCGATCGCGGTACGTCCATCGTCTCCAGCGAAGAACTGGCGCAGGCATCAGGCGTCGGATCAGCGAAGTTGCGCAAGGATCTTTCGTTCCTCGGTCCCAACGGTGTTCGCGGCGTCGGGTACGACGTCACCAAACTTCGCATCCGCATCGAGCGTGCGCTCGGGCTGGACCGCGGACACAAGGTTGTTCTGGTGGGCGTCGGAAACCTCGGGAAAGCACTGGTCGGCTACGGCGGGTTCAGCCGTCGTGGATTCGAGATGGTCGGACTCTTCGACAGCGACGCCGCTCGCGTCGGAACCCAGGTGGGGGATCTGACCGTGCGGGACACCACCGAACTCGAATTCGCGTGCCGCGAACTGAAGGCCACCATCGGCGTCATCTCCACTCCGGACGAGGCCGCGCAGGACGTATGCGATCAGTTCGTTCGCGCCGGCCTCCTCTGCATCATGAGTTTCTCGCCGATCGCTCTCGACGTTCCGGATCACGTGGAACTGCGACGGGTCGACTTGGCAGTCGAAATGCAGGTTCTCTCGTTCAACAGTGCACGCAACGCAGATCAGGCGTCAGCTGCACCAAGAGTGCGCGTCGCTCATGCGGCACCCGCTTCGTCCCGTCCCTCCACAAGTTCACCCGCTCCGGTCGGAGCAGGTTCGACAAGAAACGGATCAGTGATCGCGCCGTGAGTGTTTTGCTTGTCGGGGTTTCGCATAGAACTGCGCCCGTGCCGGTTCTCGAGCGAGTGGCGGTGACCGACACCGACCGTCCGAAGTTGATCGACAAGCTTCTGGCGTCGTCGCACATCACCGAGGCGATGATCGTCTCCACCTGCAACCGGGTCGAGGTCTATGCAGTCGTGGACGCATTCCACGGCGCTCTCACCGAGGTCGGCGAGATCCTCTCCGACCATTCCGGTCTGGACCTGACGGCCCTGCATGCCCACGCCTACGTGCGGTACAGCGAAGCTGCCGTCGAGCATCTCTTTGCCGTCGCGAGCGGACTCGACTCGATGGTGATCGGCGAGCAGCAGATCCTCGGCCAGATTCGTACTGCCTACGCGTCGTCCGACGCGCAGCAGGCGGCAGGGCGGGTTGTGCACGAGCTTGCCCAGCAGGCACTGCGTGTCGGCAAGCGGGTGCACTCCGAAACCGGAATAGATTCTGCCGGAGCATCAGTGGTGTCGGTGGCGCTCGACCGCGCTGCCGGAATCCTCGGTGACGGTGGATTGGTCGGACGCACCGCAGTGGTTGTCGGCGCAGGTGCGATGGGCGGACTGTCGGTCGCGCACCTGACCCGCGCCGGAATCGATCGCATCATTGTGGTCAACCGCACCCGCGAGCGTGCCGAGCACTTGGCGGACACCGCTCGTTCCAACGGCGTCATCGCCGAAGCTGTTGATTTCGAGCAGCTTTCAGCGGTCATGGCGCAGGCGGACGTGTTGGTGACCTGTACCGGCGCGGTCGGAGCAGTAGTCACATTGGCCGACGCGCACCGCGCGCTCGCCGAACCCGATCGCAACCCGAACAAGCACCTTGTCATCTGCGACCTCGGTCTGCCCCGCGACATCGACCCTGCAGTATCGGGTCTGCCCGGCGTCACGGTCCTGGACATGGAAGCGCTGCAACGGGATCCGGCTGCCGGGGCCGCGGCATCCGACGCCGACGCTGCCCGCGCCATCGTTGCCGGTGAGTTGGCGATGTACCTGGCCGGTCAACGACTCGCCGAGGTCACACCCACGGTAACGGCTCTGCGGCAGCGCGCCGCAGATGTCGTCGAATCCGAACTGATGCGCCTCGATTCGCGGTTGCCCGATCTCGACGATCCGCAACGCGACGAAGTAGCACGCACCGTACGACGCGTCGTGGACAAACTGCTTCACGCACCTACCGTGCGCGTCAAGCAACTGGCGTCGGCGCCTGGCGGAGATTCATACGCGGCCGCGCTGCGTGAACTATTCGAACTCAGCCCGGCATTGCCCGCGGCAGTGGCCGCACCCACCGATCGGGTGGACGGCGATCGCGGTGGAAGGGACAAGCAGGTATGAGCACCACACCACTGCACTCCGAGGGCACCCTGCGGATCGGTACTCGCGGAAGCCTTCTCGCCACCACACAAGCCGGAACCGTGCGCGACGCACTCATTGCGGCCGGGCACCCGGCTGAACTGGTCATCATCAAGACCAAGGGCGATCAGTCCACCGATCCAGTGCAGAAGATCGGCGTCGGCGTGTTCACGGCGGAGCTTCGAGAAGCGTTGGCAGACAACCGCGTCGACGTTGCCGTGCATTCGTACAAGGACTTGCCCACTGCGCAGGACGAGCGTTTCGTGATCGCCGCGATCCCGCCTCGCGAAGATCCGCGTGATGCGCTGGTTGCCCGTGACGGCCTGGTGCTCGGTGAACTTCCGGCGGGATCCAAGGTCGGAACCTCTGCGCCGCGACGAGTGTCACAGCTCGCGGCCCTCGGTCTCGGTCTCGACATCGTGCCGCTGCGCGGAAACCTGCAGCGCCGGCTCGGCAAGGTCGAATCCGGTGAACTCGATGCCGTGATCCTCGCTCGCGCCGGTCTGTCCCGCATCGGCCTCCTTGATCTCATCACCGAGAACATCGAGCCCGTTCAGATGCTTCCGGCGCCGGCGCAGGGTGCGCTGGCAGTCGAATGTCTCTCTGCCAATGAAGAATTGGTGGCGATACTCGCAGAGCTCGATCACGCGGACACACGTGCGGCGGTCATCGCCGAACGCGCCCTGCTGGCCGAACTCGAAGCGGGATGTACTGCCCCCGTAGGGGCACTCGCCGAAGTTGTCGAATCAATCGACGACAACGGCAAGATTTTCGACGAACTGTCGATCCGCGGCTGCGCAGCCGCATTCGACGGTTCGGACGTCATCCGTACCGGTGCAGTCGGTGCACCGGACAACGCCGAGGAACTCGGCAGAGCGGTGGCCCGAGAGTTACTCGAACTCGGCGCCCGAGAGTTGATGAACGTGACCACAGGCGAGGCCGCCGATGTTTGACACAACCTATTGCACTTGCACCAAGTTCCCATTTCGATACAGCGCACTGGAGAATCACCGATGACCCGAGTCCGAAAGAACACTCCCGGACGGATCCTGTTCGTGGGATCGGGACCGGGCGACCCCGCCCTGCTCACCGTTCGCGCACGCGACGTCCTCACCGGCGCAGCCTTGGCATTCACCGATCCTGATGTGGACAAGGGCGTCGTCGCTCTCGTGGGCATCGACATGGGTCGCGACGAGGAAACCGGCGAACTGATCGCCGACGTGCGTCCCGCACTCGGGGAACCGGCCGAGGTCGCCAAAACTCTTGTGCACGAAGCCAAGAACGGCCACGACGTCGTCCGTCTCGTCTCGGGTGATCCGCTTACCACGGATTCCGTGATCGCCGAGGTCACCGCGGTGGCACGCACCCAGGTTCAGTTCGAGGTCCTGCCAGGACTGCCCTCCGGCTCAGCGGTTCCCAGCTATGCCGGCATGGCACTGGGATCGGGACACACCGAAGCCGACGTGCGCGGCGAGGTCGACTGGGCGGCACTGGCCGCAGCACCGGGACCGCTGGTCCTGCACGCAACCTCCGGACACCTCGCCGAGACCGCCAGCGCGCTGGTCGAGAACGGCATGGCTCCGCAGACCCCCGCAGCGATCACCGTGCGCGGCACCACCCGGCAGCAGCGCACCGTCGAAGCAACGTTGGCGACGCTCAACGAGGCCGGCTCCGAAATGGTCGGCTCCTTGGTCATCACGGTCGGCAAGGTTGTCGCCCAACGCAACAAGATGTCCTGGTGGGAATCACGCGCACTGTACGGCTGGACCGTCCTCGTGCCGCGCACCAAGGATCAGGCCGGCGAGATGAGTGACCGTCTGGTCACCCACGGCGCCATCCCGATCGAGGTCCCGACCATCGCCGTCGAACCGCCGCGCAGCCCCGCTCAGATGGAACGCTCCGTCAAGGGACTCGTCGACGGCCGCTACCAGTGGGTCGTCTTCACTTCCACCAATGCTGTTCGTGCAGTGTGGGAGAAGTTCGAAGAATTCGGCCTCGACGCCCGCGCGTTCTCCGGTGTGAAGATTGCTTGCATCGGCGAAGCCACCGCAGCCAAGGTCCGCTCGTTCGGTATCAACCCCGAACTGGTGCCGAAGGGTGATCAGTCCAGTGAAGGGCTGCTGGCCGAATTCGCGCCGTACGACGACGTTTTCGATCCGGTCAACCGAGTTCTGTTGCCCCGCGCCGACATCGCAACCGAAACCCTCGCCGAAGGCCTGCGCGAACGTGGCTGGGAAATCGACGACGTCACCGCGTACCGCACGGTGCGCGCCGCACCGCCTGCCGCCGAGACCCGAGAGATGATCAAGACCGGCGGATTCGACGCTGTGTGCTTCACCTCGTCCTCGACGGTGCGCAACCTTGTCGGTATCGCCGGCAAGCCGCACGCTCGCACTCTGGTTGCGTGCATCGGCCCGAAGACGGCCGAAACTGCCATCGAGTTCGGACTGCGCGTCGACGTGCAGCCCGAAACCTCGCAGGTAGGGCCGCTGGTCGAGGCACTGGCCGAGCACGCCGCTCGCCTGCGCGCCGAGGGTGCATTGCCGCCTCCGCGCAAGAAGTCACGTAGGCGCTAAAGCGCCTGTGCGCCTTTCTGGTAGTGCCCACTACCAGAAAGGCGCACAGCAACGTCCGACGAAGGAGAACCCGTCTCGTGTTTCCCACCCATCGTCCGCGCCGACTCCGGCGAACCCCTGCGCTTCGGCGACTGGTAGCGGAGACGACCCTCGAACCGCGGCACCTCGTGCTGCCGATGTTCGTTGCGGACGGTATCGCCGCCCCGCGTGAGATCTCCTCCATGCCCGGCGTGTACCAGCACACTCTCGACTCGTTGCGAGCAGCGGCTACCGAGGCGGTGAGCGCCGGGGTCGGCGGTCTGATGCTGTTCGGTGTGCCCAAGCCTGAGGACAAGGACGCACAGGGATCGGGCGCCATCGACCCCGACGGAATTCTCAACGTCGGATTGCGAGCTCTCGCAGACGAACTCGGTGATTCGACGGTCATCATGGCTGACACATGTCTCGACGAGTTCACCGATCACGGGCACTGCGGAGTGCTGACACCGGCCGGCGCCGTCGACAACGACGCGACCTTGATTCGATACGTCGAGATGGCGTTGGCTCAAGCAGATTCGGGTGCTCATCTCCTCGGACCGAGCGGAATGATGGACGGGCAGGTCGGGGCGATTCGCGGCGCACTCGACGCGGCGGGGTACACCGAGGTCGGTCAGTTGGCGTACGCAGCGAAATACGCGTCGGCGTTCTACGGTCCGTTCCGTGAAGCTGTGGGATCCTCGCTGCAGGGTGACCGCCGCACCTATCAGCAGGACGCGGCGAACCGTCGTGAGTCGTTGCGCGAAGTTGATCTCGACATTGCCGAGGGCGCGGACATGGTGATGGTGAAGCCCGCCATGTCGTATCTCGACATCCTGCGCGAGACTGCGGACCGTTCACCGGTGCCGGTGGCTGCGTATCAGATCTCGGGGGAGTACTCGATGATCACAGCGGCTGCGCAAAACGGCTGGATCGATCGCGACGCCGCAGTTCTCGAATCACTGACCAGCATCCGACGTGCCGGTGCCGACGTCGTTCTCACGTACTGGGCGTCCGAGGTCGCCGGTTGGTTGTGAGCTCGGACCAAGCCGGATGATCATGAAGTGCCGGACAGATAGGCTGTCATCATGACCGAGCCGTGGCAGCCTCCTCGCCAGGAACCGCCGTACGACAACCAGCCGTCGTACGACAACCAGCAGTATCAGAACCAGCAGTTCCAGAATCAGTTCCATCCGCTGGGCCCGATGCCGACCAATCCGTCGTCGCATCCTTCGGGCACGCAGAAGTCCGAGCCGCCGACGGACGTGGTGACGGCGATTCAGCTGTGGTGGGCAGTGGCTGTGCTCGGTGTGGTGCAGGGCGGCGCGATGATCGCGATGATGCTCGGTCAGAAGTCGTCGTTCATCGACGAGATGATGAGCAATCCCGCCGCCGCCGACGCGGGTCTCACCCGCTCGGACATCGAGAGTGTTTTCCCGATGGCTGTGGTGGTGTCGGTGATCATGATTTTGGTGTTCACCGCGCTTTTCCTGCTGGTCGTGCGATCGATGAGCCGCGGCAAGAACTGGGCGCGCATGCTGTTGACCTTTGGTGGGGTCTTCATGGTCGTCTCTGCGATTCCGGTGATTCTCGGTCTCGGTGGGGGCGGTGACGGTGCCACCCTGCTGTTCGGCGGCGCGCAGATCCTGCAAGCTGTCGCGGCCGTCGGTGCCATCGTGATGATGCATCGCAAGGAGTCGAATCCGTACTTTCTGAGGTTCCCCCCACAGTCCCGGTGAGGCGCCATGCGGGGTAGTGTGAATCAGGTCACGACGGTAGTTGGGAGAGGCAAGCGCAGTGCATTCTCGAGACGCTTTGAACGCCGAGGGCACACATGACGCCCCACGACCGCGACGCAGCTCGCGAACCGAAATGATCGTATTTCTGCTGTTGGGTATATCCGTGATCGCCACTGCACTCCTGGTTGTCGTGCCAGGAGTCGTGAGTGGCTAGCGCGGACTCGGCACCTGTGACGACGTCGAAGAAAGTCCGGCCCCCCACCGCTGTCAACGCTGCCTTCTGGTTGTGGATAGCAAGTGCATTCCTCCTGATCCTGTTCGGCTTGATCAGTATGTCCAGCGCGTCGTACGAGCTCCGCGAACAGTTCGCCGATCAGGGGGTGTCGGCGGACAACATCGATACCTATGTCACGTTCGTTCGTGTGTCCGGTGTGGCGCTGTTGCTCAGCGGATTGATCATCGGCGGCTTGGCCGGACCGACGCGGCTCGGCCGGAGGTTGTGTCGACGGATACTCGTCATCTATTCGGGAGTCTTTGTGTGGCTCCAGCTGGCACTGGTGATTACCGGTATCAGCACCGCTCTGGCGTTGGTTGTTCCGGTGATGCTGATCAGCGCGGGGGTGTCGATTTATCGGGGCTCGACGCGCAGCTGGTTTGCTCATGGCTGACAACGCGTCCGAGGTTCTGTTCTACGAGCCTGGTTCGCGGATGTCGGCTGTTGCCCTCGGTCCGGCGTTCTGCCTGGTGGCTCTGGTGATCGAATTGTTCACCGGGCCGGTGGTGCACTGGTTCGGATTGGCAATGTTCGCGGTGATTCTGACGGGCTTGGTCTACGTGCAGGTCACCGCCGCGCGCCGGCATGTGAGCGTCGAGTTGACCGACGCGATGCTTCGTCAGGGCACCGAGGAGGTTCCGGTCGACGAAATCGCCGAGGTGTTTCCCGAATCGGACGACTCCGCCTACGAAGACGAAATGGAGCCGTGGGAAACCGCCCGAGCGCTCGGCGAACTGTCCGGAGTGCCACGTCGTCGTCACAGCATCGGCTTGCGGCTGACAACGGGTGGTCTGGTCCGGGCCTGGGCGAAGGACGACATCGCGTTGCGTGAGGCGTTGAATCAGGTAATGGCGCGCCGCGGCGAAGCGGAAAGTGCGCGAGATTCCGAGAGGGTGTCCGATGACTAGAAAAGTCGATGCCAAGACCTTCGTTGGTGTTCTCGGTATGGTCGCGGCGCTGACGCTGGCGCTCGTGTGCTGGCGATCAGGGCTGACCACGTCGACCTTCGGTCCGATTATCGAGGGCGCACCGTCGTTCGAGGGCACCCACTACGACGGACTGTGGATCTCCGGTGCCGGTCTGGCTCTCTTGCTGGCCGGGCTCATGGCGATCGATGTTACGCGTCGGCTCCGTATGGCATACGTCGCATCCGACTAAGCACTATACGGGTAGGGGGTATAGTGGCCTTATGAGTGGTTACAGCCCCGAGCAGGACGATCTGCTCAAACGTCTTCGCCGCATCGAAGGTCAGGTCGCGGGTATCTCGCGCATGGTTGCCGACGATCGGTACTGCATCGACGTCCTGACGCAGGTTTCGGCCGCAACCAGCGCGTTGCAGTCCGTGTCCCTGAAGCTTCTCGACGCGCATCTTGCCGGCTGTGTTGTCGAAGCCGCCAAGCAGGGCGGTCCGGAAGCCGACGCCAAGATCAAGGAAGCTCAGGCAGCGATCGCTCGCCTCGTTCGTTCCTGAGTAGCTGTTCGGTTCACTCCGTGATGGCCCGCGCGAGCGCGCGGGCGGAGAAGTTCACGAAATGCTCGGGTGTGATTTCTTTGGCGACGTTGATGACGATGGTGTCCGACAGG
Organism: Rhodococcus sp. IEGM 1366; assembly: GCF_033142425.1. Classification (NCBI taxonomy): domain Bacteria; kingdom Bacillati; phylum Actinomycetota; class Actinomycetes; order Mycobacteriales; family Nocardiaceae; genus Rhodococcus; species Rhodococcus sp. IEGM 1366. The sequence goes on from NZ_JAWLRZ010000008.1 coordinate 460,825, forward strand.
CCTTTGAGTCCGGAGAGCACAAGATGGATGAGCGCGGGGTCTTCGATCAACCGGCTGCCTTCGGCTGCAGCAGATTCGGTGAGCGCTCGAATCAATGCCGAGTTGAAGACCGCCACTGATGCGTGAAGTTCCCGCATACTGTCGCGGTCGGATCCGGCCATTCCCTCGATGTCGCGCCACGTGGTGGTGAGTCTGCCGACTCGCGCCCAGTGCCGCGCAAATTCGGGAATCATGGACTCGAGTAGCGGCGTCAGTCCTTGCTCGCGGGGGAGCGAGCTCACAAAGTCCGCCATTTCCAGTTGGCTCTCGCTGAGCAGGGCGGCAAAGATGTCCTGCTTGTCGACGAAGTACTGGTAGATCAGGCCGGTGCTCGTTCCCGATCGTTTTGCCACCGCGCGAATAGTGAGCGCGGAGTAGCCGCCTTCGTCGAGGAGTGCGATCGCCGCGTCCAAGGTACGGCGTCGGCGCGCTTCGGCGTCGCCGTAGATCGAGTTAGTGCTGGTACTGCTCATTTGATCACCGTAGTCGGGACAGGCCGCAACCTCAATTGCAAATGAACGTCGTTCATTCTTGACCATAGGGTTTGCTGTTCAGTGATACCAATCACAGAAAGAACATTGTTCGAAATAGAATGAACATCGTTCATTCTGGTGCTACGCTATGGCGCAGACCACATCGAGACCAGTGCGTAGCGCTGGACACTCTGCGGCCGGCCTGACGTTTCTTCCCGTATCCATCGGGAGGTCTACACAGTTGTGGAGTACCTATGACACGCACCAACGATGAACGCGCGGCGATCGAGATCGCCGCTGCGGCTGGAGAACTTCTGCTCGAACACCGGAAATCCCTCGGTGCGAACGACGTCGATGCCGCGACCTTCAAGGACGCTGCCGATCGGCTCAGTCACGACTTCATCGTCGCCGAACTTGCCCGACGCTTCCCTGCGGATGCGGTGCTGTCGGAGGAAGGCGCTGACGACCTCGCGAGGTTGAATGCGGATCGGGTGTGGATCGTCGACCCGCTCGACGGCACCCGTGAATACGGAGAAGCCGGCCGATCGGATTGGGCCGTGCATGTCGCACTGACCGAAAACGGTGTCCTCACAACAGGTGCGGTCGCGATGCCTGCCCTCGGCGTCACCTATGCAAGTAGTGATGATCGAACCGATCGCGGCGCTACGACGCCGGTACGCGTCGTCGTGTCGCGGACGCGGCGTCCGGAACCGGTCATGCGAATGGCTGACTCGATGGGCGCGGAGCTGATCGAGATGGGCTCTGCCGGCGCCAAAGCGATGGCGGTTGTATCCGGAGAAGCAGATATCTATGCACATGCGGGTGGGCAGTACGAGTGGGATTCGGCGGCCCCTGTTGCCGTCGCACGCGCTGCGGGACTGCATGTTTCGCGTATCGACGGCAGCGAACTTCGCTACAACCAGGAAAACCCGTGGCTGCCGGATCTGCTGATCTGCCGACCCGAACTCGCCCCGAAAGCACTGGAGGAACTGGGCCGATGACCACGACACTGACGCACCTCGAACGGCTCGAAGCCGAGAGCATCCACATCATGCGTGAAGCCGCCTCGCAGAGCGAGAACCCGGTGATGCTGTACTCGGTGGGCAAGGACTCCGCCGTGATGCTGCACCTGGCGCGCAAGGCTTTCTACCCGTCGAAGCTGCCGTTTCCGCTGCTGCACGTCGACACCACGTGGAAGTTCCGCGAAATGTACAAACTTCGTGACAGTACCGCTGCTGCAGGCGATCTCGATCTGATCGTCTACACCAATCCGGACTGCGTGAAGCAGGGGATCAACCCGTTCACTCACGGCTCGGCCGTCCATACCGACATGTGGAAAACCGAAGGCCTCAAACAAGCCCTCGATCACTACAAGTTCGACGCGGCGTTCGGCGGCGCCCGCCGTGACGAAGAAAAATCCCGGGCCAAGGAACGGATCTTCTCGATCCGATCGGCTGCGCACCGCTGGGATCCGAAGCAGCAGCGACCGGAGCTGTGGCGGATGTACAACGTCCGCAAAGCGCCGGGTGAAAGCCTGCGCGTCTTCCCGCTCTCGAACTGGACCGAACTGGATGTGTGGGAATACATACGCCAGGAAGAGATTCCGATCGTTCCGCTGTATTTCGCCGACAAGCGTCCCGTCGTCGAACGTGACGGCGCCCTGATCATGGTCGACGACGACCGGATGCCCTTGTTGCCGGGAGAAACTCCGGAACTCAAGAGCGTCCGGTTCCGCACCCTCGGCTGCTACCCGCTGACCGGTGCCGTCGAATCGACCGCCACCAGCTTGACCGAGATCATCTCGGAAATGTTGCTCACCACCACCTCCGAACGCCAGGGACGGGTCATCGACCACGACTCGAGTGCGTCGATGGAAAAGAAGAAGCAAGAAGGGTACTTCTGATGACTGTTTCCTCGGATCTGATCGCCGACGACATCGAGGCATACCTCGAGCGCCACGCGAACAAGAGCATGCTGCGATTCATCACGTGCGGCAGCGTCGACGACGGCAAGAGCACCTTGATCGGCCGTCTGCTCTACGAATCGAAACTCGTCTTCGACGATCAGCTGACGGCACTCGAAGCGGATTCGCGCAAGAGCGGCACCCAGGGTGAAGGGCTCGATTTTGCGCTCCTCGTCGACGGTCTCGCAGCCGAACGTGAGCAGGGCATCACGATCGACGTCGCCTACCGCTACTTCACGACAGAACGTCGCAAGTTCGTTGTTGCCGATACTCCCGGGCACGAGCAGTACACCCGCAACATGGTGACCGGCGCATCGACAGCCGATCTCGCGGTGATCCTTGTCGACTCACGCAAAGGCATCCTGACGCAGACGCGTCGGCACTCGTATCTTGTGTCGTTACTCGGGATCAAGCACGTGGTGCTCGCGGTCAACAAACTCGACCTCGTCGACTACTCGCAGGAGGTCTTCGACGCCATCATTGCGGACTACACGAGCTTCGCTCACGAGATCGGTCTCGACGGGTTTGTCGCCATTCCGATGTCGGCATACAAGGGCGACAATCTCACCGAGCGCAGCGCGAATACCCCGTGGTACTCCGGGCCCAGCCTGATCGAACATCTCGAATCCGTGGACATCGACGATGCCGCCGCCTCGGCTCCGTTCCGGATGCCGGTGCAGTGGGTCAACCGGCCGGACCTCGACTTCCGGGGATTCTCGGGCCAGATCGTCTCCGGGACAGTCTCTCCCGGTGATCCGATCCGCGTGCTCCCCAGCGGAAAGACGTCCACCGTCGAGCGCATCGTGACGATGGGCGGCGATCTCGATGTGGCCGGTGCGGGCCGCTCGGTCACCATCACACTCACCGACGAGATCGACATCAGTCGCGGCGACGTGCTGTCCATCGGCGACAATCCGCCGGCCGTCGCAGACCAGTTCGAGGCCCACATCGTGTGGATGGGCGAGGCGCCCATGCTGCCCGAACGGCCGTTCCTGTGCCAGATCGGTACCGTCACGGTCACTGCGCGCATCACGAAACCGAAACACAAGATCAACGTCAACACACTCGAAAAGACCGCAACGACAACCCTCGAGCTCAACGAAATCGGTGTGTGCAACATCAGTTTCGATCGCGCGGTCCCGTTCGACCCCTACACGGGAAACCGTGACACCGGCAGCTTCATCCTCATCGATCGCCTCACCAACGGCACAGTCGGCGCCGGCATGATCACGCACTCGCTGCGCCGATCCGACAACATTCACTGGCAATCCGTCGACGTGGACGAGGCCGCGCACACCAGGCTCAAGGGACATAAACCCGCCGTTCTGTGGTTCACCGGGCTCTCCGGTTCGGGTAAGTCGACCATCGCCAACGACGTCGAGCGCCAACTGCACGCTCTCGGCGCACACACCTATCTCCTCGACGGAGACAATGTCCGTCACGGTTTGAATCGAGACCTCGGGTTCACCGAAGCCGACCGCGTCGAGAACATCCGCCGCGTCACCGAAGTGACCCGCCTGATGGCGGACGCCGGCCTGATCGTTCTCGCGTCGTTCATTTCGCCGTTCGAGGCCGAGCGTCATGCGGCCCGTGAATTGATCGGGGACAGCCAGTTCGTCGAGATCTTCATCGATACCGCTCTTGCCGTCGCAGAGGAGCGAGATCCCAAGGGGCTGTACAAGAAGGCTCGACGTGGGGAGTTGGTGAACTTCACCGGCATCGACTCACCGTACGAAGCGCCGCAGAGTCCCGATATTCACATCGACACCAGTGTCACGACGACCGAGGATGCTGCGAGCGTCATTGTCGACTATCTCCGCGCCCGCGGAACCATTTCTTGACCCGCCTGAACATGAGGAGCCTTCATGCCTGACAGGGCTGAAATCATTTCTGTCGTAGAAGATTACGTCAAGTATCTCGGAAGCCACGATGTTGACAATCTGGTTGCGCTGTTTGCCGCCGACGCCGTTCAACACGAACCGTTGGGTGTCAAGACCTATCGCGGGGTCGACGAGATTCGCGCATTCGACACGGCAAACGCGCAGGTCGACTTCACGGTCAGCCTGCTCGGTCCGATTTCGGTGACGGGAAAGTACGCAGCAATGCAGCTTCGGGTGCAGCGCGTCGGTATGGCCGACTTCGCTGCCTCCGACCTGTTCGAATTCGACGACAACTGCAAGATCGTCTCGTTGAGTGTGGTTCTCGATCCGCAGGCACTGTGTTGAGCGCTCAGGGCCTGCTGGCCGGAAAAGTAGTCGTGGTCTCGGGAGTTGGCCCGGCACTGGGTCGTTCGATCGCAGTGCAGAGTGCGGCGGCCGGTGCGAAGGTTGTCTTGGCCGCCCGCACGTCCGAGCGTTTGGAATCGGTGGCAACCGAGATCCGTGATCGCGGTGGAATCGCTTTGGCGGTACCGACGGATCTCACCGACGTCGATTCGATTGCGTCGCTGGCGCAGACTGCCGTTGCTGAGTTCGGTGCCGTGGATTGCCTTGTGAACAATGCCTTTGTCCAACCGGCGCAGGTCCCATTGCTTGAAGCCGACATGGCTTCCATCCAGTCGGGCATCGACATCAACTTGCTTGCGGCGTTGAACGTCACACGCGCATTGGTGCCGGCATTGACCGAGGCGCAGGGGTCCGTCGTGATGGTCACGTCCATGGTGCTGCGCAATCAGCTTCCCGGGTTCGGGGCATACCGCGTGATGAAAGCCGGACTTCTGGCAATGGCCCGCAGTCTGTCGATCGACCTCGGTCCCAAGGGGATTCGAGTCAACTCCGTTGCCCCCGGCTATATCTGGGCGGACTCGGTCAAGAACATGTTCGAGAAGAAGGCTGCGGCCACCGGAGTCGACCCCAAGGTCATTTACGACGAGATCGCAGCGGGCGCCGATCTGCGCCGGCTACCAGAACCCGATGACATTGCCAACGCTGTCGTCTTCCTCCTGTCCGATTCGGCCAGGGCCATCGCCGGGCAATGTCTCGACGTCAACTGCGGTCACACGCACCACTGATCAACTCATACAAGACCGATCAATTCTCAAAGGACGTGTCATGACACAGGATTACGACGGCATTGGTTCCATCGAGGACCTGCACCAGGCTGCGCGCGAGGTGGCCGGTTACGAAGATTTCGGCAGTGACGGTTACCTCGATGGCCTTCGAGTTCTGCTCGAGTCGTTCCAGCAGGAAGCCGACCTCACTCCGCACGGCAAGGTGATTGCTCGCAAGATGATCATCGGAGCGCTCGCGGGACGACTGACCAGCGAGGCCGGATTCGCGAAATACCCCGAGCACGTCGATGTTCCGATCGAGCGTCCGATCTTCGTAGTCGGGTTGACTCGGACCGGCAGCACCGCGCTACACCGGTTGCTGGGCGCTGACCCGGCACATCAGGGTGCCGAGATGTGGCTTGCCGAGACGCCGCAGCCGCGCCCCGAGCGCGACAAGTGGTCGGAGAACGAAGATTACGTTCGCTCAGACGCCTTTTATCGAGCCCGTCAGCGCAACGAGGCTGACCTGATGAAGGTGCATTTCATGGGGGCGGAGGAGGTCGAGGAATGTTGGCGTCTACTGCAGCAGACGATGCTCTCGACCGCGTTCGAGACCGTTGCGTACGTACCGAGTTACACCCGGTGGCTGGCGAAGCAGGACTGGACCGAAACGTATGCGCGGCACAAGAAGAACCTGCAGCTGATCGGGCTGCACGATTCGGATCGACGATGGGTGCTCAAGAGTCCGAGCCACGTCTTCGCGATCGACGAGATCATGTCGGTCTATCCGGATGCGTTGTTCGTTCGCACATTCCGGGACCCGCTGACATCGATGGCGTCCACTTTCAGCCTTGCGGAGCAGGGCGGACACGATATGTCGAAGGCCTTCGACCGTCCGGCCATCGGACGCACCCAACTCGACCTGTGGGCGCGCGGTAACGCGAACTTCAACAATGCCCGTACCCGTTACAACTCCGATCAGTTCATCGACGTCGACTACAAGGACTTCATCTCCGACGCTGTCGGCACCGTCGAAAAGATCTATGCACAGTTCGACCTGCCATTCACGGACGAGGCTCGCGCCGCGGTGGATGCGTCGCATCAGGCGAGCCTCGCAGAACATCGCCGTCCGTCGCACCGGTATTCGCTCGAGGAGTTCGGCGTGAGCGCCGCCGACGTCGAAGCGAAGTTCGCCGCCAGCTGATTGCTCGAAAAATCTACTAGAACAAGGAGACTCATATGAACGCTACTTGGGAAAAGTTCTGCGCAGATCTGCTCGAGGTCGGGAAGGTCCTGGAGGACGAGATCGTTCCTCAGGATCCCCTGACGCAGGCCGAGGGCGTCCGCTACCTGAGTCGGTTGCTTCGATACGGCACGATCAACTGTGTCGAGTACACCGATCCGCGGTGGCCGCAGTTCACGTCCGCACCGAACCCGAACATGATGACGAAGATCGGTGCCGACAACCCGGACAACGTTTACATGCGCGCCAACATTTCCGGTAAGTACAGCTACCGGATCATCGGCAGCCGGGGCACGGTCCCGCTGATCACGTTCGGTTCACGCATCAATCGGTACCACATCGACGGCACGATGCTGCAGACCGGCGATCTGCACATCCACGACCTGGAGGTTGACGAGAACGGCCGTTTCGAGTTCATCGCGAGCGTGGACAAGCCTGCTGAGGGTGCCTGGCTGCCGCTGGCAGCCGACAGCAATCTCATCTCCGTTCGACAGACGTATCGGGATCGACGCAACGAGGTACCCGGTGAGCTGAGTATCGAGTGCCTGAACCCGGACGGCGACTTCGAGCCGCTGAGTCCGGAAGAGTTGGGCGTGCGCCTGGGCAAGTCGGTCGGGATCGTGAAGGGGATGGCGGAGACCTTCCTCGAATGGTCGCGCAAATTCCAACCGCACACCAACGAGATCTTCGACTGGGGACAGGACTACTTCCAGAACGCCGGCGGCGATCCGACGATCTTCTACTTGCACGGGTACTGGAAGCTCGCCGAGGACGAGGCGTGGGTCATCGAGACCGAAGTTCCGAACTGCGAGTACTTCAACTTCGTGCTGCAGAACTTCTGGGTGGAGTCGCTCGACTACAACCGGACGAACATCTACATCAACAACCACACCGCAAAGCTCAACGACGACGGAACCCTGACAATCGTGGTGGCGGCAAAGGATCCGGGTTACGGCAACTGGATCAACACCGATTCGCACGCGGAGGGGACCTGGGCGATGCGCTGGATCAAGGCGGACTCCCACCCGATTCCGAAGTCGAAGGTAATCAAGCTCTAAGGCAGGCAGACTCACTCGGTCCTGTGTGAATCGTCGTACTACGTGGTCATATCGGCCGCGTAGTACGACGTTCGCTGCGCGGGATAATGTCACTGGTTCATCTTCAGCAGGGGAATCGTATGCACACCACAGTAATTCGGTCCACTACCCGCCCGGTTGCGCTCGGTATTGCCGGCGCACTTCTGTTGACCGGCTGCGCGTCGAGTAGTGGCGACTCCTCGGATGCGAATCCCCAGACGCGCAGTGGTGCAGCTGGGTACGTCAGCGCACAGGACACCGGGGAGCCGATAGGCGGGGGTGCTCTCACCTTCGGGTCCTATTCGTTCCCTTCCTCGCTGGATCCCACCAAAACTCAGGCTGCCGGCTCGACCGGCGGGACCGAAATGGCCGCAATCTACGACACGCTTGTGCGCAGCGACTCCGCAAGCGGGAGCTTCGTGCCACAGCTGGCGAAGTCGCTGACGAATAATGCCGACTTCACCGCGTACACGGTCACCCTGCCCGAGGGCTTGACCTTCAGCGACGGAAGCCCGCTCAACGCGGAAGCGGTGAAGTGGAGCATCGGTCGATTTGTGGCGGGCAAGGGGGATGTATCGCAGTCTTGGCTGAACATTGTGGAGCGGGTCGATACGCCGAACGAGACCACGATCGAGTTTGTGCTCAAACGGTCGTGGCGTCAATTTCCGGCACTGTTGTCGCTCGGCCCCGGAATGATCGTCGCGCGAAGTTCCGACGCAGGGGGAGCGTTCACTCCGATCGGGGCCGGGCCGTTCACCTTGGCCAAGTTCGCGCCGCATGAAGAGTTGATACTCGCAGCGCGCACGGACTATCAGGGAGGCAAACCTCCGCTGGACACGGTGCGTTTTGTTCCCACCTCTGGCGCCCAGGCTCAGTACGAATCGCTGAAGAGCGGTCAGATCGACATGACGTACATCCTTCGCGACGAGGCCGTAATCAAACGTGCTCTCGACGACGGATACTCCGGCTATCTCAGTCCCACCGGTCAGAACGGGATCGGCACGATCAACAACCGCGACGGCAGGCCAGGAGCCGACGTCCGCGTCCGCCAGGCAATCGCGTACGGGGTGGACCCGGAAGCCGTCAATACACGTGCGAACAACGGATTAGGCACTGCCAGTTCCGAACTGGTACCGGTGTCGTCGCGGTGGTTCAACAACACCGAAGGCATACCGTTCGATTCGTCGAAGGCAAAGACCCTGCTCGATCAGGCGAAGGCGGACGGATACGACGGCAAGCTCCGCTACCTCACGACCTCGGAGCCTGGCCAACAGGCCACGGCATTGACGGTGCAGGCGTCGCTGAACGCCATCGGTTTCGACGTCACCATCGACTACGCAACCGACGTCACGGATCTTGTTCGCAGGGTGTACAAAGATCACGATTTTGACATGACCAGGGGCGGCGCTCCGGTCGGGGAAGAAGCGCCGTACATCAATTTGTACAACAGTATGGCCAGTGATTCGAAGAACAATCCTTCCGGTTTTGCAGACCCGGAAATGGACACGCTGCTCACAGCCGTGCAGACTGCGCCCACCGACGACGCTGTCCGCGACGCCATCAGCAAGGTGCAGGATTACGCCAACGTAAGCGTGCCTTACGTAATCTGGGGCCCGGCAGCGGTATTGACGGCGTGGGACGACAACATTCACGGCGTCACACGCAACCTCACGGACATCATGTTCTTCGACGAAGCCTGGATTTCACCGAAGTGAGTTGACTGCGCGAGACGATCCGGATGGCCGTCCCGGTCATCAGGATCAGTCGAGTGATTGCCTGCTGCAAGGCATTACGGTCGGGTCTGACATGTCAGTCGAGTAGCGATGAAAATGGTGGAACGATGAAGTGGTCGTTGGCGGGCGCGATGATCGACGCTCTGGAACTGTGCGAGTTGGCTCAGGTTACCGAAGAGGCGGGCTTCGACGGTATCGCAATGCCGGATTCCGTGTTCTATCCGGAGCAGGTGTCGGCGCCGTATCCGTACACCGCTGACGGCAAGCGGATGTGGGCCCCCGAGACGCCGATGCCCGATCCTTTCATAGCGATGACGGCAATGGCTGCGGTGACGTCTCGAATTCAGTTTTACACCAATGTATTCAAGCTTCCGCTTCGTGATCCGTTGTTGACGGCCAAGCAGGTTTCGACCATGGCGGTGATGTCGGGAAACCGCATCGCGATCGGCGTCGGGTTGTCGTGGATTCCCGAGGAGTTCACCTTCACCGGTACGGAGATGCGTACCCGTGGCGCGCGGACCGACGAAGCGATCGCGATCATCAAGGCCGTATGTGCCGGCCGTGGCCCGCAGTGGGTTGAATACCACGGCAAACACTACGATTTCGATGCTCTGATGATCAGTCCGGCTCCGGAGATTCCCGTACCGATCTACATCGGCGGGCACAGCGAACCGGGATTGCGCCGCGCCGCGAGGCTGGCTGACGGGTGGATGTCGGTGAACACCACCAAAGCTGAATTAGCCTCTGCCATCGACCGTCTGACGAAGTTGCGGGCCGAGTTCGGCCGTGCCGACGTCCCCTTCGAGATCAACATCTCGCCCACCGACGTACGCGACATCGATGGATACCGCGAACTCGAGGAGTTGGGCGTCACGGAAATCAGAGTGTCGCCGTGGTATCGCTACGGCGTAGACCCCGGAGATCGTCAGGGAAGACTCGACTCGATTCGACAATTTGCCGACGAGGTCATTTCCCAGTACTGATCTGCTCAATACTGATCTATCAGCGTCTGCATCGCCCGGCCGTAGAGTTTTGCCACCTTGTCCCGATCTGCGGTCGGCGCGATGCTCTCGGTGCTGAGCGCGCTCAGCAACCCCGACACCTGGGCGGAGACGAGCAGTGCCCGGGTGTAGGCGTCGTCGCCCGGTAAACGGGCGGCGAGGTTGGTGGCAAATGTGCTTGTCATTTCCCTCAATCGTCCGCGGATGCGGGGACTGTCGGATGCGCGTGTCAGCGCCGTGAACACCGACAGCATTCGGGCGTCTGCCTTGCCGAGCAGAAACGATGCGATCTGCTCGCCGAGCGTGTCGAGCGGGCCGTCGAACTGGCCCTCGAAGTAATCCTCGACCGGTGTGGTTTCCAGGAACAGTGCTTCCTTGGATCCGAAATGCCGGATGACCAGAGCCGGATCGATACCGGCAACCTTCGCGATTGCCCGAACGGATGTGCCGCCGAACCCGTGCTCGCCGAACAGTTGGAATGCTGCGGCGCGAATCGCCTCGGGCGTCGAGGGATGATCCGCCTCAGGCGTCTGTCCACTGGGTGTCACGCTATCGACCTCTGTGCTCGCTCTCACGCCGACCTCGTTGTCAACACCGTTGACTCTATCGTGTCAACGGTGTTGACTGTTGAGTCTGTCAACGGTGTTGACAGCTAGATGCGGTTAGCGAAAAGAGTGTGAAATATGACAGATACCGACGTCAGGGTCCCGAGCGAAGCGGCGAAGGCGATTGAGCCACCCACAAACTGGAAGATGGTGGGCGGCGGACTCGCGTTTCCGCTTTTCTTCGTCATCATGTTCTGCCTGTGCTACGTCAGCGCCTTCCACTCACCGACGCCGAACAACGCGCCGATCGTGGTGGTGGGACCAGCGTCGGTGACCGCGCCCTTGATCGACGGAATCGAAAAAACGTCCGGCGGCAAATTCGACATCGTTGCCACGGATAACGCAGCCGATGCGATCGCTCGGATCGGCAACCGTGACGCCATCGGCGCCATCGAAATCGGTGACACCGTGACCGCGCACATTGCAACCGGTGCCGGTGCCTCCACGGTGTCGGTAGTGACGGGACTGGCCCATTCGATCGCGGATCAGACGGGGCAACAGGTGACCTCGGTGGACTCGGCTCCGGTCACCGCGCGCGATTCCTCGACCGTCGGACTGTTCTACTTCCTGATCGTCTGCACCCTCGGTGGTTACCTGACCATGACTGTGCTCAGTCAGGTCGCGCCGAGAATGCGACTGAGAGAGCAATATTCGATTCTCGCCGGCGCGGCAATCCTCACCCCGCTCATCGCCTTCGGAATCACCAGCATCTTCATGCATGCATTTGGCGCGTCGTTCGGTGAGATCCTGCAACTGCTGGGGATTTCGATGGTCTACACCTTCACCGTGGGTGCAGTGTGCATTCTGCTCAACAAACTGCTGGGTCAAGCCGCGATCTTTGCGGTGTTGACGGTACTGGTCTTCATCAACTTCCCGAGTTCGGGCGGCGCTATTCCGGTGTCGTTCCTGCCGGGGTTCTGGCAGCACATTCATTCGTTCTGGCTCGGATCGGCGGCCATGGAGCCCATTCGGTCCGTCATCTACTTCGACGGCAACGGCGCCGGCCCGCACCTGATCGTTCTGGGTGTCTGGTTGGTTGCGGCTCTCGGGTTGACCGGCCTGGTCGCTGCCCGTCAGTCGAAGAAGGCGGCAGCGCAATAAAATTGGTGGGGCCGGGTGCTCCCAGCCCCACCAGATTTCTACTTCAGTCGTACTGCGTCCGTGCCGTCTCCGTCGAGCATCGCCGAACCCAGCAGAGATTCCGGGATTCCGAACCCGTCGATCAAGGTTGCGACATGCGGGCGCAGGGTGCGGCAGCGTTCGTTGATGCCGCGCGTGACGGCCTTCGAGCGCTCGACCGACAGATGCCGGTGCTCCATGAACCAGGCTTTGTCTGCTTCGATGACGGAGAGCGCGTAAAGGTCGCACACCTCGCCGAGAAGATCCTTTGCTGTCTCGTCCTCACATGAATCGATGCCGGCAACAAAGGCTTCCAGGATGACGCGCTCGATGTGCGCCTGCGCGGCTTTCAGCACGTGGTCCTGCACGAAGTTGAAGGCGTCGAACGGATTCTCCTCCCTCTTCTGTGCGGCCTGCAATCTCCGTGCGGCGGTGGAAAGCAGGTACTCTTCGCGGTCCTCGAACATCTTCATCTGAGTGCCGCGATTGAAGAGGCTGCCGTCCTCCTCGTTGTCCTGCCGAGTGTCGACAATCGTCTGCAGGATCTGTTGGGCCGCAGTACGTTTCTTGACCACATCGGAGACCGTCGTAGCGGCGAAACGCATCCAGTCGACCGGGCTCATGCCGCGAACTTCGTCGGCGTACGAGGTGAGCAGTTCCTTGGCGACCAACTGTGTCAGCACATGGTTGTCGCCTTCGAAAGTCGTGAAGACGTCGGTGTCCGCTTTCAATGCCGTGAGACGGTTCTCCGCGAGATAGCCTGCGCCGCCGCAGGCTTCGCGTGCCTCCTGAATGGCGCGAGTGGCATGCCACGTGTTGGCGGCCTTGAGTCCGGCGGCGCGACCCTCGAGTTCGCGCTGCTCCTGAGGATCAGGGTTCTCGCTGCTCTGGATGTCATGCATCGCGGCAACCAGTTCGTTCTGTGCGAACTGCAATGCGTACGAGCGGGCGATCAGCGGCAGCAGGCGCTTCTGATGGACGAGGTAGTCCATGATCAGGACTTCATCGTCGCTCTTGGGGGCGCTGAATTGCCTGCGCTGCAGGGCGTACCGACCCGCGATGGCCAAGCCGACACGTGCTGCCGCTGCTGCGGAACCGCCAACAGTGACGCGTCCGCGAACCAACGTGCCTACCATCGTGAAGAAGCGGCGGTTCGGGTTGTCGATTGCGGAACTGTACGTGCCGTCCTCGGCAACGTCGGCGTAGCGATTGAGAAGGTTGTCGCGGGGGATACGCACGTGATCGAACATGATGCGCCCGTTGTCGACTCCGGGCAGTCCGCCCTTGAAGCCGCAATCCGACGTCGTGACGCCAGGAAGGTCGTTTCCGGCGGCATCGCGGATCGGAACGACGAAGCAGTGCACGCCCTGGCTTTCGCCTCCGGTGATGAGTTGCGCGAACACTGCTGCGACGGTGGCATGTTCAGCGGCCCCGCCGATGTAGTCCTTACGCGAGGACGGAGTAGGGGAGTCGATGACGAATTCGCCGGTGGCCGCGTCGTAGGTCGCGGTGGTCTCGAGTTCCTGGACATCGCTACCATGACCGGTTTCGGTCATGGCAAAACACCCGAGAAGTTCCAGGTCGATGAGGGGTTTGACGTAAGCCTGGTGGTGGCGTTCGGTGCCGAGGTTCTCGATGGCTCCGCCGAACAGTCCCCACTGGACGCCGGCCTTGACCATGAGAGACAAGTCGGACATTGCGAGCATTTCGATACTGGTGACGGCGCCGCCCGCATCTCCGGTTCCGCCGTGCGCTACCGCGAAACCGTTTGCGGCATAACCGAGATCGGCAAGAACTCGCATCTGTTCGAGGGTCTTGGCGCGGGCGATGGCGAGATTCGGAGTGAAATGCGGAGCAAAACGCTCGTCGGACAGTTCGCCGCGAACTCGCTCCCGCACCTCCCGCCAGCGTCCGTCGAGAGTATTCCTGAGGTGGTCCGCTGTGGTGGCCATGGGATCGACCCTAGCGCGAGGGTGCGACCTGTCAGCAGTTTCCTCAGCAGTTTCCAGCGGCGCCGGCTTCGATTCCTTCTCGGAACAGTTGTTTGTCGGCTTCCGGCATCGCTTGATACGACGGGTCGTTCTCCACGATTTTCAGGAAGTCCGCCGCAGCGTCCGGCGGGGCTCCGCCGCTCTGCGTTTGCTGCGTGACGTAGACCGACACAGCCGAGCAACCACCGAGAAAGGCAGGCTCGGTCCGGGGCACGGCGGGGACCGAACTGACGGACGAATTGGCAGCGGAAGTCACCGTCGTAGCGCTCGGGGCCTCGGTTTCCCCGTCGGAGCTGCAGGATGTGACAAGAATCGCAACTGGAATCAACAGCGTGGTCAGCAGTCGCCTCATAGCCCAAATAGTCCCATAATTGGCCTGTTGGGGCCGGAAAACGCACTTCGGCGCCGTAACTCCTACACCCTGTCGTTGTCAGATTCGACAGAACTGGGACACTGGAGGTCGTGACTGTGTCTTCCGGTGATTTCGACGTGCATGCAACGAACTCGGCTCGGCTCTTCGAGCGTGCCGGCAAGGTTATTCCAGGCGGCGTCAATTCGCCGGTCCGAGCGTTCGGTTCGGTGGGTGGAACACCCCGATTCATCCGTGAGGCGTCCGGTTACACGCTGACCGACGTCGACGACAACAAGTACGTCGATCTCGTGTCGTCCTGGGGGCCGATGATCCTCGGACACGCCCATCCCGCAGTCGTGGAAGCCGTCCGCGAGGCAGCCCTCGGCGGACTGTCCTTCGGTGCTCCCACCGAAGGTGAAATCGCGCTGGCCGAAGAAATCGTTGCCAGGGTCGCCCCCGTCGAGAAGGTTCGCCTCGTCAACTCCGGCACCGAGGCCACCATGAGCGCCGTGCGCCTGGCTCGCGGATTCACCGGTCGCACCAAGATCATCAAGTTCTCCGGTTGCTATCACGGTCACGTCGACGCATTGCTTGCCGACGCCGGATCGGGTCTTGCCACCTTCGGACTGCCCACATCACCCGGTGTGACCGGCGCACAGGCCGAAGACACCATCGTGGTCCGCTACAACGATCTCGACGCCGTCGCCGCGGCATTCGCAGCCAACCCGGACGCCGTCGCGTGTGTCATCACCGAGGCCGCTGCCGGAAACATGGGTGCCGTCGCGCCGCTGCCCGGTTTCAACGAGGGACTGCGCGCGCTCACCCGCGAGCACGGCGCTCTGCTGATCATGGACGAGGTGATGACGGGATTCCGCGTCAGCGCGTCCGGTTGGTACGGCATCGACAACGTCGCCGGCGACCTCTACACCTTCGGCAAGGTCATGAGCGGCGGTCTTCCGGCCGCGGCATTCGGCGGTCGCGCCGACATCATGGGCCATCTCGCACCGGACGGCCCGGTCTACCAGGCAGGCACCCTCTCCGGTAACCCGGTTGCCGTCGCTGCCGGTCTCGCCAACCTTCGCGCTGCCGACGCCGAGGTGTACGCCAAGCTCGGAAAGAACGCCACCACCCTCGGCACGCTCATGTCCGATGCGCTCGCCGCAGAAGGCGTCGTCCACCAGGTGCAGTACGCGGGCACACTGGTCAGCGTGTTCTTCTCCGAAAACACCGTCACGAACTACGACGAGGCGAAGGCCGCGCAGACGTGGCGGTTCCCCGCGTTCTTCCACGAACTGCTCGCTCGCGGTGTGTACGCGCCGCCGAGTGCGTTCGAAGCGTGGTTCGTCTCGGCCGCGCTCGACGATCGGGCATTCTCGATCATCGCCGACGCTCTGCCGCACGCAGCAAAGGCTGCCGCGGCAGCCGTCAAGCCCTGAGACATGCACGATCCCGCTATTCCTTCAGCCCGTACCTACTTCAGCTAGGACTCTCGACTGTGACCGACGTCGACCATCCAGACCACACGTCCACCCGCACGATCGTGCATGTGCTTCGCCATGGTGAAGTGCACAACCCGCGCGGGATCCTGTACGGACGGCTACCGGGATTCCGGTTGTCGGTGGCGGGTGAGGCGCAGGCACGGGCGGTCGCGGCTGTTCTTGCCGATCACGACATCACCCATGTTGTCGCGTCGCCGTTGCAGCGGGCACAGGAAACCGCGACTCCGATCGCCGAGGCTCACGGCGTCGACATCACGACCGACGACAACGTCATCGAAGCCGGCAACGAGTTCGAAGGCCTCAAGGTTGCCGTCGGTGACGGCGCACTCTCGCGCCCGCGGCACTGGTGGAAGTTGCGCGATCCGTTCACTCCGTCATGGGGCGAGCCCTACCTGCAGGTTGCGCATCGCATGCTTGCTGCCGTGAATGCCGCTCGCGTTGCTGCCGTCGGACACGAAGCTGTCATCGTCAGCCATCAGTTGCCGGTGTGGACTTTGCGACGGTTCCTGCAGGGCGAGCGCCTGTGGCACGACCCGCGTCACCGCCAGTGCGGCCTGGCGTCGCTCACATCGCTCGTCTACGAAGGCGACACTCTCGTCGACATCATCTACTCCGAGCCGGCAGGCGCATCCGATCCGAGAGTGACTGGAGCATGATTTTCCGCAAGGTCGCAGTAGCAGTCGCCACGGCTGCTGCAGCGATGCTCGTTCTCTCGTCCTGCGCGACCGGCGACGACGCCGTCGCAACGGGCGGCACGTTCGACTTCGTCTCGCCGGGTGGCCAGACGAAGATCTTCTACGATCCGCCGTCCGATCGCGGCACCATCGGAAAGCTCACCGGGCCGGATCTGATGACTGAAGACGCAACTGTCGCCCTCAGCGATTTCGAGGACAAAGTTGTCGTCCTCAATGTCTGGGGCCAGTGGTGTGGCCCGTGCCGCGCCGAAGCCGACGACTTGGAGCAGGTCTACGAGCAGACGCGTGATTCCGGAGTGCAGTTCCTCGGCATCAACGTTCGCGACGACACCAAGAACAAGGCACAGGACTTTGTCGTCGACAACAAGGTCTCGTACCCGTCGATCTACGACCCGTCGATGCGATCGCTGATCGCACTCGGCAAGGGATACCCGACATCGGTCATCCCGACCACCATCGTCCTCGACCGCCAGCACCGCGTTGCCGCTGTGTTCCTGCAGGAATTGCTTGCCGAGGATCTTCTGCCCGTGGTCGAACGAGTGGCAGCGGAAGAGCCTGCGCAGCAATGACACTCGCAAGTACTGAAACACTCGGCGCCGGCGTCGGTGAAGCATTTCAAAATGCCGCCTCGTCCGGGCCGCTATTTCTTGCACTGGGCGCGTGCCTGCTCGCCGGTCTGGTCTCGTTTGCCTCACCGTGCGTAGTGCCGCTCGTTCCCGGTTACCTGTCCTACCTGGCCGGGGTGGTCGGTGCGGACGCTCCGGCAATCACGGCAGACGAAGCCAGGACGCGAACTATTGCCCGCAGTAGCCGTCTGCGGGTGGCAGGCGCCGCCGGACTGTTCGTGGCCGGCTTCACCGTCGTCTTCGTGTTGGCGACGGCTTCCGTGTTCGGGGTCATCTCCACCCTGCTGATCAACCGCGACGTGCTGATGCGCGTCGGCGGCGTAGTGACTATCGCGATGGGTCTCGTGTTCATCGGCTTGGTGCCCGCGCTGCAGAAAGACGTCCGCTTCGAGCCGCGTCGAGTGTCCTCCCTGGTGGGCGCTCCGCTACTCGGGGGTGTTTTTGCGCTCGGCTGGACGCCCTGCCTTGGCCCGACGCTTGCCGGTGTGATGTCCGTGGCCGCCGGAACCGAAGGTATGACCGCGGCTCGCGGTGTCACGTTGATCGTGGCGTACTGCATCGGGCTCGGCTTGCCGTTCATCATTCTGGCTCTCGGGTCGGCTCGCGCCTTGAACGGTGTCGGTTGGCTGCGCCGCAACGCGCGAACAATTCAGATTTTCGGCGGAATCATGTTGGTGGCGGTGGGTATTGCCCTCGTCACGGGCGCGTGGGACCAGTTCGTCGGCTGGGTTCGTGACGCATTTATCTCGGAGGTGACGCTGCCGATATGACAGCTGACGACAATCACGACAACTCGACTTCGGCATTGCCTCGGCAGTCGACGATCGGCCGAGTCATCGCGCTCGGACGCAACACGTGGCGCGGTCTCACCTCGATGAAGACGGCGCTCGTGCTGCTGTTCCTCCTCGCAATCGCCGCTATCCCCGGCGCGCTGTTGCCACAGCGTTCCCTCAACGAGGGCAAGGTGGCCGAATACATCGCCGCGCGGCCCACCTTGGGTCCGTGGATGGACAAGCTCGAACTGTTCGACGTGTTCAGCAGTTTCTGGTTCACCGCGATCTACGCCCTGCTGTTCATCTCACTCGTCGGCTGCATCCTGCCGCGCTGCGTCGAACACGCAAAGGCTCTGCGTACCCGCCCGGTGGCGGCGCCGCGCAACCTCTCCCGCTTGCCGCACCACACGTCGGCCGTCGTCCCTGGCGAGACGCCCGAACAGTTGGCGGCGCGTCTGTCCAAGGAACTCAAAGGATGGCGCGTCGAAACCCGCACCGACGACGGGCGGTCGAAGCGCGACGGTGAAATCACGATCTCGGCGGAGAAGGGGTACCTCCGTGAATTCGGTAACCTCGTATTCCACCTCTCGCTCGTCGGGCTCCTGATTGCCATCGCCGCCGGAAAGCTGTTCGGCTACGAGGGCAACCGCATCGTGATCGCCAACGACGGACCGGGATTCTGCACGACGTCGCCTGCCGCCTTCGACTCCTTCATCGCCGGACTCGAGCTCGACGGCACCGGGATGACGCCGCTGTGTTTACGGGTCAAGAACTTCCAGGCTGACTACCTCGAAACCGGACAGGCCGAGATGTTCACCTCGGACATCGCGTACCAGTCGGGCGATGACATCGACTCCGACACCTGGCGCGACACGACCATCGCGGTGAACCACCCACTGCGCATTGCCGGTGATCGCGTGTACCTGCAGGGCCACGGTTACGCACCGACCTTTACGGTCACTTTCCCCAACGGGGAGACCCGCACCGAGACTCTGCAGTGGCGACCCGACGATGCCGTCACCTTCCTGAGCAGTGGTGCGATGCGCTTCGACCCGCCAGGCGGCATGTACCCGGATGCCGACGAGCGACGCAAGAATCAGATCGCCATCGAAGGACTGTTCGCGCCGACGGCACTGTTCCACGGAAATCTGCTGTCGTCGAGCTTCCCGGCGATGAACGATCCGGCCGTTGCCATCGACATCTACAAGGGTGACACCGGACTGGACACCGGTAATCCGCAGTCGCTGTTCGAGCTCAACACCGAACTCATCAATCAGGGCCGACTGGTCAAGCAGGAACGTGTCAACCTGATGCCCGGCGAGAGCGCAACATTGGCGGACGGCACGCAGGTACGATTCGACGGCGCCGTCGACTTCGTCAACCTGCAGGTTTCGCACGACCCGGCTCAGCAGTGGGTCCTGGTCTCGGCACTGACGATGATGGCGGGGCTACTGGTTTCGCTGCTGATCAAGCGTCGCAGAATCTGGGCCCGTATCTATCTCGACGACGAACGACGTACGGTAGTAGAGCTCGGCGGACTTGCCCGTACCGACCACGCCGGCTGGGGCGACGAGTTCGATCGTCTCGCAGATCGACTACTAGACAGCCACTCGACTAACTCGGTGACCACACCGCACGTGCAGGAGAATGCCCGATGACAACCAACGAGACTCTCGCTCAGTACAGCGACTGGGCCTTCAAATCAGCCTTCACAGTGCTGGTTCTGGCGTTTGTGCTGCTGATCGTCGAGTACGCGTCGGCTCGCGCCAAATCCGTTCAGGAGAAGGAACTGGTTGCCGCAGGTGGTGGGGACGCCCTCACTCCGGGGCGCGTGACCGAGCAGCCGGTCAAGCCGCTCTCCGAGCGCTTCGGCGGGATGGGCCGCGCAGTCCTGGTTGTCGGCACCGTTCTGATCATCGCGTCGATCGTGCTCCGTGGATTTGCCACCTCGCGATTCCCGCTCGGCAACATGTACGAGTTTGTTGCCATGGCGTGTGCTGCCGCGTTGTTGGTCGGTCACGTTCTGCTGGCCAAGGCAACGTACCGATCGATGTGGGTCTTCCTGCTCGTACCGGTGCTGATTCTGATGTTCCTTGCCGGAACAATCCTCTACGCCGACGCCGCTCCCGTGGTTCCCGCACTGCGGTCATACTGGCTGCCGATTCACGTGACCATCGTGAGCGTCGGATCCGGCATCTTCATGATCGGTGGCATCGCCAGCATCCTGTTCCTGCTGCGCCTCAAGTTCCCGCCCGGTGAAGAAGGTTCTGGCATCGGTGGCCGGATCGCCGAGCGGCTTCCCGACGCACAGACACTCGACCGCCTGGCGTACAAGAGCACCATCATCGCCTTCCCGCTGTTCGGTGCCGGAGTCATCCTGGGTGCTATCTGGGCGGAAGCGGCCTGGGGCCGGTTCTGGGGCTGGGATCCAAAGGAAACGGTGTCGTTCATCGCCTGGGTGATTTACGCCGCGTACCTGCACGCCCGCGCAACATCCGGTTGGCGTGAGACGAAAGCCGCCTGGATCAACA
Source organism: Rhodococcus sp. IEGM 1366 (assembly GCF_033142425.1). Classification (NCBI taxonomy): domain Bacteria; kingdom Bacillati; phylum Actinomycetota; class Actinomycetes; order Mycobacteriales; family Nocardiaceae; genus Rhodococcus; species Rhodococcus sp. IEGM 1366. The sequence continues at coordinate 481,533 of NZ_JAWLRZ010000008.1, forward strand.
TCGCAGGTTTTGTGGCAATGCTCTTCAATCTGTTCATCATCAACATGGTCGTGTCCGGCTTGCATTCCTACGCGGGGCTGACCTGAGTCGATCCGGTACGGTGGGTTGTCGCCGACCGGTCGGGTTTTGTGCCCGCCCAGTGCAGCTGCGGCAGGGTACACGGTAGCCGGGTACCAGCCACGAAACTAGCTACGCGATAGCTGTATGGTCGTGTCTGTATCGGGCTGGGTGATCGACACGGAACAGATTTCGACAGGGGCGGACATGGCTGACAAGAAGGACGACGCGGGAGCGGGGATCTGGGAACCGGTGCGTCCGGCGCCTGCTCCGCATCAGCAGGCCGCACCGAAGCCTGTTCATGCACCGACTCCTGCATCGCCGAAGGATGTTGATCCGGGAATGCGAAGCTTGTTCGTCGCACCGACGGACAACACAGCGCCGCGCCCCAACGGCCATGACTCCGTACCGATGTACCCGGCGCCGCCGACGCCCCCGCCCGCTACTACTGCCCCGCCTGTAGCGTCGAATCCGATGCCGGCCCCGAACTCGATGCCTGTCCCAAATTCGACGCCTGCCCCCAACGCGGGGCGTGTGCCTGCTATTCAGTACCCCGGTGGGCCTCCCGGGCCGGCAAATGGACACTTTGCGTCCGGGCCATTCGCGGCCTCACTGCCGCCGCAAACCTATGAACCGTCGCCTGGGGTCGGCCGGACGAATGGTGCAGGCAATCCGGGTGCGGTGAATCCTGTTGCGGCGCAACAAGCTCCGGTGCCCCGACCGCAGTTTCCGGCTGCGCCCGCACCTTCAGGTCAGATGCCGCCTGCTGCTCGGGTTCCTGTTTCGCCACCCGTGCCCAACCCCCAGATGCCCAACCCCCAGATGCCCAACCCGCAGATGCCCGTCCCGCGTCCGCCTGCTGCGGGGCCGGCGTCGATCGTGGGAACGCAGCCCGCGCCCGGTCGGCCGGAATCATCACTGCCGATGTCGGCGCAAGATCTCTCCAACGCGCTGTTGCTCAAGCCTGTGAAGCCCGCTCCGGTCGGCGGGTGGCGCAAGGCGGTGTACACGTTGTCGGGACGGAGTCTCAACCTCGGTAACGGCGCCAAAGATCAGCAGATACTCGAGTTGACTCACAAGATCAATCAGCCCATGCAGGGCTGCTACAAAGTTGCGGTACTCAGCCTCAAAGGCGGAGTTGGGAAGACAACGACAACAGCGACTCTCGGCTCGACGTTTGCATCCGTGCGCGGTGATCGCGTCATCGCAATCGACGCGAATCCGGATCGTGGAACGCTCAGTCAGAAAGTTCCTCTCGAAACCCCGGCCACAGTCCGTAACCTTCTGCGTGACGAAGCGACCATCGAGAAGTACAGCGACGTTCGTGGTTACACGTCACAGAGTCGGCACCGTCTGGAAGTGCTTGCCTCCGACAGTGATCCGGCGGTTTCCGAAGCATTCAGCGGGGAGGACTACACCCGCACGGTCACCATGCTCGAAAAGTTCTACAGCATTGTTCTCACCGATTGCGGAACCGGATTGATGCACTCGGCAATGACAGCGGTTCTCGAACAGGCAGATTCGTTGATCGTCGTCAGTTCCGGTTCGGTCGACGGCGCTCGTAGTGCCTCAGCCACCTTGGACTGGCTCGACGCACATGGACACAGCGCGCTGGTCTCCAACGCCGTCGCCGTCATCAATGCGGTACGGCCTGGTTCGGGAAAGGTTGATCTACCCCGGGTAGTCGAGCATTTCGAACAGCGGTGCCGCACCGTTCGGCTGATTCCGTTCGATCCGCACCTCGAAGAAGGCGCCGAGGTTGACCTCGATCGACTTCGGTCCGGGACCCGTGACGCTCTCTTCGAGCTTGCTGCCGCGGTTGCCGACGACTTCCCGCGTTCGCACTACGGCCGTCCGCTGCAGCGCTGAAACTTGCACAGGGCGACCGCCCTACTGCTGTAGGGACAATCGCCCTGGCATGGGACCTACTGCGACGAATAGGGCCTACTGCGACGAATCAGTCGGAGCGCCGTCCTGGCCTCCCTGCTGCTTGCGTCGAGTTTGCTGATTTACGTTCCACAGGAACTCGGGATCGTCGTCAGGCCCCTTCACGCCGCCACCCGAGGCTCGGGAAGTGGGGGACGGTCCGAATGCTTTCCACATCAGGACGACCAATGTCACCAAACCTACTAACGCCAACAGATACAGCACGGCGCACCTCCTTCAAGTACAAGGAAGAGCCTACTCAGTCTCGGGTCTGGATCACCAGAATCCCTGGGACGTGGGTGCGGCTTGGTGCGCCGTGCTGTATTCGGGTAGAGCATTTGGGTAGAGCGCGAGCTCCGGTATTCAGTTGGCTTCGGTGGTCAGCGAGCGCAGAAGCTGCATGACCTCGGTCTCGCGGAAGCGACGGTGTCCGCCCGGAGTGCGAAGTGATCCGAGTCGGCCGGCGTGCGCCCAGCGGGTCACGGTCTTGGGATCTACGTGAAACAGAGCCGCGACCTGGCCGGGTGTCATGAGTGCGTCTGCGGCTACGTTGTATGTTGGTGCGCTCATCTGATGTTCCTCCGTCTTGGCGTCGAACATGTGTTTCGAAACAGTAGCTCAAAACCTACGCCGAGTTTGTTTCGGCGGCCCCTGTCCACGTTCGACCTTTTTTGGATTGGTAGCGCAATGTTTGCACAGAGTTGCCCAGTTAGTCGATCCTTAATATTTAGGTAAAGAAAAAGTAAAGGACAAACCGGATAAAGCGGGCCGATTATTTTAGTCGCCCGGAGTAGGTAACCTTGCAGTGTGAGTAAGTTGCCTGAACGTCCGGAAAACCAGCCTTCTACGCCCGACCTGGCCAAGTCGGAGCCCGTTAACTCTGGGCAAGCAATTGCCTCTGGTGGGGTTGTCACGAAGGGGCAATTGGCGAGAGATGTCGTGCTGTACTCAGTTGCCCGACTCGTGCTGGTAGTCGTAATCGGTGCCGTCATCATGTTCGGTGGAAAGGCTGTCGGTGCAGAGGTTCCCCTGCTCGTAGCTGCCTTGTTTGCCGTGTTGATCGCGCTTCCGCTCTCGCTTCTGCTGTTTGCCAAGTTGCGTAAGCGCGTCAATGTCGGCATTGCCGCAGTTGACGCTCAGCGTCGCGAAGATCGCGACGATTTGCGCGCCAAACTGCGTGGTGACCAGCGGTGACGTCGGAGGTGGTCGACGTCTCGCGCCGTAGTGCGAGAAGTTGGGTCGACAACGCGGTCCGACTGATCGAAGCCGACGCTCAGCGCAGCGCCGACACCCACCTCCTGCGGTACCCGCTACCGAACGACTGGCCCGTCCAGCTCTATCTCAAAGACGAGTCGACGCATATCACCGGCAGCCTCAAGCACCGTCTCGCGCGCTCGTTGTTCCTGTATTCCATCTGCAACGGTTGGGTTACCGAACACACGCCCGTTATCGAGGCTTCGTCCGGATCGACGGCCGTCAGTGAGGCGTACTTCGCGAAGTTGCTGGGGCTCGAATTCGTGGCTGTGATGCCCGCTCACACCAGTCCCGCGAAGATCGCCCTGATCGAAGCGCACGGCGGACGTTGCCACTTCGTCACCGACCCGTCGTCGATCTACTCCGAATCCCAGCGGCTCGCGCGCGAGTCGGGTGGGCACTACATGGATCAGTTCACTCATGCCGAGCGCGCAACGGACTGGCGTGGAAACAACAACATCGCCGCGTCGATCTTCACTCAGCTCGAACGTGAGGAAAACCCGGTCCCGGAGTGGGTTGTCGTCGGCGCAGGCACCGGTGGAACGGGCGCGACCATCGGCCGCTTCCTGCGCTACGGCAAATTCGACACCGGGCTGTGTGTCGTCGATCCCGAACACTCGGTGTTCTTCGACGCCTGGTGGGCCGGTGATCCGTCCATAGTCGGTACTCGCGGCTCGCGAATCGAAGGCATCGGTCGACCTCGCGTCGAGCCTTCGTTTGTCGGTCAGGTCGTCGATCGGATGATCAAGGTGCCCGACGCCGGCTCCATTGCTGCCGCACGTCACGCCAGTGACGCGTTGGGGCGCAAGGTCGGTGGTTCCACCGGAACAAATCTGTGGGGCTCCTTCGCCTTGATTGCGGAGATGATGGCGGCAGGACGAAGCGGCAGCGTCGTCACCTTGCTCTGTGACGGCGGAGAACGCTATTCGGGGACGTACTACAACGATGATTGGGTTGCGTCCGAAGGTATTTCACTCGAGACGCCGACAGCGGTTCTGGACGAGTTCATCCGATCCGGGACGTGGACGGCCGGCGCCTGAGCGTTGGACGGCTCATCGTGATCCTGGGCCATGAATCGAGTCCGGCCGCTTGCTCGTGCGTGCGGATCCGGATGAGATCCGGGGACATCGTGCTCTCGGGTATGCGCTCGAATCCGAGTCGCTCGTAGTAGGGCGCGTTCCAGGGGACGTCGGCAAACGTAGTCAGGGTCACCACGTGGTGATGGTGTGCTCCAGCCCAATCGGCGATGGAGTCGATCAACTGCGCGCCGAAGCCTTTGCGTGAGTGCAGGGGGTGCACTGATACCTGCTCGATATGAACCCCGACGTCGATGATGTCGACAAGGGCGTATCCGAGAATTGTGTTCGCGGCATCGGTCATCACCCAGATGTGATCGGCTTCGAGGTACTTCGTGAGTTCGTCGAGAGTCGGGGGCGGATCGTCGGCGATGGCGTCCATTCCAACGTCTCGGAAGGGCTCACCCGCGGCTGTTTCGATCAGTTGCAGTGCAGGTAGGTCATCGGGGACAGCCAAGCGAATCACAGAATCCGTTGTACCTCGAGTGTCGAATTTCGCCCCAACCGAGTCGCCCGGAATCCCAAACCTACGCAACCGTAGGTTGTGTATCGTTTGGCCTATGGACGCTCCCGAGGTTTCGCTCGACAACTACGAGGCTGTGTACGAGTACTACCGCGGTCACCAGCAGAATCGGTTCGTGGCCAAGCTTGCCTATGCCGCGCTGGCACTGAAATATCGTCCGCGAATTGCTTATGCACCTGGCGCGGAAGCCGCGTTGGCGGCTCTACTCGGGCGTGGGACGCAACTGGTGGTTGCGGTCAATCACCTTACGGAGAGTGACCAATTCACGCTTGCGGCGACGGCGTGGCGCACCCCACTGCGGCGTGTGATCGGGCGGACTCGCGTGCTGGCGAAGGATGAGCTCTTCGTTGATCCAGCTCAGCGCAAAAAGGTCGACATGATGGGCAGCATTCCGGTGTTCCGCAGCAAGAATCACGGACTGCGGGCCGTGTCGGACGCGGGCCGCGTGATGATGGACGTTGCGGCGCAGCGCTTGAGCGAGGGGGACTGTCTGGCGATTTTCCCCGAGGGAACCTGCAATACCGAGGATCCCCGGACGCTGCAGCACGTCAACAGCGGAATCGGCCACATCGTTTCGCGCGCAGAGAAATTGGGATGCTCGCCTGCGCTCCTGTCGGTTGGAATCAGCTACGGGCCGGATGCGGGTCAGGTCAAGAGCGCCCGGGTTTTCATCGGCACTCCGGTAGTCGACCTGGGTGGAAAACCGATGGACATCGCTCGCGTCGTACAAGGCGATCTGCAGCGTGCGGTGGACGGCGCCGTGGCGAGTTACTGATCACTGGCTGCCATTCGCCCCAATGTGTCAACTTTGGTTGACGCCCGCCGGTTGTCAACCTATATTGACAACATGACCGAAGCGACCTCACTCGCCACCGCCGCAGGCAGTCCCGATCCAGCGGAGGGCCTGCGGGCCGTTCGGGCGCTGCGACGACTGCTCGAACGACTCGAAGCCATCCAGGTTGCCAACGCGCGCAAGCAGGGATGGTCCTGGCAAGCGATTGCCGAGACTCTCGAGGTGAGCCGTCAGGCCGTCCACAAGAAGCATGCAAGCGCAGAGTCGCAACGAGGGAAAGGCAGGTAGGGAAATGTTCGAGAGGTTTACCGCAGACGCCCGCGCGGTTGTCGTCGACGCGGTCGGCAGTGCCGATCAGGTGACTCCCCAGGAATTGTTGGAAGCACTTCTGGCCACCGACCGTGGCATCGCCACCACGACCCTGCGCGAGTGCGGTGTCACCGCCGAATCGCTGCACAGCGAGACTCCGACGAACGATCTTGATCAAGACGCCGATGTGCTGGCGTCGATAGGCATCGACCTGGCCGCCATTCGGGAGAGCCTCGAGCAAGCGTTCGGGAAGGGAGCGCTCGACGAGCCTGCCGTGCCTGCCGGGATCGGTTCGCGTCGTAGCAGATTCGCCTTCCCGCGCTCGAGATTTGAGAAGGACGCGAAGAAGGTTCTCGAACTGTCACTGCGGGAAGCGATTGCGCACAAGAGCAACCACATCGGCGCCGAGCACATACTCCTCGGCATCCTGCGTGTCGCCGATGGTCCGACGCGCACGGCACTCGAAGCGCAGGTCAGCATCCCCGAGATCCGTAGCCGGCTGGAATCGGCGATGCGCCCAGCGGCCTAGACGCCACGACATGACGGGATCATGTGCCAGCATTCAGACATGACATTTCTGGCACGTCTCATAGTCAACGGAATAGCTATCTGGCTCGCCTCCATGTGGGTCACCGGAATCACCATCGACAGCAATCAAGACGATACGTGGGGAAACATCCTGGTCATCGCCATAATTGCGCTGATCTTCACCGTCGTCAACGCGTTCATCAAGCCGTTGCTGAAGCTACTGTCCCTCCCGCTGTTGATTCTCACGCTCGGGTTGTTCACGCTCGTCATCAACGCGCTCATGCTGATGTTGACGGCCTGGATCTCGACGTCACTGGACGCCGGCTTGACCGTCGACGGATTCTGGACCGCTGTCTGGGGCGCACTGATCATCTCCGTCGTGAACTTCGTCCTCAGCGCGTTTGTGCCCGAGAATCGCTGATCAGGGCCTTCGCTGATCAAGCTTTCGCTGATCAGGCCAGGCTGAGCGCAACTGCCGTCGCGGCACCCCAGACAAGCATTGCGAGTCCGGTGTCGCGCAGGGCAGGAATGAGAGCCATGCCCTGACCGCCCGAGCGCAGTGGTGCGTTGGCTCGGACTGCAAGTGGCAACGCGAGCAGTCCGAGCAGCGCCCACGGTGTTCGTAGAACAAGCAGCAGTGTTGCGATGAACGGAACAGCCAGCAGGACGACGTGCAACGTGCGGGTCTTCGCGTCGCCGAGGCGGACGGCGAGTGTGATCTTGCCGGATTCGGAGTCCGTCGGGATGTCTCGCAAGTTGTTGGCCACAAGAACCGCGCTAGAGAAGGAACCGATGGCAACGGCGCCGGCAAGTCCGGCAAGATCAATGCGTTCCGCCTGCACGAATTGAGTTCCCAGAACTGCGACCAGGCCGAAGAACACAAACACGGCGATCTCGCCGAATCCGCTGTACCCGTACGGCTTCTTGCCGCCCGTGTAGTACCAGGCGCCGATGATGCAGAACACGCCAACCGCGACCAGCCACCACGCCGTCGTAGCGGCCAGGGCAAATCCGGCAACAGCCGCGACGGAGAAGCAACCGATGGCTGCGGCCTTGACGGTGCCGGGGCTGACCAGCTTCGATCCGACCAGGCGAATCGGCCCGACGCGATCGTCGTCCGTCCCGCGAATTCCGTCGGAGTAATCGTTCGCGAAGTTCACCCCGATGATCAAAGCCAGGGAAACGATCAGCGCGAGGAGCGCCTTCCACCACACCGCGTGATCCAGTGACGCCGCTGCTCCGGTGCCGACCAGCACCGGGGCAATCGCATTCGGGAGGGTGCGCGGTCTCGCGCCTTCGATCCATTGAGCAGCTGTAGCCATACAACGATCTTTGCACTGTGCAATACCATCGAACGCGGTGGATCAGGACAAGACTCGAGACGTGACTGGCATAACTCTGCTCGGCCCCGTGTCGATCGGGGCGGCGAATCGGTGGGTCGGAGTGCCCGGGCCGCGAGCGCGCGCCCTGCTCACCGCGTTGGCGCTCGATCCGGGGCATCCATGTTCGCCGCAGAGCCTGATCTCCGACATCTGGGGGTCGGAGCCGCCGCGTTCACCGACCAATGCCCTACACACGCAGGTGTCCAGGCTGCGATCCGCGCTCCCGGAAGGCGCCCTGGAGGTGACGTCGGCGGGCTATCGGCTCACGGTGACACGGGATCAGGTTGATCTCGCGCGAGCCGAAGACGAGGTCCGAGCGCTTCGCGGTATTGACGCACACCCGCGCGAGTTGCTGACGAGAGTCACTGCAGCTCTGAATCTCTGGCGGGGGAGCCCGGGCGACGATGTTGTCGGGCCGGCGGGTGAGCAGTTGGCTTCGCGTGCCAAGAGCCTGCGCCGCGAACTTGTCACACTGCGACTGCGCTCGCTGCTCGAGCTCGGGGATTTCTCCGAGGCACTTCCTCTTGCGCGAGAAGCTCACGCCGACAATCCTTTCGACGACACCGCTGCCGGGAACCTGATGCGATCGCTCGCAGGCTCGGATCGTGTCAACGAGGCGCTCGAGATGTTCGCGGTGCACCGCGAGCGCCTGGCTGACCGGTTGGGCGTTGATCCATCGCCGGCTCTGGTGGCGCTGAACGCGGACTTGCTCGCTGCGCCGACTGCGTCGACTGCGGCGGCCCGGAGTTCCCGCGCGATCGGTTTGCGCGCGGCACCCAACGCCATGTTCGGCCGCCGAGACGATATCGAGAGAATCGAGGCACTCCTCGAACGGTCTCGCGTCGTCACGATCCTCGGACCCGGCGGCGCGGGAAAAACCCGTCTGGCACACGAATTGGGGTCGCGGGCCTCGGCCCGCACGTCCGTTGTTCTGGTCGAACTGGCGTCGTTGCGAAGCAGCGACGACGTGATCGCGGCGATCGGTAGCACCCTCGGAATCAGTGAAGCCGATCTGGCACCAGGTCGCCTGACAGTCGGGCGAACGCACTCCGCCCGCGAGCGGTTGGTCGAGGTTCTTTCGGCCGGTCCGATGACGTTGATTCTCGACAACTGTGAACATGTACTCGGGGCGTGCTCGGACATCGTTGCCGAGATGATTGCAGCCAGTGCTCAGTTGACCGTTCTGACGACAAGTCGATCACCGCTCATGCTCAGTGCAGAGGTCGTCTATCCGTTGCCTCCGTTGGAGATTCACGGTGATTCCGGGTCTGCGGTGGAATTGTTCACGGCTCGGGCCAGAGCCGTGCGACCGTCCGTACATCTCGATTTGGTGGCCGTCGGAAAGCTGTGCGCGACGCTCGACGGCTTGCCGTTGGCCATCGAACTCGCGGCGGCCCGCGTGCGGACGATGAGCGTCGAGGAAATTTCGGCGCGCCTGAGTGATCGCTTCGCGCTCTTGCGATCCGGTGACCCCACGTCGCCCGATCGCCATCGCACTCTGCACGCGGTGATCGACTGGAGTTGGAATCTGCTCGGCCCCGAGCATCGAGTGGCACTAGCTCGATTGTGCCGATTCCCGGCAGGTTTCACATTGTCTTCGGCGCGAGCGGTCGCCGAGTGGGACGGCGTGGATGACATAGCCGACGCGATCGAGGCTCTGGCCAACCAGTCGTTGCTTACCGTCGTCGACGGGCCGGACGGGTTGCGCTACCACATGCTCGAGACGGTTCGCGAATACGGCGAGGAGAAACTCGGCGATCTCGGTGAGGGGACGGAAGTTCTTCGGAGACTTAGTGGCTGGGCCGTCGCGATCGCCGGGGACGCTCGCCGACGGGCTCGTTCCGATCAGCTGCGCCTTGTGGGCGAGATCGACGCCGAACATGACAATCTCCTTGCGGTGCTGCGTTGGGCAGCCGACGGCAAAGACGGCGTGACCACAGCGAGTGTCTTCCCGGTTCTCGGAGTGCTCTGGTCGATTCGGGGTGCACACACGGAAGTAGCGAACTGGGCACCGAAGGTAATCGAAGCAACTCGAGATCACGACCTACGTGACGTCGACGGCGACTTGGCGGCCACGACGTTCATGCTGGTGGCGATGCATCTATTGTTCGCCGAACTCAGTCGCGATCACGTTCGAGCAAGGGTTCGCCTCCGAAAGATGCTGCGCGAGCGCGGCGATCTGCGGCCGATGTTCGTGTTTTTCATCCGATTGCTGAATAGTCCCCGCTCCGGGTACGGCGTTGCGCGGTTGTTGGCGGAAGGAGTCCGCAGCGCTGACACCGAGACCCGGACGGCCGCGTTGTTCGCGCGGTCGAACTTGCGCGAGAACATCGGCGATGTGCGGGGTGCGCGTAGTGATGCCGAGGATCTTCTGCGGTACGCCCGAGAGATCGGAGACGAGTGGGGCGTCGCGATGGCCGCTCAACACGTCGGCTCGGTCCACAGTCAATCGACGAGATATGCCGAAGCTGCCGAGTACTACGCGCTGGCAGCGGCGGCCAGCGAAAGTCTGGGAGCTCACGAAGAAGCGGTGCAGCTCATCGGATTTCAGGCAAGCGCGCTGATTGCCGACGGCGATTCCGCGGGCGGCCGCGCGCTGCTGGACCAACTGCGGCCCGCGCTGGCGCAGGTCGGCGCCAGCTCTGCGATCGAAAATCATCAGCGGCGGTCGGCGATGTCGGCCAATCTTGCCGAGGCAGACCTGGCGGAGGGCCATGTCGAACTCGGTCTACGCCAGTACCGAGAGGCGCTGGATCTGCTCGGCGACGCGATGGGCAATGTGTACGGAGATCCGTTTGTCATCCTGCTCAGCGCTGCCGCGGTATGCGCACACGCGCTGGCAGGGCAGTCGCCGAAGGTTGCGGATCACGTACACCGGATGGTCGAGTCGAGTCTGATCAAGTTGCATCCCAACGGATATACCGACCTGCCACTGACGGGTTCGGTCGCAGCGGCCGTCGGTGCCTATGATCTGTCGACCGGGAACGTCGGGCCCGGCATCGAACTGTTGGCCCTGGCCGTCGTGATGCGGGGACGGCAGGATTTTGCCTCGCTGCAGCATGCACGGCTCATCGCATTCGCGCGCGGAATTGTCGGTGACGAACAGTGGTTTGACGCGGTGAACACGGTTTCGAGATACCCACGCGCCACGACCCGCGAAGCAGTTCTTGCCGCGCTTCGCGGGTCGCGTGGGTAATCGTCTCTCTTTACGTCTTGCGCATGTACATCCGTACGGTCAGCGGTGCCATCACGGCCACGATGACTGCCGCTCCGACGAGCGACCACACCACGTGAATACCGAAGTGGCCTTCGTTCGCGAGTTCGCGAACTGCGGTCACCAATTGTGAGACCGGATTGACGTTCACGAACTTCTGCAGCCAGCTCGGCATGGTGGCGGGATCGACGAACGCATTCGACATGAACGTCAGGGGGAATAGCACGAGCATCGAAACGCCCTGCACCGTAGACGCTTTGTTCATCATCACGCCCATGAGCGCAAAGATCCAACTGATCGAGAACGCGCACACCATCACCAGAATCGCGGCAGACAGGATGCCGATCGCACCGCCGGCCGGGCGGTATCCCATGGCAAAACCGACGATGAACGTAATGGTGGTGGCGATGCCGTACCGAACGACGTCCGCGAGCAAGGCGCCGGACAGCGGAGCGATACGGGCGATCGGCAACGACTTGAAGCGGTCGAACACACCCTTGTCCATATCTTCACGAAGCTGAGTGCCGGTGACGATGGAACCGGTGATGACCGTCTGGACGAGGATGCCGGGGATGATCGTCGGCAAGTACGCCGTGACGTCGCCGGCGATGGCGCCGCCGAAGATGTACGTGAACATCAGAGTGAAGATGATCGGCTGGATGACAACGTCGAACAGTTGCTCGGGATTGTGCTTGATCTTGAGAATGCCGCGGTACGCCATCGTGAACGTATTCGCGAAACTCTGCTCGAGACTGATCCGCCGCGGAGCCGAAGTGAGATCGGCGACTGGCGATTTGGTAGTGGTGAGAGTAGTGGTCATGCGGGAATCCGATCGGAGTTGTTGTCGGAATCGGCGTCGTTGCGTCCATGGTCTTCGGGTTGATGCCCGGTGATGGTGAGGAACACTTCGTCCAGACTGGGCTTCTGCACGTTGATCTCGTCGACGGCGATGCCGCGCTCCCGCAAACGGATCAGGAGATCGGCGGTTACGGATGGGTCGCTCAGCGGGGCGGTGATCCGGCCGACCTCGGGAGTGACACCTACCTCGACACCGAGCATCGACGCGATAATGGATCGGGCTTCGTCGGTTCGATCGCGCTCGACGAGTTTGAGATGCAACGACGAAATGCCCACCGACGCCTTGAGCTCGTCGGCTGTGCCGTTTGCGATCACTCGGCCACGGTCGATCACCGCGATCCGATCGGCCAACTGATCGGCCTCGTCCAGGTATTGCGTGGTCAGCATGACCGTCGAACCCTCGGCGACCAGTCGCCTGATCGTCTCCCACATCTGGGCGCGGGTACGCGGATCGAGGCCGGTCGTGGGTTCGTCGAGGAACAACAGAGGCGGGCGGGCGATCAGGCTGGCCGCGAGGTCGAGGCGTCGACGCATTCCGCCGGAGAAGTTCTTGAGAGGTTTGGCTGCGGCTTCGGTGAGGTCGAATTCCTCGAGAAGCTCGAGTGATTTCTTGCGGGAGTCCTTGCGGCTCAGACCGAGCAGACGGGAGAAGATCACCAGGTTCTCGGTGGCCGTCAGGTCCTCGTCGACGGACGCGTATTGCCCGGTCACGCCGATCAGGGATCGCACTGCCACGGGTTCGCGGCTGACATCGCGGCCGAAGATGCGGGCCTCACCGCCGTCGGGGCGCAGGAGGGTGGCGAGCATGCGAACGGTGGTGGTCTTGCCCGCGCCGTTGGGGCCGAGCACGCCGAACACCGATCCAGTGGGCACGGTGAGGCTGACTCCGTCGACAGCGCGTTGCTCACCGAACATCTTGACTAGGCCCTCGGCCTCGATGGCAAGAGGTGAAGCTGTGTGGTTCATGGGATCAAGCGTGACAGAGTGCGCTTGCATTTGCCTTGCGTGGAACTTGCGCAGCCGTGCGAGGGTGACAGCGGGGTGCGCCGCAGGGCGATTATGCAGCCGCAGCCCTGATCGAGCGCGCGTGTGCTGATTCTGCGCGCGGCAGTGTTATCCATAGCGGCCGCCTTCTCCACAGTGCCAGCGTTATCCCCAGCCCAACATTTGTTGCTGACGTACGCCGATAGAGGCGGCACGCTCGCCACATGGGAATTCTCACGCGGGCACAGGCCCATCGGGACGGCATCAGCGACGCGCAGTTGCAGCGGGCCGTCAGGTGCGGAGAGCTGCACCGAATCGCAGCGGGAATCTACATGCGGGCCGATCACTACCGTGAACTCGATGCGCGAGCCCGTCACCGCCACACCGCCCTCGCCACCGCTGCAGCCTGCGGACCAGGCGCAATCGTCAGCTATGTATCCGCGGCAGTGATGCACGGTCTGGACTGCGGCGGGTTAGGCCTGAATGTTGTGCACGTGACGCGGAACAGAAGCTCGGGTGGGCGAAAGAGTGCCACCTTCCACCTTCATCCGGCACCGCTGGTTCCGGAGGAGATCGTGCTTGTCGACGGTGTGGCAACGACGTCGCTGGCGCGCACGATTGTCGATATCGCGCGCACGACATCGTTTGAGAATGCCGTGGTGATCGGCGACTGTGCACTGCGCCGGGGGATGAGACGTGACGATCTTGCATCCGTGCTCGAACGTTTGCACGGCCGCCGCGGAATGAGCCGGGCGCGGGTGGTTGCCGAGTTCATCGAACCCGGTGCCGAGAGCCCAGGGGAGTCCATCAGCCGGGTGCGCATGCGCGCCGACGGATGGCCGATGCCGACCTTGCAGCAGGAGATCCGCCTCGGCGGACGGTTCATCGGGAGGGTCGACTTCTTCTGGGAAGAATTCGGGGTGGTGGGCGAGTTCGACGGCATGGTGAAGTACCGCAGCGAGAATCCGGGTGCGGTGGTGGAGCGCGAGAAACTGCGCGAGGACGCAATCCGAGATGCGGGGTTCGAGGTATTCCGCTGGGTGTGGGCGGATCTGCGGGACTTCGAACGGGTGCGGGAGCGGTTCGATCGGGCGTGCGTGCGCGGCGTCGCGCGCTGAATGTTCGGCCGCGCGGGTGATCAAGCCTGCGGCTGAACATTCAGCCTGCGGGAGCTTGTCGAGCCGTGCGCGAACCAGGCAAAACGTAACATTGCATAGCGCTCCGTAACGTAATTTCGCGAAACCGCCCTTACGGAGCGACTCGCTCTAATACGCTGCTGCCAAGTCGGACGGACTGGCGCTTCCTCGGCTGAGTAGTCGCAGCTCAGTGGATCAGGCCAGGGCAGGGCGTCCGAAACATCGCTGTCTACACACAAAAGGACGCGCACGTGAACTTGAAGAGAATGACCCCAGCAATCGCCGCGCTCGCGGCTGTAGGACTGCTCGTGTCGAGCTGTAGCAGCGATAGTGGTTCGGACCCGTCCGAGAACGCCGCGACCGGAGATCCGATCAAGGTAGGTCAGATCGCTCCGATCGAGGCGCCGGGGCTCGGCTCCGCCGCTTACGCCGCCGGCATGGTCGCATCGGTCGACGCTTTCAACGATCGGGGCGGCGTGAACGGACGCCCCCTCGAGCTGATTCAGTGCGACTCCATGGGTGATCCGAACAAGGAGGTCGACTGCGCGAACAAGATGGTCTCCGAGGGGGCCGTCGCGACGCTCGCGGACTTCACTCCGGTTTCGTCGGAGGCATCGTCGAAGATCCTGCTGGACGCCGGAATCGCCCGCATCGGGCTGAACCCGGTGAACATGGCCGACTTCACCGCGACCAACGTCTACACGCCGTTCTCCGGTTCACTGCTCAACCTGTACGGAATGATCGACATGCTGGTGGCACAGGGCAAGACCAAGCTTTCCTTGATGCGCCCCGACCTTCCGGTAACCGCCCAGCTGGTCGGCTTGCTGACCCCTGCGGTGCAGGCCAAGGGGGCGGAGATCGTCAACGACGTCGCAGTGGGTACCGGTGCGACCGACTACACCCAATTCATCGCGGCGGCAGAACGAAACGGCGCGCAGGGCGTGATCATGGCGCTGGGCGCGGCCGACGCGAACCCGATCGCGCAGTCGTTCGAGCAGCTCGGATCGAAGCTGACTTTCGCGTTGGGGTCGGCGGGCTTCTCCCAGGCGGACCTGCAGGATCTCGGCACCTTCGCCACGTCCTCGACGTACACCGGCCCGACTCCCGCAGCGTCGTCGAGCACCGACGACTTTCCCGGTCTGAAGGATTTCCTGGCAGACATGGAGAAGTCCGGTAAGGACGAACTGGGGCGCGAGAACCTCAACGGCGACGCGATGAACCCGTGGTTGACGGTGCGCGCATTCGGTGAGGTCGCAAAGGATCTCAAGGATGTCAACAAGAACACGGTCATGCAGGGATTCGAGAATGCCAAGGCCCTTGACATGGCGGGCCTTGTGCCCGCTTGGACGCCGAGTGCGGTCGAGCCGTTCGGGATCTTCCAGCGCGTCTCGAACTCGATGATGTACCGGATGACGTTCGACGGTGACGTTGTCATCACCGATCCGGTTCAGTACGACCTGCGCAACCCTACTGCCTGAGCTGAATTCACCCTGGAGATTGACGAATGACTGAGTTCCTACAGTTTGCGATTCTCGGCCTGGGGGCGGGCTCTGCCTACGCGCTCCTGGCGCAGGGCATCGTGCTGGTTTATCGCGGTTCCGGGGTGGTGAACTTCGCGCAAGGCGCGATCGCCATGGTGGGGGCCTACTTCAGTTTGGAAACCCTTCAGCGCGATCATGATTGGGGCCTGGTTCCGGCTTTCCTCGTGGCAACGGTAGTGGCTGGACTGATCGGACTGGCATTTCAGCTGCTGGTGTTGCGGTGGCTCACCAATGCTGCGCCGATCGTCCGGCTGGCCGCCACCCTCGGCTTGATGGTGATCCTGCAGGCCGGGGTGCAGCAGTACTACGGCAGCACCCCGATCCGGGTGCGTGCCTTCCTGCCCGACGACGCGTATCACTGGGGAGGTGTTGTGGTACAGCAGGATCGGATGATCCTGCTGGGTATCGCGGTGCTGTCGACGGCGGCGCTGTGGGCCTGGACCACGTTCACCCGGGTGGGCTTGGCCATTACCGCGGCCGCCGAGCACGAGCGAGCGGCCGCTGCGCTCGGCTGGTCTCCGCAGCGTCTGGCAACGTTGACCTGGACCGTTGGCGGAGCGCTCGCCGGCGGCGCGGGAATCCTGGTGGCGCCCTTGACCGGGCTCACTCCGTCGGCGTTTGTGGTGATCGTGACGGTCTCGGCGCTTGCCGCGGCTTTGCTCGGTGGTTTCCGCTCCTTCCCACTCACTCTGCTCGGCGGATTGTTGCTGGGTGTGGGTGAGAGCCTGGTCGTCCTGTATCAGGACGGCCTGCGGGATCTCCTCGGGATGGAGACGCTCACCGGCGTCAATCGGGCAGTGCCGTTCGCGGTGATCCTGGTGGTGCTCGTTGTGCGGGGGAAGGGGTTGCCGCTGCGCAGTCATGTTTCCGAGCGGCTGCCCAAACTCGGATCAGGCGAGATCCGTTGGGCAGGTGTCATACTCGGAGTTCTGGTGGCTGTCGGCATTATTGCGGCCGGTGGCGACTGGCTGCGGTCCTTGACGCTGACTCTGGCTGCGGCGGTGTTCCTGCTCTCGATCGTGGTCCTGACGGGTTTTGCCGGCCAGCTCTCGCTCGCCCAGTACACCGTCGGTGGCCTTGGTGCGCTGTTCGCCGCGCGGCTCGTCGGGCAGGCCGGTTGGCCACTGGTGCCGGCGGCGCTGGTGAGCGTGGTGGCGGTGATTGTGATCGGGGTGGTGTTCGCGCTGCCGGCGTTGCGAACGCGGGGTGTGAATCTGGCGGTTGTCACACTGGGGCTCGGGTTCACCATCCAGGAGATGGTGTTCAACAATCCGACCTTCACCGGCGACAAGCTCGAGGGTTCGGTGAAGATCAACCAGCTGAGCCTGTTCGGGCTGGAGGTGACGCCAACGCGTTACCCCGAGCGGTGGGCTCTGCTGTGCCTCGTAGCGCTGGTGCTGTGTGCACTGATGGTCGCGAATTTGCGACGCTCGCGCACCGGCAGACGGCTGATCGCTGTGCGGACCAACGAGCGTGCCGCGGCGTCGCTCGGGATCAGCGTGTTCGCGGTCAAGATCTACGCGTTTGCGTTTGCGGCCGGTTTGGCTGCTGTGGCAGGGATTCTGCTCGGTCTACGCAACACCGCGGTCACCTATCTCGAGTTCAACGTGTTCGCGTCGATCAATGCCGTAGTCCAGACGGTGACCGGCGGCCTCGGCTTTGTACTGGGTAGCGTCATCGGTGCGGTGATGGCGCCGGGAGCGCTGTTCAGCCGACTGCTCTCGGGCTTGGCTCTGGCCGCACTGCTCGGCGGTGTGATCCTCATTGTCACTCTGCTCACCAACCAGAACGGTATCGCCGACATGATTTCGCGCGGGCTTCGGTCGGTTCCAGGGCTGAGCACGCTCGGCACCCGCAAAAAGGGCCGTGGTCATCAACTTTCGGATGAATCGCCAACTGGTTCGGTAACCCCGACGCCATTGATCGTACGGGGATTGACGGTGCGATTCGGCGGCGTGGTCGCCGTCGACGGTGTCGACCTCGATGTTGTGCCGGGGCAAGTGGTAGGTCTGATCGGACCCAACGGGGCCGGGAAGACCACGGTGATCGACGCGATCACCGGATTTGTCAGCCCAGCGGCGGGGCAACTCACCCTGGGGGACAACAACATCACCGGGTGGTCCACTGCGCGCAGGTCCAAAGGTGGGCTCCGCCGCTCCTTCCAGTCGCTCGAGCTGTTCGAGGACGTCACCGTCGGGGAGAACATCCATGCCGGCGCCGACGAATCGACTTGGCGCACATGGGTTACCGACCTGATTCGCCCCGGCCGTCATCCACTCTCACCGAGTGCGTCGACGGTTGTGCGGGACTTCGAGTTGGAGAACGATCTGGACAAGTTACCGGGCGAACTGTCGTACGGTCGGCGACGGCTGGTGGGCATCGCCCGAGCGGTTGCCTCCGCACCGTCCGTCATCCTGCTCGACGAGCCGGCAGCCGGACTGGACGACGCCGAGAGCCGTGAACTCGCAGTTGCCATCCGGCACTTGGCCGTACAACGCGGCGCGGGGGTGCTTCTCGTCGAACACGACATGGGACTCGTGATGTCCACGTGCGATCGGATTGTGGTGCTCGAAGCCGGCCGGGTGATCGCGTCCGGAACACCGGACGAGATTGCCTCCAGCCCGGCTGTCCGCGACGCCTATCTGGGTACCGACATCGAGACGACAACGGAGGCAACACGATGACAAGCACCAGTGAGAAGACGGTGGCGGCGGACGTTGTCCTCGAATGCCGTGGCCTGAGTGCGGGTTACGCGGGGGCGGTGGTCTGCCGTGACCTCGACATCACGGTGCGATCGGGGGAGGTGGTGGCACTTATCGGCGCCAACGGCGCCGGCAAGTCCACCACCATGCTCACCGTGGCCGGAGAACTTGCCCCGATATCGGGCGAGATCTCGGTACTCGGCTCCAGTCGGCGTTCGTCCCTGTCGTCGTTGGCGCGTCGCGGTCTGAGCTACGTGACCGAGGAACGGTCCGTGATCATGGGCCTGACCGGGGCCGAGAACCTCCGCCTGGCAGGTGTATCCGCAGACGCCGCCTGCGCGATATTCCCCGAGTTGCGCGCTCTCCTGAAGCGTCCGGCAGGCCTACTGTCAGGTGGTGAACAACAGATGCTGACGCTGGCCAGAGCGCTGGCCCGGGAACCTCGTCTCCTGCTGGCCGACGAACTGTCGCTTGGGCTTGCGCCGCAGATCGTGCAGCGCCTACTCGCCGTGGTGCGGGAGGCCGCGGACCGCCAGGGTCTCGGTGTACTCCTCGTCGAACAACACGTGCGGCAGGTGCTCGCGGTAGCGGATCGGGTGTACGTCCTGCGCCGAGGCGCAGTGATGATGGAAGGCACCGCAGCAGAGATCGGTGCGGACCTCGACGCCGTGCAACGTGCCTATCTGGCGCAGGGTCCAACGAGCACAGAGCAATAGGCTTCCAGCGCGCAGAGCTTCAGCCGAACCTGGCCACCAGAGCCGCCCGGTCGAGTTTGCCTGGGCCACGGAGGGGGAGTGCGTCCACGACGAACAGCTCGCGCGGCGCTGCGGTCACATCGAGAGTGCGCTGAGCGTGGGCGCGCAATTCCTCGAGCGTCGGGGGTGCGCCTTCGGGTACAACGCACACCACTACCCGTTGGCCGAGGCGCGGATCGGCGACGCCGATGACAGCGCACTCCCGAACAGCGGGATGATCAGCGAGTGCGGCTTCGACGACCTGCGGCACCACTGTCAGTCCGCCGGTGGAGATCGCTTCGTCGAGGCGTCCGCTGATGCGCAGTACGCCGTCGACTACCGATCCGGCGTCGTCGGTGCGAAACCAGCCGGGCTCGGAAAAGGCCGGGTGATCCGGGAGCCCCCGATACCCGGACGCGAGCATCGGCCCGCCCAGCAGCACCCGGCCGCCGTCGATGCGAATCTTTGCCCCGGACAACGGGATTCCGTCGTACACGCATCCGCCGGCGGTTTCGCTCATGCCGTAGGTTCGCACAACTTCGATGCCCGCCGCGGTGGCTTGCTCGAGAACCGGTGCGGGAGTTGCGGCTCCACCGAGCAGTACGGCGTCGAGGGAGGCAAGCGCGTCGACAGCACTGGGATCTGACAGCGCTTTGACCAACTGTGTCGGGACCATCGACGTGTACTTTCGCGGGCCACTCATCGCGGCAACCGCAGCGGGAAGCGCGGCGGGATCAAAACCCGAGCTGACGTCGACGACAACGGGTTCTGTTCCGGCGAGAGCGCTGCGCAGCAGAACCTGCATGCCCGCGATGTGGTGCGGCGGAAGGACGAGTAGCCAGGAACCGGGCCCGCCGAGGTACTCGTGGGTGGCCTCGCCGCTCGCGCGTAGTGCGTCGGCGCGCAGCATCGCTCCCTTCGGAGTCCCGGTGGTTCCCGATGTCGCCACAACCAGGGCAATGCCGTCGTCGATGGGTTCGCCGGGATGCAGAGCGTCGGAGAGCCTGGCTCTCTCGCGCGAATCAGCGGCCGGGACAGGGAGAACGGCGGGGCCTGTGCCGTCGAGTATCCGGGCGATGTGCGGCAAGACTTCGAAGACGGACGCGCCCTGCGGAATCGGTAGTGCTTCGAGGGTATTCATCGTCGAACGTCGGGTCCGGCCAGCGGCCAACCGCCGGTAGCAAGATGACTGCGGACACGATCGACGTCGGTCTCCAGCGGCATCTCGTTGGTGATCTTGGTGATCAGGACCTGGATGTCGGTCTTCTCGATCGGGAGATCACCGTCTTCGATCAACGCGTCGGCAACCGCGTCGACTTCCGTTTCCGAGAGTCGACGCGTCAGCAGAGCAAACAACGGAATGTAGTCCTGTTCGGGAACGCCGTTGGGATAGCCGGCCCGCAACCAACCGACTATCGAGGTGAGGAAGGGCGGAAGGGCCATGACGTCAGCTCACATCTCGAACTTCATGTTCGGCGTTGTCGTCGGTGACGGGCCACCCGCCTGCGCGCAGACGCGCAGTCACACGTTCGACGTCCTCTTCGGAGGATTCCTCGTGGAGGATCCCCTCGATGATCGCCCGGAGCGTGTCGTAGTCGACGTGCCGATCCGGAACTTCGTGCGCGGATTCGATGGACATCGCGACGACCTGTTCGATTTCCTCGTCGGTCAGGCGTCGACGCAATACGGCGAGCAGCGCAAAATGATCTTTGTCCGGGATTCCTTCGGGGTATCCCGCCCGCAGCCAGTCGAGCACGCTGCGCAATGAATACTTGCTCAAATCCTCGGCCTCTTTTTCGTTTCGGTGGTGGAGTCGGATCGCCCTTGCGCCGGATTCAGAAGACGTTGATTCCGAACGTGCTGGCCAGGAAGTTCTTCATCAGCAGCAGTATCCCAGCGAAGATCGTGATCAGCACGACGGCAAAGCACAGATAGGCTCCGGCTTTGCCGAGTGGAGTGGGCCCGTCGGAGCCGTCGGCGTTCTGCAGACTCAGCGATTTGAGGCCGAGCGCAAAGATCGCGGGCAATCCGGCGCCGAAGAGCAGGCCGACGGCAACTACCTGCCAGAGTGATTCGAGAGTGTCGGTGAGGAGATGCATTCTCGTCTGCCCTTCAGGAGTTGTGGGTGGTCTCGGGGGTCGGTGTCGG
This sequence comes from Rhodococcus sp. IEGM 1366, assembly GCF_033142425.1. Taxonomy (NCBI): domain Bacteria; kingdom Bacillati; phylum Actinomycetota; class Actinomycetes; order Mycobacteriales; family Nocardiaceae; genus Rhodococcus; species Rhodococcus sp. IEGM 1366. The sequence goes on from NZ_JAWLRZ010000008.1 coordinate 502,698, forward strand.
ATCTGCGACGGGCACAGCTTGATTCTCGTCCCACTCAGCGGTCACGTTGGCCGCGTCGACAGGTTCTTTACGCGAACGCACGTACATGAAGATCGCAAACGAGATCAGTGCGGCGAAGACGACCAGAACACCGGCGAGTCCGCCGATGAAATGTGCGATGGCCCAGCAGATCGCGCCGACGATTGCGGCCGACGGGAGAGTGATCAGCCACGCGGCACCCATGCGTCCGGCGACGCCCCAGCGAACTTCGGCGCCCTTGCGGCCGAGGCCGGTGCCGAGGATGGATCCGGTGGCAACGTGAGTCGTGGACAGCGGGAGTCCGAGGTGGCTCGACGTAAGAATGATTGCGGCCGAGGATGCTTCGGCAGCTAGTCCCTGAGGTGCGGAAATCTCGACGAGACCCTTGCCGAGTGTGCGGATGATTCGCCATCCGCCGAGGTAGGTACCCAACGCAATTGCGACGGCACACGTGAACTTGACCCAGAACGGCATCTCCGTCTCGGCGGTGATGGATCCGTGAGCCACCAAGGCCAAAAAGATGACGCCCATTGTCTTCTGGGCGTCATTGGTGCCGTGCGCAAGGGAGATCAGTGAAGCGGTGCCGATCTGACCGAAACGGAATCCGCGCTCACGCTCGTCTTCCTTGACGGACGCGGTGATCCGGTAGACGAGCTTGGTGCCGACGCCGGCAACCAGTGCCGCCACCACGGGGGCCAGGAGTGCCGGAACGACAACCTTGGTGAGTACGCCACCCCACTCGACGCCGCCCATTCCGATGGACGCGATCGCCGCGCCGATCAGACCGCCGAACAGCGCGTGGGACGAACTCGACGGGAGGCCGAGCAACCACGTCGCCAAGTTCCAGATGATGCCGCCGACCAGACCGGCAAAAACGATCAGAAGAAGGTCCTGTCCGCTGACCGCGCCCAGGTTGACGACGCCTTTGGCGACCGTCGCCGCAACCTCGACGGACAGGAAGGCACCAACCAAGTTCAGGATTGCGGAGAGTGTGACCGCGACCTTCGGTTTGAGTGCGCCGGTGGCAATGGATGTGGCCATTGCATTGCCTGTGTCGTGAAATCCGTTCGTGAAATCGAACGCGAGGGCGGTGACAACTACCACCAGGAGGATTACGAGCTCTGCGGTCACAACGTGAATTGTGCGTATCGAACGCGTAAATGTACAGCCAACGAGATGTGACCTTCCGTGACATGAGGTAGAGGCGGGCGCGTGGGCTGCGCTACCGCAGCTGAGGGCGTGTTCAGTGACACTGCTCCGAACTCTTGTGTTGCGTTTCACTTTTCCGTCTCACTGACCGGGAAAGCACATTCGTCGCGTTTTGATCGCTGATTACCTACGGCACTGAGCGCGCTGTTCGGCAGCGCACGTGTGTGAGAAGGAGAGTTTCGAAGTGAAGCCCAACAAGACCGCGAAGCTGGTTGTGGCACTGGCCGCAACTGCTGCATTGGTCTCTGCCTGTGCAGGCGACCGCGGTGACGACCCGTCGGCAACGTCGAACGGTGCATCCGTTGCGACGGCCGACGTTGCGTCGAAGAGTTCCGATGCCAAGTTCGGAACCCTGGATTCGCCGTGCGGCGACGGAGATGCGAAGGGCGCGACGGATCAGGGTGTCAGCGACACCGAGATCAAGATCGGCTTCGGCGACGACCGCGGCTACGTGAAGTCGCCAGGCCTCAACAAGGAGATGAGTGACGCGGTCAACGCCCTCATCTCGTGGTGCAACGATCAGGGCGGCATCAACGGCCGCAAGGTTGTCGGCACCGACTACGACGCGGCGATGACGCAGGCCAACTCGGTCATGCAGGAAGCCTGCGCCAGCCAGTTCATGATGGTCGGCCACGGATTTGCAATGGACCAGACAGCAGAGCAGACCCGTGTGGCCTGCAACATGGTTGCCGTTCCCGGATTCACGGTGTCGCCCGACGCCGCCAACGGACCGATGACGTTCCAGGGTGTCCCGTTCCCCGTCGACTACGCCAACGGTTCGCAGTGGTTCCAGATGGCCGAGATGCATCCGGACCTGCTGAACGACTTCGACGTCGTCAACAGCACGATGCCGACGATCATCACCTCCACCAACAAGATTCGGTCCATCGCCCAGGCTGCGGGCTTCAAGCTCAAGGACTGCGGCGTGACCCTCAACTACGAGGGCGAATCCAGCTATGTGCCGTTTGCCGAGAAGTTCAAGGAATGCGGTGCCAAGGGCATCTGGACCTCGCGTTCGGCCAGCCCGGCCGAGCTGAACTTCGTCAAGTCTCTCGATCAGGTCGGGATCGATCCGATCTTCTTCGGTGAGGCCACCTGGTACGGCGAGTCCATCGCGTCCTGGAACAAGGACACCGGCCTGCTCGACAACCTGAACGCCGGCATGACCTTCCAGATGCTCGAGAACGCGGACAAGGTTCCCGCTGTCAAGAAGTACGTCGACCTGGTCAACGAGCAGGGCGGCAAGACGGCACTTCTCGGTATGCAGGCTGCATCGTCGTTCCTGCTGTGGGCCACCGCTGCGGATGAGTGCGGCAGCGATCTGACGCGCCAGTGCATGGTCAACGAACTGTCGAAGATCGACGACTGGGACGGCGGCGGATTGCATGCCGCTACCGATCCGGGCAAGAACATGCCGGCCACCTGCGGCCTCATGACGTCACTGAAGGGCGCCGAGTACTCACAGGCGTTCCCGACGACGGCAGGCGAGTTCAAGTGCGACCCGAAGTACATGGTTGCCACGGACAAGAGCACGTGGGGCACCGATCTGGATGCCGATCGCATCTCCACGAAGTACCAGAACGCGAATGTGATCAAGCCGCAGTCCTGATCCACCTGAGGAAGGTGGCGCGCTCCGCGTATGCGCGCAGCGCGCCACCTTTCCTCCCCTAACGAGGGTTCAGTTATGAACACTTTTGTCACTTTCACGATCCTGGGGTTGGTCCTGGGATCGGTGTATGCGATCGCCGCTTCCGGGTTGGTGCTCACGTACAACACGTCCGGAATTTTCAATTTCGCGCACGGCGCTCAGGCGATGCTCGGCGCGTTCATCTACTGGCAGTTGCGGTACGGCTGGGAACTCCCGACCGTGGTTGCGCTGTTGATTTCTTTGGTTGTGGTCGGCCCGTTGATGGGGCTGGGCCTGTATGTGTTCATCATGAAGGGTCTGCGCGATACGGCGGAGGTCACCAAAATTGTTGTCACGGTGTCGATCCTGCTGGGTATGCTCTCGATCTCGCATTGGTTCTGGCATCCGGAGACGGCGCGCACGATGCAGATGTTCTTCGGTGATCAGTCCAAGATCACGGTGTTCGGTGCGAGCATCCGTTACCACGAGTTGATCTGCATTTTGGTCGCGATCGGTATCGCGGTGGGTCTGCGGATCCTGTTCACCAAAACCCGCGCCGGTGTCGCGATGCGCGGTGTCGTCGACGATCCGGATTTGTTGCGTCTGAACGGTCATAACCCGGAACGCTTGGCGGCGTTGTCGTGGGCGATGGGATCGACGTTGGCGGTGTTGGCGGGTATCTTGATCACCCCGATCAGCGGCGGCACCCTCGAGGCGAACATGTTGACGCTGTTGGTGATCGACGCGTTTGCCGCCGCGATGTTCGGTCGGTTGCGCAGTATTCCGCGCACGTTTGTCGGCGCCGTGGTTCTCGGTCTCGCCGGTACGTACGTGTTGGCGTACTTCCCGACGAGTTGGAGTTGGACGTCGAATTTCCGTGTCTCCCTGCCGATGATCGCGTTGTTCGTGGTGTTGATCGTGCTGCCGCAGGACCGTCTGCGCGGCGCTGTCACCCGTACCCGCGAGCGGTATCACGTCCCGTCGGTCCGCAAGGCCGTCATCTGGGGTGTCGCGCTCATTGTCATCGTGTATCTGCTGCGTCTGCTGATGGTGACGTCGGCGATCACGACGTTGACGATCGGTATGACGTTCGCGATCATCGCGCTCTCGCTGACGTTGTTGACCGGGTATGCCGGTGAATTGAACTTGGCGCCGGTCTCTTTCGGTGCCATCGCCACCATCGTGGCGTTCCATTTCGGTATCTCCGGTAGCGGGTTGGCGGCGCATCTGAACCTGTGGGGCATCGTCGTCGGTGTGCTTGTCACCGCCGTCATCGGTGGTCTCGTCGCGTTGCCGGCGCTGCGTCTGCGCGGGTTGTATCTGGCTTTGGCGACGATGGCGTTCGGTGTGTTCCTCTCCAACATGGTCCTGCGTGATACCACCGAACACGAGATGTTCGGCATCCGGTACTCGCTGTTCAAGGACGGCAACATCGCGATCCCGCCCCTGAAGGTCGGGCCGCTCGATCTCAGTAGCGACACGGTGTTCCTGATGACCGTCACCGCACTGTTCTCCGTGCTCGGTGTCGGAGTGATCGCGTTGCGTAACAGCGGTTACGGGCGTCGTCTCGCCGCGATGAAGGACAGCCCCGCCGGGTCGGCGATGCTCGGCCAGTCGTTGGTGCGGCTCAAGCTGAGCGTGTTCATGATCTCCTCCGGCATCGCCGGATTGGGCGGCATTCTGATGTCGAGCGCGATGGGCTCGGTCTCGGGTGAGAGTTTCGCGATCATGGTCTCGTTGTCGTTGCTGATGCTCACTGTCGTCGCCGGGATCGGTTATGTCAGTGGCGCGTTGTTCGGTGGTTTGATGGCGGGCATCGGTTTTGCCGTCATCATGGTCTCGTTCACCAACCTCGCGTCGGCGCAGCCCGAACTCGAGGGAATGTGGCTGCTGCTGGGCAACATCGCGGCAGTGAGCCCGGCGTTGATCGGTATCGGTGTCGGCGCGAACCCCAGCGGCACCATCCACCAGGTCGTCGAAGGGTACCGCCGTTTGATGAACGCCAAGCCGGTCCTCTACGGCGGCGCCGCCGTGATCGCGGTGACGTATCTGCTCGCCCTGGGTGGGGTGCTCGGGAACTGGTGGTTTGCCTCCATCACCATCGCGGTGGTGTTCTTGTTGCCGGTGATCGGTGAAATGGTCATGCCGGCAGCAGTTCTCACCCCGGAGGAGTTGGCGGCGAAGAAGACGCTTGTCCCGGAAGAGGTCGGGATCGACGTCCCGTACAGCGACGAGGTGCGCGGCGAACTCGACCGTGAACTCGGCATCGACCTCGTCAAATCCGAAAAGGAGTTGGCCGCTCATGTCTGAGACGCCTTTGCTCGAAACCCGCGGTGTCACGGTACGTTTCGGTGGCCACGTGGCCGTCAAGGATGTGTCCCTGACGGTGGCTCCGGGAAGGGTGACCGGGTTGATCGGCCCGAACGGTGCCGGTAAGACCACCCTGTTCAACACCATCACCGGGTTGCAGAAACCGACGTCGGGACAGGTCTTCCTCGATGGTGTGGACGTGACGAAGTTGGCGCCGCACAAGCGCGCCAACAAAGGTTTGGCGCGCACGTTCCAGCGCCTCGAGTTGTTCGTCTCGTTGTCGGTGCGCGACAACCTGCGCGTCGCCGGCGATATCCACAAAGCGAACAGCGGCAACAAGATCGACGTCGACGCCGAAACGGATCGACTGCTCGAGCTGACCGGCCTGAGCGATGTAGCGGCCAAGGATGTCTCCGACATCCCCACCGGCCGCGCCCGAGTCGTCGAGGTCGCGCGGGCCTTGATGACGAACCCGCGGATTCTGCTTCTCGACGAGCCGGCATCGGGTCAGACGGAGCAGGAAACGGAGGTGTTCGCGCAGATGCTCACCGACCTCGCAGCGGGGGGTCTGGGAATTTGTCTGGTCGAGCACGATATTCCGTTGGTGATGAAGGTGTGCTCGACGATTCACGTACTCGACTACGGAGCGGTGTTGGCCTCGGGTGATCCGGAGAAGATCCGCACCGACCCGGACGTGATCGCCGCGTACATCGGCACCGAGGAGGAAGCAGTATGACCGCAGCAACGATCGACCCGGCAGCGGCCGAAACACCGCGTCCGGAGCCGTTGCTCGAATTATCGGGTGTGCGTGCCGGTTACGGGGCCATCGAAGTCCTCCACGGCGTGGACCTCGTCCTGCAGCCCGGCGCTGTTGTCGCGTTGCTCGGCCCGAACGGCGGCGGAAAAACCTCCACGTTGAAGGTGTGCTCCGGTGTCCTGCCGCTCACGCGCGGGGAGTTCAAACTCGCCGGACGGGTCGTCAACGGAATCGAAGCGTCCGAACTCGCCCGGTTGGGTGTGTGTTCCATCCCGGAAGGCCGCGGGATCTTCGCGAACCTGTCGGTGCGGGAGAACCTGTGGATCGCCACCGGAACCGGAGCTTCGCTCGCGGATCTGGAAGAGGTTGCGTACACACGTTTCCCGATTTTGGGGGAGCGTCGGGCTCAGTTGGCGGGTTCGATGTCGGGCGGTGAGCAGCAGATGCTCGCTCTTTCGCGGGCGTTGGGAACTCATCCGACGGTGTTGCTGCTCGACGAGTTGTCGATGGGTCTGGCACCTCGCATTGTCTCGCAGATGTACGACGTGGTGGGTTCACTTGCCGCGGAAGGTATTTCCATCCTCGTGGCGGAGCAGTTCGCGCGGGCGGTGTTGCCGATCGCGACGTCGGCGGCGTTGATGTTGCAGGGTCGCGTTACTCGGGTCGGTGACCCGCATGAGATCGAAGAAGAACTTTCTACCAGTTATCTAGGAGGATGACGATGACGACAGTTGAAGATCGCCGTGATGAGTTCAAGAAGAACATCACCGACCTCAAACTCGACAAGGGACAGTCCGGCGGCGACGCGAAAACACTGTTCGGCGGCCTGATCCTGATGATCGTGGGGGTAGTCGGCGCATTCGTCCTCTACATCTCCTCGCTCACCGAATCGGATCTGCGCAACATCGCGTCGTACCAGATCTTGGCGATCGCGTTTCTGGCGTTGACGGTCATCGGGGCGGCGATGTTCATCGCCGCGTCCGTCGCGAAGGTTCTGCGGTTGTGGCTGGTGCGTCAGCTGCTCGAAGGCCAGGCCCAGACCGATCAGATCGCACAGGCACTGAACACCCGCATCTGATAACCCCGCTTCAACCGAGAATGCCCGCCACGGAAACCGTGGCGGGCATTTTCGTGCGCTCGGAGACTACTGCGGCGTTCGGGAGTCGCGTCGGATCGGATGATCGTCCGGAATCTGCACCATGACGATCGGCGTCCCGTCTGGATCGGCGATCCACATCTCGTGCAGACCCCACGGTTCCTGACGTGCCTCTCGGGCAATCTTGACTCCGGCGAGCACCAGTTCCGTTTGCACGGCCGTGAGATCGCGAACCTGCAGCCAGATCGCGCCCCGGAACCCACCGTTGCCTGCGGCGCCGTGTGCGGCGATCTCGATCAACCCCTGGCCGGCGAAGAACACTGTGCCGCCGGGGTATTCACGGGCGATAGCCAACCCGAGGGTGTCTCGGTAGAAGCTCAGAGTCAGCTCGTAGTCGTCGGGGCGCAATATCGTTCGGCTGCTCAGAATCTCCACGGAACCATCCTTCCACGTCTCGCTCGGCGATATCAGAAATGCTCGGCAATCAGAAATACCAGGGATACGGCGACCAGTCGGGATCGCGCTTCTCGAGGAAGGAATCGCGGCCCTCGACGGCTTCGTCGGTCATGTATGCCAAACGTGTTGCCTCACCGGCAAATAGCTGCTGGCCGACCAGGCCGTCGTCCTGCAGGTTGAACGCGTACTTGAGCATGCGCTGAGCTTGCGGGGACTTGCCGTTGATCTTGCCTGCCCACTCGATGGCAACGTTCTCGAGTTCGGCGTGATCGACAACCTTGTTGACCGCGCCCATCTGGTGCATTTCCTCAGCGGAATAGGTGTCGCCGAGGAAGAAGATTTCGCGAGCGAACTTCTGGCCCACCATCTTTGCGAGGTAAGCGCTGCCGTACCCGCCGTCGAAGCTTCCGACGTCGGCATCGGTTTGCTTGAAGCGGGCATGTTCACGACTCGCGAGGGTGAGGTCGCAGACGACGTGCAGGCTGTGTCCGCCGCCGGCGGCCCAACCGTTGACCAGGCAGATGACCACCTTGGGCATGAAACGAATCAATCGCTGCACTTCCAGGATGTGGAGGCGTCCGGCACGAGCCTTGTCGACGGTGTCGGCCGTTTCGCCTTCCGCATACTGGTAGCCGCTGCGGCCACGGATGCGCTGATCGCCGCCGGAGCAGAAGGCCCAGCCGCCGTCCTTCTCGCTCGGTCCGTTGCCGGTGAGCAGCACGGCGCCGACGTCGGACGTCATCCGGGCATGGTCGAGTGCCCGGTACAGCTCGTCGACGGTGTGTGGGCGGAAGGCATTACGTACTTCGGGGCGGTCGAAGGCGATACGAACGGTGCCTTGACTGACATGCCGGTGATACGTGATGTCGGTGAGATTCTCGAATCCGGGAACGGGGCGCCAAAGCTGCGGGTTGAAGGTCACGTAGGTCACGATAGAGGCAGGCATCGTAACCCCGACGAGTACCTGGAGTAGAACATGTTCCCCCACGCGCTAACGTGCAGGTCATGAGCGAACCCACCGTAGAAGGCAAGGAGACCGTCGTTCCCGACGAGCGTCGAGGCGGTTTCCCGGTCTTCCGCCACACACCTGCAGGTCCCGACTTCGGTCGTTTCGTCGAGGCGATGCGCAGGTTGCAGGACCTGGCGGTGTCGACGCACGTCCCTGACGAAGTTCTCGCGGAGATCGCCACGCAAGCGGAGGAACTTGCCGATCGACTGGCCCCGCACGAGGTGCCCGAAGGGGCGTCGCCTGCAGGCTCGAATATTCAGTTGCCTGGTCGCGGCAGTCTCCTCATGCCGCCCTGGACAATCGAGAGATTCGACGCCGAAGGTGTGCGCAGCACCGGCATGTTCCGCCGCTACCACCTCGGTGGGAACGGCGCGGCGCACGGCGGAATCGTGCCGTTGCTGTTCGACGACATCTTCGGCATGACCACCCACGCGGGTGGCCGCCCGATGTCGCGAACCGGTTACCTGCACATCAACTACCGCGCGATCACCCCGCTGAACACGCAATTGGTGATCGAAGGAAAAGTGGATCGGGTGGAGGGCCGTAAGACGTTTGTCAGTGCACGGCTGACCGACCTCGACGGAAAGCTACTTGTCGACGGTGACGCGCTCATGATCGAGCTACTCCCCGGTCAGCCCTGACATGTCTCCCATCTTCGAGTTGCCGTCGTTCGACGATCTGATCGCCGACGCAGTTGTGGTGAGTTTGCCGATGCGGGTGCGTTTTCGCGGGATCACGACGCGTGAGGCGCTGCTTCTGCGCGGCCCGGCAGGATGGGGGGAGTTCGCTCCGTTTGTCGAGTACGACGACGAGGAAGCCGCGCACTGGCTGCGCGCCGGCATCGAAGCCGCGTGGCTCGGCCCCCCGCCTGCGATTCGGGCCACGGTGCCGGTCAACGCCACGGTTCCCGCGATCGACGCGTCGGCGGTGCCGGAGTTGTTGGAGCGTTTTCCCGGATCGCGAACAGCCAAGATCAAGGTTGCCGAAAAAGGACAGTCGTTGGCGGATGACATTGCCCGGGTGAACGAGGTCCGTCGGCACATCCCCAATGTGCGTGTCGACGCAAACGGTGGGTGGAGCGTCGACGAGGCCGTTGTGGCGCTGCGGGCGCTGACCGAAGGCGGTGAACTCGAGTACGCGGAGCAGCCGTGCGCAAGCGTCGAGGAACTGGTGCGGGTGCGCGCAGCGGGGACGGGTGTGCGGATTGCCGCGGACGAGAGCATCAGGCGCGCGGAAGATCCGCTGCGAGTGGTGCGCGCTGGGGGAGCAGACGTCGCGATAGTGAAGGTGCCCCCGCTCGGTGGTATGCGCGCGGTGGTCGCGTTGAGTACCCAACTGGCCGAGTACGGCGTGCCGGTGGTGGTGTCCAGTGCGCTCGATACGGCAGTCGGGATGGCGTCGGGGCTCGCGGCCGCAGCTGCGTTGCCCGAGTTGCCGTTTGCGTGCGGATTGGGCACTGGCGGGCTGTTCGTCCGGGATATCGCAGTTGTCGATCCGGCAATCTCGGGTGCTCTGTCCGTCGGCGCGGTCGAGCCTGATCCGTCGATCCTCGCGCAGCTGACGGCCACGCCCGAACGCACCGCGTGGTGGCTGGGCCGCGTCCGCCGCTGTCATCGGATACTCGATCAACGAGGCGCGCTGAATTTCGTATAGTGTCGGGCCCGACCTGATGAACATCAGTCAAGAATGAAGGGATCGAAAGTGGTTGCAGCTCTGAACGAAACCCTGCTCGAGGATTCACGGCTTCCCGCGGTCGTCGCGGACGTGCAGACCTTGATCGACGCAGAGGTTTCGGATAAGTCGGGGGCCTCAGGGCTAGCTCTCAAGGGCGGCTACGGCGCAGTCAAGAAGGTGAGCCCGTCCATCGTGCCGGACGCAGTCACCGCACTTCTGCCCGAATTCGTGGCAAAGCTCGAGCCGTACTGGCAGGAATTCTCCGCCTCGGGCGGCGGAAGCTTCGCGGAGTTCATCACGGCTCGCGGCGACGCCGTTGCCAACTCACTGCTCCAGGTGACGGACGAGCGCATCGAAGGCAGCGACAAGGCCGTCGTCAAGTCGATGTACTCCAAGCTGCGTGGTTCGGCGCAGAAGCACGTAACGGCCGCACTGCCGCGTCTGGGTGATCTGATCCAGAAGCACGCCGCATAAGTTCGACCAGCACGACACAGAGCGGCCCGGGAGGTTTCACTCCCGGGCCGCTCTTCGTTGTGCCAGATCAGTTCGCAGCGTGGCCGTCGCGCCAGAACCCGGTGAACGTGATGTCGGTTTTCGGGAACTTGCGGTCGTTCACGAGGTGGCGTCGTAGCCCGGTGGTGAGGGCCTGCTCGCCGGCGACAAACGTGTACGACGGGCCTTCGGGAAGTTCGGCCGAACGAACAGCCTCGAGGGCAAGTGCTCCGGGCTTGGTGTCTGTGTCTTCCCGGATGATCCAATGCACGTTCACGTGAGCGAGCTGCGGGAGGTCCTGCTTGTCCTCGACGTTCGGGACCTCGATGAAGACCTCTGCCCGCAGATCGGCGTCTGCAGTCTCGAGAATTCCGGCGATTGCCGGTAGGGCACTTTCGTCTCCGACCAGGAGTTGCCAGGTGCAGTCGGCGGTCGGGTTGTAGATGCAGCCCTCGTCGAGAAGCGCTACCTTGTCGCCGCTCGAGGCCGTGTCAGCCCACGCGGATGCCGGACCGATATCGCCGTGAAAGGCGAAGTCGATGTCGATTTCCGCTGCGTCGCCGAAGAGCCCGGATCCGGCGGGCCGGTACTCGCGGATCGTGTAATTACGCACCACGGGACGGGTGTCCTTGGACATCACCAGATACTGCGCATACCAGAGGTTGTTTGCCGCGGACGGTAGTCGCAGCTCACTCTGGCCGGCTTGCGGAATGAAGAGGCGGAACCAGTGATCGGCGCCCATCGGGGTGATGGTGCCCAGCTCCTCGCCGGCAATCGTGATGCGGATGAAGGTGGGACTGATCCGTTTGTTCGCGACAACTTCGGCTGACGTGATGCTGCGTGACACCGGTTTCACGAACTTGGAGCGCTTGGCCATAACGGAACCCTCGATCGACGACAGTAGGTCAGGCAATCCTAACTTATTGCTTCGGTCTGCTGGGCCGCTCTTTGACGACAACCTCCGGCGGCAGGCCCCATTCCGAGCGGCCCAACCGACTCAACGGTGCCAACGCCGCGAACTCCGGCAAGCCGTCGTCGGCCAACGCGTCCGGGCGAACCGCGACGGCAACAACGTCGCCCATCACCACAAACGAATCACCGACCTCGATGACCTGGCGCAACGTGCATTCGATCGCAACCGGCGATTCCGCGACCCGAAGCGGGCGCACGCGTTCACTCGGCTCACTGCGAATACCCAACTCGAGAAACTCGTCGGCGCCGGGAGCGTAGGGGGCCGAACTGTCGTTGATCATGTCGAACAACGACGCCGTTGCCACGTTGATCACGAACTCGCCGGTCGCCTCGATGTTGCGCAAACTGTCCTTGAGGCCAACCGAGGTGAACTGCACCACCGGCGGAGCCGCACTGGCCACGGTGAAGAAGCTGTGCGGCGCCAGATTGCCGACGCCGTCGGCCGAGAGCGTCGACACCCAGGCGATCGGCCGCGGAACCACCGTCGCCGTGAGCAACTGGTAGAACCGGCGGGGTGAGGTGTCAGAGGGATCGAAGAGTGTGCGCACTCACACATGGTGCCGCAGACTCGCCCCTCGGAACGGCCCGGCCCGAACATCTGACACTCTTGAAGGCGTGAATCCGTCCACAGCACAAGCCACAGCCGTCGTCGACGAACTGGTTCGTGGTGGCGTGCGTGAAGTCGTGCTCTGCCCAGGCTCACGCAACGCGCCGCTCGCATTTGCCCTTCAGTCCGCAGACATCGAGGGACGCCTGCGTCTGCACATGCGGATCGACGAGCGGACCGCCGGCTTCCTCGCGCTCGGACTGGCAATCGCCGGCAAGCGTCCGGTGCCGATCGTCATGACGTCCGGAACGGCCGTCGCGAACCTCGGACCCGCAGTGCTCGAAGCGAACTACGCACGAGTGCCTCTGGTAGTCCTGAGCGCCAACCGGCCGTACGAAATGCTCGGAACCGGCGCCAACCAGACCGTCGAGCAACTCGGATTGTTCGGCAGCCAGGTGCGCGCCACCATCAGCCTCGGGCTGGCCGAAGACGATACGACGCAGAACAGCCAGTGGCGTTCCGCGGTGTGCCGGGTACTCGCCGCTGCCCGTGGAACCCGGTCAGGCAACGCCGGGCCCGTGCACTTCGACATACCGTTGCGCGAACCGCTGGTTCCCGACGTGCATGTGCAGGGGCCGGTTCCGGAAGGTCGGCCAGGCGGCGCAGCGTGGACCACCACGCAGAACGCAACACTCGACGTCCCCCTCGACCTGGATCTGACCGCAGACACCGTTGTCGTCTCCGGCCACGGCAGCGCGCTGCGACCCGAACTCGCCGGACTGCCGACCGTCGCCGAACCCACCGCGCCGCTGCACGGAATTGCGTTGCATCCCCTGGCTTTGGCACAACTCAAACCCCGGCAGGTAGTCATCACCGGCCGTCCCACGCTGCATCGTCAGGTGTCCAAGGTGCTGGCCGACCCGAGCGTCGACGTCTATGCGCTCACTACCGGGCCGCGCTGGCCCGACGTGTCGGGCAACGTCCTTGCCACCGGAACCCGGGCCGTCGTGAGCGGAACACCGGACCCGGCGTGGATTGCGCGATGCATGTCGCTGACCGAGCACGCCGACGCGGCCGTCGCCAAGCAGCTGGCTGCCCACCCCAAGGCCACCGGCCTGCACGTAGCCGCAGCGGTGATGGGTTCTCTGGGCGACGGTGACCAGTTGCTTCTCGGAGCCTCCAACCCGGTGCGCGACGCGGCGCTGGTGAGTTACCCGAAGTCGTCGGTGCGAGTGCTGTCCAACCGCGGCGTCGCCGGGATCGACGGCACAGTTTCGGCCGCCGTCGGCGCTGCTCTGGCCTACGACGAGGGACGAACAATCGCCCTGATGGGCGACCTCACCTTCCTGCACGATGCCTCCGGGCTCCTGATCGGGACCGGGGAACCGCGGCCTCGCGACCTCACGATCATCGTCGCCAACGACGACGGCGGCGGAATATTCGAACTGCTCGAGCAAGGCGATCCGCAGTACGCCGGAGTGTTCGAGCGTGTCTTCGGCACGCCACACGGCATGGACCTGGCAGCACTGTGCGCCGCCTACCGCGTTCCGCACACCGCCGTGAGCGTCGACAAGCTCACGGAAGCGCTGGCACAACCCGCTGCAGGTATCCGGGTTCTGGAGGTTCCCACCGACCGCAGCGGTTTGCGGGAACTGCACGCATCAGTGCGAGCGCAACTGTGAGCGACGTGGTTCTGCGCCGTTTCCGCATCGGAATCCTCGTCGTTGCGATCGGCATTTCGGTTCTCGCGGTCATCCTCGTACTCGGTGCTTGGCGGAACGACCGGACCATCGAATCGAACATGGGGACCGCAACCGCCGAGGTGCTCTCCGCCGGTTCGCTGCGGTCCGCTATCAGCTTCGTGACGCCGGACGGCGCGAACCACAATCCCGAACTCGGCGTGCTCTATCCCACCAATCTGACTGTCGGACAACGCATCGAGGTCGAGTACTACAAGACCGACCCCGACCTGGTCCGGGTGGCCGGCCGCAGCGCGAGTGTCGCGCTGATTCCCGCCGGATCGGTCATCGTCGTGACGTGGCTCCTGGCCGGACCCGCCGTCTGTTACCTGCGCAAACGTGAGGCTCTGGTGCGCACGTCAGAGCCCGTCACCTCGAATTAGCCTGCGCTTCACACGAACACGGCACGGACTTTCCCTCGCACTGTCACCGTGATCGGTGTGAGAGTAGCCATCGTTGCGGAGTCATTCCTGCCCAACATGAACGGCGTCACCAACTCGGTCCTACGCGTGCTCGAACATCTCGACCGAACCGGCCATGACGCGATGGTCATCGCGCCGGACACCGTGGGAAATGGGCACGCCCCCACCCGGCACGACGGCGTCGCCGTGCACCGAGTGCCTGCCGTCATGGTTCCGAAAGTCAGTTCGCTACCGGTCGGACTGCCACAACCACGATTGACCGCCGCCGTTCGCGCCTTTGCGCCTGACGTCATGCACCTCGCGTCGCCCTTCCTCCTCGGCGCCGGGGGAGTAGGCATCGCCAAACGACTCCACGTTCCTACCGTCGCCGTCTATCAAACCGATGTCGCGGGCTTTGCCGAAAGCTACGGACTCGGCCTCACCAGCAGGGCAGCGTGGGCGTGGACCCGGCGAATTCACAAGAGCTGCACCAGAACCCTCGCGCCGTCCACCTCCGCCGTCGACGCCCTCGAAGAACACGGAATTCCCCGGGTCCACAAGTGGGCGAGGGGCGTCGACGCAGCAAGATTCGCGCCGTCGCGTCGTAGCTCCGCTCTGCGCCGAACCTGGAGCGGGGACAGTGATCGCCTGGTTGTCGGCTTTGTGGGACGGCTGGCACCGGAGAAACACGTCGAACGATTGTCCGCGTTGGCCGGAGATCGCAGCCTGCAACTCGTGATCGTCGGCGACGGGCCGGACCGAGAGCGCTTGCGCGCGCTGTTGCCCGACGCGGTCTTCACCGGCGCGCTCGGCGGAACCGATCTTGCCGAGGCCTACGCCAGCTTGGACGTTTTCGTGCACCCGGGAGAGCACGAGACGTTCTGCCAAGCCGTCCAGGAAGCGCTGGCGAGCGGTATACCCGTCGTCGGGCCGGACGCGGGCGGCCCGCGGGATCTCGTCTCGCATTGCCGCAACGGCTACCTCCTGCCGGTGGACAGATTCGGCGAACTTCTACCCAGCGCGATCGACGCCCTCCGTCAGCGCGATCTGCGAGTGCAGTTCGGTTCGGCCGCTCGGCGGTCGGTCCTGCACCGGACGTGGCCGGCTATCTGCGACGAGTTGCTGAATCACTACGAGGACGTGCAAGGTCTTGGCCGGCGAACCGGCGCCCGAGCAGCCTGAACCAGCCCACTTCGCGAGTGTTGGTAGCGTTTGACGTGTGGCGACTACACACGGAACCCGGGCAACTCTCGACAAACAACCGCGCGAGGTCGCGTCGATGTTCGACGACGTCGCCGAGCGATACGACCTGACCAACACCGTGCTGTCCTTCGGCCAGGACAAAGGCTGGCGCAAGGCAACGCGAGAGGCCCTCGACCTCAAGCCGGGCGAGAAGGTTCTCGACCTCGCCGCAGGCACCGGAGTCTCGACCGTTGAACTGGGCCGGTCGGGCGCGTGGTGCGTCGCCACCGACTTCTCCAAGGGCATGCTGCAGGCAGGTCGCTCCCGCAAAGTCCCGATGGTGGCCGGCGACGCCATGTTCCTGCCATACGCCGACGACGTATTCGACGCCGCGACCATCTCCTTCGGTCTGCGCAACGTCTCCGACTTCGAGGCCGGCTTGCGGGAGATCGCCCGCGTCACCAAGCCAGGTGGACGGCTTGTCGTCAGTGAATTCTCGACGCCCGTCTTCGGGCCCTTCCGCACCGTCTACATGGAGTACCTCATGAAGGCACTCCCGCAGGTGGCGCGTGCCGTCAGCAGCAACCCCGACGCGTACGTCTACCTCGCCGAATCCATTCGCGCCTGGCCGACGCAGGAAGAACTGGCACGCAAGATCGAGGCAGCCGGGTGGAAGAACGTCAAGTGGCGCAACCTCACCGGCGGCGTCGTGGCGCTACATCACGCGACGCGCTGAACCTGCTGTAATCAGCCGAACAGCGGACGGGAGTCGATCCTTCGGGATGCGGCTCCCGACGCTCGCCAGGCCCGCGCCGTCAGATCAGCGTCGGCGTCGGTGACGAGGTTGCCCATCACCCTGACCGCGACGGTCATCATTGCCTTCGACCGCATCGCGATCGGGCCGGACGCGGGGAGGAACCGCGGAACCGTGAGCAGCCCGGCAAGACGCCGCGCGACGGAGAACGCCTGCCCGTAATGCTCGCGTAGGACGCTCGGCCAGAGTTCGGTCAGATCGCCGTCGCCGAGGTGTTCGACGATCAACCGTCCACCCTCGAGGCCGTAGTCGATGCCCTCGCCGTTGAGTGGATTCACACACGCCGCGGCATCGCCGATGATCGCCCAGTTACGGCCGGCGATATTGGATACCGCGCCGCCCATCGGTAGCAAAGCTGAAGCAACGGAATGGATTTCACTGTTCCACTGCCATTCGCCGCGGCGCTGATCGGTGTACAGATCCAGGAGCGGGCGCAATGCTCCGGGGGCCGGCCGCTTGGCTGTCGCAAGGGTGCCGACGCCGATGTTCACCTCGCCGGTGCCCAGCGGGAAAATCCAGCCGTATCCCGCCTGTAGGGTGCCGTCGCCGTCACGCAGTTCCAGGTGCGACGTAATCCAGGGATCGGCGCTGCGGGGAGTTCCGACATAAGCGCGCGCGGCCACTCCGTACGCGGTGTCCCGATGCCACTGCCGCCCCAGCTTCTTGCCGAGCGTCGAACGAACACCGTCGGCGACGATGAGGGTCTGGCACCGCAGAGTGCTGGTTCCGGAGGGGCCGGACAGCACAACTGCACTGACCCGATCACCGTCACGTTCGACGTCGACGGCTTTGGTGCCTTCCAGCATCACCGCACCGGACTCGATCGCGCATCGTCGGATCCGATCGTCCAGCTCGGTGCGGGGGACCGCGCTGCCGATAGAGGGGAACGCTGTGGACGGCCACTCCATTTCCAGCTCTTGGCCGAAGCCTGAGAGCCGCAGTCCCTTGTTCGTCGTATGTGACCTAACCCACTCTCCGAGGCCTAGTCGATCAAGCTCGGCGACGGCCCGTGGAGTGAGTCCATCACCACATGTCTTGTCTCGGGGGAACACGGCCGCGTCGATCAGGACGACGTCGCGGCCACTGCGCGCGGCCCATGCAGCGGCCGAAGAACCCGCAGGACCTGCACCGATGACCACAATGTCAGTTTCGGTCGGCTGGGAATTCACGGCGGGGGACTGCTCTTCGGCGGACACACTCACATCTTCCCAGGCTCGTGATCGAGACCGTGGCGAGGCCGTGCCAAGTGCGAACCGCTAGGTTCACTACCGTGGGAACCGAGCCGTCACTGACGACAGGAATGGGTACTGACATCGTGAGCACCGAAAAAACTGCTGCCGACACAACGGCAGTGAGCACCGTCGTAGCGGGCATAGACCTGGGCGACGAGAAGCTTGCTGATGTTGTCCGTAGTGGACTCGCCGATGTCGAAGAGTTGTTGGTCAGCGAGCTGTCCGACGGGGAGGACTTCCTCACCGAAGCCGCCCTGCACCTCGCGCGCGCAGGTGGCAAACGGTTCCGGCCGCTGTTCACGATCCTGACGGCCCAACTCGGACCCAATCCGACCGATCCGTCCATCGTGACCGCTGCCACGGTCACCGAACTCGTGCACCTCGCGACGCTCTATCACGACGACGTCATGGACGAGGCGGAGATGCGCCGCGGCGCACCCAGTGCAAATGCTCGCTGGGGCAACAGTATTGCCATCCTCGCCGGTGACTACCTGTTCGCTCACGCGTCAAGACTGGTGTCGACGCTCGGGCCCGAAGCCGTTCGCATCATCGCGGAAACGTTTGCCGAGTTGGTCACCGGACAGATGCGCGAGACGATCGGTGCCAGGCAGGAACAGGATCCGATCGAGCATTACCTCAAGGTCGTGTGGGAGAAAACCGGTTCGCTGATCGCCGCTTCCGGTCGATTCGGTGGAACTTTCTCGGGATCCGACGCCACCCAGATCGAACGACTCGAGCGACTCGGCGACGCCGTCGGCACCGCATTTCAAATCGTCGACGACATCATCGACATCTCCTCCGTTTCGGAACAGTCGGGTAAAACCCCTGGCACCGACCTGCGCGAGGGAGTCCACACGCTTCCTGTGCTGTACGCCTTCGAGGAAGAGGGCGCCGACGCGGATCGTCTTCGCGAGCTGCTTGCCGGCCCGGTCACCGAGGATGCTGACGTCGAGGAGGCCCTCGCCTTGCTCGAACGTTCACCGGGAATGACCAAAGCCAAAGCAAAGCTGGGCGAATATGTCGATGCAGCCCTGGCTCAGCTGGCAGAGTTGCCGCAAGGCCCGGCCAACGAGGCCCTCGTTCGCTTGATCGACTACACGGTTCGACGGGTTGGCTGACGTTTAACCGCGTACACCGTTCGCGTTGCCGCGGGAACCTGAACACCCCTGCTCTTCGTTGTGCTAACGGGTCGGCTGCAAAAGCCGCGAAGTTACATGCGAGCAGTCGAGCTCGTTACGGGTAAGGGGTTGAGCGCTGTGCACGGCTACGCAAACGGAGCCAAGACTTTCGGGCTGCTGCTGGGCATGTCTGCCCTGATCGTGTTCATCGGATCGTTGTTCGGCAACCCGACCATCTTGTGGTTATCCGTACTTTTTGCCGTCGGAATGAACGCCTACGTCTATTTCAACAGCGACAAGCTGGCGTTGCGGTCGATGCATGCCCAGCCCATCACCGAGGTCGAAGCGCCCGTGATCTATCGCATCGTGCGCGAACTGGCGACTACAGCGCATCAGCCGATGCCCAGGCTCTACATCAGCCCGACCAACGCACCGAATGCCTTCGCAACCGGCCGTAATCCGCGCCACGCTGCGGTATGTGTGACCAGCGGAATCATGGGTTTGTTGAACGAACGAGAACTGCGAGCAGTACTCGGGCACGAACTCTCACACGTCTACAACCGGGACATCCTGATCTCTTCGGTCGCCGGGGCCATGGCTGCCGTCATTTCCGGCCTGGCGAACTTCGCGATGTACGCCAGCATGTTCGGCGGACGAGGCAACGGTCAGGGAAGCAACCCGATTGCATTGCTGCTGGTCTCGCTTCTGGGACCGATCGCAGCCACCGTGGTCAAACTGGCGGTCTCGCGCTCACGGGAGTATCAGGCCGATCAATCGGGAGCCGAGCTCACCGGTGACCCACTGGCGCTGGCGTCGGCGCTACGAAAGCTGGAGGCAGGTGTAGCGGCGGCTCCGTTGCCCCCTGAGCCTCGATTGGCGGCGCAGTCGCATCTGATGATCGCAAACCCGTTCCGGGCGGGGGAGAAGATGAGCAGGCTCTTTTCGACGCATCCGCCGATGGCGGAGCGGATCGAGCGTTTGGAGAAGATGGCGGGGATGTAGGGGCCTTCGGCCCCGGTGCGCCTTTCTGGTCGTCGGAACTACCAAAAAGGCGCACAGGGGCGCAGCCCCTACTACCGGTAGTTCACGAACTGCAGGGCGATCCCGAAGTCCTCACCCTTGAGCAGGGAGATGACGCCCTGAAGGTCGTCGCGCTTCTTGCTGCTGACGCGCAGCTCCTCACCCTGGATCTGTGCTTTGACGCCCTTGGGGCCCTCGTCACGGATCTTCTTGGTGATCTTCTTCGCGTTCTCACTGGAGATGCCCTGGACCAACGTTCCGGACAGTTTGTAGATCTTTCCGGACTGTGCCGGCTCTCCCGCATCGAATGCCTTCAGGGAGATGTCCCGGCGAATCAACTTTTCCTTGAACACCTCGAGGGCCGCCAGCAAGCGCTCCTCGGTGTCGGCGTTCAACGTGATCGTTTCTTCACCCGACCACTCGATCGACGCACCGGTGTTCCGGAAGTCGAAGCGTGTGGTCAGCTCCTTGGCAGCTTGATGCAGGGCGTTGTCCACCTCTTGACGGTCTACTTTGCTCACCACGTCGAAGGACGAATCAGCCACTTCTACACTCCCGCTTTCCGGTAGTCACAACATCGAGGTCTGCCCACCTTCCGTGCCGGTGGACACCTCGACGTTATCGGGTCGGCACCGCCGCTCACCACCCGGTTTGCAAAATGGGGGTGGGTTCGTTGTATTCTTCTTTCCGCACCAAGGAAGCCGTTCTTGGCCGCTGCGCGCCGCGATATACTTGCGAGTGCATCGGATCAAGACCTGGTGCAGCACGGCAGATTGCCCGAGCGGCCAATGGGAGCGGACTGTAAATCCGTCGGCTTATGCCTACGTAGGTTCGAATCCTACATCTGCCACACCAAGTCAGCCCCGATCCTGAATCAGGATCGGGGCTGACTTTTTTGTGTTCGGCCCCGGCGGCTCCAGCTCAGTCCGTTCCGGCTCCGATCGCGTCGAGTGGTCGGAGGCGCAGCAGTAGGTAGATACGGAGTTGTAGATACAGAGAGGCAGTGCGCTGTCGGCCGAGACGCGGTGTCGTCGTTCTCAGCGTCGTCGTTCTCGGGCACGAACGGCCGTAATTAGGCACGAGTGGCCGTCATTGGGCGGATATCCGTTGCGTCAAAGGCCTCGCCATGGGCTCGGATCGGTGCAACAATGGGCTGCGGCACTGATTTTGCCCCGATGACCTGGCGATTTGGTGCTGGAGCGCGTTCGTGTGTAATCTTTCGGAGGCTTCAAGAGAGCGGCAACGCACTCCGGAAGCCACGCCCCCTTAGCTCAGTCGGTAGAGCGTTTCCATGGTAAGGAAAAGGTCAACGGTTCGATTCCGTTAGGGGGCTCGCTGGATTGTGGTGCCGCGCTTTTTGCGCGACACTCGACACCGAGGCGGTGTAGCTCAGTTGGTAGAGCAAACGACTCATAATCGTTGCGTCGCCGGTTCAAGTCCGGTCACCGCTACACAATATGCATGATCCACCCTGATTGTTCGTAATCAGATACACCCGAAAGAAGGCATCCCGTGGCCTCCTCGACCGACGTTCGGCCCAAGATCACCTTGGCCTGCGAGGTATGCAAGCACCGTAACTACATCACCAAGAAGAATCGGCGCAACGACCCCGATCGCCTGGAGCTCAAGAAGTTCTGCCCCAACTGCGGAACCCACCAGTCGCATCGCGAGTCGAAGTAGCAAGTCCTTAACGGGACGACGATTTTCGCGGAAGACCCTCTTGGGGCCTGCGTCTTCGGGTCCTAGCTAGAAGAGAGTTTCTCCGCGTGACTGATTTGCAAGAGAACAAGGCAGCGGCCGAGGTCCCTACGGACCCGGCCGCTCATGCCGTCCAGATGGTCGGTCACCATTATCGTGTCGAAGACTTCTACGAGGTCGGGCGCGAGAAGGTGCGCGAGTTCGCTCGCTCCGTCCAGGATTCACATCCTGCGCATTACGACGAAACCGCTGCAAAGGGCCTCGGATACGACGGCCTGATTGCGCCGGTGACGTTTGTTGCGATCGTCGGCGGCATTGCCCAACGTCGACTCTTCGAAGAAGTTGTCACCGGCTACGACTTGAGTCAGATTCTCCATACTGATCAACGGATCGTGCTTCACGAACCGATTCAGGTGGGGGATCGACTGTTCTGCGACGTCTATCTGGATTCGTTCAGGCAGGCTGCAGGTAGTGACATCATCGTGACCAAGAACATCATCATCAACCAGCACGGTCGAGAGACCGTCACGATGTGGACAACCTTGGTTGCCCGCACCGGTGGTGAGGTGGACGAGAACATCGCCCACGCAGTCAAGGATGTGATGATGCATGTCGCTCCGTAAATTTTCCGACGTGAATGTCGGCGATCTTCTTCCTGAGAAGACCGTCACCGTCACGCGTGGAAACCTCGTCAATTACACGGGCGTATCGGGAGATCCAAACCCGATTCACTTCAGTGACGAGGTTGCTCGACTTGCCGGCCTGCCCGATGTGGTGGCGCACGGCATGCTCTCCATGGGCATGGGTGCCGGATACGTCACCGAATGGCTAGGGGACCCGGGTGCGGTAACCGAATACAATGTACGGTTTACTAGTCCGGTAATCGTGGCAGCCGACAAGGCCGCCGAGATCGAGTTCACCGCCAAGGTGAAGTCGATCGACGAAGACAGCAAGACTGCAGTACTGGCAATTGTGGCAAAATCCGAAGGTAGAAAAATCTTCGGCCGCGCCACGGCCACAGTCCGTCTGGCCTGATAGCCGGGTAGATTGTGTTTGTTCCGGGGCTTTGAAGTACACTGAGATTTCTGGGATTCCTCAGCGCTGCGCGCTGCCCTGAACGTCGCAAGATGTTCACATCGGGTAGCGCGTATGTTGTGTGATCGCAGAGCGGTTAACCGAACCAGCAGGGCATGAAAGTGCCGGGCTGCGGACGTCAACCAAAGGGGCGTAGCTCAACTGGCAGAGCAGCGGTCTCCAAAACCGCAGGTTGCAGGTTCAAGTCCTGTCGCCCCTGCCCCCGGATGCCAGCGACTGAGAGGAACGACGTGAGCGAGGATCGCGACAAGCGCGACGCCGACGCTTCGGACGCGGAGACTTCACCGTCTTCCGCTTCGAAGGCTGTCGACGACACTGCAGCTGACGCGGCCACGCGTTCCGATCTTTCGCTGGACAAGGGAGACGCCGTAGAGGCGGCTTCCGCATCAAGTGGGGTTTCCAACAAGCCGACCGGCAAGCGCGCTGCACGCGGCGCCTCGGTTGCAGCGTCCACCGTGAAGACTCCGGCTCGGACGGCGTCGCCGAAGGCGACTGCAAAGAACCCCGGTAAGAACCCCAAGGCGAAGAAAGACAACCTCTTCAAACGCCTTCGCAAGTTCTTCCGCGAGGTCATCGCAGAACTCCGCAAGGTCATCTGGCCGAACCGTAAGCAGATGGTCACCTATACCAGCGTCGTGCTGGCGTTCGTGGTCTTCATGGTCGCTTTCATCAGCGGCGTCGATATCGCTGTGATCAAGGGCGTTACCTGGCTGTTCGGCTGATTGTCGAATCGTCGGGCGTCCTTGCCTGCGAGCGCGAGAAAGACCCGCACGGGTCCGAGTAACGAGAGGAAGCGAGTGCCCCAGTGAGCACCCCCGAGAACGACACGAATGAGGCCTTGGCCGAAGAGCGTGTTTCTGCCGAGGCGGCAGCCGAAGTAGACGTCGAGGCTGGCGAAGGCACCGATACCGACGCTGCCGAAGACGCTGCAGACGGCACCGAAGCCGCGCAGACCGAGGCAACCGAGGACATCATCTCCGAGGACGCCGAGAACTCCGACGACGCTGCTCCGGCAGCCGACATCGAAGTAGAAGATCCGGTTGCGGAACTGAAGGCTGCTCTGCGCCGCGCACCAGGCGACTGGTACGTCATCCACTCGTACGCCGGTTACGAGAACAAGGTCAAGACCAACCTCGAGACCCGCGTTCAGAACCTCGACGTCGGCGACTACATCTTCCAGGTGGAAGTTCCCACCGAAGAGGTCACCGAGATCAAGAACGGCCAGCGCAAGCAGGTCAACCGCAAGGTTCTCCCCGGCTACATCCTGGTCCGCATGGAACTCAACGACGAATCGTGGGGCGCAGTGCGCAACACGCCTGGCGTCACCGGATTTGTCGGTGCCACCTCGCGTCCGTCGCCGCTGTCTCTCAACGACGTCGTCAAGTTCCTGCTTCCTCAGCAAGAGCAGAAGAAGCAGCAGGCTGCAGCAGCTGCCGTCGCAGCAGGCGAGGCGCCGGTCGAGTCCTTCGGTAAGCCCCTCATCGAGGTGGACTTCGAGATCGGCGAATCCGTCACGGTCATGGACGGCCCGTTCGCGACATTGCCTGCCAGCATCAGCGAGGTCAACGGAGAGCAGCAGAAGCTCAAGGTCCTCGTATCGATCTTCGGACGTGAAACTCCGGTTGAGTTGAACTTCAACCAGGTCGCGAAGATCTAACCCCCACACTTGCACTGTTAGACGCAAGACACACACCCAAGCTAGAAACTAGGAACTAGAGATGCCCCCAAAGAAGAAGAAGCTCGCCGGGCTCATCAAGCTGCAGATCCAGGCAGGTCAGGCTAACCCTGCACCTCCCGTGGGTCCCGCGCTCGGTCAGCATGGCGTGAACATCATGGAGTTCTGCAAGGCCTACAACGCGGCGACTGAGTCCCAGCGCGGCAACGTTGTGCCGGTCGAGATCTCGGTCTACGAAGACCGGACCTTCGATTTCAAGCTGAAGACCCCTCCCGCTGCTCGACTGCTCCTCAAGGCAGCCGGCGTAGCGAAGGGCTCCGGCGAACCGCACAAGACCAAGGTTGCCTCGGTAACCATGGATCAGGTGCGCGAAATCGCGAAGACCAAGGCTGAAGACCTCAATGCCAATGACATCGAGCAGGCCGCGAAGATCATCGCCGGCACCGCTCGTTCCATGGGCATCACGGTCCAGGGCTAATTCAGCAGCTCCACAGCATCACGTGGGAGGGCCGGCCAGGCCCTGACCACAACTGAACCATTCACCACTGCATCAAGTAACTCTCTGCAGTGATAAGTAAGGACAGAAGAAATGGCAAAGCGCAGCAAGGCGTACCTCGCCGCCGCTGAGAAGATCGACGCAGACAAGCTCTACAGCCCGCTTCAGGCTGCAAAGCTCGCCAAGGAGACGTCGTCCACCAAGATGGATGCAACCGTTGAGGTTGCAGTTCGTCTGGGCGTCGACCCCCGTAAGGCTGACCAGATGGTCCGCGGAACGGTCAACCTGCCCCACGGCACTGGTAAGACCGCTCGCGTCATCGTGTTCGCCGTTGGCGAGAAGGCAGCAGAAGCTGAGGCTGCAGGCGCTGACGTAGTCGGTGCAGAAGACCTGATCGAGCGCATCCAGGGTGGATGGGTCGATTTCGACGCCGCAATCGCGACTCCTGATCAGATGGCCAAGGTCGGCCGCATCGCCCGTGTCCTCGGACCCCGTGGCCTGATGCCGAACCCCAAGACGGGCACCGTTACCGCGGATGTCACGAAGGCTGTCAACGACATCAAGGGCGGAAAGATCAACTTCCGCGTCGACAAGCAGGCCAACCTGCACTTCGTCATCGGCAAGGCATCGTTCGACGATGAGAAGCTGGTGGAGAACTACGGCGCAGCGCTGGACGAGATCCTGCGTGCGAAGCCCTCGTCGGCCAAGGGCCGCTACGTGAAGAAGATCACGGTTTCGACCACCACCGGTCCGGGCATCCCGGTGGATCCGAACCGTACCCGCAACCTCCTCGAGGATGCTGCAGACGCGTAAGCAGTCCGCTGAACTGAAAGAAGGCCGATAGGGATTACCTCCCTATCGGCCTTCTTTTTTGCATTCAGGGAGAGGGCCCAGGGGCGATTTGGTGATGTGTTGCCCGGTGAGGTAGTCTTCAACGCGGAGTTCAGTGCTGGATATGAACTTCACCCCAAAATCATGTTCTACCCAAGACCGTTGGTTATTGCGCTTAGCGATGAGTGCAGTTGAAAGTCCGGAAATGTCCGGCGACCCACGCAGGAGGACGAGGTAAGGGGGAACGCATTCTGTGGTGGTTCTTTTCGCTTCCGTTTGTCTCCTCTGTACGCCCCGTGCGCCCTGCGCCGGGGCGTTTTGCATGTCTAGGACTTGTGGCTTGTCAGGTTCTCCTGGTGAGCCGCGGCGGTTCCGAAGTGGGATAACGACTGTCACGAGAGGAGGCGAAGTATGGCAAAGCCTGAGAAGGTTTCCGCAGTTGCGGAAATCACCGAGCAGTTCAAGGGTTCGACCGCTGCTGTGATCACGGAATACCGTGGTCTTTCAGTGGGCAACATCACGACACTGCGACGCGCTCTCGGAGAAGGTGCCACCTACTCCGTCGCCAAGAACACCCTGGTTAAGCGTGCCGCCGCTGAGGCTGGCATCGAGGGCCTTGATGACCTGTTCGTCGGACCGACCGCCATTGCATTCATCAAGGGCGAACCGGTCGACGCTGCGAAGGCACTGAAGAACTTCGCAAAGGAAAACAAGGCGCTCATCATCAAGGGCGGCTACATGGACGGCGCTGCGCTGTCCGTGGACGAGGTCAACAAGATCGCGGATCTCGAATCCCGCGAAATCCTGTTGGCAAAGCTTGCCGGCGCGATGAAGGGCAACTTGGCAAAGGCCGCAGGCCTGTTCAATGCTCCCGCTTCGCAGATGGCCCGTTTGGCCGCTGCACTGCAGGAGAAGAAGGCCGCAGAAGGCGGAGCTGCAGAAGCTCCGGCTGCTGCCGCAGAGGCTGCTACCGAGGCTCCGGCCGAGGCCGAAGCCGAAAGCTGATCCGCACCCGCGCATCACTGCTATATCCCCGCCCGGTCGCGGATCAGCGACATGGGACTTACAGGAAGGACCGCCACAATGGCGAAGCTCAGCACCGAAGAGTTGTTGGACCAGTTCAAGGAGCTCACCCTCCTCGAGCTCTCGGAGTTCGTTAAGGCATTCGAGGAGACCTTCGAGGTCACCGCTGCTGCTCCCGTCGCCGTCGCCGCTGCAGGCGCACCGGCTGCCGGCGCAGAAGCTGCTGAAGAGCAGGACGAGTTCGACGTCGTCCTCGAGTCGGCTGGCGACAAGAAGATCCAGGTCATCAAGGTCGTCCGTGAGGTCGTTTCCGGCCTCGGCCTGAAGGAAGCCAAGGATCTCGTCGAGAGCGCTCCGAAGGCAATCCTGGAGAAGGTTTCGAAGGAAGCAGCTGAAGCTGCAAAGGAAAAGCTCGAAGGCGCCGGCGCAAAGATCTCCGTCAAGTAAGACGGTTTTCTCCGCTGCTCACCTCGAGTAGTCGAAAGAGGGTCACTTCCTACGGGAAGTGGCCCTCTTTTTTATTGGGCGCATCCGGCGGGAATGTCCGGATCGGCGCAGGTCGGATGCGTGTCCGATTCAGGGTGCGTGTTAGTTTGTGCTTCGTACTTACTCGTTAGTAGTATTCGCAGTCACGGGTAACACTTCCATGCGATAGAGTGACCCAACCCACATCGGGTGGATGCATCGGACGGCGCGGAGGTAGTGGTGGGAGTAGAGGTAGCGGTAGACGGGCTGACTAAGTCTTTCGGGTCGCAGAGGATTTGGCAGGACGTGTCGTTGACGCTTCCCGCCGGTGAGGTGAGCGCATTGCTGGGGCCCTCGGGTACCGGCAAGTCGGTGTTCTTGAAGTCTTTGATCGGTTTGCTCCGCCCCGAGCAGGGTTCCATCGTGATCGACGGCACGGATAT
>NZ_JAWLRZ010000009.1:0-87088 GCF_033142425.1 Rhodococcus sp. IEGM 1366
ACCAATTTCTTCGCCGAAACCGAACAGATCGCCTTCCACCCAGGGCACCTCGTGCCCGGTATCGACGTCACCGACGACCCGCTACTACAGGCCCGCCTGTTCTCCTACCTGGACACCCAGATCAGCCGGCTGGGTGGACCCAACTTCGGTCAGATCCCGATCAACCGCCCACACGCACCGGTCAACGACACGTTCCGCGACGGAATGCACCAAAGCGCAGTACATTCCGGTGTCGCCCCCTACAAGCCGAACTCCCTCGACGGTGGCTGTCCCTTCATGGCCGGCGCAGAAGTCGGGGCGTTCGTCGAAGTACCGGTAGCGCTCGAGGCCGGTACGAAACTTCGCGGCACACCAGCCACATTCGACGACCATTACTCACAGGCGCGTCTGTTTTACAGCAGTCTCACTGTCATCGAACAAGACCATGTCGCACAGGCATACACCTTCGAACTAGGAAAGTGCTACGAACAAACGATCAAGGAACGAGCCCTCGATGTGATCGCCAACATCGATCCCGACCTGTGCGCGAGAGTCGCCGCCGGGCTCGGCCTCCCGGCCCCGAAGCCGTCCGTCCCGTTCGACGACGCACCGATGCCTAGCCCTGCTCTATCGCAGGTCGGCGCGCAGTGGCCGGTCACCGGCCGGGTGATCGGCATCGTCGCCGATGAGAACTCCGATCTCGCCGCGGTCACCGCAGCGGTGTCAGCTATAGCAGCCGACGCAATGGTGCCATTGGTGATCGGCCCCCACGGCGGTGAATTGGTCTCGGACTCGGTCGTTGTCCCCGTCTCGCGTACCTTCGACACTGCACGATCGATCGAATTCGACGCACTTCTACTCGCAGGGGTACCGGCGGACCCGCGCCTGGACATTCTCCTCTCGGAAATGTTCCGCCATGGCAAGGCCATCGGCGCATGGAATGACGCGACGGAACTTCTCGAAACCGCAGAACTCACTGCGGCGGACGGCGTCGTGACCGGCGAGGACAGCGTATCGGTACTTGAACAAGTGGTCACACTGCTCAAGTCGCATCGAGTATGGAGCCGACTCTGACAAGTTGTCAGTGAGCGGCTCCCGGTGCGGCCGAAATCGGCAGTCACGCTGCACCGCCGAGGAAGATCAGTTCTGTAACTGCAGAGGAGCCATTCTCCGTCGTTCTTCTTCGTACATGCGGATGGTTCCCCACGTAAACCCATAGCCCTGGAGACTCCAGGGCACGTGACGAGCCACTGATGGCCCGGCCGATTTTGTTTGCACTTCAGTCGTTTAGGGCAGGCGAACGGCGACAACATTCCAGCGAGAAGAGGTCGATCAACGTGCGCGCAGTTACATGGCAAGGTAAGCGGAAGATCAGCGTCGAAACAGTTCCCGATCCCACCATCGTCGAACCCACCGACGCCATCATCAAAGTCACCACCACAAACATCTGTGGATCCGACCTACACCTGTACGAGACCTTGGGCGCGTTCATGAACCCGGGGGACATCCTCGGTCACGAGCCCATCGGGATTGTCGAGGAGATCGGATCCGACATCACTGATCTCGAAGTCGGTGACCGTGTCGTCATCCCCTTCCAAATTTCATGCGGCAACTGCTTCATGTGCAACTCCAGCTTGTACACGCAGTGCGAAACGACGCAGGTCCGTGACCAAGGCACCGGCGCGGCATTGTTCGGATTCTCCGAACTTTACGGCTCGGTACCAGGCGGACAAGCTGAGTACTTGCGGGTCCCACAAGCGCAGTTCACTCATATCAAAGTACCTGAAGGACCTGACGATTCACGCTTCGTCTACCTTTCCGACGTGCTGCCGACGGCCTGGCAATCGGTTGAGTACGCCGCAGTGCCACCGGGTGGTTCCGTGACGATCCTCGGCCTCGGACCGATCGGAGATATGGCCGCTCGCATTGCTCAACACAAAGGGTTTCGAGTCATCGGCATCGACCGGGTACCCGAACGCCTCGCACGCCTGGAAAAGCGCGGCGTTGAAACACTCAACCTCGACGACTACGGCGACAAGATCGGCGACGCCGTCCGCGCTCTCACCGACGGCCGCGGAACGGATTCCGTGATCGACGCTGTCGGCATGGAGGCTCACGGGTCGCCAATCGCGAAGCTCGCGCAGCAATTCATCGGACTACTTCCCGACGCGATTGCCGCACCGGCAATGCGCACCGCCGGTCTCGACCGTTTAGGCGCGTTGTATTCGGCAATTGACATCGTCCGACGCGGCGGAACGATCTCGGTGATCGGCGTGTACGGCGGAAAGATCGACCCACTTCCTCTGATGACTTTGTTCGACAAGCAGATTCAACTGCGAATGGGCCAAGCCAACGTCAAGAAGTGGGTCAACGACATCATTCCGCTCCTGACGGACGACGACCCCCTCGGAGTCGACACCTTCGCCACCCACCAACTGCCATTGGAACAGGCACCGCACGCGTACGAGATCTTTCAGAAGAAGCAGGATGGAGCAGTCAAGATTCAACTGAAGCCTCACCTGTAGCAACCTGCGAGCACCTGCTCGGCTTCGCATGTCACGCAGTAGGTGGTCGCACAGTCTGGAAACGCCCCACCTCGCAGACTCACGCGGTGGGGCGTTTCCGGCCACAATCGATCAAAAGCTCCCCCACCGGCATCCGACGCCAGAATTTCACCCGAACACGGGCGGTCCGCGGTTCTTTCAATCCCGCACCGACCGCGTATCGACGGAGTTTCTTACCGAACCGCACAACCACCGCTCACGGACGCGGCCGACATAACGACGAAAATCCTTGTGTCCGAAGAAAACAAGATCGTTGCAGACGCAGACTTCCAGCAAATCGCGTGTTCAATCAAGCAAGGCTGTCGGCAGATTCACTCAGCTGAGCAATCCGCGCCGCAAGCACCGAATTCTCCGCCTCGAGCGAAAGAATCAACCGCACAGCAACCAAATTGACCCCGTCATCGACCAACCCGGTAATACGACGCAAAGTCTCCAAATCTGACTCGCTGTACCGACGCGTTCCACCACCAGTGCGAGTAGGCGTCAACAACCCCCGCCGCTCGTACAAACGCAACGTCTGAGGCCCGACTCCGGATAGCTCCGACATCACCGAGATCCCGTAAACACCGCGCAGTGAATGCGACTGAGACTCCAACGCCACTGCACACCTCCTCACGGATACCTGGGCACTACGCCGATTTTAGCATCCGACATTAAAGAATCTCGACCAGCAGATACAGATTCCTTGCAGCCAGAGAGACAAATCATCCACGCTTCCGCCTTATCCACCTCGGCAAGCAGATTCGGCTACCAGAGGGAGAACTAACATCGAGAAATCGTAACCGACATCACGCCATTGTTGATGGACGCACACCTCTCGTTTCCCAACAGATCAGGGCAATTTGCACTGCAAGAGACTGTCTCTGATCGGTGATTCGCCCTGGACGCTCAGACAGTGCAGAAGCTCCGCTCAATTTCCGTCACAAATCAAATTCCGCGGCCGCAGCTAATGATTAACTGTAAGTTCGGGGCAACTCACAAGTCGAGTACCGCTGAAATTTTCAGTAGTGAGACAGCAGAACAGTGAGACAGCAGAACCTAGACTCCGCAACCCCTTGCCGGCAATCACCCAACTAAACGGTCGACCCAACTGACCGAACGGCGCGGCAGACACGCAAGCGATCATCTCCAACCTCGACCAAAGCCAAAACCTGCCTCGAAGCGGAACTCCGAGCGTCTATGTCGTCGGTCGACGAGGTGCTCGACGCGAACCGGCGACCGCGCGACCATCTCGCGACAATAACCCCCCAATGTCCACGCGAAGTTGAGAGTGCCAGGCACGAGGCCATCAGCGTCAGTAGTCAACCCGCGCTGTAGTGCTCGATTGCCGTCGCTTCGATAACTATCACTACCGGCTCGCGCAGTTTTCCATCGCTCCGTTGCAGGACTACGTGAGTGCATTCATTGCCTCAAGTGCGTACGCGACCTCTGCACGCATTTCGCGCCGAGAATGCCGGCCGTCGAACAACTCGAATCTGGAGCCAGATGACCGTCGTACAGGTTTTCCACCACGGTCATCAACGACTACCGACAACGGGCTTGACCTTGACACAGTGACAAGCACTCAAATGGTCGACGAAGGAGGTGGTTGTCATGAACACAACCAATAACGGTGGGTCGAATACCCATCTCGTCGACGCGCTGGCTGCAGCGGATTCGTCGGACCGGCTTCGGGCTGCACTCGCTCTAGGTACCCGGGGTGATCCGGGCTTGATGGAAGCCCTTGTCGATCGGTGCGCTGTTGAACCGGATTTCTTTGTCCGCGACATGCTTACATGGGCATTGTGCCGACTCCCCGCCGAAGTGACAGTGCCGAGACTGACCGGCGAGCTCGAATCCGACTCCGTCCAGGCTCGCAGCCAGGCGCTGCACACCCTGTCCAAGATCGGGGACCCTGACTCCTGGCCTGCCGTGATAGCACTGCTGCATGACGACCACGACGAGGTCGCGCGCAGCGCGTGGCGGGCGGCTGTGGCACTCGTACGACCAGGTGACGAGGCCGCGCTTGCGGCTGATCTGGCCACTGAACTCGGACGAGGCGACACGGACATGCACCTCAGCCTCAGCCGGGCGCTGGTGAGTCTCGGAGATTCCGTCCTACCGATCCTCGACGCGGCTGCGACGAGTCCTGATCCAAAGGTTCGCGCACATGCAGTTGCAACTAAGCGGCTTTACTTGGATCCCGACAGTGGCTTCACCCTCGCAGTGGAATTGGCGCAGCGTGTAGCTATCGTCGGGCCGCACACGTAGTGAACAGGAGTAAAGATGTTGATCGGCGAAGTCTCGCGGCAGTCCGGTGTCAGTACGCGAATGTTGCGTCACTACGACGCCTTGGGCCTGGTGGAGCCCACCGGCCGCACGTCCGGCGGCTACCGCGAGTACTCAGCCGACGACATCCGCCGGCTCTTCCATGTCGAGAGCCTGAGGACGCTCGGGCTCTCGTTGGACGAAACCAGACGCGCCCTGGACGAGCCCGATTTTGCTCCCGCCGATCTGGTGGGTGATCTCATCAAACACACGCGCCAGCGCATCGCTGCCGAACAGGAACTGCTCACGAAACTCGAACGCGTCGACGCCACGGCACCGTCGGAGTGGGAGGACGTTTTACGAATGGTCACCCTGTTGCGTGCGCTCGAGTCGGAGTTTGCTGCCCGCCGTCAACAAGCAATCCTGAATCAGGAGGGCAATGCGTCGTTGCCCATCGACGCATTGGTCGAGGCTGCATTGACGGAAGACGACCTCAATGTCGCCGGCGCGCTCCAGTGGTCGTTGGCCAGGGCCGCCGGTCAGGGAGTCACAAATCTCGCCGTCGGCCTCCGGTCTCAGGAGGTCGACGTCCGACGCCGCGCCGTTGCCGCAATTGCAGCCGTACACACCTCGGAGGCAACCACACATCTGAGACAAGCACTCGAGGATTCCGACACCACCGTCCGCTCACGCGCGGCTCTCGCTCTCGGCGCTCGGGGAAGCGTCGACGCGATCCCTGCCCTCCTCGAAATGGTCTTGACAGGCCAGCTCGACGTCGAGGCTGCCGAAGTTCTAGGCATCTTGACGGACGTCTCGCCATCACCCGACACCATCGTCGATCAGATGCAGACCACGCTCGACAGCATCGCCGATGCACCGACGCGGTTGCGAATTACTCAGGCGCTTGCGGAGATTCCCGGTCCATCAGCACTCGGAGCTCTCGCCCGGCTGACCCAGGACAACGATCGAACGATCGCGGCCACTGCGGCTGCGATTTTATCCACCCACGAGCGCAGGCATAGACAGCGTTAACCGCTAGTTGCCGAGATGCGGTGAAAACAAAGCCCCACAACATATTCCTGGCCCAAAGCACGTTTATCCAGGTTATTCCGGGGAAGCGGCCGGCTCCCGCGCGCCACCTGCGTTAGCGTGGGATTGCGAAGAACGTCTTCGAGACACCTCTTCAGAGATACGAGGTCACCACGGTGACAAAGTCGCTGGCAGATGACCCAACCGCGGACAATGTCTCACGACGCGCCGGCTACGAACCCGAACTGAAGCGAACTCTGAACTCATTCCAGATGTTCGCGATCTCGTTTGCGTTCATCTCCGTGGTAATCGGCATCTTCGGAACCTTCGATTCCGTCCTTGCCAACGCAGGACCAGTCGGAATCTGGTTGTGGGTCGTGGCAGTATGCGGGCAAATCCTGGTGGCGTTGGTTTACGCGCAATTCGCAGCCCGCATTCCGCTCAGCGGGTCTTCCTACCAATGGGCGTCGCGGCTGGCGAACCCCAAAGTGGGCTGGGTATTCGGCTGGCTGGCAGTCTGGGCGTTGGCGATCGGTGTGAGCGCAATCGACGATGCGCTTGCCAGTCAGTGCCTCATGCCCCTGCTCAACATGGAACCGAACGAGGACACGGCACGAGTAATCACCGTAGTCATTCTGCTGATTCAGACTGTGCTCGCCATTGCCTCGACACGGATTGTCGCACTGGTTAACTCAGCCGCTGTAGGTGTCGAATTGGCGATTGTTGTGGTGCTCGGCATTGCGCTGATCGTTGCTGTGGTGGTGACGGGAAACGGCACAACCGACAACCTCACATCGCGTGGTATCACCGAAGGCGCTCCCGATTACTTTGCCGTCGGCGGCGGGGTGATGGCTGCGATGATTCTGGGTTTTGCCACGCTCCAGGGATTCGACGCCGCAGCGAACATGGCTGAAGAGGCCAGAGACCCGTTTCGGAGTGTCCCCCGCGCAATCGTCGGATCGGTAGTGGCAGCCGGGATTCTGGGAATGTTCTTCCTGATCGCCCTGACCGTCGCCATCGACGACATCCCCCAGATAACCGAAAGCGGCTCACCGGTTGCCGCGATCATGCGAGATCAACTTGGTCCCGTGGTGGAGCGAATATTGTTGGTAGCGATATCATTAGCGTTCTTTGCCGCCGGACTGGTCGTGATGACTGGAGTGTCACGAATAATTTTTGCGATGTCACGCGATGCACGCTTCCCTGCGCACCGACTGATGCGGCGAGTCAACCCTCGTACCAAGACACCGATCCCGGCGACCATACTGGTTCTTGTCATCGGCGTCGTCTTGATGATCGCACTACCAGGTGCCGCATTGCTCGAATTGATCCTGGCATCAACGATCATTCCGTTCCTCCTCTACGGCATGACGATCGTCCTCTATCTGGCCGTACGCAGGCGACTCGATCACAAGCCGGGCGCGTTCGACCTCGGCTGCTTCGAGTTGCCGATCGCGATTGCCGCGCTCGTGTGGATACTGTTCAGCTTATTCGTACTGATTGCGTCGGGAACCTTGACCCCGGTATTGGTGGTGACCGGCTTGATCACAGTAGGAGCGATGTACTTCTGCTATCTACTCAAATTGAAACCCGAGACACTGAACAACGAGCCTGGACTCGAGGATGCTTTCGAAATCTAGTTGAACCGGCGCATGCGTGTGGGCTTCGCATCGTCTTTGTCGGTGATGCGAAGCTTGCACACGGTATTCAGTTCCGGTGGAACCGTTTTCAGTCTCGATGCACTGGTCCTTGACGGGTTGTGGAGCGTCGGCGTCGTTGTTTCGGGTCGATCGCAGCTGGTGGGATGAACCACGGTTTGTGATCATCGCCCATCTTGATTTCCCAGATGCCGCGGAACCCGCTGGTGCTGTGGATCAACCGGTGGTGGCTACGGCAGAGGAGGGTGAGGTTGTCCATCACCGTCAGACCGCCCACCGACCACGGTTTTATATGGTGCGCGTCGCACCAAGCAGGTACGGCATCACAGTTAGGGAAGGCGCAGCCTTTGTCCCGGGCGATCAGCGCCGTGCGTTGTTCCGGTGTGACGAGGCGTTTGTGCGGTGTCGCATCCAACGGTGCGCCGTCGCCGTCCATCAACACTGTCGAGAGCATGCAATCGCACGCAAGCATCCGGGTCAGGCTCACACTCAGTGGCCCCATCCACGGCATGTACCCGACATCAAGATCCTCGACATCAGGCTCGTCGCCATCGAATGCACTACCGTAGAACTCGCCATCATCCGATGCGGTTTCGCTGCGCATGGTCGCGCATTCGCGATGCTCGGCAAGGTCTTTCGCGGTGATATGCACATTCACGTGCGGACGCTGGCCCCCGTCAACACCGGTCATGGCATTGTCGAGATACCGGCGAATCAATTCCGTGAAGGCGTCGGCGGTGCGTTTGGCAGCCGACCGCTGATCCGGGGTCCCGTCAGCAGCCGGTTTCGGCATCGACAAACCCGACAGAGCCGACAACAACATTTCACCAGTGAGTGCATCGAAATCACCCTTGATCGCCACCCGACCGTTGAGCGTCGGAGCAATCCGCAAGACATTGAGGTCATCATCCTCACCGGGCGGCGCCTGGTCGGATTCGAAAATCCGCTCCAGAACTGCAATCGCGTAGCGGAGTTTGATGGTGGTCGCCTCGACCCCGGATGCGGCAGCGAGAAGGGTTTTCATGCAGGACGGTAACGCCCTGTCGGGCATACCTTTTGGTGGAGATTCGCAGAACGAGGCGATCATTGCCGCATGATCGAGCGAGAGATCACCGGCCTCGAACTGCGCAGCAATATCCGGGAACCCCCGCAAAGCGGCACCGAGGGCAGCGATCTTGTTACCGGCCGCGTTCTGCAGCATCGTATTCGCCGCCAACCAGCGACCAACACCGCGGTAGCACAGCACCTGCTCGTCCGAATTGAGTGCCAACTCATCCACTGCCGCAACCCGAATCGCTTCCAACCGAAGAATCTCCGCAGACGCACAGACGGCAACGTCCCGAACCTCAGCCGGTCGCAATCGCCACAACCTGCCCCGCACACCCACAGCCGAACCGGCAACAACATCCCCCACCGAAACAAAATCGCTAACCGTAGTCATCAAGGCCTCCCCACCCGTGACCCCAATTATACTCGAACAACCATTCGATTCAAGAGGCATTTCGGACTGGTTCCAAAAATATTCACTCGAGAGTCATTGATGCACAGCAATATTCGACAAGGAGGCTGCTACTGCGACTTGGCTTGTTACCCCGAAATGACCGAAAGCAATTGAGATTCTGTCACGTTGTCGCCGCCGCAGCATCCTGCTCGTCGAAGCCGGCGAACATGTCTACCAACCCCTGCGGCGAATTCTCACTGAAGAGAATTTCGAGGCTCTCGGCAGATTCGGCAGCAGCCTTGGCTGCTCGCGGAAATAGCTCTGCTTCATAGGCCGCGAGCGCAGATTCGACGTCACCAGAGTGTTCGCTGACTGCCAGGGCGAGCAACGCACCGTCGTACATCGCAAGATTCGCGCCTTCTCCTGCAAATGGGGACATCACGTGCGCGGCGTCACCAAGGAGCGTGACGCCAGGGACGCGCTTCCAGGAATGATCTATGGGGAGGGCGAAGATGCGGCGCGGAGTCAAGCCGGTGTCGGCACGCGCAATCAAGTCACGAAGGGAGTTGTCCCATCCGTCGAGCAATCGGAGAATCGCACTCGTCGCCGCGGGAACATCAGTGAAATCGATAGTGTCAATCCAGTTCTCATCGGCACGGACACCCAAATAGCTGTGCAGACTCCCATCACTTTCGCGGTGGCCCAGGATTCCGATGTTTCCGCGGAATGCAAAAAGCATGCCGCTGCCCATCACCGCAGCCGCCGAGGGGTGACGTTCATCGGCGTCGAGCAGGTCCGCTTCGATGAAGGAGATCCCGCTGTACGTCGGCCAGGCGTCGGAGACGAGCGGCCGGACTTTCGACCAGGCGCCGTCGGCACCGATGAGGAGGTCGGTAGTGATGCTCCCACCGTCCGCAAAGGAAACCTCGTGGCGACCGGCAACGCCCTCGACCTGACTGATTCGGGTGACTTTGTGCCCCCAATGAATAGCCTCGTCGGGTAGAGAATCTATGAGCATGTCGCGGAGGTGGCCGCGGTCTACCTCGGGTCGCGAGAGAGTGCCGCCATCAACCTCTTCCCGAAGGATTGTTCCGGCGTGATCGAGTACGCGCATTGCTTCGCCACCAGGGTGAATCAACGCGCAGAAGGGTTCCCACAAACCGGCGGCGCGTATGGCCTTCTGGCCGTTGTGGTCGTGGATATCGAGCATGCCGCCTTGCACTCGGGTGCTGCGGCTGGGCTCGAGTTCGAACACAGCCGACGTGATGCCGTGAACATGGAGGACGCGGGCAGCGATGAGGCCACCGAGTCCCCCACCGATGATCGCAATGGGATAGTGAGTAGTCATGGTTCTCCTCGAAAAGTAGTTTCAGTCAGGACAATTCATGGTGCGTGAACGATGTCGGAGTGGCCGCGATACCGGCAATGAGCGCTCGTATCGACCACGTCATGCGCTCGGTGGGCGCGCCGGCGAGAATCGCATCGGCGTGCTCGGCGATGCTGGGAAGTTCCTTGGGGTCGGCAGTTCGAACCGCGCGCACAAGGCCTTCCCACGCGGCCTCGTCATCAACGGATGCGTCGATGTCGCTCGGACTGGGAGTGCTGTGCTCGGCGGCGGCCGCGGTGGCATTCTGGAGAAGGAGATCAGCACCCCAGGCCGCACGCGCAGGATCAACCCCGCCGTCGATCAACAGCCCGAGCACCCGATCGAATATCCGGAGCGAATTCGGGCCAGACGGACGAAGCACGAGTGCCGATCTTGCCAAACCGGGGAACGCGAACAGAACGTCCGCGTAGTCGCGCAGTAGCGTCACCAGCCGATCTTGCCAGTCTCCGTCCGATGCCACTTCCAGCGTCCGAACGAGTTCGTCGAGGACGCCGCCATGCAGTTCGGCAGTGTTCGCGACATAGACGTACAACGCGGAAGGACCTGTGTCGAGTGCTTGCGCGACACGACGCATGGTTGCCTTCTCGAGCCCCTCGGCGCGCACGATCTCGATAGTTGCGGCGATGATCCCCTCGCGAGAAAGCGCGGGTTTTGCCGGCCGCTCACGGCGACTGCGGTTGGGAGTTGACATACCGAAACTCTACACGAACATGTTCGTTACGAACATGTTCGTCATATCTCTTTTTGGAAAGCGTCGCAGTTTCTCCACCACGCAGTACGAACCAGTTCACTCCCGCAGCACAAATGAGCCCCCGCAGCATCGATCAGGCGCGCGGGGGCACAATCAGCGCGCGACGCGGCGGAACCACACCGAGCGCTGCGACAGCAAACGGCTCCGCTAATTTGGGCCCGAGTCCGGTTCAGGCAAACCCGAGTTCGCGCACCGCGTTTCGTTCTTGTTCCAGCTCGTTCACCGAAATATCGATGCGAGCGCGCGAGAATTCGTCGATCGACAGCCCCTGAACGATGCTGTACTCGCCACCGGCACACGTGACGGGGAACGACGAGATCAAGCCCTCGGGAACGCCGTACGAACCATCCGACGGAACCGCCATCGACACCCAGTCCCCCTCGGCCGTTCCGCCGACCCAGTCGCGGACGTGATCGATCGACGCACTTGCCGCACTCGCCGCTGACGACGATCCACGGGCCGCGATAATCGCCGTACCCCGCACCTGCACCGTCGGGATGAAATCGTTCTCTACCCACTCGCGGTCATTGATCACGTCGAGCGCCGGCTTGCCCGCGACCGTCGCGTGAGACAGGTCCGGGTACTGGCTCGCGGAGTGATTACCCCAGATCGATACCCTTCGAACCGACGCTGCCGCCGCACCGGTCTTCTTGACCACCTGCGCAATGGCGCGATTGTGATCGAGCCTGGTCAAAGCTGTGAAGCGTACGTTCGGAACATCAGGAGCGTTGTTCATCGCGATCAGCGCATTGGTGTTGGCGGGGTTGCCCACCACCAGCAGCTTCACGTCGGAGGCCGCATTGTTGTTGATCGCTTTGCCGTGTGCAGTGAAGATCGCGCCGTTGGCACTGAGCAGATCGGCGCGCTCCATGCCCTTGCTGCGCGGTCGAGCGCCCACCAACATCCCGACGTTTGCGCCGGAGAACGCAACGTCGGGATTGTCGGTGATGTCGATGGAGTCCAGCAACGGGAATGCGCCGTCTTCGAGTTCCATCGCCACCCCCTCGGCAGAGGACACGGCAGAAGGAATTTCGAGCAGTCGCAAGCGAACCGGAACATCGGGTCCGAGCATGTCACCTGCAGCGATCCGGAAAAGTAATCCGTAGGCGATCTGACCCGACGCTCCGGTCACCGTGACGGTTACTGGCGAAACACTCATTGCCGACTCCTCCACTTGCCGTTCTGCTTTCACTTCTGCGAACGACTTCCACGCTAGTCCAGCAAACCCGCCACTTCGTGGTCCGTGAGTGTGGTTCTCGGCACTCTTCCCGTTGCGCTCACCAGCTCCACTGCCCGGTACAGTGGCCGCTCCGCCAAACCGGCACCGCGCGCTTCCGCGCGCAGTTGCTCGATCAGTACCGACGACAAGGCTGCTGCCGGCACCAACTCGCTCGATGCCAAGGCGTCGGCCAGCTTGCGGAGCGCAAGGATTTCCAGCTCGCGCCCTCCCCCTGCGGTGTAGAGAGCAAGGGGAATTCGCACGCTGGATCGCGCGTCGGTCAACTTCATACTGACTTCGCTGATCCGCCCCGTGCGCACCATGAGCTCGGCGGTGACCACCTCCGCCGCGTCGACCTCACCGGTGCGGAAACCCGCCTGCGCCCGAATCTTCTTGCCGTACAACGTGATGTGTCGACGCAAGGTCATCAAGATCGCAAGCGACGTCGGAACGGCGATGACGAAGCCGACCAGCAGCGCCACCGTCGTCGAGGCAAAGACGCTCACGACCAGGCCGACCACAACACCGAGCACAATCACCGCGACGGCAATCCGCTTGAGTCTCGGCGCAATCAGCGCGATCGGGACAAGATCAAGCGAAACCGGTTCTACGTCACGAGACAACGAGAGTCCCGAGCCTGTCGACGATTTCATCGAGCGAAACCGACTCCTGCTCACCCGTCGAGAGGTGCTTGAGGACAACAACACCTTCTTCGAGTTCACGCTCACCCAGGACAAGCGCAAAGGCCGCACCGGACTTGTCGGCAGCCTTCATCGACCCCTTGACGCCACGGTTTCCGTAGGCCAGATCGACACGAATGCCATTGCCACGCAACTGATGTGCAATGGCAACCAACTTACCCTTCGCTTCGGATCCCATCGGCACGCCGAACACATCGACGCGCGCCGGCGGAGCGACGGACTTGCCCTCAGCTTCGAGTGCCAGCACCGTGCGGTCGACACCGATACCAAAACCGATGCCGGACAACGGCTGTCCACCCAACTGCTCCATCAGACCGTCGTATCGACCGCCGCCGCCGATACCGGACTGCGCGCCCAGACCGTCGTGGACGAACTCGAACGTCGTCTTCGTGTAGTAGTCGAGGCCACGGACCATGCGCGGATTGACGACGTACGGAACACCCAACGCGTCGAGGTGGCTCAGGACCTCGTCGAAGTGCGCCTTGCAGCTGTCCGACAAGTGATCGAGCATGAGCGGCGCATCTGCCGTCATCGCCCGGACATCGGGACGCTTGTCATCTAGGACGCGCAGCGGATTGATCTCGGCGCGGCGACGGGTTTCTTCGTCGAGAGGCAGCGCAAAGAGGAACTTCTGCAGCAGTTCACGGTACTGCGGGCGGCAGGTGTCGTCGCCGAGCGAGGTGATCTCGAGACGGAAGCCGTCGAGTCCCAACGAACGGAACCCGGCATCGGCAATGGCGATGACCTCGGCGTCGAGCGCCGGATCGTCGATACCGATGGCCTCGACGCCCACCTGCTGCAGCTGACGGTAGCGACCCGCCTGCGGACGCTCGTAGCGGAAGAACGGGCCCGCGTAGCTGACCTTGACGGGAAGCGTGCCACGGTCGAGGTTGTGCTCGATCACGGCGCGCATGACTCCGGCCGTGCCCTCAGGGCGCAGAGTCACGGAACGATCGCCGCGATCGGCGAACGTGTACATCTCTTTGCTGACGACGTCGGTCGACTCGCCAACGCCGCGGGCGAACAGTGCGGTGTCCTCGAAGATCGGCAATTCGATGTGGCCGTATCCGGCCAGACGTGCGGCGCGCGTCAATCCGTCACGGACGGCAACAAATTCGGCGGATTGCGGCGGAACGTAATCCGGGACGCCCTTGGGTGCAGAGAAGGTGCTGGCTTTACTCACGAGTGGTTACTTTTCCTTATTTCTGTCCGCTGAGTCCAACGAGAAACGGATTGGAGCTTCTTTCGGCGCCGATCGAACTGTTGTCGCCGTGCCCGGGGAGGATGACTGTCGCGTCGTCGAGAATCAGAAGTTTCTTCGCGACGGAATCGAGCAATTGTTCATGGTTGCCACCGGGAAGGTCACTTCGCCCGATTGAGCCCTGGAACAGGGTGTCGCCTGTGAAAGCCAGATCGACTGGACCTTCTGCAGTACCCGCCTGGGTGCGGAAGACAACAGATCCCTGCGTATGGCCCGGGGTGTGATCGACCGCAAAGGACATTCCGGCGAGCTCGAACGAGTCCCCGTCGGATAGTTCGATGACCTCGTCCGGTTCGACGAAGGACATGTCCTTGATGAAGTCCTTCATCGTCGGACCGATTCCCCGGGCAGGATCGGTGAGCATGTAGCGATCATCCGGGTGAATGTAGGCCGGCGCCGAGTACCGCTCGCAGACCTCACGCGCAGACCACATGTGATCGAGATGCCCGTGCGTCAGCAGCACGGCCGTCACCGACATGTCCTTGGAGTCGAGAAACTCGAACAGCGGCTCAGCAGCGTCCTGACCCGGATCGATCACCACACACTCGCAGGCATCGTCCTGAGCGAGTATGTAGCAGTTGGTCTGGAACATCCCGGCCGGAAAACCAGTCACGAGCACTTGAGGTAACTCCTCTTCGAAGGGCGAATCAGGCAACACGGTGTCACGTACAGCCTAAAGCTGCTGCCCCGCCAGTAAGTTCTCAGGTTGCAGTGGGAGACTTTCCGACAACTGAAGTTATACCGACCAGACGCAGTTCCACCCGTGAATATGGAGGACTCCAGCAGTGCCGAGTAACGAG
Source organism: Rhodococcus sp. IEGM 1366 (assembly GCF_033142425.1). Taxonomy (NCBI): domain Bacteria; kingdom Bacillati; phylum Actinomycetota; class Actinomycetes; order Mycobacteriales; family Nocardiaceae; genus Rhodococcus; species Rhodococcus sp. IEGM 1366. The sequence goes on from NZ_JAWLRZ010000009.1 coordinate 15,038, forward strand.
CAGCGCCGCCAGGCGGCAAAACGCAAGCTCGAGCGCCAGCTCGAACGCCGCGCCGAGCGGGCGCGCAAGCGCAAGCAAATGACAATCGTCTACACGGCTGCTGGTGTCGTCGTGGCTGTTGCCGTCGTCGCCGGGATCGTCCTGCTCACCCGAGGTGACGACAGCAGCACCGAGAACACCGCTGACGACGCCACATCGACGTCTGAGCAGACTGCCGCCGCCATGCCTGCCGGTTTGCTCACGCCGTTGGCAGAGACCGTCTCGTGCGCTTACCCGACTGACGCTGCGCCGGCATCCAAGCCGAACAACCCGCCGCGCGCGGACGGCATCCCCACCACGGCGCCGGACGCGACGCCGAGCATCAGCATGGAGACGTCGCAGGGAAATATCGGCCTCGTCCTCGACGGAACGAAGTCGCCGTGCACGGTCAACAACTTTGTGAGCCTCGCGGGTCAGAACTACTTCGACGCCACGACATGCCATCGCCTGACGACGAGCCCCTCATTGCAGGTCTTGCAGTGCGGCGACCCGTCGGGCACCGGTAGCGGCGGACCCGGTTACCGCTTCGAAAACGAGTACCCGACCACTGCTTTCGACGCCGCAGACCCGGCCGCTCAGATGCCGGTGACGTACAGCCGCGGAATGATCGCGATGGCCAACGCCGGGGCCGGCACAAACGGTAGCCAGTTCTTCCTCGTCTACGGCGATTCACAGCTCCCGCCTGACTACACCGTATTCGGCACGATCGACGAAACCGGGCTTGCGACGCTCGACAAGATCGCGGCGGGTGGCAGCGCGCCCGAGGGCGACGGCACGCCGAACCTCACCACCGATATCAAGACTGTAAGGATCGACTGATGAAACGCACGTCCCTTCTGATCGCGGCCGTCGGCGTCACCGCCCTCGTCCTCGCTGGGTGTTCCAGTAACGACTCCGAGTCCGATTCCGCGTCGTCGAGCACTCAGGCGAGCGCGAAGTCGACCACGAAGTCAGCACCACTCGACATGTCGCAGTTCGAACAGTTGCCCGCCGTTCCGGCGCCTGCTGGTGCCACGGTCGACTGCACCTATGCCCCGGCGGCGGGTGCAGCCAAGACGGTTGACACACCGACTTCCACCGGCGTCCCCGCCGAGGGCACCGTAAACGTCCAGTTGACCACCACCGCCGGACCGATCGGTATGGAACTCAACCGCACCGCCGCCCCGTGCACCGTCAACAGCATGGTCAGCCTGGTCGAGCAGAAGTACTTCGACGACACCCCGTGCCATCGCCTCGTCACCAGCCCGGGCCTGCAGATCCTCCAGTGCGGAGATCCTTCGGGCCAGGGCACGGGCGGACCGGGATTCGGCTTTGCCAACGAGTACCCGACCACCGTGTACGCCGAGAACGATCCGGCGCTGTCGTTGCCGGTCGTCTACCCGCGCGGCACTCTGGCCATGGCTCATTCATCACAGCCGGACAGCAACGGTAGCCAGTTCTTCCTCGTATACGACGATTCACTGCTCCCGCCCGACTACACCGTTTTCGGGACCATCGACGAGGCCGGTCTTGCAACCATCGAGAAGATCGCCGCCGACGGTGACGACGGAAGCATGGGAGCCACCGGCGGCGGTGCCCCGAACACCCCGATCACCATCGAAACAGCAGTAGTCGCCTGATCTGACAGCACAAAAAGGGGCGATACGAGAGATTCCTCTCGTATCGCCCTTTTCCGTTTTGTATCACCGACAAAGCGGGATCATCACTGCATGAGGATTCTGATCGCAACAGCGAGCAAGCACGGATCGACTGCCGAAATCGGTGAGCAGTTAGGCCGCGCGATTACTTCGGGGTTACGGGCACGAAATATCGAGCCTCAGGTCGATGTCAAGAAAGCCCACGACGTCCACACTGTCGACGGCTATGACGCAGTCGTTCTCGGCAGCGCGATCTACCTCGGGAAATGGCTCAAGGACGCGACCCGTCTGGTGGACCGCGATCTCGATGCCCTGCAGAAGCGTCCGGTGTGGTTGTTCTCCAGCGGCCCAATCACCCCTGGTGACAATGCCGACAATCTCAAGTGGATCAACACACCGTGGGCTGTTGAGCACCACATGTTCGGCGGCAAACTCGATCAGTCGGTGCTCTCGTTCACCGAGCGCATTGCGACCAGAGCGGCAAAAGCGACCGAAGGCGATTTCCGATCGCCGGACGACATCGCCGCTTGGGCCGACAGCATCTGCTCGACCCTCGCCGCCCACCCGGATCGGTGAAGGTCGAAGGACACACGTGACCGCCGTAGATCTGTATTGGCTTCCGCTCGGCGCTGGCGGACATGTGGTGCGCTTCAACGGCATTGTGTACGAACGGTTGAGCGCCTGGTTCGCTCATCGAACACCGGTGCCGCTTTACCATTGCGCGCTGCGAATCACAGTGCCGCCCAACGTCTATTCGATCGAGATGACTCCGGTGTGGCAGCACAAGGAACCCGATCGCGGTGTTGTCGCGGAAGGTCCGGTCGGCGCGCACTGGGCAGGTAGATCGAAGTACTTCCGGTACGAAGTGCACTGTTGGCGGAACGGAACGGTCGACGATATCGAGGAAGCCGTCGAGAGTCCGCTGCGTCTATCGGCGGATTCGGCAGTTGCCGAGCAGATCCTCGACGAGATTCGAACGGTTCCCACCTTCGTCTGGGGACGGTATGCCGTCGGCGTAGGTGACATGTGGAACTCGAATTCCGTTGTGGCCTGGGTCTTGACCCGATGCGGCGTCGACCTTTCCGGAATCGAGCCACCGCGCGGCGGGCGGGCTCCCGGCTGGCACGCCGGAATCGCTGCAGCGGCAAGACCTTCCAGGCGCACGTAAGCGACTGGCGCCGAGCAGGGAATCTGCTCGGCGCCAGTCGGTGTGAGAGAACTACGACGCCGACGTCACTCGATACACGTCGTACACGCCTTCCACATTGCGGACCACGTTGAGAACGTGGCCGAGATGCTTCGGGTCACCCATCTCGAAGGTGAACTTGCTGATGGCAACTCGATCACCGGACGTGTTGACCGACGCAGACAAGATGTTGACCTTCTCGTCTGCCAACGCCTTGGTCACATCGGAAAGCAAGCGGTGACGATCGAGCGCCTCGATCTGGATCGCGACCAGGAACACCGACGACGCGGACGGTGCCCACTCGACGTCGATGATCCGTTCGGACTGGTCGTGCAGCGAATTGGCGTTGGTGCAATCCGTGCGGTGAACACTGACCGCGCCGCCGCGCGTGACGAACCCCAGAATGGAATCGCCAGGCACCGGTGTGCAGCACTTGGCAAGCTTTGCCACCGTGCCCGGAGCACCGGGAACCAGGATGCCGGAGTCGCCGGTACTGCGAGTACGCACCGGCATGTTCGACGGTGTCGACCGTTCGGCCAGTTCCTCCTCGACTGCGCCGACGCCGCCGAGATGAGCCACCAGACGCTGTACGACGTGGTGCGCACTGACCTGGCTCTCACCCACCGCGGTGTACAACGCCGAGACGTCCGGGTACCGAAGCTCGTTCGCGATCGTGCTCATCGACTCGGCATTCATCAAGCGCTGCAACGGAAGTCCGACGCGTCGTACTTCCTTGGCGATTTGATCCTTACCGGATTCGAGAGCTTCCTCGCGTCGTTCCTTCGCGAACCACTGACGAATCTTTGCCTTGGCCCGCGGGGAGACGACAAAGGACTGCCAGTCACGGCTGGGGCCTGCGGTGGCCGCCTTCGACGTGAAGACTTCCACCACCTCACCGTTGTCGAGCTTGCGCTCGAGGGCGACCAGACGTCCGTTGACGCGGGCACCGATACAGCGGTGGCCCACCTCGGTGTGCACGGCGTACGCAAAGTCGACCGGCGTCGAACCTGCAGGCAAGGTCACCACGTCACCCTTGGGGGTGAAGACGAAGATCTCCTTGACGGCAAGGTCGTAGCGCAGCGACTCGAGGAACTCCCCCGGGTCGGCCGCTTCACGCTGCCAGTCGAGTAGCTGGCGCATCCACGCCATGTCGTCGACCTCGGCGATGTCGCCGGCGTGCTTGCCCTTGGTCTCCTTGTACCGCCAGTGCGCGGCGATACCGAACTCGGCCGTCCGGTGCATGTCCTGCGTACGAATCTGGACCTCGAGGGGCTTGCCCTCCGGACCCACGACCGTGGTGTGCAGCGACTGATACACGCCGTACCGCGGCTGTGCGATGTAGTCCTTGAACCGCCCCGCCATCGGCTGCCACAGTGAATGCACAACACCGACTGCCGCGTAACAGTCACGGACCTCGTCACACAGAATGCGGACGCCGACCAGGTCATGGATGTCGTCGAAGTCGCGGCCCTTGACGATCATCTTCTGATAGATCGACCAGTAGTGCTTTGGCCGTCCTTCAACCACCGCATTGATCCGCGACGCGGACAGCGTGGAGTTGATCTCGGCCCGCACCTTCGCCAGGTAGGTGTCCCGCGACGGCGCGCGATCGGCAACCAGACGCACGATCTCGTCGTACTTCTTGGGGTGCAGGATCGCGAACGACAAGTCTTCGAGTTCCCACTTGACTGTCGCCATTCCAAGCCGATGAGCAAGGGGTGCAATAACTTCGAGAGTTTCGCGAGCCTTGCGCGCCTGCTTCTCCGGCGGCAGGAAGCGCATGGTCCGCATGTTGTGCAGGCGGTCGGCAACCTTGATGACCAGCACCCGGGGATCACGCGCCATCGCGATGATCATCTTGCGGATGGTCTCGCCCTCGGCGGCGGTGCCCAGGACAACCTTGTCGAGTTTGGTGACGCCGTCGACCAAGTGCGCAACTTCGTCGCCGAAATCGCGCGTCAATTCTTCGAGCGAGTAACCGGTGTCCTCAACCGTATCGTGAAGCAATGCGGCCACCAATGTGGTGGTGTCCATCCCCAACTCGGCGAGGATGCTCGCGACAGCCAGCGGGTGCGTGATGTAGGGATCGCCGGACTTACGACGCTGACTGGAGTGTCGTTCCTCCGCGACGTCGTACGCGCGCTGGAGAAGCGCCAGATCGGCCTTCGGGTACAGCTCACGATGCAAACTGACCAGCGGCTCGAGAACCGGGCGGATGGTGGCATTACGCTGCCCCGTGATGCGCCGAGCAAGGCGAGCTCGAACGCGGCGAGACGCCGACGCCGGTACGGCTGCACTCTGACCGATCCGATTGCCTGCTGTTTGCGACGAAGCGGAACTGTCGTCCGGAGCACCGGACTTCGATGGTGTCGTATCCGGAGCCGGGTTGGTACCCGATTCCTGCGACACTGCACCCGAGTTCTGTGATCGATCAAGATTCGACGTCATGTCGCCACCTCCTACCACCGAGTTGGTTAGACAACCGCCCTGTAACGGGAAATTGCCCTGGAGGTCTACCAGACCCCCAGGAGCCAACTTTAGTACTCAGACCTTGACCAGGGACGTCAGCGGGTACTTTACGAACCGATCACGGCCCCTGAGTTCTTCGATCTCGAGCACCACGGCCACCGCGACGACGGTGGCGCCGGCCAGTTCCACCAACTGCACGGCTGCTTCCAATGTCCCTCCGGTTGCCAGAACGTCGTCGATGACCAGAACATTCCGTCCGGTGAGATCGAACCCGTTTGCCGGAATCTCGAGCGTCGACGACCCGTATTCGAGGCTGTACGAACGTGAGAGAACAGGTGGCGGCAGTTTGCCCACCTTGCGCACGGCAACCACACCGGCGCCCATTCGAGCGGCAGCACCGGCTCCGAGCAGGAAACCACGCGCGTCGACGGCCGCAATCGTGTCCACATCGGGCGCACATGCAATCAAACCGTCGAGAACAGCACTGAAACCTTCGGCGTCCGCGAACACCGGCGTCAGGTCTGCAAAACGCACACCCGGACCTGGGAAATTGTCGGCCCACCGTGTCAACCGGACTACGGCATCCGACGCGGCCAGATGCACTGCCTTCAATTCGTCTGACGTCATCCTTGTCCCACCCACACTGATTTCATTCGAAATCGTCATCTACGCAATACCCATCTGTCCATGTTCCAGCCGCTGGCCGATCGAGTCGGATTGGCCACCACGGCACTCATTCCTTGAGCGACGGCAACAGTTCGCACCTGATTGAACAGAGGAATAGTAGGCACCTGCGTCCAGAGGATGTTCTCCGCCTCCACCGACAGTCCCAATTGCGCAGCTATTGCAGGATCGGTGTCCAACTGGTCGATAATCTGATCGACCCGCGCATTTCCGTATTCACCGAAATTCGAGGAGTTACCCGACCGCAGTGCGCCGCGCGCGTCGATCATGTCCGCCATGCCCGCTGCACCCGCTTGACCGGCGGTGCCGGCCAGGACCGCGTCGACGCCACCCGTGCGCAGTGCGTCCGGTGTGAAATCCGGGGAGCTGACGTCCTCGATCGTGACTCCGGCAGGTTCGCACGCCGCCTTCACGTCGGCCACGATCTGGGACCGCACCGGATCCGGAGCCAGGTACCCGACACGCACGGTCAACGCATCCAATCCGGCCTCGGACAACGAGACCTTGGTGGCTGCGACGTCCGCTGCGCTGTATCGATTACCGTCGGTCGCCGCGGCATCGCTGTACACCAACGAATCGGGGACTACGAGACGCGAATCCACCGTTCCGGATCCGACGCCGACCGCCGGCGCGTCGGGCGTGCTTCCGTACTGATCGAACAGCGTCGACCGAGGCACACAATGCCCGAATGCCCGCCGGGCTGCTTCGTCGCCCAGAACCCCCGACGTCGACAAGATGAATTGCTCGATGGACCTCGACGGGATTTGCTCGCTGGTGAAACCGGAGAGCGCGCTGAGGTCCCCGGCCGAACCGGAACCGACGTCGATCACTTCGATCGATTGGTCGACAGCATCCTTGGTGAGGTCCACTCCACGGGGCCAGACCACGATGCGGTCAGTGGCCGGTGCATTGCCCCACCACCGCTCGTTGGCGACCAGCACCAGCCCACCGTCTTCGGTGTAGTCCTCGACTCGGTACGGGCCCGAGGACGGCAATACCGACGTATCCAACTGACCGGGCGTCATGTTCCACCCGGTGTTCCAGAAATCGGCGATCTTCGTCAGTGCCTCGGTGTCATCCGAATTCACGGCCGACACCAGGTCTGGCACGCCGGCGCGTTGCATCGCGATGTGCGACGGCATCAGTGCCGTCGCCCCGAACAGGGAACGCCACTCGGTGAACGCGCGGCCGGGTTTGAACACGACGGTCGCGTCTTTTGCACCGGGCTGGCACTGCACCCGGTCGATATCGGAGTACCCCAACGTGTTGGCTACATCGAACATCGGCACGTCCGCGCCGTCGACGGTTTTCGTGAATCGGCCACTCGACGCGGCCCATGTGAGAACCAGGTCGTCGCAGGTCAGCGGAACACCATCGGAGTACACGGACGAGGGATTGAGCGTGTACGACACGGTCAGAGCCTCACCAGGCAACTGCGCCGCGGTACCGATGTCTGTGTCCGATACCGGAGCGCCGACCGGCCCGGTGAAGGTGAAGCCAGGCAGCACCCGACTGAGCGCCGCCATCGTTCCTGAGACGGCCCCGGCCGTCGTGTTGCCGTTGTACGTGGTGATCGTGTTGTCGATTGCGTATCCGATGGACGGAGCCTGCTCGGTGTCGTCCTCCGAGCAGGCCGCCAACGAACCTGTGACCACCGCGGTGGCAGCAACAAACGACAGTGAGCGAACTACTGCTCGCCTCGCTTGGAGCATGATCAGTGAGCCTTCTTTTTCCGCTTTCCGGTCGGCCGAGCGCCAGGCGCGGGAGCAACTGCGGCACGTTGCGTTACCGATGCTCCGGCACCGACAGACTCTGCGGTCTTGGCACCGAGACCCTTTTCGGCAAGCGTAGCCCGGCGAGCGAGAACCTTGCGGGTGTGAACGGCCACAGGTCCCCATCGTTCCTTCATCGACACGAGGAGCGGGGTCGCGAAGAAGATCGACGAGTAGGCGCCAACGACGATGCCGACCAACTGGACGAGGGCCAGGTCCTTGAGCGTTCCGACGCCGAGCATCCACACCGCGACCACCATCAGGGCAATCACGGGCAACACACTGATGACCGTTGTGTTGATCGAGCGCATGAGCGTCTGGTTGACGGCGAGGTTCGCCTGTTCACCGTACGTGCGACGCGTCAGATGCAGGATGCCTCTCGTGTTCTCCTCCACCTTGTCGAACACGACGACGGTGTCGTACAGCGAGAAACCGAGAATGGTGAGCAGACCGATCACCGTCGCAGGTGTGACTTCGAATCCGACGAGCGCGTAGATACCCGCGGTCACGATGATGTCGAAGAACAGCGCGATGATCGCGGCTACCGCCATGTCTCTCTCGAAACGAATCGCGATATAGATACTCACGATGACCAGGAAGACGATCAGCGCGAGCAGAGCCTTCTTGGTGATCTGGCCACCCCACGTCTCGCTCACATCGGCAAAGCTGATGGCATCGCGGGACGGATTACCGTTTCTGTCCTCGGGCTGGAATTCGTCGAAGAGTGCATTCTGGAGCGTCACGATCTGCTGCGCATCGAGCGTTTCCGAGCGAATCTGCACGGTAGCACTCGAACCCGAACCCACCGTCTGCACGCTGACCGGTTCGAAACCGAGTGCTTCGGAGTACACAGTTTCGACCTGCGATGTCTCGACGCCGTCTCCGGCCGGGAACTGGATGCGCGATCCGCCCTCGAAATCGATACCGAACGTGAAACCGCGGATCAGCATTGCCAGCAGTGCGATCGCTACCAACGCGCCGGTCAGGCCGTAGTAGAACCGACGCTTGCCGACCACCTCGAATGCGCCGGTGCCGGTGTACAGACGCGACAGCAGACTATGTTTCGGCATCGAGGCCTGGTCGACCCCGGAATCTGCTGTTACGGAACGTGCTTCGCGGTCCGCCGAGGAATTTTCGGCAGAGTTGTTGTTGGACTCACTCATGCTCGTGTCTCCTTAGCCGACGCAGCGGCGGCAACCTTACGTTCGCGGGCTACCTCTTGGACTGCTCCCAATCCGTTGACGCTGGGCTTGGACCAGAACGCCGAACGGGAAGCCAGATGAACCAGAGGCCACGTCACGAGGAAGACAACTACGACGTCGAGGATGGTGGTCAGGCCGAGGGTGAACGCAAATCCGCGCACCTGGCCCACCGCCAGTAGGTACAGAACGGCGGCCGCGATGAAGCTCACGGCGTTGCCCGAGAGGATGGTGCGGCGGGCACGGGCCCAACCACGGGGTACTGCGGAACGGAAGCTCCGGCCCTCTCGCATCTCGTCCTTGATGCGTTCGAAGAATACGACAAACGAGTCGGCTGTCATACCGATACCGATGATCAGACCTGCCATGCCGGCGAGGTCGAGGGTAAACCCGATATACCGGCCGAGCAGCACCATGATGGCGTACACCATGATTCCCGAGAGGACGAGCGACAGCGCGGTCAGCACGCCAAGCATTCGGTAGTAGACGAGGCAGTACACGAGCACGAGAACAAGGCCGACTGCGCCCGCGATCAACGCTGCTTGCAGAGACGCCAGTCCGAGCGTCGCCGATACTGTCTCGGCTTCCGAAGCCGCGAACGAGAGCGGCAGCGAACCGTACTTCAGTGTGTTCGCCAGTTCCTCCGCGCTTTCCGCGGTGAAGCTGCCGGTGATCGAGGTGGCGCTACCAGCGGGCGTTGCGCCTTGAATCGTGGGCGCGCTGACAACCTTCGAGTCGAGGACAAAGGCTGCCTGCTTGCCGATGTTTGCCGCGGTGAACTGTGCCCAGGTGTTGCTGCCCGTGGTCTTGAACGACAGGCTGATCTCGTGGCGAGACTGCTGGGAGTTGAATATCGACGACGCGTCGGAGATTTCCTGGCCGTCGATGATCGAGGGGCCGAGGAGGTAGATGTACGCACCGTCCTGGGAGCATGCGACGAGCGGAAGGGTCGGGTCGTCGTTGCCACGCAGCGGATCGGCTACCGAACAGTCGAGATTCGCGACGGCCTGCTCTTGAACCGTGGGATCGGTGCTCTGACGCAGCGCGCGCGCAGCAGCGATCTCGGCTGCGGCGGCGTCACTGGCGTCGGCGGAGTCACTCGGAGCGGCCGGTGCCGCCGGCTCTGTTGTTGGCGCTGCTTCCGATGTGGGAGCGGGTTCGCTGGTTGCCGGTTCTTGTGCTGGGAACGGGCGGTTCTGCGGAGCCTGTGTGGCCGGTGCCTCCGTTGCGGGCGCCTCTGCTGCCGGTGTTTCTGCCGCCGGCGTTTCGGTGCCGGGAGCGACCGTCGTGCGGTTGGCGTCGCGAGTGGCGACATCGATCGATCCGGTCACCGGACGGATGTACAGGCGAGCCGTCTGACCCAACGACCGCGCCTGTGCACTGTCGTCGCCTGGCACCGTGATGACGAGGTTGTCACCGTCGATGAGTACCTCGGATCCGGACACGCCGAGCCCGTTGACGCGGGTCTCGATGATTTCCTTAGCCTGCTTCAGACTGTCCTGACTGGGCGCGCTGCCGTCCGGCGTGCGCGCAGTCAGCGTGACACGCGTTCCACCCTGCAAGTCGATACCGAGCTTCGGTGTGGCCGATTTATCGCCAGTAAAGAACACCAGTGCATACAGCGCCACGACCAGGACCCCGAACAGGGCTAGGTAGCGGGCTGGATGCACCGTTCCGGTGGAAGGTGCCACGATCTTTAAGTCTCCTCATTAGGTGCCGGACGTGAGCGGTCCACGACCGCTCGAGTTGCGCCGTTCGAACGTGCGGCGATGCGTTAACTACACAGTAACTCTAGAGCAGGGTCACGACGTGACTGCGTTCAGGAATCCTTGGTGAGTCGGATTTCGGTGTCAGTCGCCGATTCTTCGAACTCGGAAGACGCGTCTTCGTCGTCACTGTAATCCTCGACGACATCACTGACACGCTCGCGGATAACCAGACGCGACCAGGTGGTGACGACGCCGGGCGCAATCTCCAGTTCCACGGTGTCGTCGTCCAACGACGTGATGGTCGCGTACAGGCCGGCCGTGGTCTGCACACGGTCGCCCACCTGCAACGAATCCTGCATCTCGGAAGTCGCGGCCATGGCCTTCTTCTGCTTGCGCATGCCCAGGAACATCGGCACCAGCAGTGCGAGGATCAGGAGGGGGAAAAGCAAACTCGACATGTGTTGATCAACCTCGGTTTTGTAGCATGTTTTTCGCCACGCGGGCCCCGGATGGACCTACGCAAGACACCAGTGTGCCACTAGTTCCTTAGGAAACCCGACAGTTCGCCACTAACGGGAGGCTCCGACAACGCGAAATCACTCCGCGTCCGGGTCGAACAACGATGCTTGTGGCTCCCTGGCGCGAACCTCGATACCACCTGCAGCGGCGTCCGGTGGCGGCGTCATGCCGAGCTGTTTCCAGGCTGCAGCAGTGGCAACACGACCGCGCGGGGTCCTGGCGATCATGCCGGCGCGAACCAGGAACGGCTCGCACACCTCTTCGACAGTCGACGGTTCCTCACCGACCGCAACCGCCAAGGTGGACACTCCCACCGGGCCGCCGCCGAATGAACGCACGAGCGCACTCAACACAGATCTGTCGAGACGATCCAGTCCGAGTTGGTCGACGTCGTAAACGGCGAGAGCGGCGCGGGCGACCTCCATCGTCACGATCCCATCTGCCCTCACTTCGGCAAAATCTCGCACTCGCCGCAGCAACCGGTTGGCGATACGCGGAGTCCCTCGCGAGCGTCGAGCAATTTCGGCACTGGCATCAACTTCGAGATTCACGCCGAGGATGCCCGCCGATCGCATCAGAATCTGTTGCAGCTCATCGGGTTCGTAGAAATCCATGTGCGCGGTGAACCCGAACCGATCTCGCAGCGGACCGGTAAGGGCGCCGGATCGGGTGGTCGCCCCAACGAGAGTGAACGGCGCGACTTCCAGCGGAATCGAAGTAGCACCTGGACCCTTGCCGACCACGACGTCGACTCGGAAGTCCTCCATCGCGAGGTACAGCATTTCCTCGGCGGGACGGGCGATCCGATGAATCTCGTCGATGAAGAGAACGTCACCCTCCACCAGATTGCTCAACATCGCCGCAAGATCACCGGCCCGCTCGAGAGCCGGACCTGACGTCAACCGCAGTGAAGAACCCAGCTCACCCGCGATGATCATCGCCATCGACGTCTTGCCGAGTCCGGGCGGTCCGGACATCAGAATGTGGTCGGGTGTTCCGCCGCGCATCTTTGCCCCGGTGAGTACCAGTTGCAATTGCTCGCGCACGCGCGGTTGACCGATGAAATCGTCCAGGCTCTTGGGCCGGAGACTTGCCTCGACCTCGCCGTCCCCCGCCACCAATTCGGCGCTGACCTGGGATTCGTCGTCGAAGTCGTCGATCGGGTCGAAATTCATCGAGTTTTACCGAGCAGGGAGAGAGCGGATCGAAGTGCGACGGACGTAGTTGCGGCGGGTGTTTCCGCGAGCACGGAATCCGTGGCTTGTTCGGCTTGCTTGAGCGGGAACCCGAGCCCTTCCAAGGCCTCGACAATCTGATCACGGATCGCATTTGCTGCGACTGCCCCCGACACCCCGGCGGTCGTCGGTACTGCGTCGACCTTGTCTCGCAGTTCCACAACCATGCGTTCGGCACCACGTTTTCCGATGCCAGGCACTCTCGTCAACGCGGTGAGATTGCCCTCCGAGAGCGCTCGCCGCAGCGCATCCGGCTCGAGTACCGCAAGCGTGGCCATCGCCAGGCGAGGGCCGACGCCCGACACCGTCTGGAGAAGGCTGAACAGATCCTTGGACTCGAGATCGGAGAAACCGTAGAGCGTCATCGAATCCTCACGCACGATCATCGTCGTGAAAAGCCTCGCCTCACTCCCCCGGTGCAACGCACCCAGCGTCACCGGCGTTGCGTTGACGCGGTAACCGACACCCGCAGCCTCGATAACCGCATGATCGAGAGCTATGTCGAGTACCTCGCCGCGAACCGACGCGATCATCGTGAACCTGCCTTCTTCGTGGTCTCGGCCAATTTTGCCTGATACTTACGCATCTGTTCCGCAGCCATTGCCTCGGCGCGCGCCATTCGTTCGATCATGGGTGCCCGCCAACAGTGGCAGATCGCCAGCGCGAGTGCGTCCGCCGCGTCGGCGGGTTTCGGAGCGGTTTTGAGATTGAGGATTCGAGTCACCATCGCGGTGACCTGCGCCTTGTCTGCAGTTCCGCTCCCGGTGACAGCCGCTTTCACCTCGCTGGGCGTGTGAAAGAACACGGGAATGCCACGGCGCGTGGCCGCAACCGCAACGACACCACCGGCTTGCGCCGTCCCCATTGCCGTACTGACGTTGTGTTGCGCGAATACCCGCTCGATGGCAACGACGTCAGGTTTGTACTGCTCGATCCACAGTTCCGCCGCATCCGAGATTCGGAGCAAGCGAGGTCCGAGGTCCATGTCAGCAGGCGTACGCACCACGTCGACGGCAATGGGACGCACAACTCTGCCGTTACTCCCATCGACCACACCCAACCCGCAACGGGTCAAGCCAGGGTCCACTCCGAGCACGCGCACTTTTGTCACACCTCTCCACACCGAACAGCTGTTCGATAGCTTAGCGGTGTACGGGCGAACTGCCGACATCAACACGCAACCCGGCCGCGACGATTACCGTCACGGCCGGGTTGAGCATGGCTGCGTCGAACTAGTTCAGCGTCGACCTAGTCGGCGTCGAGTGCTGCAAGCACCTCGTCGGACAGATCGATATTCGTGTAGACGTTCTGCACGTCGTCGGAATCCTCGAGCGCGTCGACGAGCTTGAAGATCTTGCGGGCGCCGTCGACGTCCAGCGGAACCTCTACGGATGCACGGAAATCGGCTTCGGCGGAGTCGTAGTCGATCTCGGCTTCCTGCAGAGCGCTGCGAACCGCGACAAGATCCTGTGGCTCACAGACGATTTCGAAGGTCTCGCCGAGATCGGTGACCTCTTCTGCGCCGGCATCGAGTACTGCCATCAACACGTCGTCCTCGGACTGCCCGTTCTTCTCGAGCGTCACGACGCCCTTGCGAGCGAACAGGTATGAGACCGAACCCGGATCGGCAAGGTTGCCGCCGTTGCGCGTCATCGCGGTACGAACTTCACCAGCTGCACGGTTGCGGTTGTCGGTCAGGCACTCGATCAGCACAGCAACACCGTTGGGCCCGTAGCCCTCGTACATGATGGTCTGCCAGTCCGCGCCGCCAGCTTCTTCACCTGCGCCGCGCTTGCGCGCACGCTCGATGTTGTCGTTGGGGACAGACGTCTTCTTAGCCTTCTGAATGGCATCGAACAACGTGGGGTTGCCCGTGGGATCGCCACCGCCGGTTCGTGCCGCCACCTCGATGTTCTTGATCAGCTTCGCGAAGGATTTGCCACGACGTGCGTCGATCACAGCCTTCTTGTGCTTGGTGGTGGCCCATTTTGAGTGGCCGCTCATGCGATTCAAGCCCCTTTCCTGCTGTGTTGCGCACGCCGAATGCGCTTCTTTCAGCTCTGACGATGTTACCCGTCCCACGTCACCACATGCTGCATCCCCCGCACACTAATTCGTCAAACACGAGATTGTTTGCATAGAATGCAAACATGTTGATTCGCATCGATCACGCCTCGGCGACGCCACTCGCCGATCAGATTGCGGCCGGAGTGCGCGGGGCCGTCATCCGCGGCGAGGTCGGCCCCGGTGATCGACTTCCGTCCGCTCGCGCACTCGCCGAGTCGGTTGACGTCAATCTGCACACCGTTCTGCGTGCGTACGCGGCGCTGCGCGACGAGGGCCTCATCGATCTACGACGCGGGCGCGGCGCCGTCATCCGCGCCGAGTTCGATTCCGGCGCAACAGCTCTCCACGAATCAGCACGAGAGTTTGTCCGCCAGGCCCGCAATCTGGGTCTCGACACAGCCCACATGCTCGACCTCATCAAGGAGACCAGCACACAATGACGACCAGCAAGCTCCGGCTCTGGACCGCAGCCTCGTTGACCTTCATCCCCACGGCGGTGTTGATCGTGGCACGCCTACTGTGGGGCGATCAGCTTCCGCACACTGTCGCCAGTCACTGGTCCGGATCGACGCCGGACGGATTCGCCACAACCACAACGTTCTTCGCCATCACACTGGTGGTGTCGTTGATCGCCTCCGTCGTTGCCGCGGTCACGGCGCTTCGTGCGGGCGACTCCGCTCCCCTGCTGTTGTCCGTCACAGCCACCGCAGCCGCGACGTCAGCGACGATCTGGATCCTCAGCGTTGCCTTGACCCTCGACGCCGGCGCCCCGGAGAACGCACGTATCGGGTGGTGGATAGCTCTTCCCATCGCTGCGGCAATGACGGGAATCGCCGCTTGGGCGCTCACCTCACGGGGCGGAGCCAATGTCGAACCGCTGCTCCCCACCCCGACGCTGGACACACCGCTCACTGCCACCGAACGCGCAGCGTGGATCGGCCGCGCACACAGCGTCTGGCCGTGGGTCCTCTCCGCCGGTCTGACAGCACTCACGGTCGGCACCGCCGCATATTCCGACTGGTGGGTAGCTGTCATCCTGCTCGCCGCCACCGTCATGACAGCAGCTTTCGCGTCCGTCACGGTCCGCGTGGATAATTCCGGACTGAGCATCAGCTCGTGGGGCATCCGGTGGAAGAAGATTGCCATCTCGAGAGTGAAGTCCGCGTCGGCCGACGCCATCCGGCCGCTTGAGTGGGGTGGATACGGCTATCGCATCACTCCACGCGGCACGGCGGTGACACTGCGCTCCGGCGAGGCAATCGTGCTCACGCTCGAGACCGGGCGCGTTTTCGCCGTCACCGTCGACCACCCGGAAGATGGTGTCCGACTCCTCAATTCACTCGTCCAACAGGCTGGCGCTCGCGAAATCTAGCCCCGAACCAGGTCGACGAAGAGCTCGTGCACACGACGGTCCCCCGTCACCTCCGGATGGAACGACGTCGCAATCACCGAACCTTGCCGAACAGCCACGATCCGGCCGGCAGCTTCGCCTGCTGCCGCCGGCACCTGGGCAAGAACCTCGACGCCCGGGCCTACCCGTTCCACCCACGGCGCGCGAATGAACACGGCCCGGACAGGATCTCCGACGATGCCCTCGAATTCGAGGTCCGATTCGAACGAATCGACCTGACGTCCGAAAGCGTTGCGGCGCACGGTCATATCAATAGCATTGAGGTGCTCGGCATCGGGCCGGGTGTCGAGCACCTCGCTGGCCAGCAAGATCATGCCGGCGCACGAACCGTAGGCAGGCAACCCACCGCGAAGCCGTTCGCGAAGCGGTTCGAGCAGTTCGAAAACCTGCAAAAGCCGGCTCATCGTTGTCGATTCACCGCCGGGAATCACGATGCCGTCAACCTTGTCGAGTTCCTCGGGACGGCGCACACCCACGGCGTCCGCCCCCGAATCCGCCAAGGCAGCAAGGTGCTCCCGCACATCACCCTGGAGTGCGAGTACGCCGATCAACGGACGAGTCATGCCTGTGTTCCTACCTTGTCTTCACTACCCGAGGGGTCTTCACTAACCGAGGGCTCGCGTTCTATCCGCGACAGGCCTTCTTGGACTACCGCTGCCACCATATTGCCGCTTCGATCGTAAATGCGCCCCTGCGTCAGCGCTCGCCCGAACCCGGCCGACGGCGACGTCTGGTCGTACATCAACCATTCGTCGGCCCGGAACGGACGCAGGAACCACATCGCATGATCGAGTGAGGCATTCTGCGTCTTGACGTCCTTGTGCGGCACATTCGAGGTGTTGAGCAGCGTCATGTCACTCAGATAGGCCAAGGTACAGATGTGCAGAAGTGGGCGATCCGGCAAGGTGTTGCGGTAACGGATCCAAACCCGCTGCTGCGCAGGCATATCCGGTGCCGAGTTCGCAACGTCTGCAGGCACGATTCGCAGATCCCAGTTCCGCCACTCCTCGTGAAGCGGTGTTCCGGCAAAATCGGGAATGGTCAACGGGTCCGGCAGTTCCTCCGGCATCGGGACATTCGGCATCCGGTCCTGATGCTCGATGCCCTGGTCTTCGACGTGGAACGACGCCGACATCGAGAAGATCGTCTTCCCGTCCTGGACGGCGTTCACCCGGCGTGTGCAGAACGAGCGCCCGTCACGGATCCGGTCCACGAGATACACCGTGGGAATCTTGGGATTACCCGGCCGCAGAAAATATCCGTGCAACGAATGCACGTGGAAGCGCTCGTCAACGGTGCTGACTGCGGATACCAGAGACTGGCCGGCTACCTGTCCACCGAAGGTGCGCTGCATGACAGTGGGGTGAACTGCCCCTCTGAAAATATCCTTTTCCAGCGTTTCGAGCTCGAGGATCTCCTCGATACCAATCATGTGTCCTCCGGCAGAGTAGAGGCCGACAGCGCCGGCGGGCAACGGGTTCACATTATCGGTTCGCCGCCCGCACACGGCACCATGGTGGTGTGAACGCCTTCATCCCCTCGACCCCGCAGGCCCTGGCCGAACAGGTTGTATCGCTGTGTGAATCACACCCGACAGTTGCGGTGGTGGCGCTGGACGGTGCTGATTGCGCTCGGCCGGTCGAACTAGCCGAGTTGATCGGTGTTGCCGCGCAGGCGCGGCAACGTCCGAGTGCTGTTGTCTCTCTTCACGACTACGTGCGGCCGGCGTCGTTGCGGCTCGAGTTCGGGCACGAAGATCCGCTGAGTTATCGAACGATGTGGTTCGACTACGACGCTCTGGACCGTGAAGTCGTGACGGCGGCGCGGGCGCGTCGGACGTGGCTTCCCCAACTGTGGGACGAGACAGCAGACCGGTCGGCACGCTCATCCCGCCGAACCGTTCACGAGCGAACGGTGATCATTGTCGCCGGACCGATGCTGCTTGGCCGCGGTCTCGACTTCGACGTCACCGTCCGATTGAACATGTCCGAGGCGGCGATCCGGCGGCACACACCGCCTGCACAGCTGTGGACCGTCGACCCGCTACTCGAGCATCAGGGTGGTGTGACCGACCGGATCGATCTGGACGTGCGTTACGACCACCCCGCTCGACCTGCCGTTCGCGTCTACTGAGTACGAAGGTGACGCGTCAAACCTTCCTGAACCACCGCGGCGACCATGTTTCCGCGCCGGTCGAAAATCCGTCCCTGAGTCAGCGCGCGACCGAACCCGGCCGACGGCGAGGTCTGGTCGTACAACAACCACTCGTCCGCCCGAAACGGGCGCAGGAACCACATTGCGTGATCGAGCGATGCGGCCTGCATTGGTGTGTCCTTGTGCGGGATACGAGAGGATCCCAGCAAGGTCATGTCGCTCATGTACGCGAGGGCGCACACGTGGAAGACCGGGTCATCCGGTAGTGCCTCCCGCGAGCGGAACCACACTTGCTGCTGAGCCGCGGCGCCTGGACGCTTGCTGATATCAGCTTGTGGGACGAGCCGCAGGTCCCAGTCTGCCCATTCGCGAGCCAGCCACGCGGTCTCGCCGTCGTCGGAGTCGGTGGCCAGGCCCAGCGTCTCAGGGTCGGGCACAGGCGGCATCTCGTCCTGGTGCTCGATGCCCTCGTCTTGAACGTGGAACGACGCCGACATCGTGAAGATCGCCTGCCCGTCTTGGATTCCTGTCACCCGTCGTGTGGCAAAAGATCTGCCATCGCGCACGCGGTCGACCAGAAAGACAGTGGGCTCCTTCGGGTTTCCGGGTCGGAGAAAATATCCGTGCAGGGAATGAACCAAGAATTCCGGATCAACGGTACGCACGGCCGAGACAAGTGCCTGACCTGCCACTTGCCCACCGAATGTTCGGGGCAGCGTGGTCTCCGCAATTATCCCTCGGAAAATGTCGCGTTCGAGGCGTTCCAGTTCCAGAATTTCTTCGATCGTCGCCATCGCTACTCCCGTTCTCCGCATCCGCCGAATTCTCACCGACAGTCACACAATGCCTGATGGTGGACAAATTCAGCGAATTCAACCAGCGCAGACACGCGAAACACCTAAAACGGACACGGTCGTTCTTTACGATTCAAGTTACAGCTGAATTCGCGATCGCAGACCGGGAGAACCCATGCGCCGTCACAGCACAACAGCAGCCGTCGCTTTGACGATGAGCCTCGTCGCCCTGACCGGGTGCGGCACCTCGTCGGAGGTGACGGATTCCTCCGACGTGTCGCAGACTCAGGTCACGTCAACCAGCAATGGCGCAGCTCCGGCATATGCGGCAACCTTGCAGCCGACCATCGAGAAACTGATGAAAGACAACGTCATTCCCGGCGCAGTGGTGCTGATCTCGTCGCCGACACAAGGCGACTGGACCGCGACATTCGGCACACAGGTCATCGGCGAGGACAAACCGATGTCACTGAACGACTATTTCCGCGTCGGAAGCAATACCAAGACCATGACGTCGACGGTCATTCTCCAGTTGGTGCAGGAAGGAAAACTCAGCCTGGACGATCCCATCGGCAAGTACATCGACGGGGTGCCCAACGGCGACACGATCACCATTGCGCAGCTATCCGACATGCACAGCGGGCTGTACAGCTATTCCTTCGACCCACAATTCAACGCGACGCTCGACAACGACCCGCAGAAGGCGTGGACACCGGAGGAATTGCTGGCCATCGCGTTCTCCCACCCCGTCGATTTTGCTCCGGGCGAGAAGTTCGAGTACAGCAATACCAACATCGTGCTGCTCGGCCTGCTCATCGAAAAACTCACCGATATGACTGCGGCACAAGCATTCCAGGAGCGCATCTACGAACCCCTCGGGCTGACACACACGTCGTTACCGGCCGCAACCGATTCCTCGATCCCCGACCCCCATCCGCAGGGCTATTCCTTCGGCACCAATGTCTCTACGATCGACACCTTCGCACTACCCGAACCAGAACTGAGCGCAGCGCTGGCCGGCACCTTGAAGCCGAACAACGAGACCGATGCCAACCCGTCCTGGACGTGGACGGCGGGCGGCGCAATTTCGACGGTCGGAGATCTGGCTACCTACGTCAAAGCCCTTGTCGGCGGCGGGTTGCTGAATGACGACATGCAGAAGATTCGCCTCGACAGCATTCAACCGACTGATCCGAGCAATCCCTCGGCCGCCGGCTACGGTTTGGGCATCGCACGCTTCGGACCTGCCCTGATCGGCCACGACGGCCAGATTCCCGGATTCATGTCATTCATGGCCCACGACCCGAACACCGACCTCACCATTGTGATCGCCACCAACCTGGCGACGGTACCGAGCGGTGAGGGATCGGCGCTGGTTCTGGCCAAGGGCATCATTCCCACCTTCTACGGCGGGGGCGGCGTACCCGGCGGTGACCCCGCGGCGGTACCCGCGGCGCCAACACCGACCCGCTGACTAGTGATCTTCGTCCAACTCGCCCGATTAGTCCCCTCTCGCGTGAGAAAATAAGACATGACCGCCAACGATCTCTCCTCGAACTCACCAGTCGCCGTACTCGCAGCCGAAGAAAGCTGGAAGCTGCTGAGCCAAGCCACATTGGGCCGGATTGTGGTCGGAGCTTCCGGACACGTGGACATTTTCCCGGTCAATTACGTGGTCGATGACAACCACATCTACTTCCGCACCGCGGAGGGAGCCAAACTCGTCGAACTGACCATCAACGATCGCGTTCTGTTCGAAGCCGATCACGTTGGCCCAGAACAGGGATGGAGCGTCGTAGTACGCGGAACCGCGCGTGTCATCACGTCGTTCACCGAAACCGCCAAGATCGACGAATTGGGGTTGCGGTCCTGGATTCCGACGCCCAAGTACAACGTTGTCGAGATCACCGCATCCGAAATTACCGGCCGCGCCGT
This sequence comes from Rhodococcus sp. IEGM 1366, assembly GCF_033142425.1. Classification (NCBI taxonomy): domain Bacteria; kingdom Bacillati; phylum Actinomycetota; class Actinomycetes; order Mycobacteriales; family Nocardiaceae; genus Rhodococcus; species Rhodococcus sp. IEGM 1366. Next base: position 35,848 of record NZ_JAWLRZ010000009.1, read on the forward strand.
GAAATTCGATCACAACCAGAACTGAGCGCAATCGAAACGCACCACTAGCCAGGTCAGCCCACCGCCCCGGCCGACAGCGCAGCCTGCCAGCCTCCGTACTCGCTGATGTCTTTGCCCGTGGACGCTGCCTCCTGGTCACAGCCGAACCCGGTTCCCCAACTGCCGTCGTCGAATTCGACCGATCCGAGCATCATCGGCGTCGGCAGTGCCGCGAGAAATGTGCCGAGCGCGGCGGGAGTGAGTTGCCAGCGCTCCCCCACAATCGACACGCCGCCCTCTGTCACCCGGATCAATCCTGGTTTAGGTGGCGCGGTGTCCAGCGCACTGAGTCGGTAGCGCGGAGCGGTGGCTACCGGCCCACACCAGCGGGCACCGAGTCCGGTTAGTTGATGCTCGAGCGGCTGACCGCGCAGGTGAGCGCCGAATACTGCCAGCTCGACCGTGTCCGCGGGCGCTGAAGTCCATCCGGTTGCCTGGTCGCCATTCACCATCGCCGCGATGTCAGCAGCGACGCCGTCCTCGAACGCACGCGCCAGCACCGTCACCCCGAACTGCGCATTGCCTGCCCTACCGGCAGGAACCGCGACAGCTGCCAGGTCGAAGAGATTGCAGAAGTTGGTGTACGTGCCCATACGGGAGTTCACGCCGATCGGATCGCCCGCAACCTCGGCGATCGTCGGATGTTCCGGGGCCGTCGGCACCATGAGGGCATCGAGTCCGTCGAGCTCCTTCATCGCCCGGTTCCGCAACTGCGCCAACAATTCCCGGTCCGCGAGTAGTCGATGTGCCGGTATGACTCCGGCCGGCGCAATGATCGAACGTACCGTCGGGTCCACCGCATCGGCGTGCGCGTCGACGAATTCGCCTACCGCCGCATATCTTTCAGCGACAAGCGCACCGTCGTACAGCAGCTTCGCTGCGTCGAGGAAAAGCGTCAGGTCGATCTCGACTACCTCGGCACCCGCAGCCCGCAGCTGTTCGACAGCTGCTCCGAACGCTGCCGCCCACTGCTCGTCGAGTCCGGGCAACACAGCTGGAACTGCGACGCGTGGCCGCGGCGGCGCGGCCAACCGGACGTCGCTCGGCCACTGGCGGCCCGGTGCGCCTGATGCCATCACGGCCATCGCAGACTCGGCGCCGGCCAGATCCGCGGCGAAAATGGTCACGCAATCGTAGGAACTGCACGCCGGGACCACTCCCTCGGTCGAGACGACCCCGACGGTCGGCTTGATGCCGACAATGCCCTGCAGACCTGCTGGAACACGGCCGGACCCTGCGGTGTCGGTACCGATCGCGATGTCGACCAGCCCGAGCGCAACAGCTACCGCGGATCCAGAACTCGAGCCACCCGAGATGTACTCCGGCCGACGCGAGTCGCGTACAGCGCCGTGGGGGCTGCGTGTGCCGACCAGTCCGGTGGCGAACTGGTCGAGGTTCGTCTTACCCAGCACTACTGCGCCCGCCGCCCGCAGAGCCGAAACGGCGGCCGCGTCGACCGCGGGTGTGTAGGCGAACTCGGGACATCCGGCGGTGGTGGGTAAGCCTGCCACGTCGACGTTGTCTTTGACTGCGAGCACCAGACCTCGTAGCGGCAGGTCAGCGGTGGAGGCATCGACGCGCGCGGCCTCGGCCATCGCGTCGACCTCGGGGCGCAGATGTATCCAGATCTCCGGCCGGTCGACGCTGTCGATCGACCGATATGCCGCCGATACCCGCTCGGTCGCGCTCACGCGGCTACCTCCTTGACTGTTGTTGTGGTGCGGGCAAACTCACCCGCAGCTGACCAGGCGTCCCGCTCGGCGCCGAACGCGACTGCCTGGGTTGCACGGAATGCCGCAATGGAGTCCGCATTGTCGATCAGGAACTGCTCGTGTTCGGCGAGGGAGAAACTGCCGTCGGTGATCTGCACGCCGCCGGGCCCACCTGCCGCCGTCTCGGCGCGCAGTTCGAGCAACTCGTCCGGCTCGACGGGATACCAGGAGATCCGGTCGAAGAACCGTAGCAACCAGGGCGTACCGTCCTCGAACGGTCCGGACTTCTCGGGATAACGGTGATTCCACACCTGGGTGGTGCGTCCCACGAACTGGTAGCCGCCTGGCCCCTCCATGCCGTAAATGCACAGGTACGCTCCGCCGATACCGACCGCGTTCTCCGGCGTCCAGGTACGTGCCGGGTTGTACTTGGTGGTGACCAACCTGTGTCGCGGGTCGAGCGGAGTGGCAACCGGCGCACCGAGATAGACGTCGCCGAGTCCAAGGACGAGGTACTCGGCGTCGAAGACCGTGTCGAAGACGTCAGCGACCGAATCCAGCCCGTTCATGCGCCGAATGAACTCGATGTTCCACGGGCACCACGGCGCATCGGCACGAACACCGTGCATGTACCGCTTGATCGCCTCGCGGGTGGACGGGTCGTCCCAGGACAAGGGCATCCGCACCGATCGGCTGGGAACCACGAGTTCGGACGAATCCGGGATCTGTTCCTCAGCTTCGGCGAGCAAACCCATCAGCTTCGACACCGGAAGCACATCAGGGTCGACGCGCACCTGCAGCGACCGGATGCCGGGGGTGAGATCGAGTAGCCCAGCCGGCTTCTCTGCCTCGAGACGCTGATGCAGCGCGTGCGCCCGCGCCCGGAGCGCGAGGTCGAGCGTCATGTCCCCGTATTCGACAAGAACGTTGTCATCGCCAGAGCGGCGATACGTCACCGCAGTCTTGCCGTCGCGGCGGGCGATCACTCCGTCGTCCCCGTCGCCGCCGTCGCTGAACACTGCCGGCAGGCTCGCGCGCCGACTCAGGCCCAGTTGACCTTTCGATGCGGCACGATCGGCGCGGATCGGCACAAATCGAACCGTATCGCCGGGGCTCAGTTGGCCGAGCTTCCACCGTTCCGCGGATACGACGGTGACCGGGCAGACAAATCCACCCAGACTCGGACCGTCCGGCCCGAGCAGGATGGGGGTGTCACCGGTGAAGTCCAGTGCGCCAACCGAATAGGCGTTGTCGTGAATGTTGGAGGGGTGCAGTCCGGCCTCGCCGCCGTCGTTGCGCGCCCAATCAGGCTGCGGACCGATCAACCGGACGCCCGTTCGATCGGAGTTGAAGTGCACCTCGTAGTCGGTGGCGTACAGCGTGTCGATATCGTTGCGGGTGAAGAACTCCGGTGCGCCGTGTGGACCCTCGGTAACGGCGATCTCCCAGCGGCCACCGATCACCGGTACGTGTTCCATCGGAACTGGTTGGGCGGCATCGGGGTTGCATGGCCCCGCTCCGCAGCTCAACACGTCACCCTCGCGTAGCGTCCGCCCCTCGTGACCGCCGAACTTGCCGAGCGTGAACGTCGCTCCGCTGCCCAGGTAGTCGGGCACGTCGATCCCGCCGCGGACCAGCACGTAGATCCGTAGTCCCGGACCTGTTGTCGCCCCGACGTCGAGGACACCGCCGGCGGGAACCTGCACCGGCGCCCAGGCCCGGACCTGCAGTCCGTTCACTCGGACAATGGCAGGTGCGCCCGTGACACACACGACGGTGGCCTCGGCGAATCGCAGTGCTGGTCCGGCCATCGTGCATTCGAGCCCGGCGGCTCCCGGTTCGTTCCCGAGTGCTTCGTTGCCGAGCCTGAAGGACAGGTCGTCCATCGGGCCTGACGGGGGCACGCCGATCTGCCAGTAGCCGACGCGACCTGGCCAGTCCTGGACGGTGCTCAACATACCGGGGCGCTGAACGGCGATCTCGGTCATCGCTCTTCCTCCGGACGGGTCACGATCATCCGTACCTCTGTGGGGTCGAAACCGTTGCAGGGGTTGTTGATCTGCGGGCAGTTCGATACGAGTACAAGCGTGTCGATCTCAGCGCGCAGGGCGAGGCGCTTACCCGGCGCGGAGAGCCCGTCGACAATGCCGAGTGTGCCGTCCGCGTCGACCGGAACATTCATGAAGAAATTGATGTTGGAGACCAAGTCTCGTTTACCAAGGCCCCACTTGGCTCCCTCGATCAGGAAGTTCTCGACACACGCGTGCTGATGCTTGGTGTGGTGGCCGTAGCGCAGGGTGTTCGACTCCTGCGAGCACGCGCCACCGACGGTGTCATGGTTGCCGACCTCGTCACCGACAAGCGTCATCAGAGCTGTTCCGTCGTCGGCGCGAAGCACGGACCCCGTCGTGAGAAACAGATTGCGCTGAGCTGCAACGGTTGCGGCAGCTGAATACCGAACAGCATGATCATCGGCAGCATAGAAGAGGGAGTCGACGGCTTGATTGCCGTGCAGGTCGACGATGGTCAGGACGTCGCCGGCCCGAACGATCGCGGACCAGGGTCCACGGGCGCCGACAGTGTCATCAAGGATCACGGCTCCGGGGACAAGAGCGGGAGTGTCTACGGCGGTGGTCATTTGGCGTCCCTTCCGAGCTGTGCATCATTGACTGGCTGTGCTTCATTGACGGGCTGTGCTTCATTGACGGGCTTGGCGGCGTTCCAGGCGTCCTCGGTGTTGAGGACTGCGCGGCGGTACTCGGGATCGTTGTTCGGCAGAGCCTCCAGATCCTCGGGTGCCGTCCATGCCACTACCTCGAGGGAGGTGGTGCCGAACGTGGTGGCCGGGTCAAGCGGGTGTGCGGTATTGGCGATCAGCACGATCACCGGGAGATGGATCAGCAGCTCCAGCTCTGTTCCGGCGCCGGCATTTCCGGTGCTGATGAGTCCGCCGTCGGACTCGACGCGCACTCCGTGGAACAGCGTCAGCACCGGCGGCAGGTCACGCGCGGTCAGACCATGTTTGGCGGCAGCCAGTGTCAGCAGTTCCCGGCCCGCGGGCGCACCCGAATGGACGGATCCTTCGCCGTACTTGGCTGTGTTCGTAGCCAGTGAAGTGGTTCCGCAGAACGCGTCGTGGTGACCGGAGGTATCGGCCACAACGGTGGCCAGCACCCGTCCCTGGTCGGAGAGCAGCGGATGCCCCACCCTCAGGTACGCCTGCCACGGAACCTTGACGGTATCGGCGATGTTGAGCCGCTCGTGCGGAGCGTCAGCCCGGTAGAGCAGCAGGTTCGCGCAGGCACTGCCGGCGATGTCACGCAATCGGAGCCGCGTGCCGCGGGCCAGCACCTTCGAGGTGTAGCGGCCGCCGGGCACGGTCTCCGCCCAGGTGAGCCGGTCAGCGTCGATACCGGCCGGCGGCGTGGGCCAACTGGAGGCGGGAAGGACGGGCATCGCGTCGGTGATCGCACCGGCCTGTGAGCGGGCGTGCTCGCGGGCGGCTGTTGTGGTGCCGGTGGCAGTGTCGGTGGTGGTCACTTCGTAGCTCCAATCGTGACGGGGTTCGGAACGGTTTTGCCGCGCGGGTAGCAGAGAGCACCAACCAGGACGACGGCAATCACGGTGATCGGGGCGGCCCATTGCAGGATCGGCATGTCACCGGACGGGTTGAAGATTTCGGCGCGCGGCCAGGACAGGTTGATCACCATTGCAGCTCCGTACAGCACCGCCGCGATGTTGACCGGGACGCCGAAGACGCCCAGTGAGAACAGCTTTCGACCTTCGGAGTCGTACTGGACATCTCCGTGCGGCCAGCCTTGCAACCGTCGACGCACCAGCGGAACGGTGACCATCAGGTAGGCGAGGTAGATCAGCACGATGCACACACTCGACAGTGTCGTGAAGATTGCCGAGTTCCCGACGTTGACCGCGAGCACCAGGATGCAAGCGATACCGATCAGGACGGACGGCGCGATGGGAGTTCCGGTGCGGGCGTTGACCTTCGAGAGGGTCTTCGATGCGGGCAGGCGGCCGTCGCGGGCCATGGAGAACATCAACCGGGACGCAGCGGTCTGAATCGCGAGGGTACAGACGAATACCGCGATAGCGACGTCGATCAGCAGCAGGGTGCCCCACGGGGAGCTCAGGATTGCGCCGAGCACGTACGGCAGGCCTTCGGTTGCGAGCCGACCGTCGGTGAGGCTCGGCGCTGCCATCAGCGCGCCGACGATCATCAGGCCACCACCAAGAGCAGACACCGACAGTGCCAACCGAATGGTGCGCGGTGCGACGCGACGCGGATTTCGGGTCTCCTCGGCGAGCTCGCCTGCCGAGCCGAAGCCGACCATGACGTACGCGGCCATCAATCCCGAGACGATCCAGGCCCAGATGTAGCCGGGCTCGCTGCCTGCGGCGCCGGTGTCGAATACCACCTGCGGGCCACGCTGGGCGTGGGTGAAGAACATGCCGATCACCGCGATAACACCGATGATCTCGCAGGTCACGCCGATGTTGTTGATACGCGACATCCAGTTCACACCAACACAGTTGATCGTGGTCGTGAGCACCAACAGCACCGAACCGAGCAGTACGGCGTTGGTCGCGCCACTCGAGGACGTCAGCGAGCTGTCCTCGCCGACGATCTGGAATCCGCTCCACACGTTTGGCAACACCACCTGCAGGGCGATCGCCGCCGCAGCGGCGGTAACGATCTGCGCGATGATCATGAACCATCCGGCAAACCACCCGATGATCTCGCCGCCCATCCGCCGGGACCACTGGTAGATGGCGCCTGAGATCGGATACCGCGCAGCAAGTTCGGCGAAGCTCAGCGCCACCATGAACTGGCCCAGGAACACACAGGGCCACGTCCAGAAGAATGCCGGTCCGGCAAAGCTGAAGCCGAGTCCGAACAACTGGAAGATCGTGGTCAGGATGGAGACGAACGAGAAGCCCGCCGCGAACGACGCGAACTTGCCGAGCGAGCGGTGCAGTTGCTGCTCGTAGCCGAACTCGGCGAGGTCGTTGTCGTCGCTGGGCTTAGGTGCCGCGATCGTCATTGATTCTCCTGGGGGCCTGGGGGCTGTATTCCTGTCAGTTGACAGTTTTCTGCGCTCCCGTTCCCTACTGGTGTCTCTCATGTTTCGCTGTGTAGCGATTGCGTTGCGAGTCGATGACATCGGTTACCGGAACGTTTCCGAACCCTCACGCGGGTAGTCGGTGACACCCGACGGGGCGGTACAGCATTAGATAAGGGCCATGAATGTCGTCCGCGATCCATCGATGCTCCCGGTAGGCGAGTTGTTGCGTGGTCCTGCGTTGACCTGCGCGCCTGAGACAACCGCCGCAGACGCTGCCCGCGCCATGACTGCAGCCGGCCGACGGTACGTACTTATCCCCATCCGCGGGAATGCGCTGGGCATCTTCACCGACGGAGACCTCCGACGGCGGATCGTCGCGGCCGGACTCGGCACTACCACCCCCGTTTCCGAGGTGATGACCACTCCCGTACACACGGCCAACGCTGACCGGCTCGGCGCGGACGTGCTGCTCGATATGCTCGAACGCGGCGTGCGGCACCTGCCGGTACTGTCCGCTCGCGGCGACGTTCTTGGTGTGGTCGAGGACGCGGATCTGTTCGCCACCGCAACTCGGAGCGGCTTTCTGGTGCGCAGCACAATTTCTCAGTCCGCCGACGCCGACGAACTCGTAGCTGCGACAGCACGGATACCGGAGCTTGCAGTGGGACTCTGGCGAGCGCGCGTAGCGGCGCTCGACGTCAGCGCCATCGCGTCGGTACTCATGGACGCCGCCGTCACCCGAGCCGCGAGCTTGCTCGCCGAAGGCCATCCCGGTTCAACCTGGCTCTCACTCGGCAGCATCGCCCGCCGCGAGGCCATGCCAAGCTCCGACGTGGACAGTGCCCTGATCTGGACCGGCGACAACAGTCCCGAACAGCAGGCCCGCGAAACAGCGTACGGAAAGCGGGTGCACGGATTACTGGAGCGCTGCGGACTCCCCTCGGACGCCAACGGGGCGGTAGCGTCGAGCCCGCGGTTCGCGCGTTCCGAATCCGACTGGCTGCGTGGGCTCGACGGCTGGCTCGCCGATCCTTACGCCGATCAGGGCATCGTCATGGTGTCACTGCTCGCCGACAGTCGCGTCGCGCTCGGCGACCACCAACTTGCTCTGTCCCCCGTCGTATCCGAGCGACTCGAACCCGATGCACTACGACTGCTGCTCAAGGAAGCAGTCGAAGGTAAGGCGCGGATGCATTCACTGCGCGAGCGTCTCACCCGCCGCACCGATTCCGTCGACATCAAAGCACAAGGCGTGATGCCGATCGTGAACATCGCGCGGTGGGCTGGGCTTGCCGCAGGCTGCGCGGACCCGTCAACCACCGTGCGACTGCGAACGGCAGCGAACTCGGGCATCCTGCCCGACGACGACGCGACGATGCTCGCCGAGTCGTTCGACGTGCTGGCTCAGATCCGGCTACGGCATCAGTGCGAGCAGATCGAGCGAGGCGAGACCCCGACCGACGTCCTGGCACTGGACTCGCTGACGCCCCTCTACCGGAGTCTGCTCGCGAGCGCCGTCCGCGAGATCGCAGGGATACAAAGGAAACTCGCATACACGGGGCCGCCGGCATGACGGAATTGACTGCCGCTCAGCAGCACGCGGTTCGTCAGACTGTGGCTGCTGAGCGACTCGAGGGATGGCAGCCTACTGGCGACGACCTCACCGATCTGGACGCGCTGGCCGTCGGCACCTTCCCGTACGAGGACTTCATCGAACGCCACCGTAGTGCCGCGTCGACGCGCGCGGTCCCGCGTCGGAGGTTACGACTGGCGCTACCTCGTCCGTACCTGGTCACCGGGACTTCTGTGCTGCGCAACAACTTCGGATTCAGAGACCGGACCCAGCTTCGGGACGTCGAGTACGCCGCGACCGCAGCCCGCCTGCTCCAAGCGCATCTGCAACAAGCGCCGACTCCGCGCCAGGTGGACGCCGAGTACATCTTCGGGTTGCACGGGCGTGTGTTCGGTGACGTGTTCGGATGGGCGGGGCAGCAACGCATCGTCGACATCACCAAGAACGGTGACGGTTTCGCGCCGGTCGGGACGATCGGCCGTTATCTGCGTGAAGTCGAGATCGCGGTTGCCGGGACAGACTGGCACCGCGCGGACCGCGGACGCCTGGCCTACGCGCTGGCCACTGTTTATGTCACCTACAACCACGCGCACCCGTTTCGAGAAGGAAACGGCCGTACCGGCACCCTGCTCCTGCACCAACTCGTAAGCTCGACCGGGTTCCTCCTCGACCTGTCGGGTATCGATGCGGCGGAATGGGTTGCCGCCTCTCGTGATTCGTCTCCCTTTCGCCGCACCGGCGCACCGTCGCCGCGACCCATGATTCCCGTGTTGCGGCGCGCACTCGTAGACCGCAGTGATGGAAGGATGGTGTGATGACCACAACCGGAGCCGGCCGCCCACGGCTGTCGACACGCAAGCGTCCCGGAGCAACGGCACGCGATGAGATTCTCGATGCCGCGGCCGAGTTGTTCACTACCGGAGGCTTCACCAGTACGTCGACCCGAATGATCGCCGATGCGGTGGGCATCCGGCAGGCGTCGCTTTACCACCACTTCGCAAACAAGGACGACCTGCTGACCGCGCTGCTTGTCGGGACAGTCACCTCCCCCTTGGCTTTTGCGGAAGACATGCGCGAGAGCCCGGAATCCGCCGCAGTGCGTATGTACGCCCTGACCTGGTTCGACGCGCAGCAACTCGCAAACTCGCGATGGAACCTTGGTGCCCTCTACCTGCTACCGGAGCTACGGACCGAACGATTCGAACCGTTCCGAGCTCAACGCGGCACACTCATGGATCTGTACACCGCATTCGCCCGTGACTCGCTGGTCCAGATCAATCCTGACCGCGAAGTCGATCTCCAGATCGCGCAACTACCGTTCCGTCTCGTCGAGACCGTGATCAACACAAGGTCGGACGCTGAAGCGGAAGGTTCCAGTGCCTCACCTTCGCCGGAGGTGATCGCTGATGCCTCGATCCGGATCCTGGGGTGGACAGGGTCGACCACCGAACTTGCTTCTCGTACAACGGCACTTCTTGACGAGTACTCAGGCGGACAACGTTAGTGCGCCACTGTGGGAAGTTCGTCGAGCAATCTGTCGAGCAAGTTCAGGTCGTAACGATTCGGGCGCGGTTGTGCCGGCGTGGCGATGTCACCCTCAGTGGGGAAACCGTGAATGACCCGGCCAATTTGCGAATCCGAGTCGACGCTGTGCAAACATCTGCCGAACTGCGGCGAACTCGTGCTCGAATCGGGTAATCGGTTCCACCCCCACAGCGGCCAGATACCAGCTGTAGTGCAGTTTCAGCGGATCGCTGTCGCATATCGCGTCACTACTCGCATCCTCGAGCGCTAACGCTTGCATCCAACGGTGTGCATTCACCCGCGCCCAGTATGCCGCCTGTTCCATAGCGTCGGATCCGTCCGGTTCCTGACCCGTCGGGCTGTATTCAGCGACGAACCGCCTGCGACTGGCTCGGCACCACGTGGTCTTACCTGCGGCACTAGGCCCTTCGACGGCGATGATCACCGGCACACCCTACCTACGGCTCGTCGACAGTGCCGCGCTTGCACAGCCTCCTCGATGAGCGACGTTAGGGCACGATGGTCGAATGGCGGTTTCTCAAAACGGATTCGCGCGTACAACCGGTGCGGTCGCGGTGGCGACCGCAGCAAGTCGCGCGACCGGCTTTATCCGCACCCTTGCATTGGCCGCGGTGCTAGGCACTGCTGTGGTCGGTGACGCCTACAACGGCGCGAACAGCATGCCGAACATGGTGTACGAACTGCTCCTCGGCGGCGTGATGAGCAGCGTCCTGATCCCTGTTCTGGCAAGGGCACGACTCCGCGGGAGAACCTATTCGCGGGTTTTCACCCAACGCCTGCTGCTGGCGACGATTCTCGGCGCCGCTGTCATCACCGCCGTAGCGGTGGCGTGCGCCCCGTTCCTCGTCGCCGCCTTGGTGTCGGATACGGAACAGACACAGCTGACAACCGCGCTGGCGTACTTGCTGTTGCCCGAGATCTTCTTCTACGCGATCGCAGCGACCGCGACAGCCGTGCTGAATATCCGCGAAAGCTATGCGCCGGCGGCCTGGGCGCCGGTGGTCAACAACGTGATCGTGCTCGCGATGGTCGTGGTGTTCGCTGCGATACCGGGACCTGTGACGTTGCTGCCGTCGACGATGACCACCGCACAGGTTCTCGTCTTAGGTATCGGGACAACGATCGGCATCGTGGGACAGGCTGTGTGGACGGTGACCGCGTTGCGTCGTACCGGATTCCGGTGGAGTTGGCGGGTACGCCCGGTGCCGTACACATGGCGCCCGGTCCGCGTCGGGGCAAGGCTGCTCGGCTGGGTGCTGCTGTATGTCGCGATCAGTCAGGCAGGGGTCACGTTCGTGCTCAGAGTTGCATTCAGCCAGGGCGGAGTCTCGACCTATACGTACGCCGACCTGCTGTTCCAGGTGCCGTACGGCATCCTCGGGGTGTCCCTGCTGACCGTGCTCATGCCGCGCATCTCCCGCGCGGTGGCGCTCGGGGACCGTGACGCTCTGGTCACCGACATGGGCCGCGCTGCCCGGTACTCGGTAGTTGCGCTCGTCCCCGCCGCAGTCGCGATGACCCTTCTCGGGCCGATACTGACCACGGTAATGTTCGTCGGACGCGTCGACGTCGATTCCGCTCGCACTATCGGTGTGGCGCTGGCACTGTCGGCATTCGGGCTTCCGCCGTTCGCGTTGGTCATGCTGCAACTGCGGGTCTTCTACGCCGGCAATGACATGCGCACGCCAGCCTTGATCAACGCCGCAATGGTGGTCACAAAGGTCTCCGTCGTTGCACTCGCTCTCGCATGTCTACCAAACCAGGTGATCGTGGTGATGCTGCCGGTCGCAAGTTCACTGTCCTACGTCGTCGGTGCCATCAGCGGGCACTTCGTGTTGCGTCACCGCTACGGCCTGCTCGGCTTCCACACAGTGCGTGCAACATTCTCGAAGGTGCTATGGGCGTCGATAGCCGCCGGCGGGGTCTGCGTCATCACAGTCTGGGCCTCACACCAACTGATCGACAACCCTCGCACGGCCGCAGCAGCATCACTGGTCGCCGTACTCGTCCTCGGAGCACCGACATTCCTCGTCACAGCCACAAAGATCGGCATCCCCGAAGTCCGCACCGCCAAGGCCCTGCTCAATCGTTGAGAAAGCAGGCACCGCACCCACCGAACTGACGTGGTACGGCGCTACCCGCCGGGGACTCGGACGGCTAGTGCAAAGGTGGTCCCGCTCGGGTCTGACCGTGCGGGGCCACCAATGCACGACGCTAGCCCTTGATGAACGCGAGAATGTCCTGGTCGAGGGCATCCTGATATGCGCCGTAGATGCCGTGCGGGGCTCCCGGATACACCTTGAGGGTGCCGTTCTTGACGAGCTTGACAGACTGTTCGGCAGCAGCGGCGATGGGAACGATCTGATCGTCGTCGCCGTGCGCGATCAACATCGGTACGTCGATCGCCTGGAGGTCCGCCGTCTGATCCGTCTCCGAGAATGCCTTGACGCAGTCGTATGCTGCCGCAAGGTTCACCAACATTCCCTGTCGCCAGAAGTCATCCTTTGCACCCTGCGAGACCTCAGCGCCGTCACGATTTGCGCCGTAGAACGACTCGCTCAGATCCTTGTAGAACTGCGACCGGTCTTTCAGCACACCAGCGCGGATTCCGTCGAACGCCTCGATGGGCGTGCCTTCGGGATTCTCGTCCGATTTGACCATGATCGGTGGGACCGCGCCGGCGGTGATCACCTTTGTCACACGGCCTTTTCCATGCTGCGCCGCGTACCGTACCACTTCACCGCCACCCGTCGAATGACCCACGACTACAAGCTCTTTCAGGTCCAAGGTTTCAACGAGCTCGGCGAGGTCGCGAGCGTACGTGTCCATGTCGTTGCCGGTGTAGGTCTTCGACGAGCGGCCGTGGCCACGACGATCATGCGCAATGACCCGGTACCCGGCGTCCGCGAACAACTTGAGCTCGACTTGCCACGCGTCGGAACTCAGTGGCCACCCGTGGCTCAGTAGTACGGGTTGGCCGGCGCCCTGCTCCGTGTAGTAGATCTCGGTTCCGTCAGAGGTGGTGATGTACGGCATCCTTGGCTCTTTTCTCGTGTGATGGAAGGAGATCTGAAAGCGTGCACGTGCCGACTGTCCGACCTCCCTGACGCTACGGATGCCCACACCGGCGACACTAGAGACAAAGATCGACAACTTTTCCTACAAATGTCGAACGCCACGTGATCTACAAGCGTCCAGTCTTCATGTGCACGACTAAATTGTCTGCCACATCCCAATCCACAGCCACGCGAAACCGCCGAAGCCCGGTGTGATCTACCGTTCTGACTCCGTGAGAGTAATCGCAAGAGCGGAGCGATCGAGCTTTCCCCGCGGAGTGCGCGGCAACTGATCGACTCGGAGAATTCGCACCGGCATACTCGGACTGGGAAGGGTTGTTCTCAAATGCCGCCAGATCGTGTCGGTGTGCAAACCTTGATCGCTGACAACAATCGCGACCGCCGGGGCCTCCCCCATGCGTGCGTCAGGAACACCGATGCACGCGACCTCGGCAATCCCAGGCAGTGAGGTCAATGCCGCTTCGACGGCCGCTGGTTCCACTTTGAGGCCCGCACGGATCAGCATCTCGCTCTCACGACCGAGCAATTGCAGACGCCTGGCCTCCACGTGCCCTCTGTCACCGACGGTCATCCACCCGTCGACCGGGCCGTTTACCACCCCGGTTTCGGTGAGATAGCCGTCGAACAGCATGTCGCTCTTCACATGCACAAGTCCGTCGCGAATCTCGGCGTCGACGCCGTCGAACAGCTCGCCGGCCGAAAACTCGTCGAGGTCACCGAGCCCTCGATCGAAGGACACGAAACTCAATTCCGATGCGCCGTAGAAGTGCACCAACGAAGCATTCGGCAATATCGCCTGCAGCGCATGACGCCCGGCACGCGGCCACCGAGCGGCCGACGAGATCACTTCACGGACACAGTCGACCGGGCCGATGCCTGATCGCACGAGGTCCCAGGCGATTGTGGGAACCGAATACAGATGGGTTGCAACCGTTTTCACCGCTGTTTCCGCGCCACGGAGATCGACAGTGGCACCGCGGGTGAGCGCATGGAGCGCCCCGTACAGAAAGTGGGTGTGGTCGAGGACGCCCGGTACAGACACTCGATCTCCGACACCGACGTCGAACACGGCATCCGATCGATCAAGAGTTCGTGCCCAGGACAACTGATTTCGGACGAAGAGCTTCGGCTCGCCGGTAGTGCCCGACGTGACACCGATCAACAGTTCGGACTCGGCCGAAGCCTGATTCGACGCCCCGTCACTTTCGAGATCAACCGCGGTGACAAGTTCACCCGAGAACCCCAGCCTGCGCAACCGCCTGTGCTGCTTCGATTCCGCGACAACGGCTCCGGGAACGGACAGCTCGAGCACCCGCGCCAACTGCGGCCCGAGCAGATGGCGATGAAGCAGGACCACACTGGTACCCGTCCGCATCGCAGCCGCGACAACCACCAACGATTCGACGTCCGAGGTCGGCAGTACCGCAACTCGGTTCATCGACGCCAGTCCCGCGGCGACCCGGCACACCCGCGCCCAGAAATCGGCGTAGCTGATCTCGTCGCGCGACGAGACAACTGCGACCGTCGACGGATTGCTGCGAACTCGTCGAGCAATTCGTTCCGCCAGAAGTTCGCTCATCGTTGCAGCCTCACGAAACACGCTCGACCAGCATCGCAATGCCCTGACCGCCGCCGATTGCGCATGCTGCAAGCCCCAGTTCCGGGCCGCCGTCGGCGAGCATCTGACTTGCCAAGCGCACCAACAGAACAGCTCCCGAAGCACCCCACGGATGGCCCATCGCAATTGCCCCGCCTTGCGGGCAGATGATGGATTCGTCGAGTCCGAGTTCGTCCGATACTGCCAGGACTACGGAGGCAAACGCCTCGGTGATTTCGACAATACCCAGGTCGGGCGCACCGATTCCGGTTTTTGCGAACAGCGAGCGAATGGCGGGAACCGGCCCGAGTCCCGGCAATGCCGGATCGGACCCGGCAACAGCTGTGCCGAGAATTCGGAGCGCCGGCATTCCCTGCGCGAGTGACGCCGTCGTCACAGCGAGCACTGCGCTGCCGTCCGAGATGCCACACGAGTTCCCGGCCGTTGCGGTGCCGTCGACCCCAAAACTTGGACGAAGCCTCGCCAACCGTACTTCGGTCATGCCGCGACGAATCCGCTGGTCAGCGGCGACGGCGCCGATCGGCACAATTTCGGACGAGAAATCCGACGCTGCCGCGAGCGTGTGCGAACGCGTTGCATACGCATCCTGGCGCTCACGGCTGATGCCACGCAATCGCGCGAGATCATCTGCCGCACAACCCATATCGGGATCGGCAAAGCCCTGCGGAGCAAACGGCGCCCGGGTGTATCGCGTCAGTTCACCGCCCGAAGTGGGCGGCCAGTATCGCCACGGAGCAGTACTGGCGGATTCGACGCCACCCGCCAGGATCAGCGTGTCGTTTCCACTGCGTACGCGCAGCGCGGCCTGCATGACCGCATCGAGGCCCGAACCGCATTGACGGTCAACGGTGACGCCCGGGATCGAGAATCCCAGCCCGGCCGCAAGCGCTGCGATACGAGCAGGATTGCCGCCGGGGCCCATGCAGTTTCCGAGAATAACGTCGTCCACGTCGGCCTCGATACCGGATCGACGCAGCACAGCATCTACTTCGCCGAGTACCGGGGCGGCGAGATCCGTCGCTGTGAGGTCTGCAAATCCATGGCCTGCATTACCGATCGGGCTTCGCCGTGCGGCCACCAGAACAGGAGCGGAATTCATGAGTGCAACTCTTTCACGCGTCCTCGAGCGACTTTGCCACTACCGGTACGTGGCAGTTCGTCGACGGTGATCCAGCGACTCGGCATGGCTTCTCGTGCCAACAACGCCCGCGCCTGCGCACGAATTGCCTGGAGAGTGACGGCGTCGTCGTGCTCGATCACAGCCGTGATCGTCTCTCCGAGAACCGAATGCGGCGAACCGATTACGGCGGCGCCTCTGACGCCGTCCATTGACTCCAGGGTTCGCTCGACGTCCTCGGCCATGACCGTGGTTCCGCCGACGTTGATCGCAAACTCCCCGCGGCCGAGAATCGTCAACTCCCCGTTCGAGCCGAGGATCGCTCTGTCCCCCACACCAAACCACTCTGCCGCACCCAGCACTCGATACGGCGAACGGACAAACAAGAGTCCGTCGCGAATCTCGGCGTCGACGCTGTCGAGTAGACGCATCGCTTCAGGCACTCGCCGAGCAGCGACAATGGAAAGCTCTGCAGCGCCGTAGTATTCGACTATCTCAATCCTCGACGCTGCAGACCGGGCACCGTCGTCCAACATGGTCCCGGCAACAACGGCGGTCCGCAAACGCGGCGCCTCGAGCACAACGCGGCGCAACACGGCGGGAACCGCATGCACAACCGTCGCCTCCGCCGGGTCGTCGGTGACACACGCGCCTCGCCACAGTGCATGAACAGCGCCGAACAGGTGCATCGTTGCGTGGAGCGGCCCGGTGATCAGCACTCGATCGCGTGCCTCGATGCCGGTGACGGTAGTGAACTCGGGGAAGCTGTCGAACCACGACGCCGCTGTCCTGGCCAGCGGACGTGGCCGGCCACTGGAACCCGACGTGGCAACAAGCAGGAACGACGACGGATCGATTTTGCCGCGCTCGGGTCGCGTCGCCGGATCCTCCACGATCACCGCGGTTCCACGCCGCGCGGCAGCAAAGATGCAGATCAGCGCTTCCAGCACCGGCAGCGCCGACGCGTCACACACGGCAGCCTGCGGCGATCGCTCGATGGCGGCGTCCAGTTCTGCATAGGTGAGAACTGTGCCGCCGAGATCGAGCGCCCGCTGGTCGCCGTGTCCCCCGAGTGCTCCGATCACCGACGAATCAGTCCTGGATATGCTCGGTGTACCCCCTTGGCGACAACACTCGCGACAACCACCTTCAACGCATCGCCGGGGATAAATGCCACGTTCGTACTCAGTGCCGCACCGATACCCATGTCGGTTCGCAGGATGAGCCCTGCCGTGCCGAACAGATACACGACAACAATTCCGCCAAACGCGTTGATCAAAATACCCAGCACAAGCGGATACTTCGGCAAGATCCTGGCAGTGAGCCAGCCGATGCACAGTACCGCGGGAATCCAGCCGATCAGGTAGCCGGCGCTAGGCCCAGCGAGGGCAGTGAGTCCGGTGCGTCCGCCTGACAGCAGTGGCAATCCCATCAGTGTCAGTGCCATGAAGACGGCAACTGCCGCAACACCTTTCC
This sequence comes from Rhodococcus sp. IEGM 1366, assembly GCF_033142425.1. Taxonomy (NCBI): domain Bacteria; kingdom Bacillati; phylum Actinomycetota; class Actinomycetes; order Mycobacteriales; family Nocardiaceae; genus Rhodococcus; species Rhodococcus sp. IEGM 1366. Next base: position 53,086 of record NZ_JAWLRZ010000009.1, read on the forward strand.
GTGCACCGAGGATCGCACCGGCGAGAATAACTCCGAGCGTCTGCAGCGTGATAGGCACGCCGCTGATACCGATCGAGATAGCGCCGGGAAGACCCAATGCAGCGATCAGCGCCGCGAACACCGCGATCTGAGCCATTTCCCTTGCTTGAATGCCGACCGGCGACGCCTGGGCGCCCTCGAGACTTGACATGCCCACTCCTTCAGATACTTGAACGACGTTCAAGATAGCAGGTCTGCGACTACACCAGTAGTCCCGGCATTCGACATAAAACTGCTGGACGCGTGACCAATCACATCGGTCACGCGCCCAGCGGTTTCATTTCCTCTCACGCGAACTCAGACCAGAAGCTTGAGTTTCAGCTTGATGATCGTTTCCACGTCCAAGCCGAGTCCGTCGACGAGATAGCTGTCGAAGGATTCGTAGTTGTTGTCCAGTTCGTCGAATGCCGCCTGCAGATAACTGGCATCGACCCCGAGGAGCAACCGATAAACCTCGGCGTACTCCTGACCCTTTGCGGCGGCAATACGAGCCACCTTTGCGTCGATCGACGCCGCGGAGTACTCGTTGGTGAGCAGATAGTCCTCCATGATCGTCTCTCGAGATACACCTGCAATGCTCAGTAGCAGCGCCGATGCCCAGCCGGTGCGATCCTTGCCTGCGGTGCAGTGGAAAATCTGCGCACCGGGGGTATCTGCGAGCTGGGTCAACAGCTCACCGAATCCGGCACGGGAGACGGAATCACTGACGGTCGACCGGTAGCCGGACTGGACATACGCCAGCGCTTGCTCTTTTGTGGCAATGGAGGCGACGTCGCCGCTCGGATCAGCCGCAAGGACCTGAATTTTCTCGTAACGAACCCCGCTGGGCAGAGTGTTCGGGTTCGCCGCGATCTCGGCCTCGGTCCGCAGGTCATACACCGCGGTCAGATGGAGCGACTCGAGTGTCGCGAGGTCCTCGGCGCTCGGGGTTATCGCGTTGGCGCGGTAGAACACTCCCTGGCGCACATGCAGGCCGCCGGTTCCGATGTAACCGGCTTCCCGACCTGCCACATCGCGAAAATTGTCCACCGATGCAAGTCTGGGTGCTACGACGGCAGCCGGCGCACTCGAGCCGAGTTCCGACGATCCTGAGAACGGTAGATCAATCGGCGCCGCGGTCGCAGCGCTTGCGCCGGCTAGCACGAACGAACCAGCCGATGCGAGCGCAACACACGTTCGGGCCGCTCGACGCAAGCCTGTAGGGCGATATGACATCTGATCAATCCTTTCCACAAGGAGCACAAGAAGTTTCGGATATGAACCGCGGTTAGACCGTTGGCGGGGGAAGCAGCTTTCGTGCCGCAGCCTGGGATGCCAGAAGCAACTCGGCCCGATTGTGGCCGCTATTTCTGATTGCCGCCTGTTCGTGCTCTTTCACCACTACGACGGGACCGTTGGCGATATTCGCAAGCCCTTGGGCGGCAACATCGCGAGGGTCCGAAATGCGAAGGCCCGGTGTGCCCATGTTCAAACCTGCGCGGGCCATAGCCGGGGTTCGAGTGAGGCCGAGAACCAATTCGAGCACATCCACGCCATGGTCTTGCATCTCGAGCCACAGCCCTTCGGCGAAAGTTCTGCAGAAAGATTTCACCGCCGAATAAACGCTGATCTGGGCCGAGCCCAAATAGCCGCTCAGCGAGCCCACCAGCAAGATTCCACCACGTCCGCGTTCTCGGAGCCGACCTCCGAAGTGGTGGACGAGCAGCAGTTGACTGGTGATGTTCAAATCTATGACGGACTGAAATCGAGTGAGATCGCCGGTGGCAAATTCGTGACCGTAGGTGTTGGCTCCCGCGTTGTAGATGAACAAGCCGACGTCGATGTCATCTGTTATCTGCCGAATGCGATCAAGTGCATCCGAAGCCAGGAGATCAACCGACAGCGTGCGAACCTCGACGCCTCGAGCGCGGCTGGCATCAGCTGCTTCCGCGAGTGGCCCTTCCTTGCGCGCCAACAGCACCAAGTTGAAACCTTGATCGGCCAACTGGGTGGCGAATTCCGCTCCCACGCCTTCCGATCCACCTGCAATTACTGCCCACGGCCCGTACTTCGCGATGTCCATTGCTCTCCTACCTCGTCATGTGTAATGGCTGCCTGTCATAGTGCAGAGCCCGCTCGGGGAGCGAGAGCGCCCAGCCCGCTGACCGGGACGGAACGACGTTTGTCGGCAACTGATCCCCCAGCGATACTTGAAACTGTTGTAAGGCATAGCCGTACACCGCCAACGGGCCAAGCAGGCGCGTTTCGCAGTCATGCCACAGTGTTGCGCACAGGGATTCTCCCCGAACCTTCGCGCATCAGAGCGAAAGGGACCATGATGAAGACGGACGCACGCCAGCCATAACTCTGCGTCCCGTGAAGTAGTCGACTGATGCGAGGAGTAGTGCAGATATGGGCACCATGAAAGCTGCGGTTGTACATTCGTTCACCGAACCGTTGACGATCGACGATATCGAAGTCCCGGAACCAGGCCCCTTCGAAGCTTTGGTTCGCGTCGAGTATTCCGGTGTCTGCCACACCGATTTACATGCAGCGCACGGCGATTGGCCGGTCAAGCCGTCGCCACCGTTTGTCCCTGGCCACGAAGGCGTCGGGACGGTCATCTCGGTTGGCGAGTCGGTTACCCGGATCAGCGTCGGAGACACTGTCGGCAACGCCTGGCTGTGGAGTGCGTGCGGAGAATGTGAGTACTGCGAAACCGGGTGGGAAACCTTGTGCCCCAACCAGAAGAACGGTGGCTACTCGGTTGACGGATCATTCGGTGAGTACATGCTCGTCGACTCCCGCTACGCGCCGATCATTCCCGCCGGGGTTGATCTCTCCGCGGTGGGTCCGATCCTGTGTGCCGGTGTCACGGTCTACAAAGGACTGAAAGTCACCGACACACGACCAGGGCAATGGGTACTGATCTCCGGAATCGGCGGCCTCGGACACATCGCGGTGCAGTATGCCGTCGCGATGGGGCTCCGCGTGGTTGCCGTCGACGTCGACGACGCCAAACTGGAACTCGCCACCAAACACGGCGCCGAACACACCGTCAACGCAAGCACAGTGGATGATCCTGCCGCAACCATCAGCGCCCTCACCGGCGGCGGAGTTCACGGAGCACTGGTCACAGCCGTCAACGCACACGCCTTCCCCCAAGCGGTCGGCAGTTTGCGCCGCGGCGGCACCGTCTCCCTGGTCGGGCTCCCACCCGAGAAATTCCCCCTCGACATCTTCACCACAGTGCTCTTGGGATTGACTGTGCGTGGCTCGATTGTCGGTACCCGTAAGGACATGACCGAAGCTGTGGACTTTTTCGCCAGGGGGCTGATCAAACCCACTTATTCTCTTCGGAAGCTCGAGGACATCAACAGCATTTTCACCGACATGGAGGCCGGTCAGATCGACGGCCGTATCGTCCTCGATTACACCGCAGGCAAGTCCTGAACTGAACTAGCGACGAGTAACCGTCAGTGCAAAGCCTCGCGGACGCATCGTGAGTTGCTCCTGAACCTCGAGTTCGTAGGACGGGTCCGCTGTGAAGTCGTAACGATGCAGGATCACTGCGAGTGCCATGAGCATTTCGTGATACGCGAACTGGCGTCCGATGCATGCACGTGGTCCGGTGCCGAATGGTTTGTATGCGGCACCGGACCGCGCCCTGACTTGTTCGGGAAGAAAGCGATCCGGGCGGAATTCGTCTGCGTCCGCGCCCCACACGGCTTTGTCGCAGTGGACGCGCTGCAGGACAACCATGACCCAGTCGCCCTTCTTGAAGGCGTATTTCCCACCGAGGAGAGTGTCTTCCTTGGCTTCGCGGAAATATCCCGGAGCCGTCGGCCACAGCCGAAGTGTTTCGTCGAGCACTCGCCGTACCGCGCGCAACTTTCCCACCTGATCGAACTCGACCGCCGGAATCTCCCGGGACGGCCACAACGCGTCAACCTCCGCCCGAGCCTTTACGGCTTCCTCGGGATGCTGGGACAACAGCCACAGGGCAAAAGACAAAGCGCCGGCCGAGGTCTCGTGGCCGGCAACCAGGAAGGTCAAGATCTGGTAGCGGATGTTGACCGGATCAAGCCTTTCCCCGGTGGCCGGGTCGACCGACTCCAGCATCAAGGTCAGGAGGTCAGGTCGATCGGCACTGTTCACTTGCCGATCTTCGACAACTCGATCGACCACCGCGTTCAGATATTCGACGTCCGCGGTGTGGCGGCGACGGCGTCGGCGGTCGAATAATGCCCTGCCCGGAATCGGGAGGCCCTTCTGCTGAATGTATTCCAGAGCTCCGAGCATCGCCGTCACAAACGGATCGATATCCTCGCGATCGTAGGAATTGAATCGATAGCCGAATCCTGCTCTGCCAATTGTCTCGAGGGTCAGTTTGCTCATCTCCTCGGACACGTCGACGGGAGCATCGGCATGGTCCCAGGCCCCGACCATCTCCCTGACGACATCGAGCATGGTGTCGTGATAACTGCGCATCGCCGCTTGTGTGAAGCCGGGCATCAAGATCGCGTGAGCTTTGGACCAGTTCGGTTCGTCATTTTCGGCTGTGAACAATCCGTCACCCGAAATCGGCCGCAGCTGACGTAGCGGCCGGGCAAGGTTCTTTTGCCAGCGCTTTTCGTCATTCACATCCTCGGCCAGGTCGACCCCGCCGATGAAGCTCAATCGCATTGTCAGAATTCGACGCTGGTAGATCGGACCGAGCGACGCCAGAATCCGTGCCGTGTTCTGCATCGGCTTGACTGGGTCCAGCCCGATGATGTCGCCGAGAATCGGCACTCGCCGCGGAGGGTGGGGCGGAACTTCGATGCTCACTGACGACTCCTGGCTGTTGGCACTGACATCCGCCGGAAGTCTACGGGGCAGCTCGGTGACACCCACTTCGCGAGACCCAAGACTGCTACCGCCATCATGAAGCCGCTGGATTCCGTCGGGTGCCGACGGCCCTCTCGTGCGAAGAGTCAGTCAGGTATCGACATTTCAGTGCATCAATAGCACTGTGTACCACCGAGTTCGCATGGGATGGCTTTCGACAGCGCAATTCGCCATTCCCATGGCAACGGAAGGAACCAGATCCAACCACCTGCGATCATCGCGAACCCCTCAATCCCCTGCATCGCACTACGTCGAATTCACGTATCCACCGTTCGACCGACCTCACTGAGATTTTCCGACGGTATCGAAGGGCGACAGAGGACCGTCAAGACCGTTGATCCGGTTGAGTCGGGCTTCGAGCATCGCGGCATGTTCGGGTCGGCAGTGGGTCGTAAGCCGCATCAACAGTGCGCGGAGCCGATCGACGGTCATGGGTGACGTAGTGGCGCTGGCGATCACGTCATCGAGCCCGATCTGGACATAGTCGTCCAGAGTGGGGCGAGACAGCACTACTCGGACGTGCCCGGAAGAGTCGGTGATGTATGTCGGCGCGGTGTCGACAGACGCCACGCGGGTAAGCAGATCTTCGATTTCGTCTAGAGCTTGCACCGCGGTGGCCGGATCGTTGACGGCCGGAGACAGGGCTCTCAGAGCGATGTCTGCCAAGAGCCGGAGCGCGAGCAACGGGTCGCCGTCGAATGTGCGTTCGTGGCGAGTGACCAGAGCATCGAGAAATGTTGGTGCCGAGAGTGACCCACGATGTACGTCGGCAACGGACGCACCGTACAGCAGTGTATCGCCTTGCATGACCTGAAGAACGACGACTACCTGAGCAACTGTCGCTGCCTCGAGCAAATCGTCGATGATGATCTCATGCAGCACGGCTGGCGGGTTGGGCCATACGATGGTTGTGTGATCGGCAGGCAGCGCCAATGGCGGTGACGGTGATTCCGAACCCCTCGTGCTGTAGTACGCGCCAAGGACTGCGCGGCCCCGACTGCCTATCGATTTCAGAACCGGTGCCAGCTGGATAGCGGCAAAAGAGTGAATCTGAAGCGCTCGCAGAAATGCCAGCATGGCGAGCAGGAGTAGTACCGCGATAATGGGAACGACCACGGAAACTCGGGCGCGGTTGCCGATGGCGAGTGCTGCGGTGATGGAGAATACGGCCTGCCCCACCGCGAAAGCGAAGGTTCGCCACACGATCGGATCGTCGCGGAACAGCGTCAGCCGGGGTGTGAAAGTTGTTGCTGCCCACTGTACAACAAGAAACAGCAACGAGAATATAACCGCGATGGAACCCAGCAATCCCAGCCCTACCGCAACCAACATATCGGTCACCTGGCGGGCTGGGACTGTTGGCCCGAATTCGACGAGTGGCATCAAAAGACCCAAACTCACACCGGCAAAGATCGAAACAAGCTGGCTCAACCCCGCTCGCCACCGACGGCGTCCGCGAAGAAATCCATGCTCGACCGGCTTGCTCATCGCCCTATCCGCTCGAAGTCATCGAAGCTCACTCTCGAGCATTGCCCGCCCCCTGGTGCTGTTGGCGTGATACCGCAACCCTCGAGATGCCCGACGAGCCGATGAGGCGGATCTGGGGTACACCGGTGAGCTGATCAGATCGTTTTTGTAGCGTCGGGCCGCCAGGTCGCAACTGCCCAGATGACCACGATATCGAGCGCGATGATCACGATCGACCACAGTGGGTAGTACGGCAGCCACAGGAAATTCGCCACGATCGAGAGCGCTGCGATGACAAAGGCCATCCCGCGGGCCCATGTCTGTCCCACGAACAGCCCCAACGACACCGCAATGCCGATGATTCCGAGGATGATATGTATCCAACCCCACGTCGTGACGTCGAATTTGAACGCGTAGTTGGTTCCGACCACTACGATATTGTTGTCGGCGAGAGCAGCGATACCTTGCAGGAGAGCAACGACACCTGCGACAAACAGCAGGGCAGCCGCCGCTACCGTAGTACCAATCGCAAAGCCCTGTCGGACAGGATGGTTCGCGGGAGCTTGGTTCGGAGCAGTCATGACGTCCCCTTCATCGGCAGAATAGCGTGTGAACAGTTTCCCGAGATTCAGTAGGGCGAACATCACCCCGAACGGGTGAACCCGCACTCACGTATTGGTTGGAACGGTATGCCGCTGCTGTACTTCCGTAATGTACTCACGGATGGCGTCCCGATTCTTGACCAGAAAGCGAATTTTCTCGTCCAACCCGGACGCTTCAGCCTCGAGCATCGCCAGCATCTCCGGTGTTACATCATTCATATGAATGACGCGTTCTTGATCCAGACACGGAAGGATCTGCCGAATCACTCGCGTCGGAAATCCCATCTCCAACAACCCTCGTATCTGGAAAACCCGATCGACCATACGTTCGTCGTAGTCCCGGTAGCTGTTTTCGGATCGTCTCGGAGCGATCAGGCTTTGTTCCTCGTAGTAGCGCAACAGCCGCCGAGATACCCGTGTCGCGGTGGAAAGCTCGCCTATCTTCATGTAGTTGAGGATGTTTCGAGCGAACCGAGGTGCAGGCGCTCACGCAGCGTGCCGGTCAGGCGATTCGATCCGAACACTAAGCCGAGTTGCTGAAGGACGAGTGGGATATCCGAGCCGTTCACCGCCGGCCGTAGTCGCACACCGTCTGCACCAGCTGCCACAAGCTCTTCGATCCGACGGACGAGTTCACCCACCGAACCGACAAATATTTCGGTGTCCGACGAATACGGAACACCTGACAGCTCGTCCAGTGTCCTCTTCTTGCTCACTGCCTCATGGTGAGTCGCACCGAGGAAGACGACAAGGTCCACCAGAATCGTCAGCGGTCTCGCGATCAAGTCTCGTTGCACTGCAGCGCATTCGGTTTCCACAGTGTTCAGAACGTCGCCGATGGTGACCCCGTTCGCGCTCGGAGTCGGCGTCACCAGAATCACGTCAGCTGCGGCAGTCGCCAACTTGTAGGGCACGTGGGCGTGATGTGCCAGCGCGAGAACGACGGGTTGCATATCCGTGGTGACCGGGACGCCGAGTGGGCCTGCGATGTCGTAGGTCGCGGTCGTGATTGGCTGGGCCGAGATCTTGTTGACATCGACGAATCGTCCGTCCGTCCCGTCTGAGAGTGCGTCTTCCGTCCACGTCGACCACAGTGCTCGGAGTATCTCAATCGACTCGGTAGCTTTCGAGAAAACTGGTGCCAGTCGGGTTCCGATCTTCTCGGGAAAGTAAATGTCGGACTCTTTCAGTTCCGGAACGGGCTGTGGGCGAACGAAATGACGTGTGTCGATGCTTCGCGAAGTGATCTGGGCACGAAGCCCGACTCTGCCTCCGCTCAGGACGTTGAGCGATGCTATTTCGGTGGCGATACTGTACGGCTCGCTGTGGGTGAGGTTTCTCGCGGCGATCACGCCAAGTTGTTGTGTTCCGAATACGGCCAGCGCGGTCAGCGCGACCGGCGACAGTCGACCGCGCACCTGGTCCTCCTTGCCGTCCATTGCCCGGAAGTCCGACGACTGAAGCCCAATCGATTCCTCGAAGGTCACGAAATCTACTACGGATGCATCGATGTCACGCAGCAACGCCAACCAATACGGAGCAGTGAACAGTTCGGTCGGCGTGTGACCCTGTAGTCGCCACGCCGCTGGATGCCATCCGGCAGGTTCCAAAGCGATGCCGATTATGGGTAAGCGGTGGAACTGTGGTGCGTTCATATGTGAACCTGATCTTCCTGATGGATGTGTGCGGGAGATCGGAACCCGCCACCGCGAGCGGTCAACATGATCACCACGGAGAGTAGGGCGAGTGTCACCGTCCACCACGGCAGAGATCGAGCGCCGTTGAGGGTCAGTAGAACTCCGCCCAACACCGCTCCTGCAGCCATAGCACCATTCCACAGCGTTGTAAGAAGTGCCTGAGCGTCGTCTGCGTGCGAGCCTGCGGCAACCGCTGCCGACGTTTGCAGCAGAGTCGGAATTCCTCCCCACCCCAGGCCCCATATTGCGGCAGCGACATAGACGAGCAGTGAATCCTCGGTCGTGACGGCCAGAACGGTTGCGGCAACTGCAATCAAGACGGCACTGACCACGGAGAAGGTCCGAAGCTTCGTGTGAATATGTTGACCTACAACAACAATGCTGATCAGGCATGCCACTCCGAACGTCAATAGAATGAGGTCGGTATCGCCTCCCATACCGATCGCCTCGAGGAACGGGGCAATGTACGCGTACATGATCGTGTGCCCCAACACCACAGTGAAGGTCACGATCAGAACTGCGTCGACACCGGGGATTCGTGCAGCGCCGAACATGCTCCGCTGTTTCCGGTTTCGCGGCCGGCCAGGACGATCCGGAACTGTCAACCCGATCACAACGAGTAGCGCAACAGCCAGACCCGACATGAGATAGAACGGCGCACGCCACCCGGCGGCATTTCCCAAGAATGTTCCGAACGGAACGCCGAACGCCAGAGACAGCGGAATTCCTGCCATAGCCACCGCGATGGCGCGGCCCTCGAGGTGTTTCGGGGCAAGACTTCTGGCGTACCCGGCAAGCAACGCCCACGCAATCCCCGCAGCAACTCCCGCGACAAAGCGAGCGGTCATCGTCAGAACATAGTCGGAAGAAAATGCGGTGACGGTGTTGGCGACCGCAAACCCGAGAATCGCGCTCAGCAGTAACACTTTCCGGGACCACGACGCCGTCGCTGCAACCAAAGGAACCGTCGTCAGCGCCGTTCCCAGCGCGTAGACCATGATCGTCTGCCCGGCAGCGGATTCACTGACATCGAGACTGTCACTGATTGCGGGTAGCACTCCAGCCGGGAGAGTCTCAGTCAGGCTGGTGATGAAGACGCACGCGAACAAGGCCAGTAGCGGGACTCTCGGAATCTTGTCCGGAAGACGTTGGTTGGTGCCGAGAACTTGTTGCTGTGAAGCGATGTCATCTGCCATGGACCGATTGTCAACCCTCACATCAATGTGAGGGTCAAGCATTCCACGCGTATCGGATCGCGAGTCAATCAATGTGATGCCGTGTGAGTTTCGTTCGTCCAGTCGAGAAACTGGCCATGGGCACCGGCTAACCCATGAGGTACACCCTCGAGAGAGACGACAAACTTACCGCGACGCGTCTGCGTTGACGTCGTCAACCGGTTGTCGATGGCCGGAAGAACTCCGACCCCTTCATTGGCAATCCAGTGGCATGGAAGCGAACCCACCGTGTCCACGAACGCCGCTCGATCCGACGGGGCGAGGTAGCTGAGAACAGCGCTGTGAAAGACCACCACAGTTGTGCCTCGAGGTGTCTGCTCGACGAGGTCCGCAATGGTGGAATTGAGATCACCGCGAATCAGATGTGGCGGATCCTCTCGAGCGAGGGCGGCAGCGTCTCGCAATCGCTGTCTGCGATGCTCCTGCTCGGGCCACACGAGACTCTCCAACCAACTCATGTCGTCGGCGTTGGTCACATCGAGTGGATTGAGGTCGATACCCGCCCGGTACACCACTTCTGGGGCCTTTTGCGGAATCGGCGGATTTCCGGTCGTCGCACATTCGAGCAGCACCGTGGACGGACCGTCTACCGGATGCAGATACCGGTTGCCGTCGTAGAGGTAGCTGTACCGGTCCGGATACAGACACAGGCCAGCGGACGCGCCGACCTCTATCAGGGCGAACGGACCCTTCAACAGTCCGAGGACGGGAAGCAGCACGGCGTCGCGACCCGTTTCGTTGGTCTGGATAGTCCGGGTGCGTGCGAGTTGTTCGACCTCGAACCAGTGCGCACTCACCCACCGACGAAACGACTCGTACGGAGCTATCGGGGCACCGAGATGACGGCTGGCGCCGAAGACCAGGTTCGGTTGCCGTCGGGGTTCTGGAAGTCGATCGATGAGGGCGAGGACCGCTGGGTCCTGTGAGACCCCGAAACCCCACTCCTCGTAGATCGCCGAATTTCCTCGCGCTTCCACTTCCGCGAATGATCGGTACCAGAGCGAAGTGTCCACCATCGATGTCTACCGAACGTGGTGGGGTTCGGAAAGGTTTTCGATCACGCTGAACAAGAACGACGGGGCCGCCGAGTGGATTCACCACTGAGCGGCCCCGCATCTCGCTTTCCTACGACGTCGAATCAGGTGTGATCCAAGCGTTTCCGAACAACATGATGCCGTCGGCGCTCGGCGTGATTCCGTAGACGTTCTTGCTCCACGGAATGAAGTACTTACCCGTGTTGACGACCAGCATGGGAGCCGTCTCGTTGACAAGGGTCTGGATTTTCTCGATCACTTTCGTGCGATCTTCGTCGGTCGGCGCCGATTGCATCTCGATCAGAAGGGAATCCATGGTCGCGTTCTTGTACCCGATCACATTCGACGACGATTCGCTGTACAGGTTGCCGTACATCCGGACGAACGGCGATTCGTCGAGCACGTTGAAGCCTGCATACCCGATGTCGTAATCATGTTGGGCGTACATGGTTTTCACGAGGTCGTTGATGCTGGTCGTGTACACGATCTCGACCGTGAATCCGACGGCCTGCAGCATTGCCTGGAACGCCAGCGCACTGCGCTGGGTGGCCGGGTCGTTCAAGCCCACATAGGTGAGCTTGCCGTCGTATCCGTCCGCCTTTGCTTCGCCCAGGAACTTCTTTGCAGCCTCGGGGTCGTACCCGTTTCCGGCGACGGATCCGTGCCACCGCGACCACGACTGGAACATATCGCTGCCGGGCATTCCGTAGCCGGCTTCGACCCGCTCGTTGAACGTATCGGGGTTGAATGCCGCCACGATCGCCTTACGAACCCGGACGTCGGACGCCGCTCGCCCCTCACGCTGATTGATGTTGCCGACACCGCCCATATTCACGGTGTAGACGTATCCCACGTCTCCCGCGCTCAGAGCGTTATGAACAACCTCTGCGCCTCGTAGGTATGCGGCCTGGACACCACCGGTGTGCAGGGCGTCGAGTTTGGCCTGCTCACTGACGATCGCCGGGAAGCGCAATGTGTCGAGATTCGGCTTACCGTTCCAGTACGCGGGGTTGGCCGCGAGCACCAATTCATCCTGAGAGGCGAACTTCTCGACGACGAAGGGGCCCGCTCCGATCGGCGCGAATGCTCCTGTTGTCATCGACGACGGTGCCACGATCATCCCGGGACCGGTGGTGAACATGATCGGGAACTCGTTCCACGGCTGCTTCAACGTGAAGACGACGGTAGCCGGATCGGGCGACTGTACGTCGGCAACGGTTGCCTTCCACACCTGGGTGTGAGTCCCCTTCTTCTCCAGATAGTGGTTGATACTCCACAACACCGCGGCGCCGTCCACCGGTGTCCCGTCACTGAATTTCGCTCCGTCGCGAAGCGTCAACGTCCAGACGCTGTTGTCCCCGTTGGCTTCGAGCGATTGTGCGAGTTGCGGTTCGAACGCCTTCGTTTCGGGGTCGTACCGCACGAGGAGGTCGTAGATCGCGGCCATTTCGTTGCCGCCGGTCGCACCGCCATCCTGCCGGTCGGCTGGATCGAGGCTGCTGACGCCGTTGTACGTCGCAAAGGACAGCGTTCCACCAGACGTCGGTTCACCTCCGTCCCCCTGATCGCCGACCAGTCCGGTCGTCACGTCCGACGTATCGGTCTCCGAACCCGATCCGCCCCCGGCGCAGCCTGCAATAAGCACAGTCGCCGCCGCCAGAGCAGTGAACGTGGTCGCGGCACGAGCGAATGAACTACGACGCATGTAGACCTTCTTTCCTAGGGTGTTCGGGAGGATATACCGTTCAGCGCGTGATTGATTCGGGAATCGGCCGAGCGCCACGCACCAGTCGTCCTGGTAGGGCGCCGGTGTGCTCGCCCTCCTCGAAGACAACTTCACCCGCGACAACAGTTGCGACATAGCCGGTGGCAGTCTGCATCAGCCGACGACCACCGGTTGGCAAGTCGTACAGCACTTCCGGGTGATCGGCCTGCAAACGGTCGAAATCGATCACGTTCAGGTCCGCCCGGTACCCCGGCAGTACCTGCCCGCGGTCCAGTAGACCAACCACCGCGGCTGTGTCTACGGTGTGCCGCTTGATCAACCACTCGATGGGAAACAATAATTCGGGGTTCCGGTGGTCACGACCCCAGTGCGTGAGCAGTGTTGTCGGAAAGCTTGCGTCGCAGATAGCGCCGCAATGCGCACCACCGTCACCGAGCGCCGGCACGGTATCCGGCCGAGCGAGCATCTCGCGGACGGCATCCAAATTCCCACCCGCGTAGTTGAGCATCGGGAAATACAGCAGACCACGACCGTCTTGCGCCATCATCGCATCGTAGGCAACCTCGACCGGCGACACACCGGAACGCTCAGCAAGCGCAGCGACCGAATCATTCGGTCCCGGTTCGTAGTTGGGCGGGTCGCCGAGAAGGTAGACGCTCTCGAACTTGGTCGAGAGTCTCTGCACGAACTCACTGTCCGATACCGGATTCTCCGCCAGAAGGGCCGCTTTGACCTCGGGGCGAGACAGCTGCACCACTCTCTCCTCGCGAGGAAGATCCGCGAGTGCCGCATAGCTGGGATACGCCATGAACGGATGCCAGCTCAGCTCCCAGCCGAGCATGACTCCGACAGCTCTCGGTGCCACCTGGCCGGTGATCGGAATATTCTGTTGCGCAGAGACTTCCGCCAGCCCATCCAGTAGTGACCGCCACTTGTCCGGCGCCCGGTCACTCTGGACGATGGACACGGACATCGGCCGCTGCGCTGCCTCGACTATGGCGCTGACAAACTCCATCTCCTCAGGTTCGTCCATGAAATCGGAGATGAAATCGATGACACCGGCCCCTGCCTTCGCCAGACCATGTGCCAGCCCGGTCAACTCCTCCCGAGACGCCGTCAGACTGGGCGTCGGCTCGCCGGCAGACGTCTTGTGCACCGCAGACCGCGACGTCGACCAACCGAGCGCACCAGCCTCGACTGCCTCGGCAACAAGGTCACGCATCCGGTCCATTTCAGCGTCGGTCGGCCGGGCCAGATGGTCACCTCCGCGCTCCCCCATTACATACGTGCGAAGTGCGCCGTGTGGCAGTTGCGCGGCAAAGTCGATGGCATGCGGCGTATCGATCGCGTCGAGATAGTCGGGAAATGACTCCCAGTTCCAGCTCATCCCTTCAGCGAGAACACTTCCGGGAATGTCCTCGACGCCTTCCATCAAGCTGATCAGCCAGTCGCGCTGCTCGGGTTTGACGGGTGCAAAGCCAACTCCACAGTTACCCATCACCACGGTGGTGACGCCGTGCAACGACGACGGTGTCAGCAACGTGTCCCACGTGACCTGTCCGTCGTAATGCGTGTGGATGTCGACAAAACCGGGGGTGACAAGCTTTCCGGACGCGTCGATCTCACGACGCCCTGCCTGGGATACCTCACCGACGACGGTGATCGTGCCGCCGTCGACAGCCACGTCTGCCCGCCGCGGCACGCTGCCCGTTCCGTCCACAACGGTCCCACCGCGAATCACCAGATCATGCATGGTCTACTGCCTCCGTCGAATCGGACTGCTGGGCAACGCCTTCGAACAAACGCGCTGTTGCTGCTGCGACTGCGGCAGCGGCCGCTGCCGCAGCCGCCGATACAGCCGTGAACTGGAGAAATCCGTGCGGCAGGCTTGGGAGGTGCTGCACCTCGACGGGCACCCCGGAACCGCGCAGCCGCTCGGCATACTCGAGGCCCTCGTCCAGCAACGGATCGTGTCCACCGACAACTACGACGGCCGGCGGCAGCCCGGACAGGTCCGCAGCGCGAATCGGTGCAAGATCGGGCGAGGTCCGGGCGTCCACGTCGGGGCAGTAATGATCGAGAAACCATCCCATCTCCCGTGCACCGAGGAACACTCCTGAGTTGGCGACGTAGGAATCCCGCGTCAGATCGGCGTCCACCACCGGATAGATGAGCACCTGCCCCAAAAGGTTGACGGCGTCATCGGACCGCATCAATTGCGCGCTCACCGCTGCGAGATTGCCGCCGGCGCTGTCACCCGTGACGACAATCCGTGGATCCAGCCCTTCGGATTCTGAAGCGACCCAGCGCAGCACCGTCAACGCATCATCCACGGCGGCCGGGAACGGGTGTTCCGGTGCCAGCCGGTAATCCACGCTCACCACCGGGACGCCAGCAGTCTCGGCGAGCAGCCGGCACATCGGGTCCGCGTAATCGAAATCCCCGGTGACCCAACCGCCGCCATGGAAATGCACGACGGTACCGGCGTGTGTCTCGTCCACCGGCCGGTAGATCCGCACCGAAACCCCGTCACCTACTGCATGCGTTTCAATCGACGCCACCTCGGGCCCAGGTGCGCAGGCCTGCAGCGCACCTCGTATCCGCTCACGCGCATCCGCTGGAGACAGCTCAACCATCGGCGGAAGCCCTGCCCCCGACGCCGCGTCCGCGACGGCCTGAAATGCCGGATCCAACGCACTTCGCTCCTGCACACCACTTGTCATGAACTAGAATCTAACTCTAGTCTGTGAATATGACAACGGTCACATCAAAATCGCGAGTCGTCGTGCGGCTGTGTTTACGAGCGTCGAACGCCGCCTTCGCTCAGACCGTGCCGTTCAACGAAAAGATCATGTCGACAGTGCGATCGAGCAGTCGATGAACCTCGGCGGCTTCCTGACGTCCCAATCCGAAAAGTACCAACTGATGAGTCAACACAGCGGTCACAATCGACACGATGTCCGCAGCGTCGCCCGCGGGCAGATCGGCAAGTTGCGCGCGATACGAGATCAGCACCTGGTCGGAGAATTCGGCAAAGATCTCGGACACAATCGGATCCGTCGACTGCCTGAGTGTGCTTTGCAAACGAAGAAAACTCGGATACTCCTCGAACCGACGGACCGAGTGGTGCAAGCGCACCCGTATCCGCTCGGCGGGCGAGCGCGACGTATCAACCGGGTTTCCGTGCTTGATCGGATCCGTCGCCGACCAGTCTCGCAACACCGCCGCATACAGGTGCTCCTTGGACGTGAAATACCGATATACAGTTCCGAGCGCAACGCCGGAACCCTCTGCAACATCACGGATTTGGATGCGCTCGAACTCGTCCGCAACCAACAACTCGCCGGCGACATCGATGATGTGTTGGCGCCGCGCCTGTTGACCTTTGGGCAACGACGCGGGATCCAATTGCGCCGGCCTGTCGTTGGGCCCTGCGTCCACGTTTGCATTCCTCCCGTTACATCCGAACAGCGTGCGGCGTACTCACAGCCTGCACTGATGCTACTGGCACATCCCGTCGTCCCCGCCCCTCACCGTGAATCGAGGCAGTCCCCATGCTGAACAACCCTCCGCAGACTCCAGATTGCGACGCAATTGTCGTGGGCGCCGGATTCGCCGGCCTCTATGCGCTGCACAGCCTTCGGCAACGAGGCCTCTCCGTTCGAGGGTTCGAAGCAGGTAGCAGCGTCGGCGGAACCTGGTTCTGGAACCGCTACCCCGGCGCCCGGTGCGATGTCGACAGCGCCGACTACTCGTATTCATTTGACGACGACCTTCAGCAGGAATGGATCTGGACAGAACGCTTCCCCGCGCAGCCTGAGATTCTCTCGTATCTCGAGCACGTCGCCGATCGATTCGACCTGCGCAAGGAGATCACATTCGGAATTCGTGTGACATCAGCCGATTTCGACGAAACGGCGGGATTGTGGACGATCACGACCGACGACGGAGATTCTGTCACCGGTCGGTGGGTCGTCATGGCAACCGGTGCACTCTCATCCGCGCGAATGCCAGAATTAGCCGGCCAGCAGGATTTCCGCGGCGAGGTCCATCACACCGGACACTGGCCGTCTCAGGGTGTCGAGTTCACGGGTAAGCGCGTGGGCGTCATCGGTACCGGATCGTCCGGGGTACAGGCGATCCCGCTCATCGCCGAGCAGGCCGAACACCTCACCGTATTCCAGCGGACCCCGGGATTTGTCATCCCAGCGCGCAACCGGCCACTCGGACCCGACGAACTCGACGAGATCAAGGCCGACTACCCCACCCGCCGCCAGAACCTGCGCGAATCCCACGGTGGCTGGATTCTCCCGCCGCCCGTCGGGCTGGCACTCGAAACCGCGCCGGAAGTCCGTGACAAGGAATACGAGAGCCGCTGGGCCGGCGGCGGAATCGCCTTCCAGAACACCTTCGGCGACATCATGATCAGCGTCGACGCCAACGAGACCGCCGCTGAATTCGTACGATCGAAGATCCGCGACACCGTCGAAGATCCCACTACGGCAGAGGCACTGTGCCCCAAGGGGTATCCATTGGGTTCGAAGCGGTTGTGCATCGGAACCGACTATTACGAGACTTTCAACCGCGACAACGTCACGCTGGCGGACCTCCGCGCCGCACCGATCGAGCACATTGTGCCCGAGGGAATCCAGACCTCAGCGGGACTGCACGAACTCGACATGATCGTCTACGCCACGGGATTCGACGCCATGACCGGCGCGTTGAACGCCATCGACATCCGCGGGCGCGATGGCATAGCACTACGCGAGACCTGGGCGGCTGGGCCACGCACGTATCTCGGCGTTGCGGTTGCGGGCTTCCCCAACATGTTTGTCCTCACCGGACCCGGCAGCCCCTCGGTCTTGTCCAACGTCGTGGTCTCGATCGAACAGCACGTCGAGTGGGTAGTGGACTACATCGACCATATGCGCCGCGTCGGCACGCAGTTCGCCGAAGCTACCCATGCCGCTCAAGAGCAGTGGGTAGACCACGTGACCTCCATTGCCGCGGATAGTCTCTATATGCAAGCGGATTCGTGGTATCTCGGCGCCAATGTTCCCGGTAAACCGAGAATTTTCATGCCATATATCGGCGGCGTCGGAAACTATCGAAACCTCTGCACTCAGATCGCCGCCGACAACTATCGCGGGTTCACAACCACCCCCGAACTTGCGTAGCTGTGTATAGCGACGGCGCTACGTCCTGAATTGCTTGCTCACCGAGGCTGGACGTGTTCGTCCAGAAACTGCTGGGTCATGTCGGCAATCTCGGACGCGTTCGCGTGAAACAGGTAGTGGTGGCCGTCCAATATTTCGACCCGTTGAATCGAAGGGTTGGTAATTGCCGCGCGGTGCGACGACTCCCATTCCGGGTCGGCTGTGAGTGACGACGACGCGAGAATAGACATGGCCGGCATAGTCGGAGGCAAGGTAGCGCCCTCGACGCCTCGTACATTCTCAGCTTCGTGCGCGGTCTCGGCGAGCATCGTTGAATTCAATACCCACGAGTAGGAACGCAAATATAGTTCTTGCTGCTCAGGGGTATATTCGGCGGCGTCGCCGAGACTTTCTCGGTAGTCGGCCGCGAGCCCCAAGTAATCGGTATTCATATCCAAGTAGATCAAGTCCCGTACCCCGCCGAGCGCCGTGACCGTAGACATCCAGCCCGGCCACTCCGGCGCACCTTCGGCAAGTTCGGACGTATATCGCTCGTCGTCGACTCCTACTACCGCGGCCACCTCGTCAGGATGGTTGGAAACCCACCACATCGCGTACAGACCGGAAAGGGAATGCGGCATAAGAACATAGGGTCCGTTCAACCCCAGGGCACTCAGCGCAGAACGGGTCTCGTCGACGATTGCTTCGCTGGTTCGCGGTGCGTCTGTGCCGTCACTGAGTCCCAACCCGAAGTTTTCGACGGTAACCACCGTGTTCGCCTCAGCGAGGCGTCGCGCGAGGGGCGCAAAATCGAGGATCGGCTCAGGTGTACCCAAACCTGGCATGAGGACGATGGTACGTGGGCCGGAGCCTTGAATCGCAACGCTCATCCGATGTCCGTCCACCTCGACGTAACGGTGCGAGGGACCGATCAGCGCCTCGATGGCTTGCTTGTCCCGTGGAGTTTGCCACCGATGATTGATGGTCGAGATCGCAACAGCACCAACAACTATCGCGAGCACGGAGACGCAGATCCATCGCACCACGCGAAGGAATCGCCGCCGCGGCTTGCGGCCCGTCGAATCACCGACCTGCTCCTGCGATTGCGGCTCGACGACAATTGGATCAGTTCCCCTGGTGTCCCCCACACGACTAACCTAGCCGACGCCGCTTCTGGAGATCAGGCAGAAGGCAATTGTCGGAATTTGCCGTCAACCGGGCAGCGTTTCTCCGCCGATCGGCGCAAGCACCTCCCCGGAGTAATAAGACGACATAGTTTCCGAGGCAAAGAACACGTACGAGGGTGCGATCTCGTCCGGCTGGGCTGCCCGCCCGTACGGTGCCTGTTGACCAAAAGACTCCACCTTGTCCTTGTCCAATGTCGCCGGTATCAGCGGCGTCCATACCGGGCCAGGGGCAACACAATTGACGCGAATCGATCGCTCACGCAACGACTGGGACAGTGAGTACGTCAGCGCAATGACGGCCCCCTTGGTCGCCGAGTAGTCGATCAAGCTCTTATTTCCGCGCAGGCCGTTGATCGACGCCGTGTTGATGATCGACCCACCGCCTCTCAGATGGGGAACCGCGGCCTTGCTGACGTGGAAATAGCTGTCGATGTTCACCGCGAAGGTCCGACGCCACTGCTCGTCCGACAGCTCGACGAAGTCATCGACCGGTTGTTGGTAGGCAACATTGTTGACGAGGATATTCAAGCCTCCCAGCACGTCCACCGTCTGCCCGACCACATCATTGCAGTGGTACGGATCCGCGAGGTCGCCCCGCATCAGATGACACTTTCTGCCTTGATGCGCAACAAGTGCGGCGGTGTGATGGGCGTCGGTGTCTTCCTCGAGATAGGCAATCGCGACATCGGCTCCTTCCTTGGCAAATGCAACAGCCACAGCCCTTCCGATACCGGAATCGCCACCTGTGATCAATGCACGCTTGCCGTCGAGCAGGCCCCGCCCGACGTAACCGTTCATCTCGTCGCGGGGTTTTTCACTCATGTCGCCGGTGTGCCCGGGGTATTCGATTTGCTCTCGCGGATGCTCACTCATCACAAGCCCCTCTCGTTGTGCTGCTGTTCGCGCTGCCAGCGATCAGCTACCCGGCGAGTCCAACACTGAAACCCGAAACCCACCTCAGGGTTGGCGAACGGAGTATTGGGGAACACGACCGGCATGATCGATCCTTTTGCGTTGGCGTACAACACCCCGTCGGGTACCGGGCCCGATCCGGTTCCGCCGAACCCCGTGCCTGAACCAATCCCGCCAGCGCCGGAACCCGTACCGCCGACGCCACCGCCGGTACCCCCGACTCCAACGCCGCCCAACCCCTATCCACCGGACCCGATTCCCCAGATCCCGTAAACGACGCATCTCTAGGAGTAATCGCGCAAGACCAGTCGACATATCTCCTCCACATTGCGCAGCGCCTCTGGATAGCCGATGCGACCGGTGGTCCACAAGATCAACGAATTAAGCATCACACTGCCAATGGAAAGCGACGCCAGACGAGCCAACTCAGCCGGGACTCCGTCCATCAGTCCGAAAATCACCGAGCGGTTGGCGGCGGCTCGCTCGTCCATCGTGTCCCGAACGTAAGGGTCGTCCGACGTCTGCATGTCGACCTCGAGCCGCGCAAAGTGGGGCCTGCGGTGGAATGCCTTCATCTGGCGGCGATACAAGTCGAGGACTCGATCAAGGACTGAGTCGTGGCCGCCATACCGCGCACGTCCACTCGCATGTTCACGTGCAAGCCGATCGGCGAGGATGTCGTTCCACGCAACTATCGACGCCGCCATGAGTTGCTGTTTGGCCGGGAAATAGCGGTACACCGTTCCGAGCGCGACGCCCGACCGTTCGGAAACCTCGCGCATCTGGACCTTGTCCGGGCTCATATCGGCGAGCATCTCGATGACAGTGTCGGTGAGTGCCTTACGACGTTCGAGCTGGGATGCCGTCATGTCGTCTGGGATCAGCGGAAAGGCGACAGATGCATCGGTCACTGCGCGATCACTCCTTCAACTTCAGAACCTTGCGGGCGTTCAAATGCAGGAACTTCGGCCACACGTCCTCGTTGAACGGCACGTGCGGCATGTCCGTGAAGATGCGGTCCAACGTCAATCCGGCCGGAAAGTAGCCCGCATAGATGATCTTGTCGGCGCCACGCGAATTTGCGTAATCAACTATCGCCGTGGGGTAGTGCTTCGGCGCGAAAGCCGACGTCGAATAGTACAAGTTCGGCCACTTCAGCATCAGCTTGACAGCTAATTCCTCCCACGGTTCACAGCCGTGCCTGGTGACGAACACCAGATCGGGGAAATCGAACATCACGTCGTCGATGAGTTCCACATGCTGCACAGCAGATTTCAATCGCGGCCCCGCGATACCGGCGCACGCAAAGATCGGGATATCGAGTTCGACGCACTTCGCGTAGATCGGATACATCTGGGGCGCGTTGAGAGCCACCTGCGGAAAGGTGCCAGCGGCAAACGAACTCACCGATCTGATGCCAAATTCCTCGTACTCACGCGTCATTGTCGACAGCGTGCCCATGATGTCGTTGGGGTCCACAGCGGAGCCTTGTGGAACAAAACGGTCGGGGAACCGTTGCACTGCAGTCCTACCCGACTCTGTCGCCACGGTGACCATACCGATCTCGATACCGTGCTTGTCCATCTCACGCAACGTCACCGACACCGGGTCGTCGGTGGGCAATTCCTTGGGCACACCTTTGAACATGTACTCGGCCGGAAACTCGAACGACTCGCGACTTTCCCGGTCCTTGGTCTGCTTGGTGATGAAGTCGTACTCGTGCCCACCGGCTTCACGGAAGCCAATGAGAGTGTCGATGATCGGAATGTCCTCGTACGACGCCATACTTGCGACTCCTCCACCGTCGGTTCACCTACCGAATCGAATTCGAGAAATGAAACTGTGTTCTATTTATTGGTGAGCCTCAGAGTAGAGCTTGGTCGCGTAGATGTCCATCGCCGCTGGATCACGAAATATACAGATAATATGCTGCTTCGGATGCCGGTGATACATCATGTTCTGACCGTCCCAGCGCATCGCGCATTTGCATAGATCTGAAATATTGTTCTAGATCATGGACGCCACGTCTGAGTGAGTCATCCTGCCCGGACGCCTTTACCCGACACACCAGCCTCGGGTGCGGTCATATGTGCCCGTTGAGGCAACAGGAGCGGGGTGGCAAGTAGGAGAAGGCCTGCCGTCGTGATCCCGGCCAGCGGGCTGGTGAGTGTCGCGAGCACGCCCCACACCAACATGAGCGTCGCCTGGGCGAGTTTGCTGCTGACGCTCCATGTGGTGAGGACCTGCGCGGCGTGATCGGCAGAAGTGCGCTGCAAGCGTTCGGTCGCATTAATGGGATTGAAGATGCCCATACACGTGATCAACAGGCCCTCAACGATAATCACCGTGATAAGTCCGGCGACGCCGGGTTGGGTGAACGCGAGGCCGAGCGGGAAGATCGAGCGCAGCCAACCGGAGACGATCATAACGCGGTAGCGCCCGTACCGAGCGACGAGTGGCGCGGAAAGGCGGGCACCCGCGAAACCCCCGAGTGCTGGGATGCCGAACGCAAGACCGTATTGCCAAGCGGGGAAATGGTATTGACCGAGAAGGAGGACGGCCAGGAGGGGGCTGGTTGCCATGATCAGGCCACTGACTATCACGGAATTGAGAAACAGACGTTGTAGGACGCGGTCGGCGTGAATGTGCCGCCAGCCGTTCAACAGGTCAGTGGCGCGCACTCTGGTGGGCGCGCCTCCAGGCGCCTCGACGTCGTCGCCACGAATGCGGAGAACCCCGAGAGCGGACAGCAGAAAGCTGAAGGCGTCGGCCGCGACTGTGACGACTGGACCGAGCAGTCCGATGAGCGCGCCGCCAAGGGGCGGCCCCGCCGCGGTTGCCACCCAACTCGTGCCTTCAAATCTTCCGTTTGCGACAAGGAGGTGATCGCTGCGAACGACATGTTTCAGATATGCGCCCGAAGCGGCAGAGAAGACGATACCTGCGGTTCCGGAGACAACCGAGACAACCAGCAGTTGCCCATAGGTCAGGATGTCGAAGAAATACGCGATCGGAATACTCGCCATTGCGAAGAATCGGGCCAGGTCCGTCGCGATCATCACCGGCCGTTTTGCCCTGCGCTCGACCCACGGCCCGAGCGGGAACGCAACGATCGCGGCAACGGCAAGTCCCGCCGATCCCAGGAGCGCGACTGCAAATGCCGATGAGTGCAGCACTTGCACAGCAATGAGGGCGAACGCTCCGAAGGCAAGCCACGTGCCGTAGGTGCTGATGGCGTAGGCCGTCCACAGCCAGCCGAAACTGCGCCCCAAGTCCACCCGCATACAACTCCCCTTTGCAACGCCGACGTCGGCATGAATCACACCAGCTGTACCGACGCACGATCAAACAACCGACAGTCGGCGAGCCACAACGATCAGTTGTGCATGAATAGGCTGGGTGAATGGATACCGAAGCAGTGCGATCATTCGTACGGGCGGCAGAGCTCGGACAGCTGCAACATGCAGCCAACGAGCTGGGTGTGACACAACAAGCCGTCTCGAAGCGTATCGCCGCCCTGGAACGCGAGCTGGAAGTTCGGTTGTTCACCCGTACCGCCCGCGGAGTCGAGCTGACGCTTGATGGTCAAGCATTTCTCCCGCATGCGCGGGACATCGTCACTGGAGTCGAGCGCGCCATCACTGCAGTCCGACCAGGTTCGCGGGCACTTCGAATCGACGTTCTCGGCCTGCGTAGCGCACAGGCCGTTATTCTGCACGACTATTGGCGGTCACATCCCGAAATCAATCTCGACGTAGTGACTCTCAGAGTCAACGACCCGCGCGTAGCCGTCGCCGCCGTCGAGGCCGGCGAAATCGACGCCACGTTTCGCACCGTGACAGATCCGACGATGTTGCCGCGCGACGTGCGCACGATTCACGCTTTCGATTCCCCATTGGAACTCCTTGTCGGACCACGACATCCACTTGCCTCCTCGCGAACACTGACGCCACCTCAGCTGCGCCGGCATCGGATCTGGGTACCGGGTATCGCGCCCCGCACCGAATGGGGAGAGTTCTACGATCAGCTCGCCACCGAATTCGACTTACGCATCGACGCCACCGGCCCGCACTTCGGCGACGAAGTCCTTCTCGAGACCCTCGCGGACTCCGCGGACGTGGCCACTCTCGTCGGTGCGCGCGACCGCTACATCTGGCCGACTAACTACGACCTGCGCCGCATACCGATCGTGAATCCAACTCTCGCATATCCGCTTTCGCTCATTCTCCGCACCGCGAATCCACACACTTCACTAGCGGCGATCATCAACCACTTCGGAAACCTGACACCGCTCCCGGAAACCGTATGGCGTCCGTCCTGGGCAACGTCAACCCCGCGCTGACTGAGATACCGGGCCGACCGCGGCACATCGGGGATCGACAAGAGGTTCCACACCCATTCACGCACGGTGATTCATTTGATCACTCATCACGTAACGCCGGCCAGACGCAACAACGCGGTCACCGTCGCCGCGCCCACCACAATCACCACGAATGGTGCACGGCGCCAAATCAGTACGCCTGCGACAGCAACACCGAGCACCCGCGCCCACCCGGCAAAACCGTCACCGGAGTACACGGTCTGCGTAGCGGCCAGCGATACCAACAGTGCGGTTGCGCCCAACCCGAGCATGCGTACCGCCCGCGGACTGAGATGAATTCGATCCCGCAACAGTGGGCCGGAAATACGAAAGCCAAAGGTTCCCAAGGCAATCAGGCCGATGATCCACCAACTCATCGGTTACGGCCCGCAGCGATCAAACCGAGCAAGCCGGCGATGACGCCGAGACCGGCAGGCAACACGGGCGTCAGAACCACCGCAATTGCCGCCCCCAGCAACGCAACCCGGCGGTCGAGCCGGTCTCGCCACGCTCCGGCGGTGAGCGCCAGCAGTGCTGCCGGAAATGCCGCGTCGATACCGAGCGCGTTGGGATCGCCCAGAAGATTGCCGCCGACTGCGCCGATCGCGGTACCGATATTCCACGCAAGAAACAGCGTGATTCCCGCAGCGAAGAACGTCTTGCGGGCACGAGCCACGTCACCGTGCGACGCAAGCTCCGCTGTGGTGAAAGCTGTAGCTTCGTCGGTCATCAGGTGCGCGCCGAAGATGCGTGAGCGCCAACTCCCCCGCAGAACGTCGGCAAGCACCAATCCGTACGGCAGGTGACGCGCGTTGAGAAGCAGCCCACCAAAAACGACAGCGGCGGGGGCTGCACCTGCAACCACCGCCGCCACCACGAGAAACTGAGCTCCGCCCGCGTAGACGATGCCCGACAGAGCAATAACCTGCGGCAACGACACCCCCGCCGCTACCGCAACCGCTCCGAACGAGGCGCCGACCAACGCCATCGCCAATCCCAACGGGAGTAGAGCCGCAAGGGATTGACGATCAGGCACCAAATCAGATTACCGCCCTGCGAAAATCACCAACCGCGCTCGGCGAGACGATGTCCGACGGGCAGGTCGTCGACGTTGATGCCGACCATTGCTTCGCCCAGTCCGCGAGAGACCTTGGCGAGCACGTCCGGGTCGTCGAAGAACGTCGTGGCCTTGACGATGGCCTCGGCACGCTGCTGCGGGTTACCGGACTTGAAGATGCCCGATCCGACAAACACGCCCTCGGCGCCGAGCTGCATCATCATCGCGGCGTCGGCCGGGGTCGCGATGCCACCGGCGGTGAACATGGTGACGGGAAGCTTGCCGGCCTTGGCAACCTCGACGACGAGCTCGTACGGAGCCTGCAATTCCTTTGCCGCGACGTACAGCTCGTCCTCGCTGAGCGAGGTGAGACGACGGATCTCCGCGCGGATGGTGCGCATGTGGGTGGTGGCGTTGGAGACGTCTCCGGTGCCGGCTTCACCCTTGGAGCGGATCATGGCCGCACCTTCGTTGATACGACGCAGTGCTTCACCGAGGTTGGTAGCACCACAAACGAAAGGAGCCGTGAACTTCCACTTGTCGATGTGGTTGGCGTAGTCGGCCGGGGTGAGAACTTCGGACTCGTCGATGTAGTCGACGCCGAGGCTCTGCAGGATCTGCGCTTCGACGAAGTGGCCGATACGGGCCTTCGCCATGACGGGGATACTGACTGTGGCGATGATGCTGTCGATCATGTCCGGGTCACTCATACGCGAGACGCCGCCCTGGGCGCGAATGTCTGCGGGGACGCGCTCGAGTGCCATGACAGCTACAGCGCCGGCGTCTTCGGCGATCTTGGCCTGCTCGGCGGTGACCACGTCCATGATCACACCACCCTTGAGCATCTCGGCCATACCGCGCTTGACGCGTGCGGTGCCAACGGCAGTGGTGGGGGCGGAATCGGGGGTGCTCACAGCAAACTCCTGCAATAGTGGCGTGATGATCGAACCCCAGAACTGTAGAACGAACCGGCCTTTGATTCCGTAGCCAATTTGCCATTGCTGGCCTTGAATGCGATCAGCGGATCGAGCGTACTTCCGGATCTTCGGTGCCATCAGCGACGGTGGCAGCTTCTGCCAGCAAGTTTGCCAAATCGAGCGGATACACCGGCTCCCCAGCCTTTGTCAGTTCACGAATGACGTCAGCGCTGCACCACCGGTAGCCGGAAATCGCACGTTGTTCCAATTCGGTGTGGCCCTTGAACACCGGAGTGAAGCCCGAGGTACGAGTGGTGAAGAACAATTCCTCCGAGCGGATCAATTCGCCGTCGAACGGGAAGATCGCGACGCGGCGCCACAGCGGTCCACGGAGGTCTTCCGGCGCGATCGTCAACCCTGTTTCCTCGGCCACCTCACGAACTGCAGCGGCCCGAATTTGTTCGCCACGCTCGATTCCCCCGCCGACGGTGAACCAGAACTGCCGGTCCGGGATCTTCGGATCGTGGCCGCGCAGAAGCAGCACGCGGTTTTGTCGATCGAGCAGCACGACTCGTGCGGACGTCCGAGCCGTATCCACGGTAATGCCCTCGGGAACTGCGGCCGCGGTGGTCCGTTCGGTGATCTCGAAATACTGTGGCAGCGGCGCGGTTCCACCCAGGTGAAGCCAACGGACCAACCTGCGGGTTCGCAACGCGAGGGTGTCACGGACAGCGTCGTTGTGGAAGCGCCGAGCGATCAGTACCCGAGCCTCCGCGTCAGCCAGCTCCGCAACCAACTGCGGCCGCAGCGACGTCGTTCCATATGCGGCAAGCGCATTGGAGAGTCGGTTCTCCGCCAGCTCACGGTCCTGCCGATCGGCACGTTCGGCAGCATCCGCCAGCTTCACGAACCGTCGAGCATCCTCGGTACTCATGTCGACCGCCGCAGCGCGAACCACAGCGGCCCGACGCGACAACGCCGCATCGAGCGCCAGCCACGACTGATCGGACCGGACGTGCAAGCGGTCCAACCGGTTTGCCGTTGCGTACGCCCAGAGCCCGATGACCAGAACAACCGCAGCGATGAGCCCGAGGACAAAAATTGTCAGTGCAGAAAAAGTCACGATCCCACCACATGCACGCCGGCGCCGCCCACGGTCACGGTCTCGTAGACCCGCAGGATCTGTTCGGCCACAACAGGCCAGTCGTATTCGGCAACCACCGCGGTCGCAGTATTGACCAAAGCTCTACGACGGTCAGGATCACCGAGAACCGAATCGATAGCCACGGCAAGTGCGTCGGAATCCCCGATCGGAACCAACAATCCGGCCTGTCCGTCGCGAAGCACCCGGCGGAAGGCGTCGAGTTCACTGGCCACGACTGCGGTCCCCGCTGCCATAGCCTCCACCAGCACGATCCCGAAGCTCTCACCACCGAGGTTGGGTGCGCAGTACACGTCGGCACTACGTAACGCCGACGCTTTCTCCTCGTCACTGACCTGGCCGAGCAGACGCAAGTGGCGGGAGTACCGACCGGCTTCCTTACGAAGCTTGTCCTCGTCGCCGCGCCCGACGACAATGACCTCGAGGTTCGGATGACGCTCGACCAGCGCCGGCAATGCACCCAACAGCACCGCCATCCCCTTGCGCGGTTCGTCGTAGCGACCGAGGAACAAAATGGTTCCACCTTCGCGCGGATAGCCCGGCAGAAGTTCCGCCCCCGCAAACGCAGCAACGTCGACGCCGTTCGGGATCTCCACGGCGTCGGATCCCAGGGACTCGACCTGCCACCGACGGGCCAACTCCGAGACAGCGATGCGGCCACTGATCTTTTCGAGGTAGGGAGCTAACACGCCTTGGAAAGTGCTCAGTACCAACGACTTCGTGGTCGACGTATGGAACGTCGCGACAATCGGCCCCTCCGCAATGCGCAACGCAAGCATCGACAGACTGGGCGCGTTCGGCTCGTGAATGTGCAGAACGTCGAAGTCACCTTCGGCGATGAACTTACGCAAACGCGCATTCGCGGTAGGCCCGAAGGACAACCGCGCGACGGAACCGTTGTACGGAATCGCGACGGCTTTGCCTGCCGAGACGACGAACTCGGGCAGTTCGTCGTCATCCGACGACGGCGCCAACACACTGACCTTGTGCCCGCGCTCGATCAACACCTCGGCCAGATCCACCACATGCGCTTGCACCCCACCGGGTACGTCGAACGAATACGGGCAGATCATGCCGATTTTCATTCACCCTCCATGCGGGCGAGCCGCGATTCGGAAAGGTCGGAACGCCAGAGTGGTTGAAGCATGTGCCAATCCGCCGGGTGCGCTGCGATGTTGATCGCAAACTGGTCGGCTAGCGCCTGAGTGGCCGGGCCGACGCCTTCGGACACGTCGATCGGCGGATCGATCTTGAATCCCCACCCGTCGTCGGTGAACCAGCAGTGCACCGGCAACAAGGCCGCTCCGGTGTCGATGGCAAGCTTTGCGGGGCCGGCCGGCATGCGAGTGGGTTCGCCGAAGAACGTCACCGGCACGCCCTTTTTCGCCAGATCGCGCTCCCCTAGCAGGCACACAATTTTGTTCTCGTGCAGATCTTTCGACAGTTCGACGAACGGTGGATGCTCCCCGCCGCTCAGCGGGAAGATCTCGAAGCCGAGGCTCTCGCGATACTCCACAAAACGCTCGTACAGCGATTCCGGCTTCAACCGCTCCGCAACCGAGGTCAATCCACCCCACTGCTGAACACACCACACGCCGGCCATGTCCCAGTTGCCGCTGTGCGGCAAGGCCAACACAGCGCCCTTGCCGTCTGCCATTGCCTTCTCGAGGTACTCCTGACCCTCGACCAGATCGCTCAGTGCCTTGCCCGTCACCGCCAAATCCATCGACGGCAATCGGAACGCCTCACGCCAATACCTCGCGTACGAGCGCATCGACTCCTTGATCAGCTGATCCGGAACCTCAGCCGGCGTCGTTCCGAGAACTCTGGCCAGGTTCTTGCGCAGTTGTTCTGGACCACCTTTTCGCACTGCAAAATCCGCGCCGGCGTCAAAAAGCTTGACCGCGACGGACTCCGGCAGACTGCGAACCAGTCTCCACCCGGCGGCGTAACCCAAATCGGTAGCGCGCTCGGCAACACTCACTTGTCGGACTCACCTTCGGTGTCGGATGCAGCCGGTGCGATCGGTAGAAGCTCCCGTGCACCAGGCGAATTCCGCACCGCAAGCACACGCTGGAAAACAGTCACGATACTGCCCGCGGCAAGAACCCACATGGCGATGTGGATCGCCCACGGCAATCCGAGGCCGGTGAGGCCGGAACCGACCAAGACGATGACCAGACGATCCGGACGTTCGATCCAACCGCCATCAGCCGTCAGACCGCTCGCCTCGGCTCTGGCCTTCGCGTAAGAAATGACCTGGCTGGTAACCAAACAGATCAGTGTTGCCACCAGGAGCCACTTGTTGTTCTCGTGGTAGACGGCCCACCAGGCCAGGCCCGCAAAAATCGCGCCGTCGGCAACACGGTCACACGTGGCGTCGAGAACCGCGCCATAGCGTGTTCCGCCGCCACGGGCGCGAGCCATCGCACCGTCCAGCATGTCGAACATGACAAAGAACCAGATGAAGATGGTTCCCCAGAACAGATGACCGGACGGGAACAGTGTCACGGCGCCGGCGATGCTCGCGACCGTGCCGATGATCGTGACCGCATCGGGCGTCAATCCGGTCTTGATCAGAGCTTGGCCCATCGGTGCCGTCACCTTGGACACCGATGCGCGTCCGAAGAAGCTCAACACCTCTGGAAACCTCCACCTCGTGAGTCCCGAAGCGGGACCCGTCGAATCAACTCGGTTCGCTCACTCTTGCCAAGCACGAGCGAGTAATCCCCTGGTCTCGCGCAACAACTGCGGCATCACCTTCACACCACCCAAGACAGTGATGAAGTTGGCGTCGCCACCCCAACGCGGAACCACGTGCTGGTGAAGGTGCTCGGACAGCGATCCACCCGCGGCAGCGCCGAGGTTGAGCCCCACGTTGAAACCGTGCGGGTTGGACACACTCTTGATGACCCGCAGCGCGCGTTGCGTGAACGCCATCAACTCGGCGCTTTCCTCGGGCGTCAGGTCCTCGAGTGCCGCGACCTTGCGGTACGGCACCACCATCAGATGGCCGGGGTTGTACGGGTACAGGTTCAGGACCGCGTACACATGCTCACCGCGGGCGACGATCAACCCTTCTTCGTCCGACATCTTGGGAATGTCGATGAACGGTTCACCGGTCGTGCCGGGCGTGTTGGGCGCCTCCGTGATGTACGACATCCGGTGGGGCGACCAGATCCGCTGAAGATGGTCTGGATCACCGACACCCTGATCGATCAACGAACCTGGACCGTCGCTACCGGGCATACTCATGGCGCCACGCTTGGCTGAACCAGTTCCGCAGTCGGAGAGGCATTTTCGCGTCGAGCGATCCACTCCGTGATGATCCGAACCGCGTCGTCGGTGGGAATGCCGTTGATCTGGGTTCCATCACGGAAGCGGAAGCTGACGGCGCCTGCCTCGACGTCGCGCTCACCGGCGAGCAACATGAACGGAACCTTCTGCGTGGTGTGGTTGCGGATCTTCTTCTGCATCCGGTCGTCGCTGAAATCGACCTCGGCTCGAACGCCGGCCGCCTTGAGCTTCTTGGTGACGTCGAAGAGATGATCGACAAACGCCTCGGCGACCGGGATGCCGACAACCTGCACCGGCGCGAGCCACGCCGGGAACGCGCCCGCGTAATGCTCGGTCAGTACACCGAAGAAGCGTTCGATCGAACCGAAGAGCGCACGGTGGATCATGACCGGCCGGGTCTTGACGCCGTCACTGCCGGTGTATTCGAGGTCGAAGCGCTCAGGCAGGTTGAAGTCGAGCTGAATGGTCGACATCTGCCACGTGCGGCCCAGCGCGTCCTTGACCTGAACGGAAATCTTGGGGCCGTAGAACGCGGCTCCACCCGGGTCCGGCACCAAAGTCAGACCGGATGCTTCGCCGACCTCGGCGAGTGTTGCGGTCGCCTCTTCCCAGACGTCGTCGTTACCGACGAACTTGTCCGGGTTCTTGGTGGAGAGCTCCAGATAGAAATCGTCGAGACCGTAATCCTTGAGCAAATTCAGCACGAACTGCAGCGTGGTGGTGAGCTCGTCGCGCATCTGCTCGCGGGTGCAGTAGATATGCGCATCATCCTGAGTCATGCCGCGCACGCGTGTCAGACCGTGGACGACGCCGGACTTCTCATAGCGGTACACGGAGCCGAATTCGAAGAGCCGCAACGGCAATTCGCGGTACGAGCGACCACGTGCACGGAAGATCAGGTTGTGCATCGGGCAGTTCATCGGCTTGAGGTAGTAATCCTGGCCCGGCTTGCGCACGGTGCCGTCCTCGTTCAGTTCCGCGTCGATGTGCATTGCGGGGAACATGCCGTCGCGGTACCAGTCGAGGTGACCCGAAACCTCGTACAGATGCCCCTTGGTGATGTGCGGGGTGTTGACGAACTCGTAGCCGGCCTCGATGTGGCGGCTGCGCGAGTAGTTCTCCATCTCGGTGCGGATGATTCCGCCCTTGGGATGGAAGACCGGCAGACCGGAGCCCAACTCGTCCGGGAAGCTGAAGAGATCGAGTTCACTACCAAGCTTGCGGTGATCGCGTCGCTCGGCCTCGGCCAAGAGCTCCAAGTACTCATCCTGAGCCTCGGTGGATTCCCATGCGGTGCCGTAGACGCGCTGCAGGTCGGCATTGTCCTGGTTGCCGCGCCAGTAGGCAGCGGAGCTTCGGGTCAACTTGAAGGCCGGGATGTGCTTGGTGGTCGGGATGTGGGGACCACGGCACAGGTCGGACCAGATGGTGTCGCCGGTCCGCGGATCAAGGTTGTCGTAGATGGTCAGTTCGTTGCCACCGACCTCCATGATCTTCGGATCGTCGATGCCCGACTTGTCGTTGATGAGCTCGAGCTTGAACGGCTCGTCTGCCAATTCGACGCGAGCGTCTTCGATGGAATCGACCACGCGGCGGGAGAATCGCTGCGATCCCTTGATGATCTGCTTCATCCGCTTTTCGAGCTTGGCCAGATCCTCCGGGGTGAAAGGACGATCGACAGCAAAGTCGTAGTAGAAGCCGTCGGTGATCGGCGGGCCGATACCCAGCTTCGCGTCGGGGAATTCCTTCTGCACTGCCTGCGCCAAAACGTGCGCGGCCGAGTGGCGGATCACGCTGCGGCCGTCCTCGGTGGACGCGGCTACAGGCTCAACCTCGACGTCGACCTCCGGGGTCCACGACAGATCCTTGAGCGTTCCCTCGCTGTCACGAACGACGACAATGACGTCCGGTCCCTTCGTGGGATATCCGGCCTCACGCACTGCAGTCCCGGCGGTCGTCCCCGCGGGCACCCGAAGTGGGGCGGCTGAGTGCTCTGGCGCGGGACTGGTCACGGCGATGTGCTCCTAATGTATTGCGGCAAGTAAGACGTGCATCGCACCCACAGCGAGCACGTGCACGATCATGTTATCTACCCTGCCGACCCGACGAGTCAACCGACTGAAGTTAACAAGCCACTTTCACCTCAGAGTGGCGACTCGAGCCAGGAGTAGTCGAGGCCAACCCAAGTCCCGATCAGGCCGAAGGTGCCCAGAAGCCACAATGTTGCAACGACGACCACTGTGGTGAACAGAACGCCGATTCCCTTGACGAACAGGGACTGCTTGCCGAACCACGTCATGAAACGGTCGTACCGTGCCTTGGCAAAATGCAGCAGTCGATGCGCCCAGGCAAACTCCGACGCCAGGATTCCGAGGCCGGCAAAGACGATAAGCCAGCCAGGTCCGGGATAAGGGATGGCCAGTACACCGGCCGCCAATACGACGAGACCGACAAAACCAACCGCGATTCGATACGCGAGATTCAAGCTCGGGCGGGCGGCAATGTGCGCGCGCCACCTCGACCAGCGGGACTCAGCTTCGTGAATACGAGACTCGGCTTCGCGAAAGAGCGTCAGGTCGGAGTCGTCGACGGGAGGGTCGACCTTTTTGGTAGTCAACTTCCCTCACCTGTTTCCATAGAAGAGCACGTCTTTGCGACCCAGGTTACCGAAATCTCGAGTGCGCCCGGATTGGCACGTCGGGCGCAGAAACGACTGAAGGCGTCCCCGATCTCTCGGGAACGCCTTCAGTCTGTACCTGTGGTCCCGGCTGGGATCGAACCAGCGACCTTCCGCGTGTGAAGCGGACGCTCTCCCACTGAGCCACGGGACCTTACGAACTGTTCGAACGCATGCGCTCGAACGAGTTGGAACATTAACACGCTCGCGCACCGATTACGAATCACCAGGTTGGCATTCATTCTCCTCCCAGAACGCCCAGTTTCACCCATTTAAGAACTTCACGAACGCACTCGACCGGCCCGTAACATCGCAATTTTGAGCGATTCCACTACCGAAACGCCTACTGAGCTGGTGATTTGTATGAATCCGACACCGTCGGCTAATGTTTTCAACGCACCGAGGAGAGCAACCAACTCCCCAAGCAACACGGTGCGATGCGGACGTGGCGCAGCTGGTAGCGCACAACCTTGCCAAGGTTGGGGTCGCGGGTTCGAATCCCGTCGTCCGCTCGAGAGGTGTAACTCAACCTTTTACGGTGGAGTGGCCGAGTGGTGAGGCAACGGCCTGCAAAGCCGTGCACACGGGTTCGATTCCCGTCTCCACCTC
>NZ_JAWLRZ010000009.1:87188-304406 GCF_033142425.1 Rhodococcus sp. IEGM 1366
GCGCGATTAGCTCAGCGGGAGAGCGCTTCCCTGACACGGAAGAGGTCACTGGTTCAATCCCAGTATCGCGCACCACGTCAGGCCCTCGGGCCTGATGGTCAAGACTCGCTTGCGGGTCTGATAGGTTAGACACGCACTGAGCGCCGGTAACGGAGTTCAATGCACATGCGGACGTGGCGCAGCTGGTAGCGCACAACCTTGCCAAGGTTGGGGTCGCGGGTTCGAATCCCGTCGTCCGCTCCATTTTCATCTCCAGACCCGCGCGATTAGCTCAGCGGGAGAGCGCTTCCCTGACACGGAAGAGGTCACTGGTTCAATCCCAGTATCGCGCACCACGGAAATACGCAGAAAGCCGGAATCCTTACGGGATTCCGGCTTTCTGCGTTGCGGTCCTCAACCCCGAGAACCCGACCAGCGCCCAGCCACTTATGCTGCAGCTGTGGAACCTGCATCGCTCACCGTGAGTATTGTGGCACTGATTATTTCCATCAGCACTTTCGGGCTCAATGCGGCAAATGCACGGCGAGTGGCTAACCGCGCCCTGTCAGACGTCCACACGAATATCACCACCGGAATCGTCGACGACGCCCGCCACGTGCTAACCCTGCTGAAGCTCCAGACCGATGACACGTACGGTCCCGAACACATCGGCGCCTACTTCCAACTCATCTACGCAATCGAACGTGTAACCGCGACCATCGAATTCGCGTGCACAACGAGGCAAATCGCGATTTTCAAGCTGCACAAGAAACACGCAAAGTTTCTCGCATGGCATTGCGCAGCGATAGTCAGCCATCTCGACTGGTTCTGCACGATCGCGACGGACTTGGACGCCGCAACATCCCGGGCACAATTCGAAGTGAATCGCGAACTTCTCCGCGACTACAACCTCCTCGACTAGCTGAAATCGAGTGACACACCTACAGCTTTCCGATGCACGGCGACATCCGACTAGTCAGTTCGAGAAACGGTTTGCTGCCGACGTCATCGCACGCAGTGACGACTCGGTTGCCGACTCGCCGATGCCCATGGCCCAGTTCCGGCGACCATTGCACTCCGTGAAAATGAAGGTTGCCGTGCGGTGGCCGATTTCGTGCTGATGGAACGAGAGAATCTCCAGCGCGATTCCTGCGTCGTGCAGCATCGATGTCATCGCAGAAATTGCTCCGGTTGCGGTGGCGGATGCCGTAGCGATGCGCTCCCCCAGACCGAGAGTCGCTTCGTACGCCCAGCGACCGGGGGCGATCTTCTCGCTCGACCATGCGCCCAGACGGATCGGGCCACTCATTGCCGCATACGTCGATTCGAATTCGTTCCACGACATCTCAGCGCATTCGGCACGCAGGCCGGCAGGCAAGGATTTTCCATGACGCGCAGCAAAAGGATCGCCGGCAAAGGAATAAGACGAATCAGAAGCGAAGGCGAAGTTGTAAGTCATTGTCGTGGTCTTCCTGGAATGAAGTGGAGGACCAACTGGTAGCACGACGACCCGCAGCGGGGGGTCGGTCCGATTCAGACCCCGCTACGGCGGTGTACTACGAGCATGCGCTTCATGTGAGTGAGGCTAGGCGGCCAGGCGCCAGAACGCAAACCTGGACGCTAAACCCGCGCTGCCTTCTGACCCGCAATCAAGCTGCGATACCACTCGAACGAAGCCTTCGGGGTGCGCTTCTGGGTGTCGAAATCGACGTGGACCAGGCCGAATCGTTCCTGGTAGCCGGCTGCCCACTCGAAGTTGTCCAGCAGCGACCACACAAAATAGCCGCGCACGTCGACACCGTCGTCCATGGCCGATCGCAGGGCCCGTAGATGTGCGTCGTGGTACTCGATTCGAGCAGTGTCACTGACCTCGCCCGAACTGTTCAAGGTGTCGTGAAACGAACATCCGCTCTCGGTGATGTAGATCGGCGGCAGGGACTCACCGAACCGCGACTGGAATGTTCGCAGGATCTCGCCAAGTCCTTCGGGAACGATCGGCCATCCGAAATCGGTTGTGGGGTAACCGGTTATCGCCACCGGAGCAAAGGGAAGTCCCGGCGGTAGATCGATCTCGAGAACGCCGTCGGTGCCCTGTCCCTCGACAGGGGCAGCGATCATCGTCGGCTCGTAGTAGTTGATGCCGTACCAGTCGAGGGGCGCATTGATGATCGTCAGATCCTCGTCGACCGGTCCGGTGAGGATCTGCGCAAATTCGTCGGCCGGATACTTTCCGAGCAGTATCGGGTCGGCGAACATCCAGTTGACGACGTGGTCGTAGATGTCTGCGGCCATCACGTCTTCCGCCGAATCCGTTGCGGCGCGCACCGGAGCGTGATTGGACGCGATGCCAATGCCCGAGCAGCCCGCCGACCGCAGCGCGTCGACTGCCAGACCATGCCCGAGGAGCTGGTGATGTGCGGCCTGGAAGGCGGCGAATCCCAAGGCAAGTCCCGGGGCATGAACTCCTAGGGCGTGGCCGTACAGAGTGTGGACAACAGGCTCGTTGAGTGGCATCCACAGGCCGACACGATCGGCAAACCGTTCGCCCACAATCTGCGCGTACTCCCCCAACCGATACGCGGTGTCGCGATTCATCCAGCCCCCTTGCTCTTGCAGAGCTGACGGCAGATCCCAGTGAAAGAGCGTGACGGCGGGCGTAATTCCGGACTCGCAGAGCCTGTCGATCACGCGGTCGTAAAAATCGAGCCCCCTCTGGTTCATCTCGCCTGATCCGGTAGGGAGGATTCGCGACCACGACAGCGACAGGCGATACGCGTCAAGTCCCAGCTGCGCCATGAGAGCGACGTCGGATTCCCAGCGGTGGTAGTGATCCGCAGCAACTTCACCGGTCTCGCCGCGCACCACAGCACCGGGTTGAGTGCAGAAATCGTCCCAAATCGACGGTCCCCGACCGTCTTCGGTCACTGCGCCTTCAATTTGATACGCAGCCGTCGCGGTTCCCCACACAAATTCGGGGGGAAACATTGCTGTTGGATGTGCACTCATAGCCGTCAGTTAATCAAAGAATGCTGCGCGACACGCGACTTTGTTGGACACTCGACCAGTACCAAATATCAAGTAGCGTTCGGCGGGCAGTGCCCAACCACAGACAAGGCCACATTCGATGACGGATCACACCCGCAGCCTGACGAAGGCTCGGATCGCCACCTCCGTGGCTTTCGGACTCCAGGGTTTTCTTCTCGCGTCGATTCTGACGCAACTGCCGGCGTACCGGGACTTGTTTGCGCTCAGCGAGTCGTTGCTGGTCGTTGCGGTTGTGTCGGTGTCAGTCATCGCCGGACTCGGCAGCGTTCTCGCCGAGCGACTCGCAGTTCGAACGTCGAGCAAGACCACGCTCCGCACCGGACTGGCCGTCATCGCGGTCTTCGGCGGCGCCACCGGACTGGCCCCCAACTCTGCACTCTTTTTTGTCTGCCTCGCTGTCTACGGAATCGGCCTCGGCATCGTTGATGCGGCAGCAAACATGCAGGCCGTCTCGATCCAACACGCCAAGGGACGCTTCATTCTCAGCTCGTTCCACGCAGCCTGGAGCGTCGGGGCCATCGCCGGCGCGCTCTACATCTCGGCAACCGCAGGACTCGACATCTCGGTACGGGTTACCCAGGTGGTCGCGGGAGTGATTGTGGCCCTGCTGCTTCTGGTATTCGGACCGTCATTGCTCGATCGAAGCGCAACAACCGTCGCGGATACGAATACCGGTGGCTCCGTCACGCTCACGGTCCCGATGCGAGCGTTTGTCCTGCTCGGCATCGCGATGGCACTGTTCTACGCAGTCGATTTCAGCATCGGCAACTGGTCGACCCTGTACCTCGAAGACGTCCTGCTTGCCGACGCGAGCACTGCTGCTCTGTCGATGGCTGCCTACCAAATCGCAGCATTGGTTGCGCGATTGACCGGCGACTACTGGGTGGGCAAGTTCGGTGAAACCACCGTCGTCCGCATGGGATCAGTGATCGGCGTGATCGGCATGACCATTGTCGTGACGGCGCAATCTCCTGCGATTGCAATCGCCGGGTTCCTGATCGTCGGCCTTGGCCTTCCGGTGATCGCCCCGATCTGCTTCAGCGCTGCCGGTCGGATGGCGCCACCCGATCAGGTGGATACCGTCATCGCTCGCATCAACCTCTTCAACTATGTAGGCACCGTTGTCGGCGGCGGAATCGTCGGAGCTGTCGCCGCATTCAGCGACCTGCGGATCGGGTTCCTCATACCGCTGGCGTTCTGCGTGATTCTGATCGCACTTGCCCCCGCGTTTGCCCCGAAACGCGCCGAGAGCCTGGCGGCTGAGAAAGCCGGATAGCCGTCACTGACACGGCAAGTGGTGTACTTGAGCGACCATTGCACGTGCAGGGAAGGACGAAGTGACGTGAGCATCACCGTTGACCGGGCCGGAATCTGGGATTCCGAAGCAATCGCCGACGTGGCCGCGGTGACGTTTCCGCTCGCCTGCCCACCCGATGCATCCGACGACGACATCAATGCCTTCATCGACAACGTGCTCTCGGTCGACAAGTTCTCCGAATACCTGACCGACCCGACGCGCACGGTTCTCAAAGTGATCTCGAGCGACGCCATCGTCGGCTACGCAATGCTCATCGACGCCGAACCGTCCGATCCCGACGTGCGGGCAGCACTCACGCTTCGCCCGACAACAGAATTGAGCAAGCTGTACGTGCTTCCCGGAAATCACGGAAGCGGCGCCGCAGCATCATTGATGGCCGCGGTGGTCGCTCACGCCCACGAAAGTGGCAGTGCGGGAATCTGGCTCGGAGTGAACCAGGAAAATGCGCGAGCGCAAAAGTTCTACGCAAAGCATGGCTTCACACGGGTAGGGACCAAGACCTTTGTCGTGGGCACCCAGCTCCATCACGATTTTGTGATGGAGCGACCGGTGAACTAGGTCGCGGCAACCTCGAAACGAGACAACGCAAGTAGACGCGACATGGCACGCAGGTACTTCTTCTTGTAACCGCCGGCCAGCATCTCCGGGGTGAAAATCTCGTCCAGGCGAGCGCCGGACACTGTCACCGGAATGCTCGCGTCGTACAGGCGGTCGGCAAGAACCACGAACCGAAGCGCAACCGACTGGTCTGTCGCGGGGTGGACGCCGTCGATGTAGACAGCACGAACACCCTCGACCAACTTGTTGTATCGCGACGGGTGCAGCGTGCTGAGGTGCTTGCACAGCTCGTCGAAGTTGTCGAGCGTTGCGCCATCGACGGACTCGGCGCGCGCGACCAACTCTTCGGAGGAAATCGGCTCGGGAGCGGGTGGCAGATCGCGGTGACGGTAGTCAGGACCGTCGACGCGAATGGTCTCGAAGATCGAGCCGAGCTTCTTGATCTCGCGCATGAAGTCCTGCGCAGCAAAGCGGCCCTCACCGAGCTGACCCGGGAGTGTGTTGGACGTCGCAACGATGGACACACCGCGCGTCGACAGCTCGGACAGCAGGCGAGAGACCAGCATGGTGTCGCCCGGATCATCGAGCTCGAATTCGTCGATGCACAGAACGCTGTGCTCGGAAAATGCCTCGACGGCCTTGTTGAAGCCGAGTGCGCCGACCACGTGCGTCAGTTCGACGAACGTGCCGAATGCTTTGGGCGACGGAACGCTGTGGAAGATCGACGCCAGAAGGTGCGTCTTACCGACACCGAAGCCGCCGTCGAGGTACAGACCGGCGCCAGTGGCCTGAGTCTTCTTACCGAACAATCCGCGACGACCGCCGGCCCGAATCTTGGCTACGCGCTTGGAGAATTCCTCGGTCTTGGCAACGGCAGCTGCCTGACTCGGCTCGTTGGGATCCGGGATGTAGGACGCGAAGCTCACGTCGTCGAACATTGCGGGTGGAACCATTTGAGCGACCAATTGATCGGCGGGTACCACCGGACTGCGATCGACAAGACGTTGAGGCATCCATCAAGGGTATCTACGTGGTGTGATCTCTCATATGCACCATCTGGATTTTGCGACCTACTTCACACCCGATCAGCCGCAGCGGCTCCGAGAGCTCTATTCATATCCGGAAAACCTGCAGCGTCCGTGGGTACGGGTGAACTTCGTGTCCAGCATTGACGGTGCCGTCTCCGTCAGTGGGCTCAGCGGCGGTCTGGGCACCCCGGCGGACAAGACGGTGTTCGACACGCTGCGCGAACTCTGCGACGTGGTTGTCGTCGGAGCCGGAACCGCGCGCGCGGAGAACTACGGCGGCGCCGTGATGAACGACGACGCTCGGGCACGCCGGGTCGCGTCGGGGCTCGCCCCGGTGCCCCCGATCTTGGTTGTCTCGTCACGCGCGTCGATCGACCCCGAAAGCCGGCTGTTCTGTGACGCCGAGGTCCCACCGATTCTGCTGGTCGGCTCCGATGCAGACGCCGCTGCCGTATCGAGGTTGAGCGATGCCGGTGCCGACATTCACCGAAGCGTCGGCGCGGCGGTGCGCAGCGTCGACATCGAGAACACAGCATCCACTCTGAATTTGCCGCGAATTCTGTGCGAAGGCGGACCGTCCCTGTTCGGCCAACTGATCACGGACAACGCCGTCGACGAACTATGCGTGACGACGTCTCCGCAATTGGTCGGCGGCAACGCGGGGCGGATTTCCCTCTCCGCACAGTCCCTTCCCACCCCGATGATGCCTGCACATATCCTCACGGACTCCGACGGCACGGTGCTGTCGCGGTGGGTTCGTCAACGTCCTCGGCACTGAACCTGGCACTCTGGTCGGCATGCGCAGAGCGGCTTTGATTGCAGTTGTCCTGGCGACCTGTTGCGCCTGTGGCGCAGGGCCCTCCATTCGCCCGGACGTCGCCGTCGAAGGTCACACCGGTGGCACCCCCGGGAGTTCCGATACGTCACAGGCGACACCTCCCCCGGTTCCCGCTCCGGCCGTCCCGACCAGCGATCTCCCGTGGCGCGACTGCAGCGGGACATCTCTTGCCGACGCCGCGTTGGCTGCAGCCAGCACGGGCGTCATCGTCGAATGCGCCGAATTCAGCGCTCCCATCGACACCAGCGGCCGCATCGACGGAACATTCACGGCTGCGGCGACCCGGGCCCGAACGTCAGCTACTCCTGCTGACGCCTACCCGATTGTCTTCACATCCGGGACCGATCGGTCGTCGGGAAGCACCTTGGCCATGCTCTCTGCCACCGGACTGACGGCCGTCCTCGCAGCCCACCCGGTTGTGGCTCTCGATCGCCGCGGTATCGAC
The DNA here is from genome assembly GCF_033142425.1 of Rhodococcus sp. IEGM 1366. Taxonomy (NCBI): domain Bacteria; kingdom Bacillati; phylum Actinomycetota; class Actinomycetes; order Mycobacteriales; family Nocardiaceae; genus Rhodococcus; species Rhodococcus sp. IEGM 1366. The sequence continues at coordinate 94,400 of NZ_JAWLRZ010000009.1, forward strand.
CGCTCGACGCCGATCGAATGCATGGAACCCGATACTCGGCGCGGACTCGCCGATCTCGGCCAATTCGAGCCGAGTTTCAGCGGAGACGCAGCCGACGCCGTCGCCACCCTCGGGCACGACGCCACAATCTCCTGCACCGACTATCTCGATCCGCAGGAACTCGAATTCGGAGCCGACGCCGCGGCCGACGACATCAACGCACTGCGCACGAGATGGGGCGTCGACACCATCGCACTGTGGGCTGCAGGCTCCGGTTCGGACATCGCATTGAGTTACGCCGCAACATATCCCGACAACATCGCACGATTGATCCTCGACTCACCCGCACCGATCGCCACCGATGCCACCACCGAGGAGGAAAGCCGAGTCCAAGGCCAGGAAGCAGCGTTGACGGCGTTTGCTACTCGCTGCGCGGCGCTGTCCTGCTCACTCGGACCCGACCCCCGCGCGGCCGTCGTTGCCTTGATGGAACGCGCGCGAACTGGTGAGTTCCGGCCCTTGTCCGCGGCGTCGATCACCCGCGCAATCTCGGCAAGTCTTGCCATCGCGAGCCAGAATCGCCAGCTGGACACAACGTCTCTGGCCGATGCTCTCAGCGCACTCGGAACGGGAAACCCCGTACCCATGCGCGAACGTGCCGCAGCCGCGGAGAAAGCACTTGCCAGTGACGGTCAGTTTGTCGGACGCTGCACCGACGGCATTCAGTGGCCGGGAGTGGGCCGCATCCGCGAACTGCAACAAACGTGGGGTAAGTCCTACCCCGTGTTCGGGAACGAAGCCGCACTCGGATTGTCGGCCTGCGCAAGTTGGCCGACAACCGCTCCGACGCCCTTACCCACCGCGTTGAAACCGACTGTTCTGGTCCTCAGCGGTCAAGCCGACCCCGCCGTCGGCAACACCGGACTGGCCACCGTCACCGGAGTTGTCACCAACGCCGGCGCCCGGTTCGCCAGCCTCGATTGGCAAGGCTCCGGACACCCCGCGATGCAATCTGCCTGCGTGCAACAGGCCGCGGTGTCCTACCTGGACAATCAGAGCCTGCCGGCCAACGGCAATGTGTGCCCGGCCTAGTCGAAAATGACGGCCGTCACCCACCATTGCAGGGTGCATCCCCAGATCTGTTTGCGTCTCGGTGTACCGTTCCGAAGTGTTCCTTAGACAAATCGAGCCTCGCACCGGGCGGACAACCCAACAAGTCGTCAACTACGTTTTGTGGCCGATCGCCGTGATGACCGTGATCAATCGCGTTGTCGTCAAAGCCGTCAACGGGTCGATCACCGATGATTTCCGGCCGGTCTACAACGCCGCGCTGGCATTCTGGAACGGCCGCGAGGTCTACACCGCGGACTTCAACACGGTAGATCCGCACTACTTGTATCCCCCATCGGGATCCTTGCTGATGGCACCACTGGCCATCCTCGATCCCGAGCGCTCGCGCTGGCTGTTCATCGGCACCAATGCGATTGCGATCCTGGTCGCGCTCTATCTGCTGCTACGGCTGTTCGATCTGACAATCAGCTCCATCGCCGCGCCAATTCTCGTACTGGCCGCGTTCTCGTCGGAGACCGTCACCAACACCCTGGTGTTCACCAACATCAATGGCATCGTGCTGCTCAGCGAGATGGCGTTCCTGCTACTCCTGATGCGCCGTAAAGATCTATGGGCAGGCGCATCGATCGGCATCACTCTGGCCGTCAAACCCACTCTTGCGCCGCTGCTACTGCTCCCCTTGGTTCGTGGTCAGTGGAAGGTTTTTGTCACAGCACTCGGCATCCCGTTCATCCTCACCGTCGTCGCAGTGCCTCTCTCGGCAGATCCGATGGCATTTGTCGAACGCACGGTTCCGTACCTGCTGGAATCACGCGACTACTTCAACAGCTCGATAGTCGGTAACGGCGCCTACTTCGGCCTGCCCGATTGGTTGGTCCTCACCCTGCGCGCGGTCTTCGCCGCCATGGTCCTGATCTCGCTGTGGCTGCTCTACCGGTACTACCGCAATGACGATCTGTTCTTCCTCACCACCACAACGGGCGTGATCATGACCGCGTCGTTCCTGCTGCCGTCGCTCGGGCAGATGTACTACTCGATGATGCTGTTCCCGCTCCTGATGTCGGTGATTCTCAAGAACTCCGTCATGCGGAACTGGCCGGCCTGGCTTGCCGTGTACGGGTGCATGACATTCGACGACTGGTGGTCCTTCCGTTGGCCCGCCTTCGGCCGGGCAGCGGAGTACATGAAGAGCACTCTCGGGTGGAGCCTGCTGCTGATCGTGATCTTCTGCGTCCTCGGTTACCGGTATCTGGTTGCCCGACGCGAAGGACGCCTGGACCGCGGAATCGATCCCGCCTACCTCCTCGATCCTCCTGTGGATGCCGTCCCACCTGCAAGCAAAGCCGAACCTGCAGTAAAGGATTAGCGTGTAGGCATGAGTTCTACAGATAACGCCCCCGAAGTCACCTTCACCGACGAGCAGTGGCGCGAAAAACTGACCCCGGCCGAGTACGCCGTCCTGCGTCAGGCCGGCACCGAACGGCCCGGCGTGGGCGAATACACCGACACCACCACCGAAGGTGTTTACTCCTGCCGGGCGTGCGGCGCCGAACTTTTCCGCAGCACCGAGAAGTTCGAATCGCATTGCGGGTGGCCGTCGTTCTTCGATCCGGCCAACTCCGACGCCGTCATCCTGAAGGAAGACGTGAGCCTGGGAATGCGACGCGTCGAAGTTATCTGCAAGAAGTGCCACAGCCACCTCGGCCATGTCTTCGAGGGTGAGGGCTATCCCACTCCGACGGATCAGCGGTACTGCATCAACTCAATTTCACTGGTACTGAATCCCGCGAAGTAGTCCTCGGGGTCCCTGAGACAGGTACAAGTGCACACAAGTCTCCCCTGCGTGGCTGGATCAGCCATCCGAGGGAGACTTGTGTGCGTCCCGGCCCCAAGCTGAAACTGGGGTGTCAGTTTCAGAAGACGACTGCACGGTGACCTGCGATTTTGGTGTCGCGTGCAGTCGTCTTCTGACATTCCGTGTTCAGAAGTGCTGTGCACCAACCGTCTAACTGACGTTGCGGTACAGGGTTGATCAGGCGACTCCGAGCGTGTCGGCTATTGCGGTCATGGAAACGCCGGCACCTTTCATCTTGCGGGCGATTGCCCTTCTGTTTCTCATGAAGCACAGGTGGTCGGCCACCGGTTCGTCCTTGCCTTTTCGCCGCTTCCAAGCCAGCAAATGTTCCCTCCCTCAGAAGATTTCGCTCAAATTCGGCGAGAGCTCCAAAAATTGTGAAGATCAACCGGCCGCCGGAGTTGGTGGTGTTGATTTCTTCGGGGAGGGAGGCAAACCCGACGCCGATAGCTTCGAGGTGGGCAACCGTTTCCAGCAAGTGAGGAAGGCTTCGGCCGAGCCTGTCCAGGCGCCACACGGCCAGCGTGTCGTCCGGTCGAAGGTGTTCGATGACTGCGGCCAGTTGCGGGCGGTCGTCTTTCGAGCCGGATGCGACGTCGGTCCAGATCTTGTAGTAGCCCGCGGCCGTCAGAGCGTCCGTCTGCAGAGTTGGGTTTTGATCTGCCGTCGATACCCTCGCGCACCCCAAAAGTGTGCTCACAAGGGCACAGTGTTGCAGAACTCAACGACAGTAAGTATTGAGAGACAGTGGGTTTTCGGACGGGTTTTGCGTGTGACTCTCGAAATTATTTGGCACGTTTTTCCCCGAATTATTTGGCACGGTGAGGCCCCGCCGGGCGAGTTGGCGGTCGACGGTCTGCTGGCACCGACCCTTCGGCTCAGCTAGCCGCGAGCGCTTCGATCAATGAATCGTAGGGTCCCTCTGCGGCGGAACTGGCTGCGTCGAGAAGGAAGTAGCATCCACACATGCACGTCGACATCGAAGGCGCCACCCAGATCGCCCGCCTCGCTGCAGAATTCGACTGGACCTGGGCCGTCGACGACCTGGAACCCTTCTGCGCACAAGCTGGATGGGAGCTCGTCGAACTCAGGCATGCTGGCGGCTCGATTCGGACGAACTTTCATGTCAGCCGGCCGACGGCGAACATGTTCGGGCGGCAACACAGAATGGATTCGATCTCGATCTTAGTCACGGATCTGGCAGATGACGCTACGCCCATGACAGTGGTGCGTCCGTTGCTGGTCGAAGGATTCACGAACCTCGATGTGGCACTTACTGCACTCCTGGGGACAGCCACGAGCGCCGAACCTGAGGCAACTATCCGGTGGGATCTGCCGAAAGCGGTCATCACACTGAACCGGGGTGTCAGTGCGATCCACCTGCATCTGAAGAGTCCGGGATATCAGGCATGGGCGGATGAGCCCGAACCGGAGTACGAGTACGAGGACTAGCGATCGAGGTCGGCGAGATCGCATCCGGTGCGGAAACAGTACTAGTCACCGCGCGGCCCCGGCCTCATGCACTCCGGATCCGGAAGAGCCTCCAATCCTGTTCGAATTCTCCCCAGAGAACTCATAGTGCCCGACGGACTTGCCACACCGAGAAGTGATTCAGCTCATGGCCACCGATCCAGAGGACACCCACAGCGGATATCCCGCCGTCTGGGATATGGCAAGGTCAGCGGCCTCGAGCACGCCGATATTCTGGAAATCTATCCGCTAGAGCTCTATCAAACGCGGCAACACGATCGAATGAATCAACATTCGGCTGCACGTGATCGCGTTCAAGGTGCGCCGTCATCAATCCTGCTGCATCAGTGAAGTAACCATTGACGATGCACAAAGTAATTGTCGCCCGTAGAACGCGGGGGTTGATCCGGTCGTGCGAGGTTCCCGGGATCGGCTCCTCCGCCACCCGGATCAACTTCTCAATCGAGTTGCGATCGTCGAACCATTTCACAACCGCACCGGATACGCGATTCTCAAACCACTGCACGGCAATCGGGACGTCCGCTTCAGTAATCACCCACGGTGCCTTCCCCACCAACTCCAGACCCGGCAGTTCGTTGAAAACCCGATAGTCAACGCGCTCATGGAAGGGGCTGTCCGGCCTATCGCCTTTCAGCAGTGCGTCTGATGGAATTGACTGTAGTGCGTCACCTACCCTCGGAGATATCAGGAATGCAGTTCCCGTGCACCTTGTGGCACCGTCCCTCGAATAGCCGATAAGTGCTTGCACGGCAGCGATGGTATTCGGAATGCCAACAGCATCACTCTTGAACCAAAAGGCACCGTCATTACTCTCCACTAAGGGTTCATACGGCATATATCCCGCGCGCACCATTGCATCGGTCAATTCTCCCTTAACCATATTGGTAACACGGTCTCTTTTTCGAGCAGCCACAACTAACTCCTTTCAGGCGAGAGCTCCCACCACATCGATTCACCAATCCCGTCGTTGTAGCGCTCCCACCACGACCTTGCCGGATCTGTAGCCACCTCAGGGAGGTTACCTGGCGTCCGATACGCGAGGCCTAGTCACATAATTCATCCCTCCATGCCCACTGAAATTCGGTGCCGGAGTCCTTTTCCTGGCTCACTCGAGATTTGTGCGCGGTCGGTGACGATAATTTCGGCTTGACGTGTACATCCGGGAATTGCAGCCGCATCTTGTGAACGATTCGATAGCCCTCGTCGTACCACTTGAAGGGATCGATTCCAGGTCGCCACTGCGGTCGCGAGCTGAAGTGGCGGTGCAGGCCGGGCTGTGGGGCTATCCGCTGGCCCACCGCACCGAGTCGTGGCCACCGACGTTGCAGGCACAGGGCGCGGGCCACAACTATCTCCACCGGTTCGAGCGGCTCAAGACTGCGGATGAGGCTGCACATCGAATCGCAGAATCGGTGCTGAACCACTGACTGAGTCCTCGGATGTTCTGCTGCACTGCGTCAGAACGATCGACAGACAGAGAACGGCTGGAGTGATGATGCCTTCGCCGAGAGTGCAGTCGTCTTCTGAAAAATGCAGTCGCCTTCTGAAACTGACATGGGACGCCGATTACACAGCGAGCGAGGCCAAGTCAGTCGAGCGATCGCGGGCGTGCGCGGGGTCAGGCACCGGAACGGCGTCGATCAAGGCCCTCGTGTAGGCATCACGCGGTGCGGTGAAGACCGCGTCGACGCTGCCGATCTCGACAACGGAGCCGGATCGCAGCACTGCAACCCGGTCCGCGACCTGGTGGACAACGGCGAGGTCGTGGCTGATGAACAGGCAAGCAAACCCGAGATCACGCTGCACCTCGGTGAACAGCTCCAGCACCTCGGCCTGCACCGAGACGTCGAGTGCGCTGGTCGGCTCGTCCGTAATAACCAGCTTGGGCGTCAGCGCCAGTGCGCGGGCGAGTGCAACGCGCTGCCTCTGCCCACCGGAGAGCTGATGTGGGAAACGGTCGGCCAACGTACTGGGCAACCGAACGGCGTCGAGTAGCTCGAGTACGCGAGCGCGCCTTTCCCCCGCCGTACCGATCTTGTGGACGTCGAACGGCTCACGGATGGTTGCTGCGATCGTCAGTTTCGGGTCGAGAGACGCGGCGGGGTCCTGGTGAACAAATGCCAGATCACGGCGTAGTTCTTGCAGCTGACGGGACGGCGTTTCAGCAAGATCGTGGCCACCGAACAGAACACGTCCCGCCGCCAACGGCACCAGGCCGGCAGCAACGCGGCCGAGCGTTGTCTTCCCGGAACCCGACTCACCGACAAGACCGAGGACCTCTCCCCTGCTGACCGTCAGGCTCACGCCATCGACTGCCAGAAAGGCGGGACTACCGCGCCTGGCCGGGAACTGCACTGTGGCGCTGTCGAATTCGAGCACAGTATCCTCGGTCGACTCCGGAGTGATCGCAGCCGCTGCGGCACCCTCGGGAAGGCGCGGCACTGCGGCCAGCAGTCGACGGGTGTACGGGTGGGCCGGCGCGGCAAACAGTGTGTGCGTGTCTCCAGTCTCGGCAACTTCGCCATCTCGGAGGACGATCACCCGATCAGCATGCTGCGCAACAACTCCCATGTTGTGAGTGATGAGCAGGATTCCCATCCCGGTCCGCTGACGGATGCGGTCGAGCAGCGCCAGGATCTCGGCTTGCACGGTGACGTCGAGCGCGGTGGTCGGTTCATCGGCGATCAGTAGATCGGGGTCGTTGGCCAGGGCCAGCGCGATCGCAACGCGCTGCTTCTGGCCACCCGAGAGTTGGTGCGGAAAGTAATCGACGCGGCGCTGCGGATCTGGAATCTCCACCTGCTCGAGAAGTTCGATTGCGCGGACGCGAGCATCACGGGAAGAGACCGTTCGATGGGCGCGAATCGCCTCTCGGATCTGCCATCCGACACGACGGACTGGATTGAGCGCGCTCTGCGGTTCCTGGAAGATCAGCGCGACCGTCGAGCCACGCAGCCGATTCAATTCGTCCTCGGTCGCGTCGAGTACGGATGTGCCGTCAACACCGATCGAACCGCCCGCCGCGGCTCCATCAGGGAGTAGGCCGAGGATCGCGCGGGCTGTCATCGACTTACCCGAACCGGACTCCCCCACGAGAGCCACGACTTCGCCCCGACACACCTCGAGAGTGACATCGTTGACGACGGGCGGCTGCTGCCCGAAGGCAATATGCAGGTCGCGGACGGAGAGGAGAGCAGTGCGCACGAGAGGTGTCCTTGTTCGGGAGAAGAGTAGTTACCGGCGCCGGGACCGGGCTGCCAGCGCTTGCGAAATCAGGAGCAGTCCGAGGACCAGAACAACAACGACCAGAAGAGGACCGAAGACAAAATACGGCGAGTGATAGGCATTCTGGGTTCCCTCCTTGATGAGTGAACCGAGTGACGGCATCGGCGGGATAACTCCGAGTCCGAGGAAGCTCATCGCGCCTTCGATGAACACGCCAACCGACATTGCCAACGCAAGTTGAACGGTGAGGGGTTCGAGGCAGTTGGGCAGTACGTGGCGTCGCAGGATCCAGCCTTCGCTCGCACCCAGGGTTCGAGCGGATTCGACGTACGGCAGCTCGCGCACCGTCAGCACTGACGTGCGCATGAGCCTGCCGAACACCGGGATTTCGGCGAGCACGATGACAACCGAGATCGTCATGATTCCCGGGCCGATAACCATCGTCAATGCGATAGCAAGAACGATGGTCGGAAACGCGAGAATCAGGTCGAACGAGCGTTGCAGCGCGGTATCGAGCCAGACGGCGCGCGATGCTGCCAGACCGAGAAAGGAGCCGATCAGAGCTCCCAACGGGACAGCAACGAAGATCACCAGCAAATCGATCCGTATGCCGTACAGAGTCCGCGAAAATACGTCGCGGCCAACCGAATCCGTACCGAACCAATGATCACTGCTCGGGCCGAGCAGAGTCGCTCCACGTATCTGTTCGTCCGGCGCGAACGGAGCGAGCCAAGGGGCTAGCAGTCCGGCAAGGACAACAGCCCCGACCAACGCGGCGCCGATCAGTCCGCGACCGCTTCGCAGTGCTGCCCAGCGATCGTCGCGATCTGCGCCGGTTCCGTCGGTGGACTTCTCGAGGGACATGGTCATGACTGACTCCCCAATCGAATTCGAGGGTCGAGCCACGCGTTGACGAGATCCGTGGCGAGCTGAACGATGACAAAAAGAACCACGGAGAACAGCAGCATCACTTGAACCACCGGGTAATCCCGGCTCGAGATCGCGCGTTCGATGAGGTTTCCGAGGCCTGGCCAGGCAAAGATGGCCTCGACGAGTACGGCTCCACCGAGTAGATGACCGATTTGCATCCCCAACACCGTCACGGTCGACGGCAGAGCATTGGGCAGCACCTGAGTCAGAATGATCCGTCGACGCGAAATACCAAGGGCACGTGCCGTTGTGACGTACGGCTCCGCAAGTTGACTGCGAAGCGACTCGGCGAGAAACCGGGTCAGCGCAGCCGCAATCGGAAGCCCGAGACATACCGCGGGAAGAATCAGATACTGCACCGTGATGCCCGGGTCGTCCAGGAACCCTTTGCGGGGAATCCCGCCGGCCGGCAATACCGCCCAGACCACACCGAACAACACCACCAGGAGCGCGCCCGTCACGAAGTTCGGGATCGCGACGGCGACCGTGCCGAATGTGGTCACAATGCTGTTGAGCCACCGCCGATCCATGATGACCGACACCGTGCTCGAGGTGAGCGCTACAGCAATCGCAATCGCCAGGGCGGTGACCGAGAGGAGCAAGGTATTGCCAAGTGCGTCGAGCATCAGCGTGGAGATCTCACCGCCGAGAATCAACGACCGACCGAGATCGAAGGTGAGAATTCCGCCAAGCCACGAAAAGTACTGACCGAGTGGAGAACCGTTCAGCCCCAACTCCTCACGCAGGGCTTCCAGAGCTTCCGGAGTGGCATCTGCACCGGCCAACACACTGGCCGGGTCACCAGGTACCAGCCGCAAAAGGGTGAAGATCAGCAACGAACCCACTGCCAGAACCAGCAGGGCCGAGGGCAGGCGCCGAAGTGCATACGAGAGCATGACCGATCACTCACTCAGATAGGCATTACTCAGGTCGAGTTCCGCCCTCTTCGACCAGTCCACATCGTGGACCGCGGCGGACATTGCGAGGGTGTTGTCTGCGTTGAGCAGTCCGATCACGACGGCGTTGTCGAGCAGTTCGTGGTTCAGAACCTGGTATGCCGCAGACGCTTCCGGGCTTTTCGGATCCGTGATCCGCCACACCGCTTCGGTGGCAGCCTGGTAATCCGCATCGATGAAATTGGACGTGTTCTTGTAGGCGTTGAACGGGTAGGCACTGGTTGGCAAGGTTGAGGGTGTGTACTGCGCAAATACGTGCGAGGTGATCCAGAGTCCGCCGTACGTGCCACCGATCAGGTTCTTGACCGATGTCGCAGCATCGATCGGTTCGATAACCGTTGTGATACCGACTGCGGCAAGGTCCGCTTGAATGATTTGCGCGATGGATTCCGACTCACTCGATCCCGCGGTGTAGCTGATCGGAATGACCGGGATGGCGCCGACCTCGGCGACGAGGGCCTTTGCCTTGTCGACGTCATGGTTGTACGTGGAGTTGAGGCTCGCGTCGAACGCCGGCGAGTACTCCGGCCACGGCAGGTTGTCGGAATTGCCATGCCCTTGATAGACGTCTTCGAGTAGGCGTTCGCGATCCACGGCATTCGCGATTGCCTGGCGGACGCGAACATCACCCAGCCCCGGAGCCTGCACGTTCGCGCCGATGTACCACGTGCGCAGCACGCCGGTCTGGTCCACGACCTCGAAATTGGAGTCGGCGGCGAGCATATCGGCGTCACGCGGAGCTGCGTTGAGCAGCAAATCCAGCTGTCCTGACCGAAGTTGCGACACCCGTGTCTGCGCGTCGGGAACAATGACGTACTCGACGCCGTCGAGGTTGGGCGCACCACCCCAGTACTGCTCATTGGCCTCGAAGGTCATTCCGCTTCCGGGTTGCCAGTTTGCGAAGGTGAAAGCTCCGGTTCCGTTGTAGTCCTTCCCCAAATCGAAGTCGGCCATGGTGTTGCGGTCGATGACGGGCACGACGTCGAGCAGATCGAAGAAGTTACCGGCCGGATGCGCGAGAGTAAGCACAATCGTGTGATCATCAGGCCTGGCGTAGTTGGCGATCAGCTGCGCAGTTCGCGCGAGCTGTCCGGAACGCGCTGGGTCCGCATAGGTTTCGAGGCTGAACTGCACATCGTCGGACGTCATCGGGCGTCCGTCGTGGAACGTGACATCGGGCCGCAGCGTAAGCGTGATCGTCAACCCGTCATCAGACACCTGCCACGATTCGGCAAGCGCCGGCTGGGGGTCGAGGCTTCCCGCCGGGTAGGTGATCAGCGTGTCGTAGACAAGCCCGGAGAGCGCAGCATTTACCGGTACGCCTGAAAAGAACGACGCCGGGGTCAGATCCCCACTGTCGCCGATCCGCAACACACCGCCATCTACGACCTCCGTGCCGGCGGCCGCCTGATCCACTGCCGAGCTACATCCCGTCACGGTGAGGGCACCGAAGAGAGCAACGGCGACTATCCCCCGCAGGGAGGGACGTCTGAGGACGGAGCGGCTGTTCACGGAGAAACCTTTCGAGGGGCCCTGCACGGGCAGGTGCTGCTGTTGATCGGGATGAAAGATCTTGCTGCTCGCGGACAGTGGTTCGTGAGCAGCTTGGAGAAGCGCGAGGTGACGTCAGAGTCAGCGAGCCGGGATGGGAGCTTCCGGAGCAACCTCGATGCGATGAATTCGGCGCGGCTGATCCGCGTAGTCGTAGATCGCGTTGTGCTGGACAAAGTGGTTGTCCCAGATAGCGATTTCGCCAACAGTCCAGCGGCGACGGACGGTGAATTCCGGTCGGATCGACACTGCCTTGAGTACACCCAGGATCGCGGCGCTCTCTTGTGCGTCGAGTTCGTTGATGTAGCTGGTGAACAGGTCGTTGACGAAAAGCGCTTCGCGTCCGGTCTCGGGATGCCGGATCACCAACGGGTGGTCGGCTTCGGGGACATTCTCCCTCGGTGCGATGCGGTGTTTTGCGGTCAGGCCGTAGAGGAGTTCACGCAGCGGCTCCGACAAAGCGTCGAGTGCGTCGGACTGGTTGGACCACATGGTGTCACCGCCGAATTCCGGAAGGACCTGCATGTGCAGAACGCTGAACCTGGACGGCGCGTCGCGCCAGGACACGTCGCAGTGCCAACGATTGGCCTGGTACGCGCTTCCGTTCTCTGTGCCGATCACGCTGATCTCGCGGTAACCCTCGTCGCCAAGGTTCAACAAGTGCTCATGTGGGAGAACAACCTCACCGAAGTGCTGCGCAAACGCGCGGTGGATCGCCGGATCGAGGCCCTGTTCCGGAAAGAAGAGCACGCTGTAGCGGTACAGCGCGTCCTTGACCAGTTGAACATCGGCGTCCGTCAGTGAGTCCACTCGCAGGCCCCGGACTTCGGCGCCGATCTTGCCGGCGAGGGGCACGATTGTAGTTGTCGTGGGTTCTGCGATTGCGGTCATCAATCTTCCTCGAAACATATACGTGGGTGTGCAAATTGGACTGCGTTCAAAGTAATCAATGTTTCTTATTTTGAGCATCGTTAAAATTTCGATGATTTAAGCATTGACAGACGTCAGATTGGTCGATATCCTGCCAGCCACTCACGCTGATAATTCACCAATGCTCTTGCAGTCCGGCTATATTCGACCCAACGAGTCCAGCCGCAACACTGTCGCCGGTAGGGTCGACCAGTGTGACCTCAAAACGTGGCCGATACCGCGCGGGAGAACAGACACGCGTACAACTCATCGAAACCGCGGAGCGGCTTTTTGCACTCAGCGGCTATGAGGGCGTCTCCATCTCTGAAATCCGCATCGCGGCAGGCCAGCAGAATGCATCGGTAATCGCCTACTACTTCGGTTCGAAGGAAAATCTGCTGCACGCGATATTCGCGTACCGCCTGCCCGACATCAACGCAGACAGACAAGCAATGATGCTCCGAACAAGCTCACAGGGCGCGAATATGACTACGCGCGAGGCATTATGGGCAATTGTGCAACCCTTGGCCAACAGCATCGGCCCGGACAACCACTACGTCGCACTACTCGATCGGTTGATGGAGACGGAAATCCTCGGACGCGTCTTCACCGCCGCAGATCCGACTGTGACAACAAGCGGATCCGCCGTCAACCAGAGCCTCAACGACAGCCTTGTCGAACTTGCGGAAGATGTTCGACTGCAGCGCATTCAGATCGTTTACACCAGCTATCTCCGGGTATTGGCGGGTTACGACAGACGCGGCACCCGACCCACCCATGCTGAACTGTCCGCCCTGATCGACGGATGGGAAGCACTACTGCGAGCTCCGGTTTCCCAGGAAACTCTCGACGCCCAGAAGGACGCCCAGCTGAACCCGACTCCATCGAGTCACTGAAGGCGTTGATGCTTCGGTGCGCAGCATCAACGCTGCACCCCGAAGTCTCTTGCAGGCCCTAACAGTGCCGCCTTCTCGTGACACTCACTCCACGCTTGTCGGTGGCCAGTTGAAATCACTCGGATCGAAACGGATCCATTCCGATCCATATGCCGTAATTCGACCGTCACTGGGCGGTCACTTTCGTCGATCCCGCATTCCATCACCGTGCGCAGCGACGGCCATTCACCGAGCACACATGAAATCGAATCCAACACTGCCACAATATATTCAAGCGATATTTACCGCATTAACGAGCCTGGTCCCGTAAGCCAGTGGATCGCCGCGGTTGATGCGGGAGACTACTCCAACGCCTTTCATACGAAACTCGGGATAAACCCCGAATCCTGACTTCCTGTTGTCGCACTCCACACCCCGCGGCATGCGCTTGCCGATACTATTCGTGTCGAATTGATCTCATCGTCTGCGTCAGGATGGACACTACACATGGCACACGACATCAAGACTTCATCCCTTCATGTTCGTGAGGTGTCGTGGTCCCATCCTGATGCCGAGGCATTACGCGGCGAAATGGCTGCCGAAGTGGGACCACGCTACTCCGATCGCGTATCCACCACGGACCGTGCCGCCGCAAATTCGGTTGACCCACAATCAGTTCACCTGACTGTGGTGGCGTACGCCGACGGCAGCGAAGCCGAAGAACCACAAGCAGTAGGTCATGCCACGCTTCGCTGGAACGGCGCAGATCTGGAGTTGAAGCGGATGTACGTCAGGCCCTCGCATCGCGGCTCCGGCGTATCCACGCTCCTGTTGGACGCAGTCGAGGATGCGGCCAAGCAGGCTGGTCGGCCACGGCTGATTCTCCAGACCGGGGACCGTCAACCCGATGCAGTCAGGTTGTACGAAAAGAGCGGATACTCGCGGATCCCGATCTTCTCGCCCTATGAAGTAATGCCGTTTTCGAACTGTTTCGAGAAGGTCTTCGTACAACCCCACGACTGAGCTCGGCTTCGCTGACGATCACGTCCGCGATCACGAGCTGGTTGTAGACCTGGCGCCGTTCATCACCGGCCGGCTCCCGCTCGAAGAGACGATCTCGGAACGGCTGCAACGATTGTCGTCAGGTTGTGATCGGGCGGGGTACCTCGGGTCCCACTGCGGTAAGCGCCCCAGGTGTCCTCCCCTTTCCCCACCCGATCTTCTCCCGGTAGCGTCCGATGTGATCGCGCTCGATCACATCGGCACTTCCCACTGGTGCCGATTGCGGATGCACGTACAAGGCATCGGTCGGGCAGTATGCCTCGCACATGAAGCACGTCTGGCAGTCCGATTGGCGCGCGATCACGGGAACACCTGATGGCGTGCGATCGAAAACATCTGTCGGACAGACTTCTACACACTTGTCGCACCCGATGCAGTCCGGTGCTGACACCAGTTCGATCACGACGCCACCAAACTTGCACCGGCGGGATCGGCCGTAGTGGTCCACACCGCGTCCAGTCCTCCGGTCAAGATATGATGATGCTGCGCGACGTCGAGTTCCGGGAAGTCGTCTCTCTTGTTCATCCCCCGAGTTTCAGTCCGCACCAAGGTCGAGTGATACATCCACCGACCCACGGCAGTGATCGCCGCCGCCTGACGAGCTGCCATCCGTTCAGCGGGCGCGCCACCCAGAACCACGCTCGCTGCACCCCAGAGCAATTCGAGTTCATCGAGCGCCGCCGACACTCGATCTCCGCTCCGCAAGTAGTTCTTGTCGAAGGGAAGCAATTGCTCCTGAGCAGCTTTCACCACGTCGACAGCAGTCAGGCGAGAGTTGGACGAGGGACGTAGCCCTACCGTCCCCGCTCCGCGGAGACCGATCCTTGATCCACGCCCCACCGACCGCGCGTACCTCGCGGCACCCGATCCTGCCCATGAACCGGACGACATCGCCCAGGCCGCGTTGTGGCTGCCACCGCCGGTGAACCCACCGCATATACGTTCGCGAGTTGCAGCGTCCCCAGCAGCGAACAGTCCGGGGACAGTCGTGGCGCAATCGTCGTCGACGACGTTGATTCCACCAGTACCGCGCACGGTCCCCTCTGCGAGCATCCCGACCTCGAACCTTTCGGTGAAGGGGTCGATTCCGCGGCGATCGAATTGCAGGAAGAAATTGGGCTGCCCCATCCTCATTCGACGCTGCACCTCGACGTCCGCACGGTCGATCTGCGCGAAGACGGGTTCGGACTTCAAGGTTCTCGCGATGACAGATCGCCCCTTCGCCGAGCCGGCCCCTTCGAGTACGCTCCCGTCGGCATGGAAAAAGGTTGCGTAGGCGTAGTACGCCGTCTTCGTGATGGTGGATCCGGCCGCAGCAATTCCGTATGCGTTGGAGAACTCCATTCCGGAGAACTCGGCCCCCACCTCAGCTGCCATCAGTGCGCCGTCACCGGTATCGACGTTGGTACCCAATGCGCCTGAGAGAAAGGCACATCCGCCGCTCGCGACCACGACAGCACCTGCGGACACTCGATAGTCGTGTAGCTCGTGACGCCGATATCCGCTGGCGCCCCGCACGCAACCTTGTTTGTCCACCAACAACTCCAGCGCGGGCGAATGGTCGAGAATTCGCACTCCGGCGCGGCGGATCCAGGCGCGCATTCTGCGCATGTATTCCGGCCCCTGCAGGCCGGTGCGAATCTGCTCACCGGTACGCGCGTCGACGGGGAACGGGTATCTGCCTTCCACTGCGAGGAGGTCCATGTTGGTATACGTCTGCTCGAGGACGCGGTCCATCCAATGGTGATCGGCGAGGAATCCGCCGAGTGCCTCACGCCCTGCTTTGGCCTTTGCGCGCGCCGCAGGTTCGGGTTCGACGTACCAGACACCTGTGCCCGACGGCGCAGTCGCCCCGCTCGTCCCGCAATACCCTTTGTCGACCAGGACGACGTCCGCACCGGCCTCGGCGGCACGCAACGCTGCCCAGGCGCCGGCGGGACCACCACCTATTACCAGCACATCGGTGGAAACTTCGAGGACGTCCGTCACTGGTCTGCTCCTGTCAAAGGTCTACACGACTGAACCTGTTACCGCTATGTTTCTCCAGTGAACGCTGCAGTGCCACAATCAGGATCATCGTGAATGCAACCGGCTCTGCCCTTACATCGACGCAGTGTGGACGAAAACGCGTTCGCACGGACGGAGTCACCTTTGGGACGCAAAGGAATTCGCAGGTTCACGCAGATCGAGGTGATCGCGCAACGTGACCCCGCTGTATTCGGACCGGAAAATGCCCCGCTCCTGAAGAACCGGAACGACAAGGTCGACGAAGTCCTCCAGTGATCGAGGCAGGACAGCGGGGATAATCGTGAATCCGTCCACAGAGCCGCTCCGCCACCAGGTTTCGATATGATCAGCCACCTGTGCAGGATCGCCGATTACCACACGATGACCGCCCAAGAATTCGGTCAACAGATGACGAACAGTGTGGCCGGTCAATGCTGCATAATCGGCGAGCGAAGTGAAGAATCCTTGGGGGCCGACACGACCGGACGGCAGGTCCAGTACATGCGCGGGGAGCGGCGAATCCAGGTCGAACTCTTCGTCCGGGAATCCCAACCACGACGCGAGCCGGCGAACGGGTGCACTCTCTGGACGAAGGCGCGCTTGAAGTTCGTCGAACTTCTCTCGCGCCGCGTGTTCGGTCTCGGCAACGATCGGCACCAGTCCGGGCAGAATCCTGATCTGATCCGGATCGCGGCCGAGTGCAGCAGCTTTCGACCTGATCTCCGTGGAGAACTCTCCTGAAGCGTCGAGTCCGAACTGGGTGGCATAGATCGCCTCGGCATGGGCTGCGGCGAATTCCCGCCCTCGAGAGGAAGATCCTGCCTGGACCAGAACCGGTCGTCCCTGTGGCGACCTCGTGACGTTGAGCGGGCCGGCAACGGAGTAGAACTCGCCCCGGTGCTCGACAGCGTGTACCAGATCCGGATCTGCAAAGCGCGCGTTCTCTTGATCACCGATCAGAGCGCCGTACTCCCAACTGTCCCACAATCTTTCGAGAAGTTCTACGTATTCCGCTGCACGGCGATATCTCTCGTCGCGTTCCGGAAGGTGGTCGATTCCGAAGTTCTTGGCCGCATTCGGCTCGAACGTCGTCACCACGTTCCATCCGGCACGACCACCGCTCACGTGATCCAGCGAGAGAATTCGACGAGCAAGGTTGTACGGCAGATTCAGGGTGGATGACACAGTGGGAATCAGACCGATCCGGGTGGTGGACACCGCGAGCGCACTGGTCAGTAGCACCGGATCGAGGGAGGCCGCCGGTCCACGGCCGATGCCCGGGTGCTGGACCGGGATATCCGGGAACAGCAACGCATCGAGTTTGCCGCGCTCGGCGGTCTCGGCGGCGCGGCGGTAGTGGTCGAGAGTGACAAAGGCGCTGGGATCGAGTTCCGGGTCGAGCCAGGCCGCCGAGTGGTAGCCCGCGCTACCGACGTTGACGAAGAAGTGCAGCGAACGACTCATCACGCCACCACCTGTTCGACGTGCGACGACGGAATCGCATGGTGAGGAGCGGCCAACCCGAGATGTCCACGAAGCGTGGTGCTGTCGTAGTCGGTGCGGAAAACACCGCGGCGCTGCAACTCCGGCACGACGTGATCGACGAAATCGTCGAATCCGCTCGGGAGCACGTCCGGCATCAGGTTGAATCCGTCGGCAACGCCTTTGTCCACCCAATCTACGATGGCATCGGCTATCTGTTCCGGAGTACCGGTGACGATCCGGTGTCCGGCACCTCCGCCCAGTCGCCTCAACAGCTGCCGAACGGTCAAGCTCTCGCGCCGGGCGAGACTGACCGCGATCTTGTAGAACGTCTGCGATCCACCCGCGTCGTCCGGATCGGCCAAGAGCTCCCACGGCAACGAGCCGTCGAGAACCAAGCTCTCGCGAGGAACTCCCAACTGACCCGCCAGGCGGTCGAGCGCGTACTCGGGAGGCACCAATTCGGCCAACAGCTCACGACGCTCACGAGCCTCGGCTTCCGTACTGCCGATCACGGTCGACAGTCCAGGCAGGACGATGACGTCCTCGGGCCCTCGGCCGTATCCGCGCGCCCTCGCCTTCACATCGTGGTAAAACTCCCGGGCCTCGTCCTCGGTCTGCGCCGCCGTGAAGATCACCTCGCCGACCCTGGCCGCCAGTGCCCGCCCGTCACGTGAGGCACCCGCCTGCACAACCACCGGCTCACCCTGTGGTGACCGCGGAACGTTGAGCGGGCCTGCCACGTCGAAGTGTTCGCCGTGATGGTCGGTACGGTGAATCCGTGTGGTGTCCGCGAACACCTGGCCAGATTTATCCCCCACCAACGCGTCGGGTTCCCAACTGTTCCAAAGCTTTCGTACCACTTCGACGAACTCTGCCGCACGTTCGTACCGCCGGCCGTGATCGGGCTCGTCGTCGAAACCGAAATTGCGCGCTGATTCCCGGCCCGCCGTGGTGACGACATTCCACCCTGACCGTCCGCCGCTGAGTTGATCGAGCGTCGCAAAGCGTCTTGCCACGTCATACGGATCGTTGTAACTCGACGACAGGGTGCCGATCAATCCGATCCTGGACGTCGACGCGGCCACCGCAGCGAGCACCACCGACGGTTCGAGACTGTTGAACGGCCGATAGCGCAAATCTTCCCGGATCGCCGGACCGTCGGCGAGAAATACTGCGTCGAACTTAGCGGCCTCGGCCTTGCGCGCGATGTCCACATAGTGTGCGAGGCCGAAACTCGCCAGCGGATCGGTTCCCGGAAGTCGCCAGGAACCACCGAACACACCGGCGTTGAGGATGTTGACGTTGAGATGGACCTGACGGGTCATCGATGTTCGCCTCCTTCGTAACTGAATACATGAAATCCGCGACCTGAAGGACATGGGTACCGATCGCGGCAGACTTCACGACGCGAGACGCAGCGGTACCGCAGCCATCCTCAGCGCGCGGATCGCCGCAGCCACCGCCGGTCGCTCGAGCGAGGCCTGACGATACGTCACACCGATCTCGCGGGCTCCGTTGGCGACAGGGCAGGCAACGAGATGCTTGGCCGACTCCGGCACAGCCATCTCCGGCAGCACCGTCACACCGAAACCGTGATCGACCATCTCCGCCATGGCACTGAAGCTTGCCGAACGATGCTCGATTCGTGGGGTGAACCCGGATTGCCTGCAGGAGAACATGATCGACGCAATCGACGGAGCACCGTCCTTGGCCGCAATCCAGTCGGCATCGGCAACTGCTTCGAGACCGTACAGCTGAGCCCGCTCACGCAGCGGTGCCGGCGCCAACAGCACGAGCGGATCGGTGAACAGGAACTCCGAGCTCAATCCGACGGGGAGTTCGCTCGTACGAAACGAATACGTGTAGGTGATCGCAAGGTCGACTTCTTGTTGCCTCACTGCCGGTACGGAATCGACCGGTACCGCGTCCACCAATCGGACTCGCAGACCCTGATGTTCCCGATGAAGACGGGTTGCTGCGGGAATCGCGAGTCGGGTGAGAGCGGTGGTAAACGTCGCGAGGGTGAGGACACCCGTGACCGATTCACCGGTGGCCGCGACAGCGCTTTCAGCCTCCTCGAGCGCAGCGATGATGCGTGCGGTGTGGTCGACCAGAACCCGGCCGGCATGGGTGAGGCGCAGGACTCGTCCCTCCCGACGCGTGAGAACTGTGCCGACCTCCTCTTCGAGGAGACGCATCTGCTGGGAAACTGCAGATGTCGTGATTCCGTGACGTTCGGAGACCGAGGTCATCGTCGTCAGTTCCGCGAGGTCGTGGAGCAGAATCAATCGTCGTATGTCATACATGATGTGTCCTCGCGGCCAGGCAATTGAGCGGAGCGCCCGATAACACATTGTGCTGGAAACCCCGGCGCCTCCACAGAGTTGGGATCACCGGGATTCGAGCAACCTCAGCGCGAAACACTCGGAAACAACAGACCGAAGTTTCAGATTGCTACAGCTGCGGAAGGGAATTCAGAAGTAGCTGATCGGCGGCGGCAACTCACCGTTCACCTCGTAAGCTCCGAGATAGCGCAGTTTGTAACTACCGGGATTGTGCGAGGACAGCGTCCGGGCATTTCGCCAATGTCTGTCGAGATTCTTCGACTGGCTGGTGGTGGATGCACCGCCAGTTTCGAACAACAACCATCCGGCCTTGCCGGCGAGTTCGTCGGCGATCACCTTCGCCTTCGAGACATCAAGAGCAGCAGCCAGTCTCAGTTCGGCGCGCTCGTCCGGATCGGTTGCCCGCACCGCCGCGTCCAGCGCCTGGGCTGCGGCGCGCACTGCCGATGTCACGGCAAACGAGTACGCCGAAATCTGCCCGATCGTATGGTGCACCACCGCCTCCCCCGATGGATGGTCGGCTTGACCGTGAAAATAGTTGCGACTACGGGCGTTGACTGCCTCCACGGAATCCGCGACGATGCTGCGAACGATTCCGGCGATGACCGTCGTGAGATACAACTGCGCAAACGATGCCTCGTATTTGTCGACGGACGGACCGTCTTCAGGAAGGACCTCGTCGTCGCGCACGATCACGTCGACGTATCTGGTCGAGCCACTTCCGGTGAGTCGCTGGCCGATTCCGTCCCAGTCATCTGTCCGATCGATACCCACCCGCGTGGCGGGAATCGCCACGGTCACCGGTTTTCCGGTCTCCCAATTCCCCTTCACGACCAGATAGTCCGCGTACAGGTTGCCAGTGGAGTAGAACTTTTCACCACGCAGGAGAAGTTGGCCGTCCCGCTTACGCACGGTGGTTGTGAAGTCCGCCTGGGCGTCGCCTGACGTGGGCGTGGTCCGTTCACCGTACGATCCGAACACCAACTTACCGCGCGCTGTCTCTTCGAGGAGTCGTCCTCGGATTCCGACGACCGGCAGGGAGAGTGCATTCTCGACGAAGCCGAAGTGGTTGCGCAGCGCATGCGCGATGGACGGGTCCGCGGAGGCCAGATCAGCTACCACATCGAACAATTCGACGAGACTGATGCCGTGGCCGCCCGCCTCGACAGGTAGACGCAACGCGCCTATTCCTGCCTGTTTAAGTTCGTCCACCAAGCCGTAGGGGATGTCGTGGTCACGATCTCGGTCGGATGCCCCGACACGTATCTTCGAGAAGAGTTCGGCCAACCCGAGTCTGCGTGTCACCGGACCTGGATCGATCGGACCGGGTGGAAGCGGATTCGTGGGCGTTTCGAGCGTGGACGTCATGACGCAACTCCGATCGTACGGCTGTGGGCCCTGTGATCGTCGACCAGTTCCTGCCGGTGAACATGCGGTACGGCGGCGACAAGTGCACGGGTGTAGTCGCTGCTCGGATTCCCCAGTACCTGCTCGACGGCTCCCGACTCCACGGTGCGACCGGCCCGCATAACCGTGACATCGTCGGCCACCAGACGCACGACTCCCAGATCGTGTGTGACGAACAGGTAGGTCAGCCCACGTTCGGCTTGAAGATCGACGAGCAGTCGTAGGATCTGGGCCTGCACCGACACGTCGAGCGCGGAGACCGCCTCGTCGAGGACGAGCACTTCCGGATCGGCGGCGAGTGCGCGAGCGATGGCAACTCGCTGACGCTGACCACCCGACAGTTCCGCCGGTTTGCGAAGCAGATACTCAGGGCCGAGTGCAACAGCTGTCAGCAGGTCGGTCACCCGCGCGCGGATCTCCTTGCGGTCCTTGGCGATCCCGAAGGTTCGCAACGGCTCTGCGATGGTGCGCTCGATCGTGAATCTGGGGTCGAGCGAGGACATCGGATTCTGATACACCAGCTGGATCCGTCGACGAACAGGGTGCAGTGCCCGATTCGACAATCCCGAGATCGGGTCGTCGTGCAAGTACACCTTTCCGAGATCCGGAGTCGTCAACCCCACCACGGCGCGGGCCAGCGTCGACTTCCCGGCGCCGGATTCCCCCACCACCGCGTGCGTCGTTCCGCGGCGTAGCCGTATCGAGACGTCGTCGAGCGCGGTGAAGACATCACGCGCGCCGGTCGCGTCGACCACTGAGAAGTACTTGGTGATCCCGTCTGCTCGGAGTACCACCTCCCCGCTGTCGCCATTCACCGTGTCGCCGTTCGCCGGTTCGACGCCGACGTCTGGCGCCAATCGGCCGAGCTGGAACGACGGTGCGGCCTCGAGCAGTTGCCGCGTGTACGGGCTCGCCGGATCGTCGACCACCGATTCGGTAGTGCCCTGCTCGACGATTGTTCCGCCCTGCATGACGATCAGACGGTCGGCTCGCTCCGCGGCGACCCCCAGATCGTGAGTGATGAGCAGAATGCCCAAGCCGAGTGTGGAGCGCAGGTGCTCGAGGTGATCGAGGATCACCTTCTGCACTGTCACGTCCAACGCCGATGTGGGCTCGTCCGCAATCAGCAACTCCGGATCGTTCGCGAGTGCGATGGCGATCAGAACACGTTGCTTCATACCTCCCGAGAGCTCGTGCGGAAACTGCGAGTACAACCGCTCCACGTCCGAAAGTCCGGCCAGACGAAGCTTTTCCAACGCCACGGCCTTGGCTGCTGACTTGCCTATACGTCGGTGCAGACCGACAGCATCGAGTACCTGAGTGCCGACGCGTTTGACAGGATTGAGCGAGTTACCCGGATCTTGCGGAACGAATCCGACGAACGGACCCCGAACCTTGGCCAGTCGCTTGTCGTTCCAGCCGGTGGTGTCCTCTCCGCGGAAGCGAATGGTGCCGCTGTCGACCCGCGCCGACGACGGAAGTAACTGCAGCGCAGAATGAATGGTGGTGCTTTTTCCCGAACCGGACTCACCCACCACCGCCACGAACTCGCCGGCCTCGACGATCAGGCTCACATCACGCACGGCCGCGACGGCCCGACCTCTACCTCTGACATAGCTGACGCTCAATCTGTCGATCGCCAACAACGGCGTCGACGTCGGGGCCGGCTCGGTACCGACAGGTGATTCGAGAAGCTCGGTCATCGCGACTCTCCTAACGACTTGCTGATTCGATTGGTGGACAGGACTACTACCGCGATCACGATTCCCGGAAAGATCGCGATCCACGGATACACGGCCAGATAGTCGCGGCCTTCGGATACCGCCAGCCCCCATTCGGGCTGCGGCGGCGGCGCGCCGTAGCCGAGGAAGCCGAGCGCTGCGACAGCAAGAATCGCCGCACCGAATTCGAGCGCAGCCAGAGAAAGGACCGCGGCGAGTGAATTGGGAAGAACATGCTGCAGAACAACCCGTCCGAACTTCGCCCCGGATCCGTAAGAGGCTTCGACGAATTCGGTGTGCGCCACTTTGAGAACCTCGGAGCGCATGACACGAGCGAAGGCTGCGATGGCGGTGATTCCGACGGCGACCGCCACGTTCAGTGTTCCGTAGCCAAGCGCAGTCACGACGGTCATCGCCAGGAGCAGGCCGGGAATGGCAAGCAGCACATCGACAAAACGCATCACGACACCGTCCGTACGCCCACCGATGAAGCCACTGAGCAGACCTGTCGCGGAGCCGATGACAAATCCGACCGCCACTGCGACCAACGTCGCCGTCAACGTCGTCGACGTTCCGTAGATCGTGCGTGCCAACAGGTCACGTCCGAGCCGGTCGGCACCGAACGGGTGCTCGAAACTCGGCGGCGCAAAGCTCGCGTCGACGTCACCGTCATAGGGGCTCTTGCTCGTGAAGAGACCGGGCACGAGCGCCAACAAGATCACCACGACGATGACAATCCAGGACAAGGCCAGGCCGGGCACAGACACGATCTCGCGTGCTCGGCGGCGCAGCCCGGCCGAGTACCCCGGCGATGGCTCCTCCGCGACCACCGTGCGGGGGATGTCGACTACTGCGGTCATGAGAGCACCAACTCCTGTTCGACGGGCTTCTTCTGCGCGGAGTCGACATCCTTGGCTGACACACCCGACTTCGAATTGAGCACGGCAGTGCGCAATCTCGGATCGAGCAACGGATAGACGATGTCGACCAGGAAGTTCACCGTCACGAATACCAACGCTGCGAACACGACTGCCGCCTGGACCAAGGGCACGTCCTGGGTCCGCACCGCGGTCTCCGTCAACCTGCCCAGACCGGATCGTGAATAGATCGTCTCCACGATCACCGCTCCCGCCAGGAGGTTGCCGAGGGTGATGCCGGCAATGGTCAGAGCCGGAAGCGCGGCGTTCTTCACCACGTCGTTGACCAGAACCCAGAGCCGCGTTCCGCCCTTTGCCGTCGACACCGCGACGTACGGTGATCCCAATCCGATGGTGAAGTTCTTCACCAGCAGCTGGGCGATGGGAGCACTGACGGGGATCGCCAAGGTCACCGCCGGCAGAATCAGCGAAGCGACGCCGTCATTGCCGATCGACGGAAACCAGCCGAGCTGAAACGAGAACACCTGCAAGATGACCAATCCCACCAGGAAGACCGGGACGGATACTCCAAGTGCCGGGATGCTTGCGAGGGTGTTGGCCAACCATCGATTGCGCGTGTAGGCCGCACCGAGTGCCAGTGCAAAAGCAAAGACCACCGCTATGGTCAGTGCAACTGCGGCCAGGATCACCGTCTGCGGCAGGACTTGGGCGATCATCGACAAGACAGGTTCACCCGTCCGCGTCGACTGTCCGAAGTCACCCTGCACGGCGCGCAGCAGGCGAGTGAAGTACTGCTCGAATACCGACCCGCTCATTCCCAGCTGGTCGCGGACCACATCCTTCTGCGCATCACTGACCAGGTCACCGTCACTTGGACTGAACATGACATCGACTGCGTCGTAAGGCAGTACGTAGAGAAGCACGAACGTGAAAGTGTAGGCAGCCCAGATGACGAAAAGCGATTGGCCCAGTTTGGCCAGCACGTAACGGGTCATGGCTCAGCTCTTCTCGATCCACGTGTCGTAGAAGACATTCCGCGACTGCGCTTCGTACTTGATCCCGTGCACCTTCGGATCTGCCGCCGTGACCTGAGCCGGGTTGTACACCGGCGAGGTCAAAGCTGCGGTGTCGAGGATGAACTCCTGCGCATCTGCCGCCGCCTGCGCGCGCGCCGTCGGATCGAGCGTGGCGCTCACTCCGAGCAGAACGTCGACTGCCTGCTGATACAGCGGATTGTCCTTCGCGAGTTTGCCGGCGTTGGAGAACAGCGGAGAGTACGTCTGTTCGAGGACTGCGACATCGGCGCGACTCGTGTTGGCGACCTGAATGTTGTAGACGCCGGACTTCTTCGATTCCGCGCTGAAGTCGGGGATCGGGAGAACCGCCAGATCGAGCTCGATACCGATCTTGGCCAGGTCCTGCTGAATCAGCTCGTACGCGGGCTTGTTGACCACCAGATTGTCGATGCCGAGAAGCTCGAGAGTGAGCCGCTTTCCGTCACGCTCACGGATACCGTCGGCACCCGACTTCCAGCCAGCCGCATCGAGGATCTTCGCCGCCTCGTCCTGGTTCTCGGTCAGATCGGCACTGAAGTCCTTCCATCCGGGAACCCGCGAGGAGATCGCCGAGGTCGACACCGCGTAGCTGTCCGTGAGCACGGTCTTCTTCAGGGCGTCACGACTCCAGCCCAGATTGACTGCCTTGCGCACAGCGATGTCGTCGGTCGGAAAGACGTCGGTCTTGAAGTCGAAGGCGATGTCGCGTCCGGGAATCAGTTGGGAGACAATCTGATACCCCTGCGCCTTCAGCGGCGCCTCGTCCGTCGAATTGACATCGAGGATCGCGTCGACCTCACCCGACTTCAGCGCACCCGTCCGAACGCTTGCCTCGGGAATCACCGCAATCTCCACCGTGTCGAGGTACGCCTCGCCGCTGTGCGCTCGACTCGCCGGTGCCCAGTCGTACCCTGCCCTCTTGGTGAGCACCGTCTTCTCCTGGTAGATCTGCTCGGTCACGGTGTACGGACCGGTGGTGACGATGTTCTGCGGGAGTGCGCGGTCCGCTTTGCTCAGCTGGAGTGTCGAGTGTCCGACTATTCCGGAGAAATAGTGCGAAAGTGCATGCAGGAAACCGGCATTCGGCCGATTGAAGGTGGCCTTCACCGTCAGTGGATCGATCACTTCGCTGCTGACGAACCCGACCCAGTACGCGGTCACCGCGGGAACGCCGAGTGCCTCGTTGCCGAGCCCGAGAATATCGAAGTTCTCCTTCACCACCGCAGCGTCCAGTTTGCTGCCGTCGTTGAAGGTGACATCGTCACGCAGGTGGAACGTGAACGCGGTCAGATCGTCGTTGTACTCCCACGACGTCGCGAGCCACGGTTCGATCTCTCCTGTCTCGGGGTTCTGGTAGGTCAGTTTGTCGCTGGTGTTGCTGGTGATCAACGACTCCGGATAGCTACTCCCGGAATGTGGATCGAGGTTGGCCGGGGCATCGAGAACCGCGAATCGCAGTGTTCCACCGGAGACCGGATCACCTCCCTGCGCCGAAGCGACCTTCGCCTGCGCAGAGCATCCGGTGGCCGCGATACCGACTGCAAGAAGAAGTGCGCCGACAGCGCGCCAATGGCGGATAGATTTCACGAAAGTGCTCCTATTGTGCGGTTTTTCAAATACACCGATGCGCGAAACGGCAGACGACACCCAAGGGGACCGACTGCCGTGGGCATCATGCGAGTGGACGAAGTGCGCCCGGAGTCGGGGCGCAACGAGGTGAATCTCGATCAGGAGTGGGTCAACAACTGAGACAACACAGCAGCGGACGTGCGTGGACCACGCCGTCGCTGCTGCTGTGACGACCGAGATCGCCGTCGTTGTTGTTGGACACGTATAACTCCTGATAACCGAGCCGATCATGTGCGATGCCGAACGCATGCACTGCTGTCACGTCCACTATCGAAGTAATTCCGCGTCACAACAACCCATCGGGGCTACGCAATCATTTAAGAAGAACTTCACCGACGACGGCCGGGGCCGGGATAGCGGGTCAGAGACTGTTCATGGTCTTCCATGCCTGATGGAGGGCAGCGTACCGCCCACCTGCTGCAGTCAATTCGGCGTGCGATCCTCGTTCCACCAATAGACCGTCGTGGAAGAGCAGAATGCTGTCTGCGGTCTCCGCGGTGATCATGCGGTGAGCAATCGTGACCGTCGTGCGCCCCTTGGTCAGCTGGGCCAGTGCGCGCTGCACGGTGACATCGATGGCGGGATCCACTCCGCTGGTTGCTTCGTCGAGTACCAGCAGATCGGGATCCACCACAGCGGTCCGCGCCAGGGCCACGAGTTGTCTCTCGCCGGCGGACAACGCATCGCCTCGCGTTCCCACGAGCGTATCGAGCCCGGAACCGAGACCCTGCACCCATTCGGAGAGGCCCAGATCGCACAACACGTCCATGACGTCGGTACGGGTGGCGCCGGGACTCCCCATTGCGATGTTCTCGAACACCGAGCGGTCGAACAGGAACCCTTCCTGCGGGACGATGGCGACACGACGGGCGAACGAACTGTCGGTGATCCTGCGGATGTCGACTCCGCCGAGTTCGATCGATCCGCTGGTCGACAGGAGTTGACGGGTCAACAGTTTCGCGAAAGTTGTTTTTCCCGAGCCGGTTTCGCCGACCACAGCCACGTGCTCATGTGGCTCGATGTCGAGGTCCAGGCTGCGGATCGCATGTTTGCTCGGGTTGTACGAGAAATCGACCGCGCGCATCCGGACGCCGACGCCGCCGACGGGGAGCGGCGTACCCGCACCAGCTCCCACGGTGACCGAAGGCTCGGAAAGCAAGCGGAACACTCTGCGCAATCCTGCTACCGCACTCTGCGACTCCCCCAGAATCGACACGGAGAACTGCAGCGGGCGCACGAAGAACGTGATGAGGAACAGGAATGCGACCAACTGACCCGCAGTCAGATCCATCCACTCGATGTGACCGGTACCCACGGCGGCGCCGAAGAGCACGACCGCAGCTGTGATGGTTCCGCTGGCGGCTTCACCCAGAGACATGTTGACGCCCAACGGCAATTGGGTGTGCAACAGCGATTTCCTCGTCGTGTCGATCAGTCCGTCCACTCGCGCCTGGATACGTGCGTCGGCTCCGTACGAACGAGTCACCTCGGCGCCGTTCACCATCTCGGACACACCGTCGTACAGATTCGCGACGGCTACTCGGACTTCGCCGAATCGGCGGGCGATCACTCGTTGGATCAATCGCATGGTCACCACCGCGATCACGGAGACACCGATCACCAACAGTGCCAACTGCCAGCTGTACACCAGCATGATCGACGATGCGACCAACATCTGTGCGCAGTTCGCAACCAGTGTGACACCACCGGTCTGGACGAACTGCGACACCGTGTCGACGTCGCTGGTGACGCGGGCGACCAGCGATCCGCGGGCTGTGTCGTCGAATCTCGCGGGCGGCAACCTGAAGATGTGAGTGAATGCAGCTGTGCGCAGTGCCGCCAACGCGTTTTCGCTGGTGCGGATCAACCGGCGGTTGAGCAACCACGACGCCGTTCCCGCTGCCGCGACGCCGAGTGCACCCACCCCCACCGCGCCGAGGAGCACAGTCGAATTGTCATTGTCGGCATTGCCGTGCAGCAGTGCGTGATCGAGGGCGTACTGCACCGTCAGCGGAACCACGATTCGTCCGCTGGCAGCGACAAACGCCAGTAGAACGGTCAACCACATTCCGCGGAGGAGACCGGGGTACAGCACTCGAGTCGCTCGGACTTTCGACGCCAGGGACTCACTCATGACCGGCCGCCGGCCGCGTCCAACTCGTCGATGTCCATTCCGTCGGCGTAGGCGTCGACTATCTGCCGGTAGCCGTCGTAGTGCGCGAGAAGTTCCGTGTGAGTGCCGGAAGCCGCGATCACACCGCCGTTCATCCACAAGACGCGATCGGCCAGAGTTACCGTGCTCTTGCGCGCCGCTGTCATCACGACGGTACATCGACGGTCGCCGCCGCGTTCGCTCACGAATTCGCGACGGATGTTGTCGAGCACGTCGCGCTCGACTGTGGGATCGAGTGCGCTGGTCGCGTCGTCGAGGATCAGCAAGGACGGCGAGCCTGCCAGACCGCGGGCCAGCGCGATCCGTTGACGTTGGCCACCGCTGAGTGAGGCACCTCGTTTCCCGACCGCGGCGTCCAGCCCACCGGGAATGCCTCGGACGAACGCTGCGGCCTCGGCCACGTCGAGAGCCCGCCAAACCTGGAGATCGTCGATATCGCGACCCAACGTGACATTCCCTCGAATCGTGTCGTCGAACAAGAAGGACGTCTGGCTCACCACTGCTACCCGGGTTTCGATTTCTCCGTCCGCGAGGCTTCTCACGTCGATACCGTCGTAGCGCACAATGCCCGTATCAGGATCGGCAAGCCTGGCCAGGATGCGGACGAGCGTCGTTTTCCCGGATCCGGTGGCGCCGACGACGGCAACGACATCACCGGCGTCGAAACGCAACTCCACCGGGCCGATAGCTTCACCAAGTGCCCCGTCGTACGTGAAACGCACCGCCTCTACCTGCACCCCCAAAGCCTTCTCACCGGCCAGAGTTTCGGTTCCGAACTGCGTGTAGTCGACGGAATCGAGTACCGAAGCAGTGCGTTTGTTCCCCACCACGGCCAGCGGCAGGATGCTGAGGAACCGGCCGATCATGCCCAGCGGCAAGGCCATCGTCAGGAACAGATAGATGGTCTCGACCAGCGTACCCACAGTCAGCTCGCCCGCGGACACTCGGCCAGAACCGATGAGCAGCACCACCAATACCGTTGCCGTCGGGGCAAGTTCGACGAAGGGATCGAAGGCCGCACTGACGAAGGACATCCGAGTATTCGCAACGCGGGTGTTCTCGGCGGCGCGCACGAATCGTGCCGACTCACTGTCCACGATCCCCAGGGTGCGGATAACCTGCTCGCCCTCGATGGCCTCGTGCGCGACGCTACTGACCGCGGCTCTGGCTCGTTGCGCGTCACGAGCACGCGGTGACATCACCCGCTGGTACACGAAATTAGCCAGAAGCACGACGAACACCAGCATCAGCGCGACCACCGCGAGGTACCAGTCCGAGCGCGCGATGTTCGCCAGCGCCACCAGGAGCATGAATACACTGCCCATCGCAAAAGCGAAGAATTGCATGGGCGCCCACTGAACTTCGACGTCGGAGACCACGTTGGAAAGCAACTGCCCGGTGGAGTGCCGCCGATGCCAGGGAACGCCGAGCTTGGCATACTGCCGTATCAACGCACGCCTGGTCGACGCTTGGTTGCCGTACTGCACGTACGCCGCCGCAACCGCTCGAGTGACGATGGTGATCACTCGAAGAAGTGACACTCCGGCGATGGCGCCCAAAGCGATCCACCACGACCGCGCCGGAACCTCGGCAACCGTGAAGGCCGGGATGATCAGATGATCGGTGGCCCAGCCGATGGCGACAGCACTGAAAACCATCGTGGAACCGTTGATCAGTCCGGCGATGATCGACAGTGGAGTCGCTATCCGATACCCCAGGCTCCCCCTGGCCATGACCCGCACGCCGGCACGCAGCACGGTACCGGTTTCCATCGAATCGAGATCGTCGCCAGGCAACGAAATGGCCGAACCTCCACGCATCGACATCGAGAAACGAATTACGACTGCGGCGAAACAGGTTCGGCAACGGTCAGACCCGCCGCCTTCCACGCCGGGAAACCGCCGTCGACGTGGACCACGTTCGCGAACCCGCGCTGAAGAAGCCCCTCGGCAACCGGCGCGGAACCGGCAATCGAGCCACACACCGCGACGATCGGTTGATCGAGCGAGTTCACCTCCGAGTGCTTGGCGGGCGAGTCGAGTCCGAACTCGGCATCGAGGTCATTGCGGTCGACGACCACGGCTCCTGGAATTGCGCCATTCTCGTTGCGGCCCTTCGCGCTGCGCACATCGATGAGCAACGCCCCTCCGGCCACTGCTGCTGCGGCGATTACCGGAGTGACCAACGCTGGTTCGTTCTGCGGCGACATAGTGGTCCTTCATGGTTCGCGGGTACGGAAAATAGATGCACAGTTAAATGCACGTGCACGCAATTGAGTCTGCACAGCGGTTGCCCGAAGAACAAGCAAGCTGATCTACGAGGATTGTTTAGATTTGCTTCAACTCGTTGCGGCTCAAAGATACTCGACATTTCAGTCCGATCAACTCTTCGTGATCCCAACTCTGGCGAATGCTGTTTTCTACAAACATAATTGATTGCCAGCGCGGGTGTGGCCGAGAGGCGAGGCAGCGGTCTGCAAAACCGTCCACGTGGGTTCGAATCCTGCCATCCGCTCCATCACCGATGGGCACCGACCTCGAAGTCGGTGCCCATCGGGTTGAGATTTGCCGCGATAACAACAGATCACGCGCTCGTTGTGATGTCCGGCGTCTACACCGGGACTGCAACCAACTCGGTTCCGGACCGATGCGACTGCGGGCGTCGACGGTCCCCGAAGGACAGGCCAAATCTCTCTCGCAGAGTTGGTGCTGTGTACTCACGCTGGAACAGACCGCGTGATTGCAGGATCGGTACAACCAGGTTTGCGAAGTTCTCGAGGTCGACGGCAGTATCCGCAGGCATGATGGTGAAGCCATCCGCTGTTCCGGCCTCGAACCACTCCTGCAGATCGTCGGCAACCTGCTCAGCCGAACCCACCACAAGACGATGCCCCGAACCGCCTGCGCCACGCGTCACCAGTTCACGCGGCGTGAGCGGCCCCTCGTGAATCAAGGCGCGCGTCGACACACTGAACCCGGTCGAGAACGCACCTGTCGGAATCGTTCCCGGCAGGTCGGCTTCGGAAATCACGTCGTCGGGACCGAACGAGCCTTCGGGTAAGCCCAGATTCGCAAGCAGAACTGCAGTCAATCGTTCGATCGGCAATGTCTCATACAGTTCCTTTTCTCGAGCTCGGGCCTGCTCCTCGGTCGCCGCAACCAGCACAACAACTCCGAGTGAGATTTTCACGTCATCGGGCCCGCGACCGGCAGCGACGGCCCGACGCCGGATGTCATCTCGAAAGGCAACCGCTTTCGACTGCGTCTGTGCCACCGTGAATACGACGTCGGCAAAATCTCCGGCCAGTTTCAACCCGCCTTCCGACCCGCCTGCCTGCACCAACACCGGACGACCCTGTGGCCCCGGCGGGACAGGAAGCGGGCCGGCCACCGAAAAGAACTCCCCGACATGGTCGCTGGAGCGGATTCGGGAGACGTCCGCGTATTGACCTGACTTCTTGTCCGCGACAAGCCAATCCGGGCCCCAGCTGTCCCACAGACCAGTCACCACCTCGAGAAACTCCCACGCCCTCCGATAACGAGATTCTTTGTCCGGGTGCTCGGACAGTCCGAAGTTCGCAGCTGCCGCCGGTGTCCCGGTTGTCACGATGTTGACGGCGGCACGCCCCTTGGTGACGTGGTCGAGTGCTTGAAATCGACGTGCCAAGTTGTACGGCGAGTTATAGGTCGTCGAACTGGTAATTACGACACCAAGGTTCTCGGTGATCGCCGCCAGATGGCCGAGTAGCACCAGCGGATCGATTCCGGTTCCAGGTGCCTCCTCGATCTCGCCGCGCAACGCCGGCCCATCGCCGAGGAAGACGGCGTCGATCTTGGCCGCTTCTGCGATCTGAGCGAGCCGCACAAAATGATCGATATCGAGATAGGCCAGTGGATCAGCGTGCGGTAACCGCCACGCGTGCCGGAAATGACCCGGCGTCATGAGGGACAAGTTCAGGTGCAATCCAGTCATCGCAGAAGTCTCACAATCGGGTTATGAAGGGACGGACGCAGCGGCCGATCGCCAGCCCAGCAAGGGGGCCAGCTCCCGGGCGCTGGTTTCGAGCAATCGGAGATGTTCATCCCGGTCTGGCACCCCGGGAACAAAGCTCACCAGCAAATCGGTGATGTCACGCAGTGCCGGGTCGGCGGCAAGTTCAGCTGCCAGTGTCTCGCTGGGTCCGATCAGTGCGTTGTCAGCCGCCAGATAGTCCTCGACGCTCTGGCTGCGTGTCTGTTTTCCCGACGTGCTCCAACTCTGCCAACGCTGCACACCCGGGGTCACCAATCGTGTTGCCACTTCCCGATCCGGATGTGGATACACCGCGCGCGACACCTGTACCCGTGGCGAGCGCACGGGGTCATTCCAGGCGCCGCGGTAGCTGTCGATCCACGCCGCCTGTCGTTCCTGTGCCTCTCGCGCGCTCCCACCCCGAAACGTTGTGGCCCTGGACAACTGCAAGCCGTCGCCGGCGAGAGCCGCTGCTCTGGCCGCATCGTGAGCGTGCGTGGGTTCACTCGTCGTGGCCTGCCACAATCGATCCCGTACGCCGTGACCAGGTGGGTACAGGACCTCCCCGGCACTGTTGAGAGACTTCCCCTCGAGTGCGCCGTGCAGTCGATCGATCGACTCGTCAACCAACCGCTGTTTGTCGGATAGATCTCGCCCGAACGCTTCCCATGCCCCCGGGAAAGGCCCTGAACCCAGACCGAGTTCCAACCGTCCATTACTGAGTACGTCAAGCGTCGCAGCGTCCTCGGCAACCTTCAGCGGATCCTCGAGGGGAAGCACCAATACCCCGGTGCCCAAACGAATTCTGCTTGTGTGCTGGGCGATCGCCGCAAGCGTGACCAGCGGAGCCGAGATATGTTCGTTGCCCTGACGGAAATGACGCTGGATCACCCACCCGGAGTCGTAGCCCAATTCCTCAGCGGCAACGAACAATTCGATCGCCTCGCGGTAGGCCTGCGCTGGTGACAGATCCCGGTCCAGATGGAGGAGGAAATTGAGCCGGAACGGTCGTCCATCCTCGATGCCCGCACCGATCGGCGCTGCGACGGACGTCATCTCAGAGGTTCAGCCCGGTGCCGTGAACACCGTGCTCTTCGATGATTGCGAGTTCCTCGTCGGTCAACTCCGGGAAGCTCAGTGCCTGCAGATTGTGGTCGAGCTGCCACGTCGAGCTGGCCCCCACCAACGCCGACGTGACTGCTGGCTGCCGCAAGACCCACTGAAGCGCCAACTGCGCCAGCGACTGTCCACGTGATTCCGCCAGTTTGTTGAGCTCGGATGCACGCTGCCGATAGGTGTCGGTGAGGACATCGGGACTGAGGAAGGTGCTGTTGACTGCTCGGGCATCGGCGGGGATCGTCTCGAGGTACTTGTTCGTGAGCAGACCCTGAGCCAGCGGCGAATACACGATCAGCCCGAAGCCGTCCTCTTGCGCCAGTTCCAGCAATCCGTTCTGCTCGATACGCCGATCGAAGATCGAATACCTCGGCTGGTGAATGAGCAACGGAACGCCGGCCTCGCGGAGCAACACTGCGGCTTCGTGCGCACGCTCTGGTAGATAGTTCGAGAGTCCGACATAGAGCGCTTTGCCCTGCTGCACAGCTGACACCAGGGCTCCGACCGTCTCTTCGACAGGAGTCGACAGGTCTGGGCTGTGGCTGTAGAAAATGTCGACGTAGTCAGTGCCGAAATCACGCAGACTGTGATCGAGCGAGGCCAGCAAGGACTTGCGGGATCCACCCTTCAGATACGGGCTGGGCCCGATCGCGTTGCCTGCCTTCGTCGACAGGATGATCTCGTCGCGGTAGGACGCCAGATCCTTCGCCAGAACCCTTCCGAAGTTCTGTTGCGCGGCGCGGTGCGGCGGGCCGTACCGGTCCGCGTTGTCGAAATGGGTGATCCCCAGGTCGAAAGCGTGCAGGATGATCTCCCGCTGCGTTTCGAACGCGTAGTCGGTACCGAACTTCTGCCACAGCCCGAAAGAGAACGCGGGAAGGTCGAGCCCCGACGCACCGCTTCTGCGGTACGGAATCTTGGTGTAGCGCTCGGCATCAGCAGTGTAGATGGTTTCGAAAGTGCCATAGCTCATGAGTGTGAATGTCTTTCGGTAGTTTTCAGTAGTTTTCAGTAGGTCAGCGGTGGTCGCGGCGAAGCTCGGCCGGTGTCAACGACGGAGTGTCTCGCCCGGTGTCTCGCTCGGAGAATTGTGTACCCGGGTCGACGATCTCATCGATGCGATCCAGGATCTGATCGCTCAGCTGCACCGCCGCGGCCTTCACATACGCTTCGAGATGTTCTTGCGTTCGGGGGCCGATGATGACACTGCTGATCGCCGGATGATTGAGGGCAAATCCGATCGACAGATCGACAAGTGTGAGTCCGTTGTCCTCCGCAAGCTGGGCAAGTGCATCAGCTGCCACCAGTTTGCGTTGGTTGCGCTCGGCACTCACGTCGAAGCGACCCGGGATCAGTTCGGCACGAGCCGATTCCGGTTGCTGCGCGCCCAACCGATACTTGCCGGACAACCACCCGGCGGCAAGCGGGCCGTAGGAGAGGACGCCAACGCCGTACTTCCTCACCACTGGGAACACCTCACGCTCGACGCCACGCACCAGCAGCGAGTAAGGGAGCTGCTCGGTGTGAGGGGCGACGAGACCGTACTTCTCGGCAAGCCAATGGGCTTCGACCTGTTGATGTGCCGGAAACGCGGAGGTTCCGTAGTACCGGATCTTGCCCTGACGGATCAGGTCGTTGAGTGACTGCAACGTCTCGAGCAGGCTCGTATCCGGATCTGGGCGATGTACCTGATAGAGATCGATGTAATCGGTACGCAGCCTGCGCAAGCTGTCCTCGACCGCCCGCGTGATCCAGCGGCGTGAATTGCCCGCGTGAAGAGGGTCGGTCCCGATCTGGCCGTGGAACTTCGTCGCGAGGAACACGTCGTCGCGGCGACCTGTGAGCGCTTTCCCGACAATCTCTTCGGAAACACCCTGGGCGTACACGTCCGCGGTGTCGATAGCCGAGACACCGAGATCCAGAGCGGACGAAATGATCCGAAGGCTCTCCCCTTCCTCTTGCCAGCGGCCGAAGTTCATCGTCCCGAGCGTCAGTGGAGTGATCCGGACACCGGTTCGGCCGAGTACGCGGTCAACCTCGATGGTCATTGATTTCCTTTCACATGAATGGTGCTGTGCACAAATCTGTTCAGAACAACCCCGTGAGAGGGGGCTCTTCCCCGGTGAGGTGATAGGCGCCGGCGACTGCCGCTTTCCACTGACGCGGATTGTGGTTCGCAGCCGTACGGGCATTACGCCAGTGACGGTCGAAACCCCACTCGCGGTTCGTAATCGAACCGCCACCGACATCGAAGAGCAATTCCGAAGCGCGAAGCGCAGACTCGATCGCGATGACGCCTGATTCGGCGACGACAACGGCGGCATTCGCGCCGGCCCGCCGCGCATCCTCGCCCGCCAATCCCCGCAAGTTCTGGAGCTCTTCGGCAGCCGACAACACCACCGCGCGTGCTGCCCGTACCCGCGCACCGAGTTCTCCGACGGTCGCCCGCACGTACGGATCATCGACGCTCTGTGTCGCCGAGCTGTGCTTGATGGGACGAGCCTGCTCCCGCACGAACCACACCGCATCATCGAGCGCGCGCGCCGCAATGCCCGCCTGTACCGCCGCGAGATAGAGCTGCGCGAAGGAGCCCTGCCACGGATTGTCCGGACGCGAGTCCTCCGCGACGACAACCTCGTCATCCGAGACCCACACATCGTTGAACCAGGTGGAACCGC
Source organism: Rhodococcus sp. IEGM 1366 (assembly GCF_033142425.1). Lineage (NCBI taxonomy): Bacteria > Bacillati > Actinomycetota > Actinomycetes > Mycobacteriales > Nocardiaceae > Rhodococcus > Rhodococcus sp. IEGM 1366. The sequence continues at coordinate 130,809 of NZ_JAWLRZ010000009.1, forward strand.
TCTGCGTCAGCCGCTGGCCGATAGCGTCGAAGTCGTCACGTCGGTCTACGCCCGCGCGATCAACGGGCACCGTGAATCGGATGATGGTGCCGTCCTCGGTGACTGCTTGCGACGAGAAGTACGTCGCGTACAACGCGCCCGTCGAATAGAACTTTCGTCCGTTGACGACATAACCATCACCGTGGCGCCGGGCTGTGGTGGATACGCTTCCACTCGCCCCGCCGTTGCGCTCGTTGCCGGTACCCACGAACAACGCGCGTTGACGCAAACGCTCCAGATTGATCTCCCGAAGCGGAACGTCCTCACGACTGGCGACCTGGTTCGCAGCCAAAAATGTCGGCCGAAGCGCCTGCGCGACATTGGAATCCGCACGGGAAATGTCGATGACCAGCTCCACGACATCTCTGACGGTTCCTCCGCCGCCACCTTCGGCAGTGGCGATGCCGGTAAGGGCAATTCCGAGATCGGCAAGTTCACGGACATCATCGAACGCATAGTCCCGTGTCTCTTCGCGAGCCCGAGCAGTGGCACCGAGGCGGGTCAACACCGGAGCGGCAGCTGCTCGGATCCCGGCGACAGTCAAGTATTCCTCCCGACGCTCCACGCCGTGCTCCGGTACGGGTGCCGGAGACACATGTACGGCGGTCATGCAAACACCTCTGCGCTCTCACGCAGTGCGAGTGTCGAACGCAGCGTGCGCCCTATCGGTCCCGCAAGTTGAGGCACCACGTCCCTGACAAGGTCCACAATCGCAGCTTCGTCACGTCCACTTGTCGCGAGGACAAATCCGTCGACACCGTTGTCAGGCGCCCACTGCTTGAGTTCTACCGCACTGACGGCACCGGTCAACCGGGCCAGCAGCGCAACATCGGATCGCCGGCGTCCAACGGAATGAAGTGCGCCCGACAGGGCAGCGTCGGCCCCGTCGATGTTGTTGCGCTCCACGATGACGACGTCCGCAACCGCTGCGATCCGCGACCATCCCAGAGCGTCGGGATCGGCAGCCACGACCACGGGGCGACCTTGCACCGAAGCCGGTCCGTCCAACGGTCCGGCCACGCGATAGAACCGACCTTCGTGATTGATCGGTGCGATCAACGTGTCGTCGACAAAGGTGGCACGTTCCTGGTCTCCGAGCAGTGCCGCGCGCGGGAACGACTCCCACAGCCGCGAGACGATGTCCGCATACTCGACCCACCGTTCGGATGTATCCGATGCCTGGGGGTCTGGGGTTGTCGCATCGCTGACCTCGTCGCCCTCCCCCGGCGCGAGGACAACACCCACGCGGCCGTCTGTCGCACGATCCAGCGACAGCACTCGCCGAGCCAGGTTGTACGGCGCATTGTGCGTTGTCCGCGCATCGATCAGGTACCCGAGGTGTCCGTACCGACCAGCGAGGTAGCTGCCGACAATCGAAGGATCGATCGTGCGCAGGCTGTCGACCTCGTCGACAAGTCTGATGCCACTTGCGTTCACGCTCTGGGCAACTCGTGCGATTGCATCTGCGGCGGAGACTGATACTTGTCCCGCCGACTCACCCACCGCCAACTCCACGAACACGGTCATCTGTTTCTCCTCATTCCGCGCTCACGAGCGGGTACTCGTCTGTGGTGGTGTATGGGACGCCAGGCACACCGAGCCCGAGGTGATCACGCAGAGTGGTCCCCTCGTAATCGGTGCGGAACAGGCCTCGCCGGCGCAACTCCGGCACGAGATGGTCGGCAAAATCGTCGAACCCCGAAGGCAATACATCCGGCATCACGTTGAATCCGTCGGCCGCGCCATCGCGGAACCACCGCTCGATGTCGTCGGCGATCTGTTCCGGAGTGCCGACGACTATGCGGTGACCGCCACCTCCGGACAGCTTCTTCAACAGTTGACGCAGGGTCGGATTCTCGCGCTCGATGATGCCGAGGACAACCCGGTAGAACGTCTGAGATCCGCCGGCGTGATCTGGATTTCTCAATAGCTCAGGAGGAATCGGCGCATTGTCGTCGAGTCCGTCCAGGGAGAATCCGAGTTGTCCGGCAAGCCGATCGCGGGCGTACGCATCGGGCAGCAACTCGTCGAGGAGTTCGCGCCGCGCTCTAGCCTCCGCCTCCGTGCTGCCCAACACTGTCGACAGCCCGGGAAGAACGACCACCTCGTCCGGCGAACGACCGAACTTCCTTGCACCTTCGCGGATCTCGGTGCGAAATGCTCGCGCCTTGTCCAGGTCCTGTTCCGCGGAGAAGATCACTTCACCGATCTGCGAGGCCAACCGCTTTCCGTCACTGGAGCCTCCTGCCTGCACTATGACAGGCCGTCCTTGCGGTGATACGAGTTCAGTTCGCGCTCCCCACTTGGTGACCACCTGGTCGACCACACTCGCGGCTCGGCGATAGCGGAGACCGTGCTCCGGCTCGCCGGTATGGCCGAAGTTGCGCGCTGCGACCGGCCCCGCCGTTGTCACTACGTTCCAACCGAATCGCCCGCCGCTGACGTAATCGAGGTCTCCGAGTCGCCTGGCGATTTCCTCCGGATCGTTGTACGAACTCGACAGCGTCCCGATCAGTCCGACCTTCTCGGTCTGTGCGGCCACCCGCGCCAATACTGTTGTGGGCTCCAGGTTGTTGCCGGATCGGTGCCTGATACTCGGGTCCAGTAGTGGACCGTCGGCGAGGAAAACCGCGTCGAGCTTGGCCGCCTCGGCCTTTTTGGCGATTGCTGTGTAGTGCTCGATCGTGTAGCTCGCCAGCGCGTCGGTATCGGGGAACCGCCAGGAGCCTCCGAAGACACCGGCATTGAGGATGTTGACGTTCAGATGCAGTTGCCCGCTCACAGCTGAACCCTTTCGCTCTGGTCGGCAGCGTTGACTGCCGACAGCCGATCGGCGTAATAGCCTGATACCGGCGCATTTCCGTTGACGTAGTAGTCGCCGATCACCCGCGGCTTGTAGATGACCGGATTGTGTGACGCGAGCGTGCGCGCATTGCGCCAATGTCGATCCAGGTGCGCTCGCCTACGAGCTGTCGACGAACCACCCGCATTGAACGCATCACTGGCGGCGGCCAGAACGGCGTCGATGACTGCTACCTGCGCAGTAGAGGCCTGGATATAGGCGTCGGAATACACCGCCTCGTCACCGGTGGCATGTGCCTCGTCCAACCGACGCGCGGCGTGACCGAGCAGAGTTTCCGCCGTCAGCGTGCGGGAGTAGAGGGTTCCGACAACACTGAGCACGTCCGGATCGGCGACTGCATCCTGCGTCAGGGCATGCCGACTGGTGCGGGTTCGGTTACGGACGATATCGATGGTCTCAGCCAGGACACTGCGCGCAATCCCGACCAGGTTCGCCAGATGCACGATCTGAACGAACGAGTCCAGCCCTCGCAAAGATTCGGTATAGCGGCCGATCTCGCCGTTGGACTCCACTGGGACATCAGTGAAAATTGTTGTACCACTACCGGTCTGGCGTTGTCCGACACCGTCCCAGTCGTCGACATGCTCAACGCCCTGGTGCCGGGCGGGGAGCACCACGAACTCCCGGTGCCCGTCGCCGTCCACGACCGCCGCCCGAATGTAATCCGCGAAGCGGGAGCCTGTCGAATAGAACTTGGTACCGGAGACAACCCGCTCGCCCGCGTCACTGCGCCTGACCCGTGTGGTGATCGTGCCCCATCCGCCGCCCGAATCAAGGCCGGCAACACGGTCGGCCGGCTCCGACTGCGCATTGCCGAACACCGCACCACCGGCGACCGTAGTCAACCAATACCCCCTCACCTCGGAATCGGTTTCCAGCCGCAGGATCTCGGTGGTGGTGAAGTGCCCACGCCAGATCTGCGGCACGTTGGCGTCGGCTTGCCCGGCCTCCGCGAGCAGGGCGAACAAGGTCGGCAAATCGACGTCGAATCCGCCGTACTCGCGGGGGACTCGCAGCTTGCCGAATCCGGCGCCGGCAAGCTCCTGTACCAGTTCATACGGGTGTTCGCCGGACAGATCACGTTCTCCGGCACCTTTTGCCAGTTCACCGAAGATGGACCTGAACCGGATCAGAGCGGCATCGAGGGTGTCGGGTCGAGTAGTCATGGGGTTCCTCGGGTAGTGGTGAGTTCGCGTCCGGCGATCGCCTCGAGCAACCGGACGGTGTAGTCGTCCGTGGGATTCGAAAAGACCTGTTCCACGGATCCTTGTTCGACAATGCGTCCGCGCTGCATCACCGCAACTCGATCTGAGATTGCGGAAACAACAGATAAGTCGTGCGAGATGAAAACGTAAGTGAGCCCGCGCTCTTGTTGAAGGCGCTGTAGGAGTTCGAGAATCTGTGCGGCCACCGACACGTCCAGCGCCGAGATCGGCTCGTCGAGCACGACAACTTTCGGTTCGACCACCAGCGCACGGGCGATTGCCACACGTTGGCGTTGGCCACCGGACAGTTCACGTGGATGACGGCGCGCAAAGTCAGCTGGTAGTGCCGCGGCTTCCAACGCAGCCGCCACGCGGTCGACGTTTCCCCGGCGTCGTCCCCAGCGCGCCTTCTGGAAGGACCGCAGCGGTTCTTCGACTACGTCGAAGACCGTAAACCGGGGATCGAACGACGAGTACGGGTTTTGATACACGATTTGCAGGTCACGGCGCAGTGGCCGAAACTCCGAGCGGCTCAGTGCAGTGATGTCCGAACCAAGCACGGACGCGCGCCCTGACGTCGCAGTGGTCAATCCCGCGAGAATTCGGGCAGTGGTCGACTTTCCGCTACCGGATTCGCCGACGATCGAAAATGTCTCACCCTGCCGAACGTGGAACGAAATACCTTCCACGGCAGGGACTTCGCCGTAATCCTTGTGCAGGTCCGCGACCTCGATAACCGTCTTCCGTGCCGCGAGCACAGAGCCTCGATTCTCGCGCACCGACAACCGCGATGGCACGCTGTTCAACAAATGCCGGGTATAGGCATGCCGTGGATTCGCGAGAACCTCCGCTGTCGGTCCGACTTCCACCAGATGCCCGTTGCGCATGACTCCGATGAGATCGGAGCGGTCTGCGGCAACACCAAGATCATGGGTAACCAGAACCATGCTCGTCGACGATCGAGCCCGCAGGCTGTCGATGAGATCGAGGACTTGTTTCTGCACGGTCGCATCGAGTCCCGACGTGGGTTCGTCGGCGATGATCAGATCAGGTTCCGCGGCCACTGCGGCTGCAACCAGCACTCGTTGCCGCATTCCCCCCGACAACTCGTGCGGATACTGCCCGTATCGGCGTTCGACATCGTCGAAACCGACGAGCGCGAACAGTTCGTGAACACGCTCACGCCGCGCATCCGCGTCGAGGTCGGTGTGAAGACGCACTACGTCTTCGACTTGATGCCCCACCCGGCGGACCGGATCGAGGGACACCGTCGGGTCCTGCGGAATCAGACTCACCGACCGGCCACGGATCTCGCGCCACCCCTTGGGGTTCAACGCGGTCAACTCTTGACCGCGGAAGACGATCGAACCCGAGATCACTTCACCGTTCGTGGGGAGTAAGCCGAGGATCGCGTGGCCGGTGGTGGTCTTACCCGACCCCGACTCCCCCACCAGCGCCAGAACCTGGCCGGGGCCGACGTCGAAGCTGACATCGTGCACCACTGGGGCAAGCGTGCGATTCGTCCGGTAGCCAACGGTGAGGCCCTTGACGGACAAGACTGGATCCAGGCTCATCGCGAACTCCTTGTCGTGAGGTGACGAGCGATGTTGTTGGTCGCCAGAACCACCGCGATGATGGTGAGTGCGGGATAGAGTGTGAGCCATCCTCGCGTGGCAATGAACTGCCGCCCATCCGAAACAAGCAGTCCCCATTCAGGATTCGGCGGCTGAGCACCGAGTCCGAGGAAACTCAGTGAGGCAATCCAGATGATGGCGATGCCGAGCTGAACGGCAATCAGCGATACGGTCGGAGCCAGCGAATTCGGAACCACGTGGCGCCGCAGAACCGTGAAGGTTGTTGCCCCGCTGGTGATCGCCGCCTCGACATAGTTACTTGCCCGCACCGTGAGTACCTCGGACCGGATCAATCGCGCGAACGTCGCCGCCGAGGTCAGACCCACTGCAATCGCGGCGGGAATCAGGCCCGCCTGCCCCACTTTTGCCGTGTACACCACCACGATCGTGATAGCGAGCAAGAACCCGGGGACGGACAGCACAACGTCGATGAGTCGCATCACCACGGTGTCGACGAACCCACCGAACCAACCGGCAACTGCGCCGAGCACCGAACCGACGATCACCGCGACGGCGACCGCCATGCTGGCGCCCAGTAGCGACGCCCGTGCGCCGTAGACGACACGTGCGTACATGTCGCGACCGAGAAGGTCGGTACCAAACCAGTGTTCGCCGGACGGAGGTAACAACTTACGGCCGTTGTCGACGGCAATCGGATCAAAGCTGGTGAACGCCCCTGGCAGGAGCGCCCACAGCACCGCAAGTACAAAAATGGCGGTCGACAGCACCAAACCCCAGCTCCGGGCAGCCCATCGCACCGTTTCTCGAACGCTCGATGCAGCCGCTTCTGGCTCTGCACCGCTCGTCGGCGGCGCGTTCTGCGCCGTTGTGTCCTCGATGATGACGGTCATGGCATCGACACCTCCGCCGGCAGCCGGCGCTGAACCGAAACGGGTACAGAAGCGACGCCAGTTGCTTTGACGCCGAATCCGGGAAGTACCAGCTTCGTTCGGGCTCTACGAGCGGTGACGCGTGAGTTTCGACCGTCGACAAGAACCCGCGGGTCGATGTACGGGTACGCCAGGTCGACAGCGAGGTTGACCGCCACGTATGCCAAAGCCGCAACCAACACCACTCCCTGGAGAACCGGGAGATCCTGGGTACCGACCGCGTTCACGGTCAGCTGGCCGAGTCCTGGTCGAGCATAGACTGCCTCGGTCACCACAGATCCGGCGATCAGTTCGCCGCAGGCAAGTCCGAGAAGCGTCAGTACCGGCAATGCAGAGTTTCGCAGTACGCCCCGGCGGAAGGCATACCCCTCCCCAGCGCCCTTCGCATGCAGTACGTGAACAAATGGCAAGTCGCGAGTTGTGGTTATCGAGGTGCTGAACACTTGTGCCAGCGGTGCAGCGATGAGAATAGCCAATGTCGCGGCCGGAGCCAACAATGCCAGGAACGAACCGTCGTCGGACGACGGAATCACATGCAACTTGAACGACAAGAATTGCAGTACAAGGATTCCCACCACAAAAGTGGGTACCGAACCGAACAACGCCGGTACCGAACCAACCACACTTCGCACCGACGCCCACGGAGCATAGTTCGCGACCACGGCGATGACAGCTGCCAGGACGAGGCCGAAAACCAATGCCAGACCGGTAAGTTGGAGCGTGCTCGGTAGGACATCACCGATGAGGCCGGTCACCGGTGTGCCATTGGTGAGCGAATACCCCAAGTCTCCCCGCAGGATTCCACCCAGACCACTGACATACTGCTCCAGCAACGGCCGATCAAGTCCGTAGTACTCGACCAGCGCCCGCGCGGACTCCGGGGACAGTTGGGCCTCCGGGTTCTGGATGCGGTTGTTCACCGCGTCCCCAGGTAATGCGCTGAGGAGAAAGAAGGACAGGGTGTAGGCGGCCCACATCACCAAGATCGACTGCCCGATTCGCTTCAGGGTGTAATTGCGCATTCCTCCGTTGCCTCTCACTGCGAAACCCATGTGTCGTAGAACCACGACCGGCCGGTGGATTCAGTGGCAAAACCGTGGACGCTGGAAGCGAGGCCGAAGACCTGGGTCTCGTCGTAGAGCGGTATCGAGTAGCCCTCGCCGAAGATGTGATCTTCGATCGCCTGGATCGCGGTCTTGCGCTCATTCGGATCGAATGCAGACGACTGCGCCGCCAAGAGTTGATCGAACTTTTCGTCCTTCTGGAAGTTCTTGGTCCCGTTCTGGCGGTCACTGCCATACGACGTGCGCAGGACACTGGGTTCCGCGGTGGAGGTCTGACCTTGCGTGAAGTACCAGTCCGGCGCGGAAGCCAACTGGGACTCGTATTCCGTCAACGACGGGCGCGTCAGCGTGACGTCGACGCCGGCCTTTCGCCACTGCGACTGAACAACTTCCAGAACCGACTGCGAGACCTGATAGTAGGGTGCCACCCGCAAGTGGAAGGCCAATCGATTGCCGTCCTTCTCCCGGACCCCGTCTGCTCCCGGCTTCCAACCCGCTTCGTCGAGCAGGGACTTGGCCTTGTCGAGGTCGTAGGTGAGATAGCTGCTCGAATCACCACGAAGCGGCGTTCCCTGAACCAGTGCACTCGACGGAACCGGGTAGTTCGGGGACAGCACAGTCTGGTTGATCTCCGTGCGATCGGTGGCCGCCTGCAACGCGAGACGGACCCGCTTGTCCTGAGTTGGCGCTTCCGGATCCTTCAACTGAAGGGTCAGGTCGTTGGTCTCACCCTGCACCGAAATCGGTAGCAGGACTCCGCCGCCCGCTGCCACAGTTTCCTCGTCGTACGGCGCGATGTTGCGTGCGATCTGTGCCTCACCCGACTGCAATGCGCCGACCCGCGTTCCGGCTTCCGGAACTGTCTTGAAGACGATCTTCTCCAAGTAGGCTCGGCCGGAATGACCCGAACCTTCGGGCGCCCAGTTGTAATCGTCACGTCGCGCGAGAGTGACGCCGCTGGTTCCGTTCACCGACTCGACCACAAAGGGGCCTGTTCCCACCCAGTTACGAATATCACTCTGACCGTTGAGATCTCGATCCAGCAGCGACTGCCCGAGGATCGAGCTGGCACGGTAGTTCGACAGGATCTGAATGAAGCCGACATTGGGCTTCGCCAGCTTGACGACAACCGTCCGATCGTCGACCACATCGGTGCCGGCGTAATCGGTCCAGAACGGATCCACGGTGATGCCCTTCTGCGGGTCGCCGATGCCGTGCTGATCGAAGTTCGCCTTGACCACTCCGGCATTCAGCGCAGTGCCGTCGCTGAATGTAACGCCGGACTTCAGCGTGAATGTGTACGACAGATGGTCATCGCTGACCTGGTACGACTCTGCCAACCATGGCCTGTATTCACCCGTTTCAGAGTCCTGCCAGATCAGCCGCTCAGCAAGATTGTTGGAAACCTGGCTGTTGGACCACAGCGAGTTCGTAGGTTTCCACGCCGCGTAATCGACAGGGTCGTAGAAGGTCAGCGTCCCGCCGTCCACCGGTGTTCCGGCGGTGCCGTCCGACGCCGACGCGCCACCACAGGCGGCAAGTGCTACGGCCAGTACTGTCACGGCCGCCGCAGACTTGACGGCACGTTGAAAACTATTGGTGAACAAAGGAATTTGCCTTTCTTGAAGGGCTCCGAAGGGAGAGACGGACGATCACCGTCGCGACTGAAACGAGAACGCAGCCCGTCGAGGTCCGGTAGACACTGAATGGAAGTCAACCCGATCCCGGAGCAAACGTCACCTCTTGCATTCACGATGATCACAATCTGGTGAAAATTGCTCCACCGCAGTAGATTTCTCTGTAGGGACACATGCGATCGCAACAGCGAGTTTTTTCTCGCGACGATCCAAATCCCCTCTTCGCCGCTGCCGAAATCCAGTACACCTCGAGAGGAATCGTGCCTGTATGACTGTCTCCGAACTCGCCACACACGTGAGAGCTCAGGCAGTTACGGCTGTCAACACGCATCCGTTGGTGGCCAGTGCCAAGCAGTATGCCGACGCCGTACTGCTACCGACCGCGCTCGAAACAGATCGGCACGGAGTAACCCCTGAACGCATTGTCGAGTTCTCCGACCTCCACCTGTTGAACCATCTGGCGCCGGCCGAGTTCGACGGGGCACATGTCGACCGACATAGTGATCGACTCCTCCACGAAGTCCTGGCCGGTGCCTGCCTGAACACGTGGCTCGTATGGGCGCAGCATGCACCAGTGGTCGGGCGACTGGCCGATGCACACGCGGCAGGCACCGAGTTACCCCCGATCGCCCACCAGATTCTGCGCGGACGCCTACTGACCGGAGCGGCGATCAGCGACGTCCGGCGATACCCCGACCACTTCATCGCGGCGACGCGTGAATCTGCCGGCTGGACGTTCTCCGGCACTATCTCGTGGGTCAGCGGTTGGGGCCTGAACACCGTCTTGATGGTGGCTGCTGTCGAAAGCTCGACCCGCACCGTTGTGACCGCACTGGTACCGATCAACGAGCGTGTTCAGTCCTCCGATCTGGAGTTGAGTGCCGTGGCCGGTAGTCGAACGGAACGAGTGACATTGTCCGAAGTGTTCGTACCGGAAGCGCATGTCATCAGCAGGGTTCCTCTATCCAAGTACCGCACAACCGATTTCAGCACAGCGAGCGATGCCAGGCCACATCATTTCGGGCTTGCCGACAGAGTCCTCGGCGAACTCGAGCAGGCTCATCCCACTTCCCGTGAGCTCGCCGACCTGTGGCGCCCCCGGATCGCGCAGCTTCGGACCGACGCATACGCACTCTCCGACGCAGCCAAGAGCACGGGGAACGAAAGGCACCGAATCGATGAGCGTCTTGCGGCAAAAGTTGCCATGGGCGAAGCACTCGTCACCCTCACTCACGCCCTTGTCATAGCCCGAGCGGGACGGGGCATCGTTCGCGACAACACCGCGCAGTTGTACGCACGCACAGCCCTCTTCGTCCTGGTGCAAGGACAAACAGCCGAAGTACGTGACGCGCAGTTGTCCCATCTCGCACAGATCAGGAAGAAGCAATGAGCACCGAATTCCTCTGGTACATCCCCAATCAGGTTGAGCCCGGCCACCGCGGCGACAACACGCAGGCCGGTCACAACAGCCTCGAAACCCTCACTCGCCAGGCACTCGCGCTGGAGCAGAACGGTTGGACCGGTGCCCTGATCGGCGCAGGCTGGGGGCGTCCGGACACCTTCACGGTGGCTACTGCACTGGCCGCGCGGACAACCACATTCGAGCCACTCATCGCGATCCGCCCCGGATACTGGCGGCCGGCTAACTTTGCGGCGTCTGCGGCGGCACTCGATCACCTCACCGGCGGTCGCGTCCGCGTCAACATCGTATCCGGCAAGGACGATCTCGCTGCCTACGGAGATACCGATGGTGATCAAGCGAATCGCTACGCTCGGACCCAGGAGTTCCTCCAACTCGTTCGCAAACTGTGGACCGAAGAGAACGTGACCTACCGCGGCGAGCATTTCCACGTGGAGAACTCGACCATTGGGCCGCGCATCGAGACTCGGCCCGGCCGTCCACACCCGAAGCTCTACTTCGGCGGCGCCTCGGAAGCCGCCGAGAAAGTCGCAGCCGCGGAGGCCGATGTCCAATTGTTCTGGGGCGAAACACTTGACGGTGTCGCCGAACGCATCGACAGACTCGAGGCACTGAGTCGACAGATCGATCGGCAACACGCCCCACTGGAATACGGTTTGCGGATCACCACCTTTGTCCGAGACACAACAGAGCAGGCGTGGAAAGAAGCCGAAGAAAAAGTCGCACAGATGGCAGCCCGCCAGCGCGAACAAGGTGCACCCGAATCGCTGGCGCAGAATCCACACCGTCGAAGCGCAGTTGGCCAACAACGCCTGCTCGATCTGGCCTCGCGCGGTGAGGTACTCGATGACAACCTCTACACCACGCCCGGCAAAGTGGGCGGTGGTGGCGCGGCAACCACGTGGCTGGTCGGTTCCGCCGAAGACGTTGCAAAATCGCTACGTAAATACGAAGATCTCGGGATCAGTCACTTCGTTCTGTCCGACACCCCGTACTTGCCCGAGATCGAACGCCAAGGCAGCCAGTTGCTTCCGCTACTTCGCGGATGACCGCCGAGACCGACACTCCAACTTCTCTCAGCCCTAAGTATCGACGCCATCTGGTGATGGTCTTCGCGCTCACGAACACCATCAGTTTCATCGCGATGAACCAGATCCTGCCGGTGATCCTCATTCCCATCGCCACCGATCTCGATGTCTCACGCACCGCCGTGGCAGGTGCCGCCACAGTATCGACGCTGGTGGGCGGACTGGCCGCTTTGCCCGTCGGTCGCATCCTCGACCGGCGGGGCGGACGCGCGCTCATGGCCACCGGCTCGGTGATCGGAGCAGGCTCGGTACTGATGTGGTCACAGGTAACCAACCTGATGTCGCTGTATGTTGCGTTTGCCTTGATCGGGCTGGCACTGGCAATGTCGACGTACGAGTCGACCTTCGCGGTGATCGTGGTGGCGACCGAAGCGCATCAACGAAATCAGGCGATTCTCACCGTCACGATGATCGCCGGACTGTCGACATATCTGGTGTATCCACTCCTCGGTTGGATGAACAGCGAATTCGGCTGGCGCACAACCTTGATCATCCTGTCGGCGATACTCGTCACTACCGCGGTTCCGGGTCATCTGTGGGCCGTACCGTCGCGCGCCGCTCATCGCAACCGAGTCCGGGCAAGGTCAGGAACGCCGTTCGGTGCAGCACTGCGGCAGCGCCGGTTCTGGTTGCTGCTGATCGCTTTCGTCGCTCAGGCAGGATCGGCGTCGGCCTTCCTCCTACTCGTGATCGCATACTTGCTCGACCAAGGTCACTCTGTTGCGGTCGCAACATCAGTGCCCATCGCTGTCGGTGTCCTGCAGATTCTCTCGCGGCTGATACTCACAGTGGCGGGCACCCGACTGGCCATCACACCGGTCACGTCGTGCGCCTTCGCCATACAGGGGTTCGGCCTACTGTTGCTACCACTCGCGGGCTTGTCGATACCCCTGACGTTGCTGTGCGTCGCTGCTGTGGGTCTCGGCCAAGGCGTCGGCGTCATCGCGCGGCCGTCGATATTGGCCGACAACTTCGGCGTTACCCACTTCGCGAGTGTCCTTGCCGCGATCACCATTCCGACAGCGCTGGCCCGAGCCGGCTCACCACTGCTCGGAGCGTGGCTCGCCGATTGGCGATTTCTCGTGGTCAGCGGCTCACTCGCACTGATTGCCGCCGTCGCGTTGCTTCCACTCATCGGAGTGAAATCCACCGCGGAAAGCGGGCTCGTGGCCGCACGCGAGTGAACGTTGTGTGCACTCAGGCCCGGTTACGGCGTCAGAAATTCCAGTTCAGTGCGCCGCCGGATGTGGACAACTCATCCACCGCGCCCGTGACAAACCCCTCGCGCCCCTCGGTCACGACCTTGCCGACATCCACGGACTCGCGATGGTCCATTGTTATCTGGCCCAGCTGAATGGCCAGGCCGGAGAAGACGGCCGACGCTGCTTCCACCGCAGCGGCTTCGAGCACCCCGGTCAGTAATTGCCGCAACAGCATTCGGACAGTAACCGCGGTAGCGACCTCCGCTGCGCCTGCTCCTACCGCACTCAGCCCGAGAGTGGGAATCGCTGCCGCTGCCATGGCCGCCAACTCGAGCGCCAGCGCGATCAACGCCGCGATGATCGCAAGTTTGGTGTACTCGATCTCCGTCGCCGTAGCGTTGCAGGATTCCGCTAATTCCGTTGCGGCAGCAATCAATCGATCAAAGACATCAGCGACGCCACCGGAATCCTGCCAGAATGCATCGAGTGAATCGTGCGTCTCACCGGTGATTGCTGTCAGTACTCCTCTCAGTGTGACATCACCACCCATGGATGCACTGGTCAGATGGTCTGCAATCTCGGTCCACGCGTCACCCAATCGCCACAAGGAAGTCTCGTCCCCCTCAGGCCAGTCGCTACCCACTGCCACACTGGCAACGGCCTGCAGGTATCCCGGTATCTCGATTCCCATCAGAGACCACCTGCAAAGTTGTCGGCAAGTTCCGCGTCGACGCCCTCGAAGTTGTCCGATGTCCGGTACAGCGCATCCGTGAGATTCCGCATGACGCCGGCCATCATCGAGATACCGGCAATCACCGACTCCGAGCCCGGAAGGTAGGCGGCGGCAAAAGTGTTGCCGACCTCGTCATTTCCCCAGCTCGAACCTTCGGCAGTCATTTCTCGTTCGAGATCCGCTTTCGACCTCTCGATGTCTTCCGCGAGTCCCACGAATCGCGGTGCCAATGCACGCACAATCTGAACATCGATCCACAGTTCAGACATTGCCCGCGCTCCTGAGAACGGTCTGATCCCAATCCTGTTCCATGTGCTCGGCTATCTGAGGCACTGCGGACAGACCGCGCACGCTGGGCGCTCCGGTTATCAGATCCGGAAGATCCAACTGCGTCGCAGTTGTGAACGGCTTCAATATCTCGGCGTTTTGCCGACGCATGTCTGCCGACGCTGCCGTCGACGCCGCCAGCACCGACGCACCAAGCTTTTTCGGCGTTGATTTCGCACACGCGTCCGATGAGAATTTCACGCCGACAACGGCTCCGGAGGCATTGACGACAACCTCCACCAACCCGTCAGCCGACAGAGCACGCGCAGTCGACAACGCGATCTTCTCCTGCGCGAGCGCAAGTAACCGCGTCCGCTCGTGCAGGTCCTCCATCATTGAATCAATCTGCCCGCGAAGGACTTCCGATCTCCCCCGTGCCGAATTCCACTGCGCTGTACTCACGATGGCCCCCACCTCGCTCGACGTGCTCACCCGGATATCAGGTGCTCACCAAGTTCGACGCGGCCTGGCCTCGATCGGTTCCGTCAGCGTGGATTCAGCACCGGCGGATCAAATGCGCGAACAGGGGGAAGTTCCCCCTCGAACTTCTCGATCTGCACCAGGACGTGTTGTCCGGTGCATCCGTGTGACAGCAGCGACGTGCCGACGTCCGGGGTCAGAACATTGGGATTTCCGTGGACACACAGCGAGTCCGGGTCGGCCGGATCGAGTGGGTCGTACCAGGCTCCCGTCGCAAGTTGGACAACGCCCGGGTGAAGGTCTGCATCGACGACAACACCTGCCAGGCACGCGCCGCGATCATTGAACACCCGCACCACGTCCGCGCCGACAATGCCTCGCTCTGCCGCTGCATCGGGATGCATCCGAATCGGTTCTCGCCCGTGAATTTTCGACGCCTGGCTCACGGCACCGTGATCGAGTTGGCTGTGCAGCCGCGTCTTGGGCTGGTTGGCGATGAGGTGCAGCGGAAACGCCTCCGCACGTGGACCTTTCAGCCATTCATCAGGCTCGTACCATCGGGGATGGCCGACGCAGTCGTCGTAGCCGAAAGATTCGATGGTTTCGGAGAATATCTCGATCTTTCCGCTGGGTGTGCCAAGCGGATACTTCTCGGGATTCTCGCGGAAGTCGCCGAACAGAACCTCGTCGCCGCGCGTGCGCATCCGGTAGTGACCATCGGCCCAGAAGTCCTCGAACGACGGGGTGTTGCCACCGTCCGCGTCGACGCTCGGCTGCCACTGACCGTAGAGGTGCTCGATCCATTGCTGCGACGATCGTCCCTCGGTAAACGTGTCACCGAATCCCAGCGCGTCGGCAAGTGCCGCGAAGGTCTCGTAGTCGTCGCGCGCACCTGCAAACGGTTCGGTGACCTGGTGCATCGCGACCAGCAACGCGTCGTTGCGCGTACAACTGAGATCGGAGCGTTCGAATGACGTGGTCGATGGCACCACGATGTCGGCGTGTCTGGCCATCGGCGTCCAGTACGGATCATGAACGACAATCGTGTCCGGACGTGCCAATGCCCGTCGCAGCCTCGGGATGTCCTGATGATGGTGGAACGGATTGCCGCCTGCCCAGTAGACCAGGCGAATGTCGGGATAGGTGAGGCGTCTGCCGTCGTAGTCGAAGTCTTCGCCGGGCGAGAGCAGAAGATCCGATACCGCAGCGACCGGAATGAAGTCCGTGACCGGATTCCGTCCTTGCGGGAAGGTGGGCAGCGGGTACGGGATCGACGTCATTCCCGGCTCGTTCATCGAACCGTAGCCGTGTCCGAATCCCCCTCCGGGAAGCCCTATCTGACCCAGCATCGCGGCGAGGGTCACCCCCATCCACGGGGCTTGCTCACCGTGTTTGATGCGTTGAAGTGACCAGGTGACAGAGACCAGCGTGCGACCGGCGGCCATGCGGCGGGCCAGATCGACCAGAGTCTCGGCGGGGATTCCTGAAATCTCCTGGGCCCAGTGAGGATCCTTCGCGATACCGTCACTGCGTCCGAGCAGGTACTCCTCGAATCGCTCGTAGCCGACGCAGTACCGGTTCAAGAATGCGATGTCATGCAAACCCTCCGAAGCGAGGACATACGCCAGCGCCAACATGATCGCCACGTCGGTCCCGGGAATCGGTGCGATCCAGTCACATTCACCGTCGAGATCGTCACGCAACGGGCTGATCGAGACGATCTTTCCGCCGCGACGACGGAATGCGTCGATCGCGCCGCGAGTCGGATGCTCACTGGTACCACCGGCATTGACGCCAGTGTTCTTGATCGGCACCCCACCGAAGCACACCAACAGATCGGAATGTTGCGCGATGACGTCCCACGACGTGGAGCGTTCGAACAATTGACTGTGGGTCCCGACCACACGGGGCATGATGACGCCCGTCGCTCCGAGCGAGTAGCTGTGTACCGATTTGGTGTAACCGCCGAGTTGATTCAGGAACCGGTGAACCTGGCTCTGTGCGTGGTGGAATCGACCGGCGCTGGCCCATCCGTATGAACCACCGAAGATCGCGTTGTTGCCGTGAGTGTCAACGACCCGGCGCAATTCGCGGGACAGCAGTTCTGTCAGTTCGTCCCACTCGACCGAGACGAACTCGTCAGAGCCCCGCTTTTCCGTGGGGCCTGGACCGTTCTCGAGCCAGCCACGACGCACTGCCGGGCCGGCCACTCTGCTGCGACTGCGCACCGAACCGGCGAAGTTGCCGAGCATCGGCGAAGGATTGGAATCTCCCTCGTACGGATGCACCGCAGTGACTTCGCCGGCTACCGATTCGGCAGTGAACATGCCCCAGTGAGACATGTGCTGATGACGCCGATTCGGCGTGGTGGCCACAGCAGCTACTTTCGATCAGGGAAGGGAAAGAACCAGCTTCTCGATGTCGACGCGCGGTCCGGTGAAGAACGGAACCTCTTCGCGCACGTGCAAACGAGCCTCGGTGGCGCGCAGGTCGCGCATGAGATCGACGATGCGAATGAGTTCCGGTGCCTCGAAGGCAAGAATCCACTCGTAGTCGCCGAGCGCAAACGACGGCACCGTGTTGGCGCGAACGTCCTTGTATCCGCGTGCCGCCATACCGTGATCGGCGAGCATCTTGCGACGGTCCTCGTCGGGAAGCAGGTACCACTCGAGCGACCGAACGAACGGGTAGACGCAGATGTAGTCGCCCGGATCCTCGCCCGCGATGAACGACGGCACGTGGCTCTTGTTGAACTCGGCCGGACGGTGCACGGCGGAGTTGCTCCACACCGGAGCGCTGATCTTGCCCAGTGTCGTGGTGCGGCGGAAGTCCGAGTACGCGGCCTGCAGCTGCTCGATGCTGGCTGCATGGGTCCAGATCATGAAGTCTGCGTCTGCGCGCATGCCGGCGATGTCGTAGATTCCGCGAACCACGACGCCCTTGTCTTCGAGACCTTCGAAGAACAAGCGGGCGTCCTTGACCGCAGCTTCCCGATCGTCGCCCAGCACACCGGGTTCCACCTGGAACACGGAGAACATGAGGTATCGGATTTCAGAGTTCAGTTTGTCGAAATCAAGGCGTGCCATACCTCTATCGTGCCACCCGTTCGAAAATCCGTGTCGCCGCCGTCGTGCCAGTGGCAACACACGCCGGAACGCCGACGCCGTGTAGCCATGAACCGGCCACCTCGATACCGTCCAACGCTGCGACCGACTGTTCGATTTCAGCCACTTTCTGCACGTGACCTGGTGCGTACTGCGGCAGTCCCCCATGCCAGCGCTGGACAAAGGACGCAGCCGGACTCGCAGTGATTCCCGTCACTGTTGCAAGATCAGCGCTGGCCAGAGCGATCAGTTCGTCGTCTGCGCGATCGACAATGTCTGCGGCACCGAAGCGGCCGAACGACGCCCGCACGAGATGCTCACCCCGATCGGCGAGATGCGTCCACTTGCGACTGGACAGCGTGAATGCCTTGGCCGTGAGATCTGCGTCCGTCGCGACGAGGATTCCCGAATTCTCCGGCAACTCGACATTGCCCGGCAGACGCATCGCCACGACAGCCGAGGACGCCAGCTCGATCCGAGCCGCGATCCGGGCGACCTGTGGCGCGACGTCAGCGAGGAGCACTGCGGCGTTCGGAGCGGGAACTGCCAGGACAATCGCGTCGACCGCGCCGACCGGATCGATGAACCAGCGGCTCCCGTCGGCGCGCACGACTCCGGCCTCCGCGTGAACGACATGCGCGGCAGCTGCCTCTCGGAGTGCATCCAGGAGCACTCCGTATCCGTCCTTCAACGCACCGAAGACCGGCCCGGGAGCCGGCGTCGGCAGCGCCGCTGTCACGGCTTCGGACAGGCTCCGCGCTCCGGCGTCCAACGCCGCCGCGAGGGTCGGCAATGCGGCCCGTATTCCGATGTTCTCCGCCAATCCGGAGTACACACCCCCGAGCAGTGGATCAACCGAGCGGGCGACTACCTGATCGCCGTAGCGATCCGAAACAAGTTGGGCCACACTGCTATCCGAACCCGGAGTCCAGTCGATCCGGCGCTCCGGTTCCGCCGCGATCCGCGCCAGGGTTGCGTCGTCGACAAGATCCTCGACCGCGTCGGCGCTCGCCGGAATGCCCATCAACGTGCCTACGGGGAGACGATGCAACGAATCCTGCGACCAGATCAACGGAGTGCGTCCCGCCGGATACACGATCTGGTCGGTGAGACCGAGCTCGGCCAGAAGTGCCGGAACCTCGGGCCGACGCGCAATGAACGCCTCGGCGCCGACATCGATCGGCCCGCCGCCGATATCGACCGTTCGCAACTTTCCGCCCAGCCTGCGGCTGTGGTCGACGATCGTGATCTCGGCGTCCGCTCCGAGGCTACGGCGAAGCCGGTAGGCGGCGACCAGGCCGGAGATTCCGCCCCCGATCACCGCTACCGACGGACGCGTTGTCCTCACAGCGAATGCACCAGCTCCACCGCCGCCGTGATTGCCGCCGGATCGGTATCCGGAAGAACACCGTGTCCGAGGTTGAAGATGTGCCCGATGGCGCCGGCCTCGATAGCGCGGTCACCTTCAGCCGCGATGCGTCTGACCTCACGGTCGACCGCCTCTGGACCCGCGAACAGCACTGCCGGATCGAGATTGCCCTGCAGCGCCTTGCCCGGACCGACTCGCCTCGCGGCAACGTCGAGCGGAATACGCCAGTCGACGCCTACGACGTCAGCCCCGGCTTCACCCATGGCGCCGAGCAGTTCACCGGTACCAACACCGAAGTGGATACGCGGCACTCCTGCGCTCGCAACCTCGGCCAACACGCGCTCGGAGTGTGGAAGTACGAACTCGCGGTACTGCGCGAGCGAGAGGGCTCCGGCCCAGGAATCGAACAGCTGAACGGCGTCGACACCGGCGTGGAGCTGTGCCTGCAGGAAGCAGATCGTGATGTCGGCGATCTTGCCGAGGAGCTGGTGCCACGTCGCCGGATCCGACAGCATGAGCGCCTTGGTCTTCTCGTGGTTGCGGCTCGGCCCACCTTCGACCAGGTACGACGCCAACGTGAAGGGCGCTCCGGCGAACCCGATCAACGGCACCGAACCCAACTCGGCGGTGAGCAGACGCACAGCCTGCGCAATTGCGCCGACCTCGTCGGGCACCAAGCGCGGCAGCGACGCGACATCGTCGATCGAGCGAACAGGATTGGCAACCACCGGACCGACACCGGCAACGATGTCGAGGTCGATGCCGGCTGCTTTCAGCGGCACCACGATGTCCGAGAAGAGAATTGCGGCGTCGACGTCGTGGCGACGCACCGGCTGCATCGTGATCTCACAGACCAACGCCGGATCGAAGCAGGACTCCAACATTCCGATTCCGGCGCGGATCTCGCGATACTCGGGCAGCGAGCGGCCGGCCTGCCGCATGAACCACACCGGACGCCGCACCGGCGTCCGACCGGTGGCCGCCGCCAACAACGGCGCATCCGGAAGCACGCGCCGTGCGCTGTACTCCGCTGACCTGATGGTGCCTGAATTCAAGTTGTCCAACCCGCTCATCAATCCTCGCGCTCTCCGCCAACATGTGTATCCGACCGCTCCCAATGCTGCCATGTTCGGCGCGCAGAAAAGTCCACGTCACATTTCGTGACGGTGCTCACACTTATCTGTGCGGAGCACGTCACAGTTGATCGGCGCGCCTCCACCTCAGGGACCTTTTCCCCGACTAACGTCCTGACCTGTGACAACTTCCGGATCCACCGCTGACCCGGCCGAATTCCGTGCCGCAATCGCCGCAATGGGCTCAGCACAGGTCCGGTCCGAGATCGAAGTCGGTCCGATACGCCCGCCACAACGACTTGCCCCGTACAGCCACGCAATCGGCGCCGAGGTGCTTCACCCCGAATCGGACACCGTGTCCGAGCAATCGGAAGGTGATGCCTTCGGTCGACTCATCTTGCTTTTCGACCCCGACGGGGACGAAGCCTGGAACGGCACCATGCGTCTGGTCGCCTACATCCAGGCCGATCTCGACGAATCACTTGCCGCTGATCCACTATTGCCCGAAGTTGCGTGGAGTTGGCTGGTGGACGCCCTCGAAGCCGGCAGCGCTCCGTTTGTAGCGCTCGGCGGCACGGTCACGGCAACAACGTCGGTTCGCTACGGCGACATCGCGGGGCCTCCGCGGGCGCATCAACTGGAACTGCGGGCCTCCTGGACTGCCACGTCAACGGAATTGGGACATCACGTCGAGGCATTCTGCGAAGTGCTGGCCTACGCCGCGGGCCTACCACCCGCCGGGGTAACAGAATTGTCGCGAAAGAACGACTGATCCCCAACGCCGGTTTGATCATTCCACCAAAATCTAACTAGAACCCGTTCTAAAATCGGTAGATGCAGCGTCTCAGCGGACTTGATGCCACCTTCCTGTACCTGGAAACGTCGACACAGCTACTCCACGTCTGCGGCCTGGTGATACTGGACCCGTCGACCATCCCGGGCGGTTACCGCTACCGATCACTACTCGGCGAGTTGGACTCCCGCATGGCAGCGATGCCGACGTTCCGGCGCAAGCTGAAAGATTCACGCTTGAACCTCGACTACCCCGTCTGGGTGGACGACCACGACTTCGATATCGAACGACACTGCCATCGCACATCGGTACCGGCGCCAGGTGGCCACGACGAGCTGGCAGAACTTGCCGGACATATCGCGAGCCAACCGTTGGACCGTTCCCGTCCGCTGTGGGAAATGTGGGTCATCGAAGGACTTGCCGACGGAACCATCGCCGTCATGTCGAAGATCCATCACAGTGCCGCTGACGGCATTACCGGTGCCAACATCCTGGCTCAACTGTGCAGTCTGGAACCGGAATCCCCCGCACTGGTAGACACCACAACCGAGAGCGCCGGTGACGCCGGCACACTCGACATCGCTGTCGGCGGCCTCCTCGCCGTAATTTCCAGGCCTGCGCGGCTGGCGCGCCTCGTCCCCGGCGGTATCGCGTTGCTGCCCAAATGGGTGACCCGCGCGCGCAAAGGCAGAGCGATGCCTGCGCCGTTCACCGCCCCTCGAACGTCGTTCAACGGCGCCATCACCGGTCATCGCAATATTGCCTTCGCCCAGCTCGACCTGGCCAAAGTGAAAGCCGTGAAGGACCGTCACGGCGTCAAGGTCAACGATGTCGTTCTTGCGCTGTGCGCCGGAGCGCTGCGCAACTACCTCGAGGAGCGCGGCGAGCTTCCCGAGGATTCGTTGGTCGCGATGGTTCCCGTGTCGGTTCACGGGAAATCCGACCGCGCCGGCACAAACCAGATCTCCGGTATGTTCACGCAACTGGGCACCCAGATCGTCGACCCACTCGACCGCTTGCGCGCGATCAGCGAATACAACGCGACCTCGAAAAACCATAACGAGGCGTTGGGCGCAAACATGCTTCAAGACTGGTCACAATTTGCGTCGCCGGCAGTTTTCGGCGCCGCAATGCGCGTCTACTCCTCACTCAAGCTCGCAGAACGGCACCCCGTCGTGTCGAATCTCGTGGTGTCGAACGTTCCCGGCCCGCCGGTTCCGCTGTACTTCCTGGGCGCACGCATTACGGGAATGTTCCCACTGGGACCCATCTTTCACGGCGCCGGACTCAATGTGACGGTGATGTCGCTCGACGGCAAAGTAGATGTGGGCATTGTCAGTTGCACGGACCTGGCACCCCAATTGCACGAACTCGCGCAAGGATTCGCCCTGGCGCTCGACGAACTCCTGGGAGCAGCCGAGAAAGGCGACGAAGAAAGTGACGGGGAAGGTTGCGCAACTACGACGCCTTCTGCGACGTAGAGTTATCGATCATGTCCGAAGTCACCGATGATGCAACCGAGCCCACGTCCGATGTCGAACCACTCCTGGTGCCGCGTGACGGTGTGCCTGATGTCATCACCACCGCAGACGGGATCGCGAAGGCTGCCGCTGAATTGACAGCGGGCACCGGGCCTTTGGCTGTTGACGCCGAGCGTGCGTCGGGATTCCGGTACTCCGCCCGTGCGTATCTGATTCAGCTCAGACGTGAGGGCGCCGGCTCGTTTCTGATCGATCCGATCCCCACCGCCGCGGACATGGCACCGCTGGCCGAGGCGATCAACCCTCTGGAGTGGGTTCTGCATTCCGCAGATCAGGATCTGCCCGGACTGGCCGAGTTGGGGTTGTATCCGGCTGTACTTTTCGACACTGAATTGGCGGGCCGACTGGCCGGATTCGAACGGGTCGGTCTGGCCGCGATCGTGGAACGCACGTTGCATGTCGAGCTTCGCAAGGGCCACGGCGCCGCCGACTGGTCGACACGGCCACTGCCGGCACCATGGCTGAACTACGCCGCGCTCGACGTCGAAGTGCTGCTGGAATTGCGCGACGCCATGGAAGCCGAACTGCGTGCACAAGGCAAATTGGATTGGGCGAAAGAAGAATTCGAGCACATTCGACTTGCCGGCCCGCCGAAGCCGAAGCCGGATCGCTGGCGCCGCACGTCGCACATCACGTCACTGAAGACCACTCGCCAATTGGCTGCGGTCCGGGCGCTGTGGCAGGCGCGTGAAGATCTCGCACGTAAGCGCGACGTGTCTCCCAGCCGAGTGCTGCCGGATTCGGCGATCATCGACGCGGCGCTCAAGGATCCCCGGTCGATGGATGCGCTGCGGTCGCTGCCCGTGTTCGGCGGACCGAGGCAACGACGCTATTCACGAATCTGGATGACTGCATTGGAATCAGCTCGGTCCCTGCCGGACAGCGAGCTTCCCCCGAAGACTCCACCGAACATCGGCCCGCCAGCTCCCGGACGGTGGGCGCGTCAGGATCCCGAAGCCGCCGATCGACTGACCGCAGCCCGCGCAGCCTTGTCGGATCTCAGTTCCGAGGTATCGGTCCCCGT
The DNA here is from genome assembly GCF_033142425.1 of Rhodococcus sp. IEGM 1366. NCBI lineage: Bacteria > Bacillati > Actinomycetota > Actinomycetes > Mycobacteriales > Nocardiaceae > Rhodococcus > Rhodococcus sp. IEGM 1366. The sequence goes on from NZ_JAWLRZ010000009.1 coordinate 154,235, forward strand.
CGAAAATCTGCTGCAACCGGAGCTGGTGCGTCGTCTGTGCTGGGACTGGACAATCGAGCCGGGATCGGACATCGCCGTGGTCACGGCTGCGATCGAGACGAAGCTCACGTCCGGCGGCGCCCGATTGTGGCAGCGCACCTTGACCGTGCCGGTCCTCGCCGAGGCGCTGAACTCGGTAGTTCCGGCAGAGGACGACGCGGTCGCAGCCGAGGAGGAAGCAGCGGCAACCGGCGAATCCTGACGGGGTTGCGGGTGTGGGTGGAGCAATTCGACCCGTTAAGTTACCGGTGAGTAATGGGCAGTAGTACGCTTGTTACAAGGCCGGACGCTTGGCCGTGATTGCCGAACCGTAAGTCCCATCCGCCCAGCGCGTGGTGGGCATCTCCATCAGGAGGAATTCGCGTGGCTCCATCCACACACAACCAACGCAACGTCGTCTTTGTCGACGGCATTCGCACCCCGTTCGGCAAGGCAGGCCCCAAGGGCATGTACGCCGAGACGCGTGCAGACGACCTGGTCGTCAAAGCCATCCGCGAACTGCTTCGTCGCAACCCGCAGCTGGATCCCGCGCGGATCGACGAAGTGGCGATCGCTGCCACCACTCAGACCGGTGACCAGGGACTGACCATCGGCCGCACCGCCGCGATCCTCGCCGGCCTGCCCGAAACCGTCCCCGGATTTGCCATCGACCGCATGTGCGCCGGCGCGATGACCGCCGTCACTACCACCGCGTCGGGCATCGGCTTCGGCCAGTACGACGTTGTTGTCGCCGGTGGCGTCGAGCACATGGGCCACCACCCGATGGGTGAGGGCGCAGACCCCAACCCGCGCTTCCTCGCCGACCGTCTGGTCGACCCGAGCGCACTCGTGATGGGTAACACCGCCGAGAACCTGCACGACCGGTTCCCGACCATCACCAAAGACCGCACGGACGCCTACGCCGTGAACAGCCAGAACAAGTACGATGCTGCCAAGAAGGCCGGCTTCATCGCCGACACGCTGGTTCCCGTCGCGACCCGCAGTGCAGCCGGTTGGGGCCTCGCCACCGAGGACGAGCCGCCGCGCCCCGGAACTACCGTCGAAGACCTCGCGAAGCTCAAAGCACCGTTCCGCCCCGCCGGGCGCATCACCGCCGGTAACGCCGCAGGCCTCAACGACGGCGCCACGGCAGCACTTCTCGCCGGTGAAGACACCGCAGCGGAGCTCGGACTGCCCGTCGGCATGCGCATGGTCGGCTTTGCCTACCAGGGCGTCGACCCCGCGGTCATGGGTATCGGACCGGTCCCCGCCACCGAGAAGCTTCTGGCACGCACCGGTCTGAAGATCGAGGACATCGGACTTTTCGAGATCAACGAAGCGTTCGCGGTTCAGGTTCTCGCGTTCCTCGAGCACTACGGCATCGCCGACGACGACCCCCGCGTCAACCAGTGGGGCGGCGCCATCGCGTGTGGCCACCCCCTCGCCTCGTCGGGCGTGCGCCTGATGACGCAACTCTCCCGCCAGTTCGCGACACGTCCCGACGTGCGCTACGGCTTGACCACCATGTGCATCGGCCTCGGCATGGGCGGCACCGTCATCTGGGAGAACCCGAACCACGCTGACTACCAGGCAGGAGTTAACTAAATGTCTGATATTGCAACAGCATTCGCCGACGAGGTCGTGACGAACGCGTACACCAAGATCATCTCGGTCCCCGGCATCGAGGGCCCGTTTGCACTGATCACCCTCGACAACGGCTTCGACCACACCAAGCCGTCGTCCTTCGGCCCCGGCGGGCTCGCATCCTTCGACGCCGCACTGGACGAAGCTTTTGCCGCGAACCCGGTGGCCGTCGCCGTCACCGGAAAGCCGTTCATCTTCGCCGCCGGTGCGGACCTCAAGGGTGTTCCCGCGATCACCTCACGTGAGCAGGGACTCGAGCTTGGCCGCTTGGGCCACAAGGTGTTCCGACGCCTGCGTGAGTCCTCCGTTCCCACGTTCGCCTTCATCAACGGCGTCGCCCTTGGCGGCGGCCTCGAGGTCGGCCTGCACAGCCACTACCGAACCGTTGCGGCCAACGCCGGTGCCCTCGGCCTGCCTGAAGCGTTCCTCGGCCTGGTCCCCGGATGGGGTGGCACGCAGTTGCTCCCCAACCTCGTCGGCCCGTCCAACGCCGTGACCGTGGTGATCGAGAACTCGCTCAACCAGAACAAGGTGCTCTCCCCCAAGAAGGCACTCGAACTCGGCGTCGTCGACGTCGTTCTCGATTCCGCCGACTTCATCGAGCAGTCACTCGCCTGGGCCGCGCAGGTTCTGGCCGGTACCGTCACTCCCGCTCGCCCCGAGATCGATCGTGGCCAGGGCTGGGACGACGCGATTGCCCGTGCGAAGGCCATCGTCGACGGTAAGACCAAGGGCAACGCTCCCGGCGCCGTCAAGGCTGTCGAGCTGCTCGAACTGGCTCGCACCACCGACATCACGGATGCGGCTTCGCTCGACAAGGGCTTTGCGGCCGAGGACGAGGCACTTGCCGATCTCCTCCTGACCGACGAGCTCCGCGCCGGCCTGTACGCATTCGATCTGGTGAACAAGCGCGCCAAGCGTCCCGCCGGAGCGCCCGACCGTTCGCTGGCCCGCAAGGTCAACGGCGTGGGCATCGTCGGTGCCGGTCTCATGGCCAGCCAGCTCGCGCTGCTGTTCGTCCGCCAGCTCAAGGTGCCGGTCATTCTGACCGATATCGACCAGGAGCGCATCGACAAGGGTGTCGGCTACGTCCACACCGAAATCGACAAGCTCCTCGGCAAGGGGCGCCTGTCCCCCGACGCCGCGAACCGTCTCAAGGCCCTCGTCTCCGGCTCACTCGACAAGGCCGCGTTTGCCAAGACCGACTTCGTCATCGAAGCCGTCTTCGAGAACATGGACGTCAAGAAGAAGGTCTTCGCGGAACTCGAGCAGTTCATCGCTCCCGAAACCATCCTCGCCACCAACACGTCTTCGCTCTCCATCACGGAGATGGCGTCCGGCCTCAAGCATCCCGAGCGTGTGGTCGGCTTCCACTTCTTCAACCCGGTTGCCGTACTTCCCCTCCTCGAGATCATCAAGGGTGAGAAGACCGACGACGCCACGCTCGCAACGGCTTTCGCCACCGCGAAGTCGCTGAAGAAGTCCGCCGTCCTCTGCGGCGACAAGGCCGGCTTCGTCTTCAACCGCCTCGTCACCCGCACCTTGGGTGAGGTCATGTCCGCCGTCGACGAAGGCACCCCCTTCGACGTCGCGGACAATGCCATCGCCGAACTCGGTATGCCGATGTCGCCGTTCACCCTGCTGGCCCTCGTCGGACCCGCAGTTGCACTGCACACCGGCGAGACCCTGCAGGCGTCGTACCCAGACCGGTTCAAGAGCTCGCCCGGTCTCGAAGCACTCGTCGAAGCCCGCAAGCCCGGCGTCTGGACCTGGGGCGAGAACGGCCAAGCTGTCGATCCTGAGGTTGCCGCGCTGTGGCCTCGAGGCGACAAGGTGTCCACCTCGGAAGAAGTACTCGAGCGCACACGCCGTGCCTTCGCCGAGGAAATCCAGATCATGCTCGACGAAGGCGTCGTAGCCGCAGCCGAGGACATCGACCTCTGCCTGCTGCTCGGCGGCGGATTCGGATTCTGGAACGGTGGCATCACGCCGTACCTGGACCGCACCGGCACCTCCGAGGCCGTCAACGGCAAGCGCTTCCTCGCGCCTGGTGTTGCAAGCATCTGATTCTCTCGCTCTGACGAAGCCGAACGGCGCACTCGAATTTTCCGGGTGCGCCGTTCGCGATAGTTCACACTGTGCGGCAGCTCAAAACACTGTTCCGACATCCTCTTTCACAATGTAGTCGAGTGCCCGCTCCGCCACGGCAGCGATAGTCATCGACGGATTGCACGCAGCAGCATTACCCGGCATCAAGGCACCGTCAAGCACGTACAGTCCGCGCTGGCCCTGCACGCGACCTTCGAGATCGCAGACCGTTCCCATGCATGCGCCGCCGAGCGGATGCCACGTCGACGACAGCAGCGCATTCGTGTCGGTGAGGATGCCGGTGTTCCCGGCGATCTTGTGGGCGGCCGGCCCGATGTGGCCTAGCTGGATAGCAGAGTCGCCGTCCTTCGGCCAACGGAGCACTGCCTCGTCCCGCGCGGAGTCGTACACAAACCGGCCTCGGTCTCTACTGACACCGAATCCGACCATTACCGTGCTGTGCGCATCGAACGGCACCGGCGGGAACGACGCCTGAATGAGGGTGAACGCCGAATCCGGGTCGTCCCAGTTCCGGCTTCCGTAGACAACCGGGCCGCCTTGGGTGCTACCGAAATTCTCAGTGGGGTCGGACCAGATGTAGATGCGGTCGGCATTGGTGCCCCAGCCGCCGCCCAACTCGCCGGGCAGATCGGGAATCCGCCCCTGCGCACCGGCCCGCACGAGCAACTTGGTCGTGTTGGCGCTGCCCGCGGCCATGACCAGTGCCTTTGTCGTCAGGATCTTGTTCTCGAGCACCTGACCGGCTGTGTCGGTGCGGTTCACATATACCCGCCACCGGCCGTCTTCCGCGCGCTCGACGTCGGTAACCTGGTGCAACGTCTCGACTTTCACCAATCCTGTGGCTTCTGCGGCAGCGATGTAGGTGACGTCCACCGAGTGCTTGCCGCCGTTGTTCACGCCGAGTGCGCCGTCGCCGTTGGTGTACGAGGCTTTCATCTCACCGCGCAGTTCGGCCAGCGCAAAGTCCCAGTCTATCGGCATCGGGATTTTGGACACCGGAAGCCCGGAACGCGTTGCATTGCGGGCGAATACACGGGCTGCCTCGTAATTCGGACTCGCAACCAACTCGTCCGGCGCTACTGCGAGTTGCAGCATGGATGCCACGCGCTGATAGTGGACGCGGTCCATCGTCGCGTAGTCCAACTGCTCGGGAAAGTGCTCGTTGAAGACGGATTCGGCAGGTTGCAGCGTCATACCCTGATACACCAACGATCCACCGCCAACGCCGGCCGCGCAGATCGATGTCATGTTCTCCCCGGACACCGTCTCCAGCAACCCGACGTACGGCTCGAAAGCAACTGGTCTCCCGAAGAGCGTCGGACTGGACTGGTGCCACAGGATCCGTTTGTCAGGACTGGCCGGATGGGGAAATGTCTCGGCATTGGGACCCGACGGCCACCGAATTCCCCTCTCCAGCACCGTAACCGGAACGCCCGCCTCGGCCAGACGAAGCGCGGTCACGCCGCCACCGAATCCCGAACCGATCACGACAACGCGGTGTTCTTCGCGGGTGAGTGGCACCCCGACGGTTCTGGCAGAGGTACCGGCCCGAGCAACACTCGGTATCGCCACTGCGGCCATTGCCGCGGCGGCTCCGGACAGAAAGGCTCGCCGTTTCAGTGCAGACATAGCTGTGCTCCCTTGGTGAATCGCCGATGTGCCGGCGGCGAAAACTCACGGGGCACCAGAAATCAGGGGGAAGTGCCTAGTTCCGTATGGACAAAACAACCGAGCGAGTCCAAAACTAGACACTTACCGGAAAAGTGTCAAGAAAAGTTGAAGAGAAGGCTGATATCTAGGCTGTGGAACCCATTGCGGGTTGAAGCCAACGGGTGAGAAAGGTTCGTAAATCGTCGTCGGAGTGGATGGACTCACTGTCGAACGCGATGACCGACAAACCCAGTCGAACGGCAATTTCGATGATGCCGTCCAACTCCTCCTCGGTTGCGAGCCCTCGCTCGACAATGGGTGAAAGAAACTCGTGTGCAACAGGTTTGGCACGTACCATCATCTCCGCCGAGAACACCGGATCACCCCGTTCTGCGAGCAACAACGTCGTCAGCACTGGGTGAGCCCGCACCTCGGCCCGCGACGCCACGATGAATTCGACGACGTATTCGCAGGCGCTCTCCACAGTAGCCAGTCGAGCCTTGATACCACTCAACATCTCGACAGTAAGATCGGACATCGCCTTCGACACCACTTCTTCACGGGACCCGAAGTTGGAGTACACAGTCTGGCGCGACACACCGGCTTCATGAGCGATCGCCGCCATGTTGACGGCCTCGAACCCGCCACCCTCGATCAGTCGAAGCGTGGCGTTCAAGATCTTCTGCTGCGACCGCACCGGACAATTATCGCCTATTACTACCCGATTCACCCAAACCAGGATTGCAACAAGGCCGCAGGTCACGACGATTTTCGAACCATTCGTGAAGATTTTCGGGCGAAATCACACGTTCGTGACCCAGTTCACGAAATTATCGGCTATGTTGTTACTCGCCGGTAGCTCATAGGGGTGAGCTCCGCACCACACTTTCCGAGCACTGCCGAGATCGATTGCCGCACCTATGCGTACGGCGTTCCGATCCGGCACGCGGGACTCTGCCGAGGACCGTCTTTCACACTTCTTTCTGTCGATCGCAGCAACTCGTGCGCTGTCGTCGACACGCATCGAGAGGCTTCCATGAAGAAGTTGTCCGCAGAATTTCGGCGCACGCTCACTCGACGACTCCGGATGGCCACAGTGGTCGGCATGTCCGTCGTCGCAACGACGCTCTGCACCGTCACCGCGATCAACCCGGCCGCTGCCGCTCCGGCGATCCCGGAGTTTTATCAACCGCCGGCGAATTTCCCGACAGGTCCCGGAAGTGTCATTCGCACCGAACCGATGACCCTGCGGGCATCACTACCCGACTACAACGGTCCGTGGCCCGCGCCGGCGCAACGAGTCATGTACACATCACGATTACAGGACGGCACGCCCGCCGCGGTGACGGGCACCTACATCGACTCGTCGAAGCCGTGGCAAGGCACCGGCGAGCGACCCACTGTTGTCATCGGACCGGGCACAATGGGCCAGGGCGACCAGTGCGCACCATCGCGTGCCTTTCCCGACGCTCTGCTGATCCAGACCGATCCGCTGTCGATGTCCGCCAATCAGGAGCTGTTCTCCGCCGGAACGTGGAATGCATTGGGGGCCCGCGTTTTTGTCACCGACTACATCGGTCTGGGCACCCCCGGCGTTCACACCTACGTCAATCGAATCGAAGAAGCACACGCAATGCTCGACGCTGCCCGGGCGGCGAACATTCTCAGTGGAACCGGCTCCGACACTCCCTTGGCTTTCTGGGGATACTCGCAGGGCGGCGGAGCGACTGCAGCAGCGGCCGAACTCCAGCCGAGCTACGCACCGGAACTCAATCTCGCAGGAACCTGGGCAGGGGCTCCCCCAGCCGATCTGCGATCAGTACTCGGACAGATCGACGGCAACCTGATCGGCGGTGTCGTCGGATTCAACATCAACGGATTGCTCGCGCGTTATCCCGACCTGAATACATCGTTGGACAAGCGAATCACGCCGCAAGGGCGCGCGCTTCTTGGTCAACTGTCCACCGAATGTGTCGGCGACATCATCGTGAAACACCCCTTCATGCGCACCGACGCACTGACGGTCGACGGCCGGCCCCTCCTTGCACACTTGGACGAGATCCCCGAAGCGGCAACGATTCTCGATGAACAACAGGTCGGCAACCTGACGCCTACGTCTCCAGTTCTCGTGACCAGCGGAATCAACGACGACACCATCCCCTATTCCCAGGCTCGCAGCCTTGCGCAGTCGTGGTGCTCACGCGGTGCCACGGTCACCTTCAGAACCAACGACCTGCCACCGATCGCACCCGGCACAACCTTTGTTAACCACTTCGGTCCGGAAATCATCGACGGATTCGGCCCGAACAACGCATTCGACTACCTCCGCGATCGCTTCAATGGAGTACCGGTGAGTGGATGCCAGTTCGACTGATCCCGAAGAGGTCGCCCTCCGGCCACCGGAACAGGTTAGGCTTGCCTACATGAAACCTACCGTTCGCGGATGGGCAGCACTGGGTCTGGCTGCACTCACCGCCACCGCACTCGTAGCCTGCTCGTCCGATTCGGACTCCTCGTCTACTCCGGCAAACTCGGAGGGCTTCCCTGTCAGCATCGACAACGTCTTCGGCACCACCACGATCGAAACCCAACCGGAACGTTTGGTCACCCTCGGCTGGAACGCTCAGGACATCCTGTACGCACTCGGTCTCACTCCGGTCGGACAGCCCAAGTACACCTACGGGGCCGACGACAACGGAGTGATGCCGTGGGCACAGGAATACTTCGACGCTGACAAGACCACGCTGTTCGACATGCCGGCCACTGGCGAGCCGCCCGTCGAAATTGTCGCTTCCCTGACTCCCGACGCGATCCTTGCCCCATACGAAGGATTCGAGAAGTCGGTCTACGAACAGTTGAGCAAGATTGCGCCGACTGTTGCCTATCCCGGCGATGCGTGGCAGACAACCTGGCAGGACCAGACACGCATTGTCGGGAAGGCCGTAGGCAAGCCGACCGAAGCCGACGCATTGATCGAGGGCCTCGACACCACTCTTGCCGACACCGCCGCTGCGCATCCCGAATACGCCGGAAAAACCATTGCCGTCGTCAACTTCGACACCGACGCCAGCAACGTCAACGTGTACCTCCCGACAGATCCCCGTGTGCAGGTGTTGAACGAACTCGGGTTTGTCAACGCTCCCGGCGTCGAAAAGCTCGGCGCTGCCAATGCCGGTGGATCGTTCTTCACGACGCTCTCCTACGAGAACATCGCCGACATCGACGCCGACGTCATTGTCGGCTTCACCGACGGAACCACCGACCCGGCAAGCATTCCCGCGGTCAGCGCACTCGACGCCGTCAAGCGCGGATCGACGGTCTTCCTCAGCGACACCAGAGTCATCGGCGGCCTCAGCAACGTCAACGTACTGAGCACCCCGTGGGTCCTCGACCAGATAACGCCGTCGTTGACGGAAGCTGCCAACCGCGCCGGCTGACAGTAAGTAACCCCCGCTTGTCGGTGTCACGACCTAGTCTCTGCGCATGCCTGAACTTGCTACTTCCGTGACCAGAGTTGTCAATGCACCCGTGGACACCGTGTGGAAGGTCGTCACCGACCTCGACGGCGCGGTCGACACCCTCACCGGCGTAACTCGTATCGAACGCCTTGCCGGTGAGGGGTACGCCGTGGGCACCAGGTGGCGTGAAACCCGCAAGCTGATGGGCAAGGAAGCATCCGAGGAAATGTGGGTCGTGGAGGTCGAGGCGCCCATTCGCACTGTGGTGAAAGCACATTCGAATGGCATGGACTACACGTCCGGATTCACGCTGAAGCCCGCACCCGGCGGCACGCTCCTCGAAATGAACTTCGCCGGTGTTTCCGAAGCCCAGTCGGTCGTGTCCAAAGTCCTCGGTGCTGTATTCGGACGCCTCGGGGTTCGAATCACCCGAAAGATGATGGCTGCGGATCTCGCGGACTTCGCCGCAAAGGCCGAACGGATCGCATCAACCTGACGCGTGATCGGCGTCGCCGATGAATGTCCCGAACAACTCAGGTGGATAACAAGACTCGACTAACCGCCAAATCGCGCGTGGTGGGCGTAGCGTCCAGAGTGCTTTTACACGCGGACGACGCAGCGGGGCATCGTTCACTTGGCCCGGAGGGGGCAGGAATGGCATTCAGCGGTACCACCGACAGTGGCGGTTCCGGCGCTACACGCGCCGCCGTCGGACATGCAGTTCTCTTTGCCGGCGCTGCCGCGCTCGGCGGATTCCTGTTCGGATACGACACAGCTGTCATCAACGGAGCCGTCGGAGCGATCCGCGACAAATACGACATCGGCGCAGGTGCCACCGGCCTGACCGTGTCCCTGACCCTGCTCGGCGCAGCCTTGGGCGCTTGGATAGCGGGGTCACTTGCTGATCGACTCGGTCGCATCCGCGTCATGCAGATCGCGGCAGTGCTCTTTGTTGTCGGCGCCGTCGGTTCGGCCGTTCCGTTCAGTGTCTACGACCTGACATTCTGGCGCATCGTCGGTGGCGTCGCTGTCGGTTTTGCGTCGGTGATCGCGCCGGCATACATCGCGGAGATCTCGCCGGCCGCTATCCGCGGCCGCCTCGGTTCGATGTATCAATTGGCCATCGTGCTCGGAATTGCGGTGTCACAGTTGGTCAACTACGCCCTGCAAGCCGCTGCCGGTGGCGCGCGCAATCAGATCGCGGGCCTCGAAGCCTGGCAGTGGATGCTGATGCTCGAGGCAGTACCTGCACTTCTGTATCTCGTGATGACCACCACGATCCCGGAATCTCCTCGCTTCCTCGTCGCTCAAGGCAAGGATGATCGGGCACGCAAGATCATCTCCGACCTCGAAGGCGGCGACCACGACGCAGTCACCGGCCGGATGAACGAGATTCGCGAGTCTCTCAAACTCAAGCAGGCCAAAACCACTGTGCGTGAGCTTTTCTCGAAGCGCCTCGGTGTCTCGTACCTGGTCTGGCTCGGCATCGCCTTGGCAGCACTCCAGCAGCTGGTCGGAATCAACGTCATCTTCTATTACTCCAGCACGCTGTGGCAGGCCGTCGGATTCGGCGCAGACCGCTCGCTCCTGATCAGCGTCGTCAGTGCGCTGGTCAACATCATCGGCACCTTCGTCGCGATTGCCGTCATCGACCGCGTCGGGCGAAAGCCGTTGCTGCTGGTCGGTTCCGCCGGTATGGCAATCTCACTCGGCACCGCGGCTATCTGTTTCCATTCGGCAACAGTGACAAAGAACGAGATCGGCGAATCCGTCGCGACACTCAGCGGCGCCAACGCCACCATCGCCCTCATCGGTGCAAACGCGTTTGTGTTCTTCTTCGCGCTGTCATGGGGACCGGTCGTCTGGGTCCTCATCTCCGAGATGTTCCCCAACCGTGTGCGCGCCACCGCAGTCGGTCTCGCCACTGCAGCAAACTGGGTCGCCAACTTCCTGGTGTCCTGGACCTTCCCGTCGCTGGCCGATTGGAATCTGTCGCTCACCTACGGCGGCTACGCGGTAATGGCACTGCTGTCCCTGTTCGTGGTGCTGAGATTCGTAAAGGAAACTCGAGGCAGCACACTCGAATCGGTGCAGTAATTGCAGCACCAGCTCATATACGTATCGGCACTGCTGGGAAGCAATTTCCAGCAGTGCCGATCTGTATGAAGCGTTACTCAGCCTTGGGCAGGGGCGTCGCCACGTGCAGGCGCATCCCCGTTAACGTGAACCGCGGAGCCACCCATGCTGGCCACCCAACCGGTGATCTTCAGGGACAGATCCTGCGCCGTCAGACCCAGTTCCTGATGGATGGCTTCACGGGAGGCGTGATCCAGGAACTGCTGCGGCACACCCATGTCGCGGCACGCGGTGTGAACACCCGCAGCCCGCAACGCTGCGGAAACCGTCGATCCGATACCGCCGTGCACCCCGCCGTCTTCGAGGGTGACAACCAGCGCGAACTTGTCGGCAATCTTGACCAGCGTGTCCGAGACGGGCAGAACCCAACGCGGATCGACGACAGTCACCGCGATGCCCTGCTTGTCGAGACGATCGGCGATCGCGAGGGCCAAGGAGGCAAATGGTCCGACGGCAACGAGGAGCACATCGCCGCGATCGCCGTCGGATTCACGAAGCACGTCAATTCCGTCGAGCCGCTTGATCGCCGGAATCCCCTCGGGGACAGCGCCTTTCGGGAACCGGACGACTGTGGGACCGTCGTCGACCTTGAGTGCTTCGTCCAATTCTTCACGGAGCGTGACGGCGTCACGTGGAGCCGCAACACGAATTCCGGGAATGATGCCGAGCAGGGACAGGTCCCAAACACCGTTGTGGCTGGCGCCGTCGACCCCGGTGACGCCGGCACGGTCGAGAACTACCGTGACCGGCTGCTTCAGGAGCGCAACATCCATGAGCAGCTGATCGAAGGCACGGTTGAGGAAGGTCGCGTAAATAGCGACCACCGGGTGCAATCCGCCGAGAGCCAATCCAGCTGCCGACGTCATCGCATGCTGCTCCGCGATACCGACGTCGAACATGCGGTCGGGGAACTCCTCCGCGAACGCGGCCAGGCCTGTCGGGCCGGCCATCGCGGCTGTGATCGCCACGATGTCCTCGCGGCGCGAAGCCTGCTCGATCAACTCGGCGGAGAAAACTGATGTCCAGTCGAGTGCCGGCGTCTTGTCGGAGCGACCGGTCACGGGGTCGATGACCCCGGTTGCGTGCATCTGATCCGCGATGTCGTTCTCGGCGTGCGCGTAACCGTTGCCTTTGCGGGTGACGGCATGAACGGTCACCGGTCCGCCGTATGCCTTGGCCCGGCGCAACGCCGATTCCATGGCCTGCTCGTCATGGCCGTCGACAGGGCCGAGGTACTTGATGCCGAGGTCGGTGAACATGACCTGCGGGCTGACCGCGTCCTTGAGACCGGCTTTCATTCCGTGCAGCACCGAGTAAGCAGCGCGACCCACCCAGGGAAGCTTCTTGACCATCCTGCGACCGTTGTCGAGGGCCCGCTCGTAGCTCGGGGCGGTACGCAACGCAGAAAGGTGATCGGCGAGTCCGCCGATGGTGGGCGCGTACGAACGACCGTTGTCGTTGACGACGATCACCACCGAGCGATCCTTGCCGGCCGCGATGTTGTTGAGGGCTTCCCAACACATACCGCCGGTGAGCGCACCGTCACCGACAACGGCGACAACGTGTCGATCTTGACCGGTCAGCGCAAACGCCTTTGCCAAACCGTCGGCATAAGACAGTGCAGCTGACGCGTGGGAGGACTCGACCCAGTCGTGCTCACTTTCGGCCCGGCAGGGATATCCCGACAAACCACCCTGCTTGCGCAAGGTCTCGAACTGATCCTTGCGTCCGGTCAGGATCTTGTGGACATACGCCTGATGCCCAGTGTCGAAGATGATGGCATCTTGCGGAGAATCGAAAATTCGATGCAGGGCAAGGGTCAGCTCGACAACCCCGAGATTGGGGCCGAGGTGACCACCGGTGGCAGCGACCTTCTGCACCAGGAACTCACGAATCTCGTCAGCCAACTCCGAAACCTCGGCGTGGCTCAACTGACGCAGATCGTCAGGACCTTGAATGCGGGCAAGAACACCCAACGAGATCGCTCCTTCCGTGCTTCACAGCTGCACCGGTGCGCGCCGCGGCTGTCTGTACGACAGTTCTGTCAGTCTACGGAGCGACTCAGCGAACCGACACGCGGACTCGGCGGTATTCACCTATAACTTCGAGTTACAGCACCACCGGGGCGGCGGTCCGTGACTGCAATCACAGACAAAACGGATGGCCGGTCTTGTAGACATCCGCTCGGCGACCACAAATTGTGGAACTCGTCCGCCTACAGTCATCCTATGGGAAACGTGGTTGACGATCTGATCGCCCGAGTCTTCGACGACGTCCGATCACTCGATGCCGGAGAAGTCGCCGACTACATACCCGAACTTGCTGCCGTCGCCCCCGATTCGTTCGGGATCTGCCTCGCCACCATCGACGGATACGTCTACGAAATCGGCGATTCCCGGCATCCATTCACGATCCAGTCGATCTCCAAGCCGTTCACGTACGCACTCGCTCTCGCCGATCGCGGTGCCGAGGCCGTCGACGCCAAGATCGACGTCGAACCGTCCGGTGAGCCGTTCAACGAGATCAGCCTCGATCCCCTCACCGAGCGACCACGGAATCCGATGATCAACGCGGGCGCGATCACCGCGGCCTCGCTGGTGACGGGTGCAGATCAAGCAACCCGCTTCGAACGAATTCGCGCAGCATATTCGCGTTACGCAGGCCGGGAGTTGCCGTTCAACGAAGCCGTCTACGAATCCGAAGCGCGCACCGGACATCGCAATCGCGCGATCGGACACATGCTGCGCTCGTTCGATGTGATCTCCGGCGACCCCAACGACGCCGTCGACCTGTACTTCCGTCAGTGCTCCATCGACGTGACGTGCCGCGACCTGAGCCTGATGGCCGCGACGATGGCCAACAACGGCGTCAATCCGTTGACCCGCGAGCGCGCACTCACCGCCGTCGGCGTCGAACAGGTCCTCAGCGTCATGTCGACGTGTGGAATGTACGACGGCGCCGGGAAGTGGCTGGTCGAAGTGGGGTTACCCGCCAAGAGTGGCGTCGGCGGCGGCGTCCTGGCAGTTCTTCCCGGGCAGATCGGGATCGCCGTCTACTCCCCCAGACTCGATGCTCACGGAAACAGCGTTCGTGGTGTGGCCGCGGCAAAGGCGCTGTCCAAGGAGTTGGAACTTCACTTCCTCCATGTGACGCGGGCGTCGAGGTCGTCGATCCGCGCGCGCTATAACGTGACTCAGGCTCCTTCCCGAGTCAGGCGCACACCCACCGAACAGGCTGTTCTCGAAGACGTCGGCAAGCGGAGCCGGATCTACGAACTGCACGGCGATCTCCTGTTCACCGGCGCGGAGTCCGCCGTGCGCGAGATCGGTTCGGTGGACGAAGGACTCGAAGTGGTCGTGATCGACGTACGACGGGTCGACGACGCCAGCGACGTGGCGATTCGCATGATCACGGCTCTGCGGACCCAACTGGCCGACAAGGGTTGCGCCGTGGCATTGGTGGATCCGAGCGGGCTTCTCGGACAGGCAAGTTCGAGCATCAATCCCGCGCAACGCGGCGGACGGGTTTTTGCCGACCTCGACGCGGCGATGGCGTGGTGCGAGGACGCTCTCCTGACGCTCCACTGCTCACAGCAGCGTCAGCCGGCGAGCATGTCGATCGAGGATCACCCCGTCCTCGACGCGCTGTCACCGAAACAGGTGTCTGCCTTCGTGTCTCAGCTCGAGAGCCGAACGTATGCCAGGGGCGAAACTATCGCCCGCCGCGGTGATGCGGCGTCAGGGTTCTATTTGATTCTGCAAGGACAGGTCAGCACGACGTTCACCGACGTTCAAGGCCTCACGCACCGGATCGCGACGTTGTCCGCCGGAATGACGTTCGGCGAGATGACGATGTTCCTGAACTCCCGCTTCCTCAACGACGTCCGGGCCGACACCACTGTGGTTGTGGCTGTCCTCACGACTGCGCGGTACAACGAACTGACCTCTGCGGCACCGGAGCTCAAACTTGCGCTGCTCGAGAGCCTGGCATCGGGCGCGTACGAACAACTCGACATGACCTTGCGCAGTGTTATCGGCGCAGGACGCATCTGATCGGAGAAGCCCAATGACCTTCACTCATTCGGAACAGTCGGACGCGACCAGCGTGACGGTCAGTGGAATCGGCCGCGCAACAGCCACTCCCGACATTGCCCGGTTGTCGATTGGCATCTCGGTGACA
Organism: Rhodococcus sp. IEGM 1366; assembly: GCF_033142425.1. Taxonomy (NCBI): domain Bacteria; kingdom Bacillati; phylum Actinomycetota; class Actinomycetes; order Mycobacteriales; family Nocardiaceae; genus Rhodococcus; species Rhodococcus sp. IEGM 1366. Next base: position 169,429 of record NZ_JAWLRZ010000009.1, read on the forward strand.
GACCCGGCAGTTGCCGACGCGTTCGGTGCCCTGGCCAGGCACTCGACCGCATTGACGGACGTACTGCACGCACACGGCATCCGCGGAGCCGACCTCGTGACAACAGGATTGAGCATCCACCCGCAGACTCAGTGGGTGGACGGCGGCCGAGCAGAAACCACCGGTTTCACTGCGTCGACGACACTTCGAATAGTAGTGCGCGAGTTGAGTGCGAACAGCTCGCATTCTCCCGCCGCCGTTATCGCTGATTGTGTGTCCGCCTCCGGCGACGCGATCCGACTCGACAGCGTGGCATTCGACCTCGAGGATCGAACGGCGCTGGCCGAGCTCGCCCGCGAATCTGCCTGGGCGTCAGCACAATCAAAAGCCGCACAGTTCGCGGCCCTGGCACGGAAAAATCTGGTCGACACCCTCGAGATTGTCGATGGCGCCGACCAGATGGTCCCGGTGCACGGTGTATTTGCCGCGGCTCGGGCAGATTCTGCTCCGCTAGCCGTCGAACACGGTGAGATCGAGGAAACGATCTCGATCCGTGTTCGATGGTCTATGGCGTGATCAGCGTGAAGCCGACTTTTCGAGGTTGACCTCGTCCGCCTCGGGTACAACGATGTCGATCGTGGTCCGCAGTGCCCGGTTCGGGATGAAGGAAACCGCTACCAAGGTGACGATGGCAACAACGGCTGCGACCAGGAAGATGCGTCCCGTTGCGTCGCCGTACGCGAATCGAACGATCTGTCCGACGAAGTCGGGCATGTTGTTCAGGTCGAGTCCGTCCTGCAAGCTCTTGCCTGCAACCATCTGCTGCTCGGGCGGCAGTGCGGACACGGATTCCTTGGTCAGGGTGCCGACGCGACTTGCCAGGATGGAACCCAGTACCGACACGCCGATCGCACCACCGAAGGTACGGAAGAACGCAACGATACTGCTTGCCGCGCCGATGTTTTCGACGCTGACGGTGTTCTGGACCGCGAGCACGATGTTCTGCATCAGCATGCCGGTACCCAAACCGACGATGGCCATGAAGATTCCGATGGTCCACAGGTTGGTCGCGTGGTCGATCGTCGAGAGCAGACCGAAACCGATGAGCAGCAGCACTGCGCCGGAAACAACGAACGGCTTCCACTGACCGAATTTGGTGATCATCTGACCCGAGCCGACCGAGGCGACGAGCATGCCTGCCACCATGGGGATGGTGAGCAGTCCGGCTGCCGTCGGATCGAAACCGCGAGCTGTCTGGAAGTACTGCGTCAGGAAGGTCGTCGCACCGAACAGGCCGACACCCACTGCGACCGACGCGATGATTGCCAACGCGGTGGTGCGCTCGGTGATGATCTTGATCGGCAGGATCGGATCCTTGACCTTGGATTCGACGAACATCGTCAGAGCCAGCAAGGCAAGTCCGCCGAAGACGAAGTACAGCGACTGCATCGAGAACCAGGCGTAGTAGTCATCCTGACCGGCGAAGGAAACCCAGATCAGCAGAACGCTGACACCGGCGGTGAGCAAGGTGGCACCCAACCAGTCGATGGAAACGTTTTCCTTCTTCTCGGTCTCGATGTGCAATGTGCGCTGCAGGAGGAACAGTGCGATGACTGCCAACGGAACACACACGTAGAAGCACCAGCGCCAACCGACCGTGTCGACGATGACACCGCCGAGAACGGGTCCACCGGACATCGAGACAGCCATGGCAGCACCCATGTAGCCGGAGTACCGACCACGATCACGCGGCGGAATGATGGAGCCGATGATGGCCACGACGAGGGCAGTCAAACCACCCATGCCGATGCCCTGAATCACGCGGGCTCCAAGAAGCAGCGGCACGTTATGCGCTGCGCCGGCGATGATGGAACCGACCACGAAGATCACGATCGACGTCTGGACCAGCAACTTCTTGTTGAAGAGGTCAGACAATTTGCCCCAGATGGGCGTCGACGCGGCCGTCGCGAGCAGTGCCGCCGTGATGATCCAGGCGTACTGCGTCTGCGTTCCGTGCAATTCACCGATGATGGTCGGGAGAGCCGTCGAGACGATGGTGCTGCTCAGCAGCGCGGTAAAGAGTGCCGCGATGAGTCCGGTGAGGACTTTCAAAATTTCGCTGTGCGTCATCGCACCGCTCTCGGTACTAGCCCGAGTTTCTCCAACTGTGGCTGACATGTGCTTATCTCCCAATAGTTTCTACGCCCGCGACCGGCAAGGCCGGGTGCGGGACTGCAGGTGAGGCCTGACGATGGAGCGCTGCGCCGAACGTCTCGTTGAGACGTTGTAGCGATGACACTGCGGCCATGGCCTCTTCCTGGCTCCAGTCTTCGAGCATGCTGCGCAATCGCGCCGCTCGCCGTTGTTTTGTTTCCTCGAGAACGCTGTGCCCCTCGTCCGAGACCCGGATCCGGAACGCTCGCTTGTCTGCGGGGTCGGGACTTCGCTCGACATACCCGGCATCCACGAGATCGGACATCTGCCGACTGAGCGAAGACTGGCTGACACAGAGGTCTACTGCCAGCTCGTTCTGTCTGCACTCCCCTTTGGCTGCCAGCATGAACAACACACTGATCAGCGCCGGGGGCAACACGCTTTCAGCGCTGTGCGTCACCACGGCCCGCAAGGATCTGCCGAACAGGAAAACCGTGTCGACAAGAGCTTGGGCCGTATCCGGCTGCACTGACATGAGAACCCCTGACAACGATCTACGCGAAAACTACTTGCAGAACGCAACTATACATTTAGTTGCATAGCTCAAGCAACCTCTGGCGACGCGATAAGGGTCACACCCGATTCGGGAATCAGCTAACCGACAGCGATCAGACCCTGACAGTGATCAACGCTCGAGCAGCGCTATGCATTCCACATGATGCGTTTGAGGAAAAGCGTCGAAGGCACGGAGTCCACCGATGCGGAATCCCTGCGCGAGATACAGACCGATATCCCGGCCGAACGATGCCGGATCACACCCGATATGAATCACGCGTTCAGTGCCGGTCGACGCGATCGCCTCCACCACCGGTCGGCCGGCGCCCGCTCGCGGCGGATCGAGAACAATCACACCCGGCGCGGAAGACAATGACGCGCTTGCGACAATCTTCTCCACCCGGTCAGTGTGGAATCGGACCTGTTCCAGATCGGACAACGCTGCCCGGCCGTCCGATGTTGCCCGCGCCGACAACTCCACGGATTCCACGACGCCATCCGGTCCGACAAGATCGGCCAGTACCGCCGCGAACACTCCGACCCCGCCGTACAGATCCCACGCGGTAGCACCGGAGCCGACGCCGGCCCAGTCCCGCACAACCTCTGAATATGCTTGCGCGGCACCACGATGCGCCTGCCAGAAGCCCGTCGCGGACAATTTCCACTCGCGGGTTCCCACGCGCTCACGCACGGTGTCATTACCGATCGCAACACGAGTTTTCCGCGGGCCGCTGCTCGCAGCACGGCGAGCCGTCGCCCCGCGCCGACCGGGCGCACGACGCCCCGCCTTCGCGATGGTGGGCGCACTGATCTCGACCACATGCCTGGCACCGGCGGCGTCGAGGACCACCTGCAGTTCACTGCCCGGAGACCACTGATCTCCGGCCAATCCGTCGTAGGCACGTTCCTCGATCTGGGTGCATCGCAGGTCCGTGACAATGCGATTGCTGCGAAACGCGTGGTACCCCGCCTCACCGTTTCCGTCGACGGCGAGCCGAACGCGAGTCCGCCACCCGGTGCCGTCGCCGGTGCCCGGCAGTTCCTCAACCTGCACGTCACGTTCGACGCCGGCCAGTCTCTGCAATTGCTCGGCCACCACCAGAGATTTCATCTCACGCTGGATCTGCAGATCGGCATGCGAGTAGTCGCAGCAACCTGCTCCTCCGGGTCCGGCGATAGGGCACGTCGGGTCGATCCGATGCGGCGACGCCTCGAGAATGGATACCGCGTCGGCGCGCGCAAACGATCCGCCCTTGTCCTCGGTAACGCGAACCAGTGCCCGCTCCCCTGGCAAGCCGTGACGGACGAACACCACACGCCCCTCGTGGCGGGCAACAACAAACCCGCCGTGACCGGGCTTGCCCAGTTCGGCCTCGAAGGTCTGCCCGGTCCAATTCTCACTCAACGAACTACGCCTGCCGTTCCATTTTCTTGATCAATCATTTTTCTCCGGCGTCGTAACCACGACGAGTAGCGCCGGCTGTCTTCTCGATATCGAGGGGTTTGGCCTTTGCCGACGAACTCAACTGCCACGGAACACTCGTCACCATTACGCCGGGCTGGAAGAGCAAACGGCTCTTGAGTCGCAATGCGCTCTGGTTGTGCAGGATCTGCTCCCACCAATGGCCGACCACGTACTCGGGGATGAACACGGTAACCACGTCACGGGGTGCATCACGTCGCACTCGCTTGACGTAGTCGAGAACCGGCTTCGTAATCTCGCGGTACGGCGACTCGATCACCTTGAGCGGCACAGTCACATCGCTCTTCTCCCATTGCCGAACGAGCGCGCGGGTGTCAGGTTCGTCGACGTTGACGGTGATGGCCTCGAGCGTGTCCGGTCGTGTCGCTCGTGCATAGGCCAGGGCGCGCATCGTCGGCATGTGCAGCTTCGAAACAAGCACGATCGAGTGCGTGCGGCTGGGAAGCACACCGTCCCACTCCTGCTCCTCGAGTTCGGCGGCAACGCTGTCGTAGTGGCGTCTGATCAGCTTCATCACGCCGAAGATGGCCACCATCGCGACGATTGCGATCCAGGCACCCGCTGCGAACTTGGTGATCAGAACGATGATCAACACAGCGCCGGTCATGGCGAGACCGATCGAGTTGATGACCCGTGACCGCTGCATACGAGCGCGCTGCGCCTTGTCCGTCTCGGACTTCAGGTGGCGCGTCCAGTGCTTGATCATGCCGGTCTGACTGAGCACGAACGAGACGAAGACACCGACGATGTACAGCTGGATCAGCTTGGTGACCTCAGCGCCGAAGATGACCACAAACGCGATGGCTGCAGCCGACAGGAACAAAATGCCGTTGCTGAATGCCAGGCGGTCGCCGCGAGTGTGCAACTGACGCGGCAAATAGCGATCCTGAGCCAGGATGGATGCGAGGACGGGGAATCCGTTGAACGCGGTGTTCGCTGCCAGCACGAGGATCAGCGCGGTGACAATCGCGATGAAGAAGAATCCGATCGGGAATCCGTTGAACACAGCTTCGGCGATCTGGGCGATCAGGGTCTTCTGGTGGTAACCCTCAGGAGCGCCGACCAGCTGTTCTGCCGGATTGTGGGCGTAGACGATGCCGATCTTCTGAGCCAGGATGATGATGCCCATCAGCAAGACGATGGCGATCGAACCGAGCAGAAGCAAGGTCGTGGCAGCATTGCGTGACTTCGGCTTCTGGAAGGCCGGCACACCGTTGCTGATTGCCTCGACGCCGGTCAGCGCGGCACAACCCGAGGAAAACGCGCGCGCGATCAGGAACGCGAAGGCAATTCCGTACAGATGCGAGTCCTCGGCATTGAGTGTGAACGACGACGATTCCGCGTGAACATCTTCACCGAGCACGTAGATCCGGAAGAACCCCCAAGCCAACATCAAGAACATCCCGACGATGAAGGCGTAGGTCGGAATCGCGAATGCAGTTCCCGACTCCCGGATGCCGCGTAGGTTCACCGCCGTCAGCAGGACGATCGCCGCCACCGCGAACAGCACCTTGTGCTGAGCCACGAACGGCAGTGCCGAACCGATGTTGGACGCCGCTGACGAGATCGATACAGCAACAGTGAGCACGTAGTCGACCATCAGCGCGCTGCCCACGGTCAAGCCCGCTGTCGGCCCGAGATTGACCGTCGCCACCTCGTAGTCACCACCACCGGACGGATACGCGTGGACGTTCTGACGGTAGCTCGCCACCACGACAGCCATCACAATGGCGACCGACAGGCCGATCCACGGCGTGTAGGCGTACGCCGAAATGCCCGCAACGGAGAGAACCAGGAAGATTTCTTCGGGGGCATAGGCAACGGACGACATGGCGTCGGACGCGAACACAGGGAGCGCAATCCGCTTGGGTAGCAGCGTGTGCCCGAGTTTGTCACTTCGGAACGGCCGGCCGAGCAAGAGCCGCTTGGTCGCGGTCGAGAGCTTAGACACGTCCAAAGCGTAAGCCGTCGAGCCTGAAATGGAGTCATCCGCCGTAGAACTGCACCGTCATCCCCGCAATCACAACGGAATTGCGCCAGTCGAGACTTGCTCTTCCCGCTCAGCGATGTACGGTTCGTTTCGGCGTGCAATCGCGTCGAAAGTCCATGAACGGAGTAGGTCGTGTATGTCGTCATCATGGGATGCGGTCGTGTGGGATCTTCCCTCGCCGCGTCCCTGACCAGGATCGGACACGAAGTTGCGGTCATCGACCGCGATCAGAGTGCATTTCTGCGTCTCGACCATGATTTCCCGGGAACCACAGTCCTCGGCATGGGTTTCGACCGCGACGTGCTGATTCGATCAGGCATCGAGCGCGCCGACGCCTTCGCGGCAGTCTCGTCGGGTGATAATTCCAACATCATCGCGGCCCGGGTCGCGCGCGAGACTTTTGGTGTCGAACGCGTCGTCGCACGAATCTACGACGCGAAGCGCGCCGCTGTGTACGAGCGCCTCGGCATCCCCACCGTGGCAACAGTTCCATGGTCGACCGACCGGTTCCTGCACACGTTGACCAAGGAAAGCCAGACGGCAAAGTGGCGCGATCCGTCGGGAAACGTCGCGATCACCGAACTTGCGCTACACGAGGATTGGGCCGGTAAATCCATCTCGGTTCTCGAAGGCGCGACCAATTCCCGGGTGGCATTCATCATCCGCTTCGGTACCGGCGTTCTCCCCGATCGCAAGACCGTCATCCAAGCCGACGACCAGGTCTACGTCGCAGCGGTGTCGGGAACTGTCGCCGAAGCCATCGCGCTCGCCGGCAATCCGCCTCCGAGCGACGACTGAGGCGGCTGCTATGCACACGTCACACCCGACCGCACTGCCCGAAAACATGATGCACCACAACGTGATTGGAAGTTCCAGGTGAAGGTCGCCATCGCCGGCGCAGGTGCCGTAGGTCGCTCCATTGCGCGCGAGCTGATTCGCAGTAACCACGACGTCATGCTGATCGAACGCAAGATCGAACACGTCGAACCCGAGTCAGTGCCCGAAGCCACCTGGGTACATGCCGATGCCTGTGAGCTCAGCCGACTCGAGGAGGCCTCGCTGGAGGAGTACGAGGTGGTGATCTCCGCAACCGGTGACGACAAAGCCAACCTCGTACTGAGCTTGCTCGCAAAAACGGAATTCGGCGTCCGCCGCGTTGTCGCCCGCGTCAACGATCCGCGAAACGAGTGGCTGTTCGACGAGTCGTGGGGCGTCGACGTCGCCGTTTCCACCCCCCGGATGCTGGCATCGCTGGTCGAAGAGGCCGTCTCGGTCGGCGACTTGGTCAAACTCATGACTCTGCGTCAGGGGCAGGCCAACCTCGTCGAGATCACCCTGCCAGACAACACTCCCCTCGCCGGCAAGCCCGTCAAGCGGCTCGAACTCCCCCGAGACTGCGCGCTCGTGACGATCCTGCGCGGAGGCCGCGTCATCGTTCCCGAACTCGACGACCCGATCGAAGGCGGCGACGAACTTCTTTTCGTCGCGGCTATCGACACCGAGGACCAACTCCGAACGGCGCTGCGTCTCGACGCCTGACATCGAGCCTCGACGCCTGACACCGACATCACACAACGAAAGGGACAATCATGGCCGCTGCACCCGAAAATACCGTTGTCGTCGACAATCCGGCTCAGAGCCGCTTCGAGATTCACGTCGACGGCGAGCTTGCCGGGATCGAGGACTACACCACTGCCGGCGACGTGCTCTCGTTCAATCACACCGAGATCTATCCCCGTTTCGAGGGATTCGGATTGGCAGCAATCCTGGTGAGCGGCGCACTGGACCAACTGCGATCACGCGGGCTGAAAGTACACCCGGTGTGCCCGTACGTCGTGAAGTTCGTCGGCAAGCACCCCGAGTATCAGGATCTGGTCAGCTGACGTCGCGCTGATCCGGCTGATCGCCTGGCTCCTCGCCTACCGCTTCGATATCGCTCTCGGTAGGCGGGGGCTCGACAATCCGATCTGCCTTGCGCACAGCCCAAATGGTGACCACAAACGCCAGGCCTGCGAGCGGCCACCCCATCGCGATACGTGCCACCGCGAGCCAACCCGTGTGATCTGTGTCGTACAACTGCGACTGCACGACGTACCGGGCGCCGAACACCAACGCCCATGCCGCGGTAGCGATGTCGTAAGCCCGCACCGCGCCTTTGTGTCGACGCCACAGGTTGCCGTGACCGTTGAGAAAACCCCAGATGATGCCGACCAGGGGCCAGCGAATCAGTATCGACACTACAAATGCGGCACCATAGGCGAGGCTCGTGTAAATCCCGAAGAGGAAGTAGCCCTTCGCATCTCCGGTGCGGTGCGCGATGAACGCCGATACGGCGACACCGAGAACGCCTGAAATTGCCGGCTGGATCGACTCTTTACGGAAGACGCGCCACGCTGCGATCAGCACGGCCACGCCCACTGCCGCCCAGATGGCAGCGGTGAGGTTCCAGATGCTGTTGACCGGAACAAAGATCAGAATCGGCAGCGACGTGTAGACGAGACCACTCACTCCACCGAGTTGGTCCATCACCGATTGCTGTTTGGGTTCGCTCACCTGTCGAGGGTGCCACACGCGCCGCGTTATGCGGCAAATGCGCTGTGTCTGGTCCTACGGCTGCGGCTACTCGCCGCGCAGCTCGTAGTACGGATTGAAGATTGCCTTGCGCCCGTCCCGCTCGCCGACGCGGCCACGGATCAGGATAGTCTTGCCGGTCTCGATGCCCGGAATGCGGCGTCGGCCGATCCAGACGAGGTTGATGACCTCGGTGCCGTCGAAGAATTCCGCTTCGATACTGGCATTGCCCGACTTCGGACACGCGTCGACGCTACGGAGTCGACCCTCCATCGTGACTTCTTCACCGCGCCGACAGTCGCATGCTTTCCGGCCTCCCACGGCCTCGATGGACTCGGTCATTTCCTGTGCATCCAACTGATCGACATCCTCGGTGAGGCGACGAGTCAGTCGGCGAAAATATCCTGCGGCGGCGGGTGCCATTGCGCGCTCCTGCGAACAAATGTGACGCACGGGTTTCGCGTCACGGAAGGGCTGTGTGTTCGCCACTGTAGCCCCATTACGAGCGGGTAACCACACCGGTCGATCGGTGATCTCGGGGCACCAGGCAAGATCAGGTAATGGCGCTCACACATTCACCGTCCGTTGCCGTCGTTCTCCCTGGTACGGGCTCTGACGCACACTTCGTGGACCACGCGTTCCGCGGGCCGCTCAGCGCTCGAAGTGTGCGCACCGTCGCAATCGAACCGGACCCTCGGCGTGTCGTCGGCAGCTACCTCGACGCGATGGATGCCGCAGCCACCGAATACGGGAAAATCCTTGTCGGTGGTGTGTCCATCGGTGCTGCCGTCGCCTTGCAGTGGGCAGCGCTCAATCCGGACAAGACGTCGGGAGTGTTGGCGGCGCTGCCACCGTGGACCGGAGCACCCGATCACGCACCGGCAGCGGCGAGCGCACGGTTTACCTCGTCACAACTGCGCAGCGAAGGTCTGGAAGCGGTCATTGCAGCGATGCTCGCCTCCAGCCCGGCCTGGCTGGGACGCGAACTGGAACGTTCGTGGCGTTCGCAGTGGCCGGATCTGCCGGCGGCTCTCGACGAAGCCGCGACGTATTGCTCGCTGACCGAACCAGCTCTTACGGAGATCGACGTTCCGGTCGGAATCGCGATAGCGCTCGACGATCCGGTTCATCCGGCGACCGTCGGCTACGAATGGGCGGCCGCGCTCCCCCGCGCCGAAGTGGGCACACTCGAGCTCGACCAGATCGGCCACGATGCCGCGATACTCGGGGCCACCTGCCTCGAGGCGCTCACGGCGGCCGGATTCTCTCAACCGCCGCGAGCGCCTGAAGTAAACGTGAGTTACTGACCCAATTGCTGCATGGCAGAACCGGATTCGCCCCGGCGCTGCGGCGGGACCGGCGGCGTGGGCGGCTGTTGCTGCACCTGCTGGCTCGCAGCGATCTGCTGATCGACTTGTTGCTGAGCTGCGGCCTGCTGCTGCGCGACCATCTGCTGTTCATGCGCGGCAGCGAGCTGCTCGGCCAACGCCTGCGGCAGCACCACCGGCAGCGGAGTCCGCACCGGATGTGGCTCCGCTCCGCGATTGACGACGGTATCGCGCAGAATGTCGCGCGCAATAGCAACCAGCGGCGCGCCGGCGGCTGTCGATCCACTGGGACCGGCCACAACACACCGAACCATCCACCGCGGACCGTCGACACCGATGAAACGCAAATCCATGGCAGCGGTCTCCGCGACCAGTTCGCGACCCCACGGACCGTTCTCGATGCTGACCGGCGAATTGTCGTCTCGCAAGGACTGCGCCAGTTCGGCGACAACCTCACGCCACTGGCCAGGCGATTTCGGTGCCGCGTAGGCGGCGACAGTGACCCGTCCGTGTTCGGTGACCAGGTGCACGGCCTGGGGTGACCCGTTTGGCGCCATCTCCACCTGCAGTTGGCCGCCAGGAGGCATCGGAACCAGAACAGAACCGAGATCGAGTCGCTGACCGTTCCGACCGGCAGTCGGATCGTCGGACTCGATGTCCGCGATGTCGTACGGGCCCTCGGACTCTTCGCTCACCGTGTCATCTGCGTCGTCGGATTCGTCGACCTGGTCGACATCCTCGTCCTCGAAGAAACCTGTCGGTTCCTCGTCTACATCTGACTTCTTCTTACGTCCGAACATGTTTCAGACTCCCTCTACGACAGGACTCACACCTGCATCGGTGTCGAGTATCGCGTGTCCGCCGCTCGAACCATATCCACCGGTACCTCGGGCGGTGTCGTCGAGCGACTCCACTTCCTCGAATACCGGCAGTTCGACGCGCTGAACCACGAGCTGCGCAATTCGGTCGCCGCGACGAATCTCGACCGCTGTGTCCGGGTCGAGATTGATCAGACACACCTTGAGCTCGCCTCGATAACCTGCATCCACGGTGCCCGGCGCATTCACGATGGACAAACCCGATTTTGCGGCAAGTCCGGAACGCGGATGGATGAGTCCGACAGTGCCGACCGGCAAGGCAATCGCAATACCCGTACCAACGAGGGTACGGCGGCCGGGCTCGATAGTGACATCGCTGGTGGAGCACAGATCCACACCGGCATCACCGGGATGTGCACGCTGCGGAACCGGCAGGTCTGGGTCCAGTCGCTTCAAGGCGATGGAGAGATGATCGCTCACGTCGGCCAAGACTACTCGGCGCAGACTGGAGAGAGGACTACTGGGCGCGGAGCACCTAGAGGACCACTGCGCGAGACGGACTATCCTTGACTCGTGCCCGAATCATCTCGACCTGACGTCGCTACCACAGCCCCTGCGTCCACGACGCTCTATTCCGAGCGCCTCTGGCTGCCCATCGGGTGGTGGATCGCCGGAATCGCCGTGGCCGCGCTCCTGGCAGCGGAAGTCCACATGGGGCGCCCGGGCCTGGTGTCGCTGCTCGCGTACGTGGTGCTGCTACCCATCCCGATCTGGCTGTCGTTCTGGCTCAGCCGCACCCGCGTCGAGGTTGTCGAAACCGGCGGGGTCAAGGAATTGCATGTCGGCCGAGCGCACATTCCAGTGAATCTGATCTCACGCGCCGCTGCGGTACCTGCTTCGGCAAAGAGTGCCGCGATGGGTCGCCAGCTCGACCCGTCCGCTTTTGTCCAGCACCGACCGTGGGTCAAGACCATGGTCTTGATCGTCCTCGATGATCCGGAAGATCCGACGCCGTACTGGCTCGTGAGCTCACGTCGACCCGAAGCACTGGTCAAAGCTCTCAGCGAAGACTGAGCAAAGTAGTAGGCGGTCTCACGACCGCCTTGATCCCTCGGTCGACCCGAAGACATCGGGTCGACCGTCGGGACGCAATGTAAAGCTGCGAAGAACTATCAGGCTGCGCAGTCCATGCACACGAGCTGTCCGTTTGCATCGCTCGCCAGACGGCTGCGGTGATGCACCAGGAAGCAACTCGAACACGTGAACTCGTCGGCCTGCTTCGGAACGACCCGAACCGACAGCTCTTCGCCGGAAAGGTCTGCACCGGGCAGCTCGAAGGATTCTGCAGTGTCGGTCTCGTCGATATCGACGACAGCCGACTGCGCCTCGTTGCGCCGCGCCTTCAGCTCTTCGAGCGAATCCTCCGAAACCTCGTCGGACTCTGTACGCCTCGGTGCGTCGTAGTCAGTTGCCATGTCGCTTACCCCTCATCCTTCTCGTGTATCCCGGTCCCATGAACGCCTGGAATCCGGTAGATCCCGTCATGCGCATGGAAACCGCCGTGGCATGGAGATCATTCCCTGTCGCTGCACAACGTGGCAGCGGGTGGAAAAGTGCCCGGAAACTTCTCCCGAGAACGTGATCTGTGCCTCATTTGGTTGTCATTACGGCATGGAGCCGACGCCCAGTCGAACGACCTGGGCCGCCAGACAGTAGCCGAAGTAAGCGCGAAAGTAGTAACCCATTCGGTCATTTCCGAAAAAAGTCTGCGAATCGTCACCAACTACACAGCATTTTGTGATCTTCGACCCCGAAAACTCCCCTGAAATCACCGCGGTATCACCGCAGCAGCACCGACGTATCAACTCGGCGAAATTCGGTTGACGGCCAGTCACCACACACCTGAACGGGATTGAACCGCGCGCCCTCTAAGGTAGGCACCGAACGTCACGCCCGCTCTGCTCGGCTTGACGACGAAGCTCCAACTCGTCCAGAAAGTCGAGGGATACCGTGGTTTCTCTGATCACCGAAGGCAGCGCGACCGACGACCGAGGTCGTCCGTTCCGGCGCCGACGCGTGTGGCCGGTCGTCGCGGTGTTCGCGGTACTCGCCGTCCTCGGCAGCGCGCTGTGGATCAAGATCCTCACGGCTGACGCAAAAATCAGCGATACGGTCGCCTGCAATCGCCCGCAGGCATCGTCCGATCCGGCCGCCCCACAACCGATGCCCCTCGGTTCGGTTGTGGACCGAACCACGCTGCTCGACGTGGAACCGGCGCCGCTGGCTGCGACCAAGGTTCGAGTCTTCAACGCCAACGGTGAAAGCGGTCAGGCCTCGCAGGTAGCCGCCCAGCTGAAGGACTACGGCTTTGCCAGCGCTCCAGACGTACAAGTGGGCAACGACCCGGTCTACGTTGATCAGAACATGCAATGCCAGGGCCAGATCCGCTTCGGGGAGAACGGAATCGCTGCAGCCAGTGCCGTGTGGCTGGTCGCTCCGTGTGCAGAACTGATCAGGGACGGCCGGACCGACGACACGGTCGATTTTGCGCTGGGCACGTACTTCAGCAAGGTCTCCCCCAACACCGATGCCGGCGAGGTGCTCCGCGCCCTCGCCGAGCAACCCGCGAATGCCGAAGCCGCGGCAATGGACATCGATCTCCTGAAGGCTGCGCGAACCGCTAGGTGCTGATCGGGCGGTCCGCACCGCATGCGGTGAGCATCGCCGCGAACTCGTCGGCGATCCCCGGGGCGCACGCGTAGACGATGTCGCCCGCCGCAGACGTCGAATTCGGGCCCGGAATGCAGATCACGGCACCGGCTTCCTCAGCGATCAACGAACCGGCAGCCCAATCCCATGGGCTCAGTCCGTGCTCGAAATGGGTATCGACGCGACCGGTCGCCACCATGCACAAATCCAGCGCCGCAGAACCGATCCGCCTGATGTCGCGCACCTGGGGCAAAATCTCCGCGATGAACCGCCCTTGTGCCTTGCGTCGCTGAGCGCCGTATCCGAAACCTGTAGCCACCAAAGCCATTGACAGCTCGGTCACCGGGTTGGCGGCGAGCTCACTGACCGCACCGTCCTCGGTGGTCATCGTGGCGCCGCCACCGCGGTGCGCCGAATACGTCGCCCCTGCAGACACATCGACTACCGCGCCGGCCACGGAAACTCCGTCGATCTGCACCGCTACCGATACCGCGAACGCCGGAACTCCGTAGAGGAAGTTCACAGTTCCATCGATGGGATCGACAACCCAGCGGACCCCTACGACGTCGCCTGCGTCTCCGCCACCTTCCTCACCGAGAATCGAATCGTGCGGCCGCAGCGTGGCAAGCAGATCCCGGATCACCTGTTCCGTCTCGGTGTCGACGATCGTCACCGGGTCGGTCGGTGTGCTCTTGGCCGCAACGGTTCCGGCGTCGGAACCGTTCTCGCTCTCACCCGAACCGACGACGCCGAACACTTCCGGACGACGGGCGCGAACGTGCGCAGCAGCGCGTTCCGCGACGGCCACCACCACCACTCTCAGTTCGGCAGGATCGAGCGAATCCGTGGACAACTCGGACAGGGAAATCTCTTGTGGGCGCACACCACCATCGCAACACATCCCTCGTTGCGCCGCACCACGCGTACCCAATCGGGTTACTGTTTGATTCGGTCAGATCGCGACATTCGAATTCGAGCCCTCAGGAGCGCAGGACGATGACAACGACAGGTTTCGGAATCGATGTAGGCGGCAGTGGAGTCAAGGGCGCTCTCATCGATCTGAGCACCGGCGAGATGATCGGTGAGCGCATCAAGATCCTGACCCCGCAACCCTCGACTCCCGAGGCAATCGCCACGACTGTGACGCAGATCGTCGAGCAAGCCGGCTGGGCCGGACCGGTCGGCATCACCCTGCCGTCGGTCGTCACCGGTGGCGTCGCTCGCAGCGCCGCCAACATCGACAAGTCCTGGATCGGAACCGACGCTGTTGCACTGTTCGGCAAGGCTCTCGGCGGCCGGGCCGTCACCGTTCTGAACGACGCCGATGCCGCAGGTATCGCCGAAGACACCTACGGCGCCGGCAAGGACGCGTCCGGGGTTGTCATCTTGCTGACCTTCGGAACCGGCATCGGGTCGGCGATTCTGCACAACGGAGTTCTGTTGCCCAACACCGAGTTCGGCCACCTCCAAGTCGACGGCAAGGAAGCCGAACATCGAGCTGCGTCGTCGGTGAAGGAGAAAAAAGATCTGAGCTACAAGCACTGGGCCGTCGAGGTCTCGAAGGTGCTCACGACGATCGAGGATCTGACTTGGCCCGATTTGTTCATCGCCGGCGGCGGGATCAGTCGCAAACACGAGAAGTGGATTCCGCTGCTGACCAACCGCACGCCAGTCGTTCCGGCCGCACTCCTGAACACCGCCGGAATCGCAGGCGCCGCCCTCGCCGCATCGAAAATTTAGGGTGATTCCGCTGGCGATGGGCCGAGCGAAAAGGTGAAACAAGGGGTTAATCCGGTCCGAAAAAAGCCGTTAACGCCCGTCGTGACGTAAGAGTTTCCTGAGAGTCGTTACAATGGTGGAGTCCGGCTGCGCGCCGGCCACAACCATTGACCTCTCCGCCGGATCACCACTCTGGCGTGACGCCGCACGACACCGTCACGAAAGGGCGTACGTGGCAGCCACCGATACACGTCAGACTGCTGATTCTCCATCAGAGTCAGAGCCACAATCTTCAGCCGTGGAGGCGGCCACCGTCACAGCTCCGGCCGCCAAGAAGGCACCGGCGAAGAAGGCCCCCGCCAAGAAGGCAGCAGCTAAGAAGGCCCCCGCCAAGAAAGCTCCGGCGAAGAAGGCCGCAGCAAAGAAGGCAGGCCCCAAGAAGGCCGGGGATCCTGATGTAGAAGACGGCGACGTCGAGTTGGAAGACATCGACATCACGGACGGAGACCTCGAAGAGGTCGAGGTCGTCGCAGTCGGCGAGGACGAAGAGCCCGCCACCGAGGAACCGACCGACAAGGACAAAGCGTCCGGCGACTTCGTCTGGGACGAGGAAGAGTCCGAGGCACTTCGTCAGGCTCGTAAGGATGCCGAACTCACGGCGTCCGCCGACTCCGTTCGCGCCTACCTCAAGCAGATCGGCAAGGTCGCACTCCTCAACGCCGAAGAGGAAGTCGAACTCGCCAAGCGCATCGAAGCCGGTCTGTACGCCGTGCAGATCATGCAGGATCTTGCTGACAAGGGCGAAAAGCTGCCTGCAGCTCAGCGCCGCGACATGAGCTGGATCTGCCGCGACGGCAATCGCGCCAAGAACCACCTCCTCGAAGCCAACCTCCGACTCGTCGTCTCGCTCGCGAAGCGATACACGGGCCGCGGCATGGCGTTCCTGGACCTCATCCAGGAAGGCAACCTGGGCCTGATCCGTGCAGTCGAGAAGTTCGACTACACCAAGGGCTACAAGTTCTCGACCTACGCAACGTGGTGGATCCGTCAGGCAATCACCCGCGCAATGGCCGACCAGGCACGCACCATCCGTATCCCGGTGCACATGGTGGAGGTCATCAACAAGCTCGGCCGTATCCAGCGAGAGCTGCTCCAGGACCTGGGCCGTGAGCCCACGCCGGAAGAGCTCGCCAAGGAAATGGACATCACGCCGGAGAAGGTGCTGGAAATCCAGCAGTACGCGCGTGAGCCCATCTCTCTCGACCAGACCATCGGCGACGAGGGCGACAGCCAGCTCGGTGACTTCATCGAAGACTCCGAAGCTGTTGTCGCGGTTGACGCCGTCTCGTTCACCTTGCTGCAGGATCAGCTGCAGTCGGTCCTCGAGACGCTGTCCGAGCGCGAAGCCGGCGTGGTTCGCCTGCGCTTCGGCCTCACCGACGGCCAGCCGAGGACTTTAGACGAAATCGGACAGGTCTACGGCGTCACGCGTGAGCGTATTCGCCAGATCGAATCGAAGACGATGTCGAAGCTGCGCCACCCGTCGCGTTCGCAGGTACTGCGCGACTACCTCGACTAGTCACACCAGCTCCACAAAAAGAGCCGCTCCCCTGTTCTTCGGGGAGCGGCTCTTTTTCTTTCGTACAGCGTCAGGCCAAGAGTTTGTCCTCGAGCCGTGCGATATCGTCCTGGCTCAACTGAAGGCCGTCCCGGACGTAGTTGTCGAAACTGCCGTAGATGCGCTCGACTGTCGCGAACGACGTATCCAGCCACGACTGCTCGACACCGTCCACGAAGGCTATGCCGGTGCGGGGACCGGTCAGGTACTGGTTGCTCAGCATGTAGTCGGCGTTCACGTCTTCGCGGGACACACCGAGCAGTGTCAGCAGAACGGCAGTCATCCAGCCGGTTCGGTCCTTGCCTGCCGAACAGTGGTACAGGACAGCGCCGTCCGTGTCAGCGATATTCGCCAGTGCGTCATGGAATGCTCGGCTCGCTCCGGGATCACTCACCATGACCGTATACATCGACGGCATATCCGCCAGAGCCGGGAAGTTCGCCGGGTTGGTCCCGATCACGTCGAACCAATTGCTCCGGGCACCCTCCGGGATGCGGTCCGGGGACATGGCGCGTTCGACGACCGTCCGGAAGTCGTCGACCGACGCCACGCCGCGCTGGTGCAGCACCGCAAGATCCGAGGGCGTCAGTTTGTCGAGTGCATTGGTCCGGAAGACCTGTCCCATCCGAACCGTACGTCCATCCGACGTTCGATAGCCGCCGACGTCCCTCGCATTCGACGCACCCTCGAGGTGCAGCGATCGATCGACCACAACCTGCGCTGCCGCCACGCCTTGGTCTGTGGTGGGAATCCCGCCCGCAAACGCGGGAACCGGAGCACACGCGATCAGGAAGGCACACGCCACTGTCGCGGCGGGACGAGCGAATCCGTTGGGCATCCAACCAGAATATTGTCGCAATCAGGACTTTGTGCGAACTCTGATGTACAACGAGGTGACCGGTTCGACAACTCGCGCCGCAACCGGACCGATCACGGCCATCAGAAGCACGTATGCCGTTGCGAGCGCTGCGAGTTCCGGTTCTACGGCACCCGCGGACACTGCCAGACCGGCGATGATGATCGAGAACTCGCCGCGGGCGATCAGTGCCGCGCCCGCCCTGGCCTGGCCCATGCGGGCCACGCCCTGACGTTTTGCCGCCCAGGCCCCGGTGATCAGTTTGGTGATCGCGGTGACGACTGCCAAGATCGCAGCCCACCCGAGCACGGGCGGAATGGTGCTTGGATCGGTGCTGAGTCCGAACACCACGAAGAACATCGCCGCAAAAAGATCACGAAGGGGCTCGAGCACCCGACTGGCGTTGTGTGCCGTCGAACCCGAAATCGCGATGCCGAGCAGGAAGGCCCCCACCGCCGCGGAGACCTGCATCGCGGAACTGACGCCGGCCACCAGCAGTGCAGCACCAAGCAACTTCAGGAGCAATGTCTCACTGTCGGGACTGTCCAGCAGAGCCGAGACATACCGTCCGTATCGCAAGGCCACCACCAAAACGACGGTGATGACCAGCAGCGAAATTCCCACAGCTTCGAGTCCACCCATGAAGCTGACACCCGCCAGCATCGCCGTCAGAATCGGCAGGTACACCGCCATCGCAAGATCCTCGAACACGAGGATCGAGAGAACGACGGGTGTTTCGCGGTTGCCCAGACGTCCGAGGTCGCTGAGAACTTTCGCGATGATTCCCGACGACGAGATGTAGGTGACACCGGCCATGACCGTCGCGCCGACAACACCCCACCCGAGCATCAGACCGACTACCGCGCCCGGTGTGGCGTTGAGAACGATGTCGACGATGCCGGCAACCCTCGACCGTTTGAGCCCGGTCATCAATTCGGCTGCGGTGTACTCGAGTCCCAGCAGGAGCAGGAGGAGCACGATACCGATTTCGCTTGCGAGGTGCGCAAATTCGCCGATATCGCCGAGTTGGATGAATCCACCCTGACCGAAGCACAGGCCACCGATCAGGTAGAACGGGATCGGCGACATGCCGAATCGTGCTGCGAGCCTTCCCAGAAGACCGAGCGCGAAGAAGACCGCGCCCAGTTCGATGAGTGCAAGTGTGGTTGTATCCACCTGCCAGTCAGCCGTTGGTCAGGATTTTTGCAGCGGCAGCCAAGCCGTCGGGTGTACCGACTGCCACCAGCAGATCACCTCCGGTGAACGTGTAGTCGGGGTTCGGCGACGGATTCACCTGCCCGGCACGCATCACGGCGACGATCGAGACGCCGGTGCGTGTCCGCATCCCGGTGTCGCCGAGTGTCTGTCCGTCGTATCGGGAACCGTCCTTGATGTACAGCTGTTTGGTTCTGATCCCGGGTATGTCACTGTGTTCGTCTTCGAGCTGGGCCACGAGTTGCGGCGCACCAAGCAGGTTGCTCAGTGCAGCGGCCTCTTCCGTGGTGAGCGGCAACGACGCGGCGCACGCATCAGGATCGTTTTCCTTGGACACGATGAGGTCCGTATGTCCGTCACGATGAGTGACGACACCCACGCGGCGACCGGAGGCCAGGACAAAATCCTTACGAGTCCCGATGCCCGGCAGAGGGGTGACTTCTACATTCATATATCAACGGTAGCGCCGATCTGTGACAAGTTTCGCAGGAGGGCGAAATTATCGTCGACCGGTGCTGCGCTGCGTATTCCATCGCGTCACCGCAGGGACGGAAATGCACCGTTCTCGTCGCGAATGTACGCAGTAACGGCAGTGACAGCCGCGACGGGAATCGGCCCGAACAGATGAGGAAAGCGCATCGAATCAGGATCCGACGGCACCCCCGGTTCCCACTTGACTTCAGCTCCCAGCAGAGCCGGATCCAGGGAGAGCAACACTATGTCGTCTCGGCCCGCGAAGATCCGGTTCGCCGGTAGATGAACCTGAATGGGCGTCGACATGTGCACAAAACCCTCGGCGGCAAATCCGTCGGGAACGCGCTGCCCGACCTCTTGCGCACGCTCCCATTCGACGCGTGTGCACATATGGAGCAACTCGGCCGATGCGTCGGCGCCCGTTCCGGTTTCCTGGTTCATCGCCCCAGAATATCGCTCTGTACACGCGGATTTGAATCAGCTCTCAGCGAACAATTCTGCACACAGAATGCCTGCCCAGCGCATTTCCAGTGAGACACAACACTAAGAAACTCTTCTGGGAACAACCCATGAACGCCAAACGTCTGTAAGAGTGGATCTACCGCGCCATTCCGACGCGGCGGACCAGGCCCCAGGCACGCGGCACGAAAGCCGTCAAGCCAGTACGGAGGAGTCATGCCCGGAACACTGACCAGCCCACAGTTGACCGCTGCCGACCGGTGCGACCGGTGCGGTGCCGGAGCACGCGTACGCGCCGTGCTTCCCACCGGCGGCGAGCTTCTCTTCTGCGGACACCACGCAACCGAACACGCGGATCGACTTCGCGAGATGAATGCCGTCGTCTCCGAGAGTGAACCCGCAAACTAACCTGTCAGCCGGGGGTGGCCTCTTCGCGAGGCGCACCATGAACGCCGAAACGGGCGATCACAATCACTGTGATCGCCCGTTTTGCCGTCTTCAGGATTTCTACCAGCTACGCAGAATCGCAATGCGCTCGGTGAGCTGATCGACCGTCGCGATTGCCGTCGGCGGGCCACCGCACACGCGACGCAGTTCGGCGTGAATGATTCCGTGAGGCCGTCCGGTGCGGTGCACATTCATCGCGACCAGGCCGTTCAGCTCTCGTCGCAAGGCGCCCAGCTGATCGGCTGTAGCAGCGCGCTCGGCGACCACTGCGGCAGTCGGCGCCGGAGCCGACGCTTTGGCGGAGTTGTTGTTCACCTGTTCTGCCTGGCGTTGCCGAAGGAGTGCGCGCATCTGATCGGGGTCGAGCAGACCGGGCAGACCGAGATAATCGGCTTCCTCGTCGCTGCCGGAGAACGTTGCGGTTCCGAACGAGGCACCGTCGTAGATCACCTGGTCGAGCTCGGCGTCGGCGCCGAGGGACGTGAACGCCTTCTCTTCCTCGCCGAGTTCGTCCTTCTGCTTGTTGGCGTCGGCGAGAAGATCGTCGTCGAGGCCGTCCTTTTCGCGGTGCGGCTTGCCAAGGACGTGATCGCGCTGGGCCTCCAACTGAGCGGCGAGGTCCAACAGGACCGGTACCGACGGAAGGAAGACGCTTGCGGTCTCGCCTTTACGCCGTGAACGCACGAATCGGCCGATGGCCTGCGCGAAGTACAGCGGTGTCGATGCACTGGTCGCATACACGCCGACAGCCAGACGCGGAACGTCGACGCCCTCCGACACCATGCGCACGGCGACCATCCATTTCTGGTCGCTCGCACCGAATTCCGCAATGCGCTTGGACGCGGTGGGATCGTCGGAGAGGACCACGGTGGGCTCCTCCCCCGTGATCGCGGTCAACGCCTTGGCGTATTCGCGAGCAACTGTCTGGTCTGTGGCGATGACCAGCCCACCGGCGTCGGGCATACCGGTGGAACGCAGCTGCCCCAAACGGGTGTCTGCTGCTTGCAGGACGGCGGGAATCCAATCACCGGCAGGGTCGAGTGCGGTGCGCCAGGCTCGGGCGGTCTGCTCGGCACTGAGCGGCTCACCCAGTCGGGCGGTGAACTCTTCGCCGGCATTGTTGCGCCAGCGGGCCTCACCGGAATACGCGAGAAAGACAACCGGACGGACAACGCCGTCCTTGAGCGCGTCGGAGTAGCCGTAGGAATGATCGGCTTTGGATCGGAGCAATCCCTCTTTGTCGGGCTCGTACTGAATGAAAGGTATTGCGCTGTCGTCACTTCGGAACGGAGTTCCGGTCAGTGCCAAGCGCCGGGTGGCGTCGCCGAACGCCTCCTGAATTGCCTCACCCCAACTTTTTGCGTCACCGCCGTGGTGGATCTCGTCGAGAATCACGAGGGTCTTGCGACCTTCGGTCCGGACTCGGTGCTTAGTAGGATGCGCCGCCACCTGGGCATACGTCAGAACGACGCCGTGATAGTCGCTGGACGTCTGGCCGGTGGAGTTGGAGAACCGCGAGTCCAACGACAAGCCCGAACGCTGCGCCGACTCCGCCCACTGATGCTTCAGATGCTCGGTGGGCGCGACGACGGTGATCTGGTCGACAGTCCGGTCGCGAAGCAGTTCCGACGCCACTCGCAGCGCAAATGTCGTCTTACCTGCACCCGGTGTTGCCACCGCGAGAAAGTCCCGAGGACTGCTCGCCAAGTACTTGGTGAGTGCCCGCCGCTGCCACGCGCGAAGCGACCCTGTCGAGGCCGTCGGTTGCGCTCCGGCACTCTCGGTCGAGTTGTTCACTTCGGCTGCCCCTGTCACTTCTGTCGTCGTTGTCTCAGACGTCATAAGCGCGCCTCCGCTGGAATCGCACTGTTGCCTCGCGCTCCTAGATTTTTCATGAATGTCCGGCGACGAGCCTAACTGTCGCTACCGACGAAAGCCGCACCCGAAGCGCCCGGGCATGGCCGGATTCACTGTCGATCCCCTCCCCGCGGCGAGGTTTCGCGAGATCGGAGACACAACCTCACCGCGGAAAAATATGCGACACGGCGACGCCACGGTTGGGCAACGAGGTGTGTCATCAGGAATGCTGGAGTGATTATGAGTGAAAAGGCGGGCCCGAAAACGCACGGAAGTGATCTGCATCACCGCAGATGGCATCCGCTGCGCCGCACGGGCCAGCTGATCGGCCGCACTCTGAGCAAGGCTTGGGACGACTCGATCTTCGGCAAAGCCGCAACGGCTGCGTTCTGGCAGACACTCTCACTGGCGCCGCTACTACTGGGATTGCTCGGCATGATCGGTTACATCGGCGGCTGGTTCGGACCGAACACGGTCGAGATCATCGAGTCGAAGATCGTCACGTTCAGCGGGACGATATTCAGCGAAAACGTCGTCGATCAGATCATCAGGCCGACGGTCACCGACGTTCTCCAGCGCGGCCGGCCGGAAATCATTTCGGTCGGCTTCCTGCTGTCGCTGTGGGCCGGTTCGTCGGCGATCTCGACGTTCGTGGATTCGATTGTCGAAGCGCACGGGCAGAAGGATGCCCGTAACGCGATCTGGCAGCGAATTTTTGCGCTACTGCTCTACGTGATGTTCCTCGGGATGGCCGTGTTCATCCTGCCGATGGTCGCGCTCGGCCCGACCATGATCGGACGTGTGTTGCCACCGTCGTGGTACGACGTGGGCTCCAACCTGGTCGACACCTTCTACTACCCGGCCGTAGGCCTGCTGGTCATCATCGGCCTGACAACGCTGTACAAAGTCGCGCTACCGAAGTCCCTGCCGTGGCATCGACTTCTTGCGGGCGCACTGGTGGCCGGTGTGTTCTTCATGGCCGCGAGCACCGGATTGCGCTGGTACCTGGGATTTGTCACGGGCACCGGCTACACCTACGGAGCCTTGGCGACGCCGATCGCCTTCCTGCTGTTCACATTCTTCCTCGGCTTTGCAGTGGTACTCGGCGCCGAGTTCAACGCGACGGTGCAAGAATTCTGGCCGGCGCGAGCGACGCGCCTGGAACAGGTCCGCGAGTGGCTGGCCGCACAGCAGGACGACGACAACAGCGCCGGGCCGGTGACCACTCTGACGTGGCACCTGGCAACAAGTCCGATTCGGGTGTCCGGTGACAAGTCCGATCCGGCGGCAGTGCCGACCTACGGTCGGCCGCGAAGTCGGCGCGCCAACTCGGACAGCTGTGCCAGCTCGGACGGCAGTGCCAACTCAGACGTCAAGGATTGCGACGGCATCGGAGCAGAAACGAACCCGGCGACCGACTGCACTGACACTGTCGAGTCGCCGAGTTCGGACTGCGGATCGGATCCGGCGCAACGACGCCGTTCCCGATTGCCCGGTCACTCGCCTTTGCGAAGTCCTTCGTAGATCTTCTTGCAGTCGGGACACACGGGCGATCCCGGCTTCGCAGACTTGGTGACCGGAAAGACCTCGCCGCACAGTGCAACCACATGGGTGCCCATCACGGCGCTTTCGGCGATCTTGTTCTTCTTGACGTAGTGAAAGACCTTCGGGGTGTCGTCATCGGTCGTTTCGTCGGTCGAGACGTCGGGACGTTCCTTGGTTTGGGTGCTCATACCTCCAATAATGCCGTCTACGCGGCAGCGGTGCGAGCGTCGGGCCGCGTGTGCAATTGTCGGCCGAGAGTGGAACAGTGGAGCTATGGCAAGAAATGGCGCGTTCGGTCACCCCGACGAAGCCGGAACACCCGACAATCCCGTATTGATCACCGAAGCACAGCTGTCCATCGACGAGCAGCACAAAGCGCGCGTGCGGAAGTACATGACGATCATGGCTTTCCGTTTCCCCGCGTTGATTCTGGCTGCCATCGCGTATGGCATTTGGGAGAACGGCTGGGTCTCGATGCTGATTATCGGTGCGTCCATCCCACTTCCGTGGATCGCGGTCCTCATCGCAAATGATCGACCACCGCGCACGAAGGACGAGCCGAGTCGCTACGACGGCCGACGCCGCAACGCCGGCGAGATCGAGTCGAGTCCGCATCACATCATCGAGAGCTGACGCATCACCTGGTAGAAATTCGTCGCCTGCGAGAATGTCCGGGTGAGCACAACTCTCCTGTCCATCACCCCTGCGCTGCGCACGGCTCTGCTGCGCAATCGGTTCGACACCGACACCCTGCTCGAGCTGCTCGGTCCGGAAGTTCACGCAGCGCTCGGTCGCAGTGAACCGGTTCCGGTGCGACGCGCGAGCCGTGAGCACGGAGAAATTGGTGTTCTCATCCGGTTGTTCCTTCTCGCCGACGACTGTGCTCGCGAGGACGTCGCCGCCGCGTTGGCGCCGCTGACCGTCGACGATGCGATCGAAGCCGGTCTGCTCGAAAATTCAGCCGACTCCGCTGTGCGTGCCGCCGTGGATCTGCGGCCCATCGACGTCGGTGCCGGCGATCATTGGGTGATTTCAGACCTGGACGGTGGAATTCGGCCGAAGCAGTCCACAACCAGCGACCACGTCCTCGGTGTTGGCCACGCCTCACTGTCATTACTGCAGGCAACGCCGACGTCTCGCGTCGGAACGGTTCTCGATGTGGGCACCGGCTGCGGAATCCAAGCCCTGCACGCCAAGACCTACGCTGATTCCGTCACCGCGACGGACATCAATCAGCGCGCGATCGATCTCACCGCAGCAACTATGGCGCTCAACGGCCTCGACGTCGAATTGCATCAGGGTTCGTGGTTCGAACCGATCGAGGGACGAACCTTCGACCAGGTTGTCGCCAATCCCCCCTTTGTCGTCGGCGAGGCCCGCGTTCACCACACATATCGAGATTCCGGTCTCGATCTCGACGGGGCCAGCGAACTGATGATCTCGCGGTCCGTCGACTATCTGAATCCCGGTGGCACCGCAGCGCTGCTGGCGTCGTGGGTCCATGTCGAGGGCGAAGACTGGCGATCGCGGATCGCGTCGTGGCTGCCGGCACACGGTGTCGACGCCTGGGTGGTGCAGCGTGACGTCGCGGATCCCGCGCTGTACGTCGGGACGTGGCTCAAGGACGGCGGTCAGGACCCGCGGGACCCCGCCACCGAGGAACGCGCCAACGCGTGGCTCGATCATCTCGAGGAATCGCACGTGGAAGGTGTGGGATTCGGCTTCGTCTTCTTGCGGCGAACGGACTCGCCGACGGACTTGATGGCCGAAGATCTCCTGCACGGTTTCTCCGACCCGCTCGGGCCCGAGGCGCTGGCGTACTTCGACCGAGTTGCCTGGCTGCGTGAACACGACGTGCTGCAGGAGCGGTTTGTCGTCGATCCGAACACCGCCCTCGAACGCGTCTATCTTCCCGGTGAAGAAGGGTGGCAGCAGGTTGTCACTCGGATTCACCGTGGCAACGGACCACACTGGCAGCATGAGATCGACGACCTCGGTGCCGCACTACTGGCGGGCCTGCGGGCCGACGGGCTTGTGGTCGAGGAATTGGTCGAGCTTCTTGCCGCCGCAAACGGTGAAGACCCCGAAGTTCTCAGTGCCGGCGTCGTCACTCTGCTCGTGTCACTCGTACGTCACGGATTGGTGTTGCCGGTCACGTAGTCGAGTTCCGATTGGGTTGCAGATTTTCGGGTTCTCAGCAACTTCTCAGGACGGCCCGGGGAACACAGCAGGTCAGAGCAATTTCGACGAAATCGCTGCGGGAACTATCTCGGAACTCTCACGCGTTGAACCTTGTGAGAGACCGCCGATAGGGAGGCAAGTCATGACAAGCCCCAGCACCACTACTCGCATTCGTCCGAGCGCTGCGGATCTGGACGCCCAGAGCCCGTCAGCAGACCTGGTCCGTGTCTATCTGAACGGAATCGGTCGCACCGCACTGCTGACAGCAGCAGACGAAGTCGAACTGGCGAAGCGAATCGAAGCGGGGCTGTACGCCAGCCACGTTCTGGCTACGGGAAAGCGCCTGACAGCTGCCAAGAAGAGGGATCTCGCAACAATCGTTCGTGAGGGAGAGTCGGCACGCAGCCACCTCCTGGAAGCGAACCTGCGACTCGTCGTATCGCTGGCCAAGCGGTACACCGGACGCGGCATGCCCCTCTTGGATCTGATTCAGGAGGGAAACCTCGGCTTGATCCGCGCGATGGAGAAGTTCGACTACGCAAAGGGCTTCAAGTTCTCGACGTACGCCACCTGGTGGATTCGCCAGGCCATCACCCGCGGAATGGCTGATCAGAGCCGCACCATCCGCCTGCCAGTCCACCTCGTCGAGCAGGTCAACAAGCTGGCCCGCATCAAACGCGAACTCCATCAGCAGCTCGGACGCGAAGCGACCGACGACGAATTGGCGGAAGAGTCGGGAATCCCGGCACACAAGATCGCGGATCTTCTCGACCACAGCCGCGACCCGGTAAGCCTGGACATGCCCGTCGGCAGTGACGAAGAAGCACCTTTGGGTGACTTCATCGAAGATGCCGAGGCAACGTCGGCCGAGAACGCCGTCATCGCCGGTTTGCTGCACAGCGACGTCCGCAGCGTGCTCGGCACCCTCGACGAGCGTGAGCAGCAGGTCATCCGCCTGCGCTACGGCCTCGACGACGGCCAGCCGCGCACCCTCGACCAGATCGGCAAGCTCTTCGGGCTCTCCCGCGAGCGGGTGCGCCAGATCGAGCGCGAGGTTATGGGCAAGCTCCGTGTCGGCGATCGTGCCGAGAAGTTGCGCTCCTACGCCAGCTGATCGCGGCGCCGTGTGACACTCACCGGCCACCGTATGTTCTCCCATCGGGAACGTACGGTGGCCGGCTTTTTCGTATTGAACGCTGGGTGTCGAACGCGAGGTTCAGCGCAGTCGGCGGGGCCCCAGGTCCACGGCGCTCGGTTCCGGTCCGATGCGCACCCGGGCGTCCGTGATCTCGGCGCCGACAGCGGACGCCAGTACCGGCTCGCAGGCAAGCTCCCGAACTTCGGGGATATCGTCGGCCAACGTCGAGATCCGCTGCACTAGATCCACCAGCGCACCCTTGTTGACGGGGACGGCGTTGCGGTAGCCGGAGAGCAGCGGCGCGGCTTTGGGAGCGTCTATCAATTCGGTGGCGGCGTCCTCGGTCAGCGGCAGGACTCGGTAAGCCCGGTCACCGAGGAGATCCGAGATCACGCCGGCCAGGCCGAACGAGATCAGTGAACCGAACGACGGGTCGTCCTGCACGGCCACAACACACCCGATGCCCTTTGGCGCCATCTTCTGCACGTGCAGGAGCGGCTCCCCCGACGCGGCAGCAAGGTCGCTGTACGCGAGTCGAACCGAATCCGGCCCGACAAGGTCGAGGCGCACACCACCAAGATCCGGGCGATGGCGCCATAGTTCGCCGGTTGCCTTCACAACCACGGGGTACCCGAGTGCGTCTGCTGCCTCTACGGCTTCGTCTTCGCTCAGGACCGAGCGGAATTCGACGACGTCGACGCCGTAGCACGCCAGAAGTTCCGATGCCTCGAAGTCGGAAAGCCAACGACCGGACGAGTTTTCGAGCCAGGCGGCAACCATCTGGCGAGCCCGCTCGGAGTCGATGCCGGCTGGCCGCACCACCTTGGACGCGGGCTTGCTTCGCCATTCGGCATATCGCCAGGCCCGCGCCAACGCCAGTGCCGCACGCTCCGGTCCCGGATACGACGGCACCGATCCCCGAGTCGGATTGCCGGCGTCATCGCGGACAGTCAGCACCTCCGGCACTCCCTCCGCGGCCAGGAACGTCGTGAGAATGGGCTTGTCCGATCCCGCTACCGCATCCTTGAGCGCTTTCGCGAAGGGTTCGACCGGGATGGCGACCGGTGGAACGAAGACCGCGATGACGGCGTCGACGTCGAAGGACGCCAAGGCATCACGCACCGCTGACGCAAACAACTCGGGACTGGCCTGCGCGCCCAGGTCGATCGGATCGCTGACTTGGAGCCCTTCGCTGCGGGCTGCGTCTGCGGCCAGTACACCAAGGGCAGTGGAGTTACCGATGACTGCCAGACGCGGGCCGGCCGGCAACGGTTGATAGCCGAACAGCAGTGCGCAGTCGAACAATTGGGAGATCGACCCGACCTGGATGACACCGGCCTGCTCGAACAGCGCGCGGACAATGGAATCGTCGATCTCGACTCCGGTGGCCGCCAGCACGGGTGGCACTGCGTGGCGTCCGCTCTTGACTGCCACGATCGGCTTCTTACGC
Source organism: Rhodococcus sp. IEGM 1366 (assembly GCF_033142425.1). Taxonomy (NCBI): domain Bacteria; kingdom Bacillati; phylum Actinomycetota; class Actinomycetes; order Mycobacteriales; family Nocardiaceae; genus Rhodococcus; species Rhodococcus sp. IEGM 1366. The sequence continues at coordinate 197,975 of NZ_JAWLRZ010000009.1, forward strand.
GCCACGCGCCTTGCGATCCGGGAGAACTTTCGCGGGTTACCGAAGCTCTCCAAGTACAGGAGCACCACTTCGGTGGACTGATCCGAATCCCAGTACTGCAGAAGGTCGTTGCCGGACACATCGGCACGGTTACCGGCAGAGACGAAGGCCGACAACCCGATTCGACTGCGCGCGGCCTCGTCGAGGATCGCGATTCCCAAAGCACCAGACTGGCAGAAGAACCCGACGTTGCCTGCCGCCGGAAGAACCGGCGCCAGCGTCGCGTTCAGGGAAATCGCTGGATCGTTGTTTGCCACGCCCAGCGCATTGGGCCCGATGAGACGCATCCCGTGCGCGCGGGCCGCATGGACAAGTTTCCGCTCCGATGCGCGACCGTCCGGGCCGCTGTCGCTGAAACCCGACGACACGACAACCAGCGCCTTGACACCCTTGTCGAGGCAGTCGTCGAGAACCGAACTGATGGATTCGGCGGGGACGGCAACCACCGCAAGATCGACGTCGTCGGGAATCTCGCGGACAGTCTTGTATGCCCGAACTCCGTGTACGGAACGATGTTCGGCATTGACCGGATAGACCGGGCCGGTGAACCCGCCACGCAGAAGGTTGGTCAGTACGGCGTTGCCGACCTTCGCCGGGTCGGCCGACGCTCCGATCACGGCAACGGACCGCGGGCTGAGCACGTTGCCCATACTCCTGGCCTCAGCCGCCCGCTCACGGGAATTGCGCACGGAGACAAGGGCTTCTGTGGGGTCGATCGCGAACTCCAGGCGCAGCACTCCCCCGTCGAACGTTCGGCTGACCTGATATCCGGCCTCGCGGAAGACGGTGACCATGTTGCGGTTCTCGGACAGGACCTCCGCCACGAACATCGTCAGCCCGTTTTCCGCGGCTGCCGCTGCCAGGTACTCGAGCAGGATAGGACCAAGGCCGCGACCCTGATGGGCGTCGGCGACAACAAATGCCACCTCCGCCGACTTGCCGTCACCGACGTCGAGGAGACGCTCGTACCGGCCGACGGCGATGATCTCGTCGCCCAGCATCATGACAAACGCGACCCGATTGTGGTGATCGACCGTCGTGAAGTTCGTGACGTCGCGCTTTGACATTGTGGGGTAAGGGCCGAAGTACCGCAGATACCGCGTGCGCTCGGAGAGCTTGCCGTGGAATTCGACAAGCTTGTCCGCGTCCTCGGGGACGATCGGCCGCAGGGCAACCGCGCCGCCGTCCGAGGCGAGCACGTCGACAACCCACTCGTGCGGATAGTTGTGTGCCGCGTCGACCGCAGCGTCTGTCTTGGCTTCGGTGTCGGATTCTTTGGGGTCGGACTTGGGGTCGGACTGTTCAGTCACGGGGATCCTCCGGGTCGAGTCCGAGAAGGGGAAACGCAGCGCGGCGCGTCGCGATGATGGCGGAATCGATGCGGGTGAGCGCTCTGTCTACCGACGCCACTCCGGTTTCGGGCGTACCGCCCGGCCCGTCCCACTTCGAGAAGTTGATGTCGCCGCCGTCCCCCATGACCTCGGGAAGTTCGACGCCCGGTGCCATCGCCCCGGTCTTTTCCTTCCAACCGTCCGGAAGTGGCGTGTTCACATCGATGTCACGATCTAGCGCTGCCGCGATGAGATGCGTCCACGCCCGCGGAACGATCCGCACCAGCCCGTACCCACCACCACCGACCGCCAGCCATCGTCCTTCGGAGTAGCGGTCGGCAAGATCACGCATCGCGATAAACGCTGCTCGTTGACCGTCGACGGTCAACGCCAGATCAGCGAGCGGGTCTTCCCGATGCGAGTCGACACCACACTGGCTGATGATGATCTGGGGCCGGAACGCGGCGATCGCACCGGGCACCACCGCGTGAAATGCCCGCAGCCACAATGCGTCTACGGTTCCCGGCAACACCGGGATGTTGACAGCCGTACCCTCCGCCGCGCCGTCCCCGACTTCGCTGGACCAACCGGTATTGGGCCACAGCGTTGCCGGATGCTGATGCAGAGACACCGTCAAAACTCGTGGGTCGCCGAGAAAAGCGTGCTGCACGCCGTCACCGTGATGTGCGTCGACGTCGATGTACGCGATGCGGTCGTACCCGTTGTCGAGCAGCCAGGAGATTGCGACAGCCGCGTCGTTGTAGACACAGAATCCCGAGGCCCAGTCCGCCATCGCGTGGTGCATTCCGCCGCCGATACTGACCGCCCGACGTGTGCGCCCCGACGCGATTTCCTTGGCAGCGGCCAGGGAACCACCGGCAAGAATTGCGCTCGCCTCGTGCATCTGCGGAAAGACCGGGTTGTCCTCGGTCCCGAGACCGTGGGGAACATCCGCACCGGTAACACCGTTGGATGCTGAGTGGCCCGCTGATTTGACGGCGGCGAGGTAGGCGGGCGTGTGTATGCGGAGGAGGTCGACGTCACTGGCAGGTGCCGGCTCGAGGAACTCGATTCCCTCGAGCAGTCCCAGGCCACGCGAGAGTTCCATCGTCAGGTCGAGGCGGGTCGGATTCATCGGGTGATCGTTACTCCACCGATAACTCAGGTACTCCGGACTCCACACCACAACTCGATTCGCTCGAGGCATCGTGGGGTCCTCGTCAGATCTGATCGAGGCGGTCATGGGAACACGCTACTTCGTGTTCGATTCGTGCCGTGCACCACACTGTTCTCGAAAGTGTGTCCAGGCCGTCACACCAGGGATGTCGCCACCGGCCGAACAGCCGGACTCGCCGCTGATGGAGCGGCACAAGTTTCCGGAACCGAACGGTAGAATGGCCGTTGACGAAGGGGTTGAGTGTGAAGGATCTAGTCGACACCACGGAGATGTATCTCCGGACGATCTACGACTTGGAAGAAGAGGGCGTTGTCCCACTCCGGGCGCGGATCGCCGAACGGCTCGAGCAGAGCGGACCCACCGTGAGCCAGACCGTTGCGCGCATGGAGCGCGACGGATTGCTGATGGTTGCCGGCGATCGACACCTGGAGCTCACCGACAAGGGCCGCGACTTGGCCGTTTCGGTCATGCGCAAGCACCGCTTGGCAGAACGCCTGTTGGTGGACATCATCGGCTTGAAGTGGGAAGACGTGCATGCAGAGGCGTGCCGCTGGGAGCATGTGATGAGCGAGGACGTCGAGCGCCGACTCGTCGTCGTTCTGAACAACCCGACCACGTCGCCGTACGGTAATCCGATTCCCGGGCTGGATCAGCTGGGTCTGGACGGGCCGAGCAATCCAGCCGAAACCTTGATGCGCCTCACCGATGTTCCGGCGGGCAAGCCGACGGCTGTGGTTGTGCGCAGGCTCGCCGAGCACGTGCAGTCCGATCCCGATGTGATCGCGCAACTGCGTGACGCCGGCGTCGTTCCGGACGCCAGGGTGACCGTCGAAACCCGCCCGGGTTCAGTGACGATCATCGTGCCCGGACACGACGGTGTGGAGTTGGCAGAAGAAATGGCGCACGCCGTACAGGTAAAGCTGGTCTGAGGAATTTCATGAAACTTTTGGTTACCGGCGGCGCCGGCTACGTCGGCAGTGTCTGCAGCACAGTGCTACTCGAACGCGGACACGAGGTCGTTGTGATCGACGACCTCTCCACCGGAAATGCCGACGCCGTCCCAGTCGGCGCCGACTTCATCGAAGGTGATGTAGCCAAGACGGCGGCGAAGGTCCTCGGCAACTCCCCGATTTTCGACGGTGTTCTGCATTTTGCCGCGCAGTCACTCGTCGGCGAATCGGTGTTGCATCCCGAAAAGTACTGGCAGGGCAATGTAGTAACAACCCTCGCGCTCCTCGAGGCCATCCGCGCCTCTCGGACTCCGAGGTTGGTGTTCTCGTCGACTGCGGCGACGTATGGCGAGCCGGAGCAGACTCCGATCATGGAGACTGCTCCGACTCGGCCTACCAATCCGTACGGAGCGTCGAAGCTCGCCATCGACCACGCGATCACGTCGTACTCCGTCGCGCACGGTCTTGCCGCCACCAGCTTGCGCTACTTCAATGTCGCCGGTGCGTACAAGTCTGCCGGTGAAAACCGGGTTGTCGAAACACATTTGATCCCGTTGGTGCTGCAGGTTGCACTGGGGCAGCGGGACAAGATCTCGGTCTTCGGCACCGATTGGCCCACGCCCGACGGAACTGCCGTGCGGGACTACATCCACGTGCTCGATCTCGCCGAGGCCCATCTCCTCGCCTTGGAGAAGTCCACGCCGTCCGAGCATCGCATCTACAACCTCGGTAGCGGTGCCGGATTCAGCGTCCGCGAGGTCATTGCTTCGTGTGCTCGGGTGACCGGACTTCCGATCAATGTCGAGGACGCTCCACGCCGTCTCGGCGACCCGGCCGTCTTGATCGCGTCCAGCGACAAGGCAATTGCCGAACTCGGGTGGACCCCGACGCGCACCGATCTCGACGTGATCGTCGCGGATGCTTGGCAGTTCCTGCAAGACCTCGGTTCTGCATCGCACTCCGCTCGGTAGATCTGCGACGCTTAAGTCCTCCAGGTCCAACTCACCTCGCCTCGGGCATCGCACTCACGTCGAAGTCCCTGGCGAGGTCGAGTCCGACTTCCGCCAGCCTGCGAATTCCGTCCGGTCGCATGCCGGCCTGCAGCGAGTTGTCGAGCAAGCCGGCCAGACTGTATTCAGGGTCCGCTTCCAGTGCATATGCGAGCGCGATACCGGCGAGTGGGCCATCACCGCGGGCATAGGCAAAGAATCCCAGAAGTGTAGCGGGATAAGAACATTCGGGAACCGGAAGTTCGTGCGTCAAGATCATCCACAACGCTTCCGCGGAATCTGCGTACTCCGTTGCCGCTAGACCCATGACAGTGTCCCGAACGCGCACGTCCGACAACACCAGTGCCAGGTGCGCACATTCACTGGGGTCGGGAAATACTCCGCGCCGCATCCGCCCGACAAACGCCAGAACTTCCTCGACCTCCCGGCGCACCTGAGCGAAGGGATCGTTCGAGCAGTGCGCCTCGCACCGCGCCGACGCGATCTGCGCGCGCCCCCGGTCGATCAACGACCCGATCGTCGCGTGGTTACTCGATTGCCCACGAACCGAGCGCACCAACTCGCTCCGCGACGCTCGGATGACACGGCCGCCGAGGACCTGGGCGGCCGCGACAGAGGACGAACCGGGATCGGGCAGGCGCCCATACCGATCCGGCGCGAGGATGCTCATCCAGTCGCGACCCCTCGCGATCACCGGTACTGCGAACACATCGACGAGTTCGACGCCGTTGCCGGTAAGCATGTCGTTGAAGTCCGCTGCGATGTCGAATAATTCCCCCAACGGATGGTCTCCGATCATGACCAGGATCACCGCGACTGTTCCCTCTGTCGCACAGACTCGAACAAATTGCTCGAGGGCCGAGCGCATCGCCGGAGCCAGCTCGGAGCCGATGTTCGGAAAGTAGTCGTGTCTCATGATCGGTCCGAGTGTTTTTGGTGTGGTGTCCATCAGGCACAACGCGACGACGGAGTCTTCGGGGCTGAACCCCATCAACGCTGGGATCGCAGCGATCAGCTCGCCTGGTTCCGAAAGGTGTTCGGACTCACGCGACACCCAACTCTGCGCCTGGTCGTCGGAGGATTCGAATTCCCGGGAAAACGGTGATTTTGTCATGGGTAAACCATGGCAAGAGCAACCACCCGCCCGCGGCGCTCGACCTGGCAAAACGAAGCTCATGAAGCTCAGCTGTGCAGAACCAATTTTGTTGTGGATGAATCACGAACACAGGCACCGACTACGTGATGAGTGTCGGTGCGTCGTGCATGATTCTCAGCTGCCCGCGCGAACCTTCTGAACAGCGGCGGTGAAAGCCTCGTCCAGCGGCGCGGTGGACGGCTCGGTTGCACCGAATGTCATCAGCGTGACAGCAATGCGCACATCACCGACCTGGGCCATCAGCGTCAACATCGTTTGGTCCCCGGTGGCCGAGGATGGTGTGGATACCGTCCGCCGCAAGGACAACGTCTGATCGGCATTGATCGGCGAAGGCGGCAAAATGACCGTCGTGACCGTCGACGTCACTCCGTTTGCGGTCACCTTCATCGAGGTGCAGTCTTCGGTCTGCGCTTCCAACGAGGTCAGGCTGGTGTCACTCCGAGTGAGCTCCACCGAGATTGTCGACCTACTCGCATTGTCGGTGCCAACAGCCATGACGGTGCCCGTCGGCCCGTAGTCCTGTTCGGGTGGGGCGCAGTCTGCGGGGTCGACGGTTGCTCCGCGCGGAACACCCACCAGATCCGGCGCGGCCATCGGAACAGCTTGCGCGGGAAGTACTACCGCGTCGAATGGCGGCGGAAACTCTGCAGGAGTCAGCAACAGGTCCGCTAGCGGCGCAGCCTTGGATGAAGCCGTTGTGCTTGGTGGCGTCGACCCTGCCGCACTGGGAGCGCTCGACCCCGCTACGGCGGGTGTCTGTCCGCCGGCATCAGGCTGAGCTTCCCCGGAAATCGACGAGGAACACCCCGATAACAATCCGAGCGCAGCAACCACAGCCACGACGCCTGCGAGCCTCGACCTGCCCGATCCCCGACCGACCATCACGTGTGCCTCCATTCGGCTGCAGCCGAATGGGAGAAATCCACCACGGCAGTACCTGTTCGTCACTCTGCCATGTCCTATCTCCCGGATCGTGGATCTCCGCCCACTGCGCGACGGTGTCGAACCCCAAACGTCGAACCCCAAAAGTCGAACCCTGACCCGCACGCTTCGCTCCTGGCGAACGCATCCGCGTCGGAATTCGGGAATGCCCGAGCCCGTCGGACACGTTCCACCAAAGGAACCTCGGCGAAAGACGACTCCACTGCCGACTCCACTGCGAATCGGCAACCGCCGATAGTGGACACTGGAAACAAGCACCGTGAAAGAAGGGGACTGCGATGGACGACCAGTCGAAAATGTACGAGCTGGAATTCCCGGCGCCCCAGTTGTCGGCTGCCGACGGCCAGGGCCCGGTTCTCATCCACGGACTCGAGGGCTACTCCGACGCGGGTCACGCCGTGAAACTTGCGACGAAGCATTTGCGCGAGAGCCTCGAAACCGAACTTGTCGCGTCGTTTGCCGTGGACGAGTTGATCGACTACCGATCACGCCGCCCCACGATGACGTTCAAGGCCGATCACTTCTCGGACTACGACGCCCCCTCTCTGAACCTTTACGCGCTTCGTGACACGGTGGGAACGCCCTTCCTGCTGCTTGCCGGTATGGAACCCGATCTCAAGTGGGAGCGATTCACCACCGCTGTCCGCTTGCTCGCCGAACAGCTGGGCGTGCGCCAGACCATCGGGCTCAATGCGATCCCGATGGCGATTCCGCACACCCGCCCGTTGGGCTTGACGGCTCATTCCACGAACAAGGACCTGATCGGCGACCACCAGCGCTGGTCCGGCGAACTTCAGGTTCCCGGCAGTGCGTCGTCGCTGCTGGAATTCCGGATGAGCCAGCACGGCCACGAAGCCGTCGGTTTCTCCGTTCACGTTCCCCATTACCTGGCACAGACCGATTACCCGGCTGCGTCCGAGACCTTGCTGGAGAATGTGGCAGAGGTGTCCGGGCTCGAATTGCCACTCGCCGCTCTGGGTGAGGCTTCGGCGCGCGTCCTCGAACAGGTTAACGAGCACATTGCCGGAAACGAAGAAGTTCAGACCGTGGTCCATGCTCTCGAGCGCCAGTACGACACCTTCGTGACAGCGCAGGAACAGCAGGCGTCACTGCTCGCCGGTGAGGCCGACCTTCCCAGTGGAGACGAGATCGGTGCCGAATTCGAGCGGTTCCTGGCCGAACAGGCAGGCAATGGAGAGTTCGACACGCCGGATGACGGCGAATCCGACCGAAACTGACATATGAGCTGCGGAATTGCGCACATCGTGCGCATTCCGCAACCTCGTCGTTACCTGAGATGTTGTTCTCGATACATCTGTCGGATAGCCTCAAATTCTGCGTGACTTTTGTTGACGGCTCAACAAATCGGAGCGATTCAGTCAACGGCGGTCACGCGCTGATACTGGAGGCGACATGAGCAGACCCCGAACGCGGCAGCTCCGGCCAGTTCCCGACGAGGAACCGCGGATGATGTTTCGGACGATTCACGGTTACCGTCGAGCTTTTCGCATTGCCGGCGACGGCCCTGCAGTTCTGCTCCTGCACGGCATTGGCGACAACTCGTCCACGTGGACGGAGATCATCCCCCATCTGGCCAAGAACTACACCGTCATCGCCCCCGATCTTCTCGGGCACGGTCGCTCCGACAAGCCTCGTGCCGATTACTCGGTAGCGGCCTACGCCAACGGCATGCGCGATCTGTTGTCCACTCTGGGCATCGAACACGTCAGTGTCATCGGGCATTCACTCGGCGGCGGCGTGGCGATGCAATTTGCATACCAGTTCCCCGACATGGTCGATCGACTCGTGTTGGTCTCGACCGGCGGCATCACCAAAGACGTCCATCCGATTCTTCGGTTGATGTCGGTGCCGGTGGTCAACGAGGTCCTCAAACTTCTGCGCATTCCCGGAGCGATGCCGATCGTGCGTTTCGCCGGTAGTCTCGCCGGCGCCGTTCACGGATCGAACCTGCGCCCGGGAACCATGCTGCACGACACTCCTGACCTGATTCGTGTTCTCGCCGAACTACCAGACCCCACTGCCTACGAGGCATACCTGCGGACGTTGCGAGCAGTAGTCGACTGGCGAGGTCAGGTCGTCACGATGCTCGATCGGTGTTACCTGACCGAGAATCTGCCGGTTCAGTTGATCTGGGGTGACGAGGATTCCGTGATTCCCGTCTCGCACGCGCACCTCGCGCATGCGGCGATGCCCAACTCCCGACTCGAAGTTTTCCGTGGATCCGGACACTTCCCCTTCCGCGACGACCCCATGCATTTCCTTCAGGTGATCGAGGAGTTCCTCGCGAGCACCGCGCCACTGGTATTCGACGAGGCGCACTGGCGGCACATGCTGATTGCCGGGGTTGGTGAAAACACCATCACCGGCTCGTCGTCGACACGCATGGCGGTACTCGATGCGATGGGCTCGGACGAGCGCAGCGCAACCTGATCACCGCCAGCGGCTAACCTGTACAAGTGCTGCTGACGGAACTGCTCCCCGACAACGCGGATCCCGATTCCGTTTTCGACGCCTTCTTATCCTGGACCATCGAGCGTGGTTTGACGCTCTATCCTGCCCAGGAGGAGGCTGTGATGGAACTGGTCTCGGGTGCCAACGTCATTTTGGCTACACCCACCGGTTCCGGAAAGTCGATGGTGGCGATCGGCGCGCACTTCTACGCGATGTCCCAGGGCAAGCGCACGTACTACACCGCGCCCATCAAGGCGTTGGTGAGCGAGAAGTTCTTTGCGCTCTGCGAGGTGTTCGGCGCGGAGAACGTCGGCATGATGACCGGCGACGCTGCCGTCAACTCGTCGGCTCCCATCATCTGTGCCACAGCGGAGATCGTCGCCAATCTCGCGTTGCGGGAGGGTCCCGATTCCGATATCGGCCAGGTAGTGATGGACGAGTTCCATTTCTACTCCGAACCGGATCGCGGGTGGGCGTGGCAGGTTCCCCTGATCGAACTACCGCACGCCCAGTTCTTACTGATGTCCGCAACTCTGGGCGAGGTGGACTTCTTTTCCGAGGACCTCACGCGTCGCACCGGCAAGCCCACCACCGTCGTGTCTGGTACCGAACGCCCTGTCCCCCTGATGTTCTCGTACGCCACCACACCGGTCGGTGAGACCATCGAAGAGTTGGTCACCACCAACCAGGCCCCCGTGTACATCGTGCACTTCACGCAGGCCGCAGCTCTCGAACGAGCGCAAGCGCTGACGAGCGTCAACTTCTGCTCCAAGACGGAGAAGGAAGCAATTGCCGAGGCGCTCGGCGGATTTCGCTTCACGACGGGATTCGGCAAGACACTCTCCCGGTTGGTTCGCCACGGCATCGGCGTTCACCATGCCGGCATGTTGCCCAAGTACCGACGGCTCATCGAAGTCCTTGCCCAGGACGGTCTGCTCAAGGTCATCTGCGGTACCGACACACTCGGCGTCGGCATCAACGTCCCCATCCGCACTGTGTTGCTGACGGGTCTGGCCAAGTACGACGGCGTCCGCACCCGCCACCTCAAGGCTCGTGAGTTCCATCAGATCGCAGGTCGTGCCGGCCGCGCCGGCTACGACACGATGGGTACCGTCGTGGTGCAGGCGCCGGAACACGAAGTGGACAATTTGCGAGCAGTCGCCAAGGCGGGCGACGATCCGAAGAAGATCAAGAAAATTCAACGCAAGAAGGCTCCCGAAGGATTTGTTTCGTGGAGCGAAGCGACATTCGACCGCCTGGTTGCGGCATCACCGGAACCCTTGGTGTCGCGGTTCTCCGTCAGCAACTCCATGCTGCTCAATGTCATTGCCCGACCGGGTAATTGCTTCGACGCGATGCGACATCTGTTGGAGGACAACCACGAATCACGTCCGGCGCAGCGCAAGCACATCCTCAAGGCGATCTCGCTGTACCGCGGATTGCTCAGCGCCGGCATCGTGGAACGCCTCGACGAACCGGACGAGCACGGCCGGATGGCGCGGTTGACGATGGACTTGCAGCGCGACTTCGCCTTGAATCAGCCACTCTCGCCGTTTGCTCTCGCTGCGTTCGAACTCCTCGACGTCGAATCCGATACGTACGCACTCGATGTCGTGTCCATCATCGAATCGACGCTCGACGACCCCCGTCAGGTGTTGATGGGTCAGCAGCACTTCGCCCGCGGTGAGGCTGTTGCCCAGATGAAAGCGGACGGCATCGAGTACGAGGAGCGTATGGAACTCCTCGAAGAGGTCACCTGGCCGAAACCGTTGGCGGAGTTACTGTTCCCCGCCTTCGAGATGTACCGCGGCGGCCATCCGTGGATCACCGAATTTGCGCTCTCCCCCAAATCCGTCGTACGCGACATGATCGAACGCGCAATGACCTTTGCCGAATTGATCAGTCACTACGGGCTCACCCGCTCCGAAGGACTGGTTCTGCGTTACCTCGCGGACGCCTACCGCGCCCTGCGCCAGACCGTGCCCACCGAAGCGCGCACCGAAGAACTCGAAGACATCATCGAGTGGCTGGGTGAGTTGATCCGACAAGTCGACTCGAGCCTGCTAGACGAGTGGGAGTCGCTGACCGACCCCGGAGCCGAAGCCGACACCGAAGAGGTTGCATTCGGCGCCGACATTCCGCGCCCGATCTCGGCAAACCCGCGCGCGTTCCGCGTCATGGTGCGCAACGCGATGTTCCGTCGGATCGACCTCGCGTCGCGGCGACAGTGGAACGAACTGGAAAACCTCGACGACGGTATCGACGCCGCCGAGTGGGAAGAGCAACTGCTCCCCTACTTCGAGGAGTACAGCTCGATCGGAACGGGACCGTCGGCGCGTGGGCCGGCGTTGTTCCAGGTAGTCGAGGAAGGCGAGTTCTGGCGAGTGCGTCAGGTGCTCGAGGACCCGGAAGGTGATCACGGCTGGGCACTGCTCGGTGTCGTCGATATCCCGGAGTCCGACGCGTTGGGTGAAATCGTGTTCGACGAGCTCAGCATCGTCGAGGGCTGACACCCTGTGCGCCTTTCTGGTAGTGGGCACTACCAAAAAGGCGCACGGGGGCTTTAGCCCCTACGAGCCTTGCGCGGCTGATTGCGGCGCGAAGCGCGCTTCTCCTTGATACGGAGGTTCTCGGCGCGCACCTCCGCTTGCAGTGCGCGTTCTTTCTCCAGCCACTCGGGCTTTTCTTCCAGCAGGGCAGCAACTTGATCCGTGGTGAGCGCCTCTTCGACGCCGCCGCGAGCAAGCCCGGCGATGGAGATGCCCAGCTTTGCGGCGATGACCTGCTTCGGGTGCGGGCCGGTGCGGCGCAGTTCCAGCAGCCACTCCGGAGCTTCGGTCTGAAGCGCGGTCAGTTCTTCACGGGTCACGTCGCCTTCCTGGAACTCTTTCGGTGTTGCTTCCAGGTACACACCCAGCTTCTTGGCAGCCGTCGTCGGCTTCATCGTCTGGGGCGTTTTGTTCGACGTCATGCAACAAGAGTAGCCAGCCATCGCGTCGCGTTTTACCAAGGCGGTAACCTTGCCGGGTGAGCAACGCGGATAGTCCGGCAATTTTTCGACTCGCGTATGCCCCCGGGGTAACGCCGACCAAGTGGATTCGAGTGTGGCACGAGCGGCTTCCGGACGTCCGTCTCGAGTTGATCCAGTTTCCGGTTCTCGAGGTTGTGGCAGCGCTACGGGCGGGCGAAGCCGACGCCGGCCTGGTTCGGTTGCCGATCGATCGCACTGAGCTCAGCGCGATCTCCTTATATGCGGAGACGCCGGTCGTGGTGATCCCCAAAGATCACGTGTTCACCGCTGTAGACCAGATTTCCGTCGCCGATCTGAGCGACGAGATTGTGCTCAACCCTCTCGAAGACACCCTCGAGTGGCCGACACGTCCAGGTAAGGCAGCAGCCGAGCGGCCGGAAACGATCGCCGACGCCATCGAGTTGGTTGCGGCCGGCATCGGCGTTGTTGTTGTTCCGCATTCGGTGGCGCGGTTGCACCACCGCAAGGATCTGACTTTCCGTCCTGTTGCCGGTGCTCCCGAGTCCCCTATTGCTTTGGCTTGGCTGGAGTCCAAGACCACAGAATTGGTCGAAGAACTCATCGGCATCGTGCGAGGACGTACCGCTCAGAGTTCACGCGGACGCAATGGTCAGCCGGCCGAGAAGATCAAGGGTTCGGTCAAGGCCAAGCAGGCAGCGAAGGAACGTCGTGCCGAGGCCGCGAAAGCCGATCACAAAGCCAAGAGTGCCGGAACGGCAAAGAGCGTCTCGGGCCGCAATACCAGCGGCGGCAAAGCCAAGGCCGGCGGCAAAGCGGGTAGCGGCAAGTCGGGCGGCACCAAGAGTTCGGGTGGCCGGTTCACGGGCAAACCGAAGGGCCGCTAGCGGGGAGTTCCGCCAACTCACCTCGCATCCCCAAGTTCTGCGCGCATGATGGAGTTATGACTTCGGTTGATTCGACGGTCCTGGCAGAACTGATCGCTGCGCTGCCGGATGGTGCGCTCCTGCGCGATCCGGACCTGACGGCCGGTTACCGCCAAGACTGGGCAGCCGATCCGAATGCAGGCAACCCGCTGGCCGTTGTCCGGGCCACCTGCACCGAAGATATCCAGGCCGTGATGCGCTGGGCCACCGAACATCGCATTCCCGTGGTTCCGCGCGGTGCCGGATCAGGACTCTCCGGTGGATCCAGCGCCGTCGACGGTTGCATCATGGTCAGCACCGAGCGAATGCGCGAGATCACCATCGACCCGGTAGCTCGGGTGGCCGTAACTCAGCCCGGCTTGATGAACGCCGAGGTCAAGAAAGCTGCCGCAGAGCATGGGCTCTGGTACCCGCCTGACCCGTCGTCGTTCGAGATCTGTTCCATCGGTGGCAATGCCGCTACCAACGCCGGTGGACTCTGTTGTGTGAAATACGGCGTCACCACCGACTATGTGCTCGGCCTGAAGGTAGTGCTCGCCGACGGCACTGCAGTGTCACTGGGCGGCCCGCTCCTGAAAGATGTTGCAGGACTCTCACTTACCAAACTGTTTGTCGGCAGCGAAGGCACTCTCGGCATCATCACTGAGATCACCTTGCGTCTGATTCCGGCGCAGCCGCCCGCTTCAACTGTCGTCGCGTCGTTCGATTCCGTCGAGGAAGCTGCCGACGCAGTCTTGGCGATCACCGGCAAAATGCGTCCGGCGATGCTCGAGTTCATGGATCACGCCAGCATCAACGCTGTCGAGGATTCTGTGCGGATGGGGCTCAACCGGAAGGCTCGCGCACTGATTCTGGCCCAATCCGATGCCCACGGCGCCGCTGGTGTACTCGAGATCGAGAGCATTGTCGCAGCGTGCGAAAACAACGGGGCCACCGAAGTTTTCGCGACAGACGACCAGGCCGAGGGTGATGCGTTCACTGCGGCCCGACGGGCGGTGTTTCCAGCTGTTCAGGCGTTGGGGAATCTGCTCCTCGAAGATGTCGGCGTTCCGATGCGAGCGCTGCCACGATTGATCACGGGGGTGGAAGCCATCGCCGCGGACCTGGATGTCCTTATCTGCACCGTGGCGCACGCCGGCGACGGAAACACTCATCCACTGATCGTGTTCGATCCGTCTGATCCCGATATGACCGAGCGCGCCCAGATCGCATTCGGTCGGGTCATGGATCTCGCAATTGCACTGGGCGGCACCATTACCGGCGAACACGGTGTGGGCCGGATCAAGCGCGACTGGTTGCCAGCTCAGCTGGGCGAGGACGTCATGGCGTTGAACCGGAAAATCAAAGATGCGCTTGATCCCCTAGGAATTCTCAATCCCGGAGCGGTCATCGCTGCGAAGTAGTCACGCGTCGCGAGTCCACTTTTGCTGACGCCCGGCGGCGAAATTCGCATTGCCAAAATTCTGCGTGCGCACTCCGTCAACACCACGAATTGGTGGCATACAGTCACATTCGTCTACACTCCGTCGAGATTTACACTGACCGGGGGGACCAGTAAATGCGTAGATCCATCGTGGGGATAAACAGCACCAAAGCGGCAAATCACCTGTACCAGAATTCAATTGGCAGGTACTGATGCGCTGCGATCCCGAACAGATGCACGCGACGGCGACACCGGTGACGCCGCCCGAACCCATGCCGCACTGTGGGCTGAGTGGGTCGACTCCGCCCGGCAGGTCGCGGGCGCACTCACCGAGGACGCCGGCCTGCTGCATCAAGCAGCTACCGAGTACAGAAGGACCGACGACCAGAATGCCGGCAGCATTTCGGGTACTCGACTGAACATGGACTTCTGATGGGCCGATACTCTGCCGACACCGAGCAGATCCTCGGTCTCGTCGGCAGGGCGAAGCAGATCGGCATGCGCGTCGAAGCCCGCATCACCGACGTCGAACGGGAAGTCGCGGCCCTCAACGTGGACTGGGACGGCGATGCCGCCGACGCCCACCGCACTAAACACGAAACCTTGCACCGCGAACTGAAAGACATGCGCACTGCACTGTCCGAACTCGAATCGATGGCCAGGGGCGCGCACGATCGCTATCTCGCCAACGCGCGACACAACAGTGGGATGTGGCCCTGATGGCGCCGATCACGATGGACCCCGCAGTCCTCATCGACGCTGCGGCACAGTACAAAACGGTCAGCAACAGCACTGACAGTGTGATCCGCCTGCTCGGTGAAACGCTCCAAATCAATTGGGGGTGCGCCGGAACCGACAACGCGGGAGCCGGGTGGGCCGCGAGCTATGACCCCGCCGCATTTGATGCCGTCGCCGCCGGAACAAACATTGTCAACGCGTTCAGCAAACTGCACGATCTGCTCGCGGCGACCGGTGTCAACCACGCCAACACCGAGCGATCGAATACCAACCCGCCGGAGCCCCCGGAGGGGCCGGCGTTGCAGCTTCCGACCGTGTCGGCGCCGGCGTTTTACGGGGCGCTCGGCGGCGATACCGACCCGCCGCTCGGGTGGGAGTTGATTACTGCGTGGCTGCAGGGACACATGTGGCCCAACGGGAACCCCGACAAATTGAAAGCACTCGGGCGAGCGTGGCGCACAGCCGCCGAGGGGTTGCGCGATGCAAACGATGCAACGGGTACAGCGTGGGTCGCCCTCGAGGAACTCGACTCCGACGAGATGCCGCAGGTCCTGGCTCAACTCGACAATGTCTTCGTCACTACCAACGCCGTCGCCGATCAGTACGACACACTGGCCGCCGCCTGCGACGAGTGGGCACAGACAATCGAGGAGGCTCACCGCAAGATCCTCGACATCGTCGGCAAAGCCATCATCGTCGGGGCTTTGGCCGGCGCAGTCACCGCACTCTTTACCCTCGGTGCTGGTACCGTCGCCGCGGCCGGAGCGACGGGAAGTGTGATCGCTGCCAGCGTCGTTGGGGTACTCGGCGCCGTGGACGCGGTCACCGTAGCGGTGGTCGGTGGCGTCGCCGCGGCGGGGGCTGCTGCTGTGGGTGCGGTCAACGAGCTGCAACCACTGCTCGAAGCCAACCCGACTACCTTCAATGCCAACACCGGCGGCGGAGGAAACACGCTCGGTTACTATCCCGCACCGCGGCACCTCCCCGGATTCCCGAATGCCAAACTAGTCAAGAGAATGAACGAGCGAAAGCGCTGGAAAGATGACAAAGGCAACATCTACGAATGGGACTATCAGCACGGTGCCGTCGAGAAATACAACAAGAACGGCACGCATCTAGGAGAATACGATGCGAATACAGGCACACAGACCAAACCCGCCGACCCAAGCCGCCGAACAGAAAGGTGAGACATGTGGTATTTAGAAGCTTTCGACAACGATACTGAATTATTAGCCGGGGAGTACCTCTTACGCGAAATGTCCGTTGAGATCGTGAAAGAAATTCTCGATATCGACGACAGCGACTTCGAATTACCCGTTGGGATACGTCAAAATGACGTACCTCTTGAGAAAGTTCCCGAGTTCGCTAAATACATTAACGAACCCTTCAAGATAGACCAAAATTGTGAATACGAAGTAGCATTCTTAACTGAGTAACAACCATCGAGAGTTCGAATACCAGTCGAGCCCGACGGTTCATCAGATCGACTTCACGACTCCGGACCCGCCACTCCACCCGCAAACCAGGAGAGAAGTTTATGTGGCATCTCCAGGCCTACGACAACGACGCCGAATTACAAACCGAGATCTACCTTTTGCACGATATGATTGCCGAAATCGTGAAAGATATTCTCGGCGTTGACGACAGCGGCTTCGACTTACCCGTCTGGATCCTAGAATGACGTACCCCTCGACAAAGTGCCCGAGTTCACTAAATACATTAACGAACCCTTCAAGATAGACCGAAATAGTGAGTTTGAAGTCTCAGATCTAACGGATTGAACCGAGCCTGGGCCTCGATTGTCAGCTCGAACCCGACAAGTTCAATTGATGCGGCCAGACCATCCGCGCCGCACCAAGTCGTCGAGCAGGAAAGTGAAACATGTGGTACCTCGAAGCTTTCGACAACGAGACCGAATTTCGCACCGAAAAATACCTCTTGCACGACATGACTGCCGAGATCGTGAAGGAAATCCTCGGCATCGACGACAACAACTTCGATCTACCCGTCGTCGCACGTTTCAGTTGCGTTCAACTCGACAAAGTTCTCAAGTTCGCGAAGTACACCCACGAACCTATCGACGTAATCGAAAACTGCGAATATTTCGTTGGACTATTCGCTGACTGAGTACTGTAAGAACGGCACGCATCTAGGCGATTTCGACTCCAATGCCGGATCGCCCGACTAAACCCGCCGACGCCAGCCGCAGACATGGAAAGTGAAACATGTGGCATCTCGAAGCTTTCGACAATGGAAATAATCGATTAGTCAAAGATTACGCTCTGCATGATATGGCTGTTGAGATCGTGAAGGAAATCCTCGGGATCGACGACACGACTCCAAATTTCCCGTCAGAGTGGCGTTCCCCTCGACAAAGTACTCGAGTTCGCGAAATACACTTGTAAACCCATCGAGATAACAGAGAACCGCGAATACGAAATAGGCCTATTCGCCGACTGAACAGCAACACTGCACCTCGTCGGCCAATCCTCGAGGCCAATCCGGCTACATTCGACGCCAAGACCATTGAACCCGGAGAGATGTGGAATTTCCACAAGGCTCCGGAGTTTCTTCCGGGGTTTCCGGATGCCAAACCCGTCAAATACTGATCTGAGGGAATCAAACAGTATTGGTTCCGGCCTCAATGACAGTGTCACTGAGGGATCGGCTGCCCCGGCGCCACGGATTTCACCAGCTCCGCCAACTGCCTGAACCCTTCGGCGCGGCCGCTGGACGAGCGAAATACCAGTCCGATAGTCCGACCAGGGGCGGGTGCGGTGAATGTCGCCGTGGCGAGTTCACCCCGCCGACTCTCCACCGGCACAGCCGATTCAGGGACCAAGGTCACCCCGAGCCCGCCGGCAACACACTGCACGATCGTCGCCAAGGATGTTGCCCGCGTATCCCCGGAGAGCGGGTGGGCGTCGACGGAACGGCACAGATCCAGTGTCTGGTCCCGCAGGCAATGCCCGTCGTCGAGAAGCAGCAAGGGCAGTTCGTCGAGGACGTCAGCGGTGAGATCGCTGCGTCCTGCCAGTGCGTGGTCTGCTGGGACGACCAGAACAAAATCCT
This sequence comes from Rhodococcus sp. IEGM 1366, assembly GCF_033142425.1. Classification (NCBI taxonomy): domain Bacteria; kingdom Bacillati; phylum Actinomycetota; class Actinomycetes; order Mycobacteriales; family Nocardiaceae; genus Rhodococcus; species Rhodococcus sp. IEGM 1366. The sequence continues at coordinate 216,200 of NZ_JAWLRZ010000009.1, forward strand.
CGTCGTAGAGCGGTATCTCGATCAACCCAGGCGCACCAGCCGGCAGGGCGAGCAAGGCCAGATCGAGGGCACCGGAGCGGAGCGAGTCGAGCAGTCGTGCGGTTTGGTCCTCGATGACGTGAGGTGCAACCGTTGGCATGGACGTCCGCAATGCCGGCAGCAGTGACGGCAGGATGTACGGCGCGACAGTGGGAATCAGCCCGATCCGAAGTGGGCCGGCCAATCGATCCCCCATTCCGGCGGCGCTCGCGACAAATCCGTCGGCAGCCTCGAGAATCAGTTTCGCTTGGCTGAGAAGGCGCTGACCGTCGCCTGTGACGAGGACACGCCGGGTGCTGCGTTCGATCAATTGCACGCCGAGGCCCGATTCGAGTGCGGCCAACGCCTGCGAGAGTGTGGGTTGGCTCACACTCAAACGTGCTGCGGCGGTGCCGAAGTGCCGATGTTCGGCCACCGATACGAAGGCACGCAGCTGTGACAAGGAAGGTTGATAAGTCTGATCAGCCATGGCTATCAGTGTAGTGCCACCTATCACCTTTACCTTTTGACCACTTTGATGCAGAATGGACTCATACCAAAAAGCGCCGGTCACGCACCATGACGGTGAGACCCGCTTCGACGGTATCGAGAACTTTCGATCACAAACATTCGTGATCGTGCGTGTGAGAAAAACCTGTTCACAAGACAAGTAGGAGGACGAGACATATGGCTCTGCTGACAATCGGCGACCAGTTCCCGGCATACAACCTGAAGGCCGTTATCGGCGGCGACCTCTCCAAGGTCGACGCTCAGCAGCCCGACGACTACTTCACTCAGATCACGAGCGACGACTACGCAGGCAAGTGGCGCATCGTCTTCTTCTGGCCCAAGGACTTCACGTTCGTGTGCCCCACGGAGATCGCAGCATTCGGCAAGCTGAACGACGAGTTCGCAGACCGCGACGCACAGGTTCTCGGCGCTTCCGTCGACAACGAGTTCGTTCACTTCCAGTGGCGTGCACAGCACGACGAGCTCAAGACCCTCCCCTTCCCGATGCTCTCGGACCTCAAGCGCGAGCTTGCCGAGGCCACCGGCGTCCTCAACGCTGACGGCGTTGCAGACCGCGCGACGTTCATCGTCGACCCCAACAACGAGATCCAGTTCGTCTCCGTCACAGCCGGTTCCGTCGGCCGTAACGTCGACGAGGTTCTCCGCGTTCTCGACGCTCTGCAGAGCGACGAGCTGTGCGCATGCAACTGGAAGAAGGGCGACCCGACGATCAACGCCGGCGAGCTGCTGAACGCGAGCGTCTGATCATGAGCGTCGACAACCTGAAAGATTCGCTTCCCGAGTACGCCAAGGATCTCAAGCTCAACCTGAGTTCCATTGCGCGCACCACGGTTCTGAACGAGCAGCAGCTGTGGGGCACCCTCCTCGCAACGGCCGCTGCAACCAAGTCGGCGACCACGCTCAAGGAAATCGCAGCCGAGGCGGCAGACAACCTGTCCGCTGCGGCGTACAACGCAGCGCTCGGCGCAGCGGCGATCATGGGCATGAACAACGTCTTCTACCGCACCAAGGGCTACCTTGACGGTAAGTACGACGACCTTCGTGCGGGCCTGCGGATGAACATCATCGGCAACCCGGGCGTCGACAAGGCCGACTTCGAATTGTGGTCGCTCGCGGTTTCCGCGATCAACGGCTGCAACCATTGCCTCGAAGCTCACGAGAACACCCTCCGTCAGGAAGGCGTTTCCCGCGAGGTCATCTTCGAAGCGATCCGTGCCGGTTCCATCGTCATGGGTGTCGCGCAGGCTGTCGAGGCCAATGAAATCCTCGCTGCCGCACAGGTCTGATCCCAGACCGACGCAGTAGACGAAAGACCCTCCCCGCCTTCCATGGTGGGGAGGGTTTATTCGTTTTTCCGGCGCGCTACCCTGGACCGATGGGCATCGAAGTGAGTGTGGTCCGGGTCTTCACGGACGAGAACGGAAAGCACGGCAACCCACTCGGGATTGTCGACGCATCACTGGTCGAACTATCCGAACGGCAAGAAGTCGCCGCGACGCTCGGGTACAGCGAAACGATTTTTGTCGATCTCCCCGAAGTGGGCGCCGCTCGGGCGAGTGCCCAGATCTTCACTCCGGCAGCAGAACTCCCCTTTGCCGGTCATCCCACGGTCGGCCTCACCTGGTGGCTGCACGATCAGGCACGGCCGGTGACCACACTCGGTGTCCCCGCCGGCGAACTCGACGTACGCCGCAGCAGTAACCTCACATGGGTTCGCGCCCGCGCCGAATGGGCACCGGAGTTTGCTCTCTACCCCTTGGAAACGGTGGATGACGTAATCGACGCGGTTCCGTCGGACTACGAAACCGATCACTCCTACCTGTGGGCGTGGCAGGACAAACTCGAATCGTCCATCCGCTCACGGATGTTCGCTCCGGAAACGGGAATCCCCGAGGACGAAGCTACCGGCTCGGCAGCCCTGCGCATCACTGATCACCTGCGAAAATCGCTTCGGATCACCCAGGGACGGGGATCGATCCTGCACACCACCTACTCACCCGAAGGATGGCTCGAAGTGGGCGGACGCGTGGTTGCCGAGCAGTCACGAACTTTGTGACTGCCCTGCCGGATTCCGTCCTGCCTCGAGGTCTGCGGCGCTGAGCGTCACGGCAATTTCGTCGCCGAGTGCCACTCCGGGTGCAAGCGGCAGTTGATCGCCGCTCCAGAACTTGCCGGGATCGAACCAGTTGATGCGACGGTTTCCCACCATCAGGCCCATTGCCTCGTACGTCTGCGCGACAACCTCGGCGCAGTAGGCACTTTCGATGCCCGACGCAGGCGATTCGGGCTTCTTCCGGAACTTCGGGACGCGCCCGCCGAACCATCGTGACGCGAGCTTGGCGGTGGAGGGAAACGGCGTGCCGTCCAGGCGGGCTATGGTGCGCAGCAGCGCATCCTCTTGTTCACGGGTCACCGGGGTGTCGAGCTGCCGAAGCCAACCCTGCTGCCCGTACTTGGCTCCCCACACCTGCACGGCGGCCTTCAGATCATGGAGCTGAACGCCACGCTGGAAACGACCGGTCCACATGTCTTGCAACGAATGACCGAGCTCTGCATGCCACATGAGCGGTGGCAGATCGTCGATCACCACCGACATGCCGACGTGGTTGACCGGACTGTTAGTGAGCGTCTGAATTGCCTTGTCGGCCGTGGAATCTCCGCGGAAGATCCAGATATCGCCAGTGCGGGTGACACTGGCTGCCTCGTCGAGGGTCACCTGAGAGCGTGATCGTCGGTCCATAACCTTTAGCCTAGAGGCATGACACTTCGTGCCTCGCACATATGGAAGCTCGTGGGCCTCGCCGGCGCTATGGGGGTCGCGGCCACCGGAGTCCTCGCTGTGCGGAACGAGCGTGCGCGTCGGGCGTACTCCCCCGACGAGATTCGCTCCGTCCTCCACGAGCGATACACGCAGGCGTACGCCAGGGCGTCAGAGCAGGACACTATCGAACTGGAGCCGGTACCGAGCACACTGCGGCGCCGGATGAAGAAACTCTTCCGACGCCGCAGCTAGTTCGCAAATTTATCCGAGAGCGGCGAGGATTCCCGCAGCCATCTCGGCCACCTGATCGTCCGTCATCACGAACGTCGGGGAAATTTGCATAGCTCCTTGACCTGCCGCGCGACCTGAAATTCCGTGCTCGCGCAGCGTCTTCACGAACGGCAGTGCCTCGGCCGGGTCTGCCAGCTGAACGGCGGCGACGGCCCCGAGCCCACTGCGGACCTCGGAAACCCGCGGATGCTCGGCCAGCGGCTGCAAGTGCGTGTGCAACGACGCTTCGAGCCGCTTGGACTCGGCGAGGAGGTTCTCACGCTCGAGAATGTCGAGGTTTGCCATGGCTGCAGCTGCCGCTCCGGCGTGCCCGCCGTAGGTGTAGCCGTGACGCCACCAAGCACCGTTGTAGAACGGCTCGGCGACGCGAGGTGCGATGAACACGGCACCCATCGGAACGTATCCGGAGGTCAAACCCTTTGCTGTGGTCATCATGTCGGGCTGCAGATCGAAGCGAGTGGATGCAAACCACTCGCCACCGATACGACCGAAACCGGTGACAACCTCGTCGACGACAAACAGTATGTCGTGTTCACGGCAGATGTCTCGGACCTCGGCCAGGTATCCCTCGGGCGGAAGGTACACGCCGCCGGCACCGATGATGGGCTCGGCGAAGAATGCGGCGATCTTGTTCGCGCCGACCTTCTCGATCAGTTCGAGGAGGCTCTTGGCGTCGTCCCAGCCGACGGTGGCAGCATCGGCCATCAGCTCGCCGTACCCCTCGCGATTGACGGGGATACCGGCGAGAGCTGTTCCCGCAACATGCATTCCGTGGTAGGCCTTCTGGCGTCCGACGATGATGTTCTTGTCGGGCTGGCCGACCTCATGCCAGTACCGACGCGCCAACTTCGCTGCGGTGTCGACGGAATCGGAACCACCGGAGGTGAAGAAGATCTTGCTGCCTGCAACCGGCGCGATCTTCGCGAGCCGCTCAGCCAGTGCCTGCGTGGTTTCGGGGACAAAATCGCCGAAGTTGGAGAAGTGAGCGATCTTCGACAGCTGAGCGGCAACGGCGTCGGCGATCTCGGTGCGGCCGTGGCCCACATTCGTGAACCAGAGCCCGGCAGTTGCGTCGAGGTACCGATTGTCCTGCGAGTCCCAGATGTACGCGCCTTCACCACGAGAGACGACAAATGCGCCGTTCTTCTCGACCGCGCCCATATCCGCGAACCCGTGCCACAGTGCCGAAGCCATCTTTTTCCCCTTCGAGTCCAAACGAATACCAACGATGCTGGTGTGCACACGATGTGCAGCAACTATATCGACACCACAAATCGTCCCCCGCGTGATGCTGCCCTGCGTGGGGATCGCCGCCCTGGGCACGTAATCTCATCACCATGACTTTTGCCGAGAATCTTGCTGCCCTCCCCTCGATCGATCACCTCGCCGCCATCAACGTGCTCGACACCGACGGCACCGTCATCGACACCGTGGAGAACAAGCCGGGCAAATCCGGTTCGGTCAAGGTCTACAACCACCTCGCCCAGGTCTACGGCGCAATCACTCCTGAGGCCGCAACGGCTGCGCTGGCGATTTTTGCCGAGCACACAGACGATGCCCGCGCGAACCGCGGCAAGCACCCCAACATCGACCGTCTCGATCAGGTTCTTGCCAGCGGCAACACTCTCGGACTGCAGGAAGTTCCGGCGGAGTAGCAGCCCGCGGTCCACATCTCACATCGCGACAGAGTCCCGGTCGGCGTCGCCGTACCGCCACCGCGCCCCCAGCTTGCCGACGGCGTTGACCGCCAGCGCCATCAGCGCCATTGCCACGGCAAGCACGACAAGCCCGATCACCAGGGCTACGTAACCATGGGCTCGCGGATCGAGGAAGGGATACGGGTACCAGTCGACTATCGCTCCACGAACCAGCGAATACACGGCGTACAGGGCGGGAAAGGCGAGCCACGTCAACGCCGACCCTTCGGAGATGCGGTGGCGCGAGGGCGAAAACACCCAGTCGGCAAGCATCACCAACGGCAGTACTTGATGCAGGGCGACATTGATCCAGGTGTCGTTCAGCGTCACATCGACATCCGAGAGCAGCACCGCGTAGACGATGCCCGTGATCACCATGTAGAGCGTCACGGCGCCTCGAACCGTCTGCCAGGTGCGCGACTGCGGATCCCGCAGCCCTCCGACAATCAGTACGACGGCTGCGGCGATATTGCTCTCGATAGTGAAGTAGCTGAGGTAGTTCACCAGGGAGAATCCCTCGGCGTTGCGTAGCGGGATCCATAACAAGGCGGTCAGCCCGTAGACCGCAAACGCAAGGCGGAGAATGCGTACCGCCATCGGAGTGGATGTCGCAAATGTCGTCACTGCCCGATCGTGTCACAACGCACGCTGCGGGAGTGAGATTTCCCGGCGTTCGATAAGCTGTCCGTCAGCATGTCTACAACACCACCGGCCCCGCTCTCACCACGACGAAGCGACCTGAAACGCGCCCTGTCCGAAGTCTCATTCCGTGATGAGAACCGTCTGCGGCGCAAACTCGACCGCGCCCGCACGCCGGAGAACCTGGCCACACTGGCCCAGGAGATCGAATCCGCGCGCATCCGGCTGGCCGAACGCTCGGCGAACGTGCCCGCAGTGTCCTACCCCGAGGCACTGCCGGTCAGTCAACGCAAAGACGACATTGCCCGCGCGATTTCCGAAAACCAGGTGGTGATCGTCGCCGGCGAGACAGGTTCTGGCAAGACCACTCAGATCCCGAAGATCTGCCTCGAACTGGGACGCGGAGTTCGCGGACTGATCGGCCATACTCAGCCCCGGCGCCTTGCCGCGCGAACGGTCGCCGAGCGAATAGCCGAAGAACTCGACACCGAACTCGGCGACGCCGTGGGCTACACAGTGCGATTCACCGATCAAGTTTCCGACCGCACGTACGTGAAGTTGATGACCGACGGCATTCTGCTTGCGGAGATTCAGCGCGACAAGATGTTGCGCCGCTACGACACTCTCATCATCGACGAGGCTCACGAACGCAGCCTCAACATCGACTTCATCCTCGGGTATCTGGCGCAGCTACTCCCCCGCCGACCCGACCTCAAGGTCATCATCACCTCGGCGACCATCGACCCCGAGCGGTTCGCTCAGCACTTTGCCGTCGACGGGAAGCCCGCGCCGATCGTCGAGGTGTCCGGGCGAACCTTCCCGGTGGAAATGCGTTACCGCCCATTGACTGTCGAATCCGGAGATATCAGCTACGACCGAGATCCGGTCGACGCCGTCTGCGAAGCTGTTGACGAACTCAGCGCAGAGGGCGAGGGTGACATCCTCGTCTTCCTGTCTGGTGAACGCGAGATTCGTGACACCGCAGATGCATTGCGCGACCGCAGGCTTCGCAACACCGAAATCGTTCCACTGTATGCACGCCTGTCGGCAGCCGAACAGCACAAAGTGTTCTCTCCGCACACCGGCCGACGAGTTGTCCTGGCCACCAACGTCGCCGAAACATCTCTGACGGTTCCCGGCATTCGCTACGTCGTCGATCCCGGAACAGCGCGCATCTCGCGATATTCCGTCCGCACCAAGGTGCAAAGGCTGCCGATCGAACCGATTTCCCAGGCATCAGCGCGTCAGCGGTCCGGTCGCTGTGGCCGTGTCGCCGAGGGCATCTGCATCCGGCTGTATTCCGAAGAGGACTTCGAAGCCCGGCCGGCGTTCACCGAACCGGAGATCCTGCGCACCAACCTCGCGTCTGTGATCCTGCAGATGACGGCGCTGGGTCTCGGCGATATTGCCGCATTCCCGTTTGTGGAGCCCCCGGATTCGCGAGCCATCAAAGACGGCATCGGACTACTCGAAGAACTGGGCGCTATCGCACGAGGATCCGACGCGTCGCATCCGGAACTGACTCCGATCGGCCGCGAACTGGCGCAGATTCCCGTCGACCCTCGCATGGCTCGAATGTTGGTGGAAGCCAAGACAAACGGAGCGCTGCACGAGACGCTCGTCATCGTCGCTGCACTGTCCATTCAGGACGTACGAGAGCGGCCCGCCGAGTTCCAGCAGGCCGCCGACGAGAAGCACGCCCGCTTCACGGTGGAGAACTCCGACTTCCTCGCCTATCTGAAGTTGTGGGACTACCTCCGCGAACAGCGAAACGATCTGTCCTCGAGCCAATTCCGCAAGATGTGCCGCAACGAGTTCCTGCATTGGCTACGCATCCGCGAATGGCAGGATCTGCACGGGCAGTTGCGTCAGATCACTCGCGGACTCGGCTGGTCGGTCAACGAACTTCCCGCATCCGAGAATTCGGTCCACCAATCCTTGCTGGCCGGCCTGCTCTCCCACATCGGACTTCGCGAAGGCGAAAAGCGCGACTACCTCGGTGCTCGCGGAAGCCGTTTTGCGATCTTCCCCGGCTCGGGCCTGTTCAAGAAGCCACCCCGCTGGGTAATGGCCGCCGAACTGGTGGAGACAACCAGGCTCTGGGCCCGCATGTCCGCGCGCATCGAACCGGAATGGGCCGAAAAACTGGCACCACACCTGGTCAAACGAACCTACTCCGAGCCGCATTGGTCCTCCAAGCGTGGTTCGGCCATGGCGTACGAGCGCGTGACGCTCTACGGCGTACCCCTGGTCACCGGACGCGCTGTCACCTACTCGTCGATCGATCCGGAAACCTCGCGCGAATTGTTCATTCGCCATGCGCTGGTGCAGGGCGAATGGACTACACAGCACAAGTTCTTCCACGAAAATCGCGCACTGCTCGACAACGTCGAAGAACTCGAGAACCGGGCCCGCCGACGCGACATCCTGGTCGACGACGAGACGCTCTACGAGTTCTACGACTCACGCGTCGGCGCCGAAGCTGTGTCCGCGCGACACTTCGACAAGTGGTGGAAGACAGCACGCCGGCAAGACCCGAACCTGTTGACGTTCACGCCCGAAACCGTCGTGAATTCCGATGCCGCAACGGTTCTGGGCGGCGAATACCCCGATGCCTGGCGTCAGGGCGACATGCTGTTGCCACTGACCTATCAATTCGAACCAGGCAAGGACGACGACGGCGTCACCGCGCACATTCCCGTCGGTCTCCTCGCACAACTCCAACCCGTCGGGTTCGACTGGCTGGTACCGGGCATGCGTGTCGAATTGGTGTCGGCATTGATCAAGACGCTGCCCAAGACCATCCGGCGGCAGGTTGTTCCGGCGCCTGACTATGCAAGCGCAGCACTGGCTTCCGTGAAACCACGATCCGAACCACTGCTCACGGCAATGGCGCGCGAGCTGTCGCGTCTGGGCGCAACGCACATCGACGCGAAGGATTTTGATCCGAGCGCCCTTCCTGATCACCTTCGAATGACGTTTGTGGTCGAGGACGAATCCGGAAAAGTTCTGGCCAAGGGCAAGGATCTGGCTCAGCTACGACGCACACTCGCCCCGCGAGTTCAGAAGGAAGTTGCCAAAGCAGCGACCGGTACCGAGCGGGCAGCCTCGACGGTGTGGACCTCCGAGACGCTGGGCGCACTGGAGCCGACCATCACCAGGAACATCGGCGGCCAGCAGGTCACCGGATACCCGGCGCTGGTGCCGGAAAACGGCGGTGTGGCAGTACGGGTTCTCAGTACCCCTGCAGCGCAGGCACAGGCGATGCGCGAGGGCACTCGGGCTCTTCTTCTCGCGGCGGTGCCAACCCAACTCAAGGCAGTCACATCAGGGCTGTCGAATACACACCGACTCATGCTGGGACAGAATCCGAACGGAAGCCTGGAAGCGTTGGTCGAGGACTGCCGTGTAGCCGCAGCCAACGAGATCATCGCTGCCAAAGGTGGACCGGTACGGACACCGGAGGCTTTCGAGGCACTCGTCAAAGCAGCCCGATCGGAGTTGGCCGGGCGCGTGTCCGCGATACTGCGCATGATCGTTCCGATCCTCGAACAATCACACCGCTTGAATGTCGTCCTCCAGCGATCGCGCGGAGAAGCCGCCGAAGACGTTCGCGAGCAACTGAAATCGCTCCTCTTCCCCGGCTTTGTCGCAGAATTGGGTTCGGCGAGACTACGCGAGCTACCCCGGTACCTGGCGGCCGCGACATTCCGGCTCGAAGCGCTTCCTGCCAGCGCTCATCGCGACCACCAAGCCATGGACGTTCTCGATCGGGTGTACGCCGCGTACGACAGATTGCTGAATTCGCTGCCGGAAGAGCGTCGTACCGCCAAAGATGTCGACGCCATCTCGTGGATGATCGAGGAACTTCGGGTGGGACTGTTCGCACAGTCTCTGGGAACCCCAACTCCAGTCTCGGAGAAGCGGGTACTCAAAGCAATCGAGGCGATCAAACGCTGACCGTCAGGGGTTCACTGCACAATGTTCACATTGGCGACCGAGCCACCAATTGTTGCGACAGTGTTGGCCAGACCTAACGTGACCAGGCTGTTGACTACTGCGAGAATTCCGTTCAAGGGCATAACGCCTCCGTAACGACAGATGCGGACTTTCGGCCCGAATGCTGCGATTCCGACTCGGACCGCTGAACGTACTCGTCGAGCGTAGGCGTCTGTCGCCGAGAAATAGGGGCAAAAGCCCTATTTGTTCTCGGAGCGTTATCTAAGGACGATCCCTCGACGTGACTCAGTCGACGGCGACAGCTTCTTCACCGGACGCCTTGGCATCCACGCGATGACGCATATCGGTAATTTCTCGCTCGAAATCTTCTGCGGAGCTGAAGGATTTGTAGACCGACGCAAACCGGAGATATGCCACCTCGTCGAGGTTGCGTAAGGGGTCCAAGATCGCCAATCCCACTTCGTTGCTCGGAATCTCGGCCGAACCGGAAGCACGCACGGCATCCTCGACCTGCTGAGCCAATAAATTCAACGAATCGTTGTCGACATGACGACCCTGGCACGCGCGGCGCACACCCTTCACGACTTTCTCGCGGCTGAAGGGCTCGGTGACACCACTGCGCTTGACAACTGACAGCACCGCTGTCTCGACAGTCGTGAAGCGACGACCACATTCGGGACACGAACGACGACGGCGAATTGCCTGACCTTCATCCGCCTCACGCGAGTCGACCACTCGGGAGTCAGGGTGCCGGCAGAACGGGCAATGCATCGCGGTTCCTTCTTCGTTGCCAGGAATGGCCGCAATTGAAGATTCCCACCAACTGCAAATCTTCGGAGGATCCACAGAGCAGATGCGCGACCACCCGAGGTGGTGTGACTGTCAAGCTCACAGCTTACTCGTTCGACACCACCCGAACGCATGCTCGGTCCTTCTCCGGCCACCGAGTGCCGATCACCCGCGCACTGCGAGACCTCGACTTGCACTGCGCTTACGTCAACGCCCCTGCGCGGCAGGAACAATCAGCGTCTGGCCTACTTTCAGCCTGGAATCATTCATTGCATTGAGATCCATGATCCGCTCGATGACGACCCCCACCGATTGACCGGGAGCAATATCGGCTGCGATGTCGCTCAACGATTCACCCGCTGCGACGCGCACAACGGAGGTAGCACCGACCGGATCCGAAGCACCACTTGTGGACACAGCCGCGAGCCCTACCAAACCGAGCACCGCAACGGCCGTCAACAGCACTCCCGTGGCCATACTCCGCCAACCAACGCCGTCGGAACCGACACGATCGACATGGACAATATGAGGCGCCCGCGACACTCCCACTCGATTGCGGTGTTCGAAGTTCCCGCTATGTGGCCGTGAAGAATCCGAATCTCGATCGAATCGGCGATCACCAACCGGCTCACGAACGGAGTCACGACGTCCGCGAAATTCCGGCGTCTCGCGGCGGACGCGGTAAGCCATCGCCCCGACGGCCTCGTCGTATGGCGCGGCATCGTAGAACGACGCGTGGTACTTCGGCGCCACCCGAGGATCCGGAAGTGCCTGATCAGAAGCTGGGTCGTACTCGAAAGCTGCGTCGTACTTCAGTGCTGCGTTGCCCATCTTGACCTCCGCGGATCTACACCGGCTCATTCGAACTCGTTAGCGGTTCGAACCTGCGTTCGATGGAACGCATGTTCGAATTTCTACCACGTCTGACTGACAAAGTCTTCTATTCGAGCGACACAGGTCGAACAGATGTTTGAAACCGCGAGCAAATGCGACTAGATTCGTGTCAGGTCACACAATGGGAATTCCGAACTGGGACTCCCGGGGCGACGTGTACGCACAGAGAACCACGCACCACCGACAACAAAGATCGACCGGGACAACAAAGTTCGACCGAATAGTCACTGCACCGCCGATAATCCTGATATCCACCGCTCGTAGACAAGCAATCACCCAAACACGCAATCACCGCAATCACCGCAAACACGGAAGGCTCAACGCCATGAAGGACGATCGCTCCACAAGTGCCGCAACGGCAGGCGTTGCCGCGACGTCAGCCGAAGCTCTCACCCAGCGGCAGCGCCGCGTTCTCGAAGTGATCCGGGATTCGGTGAGCGAGCGTGGATACCCGCCCAGCATCCGGGAGATCGGCGATGCGGTGGGACTGACGTCGACGTCGTCGGTCGCGCATCAACTCCGCACACTCGAGCGCAAGGGCTTCATTCGCCGCGACCCCAATCGCCCTCGAGCGGTGGATGTCCGAGGACTGGACGAGGTTGCCGCCGACACCGCTATCGCTTCGGTGACGAGGCATGCGTCGGAGATTCGTAGCGCCGCGGGCGATCCGCTTCCTGAGCCTGCATTTGTGCCGGTCCTGGGTCGCATCGCTGCCGGCGGGCCGATTCTTGCGGAAGAAGCCGTCGAAGACGTGTTCCCACTCCCCCGCGAATTGGTCGGGCAGGGATCGCTGTTCATGCTCAAGGTTGTCGGTGAATCCATGGTCGAAGCTGCGATCTGCGACGGTGACTGGGTAGTCGTGCGTCAGCAGAATGTCGCCGAGAACGGCGACATCGTTGCTGCGATGATCGACGGCGAGGCGACGGTCAAGACATTCAAGCGGGTCAAGAAGGACGTGTGGCTGATGCCGCACAATCCCCTGTTCGAACCCATCTCCGGTAACAATGCCGTCATTCTCGGCAAGGTAGTCACCGTGATGCGCAAGATCTGACGCGTACAGATCAAAAACCAACTATGGCCCCGGCTGATGCCGGGGCCATAGTTGTCGCTGCTTCGATCAGAGGTTCAGGGACCGTCCGATGATTTCCTTCATGATTTCAGTCGTGCCGCCGTAAATGGTCTGCACGCGGGAATCCATGTACGCCTTGGCAACCGGGTATTCCTTCATGTATCCGTAGCCGCCGTGAAGCTGGAGGCAACGGTCGATCAGCTTGACCTGGGCCTCGGTGGTCCACCACTTGGCCATTGCGGCTTCCTGAACCGTCAGTTTCTCGGCGTTGAGCTGCTCGATGAACTTGTCGACGAGAACACGGACGGCGGTGGTCTCCGTCGCCAATTCGGCTAGCACGAATCGGGTGTTCTGGAAGCTGCCGATCGACTTGCCGAATGCCTTGCGGTCTCGGCAGTACTGGATGGTCTTCTCGAGAACGGATTCCATGGCCGCGGCAGCTACCACTGCGATGGAAAGACGTTCTTGCGGAAGGTTCTTCATCAGGTAGAGGAAGCCCATTCCCTCTTCACCGAGCAAGTTGGCAGCGGGCACCCGAACGTCGGTGAAGCTGAGTTCGGCGGTGTCCTGTGCCTTCATGCCGATCTTGTCGAGGTTGCGCCCGCGATCGAAGCCCGGCATGTCGCGCTCGACCACAAAGAGGCTGAAGCCTTGTGCGCCCTTGTCTGGATCGGTACATGCCACCACGATGACGAGATCGGCGTTGATGCCGTTGGTGATAAACGTCTTGGACCCGTTGAGGATCCAGTGGTCACCGTCGCGAACTGCCTTGGTCTTGATGCCCTGCAGGTCACTGCCCGTGCCGGGTTCGGTCATCGCGATCGCGGAGATCAGCTCGCCCGATGCAAATCCCGGTAGCCAGCGCTGCTTCTGTTCGTCGTTGCACAGATCGAGTAGGTACGGCGCCACAACGTCGTTGTGAAGGGTGAAGCCGAGCCCGCTGTACCCACCCTTGGTGGCTTCCTCGGTGATGATCGCGTTGTAGCGGAAGTCCTTTACACCGCCGCCACCGAATTCCTCGGGAACGGCCATTCCCAGAAAGCCCTGCTTTCCGGCTTCGACCCACACGCCACGATCGACGATGTTCTGCTCCTCCCACTGATTGTGGAAAGGTGCAACATGCTGTGCCAAGAACTTCTGGAAGGACTCCCGGAAAAGGTCATGCTCCGGTTCGAACAGGGTACGTTCCACGCCAGCTCCTACTGCTTCGATGCATCACGGGGCGAACGGATGTCCACTCGTCCCACCTGACTGTCGTTCTGACGGTAGAACTCCTGCGAGCACGCGTCGATGACTCGAACGATCACGATTCGTGACTGTACCGGTTACCTGTTACTCGAAGTACGGAATTTAGCTAGATAGCGCATGACCGGGTAGGCGACGAGGATGCCGATCGAGCCCCAGGCGATGCCGCCGAGTTCCACCGAGCCGATGGTGAGTGTCAGGTTGCCGATACCGGCGACCAGTGCGGCAGCGGCCACGGTGAGATTCACCGGATCGGTGAAATCGACCTTCGCTTCCATCCAGATCCGAACACCGAGAATGCCGATGAGGCCGTACAGCACCATGGTCGCGCCACCGATGACGCCGTTCGGAACCGTGAACACCAGCGCGCCGAACTTGGGCGAGAAAGCCAGGACGACCGCCGTGGCCGCCGCGACCCAGTACGCCGCAGTCGAGTAGACGCGGGTAGCCGCCATCACGCCGATGTTCTCGGCATACGTCGTAGTTCCTGATCCTCCGCCCGCGCCGGCCAACGTAGTTGCGAGGCCGTCGGCAAAGAGTGCGTTTCCGGCCAGGTCGTCCAACGACTTGCCGGTCATCGCCGACACAGCCTTGACGTGTCCGACGTTCTCGGCGACCAGAACGATCACGACAGGCAGCGCCAATACGATGACCGACCAGTCGAACGACGGGCCGTGCAGGCTCGGGACACCGAACCAGTCGGCCTCGCGCAGTGCAGTGACGCGCTCGCTGTCGAGGCCACCGTAGATTGCGGCAAAAACCCAGCCGATCACGACGCCGACAAGGATTCCGAGCCGGCCGAGCAAGCCCGGTCCGACCACGGTGACCAGAAGAATCGAGAACAACGTCACTGTCGCGATCAGGGGCTGCGACTGATACGACGCGGCTGCGGTCGGCGCCAAGTTCAGACCGATCAACGCCACGACAGCACCGGTCACCACAGGGGGCATGACCGCGTCGATCACCCGTCCGCCGATCACGCGCACGGCTACACCGATGAGCATCAGCACGATACCGACCGCCATGACCGCACCGAGCTGCGCGGCCGGGCCGGACCCAGCCGACGCCGTCAGCGGCGCGATGAACGCAAACGACGAACCGAGGTAACTCGGAATCCGTCCCTTGGTGATGATCAAGAACAGCGCGGTACCGATACCCGAGAACAGCAGAGTGGTCGTGACCGGAAAGCCGGTAATCGTCGGCACGAGCAGTGTCGCGCCGAACATCGCGATGACGTGCTGCATCCCGATGCCGACGGTTCGGGGCCAACTGAGCCGTTCGTCCGGGCGCACCACGGCGCCGTCGGCAATTCGTTTACCGTCGCCGTGGACAGTCCAACCGATTCCGCTGGCCCCGGTCGTCGTTTCTCGTTTAGTCACAGCCCGAAATACTAGGTCAGTGCTGGTACTGCGACCTCATTCGGTTCAACTCAGGGCGAGTGCAGCAGCCTTTCGTGCCGACGCCGGATCGCCAGTGGCAAGTACTGCGGCAGCCGCAGCGACACACTGCTCCATGGTGACGGAACCGACCTTGGCGCCGACGCCCGCAACGGACGCGGCAGCACACGAGAGTGACGAAACACCGAGTCCGGCAAGAACGCACGCCAACAACGGGTCGGCCGCCGCCTCTCCGCACACACCGACGCGCTTGCCGACTGCCTGACCGGCCTGCGCGGTACGAGCAACCAATGCGAGCACCGCCGGTTGCCACGGATCGGTGAGCTCCGCGAGTTCTGACGACATCCGATCGGCGGCCATCGTGTACTGAGCCAAGTCGTTGGTGCCGATGGAGAGAAACTCGACGTGCTCGAGGATCTGATCAGCGAGCAAAGCCGCAGCCGGGACCTCGACCATGACGCCGGGAACGAGGCCACGGACTCGGACGGCCTCGGCAAAGCGCTTGGCTTCCGCCGGGGTCGCGATCATCGGCGCCATGACCCACGGCGACGAGCCCGTACGAGCTGCTGCAGCGGCGATCGCGTCGAGTTGCCGATCGAGAATTCCCATGTCCTGCCAGGCAATTCGGACGCCTCGAACACCGAGAGCGGGATTCGCCTCCTCCTGATGATTGGCGAACTTCAATGGCTTGTCCGACCCGGCATCGAGGGTGCGGACGATGATCTTCTTGCCCGCAAACGCTTCCAGAACTTCGGTGTAGATTGCCGCCTGCTCGTCGACCGTCGGCTCCGTCTCACGTCCGAGGAAACACAGTTCGGTCCGAAACAGTCCGATACCGTCGGCAGCGGTGAGCGCTGCCGCCCGGGCACCCGCGCCGTCCTGGACATTGGCCAGTACGTCGACGGGCCGACCGTCGGCTGTGCGCCCTGGGCCCACCCAGGTGCTGACCCGCTCACGCTCGAGTCTGGACTGCTCGACCAGCGCCTTTGCCTTGTCTGCATCGGGATTGCTGATCACCTCACCGGTGGTCCCGTCGATCAGTACGGGAGTACCGGCTTGAACCGTCTCGAGATCCTTGACTGCCACGATGCACGGAATCCCCAGTTGGCGCGCGATGATCGCGGTGTGGCTGGTGGGACCACCAAGAACCGTGACGAGCCCGATGATCTTGGTCGCGTCGAGACCAGCCGTGTCAGCCGGCGCAAGATCGTCGGCGCACAGAACGGACGGCGTCTCGGGGGCGGGAATTCCGGGTTCCGGCAGTCCGGACAGCTCGGCGATCACCCGATCGCGAATGTCCTTGAGGTCCGTCACACGCTCTGCCATCACCCCGCCGAGTTTCGTGAACATCGTCACGAACTGTTCGGTCGCCGCAATAGTGGCCTGAACCGGAGGAACCCCGGCAGCGATGGATTTTTGCGCTATTCCGATCCAGCCCCGGTCAGCTGCCATAGCCGCATTGGCGGTGAGCACCTCAGCGGCAGCTCCGGTCGCAGAGGCCGCCCTGGCAAGCAGTCGCCCTTCCACCGCCTTGGCCGCGGCGATGAAATCGTCCTGGGCGGCTGCCCGAACCGACTCGTCCAGCGGTGGGGCTTCTGCGATCAACTCGGGGCGCCGGGAAGGCCAGATTGCCGGGCCGTAAGCGACTCCGGGAACAACCGGTGTTCCATGCACACTCGCGATATCGATCTGTTCGGTCATCGGTCCTCCTAGAAACGATTTGCCCGACTGGCCACCAACCGTAGGTCCCACGCCGCGCCGACTTCCTGTTCAGCTTTGTTGTGACGAAGATTACTCGCAACTCTTGACATGTCAACACACTCGGGCGTAAAACAACATAAAGCAACATTGACTGTGACTCGCACCGCACCCGCGAATCACGACCGGCACCAGCAACGGAGAGACTGTGTACGCGGAAGAACGCCAACAAGCGATAGGCACGATGGTGTCGCAGCGAGGACGCATGTCCGTGGCGGCACTGTCCGAGACCTTCGGCGTCACCACCGAAACCGTCAGACGCGATCTGGCCTTCCTCGAACGAATCGGGCAGGTACGACGCGTCCACGGCGGCGCAGTACCCACCGCTTCACTGCACGTCACCGAACCCGGCATGGCCGAACGTGATCAAACCCGCGCGGAACAGAAAGACCGCATCGCCCGTTGCGCGCTGTCGTACCTGCCGCCGAACGGCGGTAGCGCACTCTTCGACGCCGGCACCACCACCGGTCGGATGATTACCGAAATTCCGACCGATCTCGACTTCACTGCGATCACCAATTCCGTTCCGATCGGAGCGCGACTCGCGTCGATGAACTCGGTATCGCTCATCCTCGTCGGCGGCCGGGTTCGCGGAGTCACCCAAGCAGCGGTCGGCGAGGACGCACTACGACTGCTCGGCACCTTGCGTGTCGATGTCGCCTTCATCGGCACAAATGCCATCAGCCTCGGACACGGACTGTCCACCCCGGACAGCGAGGAGGCAGCAGTCAAACGAGCAATGGTCAAGGCCGCCAATCACGTAGTGGTACTGGCAGATTCAAGCAAGGTGGGCCGCGAGCATCTCATCAGCTTCGCGCCGTTGAGCAGCATTGACGTCCTCATCACCGACGAGGACATCACCCCGACCGACACGTCCGAGTTCCACGACCAGGGAATCGAGGTAGTCATCGCATGATCGTCACCCTGACAGCCAACCCGAGCATCGACCGAACGGTGCAACTGGAGCAACCACTCCAGCGTGGCTCAGTCCTGCGAGCCCACTCCACGCGCAGCGATCCGGGCGGCAAGGGGGTGAACGTGGCACGCGTCCTGAGCGCGGCGAAACTCGAGGTTCTCGCGATTCTTCCCGGAAACCCGGGCGACCCGCTTCTCAGCACACTTGCAGATGGCGCAATCCCCCACCTCGGCGTCGCAACCGAGGGCCTCGCTCGCACCAACATCACCGTCTCCGAACCGGACGGAACCACAACAAAGATCAACGAACCTGGCGCGGCCCTCTCCGGCACGACACTCGACAACCTGGCACGCGAACTCGTTTCACGAGCAGATGTAGCCAGCTGGATTGTGCTGTCCGGTTCCATTCCACCTGGCGTTGATCCCGGCTGGTACGGCGAACTTGTTGCGGCACTGCGCGATCACCCCTGCAAGGTCGCGGTCGACACCTCCGACGCGCCACTGTCCGCTCTTGCCGAGAACTTTCCGCTCACGGCGCCGGATCTCCTCAAGCCCAACGGCGAGGAGTTGGCGCAACTCACCGGCGTCGACGGCAATGCCCTGGAAAATGCTGCACAAGAAGGCGATCCGGGGCCGGCGATCGCTGCGGCCACTCTTCTGGTCGAACGCGGTGTCGGCGCGGTGCTCGCGACTCTCGGAGCAGCGGGAGCCGTATTGGTCACCGCCGAAGGCACCTGGATTGCCACCGCTCCCCCGATCGTCGCGGTCAGTACCGTCGGCGCGGGCGATTCCTCACTTGCCGGATACATCCTCGCGGCGACCGCCGGGGCTGATCCAGGTGAATGCCTTCGCCACGCTGTCGCCTACGGAAGCGCTGCCGCCTCCCTCCCCGGCACTACCCTCCCGACTCCAGATCAAGTCGATCTTGCAGGCGTCACGATCTCGTCTGCCACATCCGCACCCGCCCTGCCCACCGAACTCGCCTGACGCCGTAAGGAAATCGACATGTCCGAACCCACCGCACGCAGTTCCGGCTCCCCGATCATCAGCCCAGAACTGATCTCACTCGACACCAACCTCGGCGCCTCGAAAGAGGACGTCATCCGTGCGCTGGCCGCGCGACTGACCGCGGCGGGACGCGCCGACAATGCCGACGGTCTGGTCGACGCCGCCCTGGCCCGCGAAGCGCAGTCCGCCACCGGCCTACCCGGCGGAATCGCGATCCCGCATTGCCGCGCCGAGGCCGTGACGTCGGCGTCGCTGGGGTTTGCGCGCCTCGATCCGAAGGTCGACTTCGGAGCCCCGGACGGTCCTGCCGACCTGGTGTTCCTGATCGCCGCCCCCGAGGGCGCCGGCGCAGAACACATGAAGCTCCTGTCGTCGCTGGCTCGCGCCCTGGTGCGACCCGCATTTGTCACATCCCTTCGGGAAGCCCCGACGCCGGATGAGATCGTGCGGTTGGTCGACGAGGTGCTCAATCCGGCACCGGCAAAGCCGTCTACTCCAGAGCCGGCAGCTGCCGCTGTTTCCACAGCGAAACACTCAGCCGAGCCGACGCCGCCGGAACCGGCCGCGCCTGCCGCTGCCGAGCGTCACGTCGTTGCCGTCACGGCCTGCCCCACCGGCATCGCTCACACCTACATGGCCGCCGATTCGCTCGTTGCCGCCGGTGAACGCGCCGGTGTCACGGTCCACGTGGAAACACAGGGTTCGAGCGGCAGCACACCGCTCTCTCCGTCGCTGATCGCAAGTGCCGCGGCCGTCATCTTTGCCACCGATGTCGGGGTGAAGGGCCGCGAGCGGTTCGCCGGTAAACCCGTCGTGGCGTCCGGAGTGAAACGGGCGATCAACGAACCGGACAAGATGCTGGCCGAAGCACTCCGCGCCGCTGACAATCCCTCAGCGGCAACGGTGGACGGGACTGCCGCTGCCGGCGCGGATGACGGCGAGACCGGCGACGTCGGGTTCGGCACGCACCTGCGGCAGGTCCTTCTGACCGGTGTCAGCTACATGATTCCGTTTGTCGCCGCCGGTGGGTTGCTCATCGCACTCGGCTTCCTCCTCGGCGGTTACGAAATCTCCGGTCCCGCCGGGGACATCGTTCTCAACAACTCACTGACCAACCTGCCTGACGGCGGCCTCGCCACCTACCTCGGCGCCGTACTCTTCCAGATCGGTTCGCTGGCCTTCAGCTTCCTCGTGCCGGCGCTCGCGGGTTACATAGCCTTTGCCATCGCCGACAGGCCAGGTATCGCCCCCGGTTTCACGGCCGGCGCGGTAGCCGTCTTTGTCGGGGCCGGATTCATCGGCGGCCTCGTCGGCGGTCTGATCGCCGGTGTGGTCGCGCTGTACATCGGCCGGATCTCCGTACCGCAGTGGCTCCGCGGATTGATGCCCGTCGTGATCATTCCGCTGTTCGCCACCATGATCGTCGGCGCGCTGATGTTCCTGGTCCTCGGCCGCCCCTTGGCCGCGATCACCACCGGACTCACCGACTGGCTCAACGGACTCTCGGGTAGCTCCGCCATCTTCCTCGGCATCATCCTCGGCCTGATGATGTGCTTCGACCTGGGCGGACCGGTCAACAAAGCTGCTTACGCCTTCGCCGTAGCCGGTCTGAACGTCGACGACCCCGCATCGCTGCGCATCATGGCCGCCGTCATGGCGGCCGGCATGGTCCCGCCGCTCGCAATGGCACTTGCATCCACCGTCCTGCGCCCCCAGTTGTTCAGTGAAGCAGAACGTGAAAACGGAAAAGCTGCCTGGTTGCTCGGCGCTGCCTTCATCTCCGAAGGCGCCATCCCCTTTGCCGCTGCCGACCCGTTGCGTGTCATTCCCTCGATGATGGCCGGCGGCGCCATCACCGGCGGTCTGATCATGGCATTCGACGTCACACTGAGCGCTCCGCACGGCGGAATCTTCGTATTCTTCGCAGTCGGCGGAATCGGCTGGTTCCTGGTTTCTCTCGCCGCCGGAACCGTCGTAGCTGCGCTGGCGGTCATCGGCGCAAAACAGTTCATCCGCAGTGGCCCGACAGACGCCGAGTTGGACCCCGAAATCGTGCCCGCTGCGGCATGATCGACATCACACCCACCACCACCCTGAGGAGTTCTCATGCCAAGTAAGACAGTTGCCGTAGGTTCCGCAGTTGGCCTCCACGCGCGCCCCGCTGCCCTCATCGCCGAAGCGGTGGGCGCCTCTGGAGCCACCGTGACTCTCGCCGTTGCCGGCGAAGAACCCGTGGACGCAGGCTCGGCGCTGATGATCATGACGCTCGGCGCCGCCAAGGGTGCCGAAGTCACCATCGAATCCGACGACATCGACGCCCTCGAGAAGGTTGCCGAGTTGGTTGCTGCCGATCTCGACGCCTGAATATCCGTCACCAGAGCCGGACGCTCGTATGAGTGTCCGGCTTTGGTGTTTCTATCTACTGTGCTTCTATCTGTGCCTTCGGAAGCGGACGAGCAAACCACCGCCTATGGCGATCACAACAACACCGCCGGCAATGCCCCACACCGCTGCGTTGCTCGACTCTTCGCCCGCTGACTCTCCGTTTTGCGACGCGAGTGCCATCTCGACTGCGCCGCGCAAGACGTACAGAGGCGGAAGCGCTTCACCCTTCGACTCGGAACCGATCACCAGATCGCCGGCTTCCGTGAAGGTGACGGACTCACCTTGAGGTTGATACGGCGTCGGGATGCGTAGCGGCTGCCCCTCGGTGAGTGCGGCGCCGATCCCCTTCTCTCCGACCCGGTAGAGATAGACATCCGAATAATTCCGCAGGGCCACCACCGAACCGTCTGCGGACACCGCGCCGCCGGTGAACATCCAAGCGGCAGTCCCGTCCCCTGTGCTGAGTGTTCCGACTCGCGTCAGCGGTGTCGGCCCGGGTTCGGCCAGCGCGGAAATACTCTGGCCCTGCGCTGGTGTGTAGATACTGCTCGTTCCGAAAAGTTCCTTCGTGACGACGAATACGCGGCCACTTCGATCGACCAGCACTGCTTCGGCGTCGTGCGGTCCGTCTGGGTAGGTCGCGCGATGCAACGACGCGCTACCCGACGCGGGGTCGAGCGTGATGAACGCAACGGTCTCGCGGGTTCTGAGGTTATCGCCGATGTCCGCGAGAATCAGCGATCCGTCGTACCACGCGAGATCCTCGATGTCGTACGGGTCGATCGGAACGGGAATCCGGTTTCGCACAACACAATCGGTGTCCAGTTCCAGGACAACTTCGTCGTTTCCACTGTCGCCGACCCCGTAGATCCGGTTGCCGACGGCCACCATGCCGGAGAGTTCCTCGAGTCCGGGATCGGTCGGTGTGCAGAGTGGCTCGAATACACCCGTCTCCGGGACGGGTGTATTCGATTGCGCTCCAGCACTTCCGGACAGCAGGACCACCAGCGCACCGGTGGCGGCGACAGTCGCGAGGCGCGAACTACGCACTCGGTGTGTACTCGACCAACTACGCACTCGGTGCGTACTCGACCAGAGCCGATGCCAACATCTGTGGAACGCGCGCGTGAACCCGGGTTCCCGATTCCTCGTGAGCCGACTCCAGAATTGTTCCGTCGGAATGGATCTTGGCCATCAGATCGCCGCGGTGGTACGGAACCAGAACGTCGACTTCCACGTCGGGGCGTACCAGAACCTCGGCAAGGTGGGCTCGCAGTTCCGCAATTCCCTCGCCCGTCTTGGCTGAGACGAACACGGCGCCGGGAAGCAACGCACGCAATTGCGTGAGCGTCACCGGATCTGCGGCGTCGATCTTGTTCACCACGATCAACTCCGGAGGCGCAGGCGAATTGGTCTCGCGCAGAACGTCCGTGATCACTTCCCGGACGGCTTTGATCTGTTCGGTGGGCAATGCATCGGAACCGTCCACGACGTGCATCAGCAGATTCGCGTCGGCAACCTCTTCCAGGGTCGAGCGGAATGCCTCGATCAACTGGGTAGGAAGGTGCCGAACAAAACCGACGGTGTCGGTCAGTACGTACTCGCGGCCGTCTTCGAGCGACGCCCGACGAGTAGTCGGATCCAGGGTGGCGAACAGTGCGTTTTCCACCAGTACGCCTGCCCCGGTGAGCGAATTGAGCAAGCTCGACTTACCGGCGTTGGTGTAGCCGACGATGGCAACAGCGGGGATGTCACTGCGCAATCGACGCGTCCGCTTGGTGTCACGGGCCGCCTTCATGGCCTTGATCTCGCGCCGCAGTTTTGCCATGCGCTCACGAATGCGTCGACGGTCGGTTTCGATCTTGGTCTCACCGGGACCACGCAGGCCCACACCGCCGTTGCTACCGGCACGGCCACCAGCCTGGCGCGACATCGACTCGCCCCAACCACGCAGGCGAGGAAGCATGTACTCCATCTGAGCGAAAGCGACCTGAGCTTTACCTTCGCGGGACGTGGCGTGTTGAGCAAAGATATCGAGAATCAGGGCCGTGCGGTCGATGACCTTGACCTTGACGATCTTCTCCAGCGCGGTGAGCTGCGCAGGTGTCAATTCACCGTCGCAGACGACCGTGTCGGCGCCGGTCGAGAGCACGATTTCACGTAGTTCCTGGGCCTTGCCGGAGCCGATGTACGTAGCCGTATCGGGTTTGTCGCGGCGCTGTACCAAGCTGTCCAGAACCTCTGAACCGGCCGTGTCCGCCAGTGCAGCCAACTCGGCCATGCTGGACTCTGCCTGCTCAGCAGTTCCCTGGGTCCAGACACCGACCAGGACAACACGCTCGAGGCGCAACTGGCGGTACTCGACCTCGGTGACGTCTTCCAACTCGGTGGACAGTCCCGCAACGCGGCGCAATGCACCACGCTCGGAAAGCTGCATCTCGCCAACCGACGGGTTTCCCGAACCGGAAGACGCTGCGTAGTCGGACTCGTCGGCTGTGTACTCGGCCTGCTCGCCTGCCGGTGAAGAGTCGGCACCTGAGTCGGCAGCAAACGATTCTGCAGACTCGTCTGCAGTGGATTCTTGATTGTCATGTGATTTCGTCATACAAGATCCATGTTCCCACGAAACCTCACAGCGGCGCATCCGCTTTTCGCGCACGGCATACGCAGCTCACGCAAGTGATCGCCACCAGTCATCGCTGATCGATCCGGCTGCGAGCAGAACCGACGGTCCGCGAAGCTCGGCAACACCCTTGTCGATCGCAACCTGAACCGCGCCGCCGAGAACCTTGACGGTGACGGTGCCGTCGCTGCGACCGTCGTGGCGCAGCGCCGCAGCGGCTGCGGCAACAGTTCCGGTGCCACACGAGCGCGTCTCGCCGACACCGCGCTCGTACACCCGCATGCTGACGCCGCCGTCTTCGAGTGGCGTCACGAATTCAACGTTCACGCCATGCGGGAAGAACGCCGGATCGAATGCCGGTGCGATGGACAGATCGAGGGCCGCCAACTGCTCGGCGTGCAGATCCTTCTCGACGCAGGCCAGGTGCGGATTGCCGACATCGATTCCCAGCCCGGTGAAGGCCCTGCCTTCGATGCTGGCGCTGCTGGTCCCCAACTCGGTGACGGTTCCCATGCCTACGGTCACATCACCCGCGGTGGCGCCTGTGGCGTGAACTACCACCGGCCTCGCTCCGGCCCGGCTGCCGACCACGAACTCGCGACGGTTCTCGAGGCCGGAGGCAGTCAGGTAATGCGCGAACACCCGAACACCGTTGCCACACATCTCGGCGATCGAGCCGTCGCCGTTGCGGTAGTCCATGAACCAGTCGTCGGCGGCAATTCCCGTCGGAATCTCGGTCAGGACACCGGCATCGGCGAGTGCACCGGCCCGCGCGACACGCAGAATCCCGTCGGCGCCCAATCCCTGACGACGGTCACAGAGCGCGGCGACGCGCGCCGGCTCGAGATCGATCGCGACATCGAGATCGGGAAGCACGACAAAGTCGTTCTGAGTGCCGTGACCCTTGCTGAAATCCATGAGCGCCATCCTATCCGGACCTACCGGACCCTTACGCCGGCGAGGCCGTGACCACCAGGTTGTGCTCATAAGTGAATCCGGAGGGCATCGACGGATCAGGAACCGTCGGGCCGCCGCAGGTAACCAGAACCAGCCTCGGTGCACCCGTGTCCTCGAAGAACTCGGCCGGCAACGCCACCTTCTCGTAGAGCTTCAGACTCGCCGCGGTGTATGTGTACATGGTGCCCGCGTCGTCGGTGGCGTAGATCGGCGTTCCCGGTTTGATCTGGTGCAACGGCCAGAGCGCGCCGTGGGTGCGGTCGCCGTCGTCGACGTGCCCGGCAACAAGATTGGTGCCGTCCGGCTCACCGAAATGTACGTCGTTGAGGAAGTGCGAGACCTTGTCGGGGTGCGGAAGGATCATGCCGCGATTGGCGCCCAGACCACTGGTCACGATGTCGGCCCGCACGTCGAGGTCCGGGATCGCGAGTGTGTTCGGAGGCAGATCGGTCGGTGCCGCAGCCCAGACAATGCCGGGGTCCGGCGCTGTTCCGACCTCGAACGGAGCATCGGGCAATGGTGCGCTGATCGGTTTTCCCGCGGCACTGACAGCCAGGTAGACGAGGATGCCACCCGCCGCGAGAAACACGACGAGGAGAAGAACCAAGGGCAGAGTTGTCTTGCGCCTGCGGGGCGTTCGAGCGTGCGCCGCCGTCTGCACCATGTTCTCTTCACCCTTCGTCAGCTGGTCGCCATGACCGATTGCCATAACTGTAAGATAGCTGAATTCGGGGATTCGTTACACACCGGGCCGCACAGCTAGCGAATTTCCCCCAGCACAGCTGCGCGCGCGGCGTCCAGCAAATCGTCAGCGCCGCCGTCGAGCCAGTGCACTCGCGGATCGCGACGGAACCACGACCGCTGACGCCGAACGTATCGTCGAGTCCCGATGAAGGTACGTTCGAGCGCCTCAGCGAGGTTGTACTCACCGTCGAGATGCGCCAGCACCTGTGCATAGCCGATCGCTCGCGGCGCGGTCACGCCGTCGCGAAGACCCTGCTCGATCAACGCCTCGACCTCACCGACCAAACCGGTGTCGAACATCAACTCCGTCCGCAGTCGAATACGCGCATCCAACTGTTCCGTCTCCCGATCGACACCCAATATCCTTGTACCCCAACGAGGTTCGCCGATCTGCGGAGCTGATGCCGCGAAGGGCTGACCGGTCAACTCCACCACCTCCAGCGCCCGCACCATGCGGCGACCGTCGGTCGGAAGGATCGACGCAGCCGCGGTAGGATCCGCCGCCACCAGCGCGGCATGCACCGCCGCAATCCCCTCGTCGGCAAGAACAGCCTCCCACCGCGCACGCACAACAGGGTCCGTAGCCGGGAAGGCCCACTCGTCGAGAAGTGACTGCACGTACATCATGGAACCACCGACGATGACGGGTACTTTGCCCTCCGCCATCAGCCGCTCCGCGATTGTCATGGCGTCATGTTGGTACCGCGCCACAGTGGCCGTCTCGGTGACATCGAGCACGTCGAGCAGGTGATGCGGAATCCCCCGACGTTCACCGGGTGGAAGTTTTGCAGTTCCGATATCCATGCCGCGATAGAGCTGCATCGCGTCGATGTTGATGATCTCGCCGCCGAACTCCTGCGCCAGATCGAGCGCAAGATCGGACTTGCCCGCAGCCGTCGGACCGACCACGGCGATGGGTCGACAATCTCCAGTTTTGGAATCCGCGGTTTTGCTCACCGGCGCCACATCCCGACGTGATAGCCGACGCCAAGCGGTGCACTGCTGTAGTGCACCACCGCGTCGGGTTGCTCGGTGAAGACCGACGCCAAGACCTGCCACGCGGCCCGGCCCGACGCACCTATCTCGTCGCACAGCGCAGGATCCAGGTCCAGAAGCGCCGCCCGATCACCCTGCTCGAGCGCAGCGTCGATCACTGCCTGAAGTGGCGCGGCTCGCTCGTCGAAGCTGCCCGGCGCCTTGGGCGTCAAGGTCGACGCTCCATCAGCGAGGACCAGCAGGCCGACCGGCTCGTCTCCGGCGTCCAGGAGTTCACGCAGCCGCGCGCCGAGTGTGCGGCATTCGTCCACCGACGCGTTAGTTGAAATCAGGTGTACATCGACGGACACGTCCGGCCCGGCCTGCTCGCGGAGCCAGCCCGCGACCAGAGCAGTCAACGGCAGCTCCGGATTGACCGGCCCGCGGGCATCGCCGTCGAGTCGGGTGCGAACGTCAGCTCCGAAGCCGGCAAAGGTCCCGACTTCTCCCCGTCCCACGCCTGCTGTTCCAGCCGTTTCCAGGACTTTCTCGGTGTCGGCGCCCACGGCGATCCATCGCGTCGCCGTGGCTGCCAGTTCCTGAACTACCTGGAGCACAGCCGCCCTGACCTCGCCGGCCGGAGCCGAGTCGCCCGACAATTGGGGAACAAGAAGTGGGGGTGACGGGACCAGTGCGGCAGCTGTGAACACAGATGCCACGCTAGTCCAACCCGAGGTGACAACCTGACACCCTGTTACCTGATTCAATAGTCGTAGAACGTGAGTACCGGGTTCAATGGAACCAGGAATGCGATCAGGCAGCCGTGACGCGCGGCAGAGACGAGGACCGATGACCGAGAACAGCGAACCCACCACCGGAACAGAGACCAGCTCGGCACCCGGCACACCAACCCCCGGTGCTGCCAAGCCGAGCGCGTCGACGCCCAAACCGGGCGCTCCGAAACCAGGTGGACCGCGACCAGGCGCGCCACGGCCAGGACCGGCTGCCAGTCGGCCGGCAGTACCGACTACCCCGGCAAGCGACCCGAGCAAGTTCGGCCGCGTCGAGGAAGACGGCACCGCCTGGGTGAAGACTGCCGACGAAGAACGCCAGATCGGATCCTGGCAGGCCGGTGACGCCGCCGAGGGGCTGGCCCACTTCGGTCGCCGCTACGACGACCTCGCCACCGAGGTCACTCTGCTCGAGGCGCGACTGACCTCGGGTGCCGGTGATGCGAAGAAAACCAAGGCCGCAGCCGTTGCGCTCCTGGAAACCCTTCCCACGGCAGCCGTGATCGGCGATCTCGACGCTCTTGCCACACGCCTCGATCACATTGTTGCCGGGTCGGACGAAGCCGCAGCTCACGCCAAGGAGGAGAAGGAGCAGTCGCGGGCAACCAATACTGCACGCAAGGAAGCCCTTGCCGCCGAGGCTGAGCAGATCGGTACACAATCCACCCAGTGGAAGACCGCGGGCGATCGTCTCCGCGAAATTCTCGACGAGTGGAAGACCATCCGGGGTATCGATCGTAAGGTCGACGACGCCCTGTGGAAGAGATACTCCAAGGCCCGCGAATCCTTCAATCGACGACGCGGCGCCCACTTCGCTGAATTGGACCGCGACCGGGCCAGCGCCCGCTCCACCAAGGAAGAATTGGTCGAGCGCGCCGAAAAGCTGTCGACGTCCACCGAATGGGGACCGACAGCGGGGCAGTTCCGCGATCTTCTGACCGAGTGGAAAGCCGCAGGCCGCGCCCCTCGCGAGGCTGACGACACTCTGTGGGACCGGTTCAAGACCGCGCAGGACGTCTTCTTTGCAGCGCGTAATGCCGCGGCCGCGGAACGTGACGCAGAGTTCGAGGAGAACGCAAAAGCCAAGGAAGCGCTGTTGGCCTCGCACGCCAACATCGATCCCGAGCACGGCCTCGACAGTGCCCGCGCGTCACTGCGTGACCTGCAGGAAAAGTGGGACGCCATCGGCAAGGTCCCGCGTGATCGCATGCAGGACCTCGAGGCACGGCTTCGCGCTCTCGAGAGCAAGGTCCGTGACGCCGTCGACGCACAGTGGCGTCGTACCGACCCGGAGGCCCTCGCCCGCGTAGCCCAGTTCAAGGAACGGGTCACGCAGTTCGAGGAGCAGGCCGCCAAGGCTGAAGCTGCCGGCAAGACCAAGGATGCGGAGAAGGCGCGCGCTCAGGCCAAGCAGTGGCAAGAGTGGGCAGACGCAGCCGAAGGCGCAGTGAACGACTGAGAGGATTTACCGTCGGCCGGCCCCGTTACGCGGGGTCAGCCGGCGTTCCACTCCTGATTCTTCTCAGCTTCCGCAGCAGCGATCCGGCGCTGTTCCTCGGCAGCCAACTGGATTGTCGTGCGCGCCCAGACGACCTTGAGCCAGTGGAACGTCAGGAATATGACGGTGAACCAGCCGATGACAAGTCCGATCGACGGTCCGGCTACGTGGAACGCTTCGGGAATTGTCTGACGCGACCAAATTGCCATCATGCCGAGCGCACTTGCGACGGCACTACCGGCCAGCGCGATCCACGCCACCGACCAACGACGCGTGACCAAGGCGAGCATCGAGAATCCGATGCCGAAGATCACAACAAACCAGACATACAGTCGCGAGAACAGTGCGATTCGTTCGGAAACCGCGTCCTGGTTGAACGCCAAGACGTCCCAGCCGTTGGCTGCCCCAGCGTGCGGAAGCGCAAGCGTTCCGACGAGCACCAGAACGGCAATCGCAACAACCATCGCTCGAACACCCGGATCGATTTCTCCGGCAATCTTTCGCTCGACGGCGTCGAGATCGGAACGGTATTCCTCGAACGAGGCATCGTCACCGGAAGGCGACGTTCTGTTGTCGTGTGCTGAACTCATGAATTGCATCCCATCTGAACGGGTTGTGGGGCTGGGGCACCGATCTTCGGCAGTCCGAGACCGACACCGATCGGTGCGGTCTTGGGCGTGATGCCCTGGTCGAAAGAATCTCCGGCGCGCGTGCGCCGATGGGTGAGCACTCCGTCGTCGGCAACGAGGTGGTGCGGCGCGCCGTGCGTGATGACCACCGTCACGACGTCGCCGGGGCGAATCGAGGTGTTCACGTTGCCTTCGGGCCGGAAATGCACCAAACGCCCATCACGTGCGCGACCGCTCATTCGGTGCGTCGCCGCATTCTTACGGCCCTCACCTGCCGCAACAAGGAGCTCCACTTCGGTGCCCACGAGTTTGCGGTTCTCTTCGATGTTGACTTCTTCCTGCACCGCCAGAAGCCTCACGTAGCGTTCCTGGACCACGTCCTTGGGGATCTGGTCTTCCATCTCAGCCGCGGGCGTGCCCGGGCGGATGGAGTACTGGAACGTGTATGCGTTCGAGAACCGCGCCTTGCGTACGACATCGAGGGTTTCCTGGAAATCCTCTTCGGTTTCGCCGGGGAAGCCCACGATGATGTCGGTGGTGATCGCGGCGTGCGGCATCGCGGCACGCACCTTCTCGATGATTCCGAGGTACTTGGACTTGCGGTAGGAACGCTTCATCGCCTTGAGCACCTTGTCGGACCCGGACTGCAACGGCATGTGCAACTGCGGGCACACATTGGCAGTGGTCGCCATAGCGTCGATGACGTCGTCGGTGAATTCGGCGGGGTGCGGCGACGTGAATCGAACGCGCTCGAGTCCCTCGATGTTTCCGCAGGCCTTCAGCAGGGACGCAAAAGCCCCGCGATCACGCGGTTGCTCGGGGTCGGCAAACGACACGCCGTAGGCGTTGACGTTCTGACCGAGCAGAGTCACCTCGGACACGCCTTCGTTCACGAGGGCCTGCACCTCGGCCAGGATGTCGCCCGGACGACGATCTACTTCCTTGCCGCGCAGCGCCGGGACGATACAGAAGGTACAGGTGTTGTTACAGCCAACTGAGATGGAAACCCAACCGGCGTAGGCAGATTCACGCTTCGCGGGCAGCGTCGACGGAAATGCCTCCAGCGCGTCGAGGATCTCGACCTCGGCCCGTTGATTGTGACGCGCACGGTCGAGCAGCGCGGGCAGCGAACCGATATTGTGCGTTCCGAAGACCACGTCGACAATCGGCGCCCGCTTGACGACGGTCTCGCGATCCTTCTGTGCAAGGCATCCACCGACAGCAATCTGCATGTCGGGCTTGGCCTTCTTGTTCTGCGCCAACATACCGAGTGTTCCGTACAGTTTGTTGTCGGCATTCTCGCGGACGGCACAGGTGTTGAAGACCACCAGATCGGGATCGACACCGGACTCCACCTTGCGATAACCCGCATCTTCGAGAAGTCCCGACAGACGTTCGGAATCGTGAACGTTCATCTGGCATCCGTGAGTCCGCACTTCATAAGTGCGGGCAGGGGGCACTGCGGTGGTTGCCGAGGCTTCAGCGGTGGTGGCCGCAGGCGCGGTAGAGGTCTTTTCGTCGATCAGTGACACGCTTCAGCCTAGCTCACGTCCACTACGGCGTGTAATAACGCCCAGGTAAACCGACAAAGCGCCACATAAACGTCAACGGCGTAAAATTTTCACTACCGTTACGCGGAACCCTGACGAAATGCGGGGCACAGACGGAAACTACGCCTAAGGTTCTCGGTTATGACCCAAGCCGACGATGCGACGACGCCGACTACCTCCGGCGATTCCACATCCATGATTTCGATGACCTCGGTGAACAAACACTTCGGGGAACTTCACGTCCTGCAAGAGGTCAATCTCGAGGTACCCAAGGGCCAAGTAGTGATCGTCCTCGGTCCGTCGGGCTCCGGTAAGTCGACACTGTGCCGAACCATCAACCGGCTCGAACCCATCGATTCAGGCACCATCGCCGTCGACGGCAAAACCCTCCCCGAGGAGGGCAAAGCCCTTGCCGCACTTCGCGCCGACGTCGGCATGGTCTTTCAGTCCTTCAACCTGTTCGCGCACAAGACGATTCTCGAGAACGTCATGCTCGCACCGATGAAGGTCCGCAAGGCGAAGAAGGAAGACGCCAAGAAGACGGCACTGCAGTTGCTCGAACGGGTCGGCATCGCCAATCAGGCCGACAAGTACCCGGCACAACTTTCCGGTGGTCAGCAGCAGCGTGTCGCCATCGCTCGCGCGCTCGCGATGCAGCCGAAGGTGATGCTGTTCGACGAGCCGACCTCCGCTCTCGACCCCGAGATGGTCAACGAGGTCCTCGACGTCATGACCTCCCTCGCCAAGGAAGGCATGACCATGCTTGTGGTCACCCACGAGATGGGATTCGCCCGCAAGGCCGGCGATCGGGTGCTGTTCATGGCCGACGGCCAGATCGTCGAAGACACCAACCCGACAGAGTTCTTCACCCACCCCAAGTCGGATCGGGCCAAGGACTTCCTCGGAAAGATCCTCACGCACTGATCAAGTCCTGCACCGACGTCCACAAGACACCCGTCTCGACTGCACAGTTCGAATGTCGACACAATTGAGAGGATCTCCATGAAGATCAATCGTTCCGTCCGTTTCGGAATCGGAATCATGGCCATTGCATTCGCAGCAACCGCCTGCGGCGGCGGCGAGGAGAGCAAGACGGTCAGCGAGAACGCCGCTGACGGCAAGCTCACCATCGGCATCAAGTTCGACCAGCCAGGACTCGGCCTGCGCAACGCAGACGGCACGTACACCGGTTTCGACGTCGAGGTCGCGAAGTACGTTGCAAACGAATTGGGCGTCAAGCCCGAGAACATCACGTTCAAGGAGTCACCGTCCGCCCAGCGTGAGACGTTGATCCAGAACGGCGAGGTCGACTACATCGTCGCGACGTACTCCATTACCGACGCTCGTAAGGAAAAGGTCGGCTTCGCCGGACCGTACTTCGTCGCCGGCCAGTCGCTGCTCGTCAATGCGGACAACACCGACATCACCGGTCCCGAATCACTGAACGGTGGCAAGATCCTGTGCTCGGTGGCTGGGTCCACCCCCGCCCAGAAGGTGAAGGACACCTACGCCAAGGACGTCCAGCTCCAGGAATTCGACACCTACTCGGCGTGCGTCGAAGCGCTGCGTAACGGCAAGGTCGACGCAGTCACGACCGACGACATCATTCTCGCCGGCTACGCGGCACAGTCCCCCGGTGCATTCCGTATCGCCGGTGAGCCGTTCACGACCGAAAATTACGGAATCGGCTTGGCCAAGGACGATTCCGAAGGCCGCGGCAAGATCAACGATGCCATCGAGAAGATGATCTCGTCCGGAGCGTGGGCAGAAGCATTCACCGAGACGGTCGGCCCGTCCGGTTACACGATGCCCGCTCCGCCCACTGTCAACCGGTACTGATCCAGCTGAGCAGTAGCCATTCCAGGTGGGGTTTCCATTTCCGGAAACCCCACCTGGGCAAGCACTTTCAACAACGACCCATGAACTGGGGAGACCGTAAGTGAAAATACTCGACGATTACGGAAGCCAGATCCTCGAAGCGTTCTGGACCACGATCCAGCTCACGATCTTCTCGGCTATCGGCGCATTGATACTCGGAGTGATTGTTGCCGCGATGCGGGTATCTCCCGTACCTGTCGCCCGATTCCTCGGCGCCGCCTATGTCACCGTCTTCCGCAATACGCCGCTCACCCTGATCCTGCTCTTTTGTGTGTTCGGTCTGTACCAAACTCTCGACATCAGCCTCGCATCGACCAGTTCGTCAACCTTCGTGATCGACAACAACTTCCGCTTGGCCGTCCTCGGACTGAGCGTCTACACCGCGTCGTTTGTGTGCGAGTCGATCCGCGCCGGAATCAACACCGTCCATGCCGGACAGGCAGAAGCAGGACGGTCCCTCGGGTTGACCTTCCTGCAGAACCTCCGACTCATCGTTCTTCCGCAGGCCTTCCGCGCTGTGATCGCACCGCTCGGAAGCGTCCTGATCGCTCTGACCAAGAACTCCACCGTCGCCGCCGTCATCGGCGTGTCCGAGGCATCGAAATTGATGAAGGAGATTCTCGAAAACGAAGCCGCACTCTTCGTGACCGCAGGAATCTTTGCAGTCGGCTTTGTCATCTTGACCCTGCCGACAGGATTGCTCTTCGGTAAGCTCGCCAAGAAATTCGAGGTCGCACGATGACTAAGCAAGCAACGGTTCTCTACGACGCACCCGGCCCGAAGGCACGGGCACTGTACCGATTCGCTTCGGTTGTCGTAGCCGTCCTCGCCCTCGCCATCGCGTATGTCGTGTACCGCGCGCTCGACGACAAGGGGCAGCTGACCTCCGCCAAATGGGATCCGTTCGTGCAGGCGGACGTCTGGACGACGTATCTGCTTCCCGGCATCAAGGGCACCTTGATTGCGGCAGCACTGTCCATCGTGCTTGCACTGATCCTCGGCGCAATTCTCGGAATCGGCAGATTGTCCGATCACCGCGTTGTGCGAATTATCAGTGGTGTCATCGTGGAATTGTTCCGTGCGATTCCCGTGCTTCTGCTGATCATCTTCATGTACGCCGTTCTTGCCGAATACAAGATCGTGAAACTCGACTACTTGGCTCTTACGGCCGTCGTGGTGAGCTTGACGCTCTACAACGGATCGGTGATCGCGGAAATCGTTCGCTCGGGAATCAACTCACTCCCCCGCGGACAAAGTGAAGCCGCCAAAGCTCTCGGTATGCGCAAATCTCAAATCATGGTGACAATCTTGCTACCCCAAGCAGTCACAACCATGCTCCCCGCACTGATATCGCAAATGGTTGTTGCGCTCAAGGATTCAGCTCTGGGTTACATCATCGGCTACACCGAACTTGTTCGACAGTCCACCCAGCTGGGTGCTGCGTTCCAGAACTACCTGCCGGCGCTCATGGTGGCTGCTGTCATCATGATCATCTTGAACTCTTCGCTGACTTACCTGGCAACCAAGGTCGAGAAACGACTGAGGTCCGGAAAGCGAAAGGGCAAGGGTCCGATCGCTCCGCCGGTCGCCGATGTTGCGGTGTCGGTTCCGGGAATGGATCTGACCAAGCCGTGAACTGATCGACCTATTGCTTCACCGACACCAGAAGCGGGGGGGGGGGGGGGGGGGGCGGGGGCGCCCCCCCCCCCCCCCCCACCACCGGAGTTGGTCAAGAATTGACGGTGGATTTAACGGTTTCAGGCTCTTCGACCTTGGTCGACCGCATCACGACCGCGGTGATTGCTGCGCCCACCACTGCGATGACGGCGGCACCGAAGAACACCGCGGAGAACCCGTTCGTCAGCTCGGTCGGATTGCCGAGTTGATCAGCGCCGAACACCGCAGCAATCGCAGTCATCACCGCGAGACCGACAGCCGAGCCGACCTGGTAACTGACATTGACGATGCCCGAAGCCAATCCGCCTTCTTCCGGGCGCGCGGCCGAAATCGCCGTACCCAGTGAAGGAATGAACGCCAGCGTCATACCGGCCGCGGCCACCAACGATGCCGGCAGCACGTCGACCCAGAAGTTACCGGTGGGCCGGATCAAGGACATCCACCCCAAACCGATTCCCAGTACCAGCAATCCGGCGACGATCATTGCTTTTGCACCGAACCGCGCCATGGCCCGTGGCGCGACGACGATCATGCCGAGCATGACGAAGATCGTCATCGGCAACAAAGCTGCGCCGGCGGGGAAGGCGCTGTATCCGAGCACTTGCTGCAGGTACAGGTTCAGGAAGAACCACATCGGTATCCAGGCCGCGCCGAGGACGAGCTGAGCGACGTTCGCGGCACCGAGATTGGGCGCCTTGAAGATTCCCAGCCGCACCAGTGGTTCCCGACGCTTGGACTGGATCAACACGAATGCACCCAACAATGCGGCCGAGACGGCGAGCGCAAGCCACGTCTGCCCGGATCCCCAACCGACGTCAGGTGCTCTGACGATGCCGAAGACTCCGACGGCGAGGCCTGCGGTGACCGCCAGTGCACCGAGGAAGTCGATCGATCCCGTGCGTGCCGGTGCATTCGGCATCAGGATGGGCGTGGCGATCAATGCGATGACTGCGATGGGGATGTTCAGATAGAAAACCCAAGGCCAGCTGGCGTATTCGGTTATGGCGCCGCCGAGGAACACTCCGGCAGTACCGCCGGCCGGCGCCGCGGCACCGTAGATGGACAGGGCCTTGGTCATCTCCTTTTGCGTGCTGCCGAACAGCATCATCAGCAGGGTCAGGGCGGACGGCGCGATGAGTGCTGCTCCTGCGCCCTGAACTGCGCGACCGGCAAGTTCGACGGCGACGTTGCCGGCGGCACCGGCGACGACGGAACCGATCAGCAGGATCAGCCAACCGGCGGTGAACACTCGGCGCGCGCCGAACAGATCCGACAGACGCCCGCCGAGGAGGAGCAGCCCGCCGAAGGCGATGACGTAGGCATTGAAGACCCAGGTCAGGCCTTCCTGGGAGAAGCCGAGATCGCTCTGCATCTGGGGGAGAGCGACACCGATGATCGAGGTGTCCATGATGACCATGAACTGAGCGGCGGCGATCAACGCCAACGCCCACCACTTACGGGTGGATCTAGGTTGTGTGGACATTCTGATTTCCTTACGGGTACGGGGTATGCGTCATGTTTGCGAGGTCTGGGAGTGTCATAGTCGAGGCGTCGCGACATCGAGGCTGCGGATCGATGAAATACCCAGAAATAGTGCGCTTTTCGAACTCGATCGGCCGGCGCTCGGCGTAGGTGCGCATCGGATCTCCTTCGAGTGAATTCGGAGTGATTTGTTTTGTTCGTTGCATACCCTAGGGGGGTATGGTACAAATTGCAACAGGTTCGACTTCAAGAAGTGAAGAACCCAACGCAGACGGCAACGGAAGTGCCGTCGACCCAACCTTTGGAGGGCAAGATGTTCAGCGAAAACGGCTACACATTGGAATTGGCAACGTCGGAGGCGGCCGTCGGCAGTCGCGTACCCCTGCAGTTCCGGATCGTGGATGCGACCGGATCTCCGTTGATCCGGTACACGGATACTCACGACAAGCAGCTACATCTGATCGTGGTCGGCCGCGACCTGACCGGATTCCAGCACGTGCATCCCGAACTGGACGCGTCCGGAACCTGGCATGTTTCAGTAGATTTCGCGCATGCAGGGGAGTATCGGGTCTTCGCTGACTTCACTCCTGACGGGGGCGACGGAATCACGCTGAGTGCGGATGTACAAGTTTCCGGCGCCTATGACCCCCGGCCGTTGCCTGCTGCGGCCGCCACCACGACGGTCGACGGCTACATCGTCTCCCTCGACGGCGCAGCCCACGCCGGCCAGACATCGAAGCTCACGCTCTCGGTCAGCCGAGGCGGTCACCCGGTCACAGACTTGCAGCCCTACCTCGCCGCCTATGGGCATCTGGTTGCGCTGCGCGCCTCCGACCTCGCGTATCTCCACGTCCACCCGGACGGCCATCCCGGTGACGGTGTTACCCCGGCCGGACCGGCAATCACCTTCTACGCCACCATGCCGAGCGCTGAGGATTACCGATTGTTCTTGGACTTCAAACACGACGGAGTGGTGCGTACGGCCGAATTCACTCTGACTGCCGACAATGCGACCGCGCCCGTGTCAGAGCACGCACACGCTCACCACGGGCACTGAACTCGAACGCCGACATGCAGAATGAGACTGCCCCGTCAATTGCCAGACGGGCGTGGACGGTAGCCAGGCATCCTGTGGTTCTCGCCGCGGCACGCTGTGCGGCAAGGTGCGCGCTGACTGCCCTGCAGGACAACCGAAGCCGAAAGGTCCACAGCGTCTAGTAGTCAGCGCCGAAGGGAGTCGGGAAACATCACTGCACGATTGAGAAAGTCGTCGGGGTCGAAGGCTCGCTTGATCGCCCACATCGCGCCGATGTCCTCCGGCGTGAGTGCCATGTCGAGGTAATTGCGTTTGAGCGAGCCGACTCCGTGTTCGGAACTGATATTTCCGCCGTAGTGACGCACCAGTTCGAGAATGCGGAGGTAGACGGCGTCGGCGTCGGGGCAATTCAGGACGTTCAGATGGATGTTTCCTTCGGCCACATGACCGAACAGGATCGGGATCGCTTCCGGTGCGTATTCTGCGACAACGCCGACCGCCGACTCCGCGAATGCCGCCAGTGTGTCAAGGGGGAGTGCCGCGTCGAACTTGAGAGGTGGTCCGAACAATCCTACGACTTCCGCGAAACATTCACGTGCAGACCATAATCGGGCTGAACCGGCCGTGTCGAGCGCTACGGCGGGCGCGTCCGGTGGATTGATCCGGTCCATGATTGCGCTGACGTCTTCCGAAGGGTCGTGGGCGCCGGATACCTCGGCCAGCAGATACCATCGGCGTCCCGTCGGAACGCCGGCGCCCAGTCGGTTCGCAGCAAGTTCCAATCCGCGGCCGTCGAGTAGTTCAAGCGCGTCGACGCCGCCGACGGTGCGCAGAATGCGTCCCGCGTCGACAACGGCGCCCAGTGAATCGAACCCGGTGAGTGTTGTGACGCGGTGTTTCGGCACGGGGTGAAGTGCCAGGTCGACGCGTGTGATCACCCCGAGAGTTCCCTCGCTGCCCACCCAGAGCGCCGGCAGGTTGTAGCCGGAGTTGTCGACGCGGACGGCTACCTCACGGCGCACGGTGGTGCCGTCTGGAAGAACAACTTCGAGTCCGGTGACCTGCTCCGCCATGTTGCCGTATCGAACCGTGTGCAGCCCACCGGCGTTGGTGGCAGCCATACCGCCGATTGTCGCGGTATCACGCGACGCGATGTCGACGCCGAACTTCAGTCCGGCATGGGCAGCAGCGGAATGTACTTGTGCGAGTGTCACTCCCGCGTCGACGGTGATCCTCCCCGCGGCGGCATCGACCTCGCCGATCGTCGTGAGACGTTCGGTGGAGAGCAGGACGTCGTCGTGTTCGGGCACGGTTCCGGCGACAAGTCCGGTGCGTCCACCCTGCACGGTGACGGGTGCGCCGAATTGTCGGCAGATGTTGAGTGCTGCGGCCACTTCGGAGGTGTCGGCCGGGCGGACCAGGGCCTGGGCACGTCCACTGTATCTGCCCGTGTGATCGACCGAGCGGGAGCGCAGAACATCGGGATCGTCGGTGACGAACCGTTGTCCCACAACGTCGGCAAGCGCTTTTCTCAGACCGTCCACTCCCTGATCGTATGTCGCCCGCGGTGTGGCAAGGTGACGGCCATGACTGCTTCCGAACCGCATCCCACCCGTCTCGAGCGAATCATCACCGATGGCGGAGCCGAGGTTGCCGTGCTGACGTTTGCTCACGGACCGCTCAATTTGTTCGATCAGGCGATGTTCGACGCAGTGATCGCGGATATCGCGTCGTTGACGGCTGCGCCGCCGCGCGCGGTGTTGCTGCGGGCCGAGGGCAAGGTCAACTCGGCCGGCGTCGACGTCCATGTTTTCGACGGTTTGAGTGCCGAGCAGGGCGCCGAGTTGTGGCGCGAGCTTTTTGCGCAGATCTGCCATCCACTCGAGGCGCTTCCGTGTCCGGTGGTCTACGCCGCGCATGGGTTGACGCTGACGGCTGCGTTCGAGATTTCGCTGGCCTGCGACATCATTCTTGCCGCGCCCAAGGCGAAGTTCGGTTTGGTGGAGACAGTGGTCGGGTTGACGCCGTCGATGGGTGGGCCGCAACGCCTGGCCGAGCGTGCGGGTTCCGGACGCGCTCGCGAACTGGTGATGACGGGCGATCTGTACGACGCGGCGACGCTTGAATCGTGGGGTGTGGTCAATGCCGTTCACGATGATGTCGACGCGGCCGCGCGGGCACTGGTAGCGCGGTTGGCTGACGGGCCGACGCGGGCACATGACGCGACCAAGCAGATCGTGGCGGCGTGGCGTTCCGGCGGTATCGCTCATGCCGATGCGGTGACACCGACAGTGTCGGGGGCGCTGTTCGAGACCGAGGACCTTCGCGGCGCTGTGCGCAGCTTCCTCGATGTAGGTCCAGGAAAGGCCGTCTACACAGGCAAGTAAGCACACGGGTATCGCCAGAGTGCTCCACTACCTGTGACTCACGTCATATAGTCGAATGGCGCGGGTGTGGGTTTGTCACGGTCTGTGGAGGTACAGATGCGGTCGAGGCTTGTGGAGTATCACTGTTCGAATGGGCTGCTCACGGATACGCGAGTCAGTCGGGCGACGGACGGTCTGCTGCGTTACCGGCAGTTGGATCCGTCGTTGTCGGAATTACTCGACGTTGCGGTGCACCGGTTCGCCGGGCGAACGGCGGTCGAGGAAGTGCACGGAGAACAGGTCACCTACGCCGAACTGTGGGCTGAAGCGTCTCGGGTAGCCGGCGGGTTGAAGTCGCGGGGAATCGAGATCGGCGATCGGGTGGCCATCCGGTTTGCGGCCGGCGTTCGGTGGCTGGAAGCGTGCCTCGGAGTCATTCTGGCCGGTGGGGTTCCGGTGTCTCTCGGCATGGCGTGGGGCGACGCGGAGGTTTCCGCGGTGATTGCGGACAGTGGATCGGTGTTGGTGCTCGATGGGGAATTGCCGCACGGGGTTCCGTTCATCGACGACGGTGCTGCGCCGGACGAGTTGGCGGTTCTGGCGTACACGGCGGATCCGTCCGGCGCGATGCTTGGCGTCGAATTGAGCAACGAGAATGTGCTCTCGACAATCGAAGGGCTTCTGCATTCGCGTGACTACGGCGTCGAGGGTGTGCGGAATCTTCTGGTGGACAGCGATTTTCGATCCGTCCGGGAGCTTGTTCATGTGCTCGCCACGTTGGTGATCGGCGGCACCGTTGTTGTGGCGGGTGATTTTTGGCGTGAGTCCGCCCATACCGTCGACATTCTCACCGGGCGCCCCGAGGATCTCCTCGAACCACGATTGCTTGCGGTGGGTCCGGCGGCGCGAGCAGCCTCGCGATCGGTGAAGTGGGTGGACTGCAGTGGGTTCCCGGTAACGGCCGAGCAGGAAGACAAGCTACTGGCGGCGTTTCCGGCCGCTCAGCATGTGATGGGTTGGGGAAAGACCGAGACGTGTGGCGGAGGTCTGATCTTGCCGATCGAATCGGCTTCGACACATTTAGGGAGCGTGGGAATCGCTTTTGGCGGAATGGAAGTCGCGTTGTACGGCCCCGATGCACCGGGGGGATACGGCGAACTGTGGTGCCGCGGGCCGAGTGTCGCGCGTCGGTACTGGAATTCGCCGGAAGTGACGTCGTCGCGTTTCATGCAGGGCTGGTTCTGCACCCATGACACCGCACAGATCGATGCGGAGGGCTTCGTCCGTATTGTCGAACGAAACGCAGCATGAGCATGCGCGGTGTCGAAAGACTACGAGAGGGAGATGCATGGCAGACGAGGTTCTCACCGAGCGGCGTGGGCGGACGCTGATCATCACGATCAACCGGCCCGAGGCACGAAACGCGATCAACGCCGCGGTCAGCCACGGATTGGCAGCAGCTGTCGAAGAACTCGACGGTAATGACGAGCTGTCGTTGGCAGTGCTGACCGGTGCGGGCGGAAATTTCTGTGCCGGTATGGACCTCAAGGCGTTTGTGGCCGGCGAGAACGTACTGGTTCCGGGCCGCGGTCTCGGTTTCACCGAGGGGCCGCCGCGAAAGCCGATCATTTCGGCGGTCGAGGGCTTTGCCTT
Source organism: Rhodococcus sp. IEGM 1366 (assembly GCF_033142425.1). Taxonomy (NCBI): domain Bacteria; kingdom Bacillati; phylum Actinomycetota; class Actinomycetes; order Mycobacteriales; family Nocardiaceae; genus Rhodococcus; species Rhodococcus sp. IEGM 1366. Next base: position 257,416 of record NZ_JAWLRZ010000009.1, read on the forward strand.
GGCAGGCGGCACCGAGTTGGTGCTGGCCACCGATCTGGTGGTTGCCTCTCGCGAAGCCAAGTTCGGTATCCCCGAGGTCAAGCGGGGTCTGGTCGCAGGCGCCGGCGGATTGTTCCGTCTACCCAAGCGCATTCCGTATCAGAAGGCCCTGGAATATGCCTTGACCGGAGACGCTTTCACAGCGGAGGAAGCGCACTCGTACGGTTTTGTGAACACACTGACAGAACCAGGTCAGGCGTTGGACGGTGCGCTGGATCTCGCCGACCGCATCAGCCGTAACGGTCCGCTCGCCGTCACGGTCACCAAAGAGATCATGGTCAAGGCCGCCGGATGGTCGGACGACGAGGCATTTGCCAACCAGATGCAGTTGTTGGCACCGATTTTCGTATCCGAGGACGCACGTGAAGGCGCGACGGCTTTTGCCGAGAAGCGCGCGCCGGTATGGAAGGGTCGGTAACACGACATGGCTACACCAGTTGCCGAATTGCACATGCACATCGAGGGTTCACTAGAGCCCGAGCAGATCTACCGCCTCGCCGAGCGAAATCGAATGGACTTGCCGTACAAGGACATCGAAGATCTGAAGTCCCGGTACGAGTTCTCGGATCTGCAGTCGTTCCTCGATCTGTACTTTGCCAACATGGCCGTTCTGCGTACAGCCGAGGATTTTGCGGATCTCACGCGGGCGTACTTCCGCCGTGCTGCCGCTGCGGGGGTCTCGCACGCCGAGTTCTTCTTCAACCCGCAAGCGCACGTGGTCCGAGGCGTTCCGTTGACCGAGGTTCTCGACGGAATCATGGACGCCGTTGCATCGAGTGAGCGGGAGTTCGGACTCAGCAGCAGCGCGATTGCCGCGATTCTGCGCGATCAACCCGTCAGAGATGCCGAGGAGATCTTCTCGGAGATCATCCGGTTGCAGGCTCCGATTGTCGGTCTGGGCCTCGATTCTGCGGAGGTGGGTAACCCGCCGTCGCTCTTCGAGGACGTGTTTGCGCGGGCTCGCGCCGAGGGGCTTCACGTGGTCGCCCACGCCGGTGAGGAAGGCCCGCCGGAGTACATCTGGCAGGCGCTCGACATCCTCGGTGCTGAACGTATCGATCACGGTGTCCGCGCACTCGAGGATCCGGCGCTTGTCGAGCGGTTGGTCGACGAGGAGATTCCGCTGACGGTCTGCCCGTTGTCGAACGTTCGTCTTCGGGTGTTCGACAAGCTCGAGGATCATCCGTTGCGAACGATGCTCGACCTCGGGCTGATCGTGACGGTCAACTCCGACGATCCGGCATATTTTGGCGGGTACGTCGACGACAACTTCGCCGAACTCGGTCGAGCAATCGGGCTGACCGAGTCCGAACGTGAGACGTTGGCCCGCAATTCCATCAAGGCGTCGTTCGCCAGTGAATCGCGGAAAGCGGAATTGCTGCGTTAGCGAAGCGAACTCAGGCGCCGAGCACTTGGCGTAGGTAGTCGTTGTCGAACACACGATCCGCGTCGTACTTGTCTCGCACAGCAATGAAGTTGTCGAGTTTGTCGTACGTCGGGCGTAAGTCGTCGATGGTCCGGTTGTGCATTTTCCCCCAGTGCGGCCGGCCGTCGACGGCCTTTGCCATCGCTTCGACTGCGGCAAAGTACTCGGTCTCGGACCGGCGGTGATACTGGTGCACGGCGACGTACGCGGTATCGCGTCCGTTGGCGGTGGAAAGCCAGAGGTCGTCGGCGGCGGCAAAACGAACCTCGACGGGGAACGCGACGTTGGTTCCAGTCCTTTGCAGCCACTGATTGATCTCGTGGAGTAGACCTTTGACGTGTTCGACCGGGACGGCGTATTCCATTTCCTTGAACTTCACGCGGCGCGGCGATGCAAAGACCCGATAGCTGCGGTCGGTGAATTCCCGGGCGCCGAGCAGGCGTGACGATATCTGGTTGATGGTGGGTATCGCGGCCGGCGCCAGGGTGGCGATGCGGTTGACGCCCTCGAAGAGCGTGTTCGACATGAATTCGTCCTCGACAAAGGTTCGGATCGCGCTGACGGGCTTCAACGGTGTGTCGCCGGGCAGGCGTGTGTTCCGTTTGGTGAGGACCCGATCGGTGTGGGGGAACCAGTAGAACTCGAAGTGGTCGACGGTCCTGCACTCGTCGTCCAGGGTGTCCAAAATGTGGGACAGCGTGTCGGGTTTTTCGATGGCGCGCAATGTGAACCGAGGCGAACACGCGAGGGTGACCTTGGTGATGATGCCGATCGCGCCCAGGCCGATGCGGGCAGCTTCGAACAGTTCCGGATTTTGATCCGCGGACGCGGTGACGATTGCTCCGTCGGCTGTCACGATTTCGAGGCCGTGAATCTGCGTCGCAAGTCCACCGAACGCGGCGCCGGTTCCATGGGTTCCGGTGCCAAGCGCTCCCGCGAGAGATTGGGCGTCGATGTCGCCGAGGTTGGTCATGGCGTACCCGCGTTGCCATAACGCCTCGTTGAGGGCGCGCAGGCGCGTGCCTGCGAGAACCGTCACCAGCGCCCCGTCGTCGGTGGGGGTGATCGATTCGATCCCGGAGAAGTTGTCGAGGCTGACAAGAACTCCGTCTGTGACCGCCGCACCGGTAAAGGAATGGCCCGCTCCGACTGCCTTCACGTGCCACCCTCGCGTTGCGGCTTCGACGACAAGCGCTGCGAGTTCACGGGTGTTCCGCGGTGTTGCCCACTGTCGCGGTGAAGCCCTTTGAGTGCCTGCCCAGTTCTGCCAGATATCCGAAGCCATTGGACAATCATGTACTTGGACGTTCGTCCAAGCAAGCATTGTGCCTAGTTTTTCCGATCTCCGTTCTAACATCATGGGATGCTCAACAGGCTTCCGGCGGACGAGCGCCGCACACAATTGATCGAATCCGCCATTTCCATTGCCGAACAGCGCGGCGTGAGTTCAGTGACGGTCCGTGCTGTAGCCGAAGAGGCGGGCGTATCGCTCGGCGTAGTTCACTACTGTTTCGAGAGCAAAGAGGAGCTCATCGCCGCGATGGGCGAGACGTTGATTGTTCAGCTCAGCGAATCGCTCCAGCATGCCTTCGGGCAGGTTCGCCACGCGCCTGATCTGACCGGGATCCAAGGGCTGAAGGAACTGCTGCACATCGGGTTGACCGGGATGTGGCCGCTCATCGAGGTGACGCCTGATCGGCAGTTGCTGACCTACGAAATCACCGCGCAAGCTCTGCGTAGCCGCAACCTCGGGGCCGAGCGTGCCGGTGCCGTCGCCAGCGATCAGTACCGGATCATGGACGAGCATGCCATTGCATTTCTCGAAGAATGCGCCACGATTTCCGGAACTGTCTGGACAGAGTCTTTGCAGTCGTTGGCGAGATGGAGTCTGGCGATGATCGACGGATTGGTCTTGCGCTGGCTCGTTGATCGTGATTCCGACGCCACCATTGCGGAATTCGGCGAAATGGTTCAGGTCATCGCCGGCAAGGCGATCGAGGCGCAGCACTGACCCCGTCATGGACATGCGTCCAATTCAGGTGTTGACTTGACCGCGACGCCGCGACGATGGGACACACGTGACCACAACACTGGATCGACTGACATCCGCTACTGCTGATTTCGACCCGCCCCTGGCCGCTCTCGACCTGACAACTCTGCGCAGCAATGCTGCCGATCTGATTCGCCGGGCCGGGGGAACACCGGTGCGCGTTGCGAGTAAGTCGGTCCGGTGCCGCGCCGTTCTCGAGGAAACACTGGGCGGTGGGCTCACCGAGCAGGGTGGCTTTCGCGGAATCATGGCCTACTCACTGCGGGAGGCATTGTGGTTGGTCGGTCTCGGCGCCCGCGACATCCTGATGGGATATCCCACCGTGGATCGTGGAGCGTTGGCCGAACTCGCCGGTGATCCGGTTGCGATAACGGCGATCACGCTGATGATCGACGACGACGCTCAGCTCGATGTCATCAGATCAGCTGCGCCAGGCGCTGCGCCGATTCGGGTGTGCCTCGACGTGGACGCGTCCCTGCGCATCGGGCCGATTCACCTGGGGGTACGACGCTCTCCGCTCCGCGAACCGAATGATGTTGCCGCACTGGCTGTGCGTGCGCGGTCCCGTGGATTTTCCGTCGTCGGTGTCATGTTCTACGAAGCGCAGATCGCCGGACTACCGGACACCAGCGCGCCGATCGGCTGGGTCAAGAAGGCCTCCGCCCGGGAACTGTCGCACCGGCGAGGTGCTGTCGTTTCTGCGGTCACGGATGCGGTGGGCACCCTCGAGATCGTGAACAGTGGCGGTACCGGATCACTCGAAGTCAGTTCTGCCGATCCGGTGGTCACCGAGGTGACGGCGGGTTCGGGGCTGTATGTGCCGACGCTCTTCGACAGGTACCGCGCCTTCCGGCCGGACCCCGCCCTGTTCTTCGCACTCTCCGCGGTTCGCAAGCCGACCTCGAAGGTCACCACCCTCTTCGGCGGCGGGTACATAGCCTCCGGACCGGCCGGCGCCGCGAGGGTTCCGAAACCGATGCGCCCACTCGGTCTGAAATTGCTCCGCAACGAAGGCGCAGGCGAGGTGCAGACGCCGGTCACAGGACGGGTTGCCGGCGACATCGCGATCGGTGACCGAGTGTGGTTCCGCCACGCAAAGGCCGGCGAATTGTGTGAGCGTTTCGACCACGTGAATCTGGTCGATGCCGACGGCACCGCCACCGCGGTACCGACGTATCGCGGCGACGGGCAGTGCTTCGGCTAGCCGGCTGTCAGGCGCATGAAAGCGCCGAGTTCCACCAGCCCCGCCGGCGTGGTCGGCATGTACTGCGTCAGTGCATACGACCGGACGATGATGGCGCACCATTTTCCGCGTGAGACAGCAACATTGAGGCGGTTGCGCGAAAGTAGGAATGACATGCCTCGTGGAACGTCCTCGATTGCGGACGCTGCCATCGACACAATGGCGACTGCCGCTTCACGTCCCTGGAACTTGTCGACGGTACCCACCTCGACGTCGGTGAATCCCGCTTCGGTGAGATCGCGCTCGATGGTGCCCACTTGGGCGTTGTAGGGCGCGACCACCAGAATGTCCGCCTCGGTCAGGGGCCGGGTGCCGTCGAACTCGCTGGGATCGGTCCACGGCGTGCCGAGGAGTTCGCGGATCTGCGTCACGATGACGGCAGACTCTTCGGGTGAATACGTCGAGTTGCCGGAATGGTCGACGTACACCGTGTGTACGCCCGCTGCCAGACCGTCGAGTTTCCGTGCAGCGCTTACCGATTCCTGGGACAGCAGCTTGCCCTCGTAGGACAGGGCCGACACCGGCGCGCACAGGTCGGGGTGCATCCGCCACGTCTTTTCGAGGAAGTATCCCAACTCCGGCGGCAGGGCGCCGTGCCCTTCGGCCAGCCAGCCGAGAGCGGATTCGTCAACAGGTTCGGGATGAGTTCCCTGGCTGACCTGCGGCAGTTGTTGCGGATCGCCGAGTAGCAACAGATTCCGGGCGGAGACGGCAACGGCAATGGTGTTGGCCAGCGCGAACTGTCCGGCTTCGTCGACGACAAGGAGATCGAGGCTGCCAGGGGGCACTCGATCGGTGTTCGCAAAATCCCACGCGGTGCCACCGATGACGCAACCAGTGGATTCCGCTTCGGACAGGAAGCGGGGGAACTCCTGGGGCGTGATGTCGGTCCACTCCGCAATTCGGCTCCGGCTGCCCTTCTTGGCGACCAGAGCCGGATCGAGGCCGGCCTTGACTATGCCGCCCAGCATGTTCTCCACCACCGAATGCGATTGCGCAACAACACCGATACGCCACTGGTGCTGCTCCACCAGAGCCTTGACCACTCGCGCCCCGGTGTACGTCTTACCGGTACCGGGTGGGCCCTGCACCGCAACATAGGAGTCGTCCAGATCGAGGACGGCAGCCGTGATCGCGGACGCGTAGTCGTTGCCTTCGCCGACCGGTGGAAGCGCGTCGCCGGACAGGGTTCGAGGCGTGAGTCGACGCAGAATGTCGACCGCCGCGCGGCGCGGCAACCCGGGCAATCCGTCGCAGGCTTCTGATGCCGCTGCAGCGATGGACTTTTCCATCGGCACCGTCGGAATAGGGCGTCCGGGAGCCAACGCAACGGGAGTCTCGGAGAACTCGTCACCTCGGAGTAGTTCCTCGATGGTGACAACGTCGAGATTGCCGGATTTTTCGACCGAGACTATCTTCACGCCGTTGGTGCCGCGCTGCGCCGGATTGTCGCCGGCAACGGCGTCGGGAGAGGGAACGTCGTACAGCGCGAACATGTCGGTGCCGGGGCTCAACGTCGTGCCGGTGCCCAGGGTGCCCGTCAACTGGATGTGCCGTCGCGGCTTCTGCCTGGCGGTGTTCTTGTGCCAGTCTGCTTGAATGTCTGGCACGTCGACCACCATCACGTCACGGACATCGACAAGATCTTCGATGGGGGCCGACAAGCGATCGAAGTGCGCCCACCAATGCGGCTTCTTCTCTCGGCTGTGGTACCCGACCGCCGCAGCGAGGAGGGCTGCGGCGTGTTGCTCGGCGGTTCGCGCCGGGCCGGCTTTGTGCCCGGCGAATTCACGCAATGCAATTTCGGTTTCGGTGAGGTCTTCGACGGGCAGGGCGATCTGTCCTGTTGGCTGACGCAAGGTGATGTCGTGTTCGGCTGCTCGATCGACCAACCAATTACGCAGTCGGAGAGTCGATTCGCAGTCGTACTCGTTGTAGTCGGAGATGCCTTGCAGCAGTTCACTGGCTTCGTCGTCCTTGCCGCGCTCGCGTAGCTCGCAGTAGTCGGAGTACGCAACCACGGACGCCGCGGCATTGACGACGTCGCCGTCCCGGCCGTGTTCTCCCATGTACAGCGGTTCGAGTTTCTTGATGCTGTACGAGCGAGCCCCGATTCGCATGGCCGAGCGAACGAGCGGATACAGATCCACGAGCACACTCTCGCGCAGCAGCGTGTCCACTACCTGCTCGCCCACGCCGTGACGCGCGGCGAGTCGCAAAAGTGCGGACTTCTCGTAGGCCGCGTAGTGATAGACGTGCATGCCCGGATGAGCCTCGCGCCGCGCGGTCACGTAGTCGAGAAAGTCGACGAGCGCTTGGCGTTCACCGGCGCGGTCGTGTGCCCAGAACGGCTTGAACACGTAGTTCTCCGCCGGACCTTCGACGACGCCGAACAGGTACTCCAGCCCCCAGTCGGTGGAACCGTCCTCCGCCCACAGGGGATCACCCTCGAAGTCGAAGAAGATGTCTCCGTCGTCCGGCACGGGTAGCCCCCCGAGCACGGACGCGTTGTAGATGTGGAACTCGGCCTCGCCGGATTGTTCCTGGCGCAACTGCAACGCAGCCTGCGCGCGCAACTTGTCCAGAGTGTCGCGGCGGATACCGTCGACGGGTTCGGTGCTGACGGCCAGTTGATCGATCGACCCGATGCCGGCGGCAATCAGCTGCATCCGCTGATTGCCCCGGAGACCAGCCACCAGGAGCAGGTCACGATGGTTCTCGACTTCCACGCTGCACGTATCGCACCGTCCGCAGCGCAGGTACCGGCCGTCGAGCCACTCGGCGGGTGTTCCCTCAGCGTGATGTTCGTCGAGAACCTGCTCGAGCTTGGCTCGGCTTGCCGAGAACACCGGCGCGATGTCACCGATGTCGTGGGACGACGTGCTGCCGTCGCCGAGCATCAGATGCACCTGGTCGGAGGCGGCGATTGCGTTGCGGCCCAGCGCGTCCGCATAGGCGGCCAACTGCAGGAGTGCCGATACCTTCGCGTGCCGCGACAGCTTGCTGTCGTACACCGCGTACCGATCGCCCTCGCGCACCAGGAAATCACAGAACCCCAGGAACCGGCCGTCGAAGAACGTTCCCTGGTAGATGACGGGGGCACCGGAGCGTAGGGCTTCGACGGTGGCGAGTGCTGCTTCGGTAAGCCCGGCGCGGGTGTGTTCGGGCCGTTCCATGACAACCACACCGTCGCCGTGTTCGGCGATGAACCGCTCCAACTGTTCGCGCTCGTGGTGTTGACCGAGCGCGGACGTTCGTTCCAGCATCGGATCGGCGTCGACGCCCTCCGCCTTGATCAGCCCGGTCCGCGCGTCGAGTCGCCGCAGTAGGCCGAATTCGCATGTAGCGGCCGCCGAGAGGTCACTGGCGCTGTAGATGATCTGATCATCGAGGAGGAACACAGGGGCGATTGTGCCAGCGATGACCGACAAAACGGCGGGTTGGACATGTCAGGCACGTCGCAATGCCCGTGAGCCAGGCAGAATGTCCACCATGCCCTTTTTTGACGGTCGACGCGGTCAGGTCCATTTTCGGCGGTGGCCCGCTTCCTGCGACGAGTCGCTGGCGATGTCACTGGTGTTCCTGCACGGGCTGGGGCAACACAGCGGTCAGTACCACCGATTTGCGGACGCTCTCACGTCTTCCGGCATCGAGGTCTGGGCGATCGACCACACCGGGCACGGACTGTCCGAAGGGGAACCGGGCGTGGCGGCGCCGTTGTCCGATCTCGCCGCTGATGCCGCGACCTTGGCGGATATCGCCCGAGAAGCGCAACCAGGTATCCCGCAGGCGGTGATGGGGCATTCCCTCGGCGCCGTGACCGCGCTGTCGATGCTGACGCATCAGGATCATCATTTTGTGTCGGCTGTCCTGTGTGGAATCCCGCGCAACGCGGTTGCCCAGAGCGGGTGGGCGGACTTGGCCGATTCCGGGATCCCGGTTCTGGTGGTGCACGGCGTCGACGACCGGATGGCACCGATCGAGCCGGTGCGCACCTGGGCGTCGGCGCTGCCGAATGTGGAGATGCGGGAATTCGAGGATGCCGGCCACGACCTGTTGCACGAGAAGGTACACACCAGCGTCACTGCGGTGAGCCGCGATTTCCTTCTCGCGCACAGTCGTTGAATCAGGCGAGTGCGTCGAGCACATCCTTGGACGTCACCGGGTGCGAGAACATCGGGTAGTCGTAGGTGATGGCGTTCTCGTGTTCTGCTGCTGAGGTTCCAGCGACGCAGTCGGTGAGAGTGATGACGCGGTAACCGTTTTCGTAGCCAGTGCGCATGGTGGACTCGACACAGCAGTTGGTCAGGAATCCGCCGAGGATGATCGTGCGGATTCCCTTGCTGCGCAGGATGAAATCGAGATTGGTGCTTGCAAAAGTGTCGAGGCCGCGCTTGCCCTCGACGAGGATATCGCCGTCCTGTGGAGTCAGTTCGTCGACGATTGCGGCTCCCCAACTGCCTTTGACAAATGCCTTTCCGTCCACGACGCCCTTGAGGATTCCGTACGGGTGCGAGGTGATCTCGTTGTATCCCTCGGCAAACGTGATCGGCGCGTGCATAACTGTGACGCCGGCGGAGCGAGCGGCCTCGACCAGTGCCGTGGTGTTCGCCAGTAGTCCGGTCGATTCCATCACGGGGGCGACAGCGTCATGAAGGACGCCGCCTTCGGTGGTGAAGTCGTTCTGGTATTCGATGAGCACGACTGCGGTGGTTGCGGGATCCAACTCGAGCTTTTCGGTCATGTCGACACCTTTGGTTGTGTGTTTCGGGCCACTTCTATTAAACAGTTTGTCTGACAAGCAGGCAAGAGGTAGCGTCGGCGACATGGACATAACTCCGCTCTCGCGTATCCCGCTGAGCCTTGCGGTGTCCGGCAGGCTCCGAGACGCGATTCTCGACGGGTCTCTACCGGTCGGCGAGTCCTTGCCAACGGAGCAGGAACTGGCACAGGCTTTTTCGGTGGGCCGCTCCACCGTCCGCGAAGCGCTGCGCGTACTTCAGGCGCAAGGGTTGGTGACCGGTGCCGACACCGTGTCGACAGCGCGTCCCAAGGTGACGCACGAGAACACAGCCGATTCTGCAGCCACGGCGTTGAGCACGGCTGTGCAGGTGGGTGCCGTTCCGCTTCCGGACCTGGTCGAATTGCGGGTGCTCCTCGAAGCCGCGGCACTGCGCGGTGTCCGTGAGGTTCCTGGTGCTGCGCGCGTTGCCATCGAGGAGATGCGTCGGGCCACCGAGAACAACAACGCGTCCGCGTTCCACGACGCGGATGTCGACTTTCACGTCGCCTTGGCGGGTGCCGGTGGGAACCGCGCCTTTGCGCTGGTGATGACGGTTCTGCGCGAGTCTATCGCCGGCTATCTGATGAGTGAACTCGAGGCGGTCGAGGACTCGGCGGCCACTCTCGGGGTACTGCTCGCGGAGCACGAAGCGATCGCCGATGCGATTGCGGCCGGTGAATCCGATTATGCGGCACAGCTTGTCGAGAAGCATGTGCGAGGTTTCTACGAAGGACACACGAAATGACGACAACGGTGGACATGTTGGGAGACCGACTGCGGGAAGTGCTGGGGGAGAAGGCGACCACGGATCCCGATCGGATGGGCGCCTATTCCCGGGACCAATCCTTGCTGACCACCGCCGGTGTTCCGGCGGCTCTGGTCAAGGCAACGTCCGTCGATGATGTCGCCGCGACGATGACGGTTGCCCACGAACTCTCCGTTCCGGTCGTGACCCGCGGTGCAGGAACCGGTTTGGCCGGTGCTGCCAATGCTCTCGACGGGTGCATTGTGCTCAGCGTTGCGGGTATGAATCGCATTCTCGACATAGATGCCGCGGCCCGCACGGCAACAGTGGAGCCTGGTGTGATCAACGGCGATCTTGCGGAGGCGGCTCGCGCACAAGGACTTTGGTATGTTCCGGACCCCGGTAGCCGGGCAATCTCGAGTATCGGCGGTAACTTGGCCACCAATGCCGGTGGTATCTGTTGCGCCAAATACGGAGTCACCGGCGACCATGTCGCGGCGCTCACCGCAGTTCTCGCCGACGGTCGCGTGATTCGCACCGGAGCAAAGACTCGCAAGAATGTGGCCGGTCTGGACCTGACCCATCTCCTGGTTGGTTCCGAGGGGACGCTTGCCGTCATCGTCGAAGCCACGATGCGGCTGCGGACCGCGCCCACGGCTGCAACCACGGTTGTTGCGTTCTTCGACTCGGCGGAGAAAGCGATCGAGGCCGTCCTGGCCGTCGCCGCGGTTGCCGAACCGTGTCAGTTGGAATTGATGGACGCAGTGACCATCGACGCTGTAAACCGCTTCACGAGAATGGGGCTCGACGAATCGGCGGGGGCGATGCTTCTCATTCAGTGCGACGGTAGATCTGCCGTGCAGGAAGCGGCAGACTGCGCGGCGGCCTGCACGCGCGTCGGCGCAACCGAGGTGTTCCACACCGACGATCCCGAGGAAGGTGACGCGTTCACCGCCGCGCGTCGCATGGCGTTGCCGGCGCTCGAGGCGATGGGAACCGTGCTACTCGACGACGTTGCCGTCCCGGTACCGGCGTTGCCCCGAATGCTCGAACGTATCCAGGACGCGGCTGAGCGGCACTCGGTGACCATCGGAACCTTCGGTCATGCGGCAGACGGAAATCTCCATCCCACCATCGTGTTCGACGCCGGGGAACTGGGCGCGCAGGATCGCGCGCGTGGGGCGTTCGACGACATCGTGCATGCGGCACTCGAACTGGACGGCACGATCAGCGGTGAGCACGGCATCGGAGTTCTCAAGGCGCCGTACATGTCCGACATGATCGGTTCCGTCGAACGTGAGTTGATGCTCTCGGTGAAAGCCGCCTTCGACCCGAGGAACATCCTGAACCCCGGTCGCGGTATCTGAGCAGTCATACAGAAATGGCCCGGTTCGCCAACGATCTGAATCATTGGCGAACCGGGCCACATGCTGGCTGTGAGATCAGGCGTACAGATCCGTGATCGCACCCTTGTGTGCTTCGTGAATGATGTTTCGCTTGAGTTTGAGCGTCGGGGTCAGTTCGCCGCCCTCCTGGGTGAAGTCGACCTCGAGGATCGTGTACTTCTTGATCTGCTCCGGGTTCGAGACCTTCTTGTTCGCGTCCGCGACCGCAGAGTCGATTTCGGCGATGAGATCGGCATTCTTGATCAGATCGGCGATGGGGCTTCCGGCCGGCAGGCCGTTGCGCTCGACCCAACCGGGCAGAGTTTCCAGGTCCAGTGTGATCAGCGCGCCGATGAACGGTTGGCCGTCACCGACCACGAGGCACTGGCTGATCAGAGCGTGGGCGCGGAGTGAATCCTCGAGACCGGCCGGAGCGACGTTCTTTCCGCCTGCCGTGACGATGATTTCTTTCTTGCGCCCGGTGATCGAGACGTAGCCTTCGTTGTCGATCGATCCGAGGTCACCGGTGTGGAACCAGCCGTCGATGATCGACTCCGCGGTGGCCTTCTCGTTGTGCCAGTAGCCGGCAAAGACCACCGGACCCTGTACCAGGAGTTCACCGTCGTCTGCGATGCGAGCGGCATGACCGTTGATCGGCTTGCCCACGGTTCCCACGCGCTGCGCGGCGGAGGTGTTGACCGTGATGGCGGCGCTGGTCTCGGTGAGGCCGTAGCCCTCGTAGATCGGGATGCCGACGCCACGGAAGAAGTGACCCAGGCGGGCTCCGAGTGCAGCGCCGCCGGAGACTGCACGTTCGCAGTCGCCGCCGAGGGCCGCGCGCAGCTTCGAGTACACAAGCTTGTCGAACACAGCGTGCTTGAGCTTGAGTGCGATGCCGGGGCCGCCCTTTTCGAGCGCTTCGCTGTACTCGATGGCCGTTGCTGCTGCCTTGTCGAAGATGCTGCCCTTGCCGCCGTCGACTGCCTTCTGGCGTGCCGAGTTGAACACCTTCTCGAATACTCGCGGAACCGAGAGAATGAAGGTCGGCTTGAACACGGCAAACTGCTCGAGGAGTGTCGTGAGGTCCGACGTGTGGCCAACGGTGACCTTGGAGTCGAAGGCGCCGAAGGAGATTGCCCGCGCGAAGACGTGAGCGAGCGGCAGGAACATCAGGGTCTTCTTGCCGGGAACCATGGATTCCGGCATGGCCAGGCGGCACGCGGCGGACTCTGCGTAGAAGTTGGCGTGTGTCAGCTGGACGCCCTTGGGGCGGCCAGTGGTGCCGGAGGTGTAGATCAACGTTGCCGGCGATGCGGCCGTGACCTGGTGACGACGGGTTTCGAGTTCTTCGTCGGTGATTGCGGCACCGCGACTCGTCAGGTCTTCGAGAGCGCCTGATTCGATGACGAGGACCTCACGAAGCGCCGCGGCGGCTTCGGTGACGTCCTTGATGTTCGTGGCGTGATCGGCAGTCTCGACGATCAGCAGAGACGTAGCCGAATCCTCGAGGATCCACTGCGCCTGATCGGGGGAAGAGGTTTCGTAAATGGCGACGGTGCAGCCGCCGGCTGTCCAGATCGCGTAGTCGGTGACAACCCACTCGTAGCGTGTTGCCGAGAGGATAGCGACGCGGTCGCCGAGCTCGACTCCGGACGCGATCAGCCCCTTCGCTACGGCCGAGACCTGCTTGGCGAATTCGGCTGCTGTGACATCGACCCACGCGCCGTTGACGAGTCGCTGGAACGGCACGAATGTGGGGTCTTCGCTGGCGTGCCGGAACACCGAATCCGCCATTGACGCGTTCTCCGGAATTGTGAACGTCTGTGGAACTGAAAACTCACGCACTTTGACCCCTCCAGTGACTACCGATAACTTCGATGTGCATTGCATCACATTAGTCGTTATTTTGCACTGTCGTTACTATTCGGTAGATCCAGTTGGGCCCCGACCAGGGAATTAGTGTTACTCGATGTTGCGGGTTACTTATGCCGCGCGCTCCAACGACCGCCCGTGCATCGACAGCCAGCGCCTGATTGCGTAGTCCAATCTGTCTGAATCCACTCCCAGTTGCTCCGCGGTTGCTGCGAGTATCTCGGCCGCGTCCGTCAGAGGTTCCGTCGTGCCGAGTGTTGTGCTGATGAACGTGTCGGCGGCGGTGCCCAGATCGGTGTGGGGGATACCTGCCAGCATCAGCAGATGTGCCCAGGTGACTTCCGCGTCGTCGCCGCACGCTTCGGTCCACGCTTGCCGGACGGCGTCGAGTGAGTGATCGGAATCAGCGGCAGCGAGAAGATCCTCGACAGAGTTGATGTGCAGGTGATGCAAGCGCTCGGCGACCTGCTGGATGTGTCGTGCCTCGATCGGAACGCCGGTCGCGGTGTATCGACGCTTGTACGAGCCGATCTTGCCGGCCCATTGGTCGGAACTGCCCGCTTCCTCGAAGGTTCGGAGGAGTTCACGTGCGCCGTCGGTCACTGGTAAGGATTCACGAGCTTGCCGGTAGGCGAGGTACCGGTCGACGACGGCAACTTCGCTGTGGCCGCAACTGGACTGCACGGACTCGATGATGCACAGGGCCAGGCTCGCGCGGTAGGCGTCGGAAGCCACCCATGCAGAGGGGTCGCCCAATCGGTCGCGGCATGCTGCTGCGACTACGTCGACGGTATCGGTCGAGATGCTCACGATGTCCTCCAGAAAACTTCGCTATGCCTGTGTCGTTTCTGCTCCACACGGGCTATCGGCACCGAGGCGCAAAATGTTGCACACATCACACAAGTTTTCTGAAATGTCGAGAAGTTTCATCCTTCGAGCAGGTCAACGACCTCGGAGTCGGTCAGCTGATGGAAGTCGTCGAAGGCCGCGCCGACCCCACCGAGTATCGCCGGAACGAAGGGACATATGACGCGGTCGGCCGAATCGGCAAGCAGGCGGATCGATTCCGGTGATGCGACGGGGACGGCAACGATCACTCCCGTTGCACCCTGCGCCCGGGCACATGCCGACGCCACAGCGGCACTCGCTCCCGTCGCCATTCCGTCGTCGACGATGACGGCCGTTCGCCCGCTGAGCGGAACTGCCGGGCGGCCGGCCCGGAGGAGGTGTGCCCGACGCTCGAGTTCTGCTCGCTCGGACTCTTCGACCCGCGCCAGCGCTTGCGGTGATACCCGCTCGGCGGCAATCACGTCGTGGTTGAGTACGCGGGTGTCACCTTCGCCGATGGCACCGAGAGCCAGTTCGGGATTTCGGGGGGAGCCGAGTTTGCGTACTACGAGGATGTCGAGCGGTGCATCCAGCGCCGACGCGACCTCGATCGCGACAGGAACGCCGCCGCGCGGCAGTCCGAGAACGACGGGATCGTGGAGTCGCGCGGCGTCCAGCGACCGGGCGAACATCGCAGCAAGGGCCCGGCCTGCGGCAAATCGGTCTCGGTACTGTGCCATAGCTGTCCTGATTGAGGTGTGACCCCGATACTTTCGACGCTACTCGGTTCTCCCGTCACCGTTCGGTAACTGTGAACCGACGCAGTGAGAGGGCGGGATTCTTTTCGCGGACCTCGTCGATTCGCCTGCGGCTGACCTGCGCGGTCGCCACACCCACCTGCTCGCCGAGAGAGCACAGCACCACACCCATGGGGTCGACGATCATGCTGGCACCGGCGCCGCCGCGGGCGCTTTGATCCGCTGCGGCGATGTACATGGTGTTCTCGATCGCGCGCGCCCGGATCAGCGTGGTCCAGTGGTCTTCCTTCAACGGCCCGGGTACCCACTGCGCCGGTAGGAGCAGGACGTCAGCGCCGGCGTCGACGATCCTGCGGGTGACTTCGGGGAACCGGAGGTCGTAGCAGGTCTGGAGGCCGAAGGTGAAGCCGTCGCACTGAAAGGTCTGTGGGTCCTCGATCTCGCCAGGCGCGATCACTGCCGATTCGAGGTAGCCGAACGCGTCGTAGAGGTGAAGCTTGCGATACGTGGCAACCAATTCGCCGCGCGGGTCCATCGCGACAAGCGTGTTGGAGATCCTGCTCACGTTGGGCAGACGTTCGTTCATTCCGGCGACGACGAAGATCCCGAACTCCGCGGCAATGGCGGACAGCCCGGTTCCGAAGTCTCCGCCGAGGTCCTCGGCGGACTCGATCAGGCGCTCGTCGCTGCGCGGCGGCGTGAACATCGAGTACTCGGGAGCGACCAGTACTTTTGCACCCTGACCAGCGGCATCGGACGCCAGAGTGCGCAGTGACTTCAGGTTCGCCTCCTTGTTCATGTCGGGGGCGAACTGGGCAACGGCAACGACGGTCCGAGAGGGGCTGTTGGCGGCGTCTTCTGTCATGCTTCTTACGCTAGGCGAAACGCCCGGTGAACGCGGATGCACCGGAATAGTTCAGCAGGTCGGTTCTCGTGTCTATACTCCTTCGGCTAAACTGCTGGTCAAATGAGTGATATTGAGCGTGACCCCGAACCCCCAACATTTGCCGACCTCGACATCGATGATCGGGTACTGAAGGCACTGTCTGACGTGGGCTACGAGTCGCCCTCGCCGATCCAGGCTGCCACCATTCCGCCGCTGCTCGAAGGCAAGGACGTCGTCGGACTTGCCCAGACCGGTACCGGTAAGACCGCGGCCTTCGCGGTTCCCGTCCTGTCGCGGATCGACACGTCGATCAAGCAGACGCAGGCACTGGTGCTGGCTCCGACACGTGAGCTCGCGTTGCAGGTTGCCGAGGCATTCGGCAAGTACTCCGCGCACATCCCCGGCCTCAACGTCCTGCCGATCTACGGCGGCCAGAGCTACGGTGTCCAGCTGTCCGGCCTGCGGCGCGGCGCGCACGTTGTGGTCGGTACGCCCGGTCGTGTCATCGACCACCTCGAAAAGGGCACTCTGGACCTGACCAACCTCAAGTACCTCGTTCTCGACGAGGCCGACGAGATGCTCAAGATGGGTTTCCAGGAGGACGTCGAGCGCATCCTCCGCGACACCCCCAGCGAGAAGCAGGTTGCCCTGTTCTCCGCGACGATGCCCGGTTCCATCCGCCGCATCTCGAAGCAGTACCTGAACAACCCGGTCGAGATCACGGTTAAGTCCAAGACCTCGACGGCGTCGAACATCACGCAGCGCTACATCCAGGTCGCGCACCAGCGCAAGCTCGACGCGTTGACCCGTGTCCTCGAGGTCGAGGCCTTCGAGGCGATGATCATCTTCGTCCGCACCAAGCAGGCCACCGAAGAGCTGGCAGAAAAGCTGCGCGCTCGCGGGCACTCCGCTGCCGCCATCAACGGTGACATCGTGCAGACGCAGCGTGAGCGGACCATCGGTCAGCTCAAGAACGGTGCACTCGACATCCTCGTGGCCACCGACGTCGCTGCGCGTGGTCTGGACGTCGACCGCATCTCGCATGTCGTGAACTACGACATCCCGCACGACACCGAGTCCTACGTCCACCGCATCGGCCGTACGGGTCGCGCCGGACGCCAGGGCGACGCGCTGCTGTTCGTCGCTCCGCGTGAGCGTCATCTGCTCAAGTCCATCGAAAAGGCAACCCGCCAGCCGCTGGCCGAGATGCAGTTGCCCAGCGTCGACGACGTGAACGCGCAGCGTGTTTCCAAGTTCGGTGACTCCATCACCGAGAGCCTGGCATCGGAGAACCTGGCGCTGTTCCGCAAGATGATCGAGGACTACGACCAGGAACACGATGTTCCGCTCATCGACATCGCTGCCGCCTTGGCAGTGCAGTCGCGTGACGGCGACGCCTTCCTGCTCGCTCCCGAGCCGCCGGCACCGCCGCGTCGTGAGCGTGAGCCGCGCGAACCGCGTCCGCCGCGCCGATTCGACGACGGTCCGGCTCCGCGTTCGCGTGGACCCGAGGGCCAGGAGTTGGCGGCGTACCGCATCGCGGTCGGTAAGCGTCATCGCGTAGTGCCGGGTGCCATCGTCGGTGCCATCGCCAACGAGGGCGGCTTGCGTCGCAGCGACTTCGGACACATCAGCATTCGTCCCGATCACTCCATCGTGGAGTTGCCGGCAGATCTGTCCAACGAGACCCTCGAGGCTCTGCGACGGACGCGTATCTCCGGCGTCCTGATCCAGTTGCAGCCTGACTTCGGCCCGCCGCAGGGACGCCCGAGCGGCCGCGGTGGTCGTGACGACCGTGGTGGACGCGACAGCCGTGGTGGCGGACGCGATCGCTACGACAGCTGATCTTCTTCTCGAAAACTAACAGGCGCTGCTCCCCGTTCAAGGGGAGCAGCGCCTGTTTTTTTGTAGCCTGTTTCTGTATCAGAGGGTGCTGGGCTCGAGATCGTGGGAATCTTTACTGCCGGTGTTGAATTGGGTTCGGTACAGCTCGGCGTACCGACCGCTGTGAGCGAGCAGTTCGGTGTGCGTTCCGCGCTCGATGATGCGGCCCGCTTCGACAACCAGGATGAGATCGGCCGCGCGAATGGTGGACAGGCGGTGCGCGATCACGACTGCTGTCCGGCCGGCAAGAGCTTCACCGAGTGCTTCCTGAACCGCAGCTTCGGAGGTCGAATCCAGATGGGCGGTGGCTTCGTCGAGGATGACAACGCGAGGTTGGGCGAGCAACAACCGCGCGATGGTCAGGCGTTGACGCTCACCGCCGGATAGTCGATAGCCGCGCTCGCCGACAACCGTGTCGAGTCCTTCCGGCAGTGACGCGACCAGAGCGGTGAGGCGCGCTCGCTCGAGGACCTCGCGGAGTTCGGTCTCGGATGCACCAGGTCGTGCGAGTAGCAGGTTGGACCGGAGACTCTCGTGGAACAGGTGTCCGTCCTGGGTGACCATACCGACGGTTTCGCGAATGGAATCGGCGCTGAGGTCGCGGACGTCGACGCCGGCAAGTTCGACGGAACCCGAATCCACGTCGTAGAGGCGCGGAATCATTTGGGCGATGGTGGATTTACCGGCACCGGATGTTCCGACGAGCGCAACCATCTGGCCGGCTTCGGTGCGGAAGGACAGTTCATGGAGTACGTTCTCGCCGCCGCGGCTGTCGAGAATCGCCACTTCTTCGAGCGATGCGAGGGACACTTTGTCCGCCGACGGATATGCGAACTTCACGTTCTTGAACTCGACGGACACGGGCCCGTCCGGTACAGCGACAGCGTTGGGCTTCTCGGTGATCAACGGCGCGAGATCGAGTATTTCGAAGACTCGCTCGAAACTGACGAGGGCGCTCATGACGTCCATTCGGGCGCTCGCGAGAGCCGTCAGCGGGGAGTACAGCCGAGTCAGCAGCAACGCCATCGAGACAACGGCACCGGCGTCCAACTGCCCGCGCAAGGCGTAGTAGCCGCCGAGGCCGTAGACGAGGGCTAGAGCCAAGGCTGAGACGAGCGTCAGGGCCGTGACGAAAACGGACTGAAGCATGGCCGTCCGCACGCCGATGTTGCGCACGCGTCGGGCACGCACCGCGAACTCGACCGACTCTTGTGTCGGGCGTCCGAACAGTTTGACCAGCGTTGCGCCCGGCGCCGAGAAACGCTCGGTCATCTGGGTGCTCATCACCGAATTATGGTTGGCGGCTTCACGATTGAGAGCCGCCAGCCGGGCACCCATGCGCCTGGCCGGAATCACGAAGATCGGCAGGAGCAGTAGTGCGAGGACGGTGATCTGCCAGGAGATGCCGAGCATGACGATCAGCGTGATCACCAGCGTGACCAGATTGCTGACCACTCCGGACAGGGTGTCACTGAACGCGCGTTGGGCGCCGATGACGTCGTTGTTGAGGCGGCTGACCAAAGCTCCCGTGCGCGTGCGGGTGAAGAACGCGATAGGCATTTTCTGGACGTGGTCGAACACCGTGGTCCGCAGGAGCAAGATCAGGTCTTCGCCGATACTCGCGGAGAGCCAGCGCGTCAGCAGTCCGAGTGCGGCTTCGAGAATCGCCACAATCGCAATCAACACCGCCAGGATGACCACAACCTTGACGGCGTCGCCGCCGACTATCGCGTTGACCACCCGGCCTGCCAGGACCGGTGTTGCGACGGCGAGTGCCGCCGTCACCACGCTCAGAAGGAGGTACCAGCTGAGGTTGCGTTTCTGCGGAATCGCGAACGTCGCGATTCTTTTCAGCGTCGCCTTCGAAAAAGGCCGCTTGTCGTCTTGCGCGTGCATCGCGTTGTACATCGCGTTCCACGCGGTGACTTCCATACTCATGTGTCAGGCCCTTCGGTCGCCGGCCACGAAGATTACGCGGCCGGTACGACACGAAGGTAAAACCTCGAGTGTGCTTGAGGTCAAGCCCACTACTTGGCTACGTCTACCACCACACGCGTGGGGTTCGTCAGCAGCGTCACCGAGAATGGCTGCTTTTCCGTTACGCCGACGAACGACTGTGTGACACCTTCGAAGACCGACGACCCGTTGACTTCGGTGACAACTCCACCAGCGATTCCGGGGACGGGGTTGGGGCCGGAGTACTGTTCCACGCCGCTGTCGAACGGGTAGGCGGAACCGTCGATCAGCACCTGGATTATTGCGCCGCCGGCAATCTCCGTGGGCTTGCCGCTGCCTTCCTGAACAGCCGCGTCGACGTACTTGACGCGCCATCCGGGGGTCCCGGTTCCACCCATCTCGTACACGACGCGGTCGAAGTTCTCGTGCGAGCCGATCCGGACGTCGGTGACGGTCAGCTTCGATTCTGTGACGGCTGCGGCGGTTTTGTCCGAGCTGTCGGTTGGCGCGGGTTCTGCGGCTGCGGCGCTCGTGGTCGCGGAGACCGAGGTGGTGACGGCGGTCGGTGTGGTCTCTGCGGTCTGTGAGCACGCGGTCAGGCCGGCCCCCACGATGATGGCAGCGATGGCGGCAACTGATTTAGTCCGGTTCGTTGTCATGGTTCGATCGTAGGACTCTCGGTCAGTGGCTCTGCGACGGCGTGCGCGGAGTTACCTAACCGATATCGCCGTCGACGTAGAGCCAGCGGCCGTCGATTCGAGCAAATCTGCTGCGCTCGTGGAGGTTTCCGCGTTCGGTCCCGTAGGAGTAGTGGGCGCGGAATTCGACTGTGCCGTCGGAATCGAACAGGCTTCCGCGCTCGGTGGAAAGAATCTCGAGCCCGGTCCAACGCTGGTGCGGGTCCAGATCCAATGTGGCGGGACGGTGATCGGGATGCCAGGTCCGTTTCAGATAGTCGGTGTCCATGAGGGCAAATGCCGTGTACCTCGAGCGCATGAGAGTTTCAGCGGTCGGTGCGGACGCCCCACCCTCGAGATATTTGCCGCAGCAGTCGGCGACGGAATTGCCGGTGCCACACGGGCAGAGTTGGGCGGTAATGGGGCGGCGTGAGGTCACCACCCCATTACAGCACGCGAGCTCAGACCAGCTTGCTTTCGTGGTTGTCCCAGTACGGCTTACGAAGATCTCGTTTGAGGATCTTGCCCGTCGGATTCCTCGGGAGTATCTCGACAATATCGATACTGGTGGGGCACTTGAACTTTGCGAGACGCCCCTGGGTGTACGTGATCAGTTCGGCTTCGGCGATCTGGGTGTCGGCATGCAGGACGACCACGGCTTTGACGGTTTCGCCCCACCGGTTGTCCGGTACGCCGATTACGGCGACTTCGGCGACGGCGGGGTGCTCGACGAGGACTCGTTCGATTTCGGGTGAGTAGACGTTCTCTCCGCCGGTGATGATCATGTCTTTGAGGCGATCTTCGATGAAGACAAATCCCTCGGAATCGGCGCGGCCCATGTCGCCGCTGCGCAGCCAACCGTCCGGTGTGATTGTTTCAGCAGTGGCTTCGGGCTTGTTGAGATATCCCGGCGTGCATTGCTCCGATCGCCACCAGAGTTCTCCGACGGTTCCGGCGGGGGTGTCCTCGAGAGTGACGGGATCGACGATGCGCATCTCGACCCCCGGAATGGCAGTGCCCGCCGATGCCATGCGTTCGACTTGCGATTCGTCGCGGTGGACGTCAGGCATGAGAGCGGTGACAACACCGGCCATTTCGGTCATGCCGTAGACCTGGACGAACTCGGTGTCCGGCCAGGCCGCCAGCGCTCCTCGCAGCAAAGGCAGAGGCATAGGGGCTGCGCCGTAGGTGATGCGTTTGAAGGCGCGGAAGGCGGCGACGGCCTGATCGCCTGCTGCCAGGACACCGGCGATGACGGGTGGCACCAGGAATGCGATGTTTGCGCCTGCGGCGAGGCCGGCGAAGATCGACGGTCCGTCAGCCTCGCGGGTGAAATAACAGCGTCCGCCTGCGTGAATTGCCATGATGGCGTAGCAGGTTCCTCCGACGTGGAACATCGGCATGGCGACCAGGAATATGTCGTCATCGTGTTTCGGTAGGAGTTCGAGGACATTGTTGCTGTGCGCGAACAGGTTTCGGTGAGTGAGTTGAACTCCCTTGGGGCGTCCGGTCGTTCCGGAGCTGTAGAGGATCAGGGCTGTGCTGTCGGCGGTAACTACGGGACGAGTTGCCAACGGCGGGGCTTCGTCGAGCCACGGTTCGAATTCGTCGTTCTCGCTACCGACGGCGATGATCAGTTCGACGGCGGTGAGGCGATCGCGCATGGCAACGACCTGAGGGAGGAGTTCGTTACCGACAAATAGGATGCGTGCCCCGCAGTCGCCAAGGATGTAGTCGAGTTCCTCGCCGGCGAGCCGCCAGTTCGGAATGGCATTTGCCGCCCCGAGTAGTGAAGCGGCATAAGTGATTTCGAGACAGGAGAGATGGTTCTTGTCCAGGAAGGCGACGGTGTCTCCCGGTCCGATCCCGGATTCGGCGAGTGCGCCAGCGATGCGCAGGATGCGACCGTGCCACTGGGCCCACGTATAGGTGGTTTCCTGGA
This sequence comes from Rhodococcus sp. IEGM 1366, assembly GCF_033142425.1. NCBI lineage: Bacteria > Bacillati > Actinomycetota > Actinomycetes > Mycobacteriales > Nocardiaceae > Rhodococcus > Rhodococcus sp. IEGM 1366. Next base: position 279,890 of record NZ_JAWLRZ010000009.1, read on the forward strand.
ACGTCACGGCCGGTTCTTCGGGTTTGACGCTCGCCCAGTGTTCGAGTTGATCGAAGATGATTGCAGTGGCGGCGTCGGACATCGGACCACCTTTCTCGAGTGATGTGTGTCACAAGGCTAGTGGGCGGTTGGCGTCCGCATGTGTGTTTTCCGTTGACAACTCAGGGGAGTCCCTGTGGAAATCAGGGTGGTCCCTGATAGCGGTGGCGCCGAGTAGACGACAGGATGGAGCAGTGCCAGTTGGCGCCCGCGTGCTGTGGGGTGCTCGATCCACCGAAGAAGTTCCATCGAAGAAGTTCCACCGACGAAGACCCACCGAAGTGAAGACGAAAGGCGATCATGAGTTCGCACGCCCAAGATGTCGCGGCCCGCGCTGTCGGCCTGTCCAAGACGTACGGCACCGGGGATACCCAGGTGCATGCACTCAGCGCTGTATCCGCCGATTTTGCTCGGGGTGAGTTCACGGCGATCATGGGCCCGTCGGGTTCGGGCAAGTCGACGCTGATGCATTGCCTGGCGGGTCTGGATTCGGCGAGTTCCGGTTCGGTGCTCATCGGTGACACCGAATTGACCGGACTGTCGGACAAACAGATGACGGCGCTACGACGCGACCGCATCGGATTCGTTTTTCAGGCGTTCAATCTGGTGCCGACGCTGACGGCACTCGAGAACATCACGTTGCCGCTCGATATCGCGGGGCGCAAGGCCGATCCGGCGTGGTTGGACAATGTACTGACGAAGCTCGGTTTGAAGGACCGCCTGGATCACCGGCCGGGTGAGTTGTCAGGTGGGCAGCAACAGCGTGTTGCGTGTGCGCGGGCTCTAGCCGGTCAGCCCGAGATCATTTTCGGTGATGAGCCAACGGGCAATCTCGATTCGCGTTCCTCCGGTGAGGTTCTGTCGATTCTGCGGTCCGCGGTGGACGAGTTCGGTCAGACCGTGGTGATCGTGACGCATGATCCGCGCGCTGCTGCGTATGCGGATCGCGTCGTATTTCTGGCGGACGGCAAGATTGTCGACGAACTGCGTGAGCCGACGGCCGATTCCGTTCTGGATCGGATGAAGCGTCTGGATGCTCCGCAGGTTCCGGTCAACGTAGAAGCCGGAGCTTGACGATATGGCTTCGATAACCAATTCGCCGATGCGCAAGGTGTCGTTGCGTAACCTGGCGGCGCACAAGGTGCGGTTGGCGCTCACCGTGTTGTCGGTGGTGCTTGGTACGGCGTTTGTCGCCGGGTCGTTTGTGTTCACGGATACGTTGCAGAAGACGTTCGACTCGATTTTCGAGAACACTGCTCAGGGCGTCGACGTCCGGGTGTCGATGCCGGATCGCAACACCAGTGGCGTTCCGATCGAGGATGTCGACAAGCTGGCAGCCATCGACGGAGTTCGTGCCGTGGCACCTGCCGTGAGTGGACAGATCGTTCTGATCAACGCAGACGGTGGTGCCGTGCAAACAGGTGGCGCTCCGAGCATCGGTACGTCGTACTTGCCGGCAGAGCGGGCGATCACACCGCCCGATCCGTACTCGGAAGGTGGCCCACCTGAGGCTGCCGGAGATATCGCATTGAATGCGAGTGCGATGGAGAAAGCGGGTTTGTCGGTCGGTGACCAGGCTCGGATACTGGTGCCGGCGCGAGGAATCGTCGATGTCACGGTGACTGGTATCTACGAGGGGTCCGGTAGTGACACCGGAGGTTTCATCGGAGCGTTGTTCACCGACGAGCAGGCACGCAGCCTGTTCACGGACGGTAAGCATGTCGACTACATCGACGTAGCCGGTACCGGTCTGTCGCAGACCGAGATGCAACAACGGGTGGAGCAGGTCTTCCCGGACTTGCAGGTGCAGACCGGAGACGAGGTCCGTGAGGAGACCAAGGCCGAGGTCGATACCGCGCTCAGCTTCATCAACTACTTCCTGCTGGCGTTCGGCGCTATTGCTCTGTTGGTCGGCACGTTCATCATCTACAACACCTTCTCGATGATCGTGGCGCAGCGGCTGCGTGAATTGGCACTGTTGCGTGCCGTGGGTGCGAGCCGGGCTCAGGTCGGCCGATCCGTCGTCACCGAAGCGCTGATCGTCGGATTGATCGGCAGCGTCATCGGATTGCTGGCCGGTATCGGACTGGCCTACGGTTTGCGCGGGTTGCTCAATGCCTTCGACGTCGGATTGCCGGAGGGCTCGCTGCAGGTCAGCCCACGGACGGTTGTTGTCGCGTTGGTTGTCGGCGTTGTCGTGACGACGCTCAGTGCCTATGCGCCTGCGCGGCGGGCGTCCAAGGTTCCGCCGGTTGCCGCGATGCGCGAGGAGTTCGCTTCTACCGGTGACTCGCTCCGTGTCCGGACGCTGATCGGCGCAATTCTCGGTGTTCTCGGCGTCGTCCTGGTGGTTGTCGGTTCGAGGGGCACCGGTCAGGGGGCGGCGCTGACCGTCGGCGGCGGAGCCTTTGCGCTGATCATCGCAGTTCTGCTCGGTTCTCCTGCGCTGTCGCAGCCCATCGTGGGTGCGCTCGGTGTTGTCTTCGCGAAACCGTTCGGCTCGGTGGGCCGTCTGGCGCGTACCAATGCGGTCCGCAATCCTCGTCGTACCGCGGCCACGGCCTTTGCCCTGACCTTGGGCTTGATGCTGGTGACAGTCATCGGCGTGTTCGGCTCTTCGGCCAAGGCGAGTATCAATGCACTGATCGACGTTGGCGTGACCGCGGATTACATCCTGACGGGTCCCAACGCGGTGGGCGTGCCGCGAGGCGCAGCCGATGCAGTGCGCGCGCTCCCGGATGTGCAGAGTGCAACGTCGCTGCACGGGGTTCGGGCGACCGTGAACGGACAGGACGAGCAGGGCGCGTCGTTGGACGGTCCGATCGACGGGGTGCTCGACTACAACATCGTCGACGGAACTGCCGACCTGTCCGGAAACAACATGATGGTCTCGCAGACCACGTCGACCGACAACGGGTGGACAGTCGGATCGACGCAGACGTTGGTCGGCGCGGACGGGACCCAGTACCCGGTTGTTGTTGCGGGAGTGTTCGAGGACAACCAGCTGATCGGTTCGTGGATCGTCTCGGACGAGGCGTATCAGGCCTTGATGCCGGTAACCAGCCTGCCTGATTTTGCGGTTCTGGTGAAAGCGAAGCCGGGTGCCGATGTGACGGCCTTGCGCGGCGAACTCGAGCAGGCCACGGAAAAGTACGTGGTTGTCCAGGTTCAGGATCGTGAGGAGTTCAAGGGAACCCAAGGGCAGCAGATCAATACGTTGCTTGCGATTTTGTACGGACTCCTGGCGCTGGCGGTGGTGATCGCGATTCTGGGCATCATCAACACCTTGGCTCTTTCGGTTGTGGAACGCCGTCGAGAGATCGGCATGCTGCGGGCGGTCGGTATGCAGCGGGCTCAGATGCGGCGCACGATCTACCTCGAATCCGTTCTCATCGCGGTCTACGGCGCGGCCGTCGGCGTGGTGCTCGGCATCGGATTCGGTTGGGGATTCGTCAGCACGCTCCGGGACCAGGGCCTGGGCGAGATCACGATTCCGTGGGGTCAGGTTGCGTTGATGCTGGTCGGTTCCGGCATCGTCGGTGTGCTCGCGGCACTGTGGCCGGCCAATCGAGCGGCCAAGACGAAGCCGCTGGAGGCGATTGCGGACCTCTAGGCGGCGGAGCCGCACGTGCGCACTTTTGGCTGTTCACGATGCCAAAAGTGCGCACGGGTAGCGTTGCTACCCATGATTACTCTTCAAGAAGTCGGCGATCGTGAATCCTGGCGCTGCTGGCTGTGTGACGAGCCCGTCGACCCCGATATGTCGGTGAACGATCCGCGTGGCCCGAGTGTCGACAGCATCAACACCGCCAAGAAGGGCGGCAAGTCCAAGGGCGGTGTGGAGCGACTCGCACACCGCGCGTGCAACACCAAGAAGGGTGCTGTCAAACCTGTTGTGGCGTGGCCGGATCGGTTGTTCGTGGTTGATCCCGCGCCGATCATCGGTGTTGTGGAGCAACTCGAACGTAAAGGTGGCCGGGTCGCGGTTGCACGCTGCCCCGGCAAGGACGACGCCCAGGACGCGTCGGAGTGGTTGCTCGATCGGCTCTCGCGATTGGCCCCGGATCTGAACGTCGAAACGAGCATCGACCCAGCTGGTGGTGGGTTCCTTTTGGTTTTGAAAACCGTGTAGTCGGATTCGGTCCGCCTTTTCTCCGGGTGTCCTAGCCTTGTCGTGAGCGATCGGGGTACGGTCGAGTCGAACATGAATCCGGTTTCGAGTGCGAAGGAATCACGATGAATCTGGCGTTGACCGACGAGGAACTGGCGTTCCGGGACGAAATGCGGACTTTCTTCCGCACACAGATTCCTGAATCGACCAGGAACGCGTACGCCCACGGGGAAGAGCTGGGGCGCGACCGGATGGTCGAGTCGCAGCAAATCCTCAACGCCCACGGCCTGGCCGTGCCGCACTGGCCGGTCGAGTGGGGCGGTAAGGATTGGACTCCGGTTCAGCACAACATCTGGCTCGACGAGCTGCAGTTGGCGTCTGTTCCGGAGCCACTTGCGTTCAACGCGAACATGGTCGGACCGGTCATCGCGGCTTTCGGTTCGCAGGAACAGAAAGAGAAGTTCCTCCCCGCGACGGCCAACCTCGATATCTGGTGGTGCCAAGGATTTTCGGAGCCAGAGGCAGGTTCCGATCTCGCGTCGCTCAAGACTCGCGCTGTCCGTGACGGTAACGACTGGGTGATCAACGGCCAGAAAACCTGGACCACGCTCGGTCAGCACGCAGACTGGATCTTCTGCCTCGTTCGCACCAATCCCGATGCGCCCAAGCGGCAAGCGGGAATCTCGTTCATCCTGGTCGATCTGAAGACGCCGGGTGTGACGGTCCGTCCCATCAAACTGATCGACGGTGGCTACGAGGTCAACGAGGTCTTTTTCGAGGACGTCCGCGTTCCGAGCGAGAATCTGGTCGGCGAGGAGAATCAGGGCTGGGGCTACGCCAAGTTCCTGCTCGGCAACGAGCGCACCGGCGTCACCCGCGTCGGTTTCTCCAAAGTTCGTGTGGCTCAGGCAAAAGCGCGTGCAGCCGAAGTCAAGGTCGGGAACGGGACGCTTCTCGAAGACCCCTTGTTCGCCGCGCGCCTGGCCGAGCTCGAAAACGAGTTGCTTGCGCTGGAGCTCACCCAACTGCGTGTTGTCGCAGGGTCCGCGGACGGTAAGCCGAACCCGGCTTCCTCCTTGTTGAAGTTGCGTGGCTCCGAATTACAGCAGGCCAGCACCGAGTTGCTGATGGACGTCGCCGGCCCCGATTCGCTGCCGTTCGACGCGGGCACCGACATCGCGTCGGCGGGCTGGGCACAGCACTCGGCCCCGGCTTACCTGAACTACCGCAAGGTATCCATCTACAGCGGATCGAGCGAAGTGCAGCGCAGCATCATCGCCTCCTCGATCCTCGGATTGTGAGGCGTGGCATGGACTTCGAACTCAATGACGAACAGAAGCTTCTTCGTGACACCACCAAGGATCTTCTCGCACGTAGCTACGACGCGGAAAAACGAAATGCCACTACCGACGCAGAGCCTGGGTGGAGCCCGCAGGTGTGGAAGCAGTTGGCGGAGGTCGGACTACTTGGTCTGACGTTCTCGGAGGACGACGGCGGAATGGACGCGGGTCCCGTCGAGATCGGTGCCGTCATGACCGAGATCGGTCGCAGACTTGCGCCCGAGCCGGTTCTGGACGCAGTCGTGACGCCGGGTGGACTGATCTCCGAAGGCGGCAGCGCCGAGCAGCGATCGTCCATCCTTCCTGGAGTCGCCGAAGGTGTCACGTTCCTGGCGTTTGCCGATCAGGAACCTGGAATTCGTTGGCCTGCAACGCAGCGCGCGACGACGGCAACGCCGGCAGGTGACGGCTGGAGCATCACCGGCATCAAGAATCCGGTCGGCCACGGTGGGACTGCGGACATCCTGGTTGTGAGCGCGAGCTTGCCGAGCGGCGGAGTGGGCCTGTTCCTGGTCAAGAGTGACGCATCGGGTCTGGTGCGCAAGTCATACGCAACTCACGACGGTTTGCGTGGTGCGCAGGTCGAGTTCACTGATACTCCCGCCGAGGCGCTCGGTGAGGGCGGCGACGCTTCGGCGCTGATCCAGGCCGCTCAGATCCGTGAGCAGGCCGCCTTGTGTGCCGAGGCTGTCGGGGCGATGGAAGAGGCACTGCGCCTGACCACCGAATACCTCAAGACCCGCAAGCAGTTCGGGGTTCCGCTGGCCAAGTTCCAGACGCTGACGCATCGCGCAGCAGACCTGTACGTGTCACTCGAGTTGGCGCGCAGCATGAGTTTGTACGCGACTATGTCGCTGGCCGACGGTGTGGTCGATCCGGTCATCGCGTCTCGGGTCAAGTTGCAGATCGGGCGATCGGCGCGGATGATCGGTCAGGAAGCAATTCAGATGCACGGCGGCATCGGTATGACGGCGGAGTATCCGGTGGGTCATTACGTCAGCAGGCTCGTTGCCATCGAACACACTCTCGGCAGCACCGAGGATCACTTGCGTGTGTTGGCTGCGGGCGTTGCCGACCATGAAATGGTCACTGCGGTCTGATCTTTCACGAGAGCTGATCGGGGTCGCATTCCGCAGTCGCGGGGTGCGGCCCCGATTTTGTTACTGTCCGCCCCGCAGCACGTCCAACCGGATTCGGCGCGCTTCGATGTGTGCGGCGGTCTCGGTGAACGCCCGTTGCCAGTCGGTGGACGCAGTGCGCTCGGCCGCGTCCAGCAGTAGTGCACCGGCCTCGAGGGGGAACCTGGCTTGCGCGCTTCGCAGCGTCGAGTAATGGCTGTGGCGAGAGTGGATGCCCAATTCTTCGCCGGAGGCAGCGTGTTTGGCGGCTTCGCATTCGAGGGCGCTGACAAGTTTGTGGGCAATCGCCAGAGGCCAGGGGCGGTCGATGCCGTCCAGCAGGGCACTGCCGTCGACGCCGAGAAGGTAGCTGTCGGCATGGCCGGCAAGGATGTACGCGATCCGTTCGCGGGGATGTGCAATTGCGACGACGCGGCGGTCGGTGTTTCGGCCGTCCCGCTCGAGTAAAGCCGATGCCCAGGCCGGGTTCTTCTGCAGAACTGTTGCGGCGGTCCACGATTCGGTCATCACTTCGTGCCATTGTTTCTCGATGGGAATGCGAAGAACGTCGTGTGGTGAACCGATCATCGCTTCCCATAATGCCAAGGGAGTAGCCGTGACCACTTGCCGCAGCCACCATTTGCCGATTCCCTTGTACTGGGCCCCGACATCTTCGATACCGTCGCGTGGGGCTTTGTCGTCGAGTGAACCGGGCAGCCGAATGACGAGGCGAGGCCGCAGGGGTTTGGTCTCGAGCCGCACCCAGGTGTGAGCCCGGGTAGCCATACGTTCGGCAAACGGGGACTCGGGAAGTTGGCGGAGCAGTTGGATCGAACGCTCACGGACCGGCGGCGACGGATCGTCGAGTCCGCGTTCGAGAATGTCGTAGTCGTGCTCGCCCAGGCCGACGCTCAACCGGCTCAGGAACTCACGCCGTAAATCTGCGGGTTCGTTGTCCCACGCGATGTCGAGTTCTTCCGTTGCGAGTGCGGGGTCAACTGTTCGGATGTAGTCGAACCAGGCAAGGCGGTCGTCCGGGTCGGGTGAGAGCCACAGTTCGTCGCGACGTGACCCGACCCGACGCAATTGCGCCCAAGCAGGATTGTGGTCTGCAAGATACTGTCCGCGCGGGCCGGCGAGCCGAAGGAGTGCCTCGCGATGTTCGAGGTGGGTGCGCGCCGCTTCCATGAGCGCGGGAACAGTTGGTGCGGGGGCAACGTATCGGTAGGTCTCGGCAACCTCGAACCACTCGGGTAATGACGGTGACCGTGTCTCGAGCAGTGACGTCATGTGCGTGATCGCCGACGCGGGGAGCGTCGGACGCTCTGCCGTTCCGGCGGATCGCAGCGAGGTCACTTGCCTACGGTAAGGCAGGGGTGTGTCGACTTTCACTCGGGGTATCGGCGCGGATGTCGAGATTCTGGGAGAGTGGACCTCGGCACCTGGGAGGCTTGACATGGCAGAAATTCACGGCGTCACGGTGGGTGATGGAACCAGTGGGGCGGAAGTTAACAGTGGTGCAGATGTGTCGGTTGCCGAACGTCGTGCCCTGATTTCCAGCCATGTTCGAACCTGGTGTGAAGCAGGAATCGTCGAATCGAATCGCCCTGAGTTGTCCACCGAAGTCGCGCTGTTGTTGGCCGGTGGCTACGTCGACGACGAGACCCGGGCGATCATGGCCGATCGCCGCGCGGTCGGACGGTCGTTCCCGGATATCGGTGGTTGGTCCGAACTGAGGTACCTGACGGACGAGTACACGCGAACATGTCGACGGCTGAGCGCTGCCCGAATCGGTCCGGTGCAGGTTGTTCTGGAACGACGTGTGCAGGCCCTGGAGAAACGCGTCAACACCGCGCGCTCGGCGGTCGTTCGGTCCAATCGCCATTTTGCCAGCAGCGTCCGCGCTATTCGCAAGGATCGGCGTGACGGATTACATCTCGACGTGGAGCAGCGCGAAGCCCTGTTCGTCGGACTCACGCGTACGCCGGTTCCGGCGAAGTCGACTACTGGACTGGGCTCCGTTGCCGGTAGCGGGAGCGCGGCACTCGACAAACTCGCCGGACGGTTGGCAAGTATCGAGGGTTCCGGAGTCCTCGCCGACGCCGGCCGTCGTGTGGCCGAGGTGCTCGACGGCTTGGCGCCCCACGACGACGGCGGCCTGGCCGGGAAATATGACGCGCTACTCTATCTGGCCGGCAACGTGTACGACCGCATCGAGTCATCGAACGCCTGGCATTCCGATCATTTTGTCGTCCAACGCAATCAACTTGACCTTGCCGACGAGATCACCCAGATATCCGTGGATACGGTTGCGTTGCGGTCGATTCTCGCCGAACTCGACGAGGCCGCTGACCTTGCGCGCGACGAGGCAACCCGAGCGTCGATCGAGTCGCGAATACGGGCCCTCGGCGCAGTGTGGGATCAGTTGGTCGAGCGAGTTGCGGCATTGGCGCGGATCGGTGACCTGGTCTCCCGGGCCGAAGATCAGCTGAGTTCGCAGCGCGCGGTGGCACATGCCGCGAGCTTGGACAGCCGCATCGACGACCTGCTCGCGCGGTCCGGATCGCGGGAGTTGTCGGCAGCCAACACGCACTATGTCGGGGATCAATTCGACGGTGTCGAGGAGTTGATGTTCGCCCACCGTGCGGCGCTGTACGGCGACATCGCACTTCTGACCTCTGGGAACGAGCGGCCCGCACCTTAGGTGTTGAAGCGAGGGCGCGGTAAGGTCGAGGTAAGTAGCCGGCCGTGAGCCGGATTCGCCGGGCGTTGGACGCGACAATTGTTCGCTGGCGCCTCACCCGCAGGCCGATCTGGCGATACCGGGCGCAACAGCTTCAAGAAAGTCGACCATGGAAGACACCGCAAGTCGTGGCATCAACGCGTTCATTTCCGAAGTAACCCAGCGTGGGGGCCAGGCCGTGCGGTTGACGCATTCGCGCCGCAACCCGGTGCAGGTGACGGGCAATGACGGCAGTACCCGCATCGTCCGGGTTCGGTCCAAGCTCGATGGTGATTGGCAGGCCAGGCGCCAGGACGAGTCGATCGAGAGCGACGACACTCGCTCCGAGTTCTGGGTTTTTGTCGATCTTGCGATTACGCCTCACCAGTTCTTCATGCTGCCGTCGGTGGAGGTGGCGGACGATATCCGGTCCGAGGTCGATCTGTGGATGATGGACACCCCTGGTCGCACCCGGACGGGGCATCACGCAATTGCGCGTGGACGGGTTGCCCACGGTCATGACCGCTGGGACGTTCTGGGCGTCGCTGCGGTCAAGGATCCGAGCATCCAGGTTGCAGCGCCGGTAGCACCGAAGCGCGCGAAGGCTGCGGTTGTCGTCAAGAAGCGTCGTGCGAGCGCCGCCGACGACGAGATCCCGGTGATCGATCTGCGCGTCGAGGTGAGCGCCGATTGCCACGGGTACCGCTGGATCGGTCGATTCGACGAAACGAGCGGTGTACTCGAAATCATGCGTGGCCCCATGGAGGGACGAAGGTTCCCCAACCCGACAGCTGCTGCGAATGCTGTCACCGGACATATTTCCGGAGATATCGAGAGCTACGACGGTTGGGTGTTCTGGACTGTCGACGGCGCCGCGTTGGGTTCGCGGCACCGCCGAAGCGCCTAAGCTCCCGTCACTGCGCCTAAGCTCCCGTCACTGCGCCTAAGCTCCCACTGCTGCAGACACTTGTTCGAGCAGGTCGAGCTCATCCGACGTGAGCACCAGATCCGGTGCGTCGAGTAGCGCCGGAAGCTGTTCCACTCGGCTGACGCTGGCAATGGGCGCGGTGATACCGGGCCGGGTCAGCAGCCAGGCCAAAGCGACGGTCGACATTTCACAGGTGTGATTTTCGGCGATCTCGGCAATCGCGTCGACCACCGCCAGGCCTGCGTCGCTGAAGTAACTTGCCGTGATGCGTTCGCGGGGACTTCCGTCGATATCCGCGCGGGTTCGGTACTTTCCGGTGAGGAACCCGGACGCGAGTGCAAAGTAGGGAAAGACGCTGATGTTGTTGTCGGTGGCGATCTTCGCGAGCTCCGGTTCGTACGATTTCCGGTGCACCAGGTTGTAGTGGGGCTGCAGCGCTATGGGTCGCGCGTACCCGTTCTCCTCGGTGATTCGCAACCATTCGCGCACGCGTTCGGGGGTGTAGTTCGAGATTCCGAGGTATCGAACCTTGCCGCTCTCGACCAGTGCGTTGAGCGCTTCGAGAGTTTCCTCGAGCGGTGTACTCGGATCGTCGAAGTGTGCGTAGTACAGATCGATGCGGTCGGCTTGGAGGCGGCGAAGTGACGCGTCCGCTGCCGCGGCGATGGTTTCTGCCTTCAACCCCTTGAAATCGGGGTGGCTGCCGACCTTGGTGGCAACGACTATGTCGTCCCGGAGGCCACGATCGGTGATCCACTTTCCGATGATGGTTTCGGATTCTCCGCCGGAGTTACCCGGAGCGGAGGCGGTGTACGAGTCCGAGGTGTCGATGAAGTTCGCGCCGGATTCGGCAAAGGCGTCGAGTATCTCGAAGGACGTCGCCTCGTCAGCGGTCCACCCGAAGGGGTTGCCGCCCAAGGACAACCGAAAAATGTCGATATCCGAGCTGCCGATTTTCGCCACTGCGCAGAACTCCCGTCGATGCAACGTCGACGCCATTCGCCGACGTTCGAACCGTACCGCGTAGCAGTCCTGTAGGGGGTGTGGCGTCCGGAGAGCGGGTCGAAATCGTTGCTGTTCGTGATTGCCTCTGGCGGTGTGGGGTATGGCCAATTGGTAATGAACCTTGTTCGACGGACTGTGAGAAGGAGAGTCCGATGTCGATGGTCAGTGAAGCGACGCGGGTAGTAACGGGCGCGGCGAGCGTGACCACCAGTGCGGTGGGAGCCGTGGGTGGTGGCGTTGTCGGAGGAGTGAACGGCGGAATCCGGGGCGCCGTCGGTGGCATGCGCAACGGTATGCGAGCGGGTAGCAAGTCGACGCCGACGGCTGTTCTCACACTCGCGGCGATGGGTGCTGCCGGTTTGGTCGAGTGGCCGATCCTACTGGGCGTGGGTGGCGCGGCCGTCGTGCTACGGCAGTGGGATCGTCCCGAGGGTAAGCGGGATCGTCACGACGGTGAGAGAGAAGGTGAGCCGAAGAAAATCGAAAAGACTGCGAGAGCGGAACTGGGTGCCGCCCAGACGCCGGGTTCTGCGCAGGTGGCAGGTGTGGGCACGCCGGAAAAATATACGACCAAACCGGGACCGGTGGCGTGAGTATGTTCCCAGCCGGACTCACCGGACTTCTGTCCACGCCGTTTCGATCCACGGCCGAGCGCCAATTGATCGGACGGGCCTTCAGTACGGCCATTGCGGCCGCGGGAATTGTTCCGGCACTGGCAGGCTCGGTGACGCGGGTACCGAACCTGCCTGGATCGTCGTTGCTCGCGGCCGGCGTCTCGGTCCTGCATCATCAACCGGCTCTGCGTCAGCAGTTGGAACGTATGCTCGGGCGCGAATTGACCGATCTGATCCTCGAATCGGCCAAGTCGGTGACCGACGTGGTGACACAGGCCCCTGCGGCGTTGACGGTTGATCTCGGCATGCGGTCGCTGCTGCTCGGCGAGGCCTGGAGCCTGCGTAATGCATCGCAGGAGTGGGGTGTTGCCGTGTCGTCGGAGGTGCCGGACGGTGAGAGCCGCGGGCAAGGTGAGCGTCACGCGGAGCGAGTAGCGCTGGCCCAGTTGGCAAGTGGTGCTGTGATCGGTGCTGTCACACAGAATTCCGAGATCGCATCGACGGCAGTGCGCGTTGCGGCGCCGCGGGCGTTGCAGATTTCCCGAGAGGCGTTTGCCGCAGTACTGACGAGGGAGCTGTGGCAGCGCGAGGGATCGCTGGTTGTCGACCCCGGTGCCGCTCGGCGGCTCGACCGGGTCGACACAGTTCTGATCGATCCGCGTGTACTCCTCACGCAGGAGCTTCGGGTGGCAGACATCCGCGGTGTCGCTGACTCGGACCGGGTTCATATCTGGAACCGTTCGCGGCGAAAACTGGGAAACGACAAGCTTACTGTTGGCTGGCATCGGATCGGCGGCGCGGATGTGCTTGTTCGTCCCACCCGAAAACCGTTGGCACAAGCCGTAGTAGCAGAATTGCGGACTGCTGGGGTGCGCGCCGTCAGCCTCGATGTCGACACTCTCGGGTCTCTGCGCGGCGGTTTCGACGAACTCCTCGAGGCTCCCGGCGACAGCGACCGAGACGTCGACCGGGCCTTGGAATCGGCGCTGACGACGCTGTCGGAAGCCGGCGCACATGTCTGCGTGGTCAGTTCAGTCCGCCTCTATGGGCCCGCTGAGCTCAGGATCGGTGTGGCCGAGCCTGATCGGGCGCCGCCGTCGGCGGATATCCTCGAACACGACCTTGCCGGAGTATGGCGCGTGCTGCATGCTCTGCCGGCGGCGCGGGCGGCGACGAGACGCGGCGTCGAATTATCCAGCGGTGCTTCGGTCCTGGGTGCATTGGTCATGCTTCCCGGCGTACGCGGACGCGGGCCGGGGCCGATTACGGTCGGGGCAGGCGCCGCGCTGTGGACCGGGTTCAGGTTGGCGCGCTCGGCAGTCGGTGTAGAAGTACCCGAAGGTTCCTCGCGTAACGACTGGCATGAACTGGGTACCGACGAAGTGCTACACGAACTACCGTCGCCCGACGAGAAGGCGCCGGCTGAAACTCGATCCGGAAGATTGGCGCGCGTCGCTGCGCCGGTCCGGGTGGGCCGTGACGTTCTGGATGCAGTCCGATCCGAGTTGTCGGATCCCTTGACGCCGGTGCTGGCGACGGGATCGGCGGCCAGTGCAATTCTGGGCTCGCCGATCGATGCATTTCTGGTGGGCTCCGTATTGACCGGCAATGCCACTCTGTCTGCGATACAGCGACTGCACTCGGAACATGTTGTTCGTGAACTCCTTCGGGTGCAGGAGCCGTTGGCGCGACGGGTATCGAACGGGTCGGAGCCCGAGCGGGTTCCGGCAGATCAATTGGGAATCGGCAATATCCTCGTTCTCGAATCCGGAGATGTGGTGCCTGCCGACGCTCGGCTTCTCGACGTCGATTCGCTCGAGGTCGACGAATCCTCTTTGACCGGAGAATCCATGCCGGTCGAGAAACAGACCGACCCCACTCCGGGGGTGCCGGTGGCCGAGCGAAGCTGCATGATCTACGCTGGCACAACCGTCGTTGCCGGCGCGGCTCGCGCAGTGGTGACCGCCGTGGGGTCGCAGACCGAAGCGCGCAAAGTCGATGTCCGGGCACCGCAGCGTGGCCCCGAAGTGGGATTGACGCACAGACTCCGAGATCTCACCCGAAAAACGCTCCCCGTCAGTCTCGGCGGCGGGGCGTTGGTGACCGCGCTAGGACTGCTACGTGGCACAGCGCTACGGCAGGCGGTGACCGGTGGCGTCGCTGTTGCCGTTGCCGCTGTGCCGGAAGGTCTGCCGTTGGTTGCCACGCTGGCGCAGCAGGCCGCTGCGCGGAGACTGACCTCGGTGGGAGCGCTGGTACGTTCACCGCGTTCGATCGAAGCGCTGGGTCGTGTGGACGTGGTGTGCTTCGACAAAACCGGAACGCTGAGCGAGAACCATCTGCACGTCGCGGCAGTAGAGCGGGTCGACGGGTGGCGGGGAAATCGGATTCTGGAAGTTGCCGCGCGAAGTGCCTTGAGTAACAGTGGAGATCAGGTCTTTCACTCGACCGACGCGGCTGTTGTCAGTGCAGCCGACGACGTTTTGGCGCATCCACTTGTATTCGAGGATGCGGAAGCGTCGGCGATGGTGCCGTTCCGATCCGGCCGGCCGTATTCTGCCGCGTTGATCGGGCATCGGATTGCCCTCAAAGGTTCACCCGAGTTCGTTTCGCATGCAGCCGCATCGAAAAAGCGTGTGTCCTCAGGGCATGTCAAGAAGATGGCAAAGCGCGGACTCCGGGTCATCGCGGTGGCTCAGCGTGAGCTGTCCGAGTCGGCCGCGCAGCGTGCTGCGCACGATCCCGAGTTTCTGGAAGAGTGCTGCGCACATGATCTGGAGCCGGTCGGACTGCTCGGGCTTTCCGACACCCTCCGCTCCGATGCCGGGCAACTTGTCGCGGAACTTCGCGATCGGGGACTGGGCGTGCGGGTCATTACCGGCGATCATCCACTGACCGCGGCAGCGGTTGCGGGGGAGTTGGGGTTGGACGTGGACCCGGATGACGTGCTCACCGGTTCGGAGTGGGAGAACATGTCCCACACCGAAAAGGAGGCAGCGGTTGCGGAACGAACTGTGTTCGCGCGGATGACACCTGAGCACAAGGTGCAGGTTGTCCACGCCCTGGAGTCCAGTGGCTCGGTGTGCGCGATGGTGGGCGACGGCGCTAACGACGCGGCCGCGATCCGCGCTGCCAGCGTGGGTATCGGAGTTGCGTCCAGCGGAAGCGATCCCGCCAGGGGCGCCGCGGACATCGTCCTTCTGCAAGGTCGGGTCAGTGGACTGATCGACGCGCTCGACGAAGGAGCGCAGTTATGGCAGCGGGTGCGCTCCGCGGTGGGTGTCCTGCTCGGCGGTAACGCGGGTGAAGTGGCGTTTGCCTTGATGGGTAGCGCCTTGTCCGGGATATCTCCGCTCAATGCGCGGCAGATGTTGCTGGTCAATCTTATGACCGATGCGTTGCCCGCCGCGGCATTGGCAGTGAGTACGCCGACTGCCGAAGGCCGCAGCGATACGCCGGCCACGGACGCAGACGCTTTGTGGCGCACCATTGCCGTCCGCGGCGGCGCAACCGCGGCCGGTGCTCTGTCCGCGTGGATTCTTGCCCGGATGACCGGTCGAGCGCGGCGTGCGTCGACGGTGGCTCTGGTGGCGTTGGTGGGTACTCAGCTCGGCCAAACCTTGATCGAATCGAGAAGTCCACTGGTAGTCGCGACGGCTGTGGGGTCCGTTGGAGTGCTCAGCATTCTTGTCAGTACCCCGGTCGTGAGCCAGTTCCTCGGTTGCACTCCACTCGGTCCGCTTGCCTGGGCACAGGCAATCGGATGTGCTTGCGGCGCAACGACTCTAGCGGCCGTCGCCTCGCCCGTCATCGAGCGGTTGGTGCTGCCCGAGAACAAGAGCTGAAACACAGATGGCCCCCGCCGGATTTATCCGACGGGGGCCATCTGTCTGCTGTGATTACTGCTGCGCGACTGCGCGCTTCATGCCACGCTCGACGGCCGCGATGATCTGCGGACGCAGTTCGGCGGCAGGCACGATCGCATCCACCGATCCGACCTCACGGGCGCGCTGGATGTTGTGGATGGCCTCGAACTCCGCTGCCACCTCGCCGAGCTTGTCGGAGCGCACTGCGATGCGCTGGGCACTCAGTTCGACTCGCAGGCGTGCCTTTTCGGTGTCGTCCTTCGCTGCGGCAAGATCCGATTCCAGCTGCTGAACCTTCGGGTCCTTGTTGGTGCGGGTGTTCACGTCGCGAGTGAACACCACCGCTGCGGCGGGTGCGCCGCCGAGGACGGACGCAAACGATCCTTCCACGGCCAGAACTTCCATGTTGTCGTTGAGTGCTCCGGAGAACACCACAAACGCGCCACCGTGGTAGCGGGAGACGACGCAGAACACGATCGGGCCGTCGAAGTTGACGATGGCCCGGCCGATCTCGGCGCCGTATTCCAGCTGAATGTTGCGCAGCGACTCGGGGGAGCCGTCGAAGCCGGACAGGTTGGCCAGCACCACGATCGGACGGTTGCCACTTGCAGCGTTGATGGCGCGGGCCGTCTTCTTCGACGAGTTCGGGAACAGCGTTCCCGACGTCCAGGTGTCCGGACCGTCGGCGGGGAAGTGTCCCTTACGCGGAATTGCGCGAGACTCGATGCCGACAACGGTGACCGGGTATCCGGAGAGGTGCGCGTCGATCACCACGGAGGTGTCTGCGCCGGCCATGTCGGCCCACCGCTCGAGCACGGAGTGGTCCTGGTCGACCACCGAACGCATGACCGTCCGAATGTCGAAGGGCTTCTTGCGATCCGGGTTCTTGACGGACGAGAAGACGTCGCCGACGGTCTCGAAGTCGCTCGACGGGTGGGTGTGCGGGAAACTACGCACGTCACGGTCGACCGGGTCGGCGGTGTTCGCCCGACGCGGGAAGCGTTCTCCGGGAGCGAGGTACGAGTGCGCGTAGTGGCGGAACAGGATTTCGCACGCGGCCGTGAGGTCGGGTGCCCAGTACTGTGCCTGGCCGTTGGGGCCCATGACGCGGTCGTAGCCGCCGATGCCGAAGTTGTCTTCAGCCGAGACACCACCGGAGTAGTCCAGTGACTGCTTGCCGGTCAGAACCATGGCGCTGTCCGGGGTCATCACCAGAATGCCCTTGGTGTGCATGAGCATCGTGGCTTCGGCGTTCCAGTACGGCTGCGCGCCGACGTTGATGCCGGTGACAACGATGTTGATCTCGCCGCCGTTCTGCGTGAACGTGATGATCCGGCGCAGGCCGCGGGAGACCCAGTCCATGTTCTCGGTGCCGCTGTCCATGGAGATGGTGGCACCGGAGGACAGTGCAAACCACTCGACGGGCACGTTCAGCTTTTCCGCCAGGTCGATGGCAGCGACAACGCGGGAGCACTCGGCCTCGGCAACAGTTCCCAGTGCTTTCGTGGGATCACCGAACAGCGCGACGCGGGTCATGCCCTCGGGGTAACGAGGCGTCGGCGTGTTGACAAGTCCGACAACAATTCCGGCCTTGTTGAGGCCGAACGGGCGGTCGACGGGAGCCAGAACTCCGGCGTCGTCGAAATCGTGCTCGACGAACGTGCCCTTGTTGCCGGTGAGGAGTGGCACCAGTTCGTACGGGTAGACGGTGCCGCGAGCGCGTGAGCTCTGCACCTTCTGGGCGTAGGAGTCGAGGGGGAGCAGCGGCTCGGTGGGCGGGGTGGTCTTGTTGATGACCACTCCGGCGCCGGCGCGGTACGAGAAGCGCAACGCAACTTCTTCGGGCGCTCCGCCCTTGGGATCCTTGAGACGCGTGATCAAGGTGATCTCTTCGATTCCGGCGCCGACGGTCAGGCGGGCGGCGTTCTGTGCGATCACGGAGAATCGATCAGCGGGAACGTCGGCAAGTGGCCACACGTAGAGAACAACCCGGTTGGCGGCCAGACGACGCTTGTCGCCGCGTTGGCTCTGGGCGCGGCGGATACCGTCGAGGCACGCGGCGAGGGTGCGTTCGATTGCGGGAAGCGCAACCATCCGGCCTTCGTCGTCGAGTTGCGGTGTCACGTCGCGAATCTCGGCCAGCGCGATCAGACGCTCGTCCGACGGGTTTTCCTTGGCGGAGAGGTGGAACAGGTAGGTGTTCTCCGGGGCGGGAAGGCGCTTGCCGTTGAAGTTCTTCAGACGCCACATGTCGAGACGCTGACCGGTCAACGGGTGCATGTCGCGAATGATCTGGTCCTCGACCAGTTCTCCGCCAACGGGACGGAACGTGACCCAGCGGACCGGATCACCGTTCGGGTTGCAGACGATGACCGTCACGCGGCGTGAGCGGTTGACGGTCTCGTTGCGAGAGAGCGCAGTTCGGAGTGTCTCGACAAGAGTGTCACCGTCGGCCGGCTGATTCGGCCAGTCGAGGTAGATGTCGATCACCAGACCGCGACCGGCCGGGGCGTCCTGCGCGATCGTGGTGACGTCGTCGAGAGCGGTTCCGAGAGCGTCGAATTCGGCCACGGTCGAGACCAGATGGAGGCCGTCACCCTTGAGGTCGAAGTTGCCGGTGACAAAGCGGCGGTCGACATGCTCGAATGCCCGCACGTCCTCGAAGGAGTGAATCTTGTAGTAGCGGCGCGTGATGACCTCGACCAACGGTCCGCCGTCACGGCTACCCAGACCGATCTTGCGGCCCAAGAGATCGAGCAGCGGTTCCGGCGTTGCCACGAGATTGGCGATCCGCTTGGCGCGGTCTGCAGCGTCCGGCTGCTCTTCGAGGTACGCGATGTTTCCTCGCACACCGTCGTACACGTCTTCGCGAACCTTGCGGATGCGCGGCTCGTCGAAGAACCGGAATCGAAGGTTGCGGGCGACGTCACCGATAACCGGGAAGCGCACCTGCGTTGCCACGATCAGCCGGTCGAGGACCTCGTTCAGTTCCTGCGCCGAGCAACCGGGTGCCTTGTCGCCTGCGAGCCAGCCTTCGAGAAGTGCTGCGATGACCGGGATCTGGGCTTCCATGCGCTGCAACGCGAGGAAGAGTCTGTAGACAGCTTCCTCGACGGCGACACGATCGTCGAGATCGGTGACGTCGTAGTGGCGCAGGGCGCGCTCGAGGCGAGTGCGGAACGACGCCGGGACGCCCTCACGTTCGACGTCCAGCGAATGCAGGAACGTGTGGAAATGCTCGCGCGGGCTGTGGACGGACTCGTCCTTCTCCGTCTCGCCTGACGTGGGCTTGTTGCGGGAGAGCTCGCAGATATCGGCGAACGTGGTCAGAACGGCAAGTTCCGCCTGCACCAGTTCGCGATCTTCCGACTCGAGAGCGCTGCGCAGTGCGTCGTACTCGGCGAGAACCGCATTTGCATGCTTGCCGCTGACGTCGTAACCGCTGATCATCGCGGTCAGAGCTTCGAGCTGGGCCAGAGCGTCGGAGCGGGTGTCCGAACCGGAAGTCGAAGCGGACAGATCGAATTCGACGCGCGGAGCCTTCTCGGTGACAGCTTCGTCGCCTACCTGATCGACACGCAGCAGCGGTGCTCCCGCGTCGACCTGCGAGTTGACCGTCGCAAGGACCTCGCGGACCTTTCCGGCATACGGCGCGCGAACCGCGGTTTCCATCTTCATGGATTCGAGAACCACAAGGGTAGAACCGGCTTCGACGTCGTCACCGACGGAAACCGGCACTGCGACAACCACAGCGGGAGCGGGCGCGCGGACAACACCGGCGTCGTCCTGGCTGATCTGGTGGCTGATGCCGTCGACCTCGACGAGGTAGCGCGACGGGCTTGCGACGGAGACAATGTGGAAACGTCGATCACCGATGACCAGGCGTGACTCGAAGTCGCCGAGCCGATCGACGTCCACCTCGACATCACCGGCATCGCCGTCGACGCGATAGCTGTGCGGACCGGTACGGCCGACGGTCAGCTTGTACGCCTGACCCTGGTAATTCAGCTCGACCGTGCGGCCGATCGCGTGGTTGGCGCGGGGACGGCCACCACGGGCGGACGCGAGGAATGCTGCGCGCTCTAGCGATTCCTCGGCGTCGTAGGCGTCGATCGCGGTGGCGACAAGCGCGACGTCGGCGCGACGCGTCGTGGAATCCAGAGCGCCGGTGCGGTCCAGCCAACCGGTGTCGGCGGACGCCGAGATGACCTCGTCACGATCGAGAAGATCGAGGAGGAACGACTTGGTAGTGGTGCCGCCGTCGAGTACGACGGTGGTTTCCCGCAACGCCGTGCGCAGGCGTGCTAGGGCTTCCGGACGGGTGCGTCCCCAGGCGATGACCTTGGCGACCATCGAGTCGTAGTCGGGCGGAATGACGTCGCCGGCTGCGATTCCGGTGTCGACGCGGATACCCGAGCCGAGGGGGAACTTCAGCAACTGGACGGTGCCGGGTGCCGGCGCAAAATCGTTGTCGGCGTCTTCGGCGTTGAGACGAGCCTCGACGGCGTGACCGAATGCGGGAGGGCAATCGCCGACCAATTCCTCACCGCTGGCAACAAGGATCTGCAGCTTGACCAGGTCGATGCCCGTGGTGACCTCGGTGATGGGGTGCTCGACCTGCAGGCGCGTGTTGACCTCGAGGAACGTGAACAGCTTGTTCTCGGGCTGATAGAGGTACTCGACTGTGCCTGCGCCCTGGTATCCCGCGGCCTTGACGAGTTCTGCCGACACCTCTTTGAGGTGGTTCGACTGCTCTTCGGTCAGGACGGGGGAGGCGGATTCCTCGATGACCTTCTGGTTGCGACGCTGAATCGAGCAGTCGCGGACGCCGGGGGCCCAGACATTGCCGTGGTTGTCGGCGATGATCTGCACCTCGACGTGGCGGGCGTCGGTGACCAGGCGTTCGAGGAAGACGACGGGATCGCCGAATGAACGCTCGGCTTCACCCTGGGTGCGCTCGAGCGCAACTTCGAGTTCGTCCTCGGCCCAGACCTTGCGGATTCCACGTCCACCACCGCCACTGCGAGCCTTGATGATCAGCGGGTAGCCGATGGCCTGTGCGTGGCGACGAGCGTCGGCGCGCGTGTCGACTGGTCCACCGCTCCACGGCGCGACGGGGACGCCGACCTTCTCAGCGAGGATCTTTGCGGCAACCTTGTCACCGAGCAGTCGCATGGCGTCGGCA
The DNA here is from genome assembly GCF_033142425.1 of Rhodococcus sp. IEGM 1366. Lineage (NCBI taxonomy): Bacteria > Bacillati > Actinomycetota > Actinomycetes > Mycobacteriales > Nocardiaceae > Rhodococcus > Rhodococcus sp. IEGM 1366. Next base: position 300,818 of record NZ_JAWLRZ010000009.1, read on the forward strand.
CTGGGGCCGATGAACGTGATGCCAAGTTTTGCCACGATCTCCGCGAAGGCCGGGTCTTCGGCGACAAAGCCCCAGCCGACCCAGACTGCGTCGGCCTTGGCTGCCAGCAACGCCCGTTCGAGTTCGACGTAGTCGAGATACGGGCTGCCGGTCCCGGTGCTGCGCAGCGTTACGCCCTCGTCTGCCTGGCGAACGAACATGGCCCGACGCTCGGCCTCTGTGTGCAGTGCAATGACGCGAATGCCGTAGTCGTGTTCAGCATTCAGTTCGCGTACTGCCCTGATCAGGCGGACTGCGGCCTCACCTCGATTGACCACTGCGATTCGTTTGAACATTGTCACTGCCACCGTCCTTGATGAGATTCATACGTCGCGTACGACGCGATATGGGCTGATCGTGCGTCACATACCGTCATGCTGTGGTTTTGACTTGCTCCGGGTTGTGGGCACTGCTGCTGTGACAAAAACTGCGGTGATGCGAATTGCTAGCCCCCGGATACGCATCTGCAGGTGTTTGCCATGTGGGTTCGTGAGTCCGGTGACGCCGAGTGCACGCGTCACGCCTGTGGCATGGACTCAGAACCGCTCCAATCACGAAATAGCAACATAGTGTTTCTGCCTCCAGGGAGTCCCTGGTTTATCTAAGGATGCAGTATGTGCGCCCACATGTCACCTGGGCGAATTCAAGAATATTAGTCAACGTGAACTGCGGTAACGCTTATCGTTTAATTGGCTGTGCCACAGACACTTTCGGCGTTGTGATGCGGATCACGGAGTGCCGAGTCGGGGCCGAAAATGAATACTCGTGGGTAACAAATTCGATTCTGGCGCAGTAGTTTTGAATTTGCCCTATGCTACTGGCCAGTGTTACCCGTCGGTACTACTGGCGAGTACGTTAACGCCACGCAAATGCAGAGCAAGGAAATTGCGTCTCACAGGTTTAATCGGATCTACCCCGGCGCGGCCCCGAGTGACTCGCGGCAAGGGTTCAACCCAGGCCTCACTGCGATGACTGCCAGTTACGTTGCTGTAGAAGTGCTTTCGGGCTCGCGGGGATCTGAGCTCTCAACCGGAAGTCGAGCCTCCAGTTCGTCGAGATGGTGAGTGATGTCGTCAAGTCCGGACTGGGGAAGATTCAACTGGTTACCGAGTGTGCTTGCCCCCGTGCGGAAATACCGGACCAGGGGGGCGTACTTGGCGGACAGCCTTGTTCGCGTCGGCTCGCCGAGATGCTTCACGCTGCCCGCGTTGTCGACGAAATCGCTGAATTTGACGAGAAATACGGCGGGATCTTCAATTGCCGCCACGACATGATCCTGATAACTGACAGTATTTCCATCTTGACTGTCGTTGATCGGATTAGTAACGGCTGCAACGATATTCGCTACTCGACTGCCGAAGGTATTCGAAATGGCCTGTGACGCTAACTGTTGGAGTAAGGATTTGTCCTCTTCGGAGGTCGGGTGGCCGGACAACAGTTCGATAACGGCGCGGGGTTGATCTTCCACCGTGTCGTGGAGAGCCGTGGCCGCCAGAACGTCGGCATCGACGCATCCGTATCGGAGGAGCCTGAGAACATTGCGCAACGGGTGGACGATATAGGGGTCCTCCGGGTTTTTGATTCCGTTCTTGCGGTTCTGGTCGATGTGAGCGAGCGCGGCTACATTCATCGCTTGCTGCAAGGCTTCGACGGAAATGGACGCCCGCTCCGCTGCCTCCAAGACTGCGAGCGCAAGGAGTGCTGGGTCCATCTCTTTGAGAGCGATAGCGTCGAAAGTGCGGCTGATCGATGTGGTGTCGTGCATAGGAACCTCTCGTTTGTGGGGCAGGAAATGACATGTGTTGTTGCCTCGAGTCCTCCTGTGTATCTCGGCTTTGGCAACTAGTCTGAGGAAATGACAGTCGATCAGGCGTTGGACAGCGATTTTCTGACACTTGCCGATCCGTATCGGCGAGAGCTTCTGGCGCACTGCTATCGCATGATGGGTTCCATCCATGATGCTGAGGACCAGGTCCAGGAAACATTCATCCGCGCGTGGCGGGGGTTCGACGGTTTCCGCGGCCAATCGTCGTTTCGAACCTGGCTTTATCGTATCGCGACGAATACGTGTTTGACCGCCTTGGAAGGGCGCGCCAAGCGACCACTTCCGACAGGGTTGGGTGCGCCCAGTTCGGATCCATCCGACGAGTTGATCGAGCGCAATGAGATCGCCTGGCTCGAACCTATCGCCGACTCGTCGCTGGGTGATGTGAACGATCCGGCCGTCATGGTGGTGCAGCGAGATTCGGTGCGGTTGGCATTGATCGCGGCGCTGCAGCATCTCTCTCCGAGGCAGCGAGCGGTATTGGTGTTGCGCGACGTGTTGCAGTGGAAAGCGGCAGAGGTAGCCGAAGCCCTCGATACCACCACGACCGCGGTCAACAGCGTTCTACAACGAGCGCGCGCACAGATCAGCAATATCGCGCCTACCGAAGACACTCTCATCGAACCCAGTTCCGGGGAAGCGCGAACATTGCTGCGTGAATACGTCCGTAGCTTCGAGAGCTACGACGTCGACGCCATCGTCGCGCTGTTCACGCGCGACGCGGTCTGGGAAATGCCGCCGTTCGAGGGTTGGTACCGCGGCCCCGAGGCGATCGGCCAGCTCATCGGGGACAAATGCCCGGCCGACGGGCCAGGGGCAATGCGTCTACTACCTACATCGGCCAACGGTCAGCCGGCGTTCGGGCTCTACATGCGTCAGGAGGACGGCATTCACCATGCCTTCCAGCTGCATGTTCTCGACGTCACCGAGTCGGGGATATCGCATGTGACCTGCTTCTTCGATCTCAGCCTGTTTCCCAGGTTCGGTCTACCAGCCGAGCTGTAATAAATCAGGGGTTGCACGCGAAACCCGCGCACAACCCCTGACGGTTGCAGTCTTACTGCGGATTCGCCACTACTGGGGATTTGCCGCAGCCGGGTCCATCCACATGACCTCCCAGACGTGATTGTCGAGGTCGCGGAATGCACGTCCGTACATGAAGCCGTGATCCTGAGGCTCCATCCACTTGGTGCCGCCGGCCGCGATGGCTGCATCGACAAAGCTGTCCACCTCTTCTCTGCTCTCTGCAGAGATGCACATGAGGGCTTCGCGGGCTTTCGACGTGTCACAGATGTCGTCCGCGATGAAGTCGCCGAATCGGGGCTCGTTCAGGAACATGACAGTCGCCGCATCGCTGACGATCATCGACACAGTGTTCTCGTCACTGAACATGTCGTTGAACTCGAAGCCGAGCCCGGCAAAGAAAGAGCGGGTGGCGGAAACATCCTTCACAGGCATGTTGACGAAGAGCAGTCGGGACATCAGGTACTCCTTGCTGTCGGGTGGAACCGCTGTTGTTTGGTTCCTTTCACAGATGCAGACCATCCGAGACGCAGAAAATCATCGGGGGAGCGGGGATCTTGCTGAGTATTTCCCTCTGTTAACTATTCGCAGCGCTGTGACCAGGCGATTTGGTGTTGTGTTGATTTTCGCGTAACTTATTCCAGGTCAGAGCGACACGGACACCGACTCCCACCTGCGAGGGTGAGTGACACGAGGTTGTAC